>NZ_JBXAPN010000003.1:0-1089574 GCF_058803975.1 Bradyrhizobium sp. GW821-FHT13H06 | reverse complement strand
ACGCCTGCCTTGCGGCCCGCCGGCTCCGTCGTCTTGAGAACCTCGAGACGCGCGGCGACGTCGACGCCGTAATCGGCCACGGTCTTCTCCGCGATCGGCTTCTTCTTGGCCTTCATGATGTTGGGCAGCGAGGCGTAGCGCGGCTCGTTGAGGCGGAGATCGGTGGTGACGATCGCCGGTCCCTTCAGCTTGACGGTCTGGAGGCCGCCATCGACTTCGCGGGTGACCTTGAAGTCGGACCCTTCGACCTCGAGCTTCGAAGCGAAGGTCGCCTGCGACCAGCCGAGCAGCGCGGCCAGCATCTGGCCGGTCTGGTTCGAGTCGTCGTCTATCGCCTGCTTGCCGAGGATGATCAGGCCCGGCTGCTCTTCGTCGGCAACCTTCTTCAGGATCTTGGCGACGGCGAGCGGCTCGACGGCGCCTTCGGCCTTCACCAGAATGCCGCGGTCGGCGCCCATGGCGAGGCCAGTGCGGATCGTCTCCGATGCCTGCGCAGGTCCGATGGAGACCACCACGACCTCGGTGGCCTTGCCGCCTTCCTTCAGGCGCAGCGCTTCCTCGACTGCGATTTCGTCGAACGGGTTCATGGACATCTTGACGTTGGCGAGTTCAACGCCCGATCCATCGCCCTTGACGCGGACCTTGACGTTGTAATCGACCACCCGCTTTACCGGCACTAAGACCTTCATCGATCCTCTTTCACTCAATCTGGGAGGGGGGTTATCAACTGGCGCGGAACCTAAAGGCCTGATCTGCCCCGGTCAACGCGCGAACGGGTCTAATTTTGGCCTTCTGAAATGCGGGAGCGCGATGGGTCAGCGGTTCTGGCCGGGAACCCAAAGCACGTCGCCGGCGCCATTGCCGTTAGCCGTCCGGCTGGCCACAAACAGGAAGTCGGACAGGCGATTCATATATTGGATGCCAGCCGCGCTGACCTGCTCGCCGGGCCGGGCCGCCAGTTCCACAATCACGCGTTCCGCCCTGCGGCATATCGTGCGCGCCACATGCAGATAGGCTGCGGCCGGCGTGCCGCCGGGAAGCACGAAGGAGGTCAGCGGAGCGAGCTTGTCGTTGAGCGTGTCGATATCGCGCTCGAGCCGCTCGACCTGGCTCGTCACCACCCGCAGCCGCTCAGCCTTGCCCTCCCGTTCGGGCACGGCAAGATCGGCGCCGAGATCGAACAGATCATTCTGGATGCGGCCGAGCATCGCATCGAGGTCGGGCATGTCCCGCGTATGGAGCCTGACCACGCCGATCGCGGCATTGGTCTCGTCAACGGTGCCATAGGCTTCGATGCGCAGATCGTATTTCGGACGCCGCTCGCCGGTTCCGAGCGCCGTCGTGCCGTCGTCACCGGTCTTGGTGTAGATACGGTTCAGCACCACCATGCTGGTTTCCTTGGTTTCAGGGCGTGATCTTGTCGGAAAGCCGCTACGCACTTTTCCGTCATGCCCTATCGGCCCATCGCCCAGACCGCGAGCATCGCGATGATGATCGCCAGGAACTGAAGCAGCACGCGCCAGCGCATCAGCTTCTGCGAGGTATTGGGCGAGCCGCCGCGCATCATGTTGATGAGCCCAAGCAGCAGCACCAACGCCACGGCGCCGGCGGCCGCCGGCAGGATGAAAGTACTCAAGAGAGATGCCATTGGACGTAGATAACACCACGTGCGCGGATGCGCCATGGTGCCGCAGCAAACGCCGGCGTCACTCCGCCGCGAAGCGAAGCATCGAGCCCGGAATCCACTCCTCCAGGTGCGTTGCGGCCAAATGGGATTCGAGGCTCGCGCTGCGTGCGCCCCGGAATGACGGCGGAGCGTTTCGCGATCTGGCTTTTGACCCAATAATGTCAGATGGTAGCGGAATGATTTCCGATTTGCGCCAATTGCCTGCTCTCTTCGCCTCTCTCCGCGTGCGGGGAAAGAGAGCAGCGGTGTAGGTGGCCGTTGAAAGCGATCCGCTACATCTACGTCGTCGTGATGGATGCGTTCTACACCTTCCTCGCCGATGACGGCTGGGCGATCGCAAGCCACATCGCGTTGTCGACGCTGATGGCGCTGTTCCCGTTCCTGATCGTGCTGACCTCGCTCGCCGGCGTCTTCGGCTCCAAGGAACTCGCCGACCAGGCGGCCAGCCTGATGCTCCAGGTCTGGCCCAAGCAGGTCGCCGATTCGATCTCGGGCGAGGTGCATGACGTGCTGACCACGACCCGCACCGGCATTCTGACCATCGGCGCGGCGCTGTCGGTCTATTTCGCCTCCAACGGCGTCGAGGCGCTGCGGGTCGCACTCAACCGCGCCTACGCGGTGGTGGAGATGCGACGCTGGTACTGGCTGCGGCTGGAATCGATTGCCTATACGCTGATTGCAGCCTTCACTGCCCTTGCGATGGCGTTCCTGATCGTGCTCGGTCCGCTGATCATCGAGGCCGCGCGGCGCCACATTCCCCTGTTCGTCGAATCGAACGAAAGCATTCTCACCTGGCTGCGCTACGGCATCACCATCGGCGCGCTCGTGGTTGCGCTGTTCATCCTGCACGCCTGGCTGCCGGCGGGACGGCGCAGCTTCCTCCAGATCATGCCGGGCATCATCTTCACGGTGGTGGCGTCCCTGGTCTCCGGCGTCGTCTTCGGACAGTATCTGGCGCGCTTCGCCAACAACTACGTGACCATGTATGCGGGGCTCGCCTCGGTGATCATTGCGCTGGTGTTCCTGTATTTCATCGCCGCGATCTTCGTTTACGGCGGTGAGCTCAACGCCGCGATCATCAAGTCGCGGCTTCCTCATGGCGTGTCGCTTCAAGCAGCGCAGTCGCTAAAGCCCGCGGAGACACAGGCTTGACCAGGAAAGCGTCGGCGCCGGCCGCGCGCGATGCTGCCTCGTCCTCGCCGCGACCGGACACGCCGATGATCGGGATCCGGGCCAGCGGCGTCGACAGCGCGCGGATCCGCCTGATGGCCTCGATACCGTCGATGCCCGGCAGCACCATGTCCATCAGCACCGCGTCGAACCCGCCCTGCTCCAGCCGGCCGACCGCGTCCTCGCCGCGCCCGATGAACTCGGCTTGATGGCCGAGCTCGGTCAGGATCGTGTTGAGCACGACGCGGCCGAACGGATTGTCCTCGACGCTGAGCACGCGAAGGCCCGCGACCGCCTCGGGCCCGCTACCCTTCGCCTTGCTGCTCTTGTCCGATCCCGTGGCGTCCAGCGACACCGTCAACGTGAAGGTGGCGCCACCACCGCGGCGCGGAGCGACGGTGATGTCGCCGCCCATCGCACGTGCCAATTGCTTGACCGAAGAGAGCCCCAAGCCGGCGCCGCCGAAGCGCGACGCGATGGTGACATTGGCCTGGGTGAACGGGCGGAACAGCCGCTTGATCTCGGCCATGGTCAGGCCGATGCCGCTGTCGGACACCGCAAAGGAGACACCGACCCTGCCCTTGCCCTTTGCTTTGGCGGGACGCCACGGCTCGACTGCGAGCGCCACGCCGCCCTGGTCGGTGAATTTCACGGCATTGTCGATCAGGTTCTCGAGCGCCGCGCGCAGGCGGACGGGATCACCGACCACGAGTCCCGGGAGCTTGTCGGAGATCTCGACCTCGGCCTGGAGACCTTTGGCCGCGGCGCGGCCGGCCAGCGAATCGCCGGCGCTGCGGGCGAGCGTCCGTAGATCGAACAGGTCCTGCCGCAGCGTGCTGCCGCCCCTCCCCGTTCCCTTGCCGGTTCTGGCGGCATCCACGAACAGCGTGGCAAGGCTCGCCAGATGCTCGGCACCGGCCTTGATGGTATCGGCCCACCGCCGTTCCCGTTCGCCGAGATCGGAAGTCGCGAGCAGGTCGCTGATCGCCAGAATGCCGGTCAGGGGAGTGCGGACCTCATGGGCAAAGGCGGCCAGCGCCGCCTGGACCACGTCGGGCGCGACCGCCTTGGTGCTGCGCTTGCGCACCTTTCCGGCCGGCCCGGACCGCTTCCGAGGCAGCCGCCTGGACGTCCGCGTGGTGCGCACTGGACGCGTTTTCGCCGCCATGAATCCCCTTCGAAGTACTCTCTTCGAACCCCGCGCGGACCGAGCATGGCACGGAGGAACACCCGGAGTCACGGCGACGTTTTGCTAACCCCCAGAGAAACTTAACCTAATCCCACCAGCTGGCGGACGCGGGCGGACGTGACGCCGGCCGCGCGCAAGGCGCGCAAGCCGGTCGACCGGCTCGATTTCGACAGCTTCCGGCCCGCCTCATCGCGAATCAGTGGGTGATGGCGATAGGCGGGCTCGGGCAGGCCGAGCAGGACCTGGAGCAGGCGGTGCACCGAGGTGGCGTAAAACAGGTCCTGGCCCCGCACGATCTCGCTGACGCCCTGGAGCGCGTCGTCGACGACCACCGACAGATGGTAGCTGGTCGGCGTCTCCTTGCGGGCCAGGATCACGTCGCCCCACGCCTCCTGCCGCGCCGGGACGATGCCGCGCTCGCCGTCCGGTCCCTCGCCGTGCTCATTCCAGTTCAGACGGGCGGCACGGCGGCAGGCGGCCTGCATGTCGAGCCGCAGCGCATAAGGCGCGCCTGATGCGATCAAATGCGACCGTTCGTCAGCCGACAATGACTTGGCGTCGCCGGGATAAAGCGGCGCACCGTCGGGATCGCGCGGCCACGGCCCGTCCACCTCGCGCGCGGCGATGAGCCTTGCGATCTCGGCCCGGCTTTCGAAAGTGGGATAAACGAGACCGAGCGCGGAGAGCCTTTCCAGCGCGGCACGATAATCACCGAGATGCTCGGACTGCCGGCGCACCGGCGTTTCCCAGGCAATTCCGAGCCAGGCGAGATCCTCGTAGATCGCCGCCTCGTATTCCGGCCGGCAGCGCGTCGCGTCGATGTCCTCGATCCGCAGCAACAGCCGCCCGCCGGTCTCCCGCGCGCGATCGAAGTTGAGCAGCGCGGAAAAAGCGTGGCCGAGATGCAGGAGGCCGTTGGGGCTGGGGGCAAATCGGAAAACGGGTGGCATCAGTCGACATATCTCGTCATGGCCGGGCTTGTCCCGGCCATCCACGTTCTTCGATGCCGCCTGCCGATCATGTCAAGGTGCCGGACAAACACCACAACCACCGCTCATGCTAGACAATACGTCACGGTTAGAAAGACGTGGATGGCCGGGACAAGCCCGGCCATGACGTCGGAGAGCTTGTCGGACCATCATGACCATCCACCTCGAAACCCAGTCCGATCTCGAAGAGGCCGTCCACGCGCTGATCAAGCGCGATCCGCGCCTCAGGCCCGTGCTCGAGATCGCGGGCATGCCTGCGCTGCGGCGGCGCGAGCCGGGCTTTACCGGCCTTGCGCACATCGTCTGCGGACAGCAGCTCTCGACCGCGAGCGCCGCGGCGATCTGGGGTCGGCTGTCGGCCGCGTTCGATCCGTTCGACCATGACGCGGTGCGCAGCGCCCGCACCGACCGGCTGGGGCGGCTCGGCCTCTCCGCCGCAAAGATCAAGACGCTGAAGCATCTGGCGCGCGAGATCGCCGCCGAGCGGCTGAATCTCGACGTGCTCGCGGAGGAAGATGCCGATGCCGCCCATCACACGCTGATCGCGTTGCCCGGCATCGGCCCCTGGACCGCGGACGTCTATCTCCTGTTTTGCCTCGGCCACGGCGATGCCTGGCCGGCCGGCGACCTCGCCGTGCAGGAGGGCATCCGTATCGGGCTCGGTCTGAAGGCGCGGCCGACCGAGAAGCAGATGGCGCCGCTTGCCGAACCCTGGAGGCCACTGCGCGGCGCGGCGGCGCATCTGTGGTGGAGCTACTATCGCGCAGTGAAGAAGCGCGAGGGCGTGCTCGCGGGATCGGGCTAACCGCGCAGCCTCGCGCGGTCGGCCCGGGCGCATTCGGCGACGAAGTCGACCACGGCGCGCACCGCCGGAAGCTCGACGAGGTCGGGATGGGCCAGCAGCCATAGATCCGCGACGCTGGCGAGCTTCTGCGGGGCGACGCGGACGAGATCGGAATAGGCTTCGGCGACGAAGCACGAGAGCGCGGAGATTCCGATCCCGGCGCGGACCGCCGCCAGCATGTCCCCCTGGGATGAGCAGCGCATCACCACCCTCGCCTGCCGCGTGACGACGTCGCTCCAGCGCGCAAGCTGCGCATTGGATGCCTGGTCGGCGAAGCCGATGACGCTGTGCTCCTTCCAATCGCCGCGCCGTTCAGGCAAGGGCCGCCCGGCGGAATAATCGCGCGAGGCATAGAATCCCGTGCCGAGACGGCCGATCTTGCGACCGACCAGGTTTTCCTCGCCGCTGTCGAACGGCCGCAGCACCACGTCCGCCTCACGCCGGCGGACGCTCGCCGGAAACGGATGGGTGATGATCTCCAGCTGGATATGATCGTGCGCACGGAGGAAGGCAGGCAAGCGCGGCATCAGCCAATGCGAGGCCAGCGTCGCGCCGATCGACAGCTTGACGATGCCGCGCGCCTTGTGTCCTCCCGCCGCGACCGCGGTCTCGGCCCGTAGCGCCGCGGCCGCCATTGCCTCCGCGTGCTCACGCAACGTCCTTCCATCCGCGGTCAGCGCCAGGCCGTCGGCGGCGCGCGCCACCAGTCGGGTGCCGAGCTGGGCTTCCAGCGCCGCGATCTTGCGGCTGACGGTGGGATGGCTGGTGTGCAGCCGGCGGGCGGCGGCGGTGAAGCTGCCGGTATCGGCCACCGCGACGAAGGTCTTGCAAAGGTCCCAGTCCATCGGCCGCCTGTTCATATCTGAATGACCATCCGTTCATTATTGGACGGCCGGAGCACGCCGTCCAACCTTATAGTGGGATCAAATCCGCAAACGCGGGCGGCAATCCGCCCGCGCGACAATCAACAGGGAAACGCCTCGTCATCCGCCCGCCGGCGGGGCCGCGTTTCAGGAGGACATGATGGCGCTGCCCACTCTCTTGAAGGATTCACTCGAGCTGCCCGTGGTCGGCTCACCTCTGTTCATCGTTTCCGGACCGGAGCTGGTGATCGCCCAGTGCAAGGCGGGCGTGGTCGGCTCGTTTCCCGCGCTCAATGCCCGTCCTGTCGAGAAGCTGGACGAGTGGCTGAGCCGCATCGAGAACGAGCTCGGCGAATACAAATCGCGCAATCCCGGCAAGAAGGTTGCGCCCTACGCCGTCAACCAGATCTGCCATGCCTCCAATGACCGGCTGATGAAGGACATGGAGACCTGCGTAAAGCACAAGGCGCCTATCATCATCACCTCACTGCGGCCACCGGCGGAGATCGTCGAGGCCGCGCACTCCTATGGCGGGCTGGTGTTCCACGACGTCATCAACGTCAAGCATGCGCGCAAGGCCGCCGAACAGGGCGTGGACGGCCTGATCCTGGTCTGCGCCGGTGCGGGCGGACATGCCGGCACGCTGTCGCCCTTCGCGCTGGTGCGCGAGGTCAAGCAATGGTTCGACGGCGCGATCCTGCTGTCGGGCGCAATCAGCGACGGCTTCGGCATCGCCTCCGCACTGACGCTGGGCGCCGATCTCGCCTATATGGGTACGCGCTTCATCGCGACGCAGGAAGCCAATGCCGACGCAGCCTACAAGTCCGCGCTGACGCAGCATGCCGCGCACGACATCGTCTACACCAACCTGTTCACCGGCGTGCATGGCAATTATCTCGGCCCTTCGATCGCTGCCGCCGGGCTAGACCCGGACAACCTGCCGGCCGCCGACAAATCGAAGATGAACTTCGGCTCCGGCGGCAACATGAAATCGAAGGCGTGGCGCGACATCTGGGGATCGGGCCAGGGCATCGGCCAGATCACCGATGTCCCTCCCGTCGCGGAGCTCGTCGATCGGATGAAGAGTGAATTCGATCAGGCCCGGCAGGATTTCCTGATGCGCGCGAGCGCCTGACGTCTCGAACTGGCAAAAACGGGAGGATGCAATGAAGCTGGCAGCCGCACTGATCGGCCTGTCCCTGCTGGCGCTCGCCGGCGGGAGCGCCCATGGCGAAGGCAGCGACGAGATCCGCATCGGACAGACCCTGCCCTATAGCGGGCCGGCATCCGGCTTCGGCGCGATCGGGCGGACGCAGGAAGCCTTCTTCGAGAAGATCAATGCCGATGGCGGCATCAACGGCCGCAAGGTCAAGTTCATCACGCTGGACGATGCCTACTCGCCGCCGAAGACGGTCGAGCAGACCCGCAAGCTGGTGGAGCAGGACGAGGTGCTGATGATGTTCGGCTCGCTTGGCACCGCCACCAACAGCGCCGTGCAGCGCTACCTCAACGGCAAGAAGGTGCCCCAGCTCTTCGTGCTCTCCGGCGCGACGAAATGGGCCGACCCGCAGAAATATCCATGGACCATGCCCGGCATGGCCGCCTACGAATCCGAGGGCGTGGTCTATGCCAAGCACGTGCTGCGCACCAAGCCGGGCGCCAAGATCGCCATCCTGTCCCAGAACGACGATTTCGGCCGCGACTATGTCGCCGGCTTCAAGCGCGCGCTCGGCGACAAGGCCGCCAGCATGATCATCGCCGAGCAGACCTACGAGACCAGCGCGCCGACGATCAGCTCGCAGCTCTCGACCCTGAAGTCATCGGGCGCCGACGTGCTGTTCGGCGTCGTGCTCGGAAAGTTCACCTCGCAGATGATCAAGGGCGTGGCCGAGATCGGCTGGAAGCCCGAGCTGTTCTTCGTGCCGACCTCGGCCTCGTCGATCTCGTTCCTGGAGCCGGCCGGGCTCGACAACGCGGTCGGCCTGATCTCGTCGAGCAATCAGAAGGACACGATGGACCCGCAATGGGCCGGCGATCCCGGGGTGAAGGAGTACTTCGCCTTCATGAAGCAGTACATGCCGAATGCGGACCTCTCCAACTCCAACTATGCGGCCGGCTACCACTACGCGACGCTGCTGATGACCGTGCTGAAGGCCTGCAAGGGTGATTTCAGCCGCGAGAACATCATGCGCCAGGCGGCCTCGCTGAAGGAGGTGAAGCTGCCGCTGCTGCTGCCGGGCATCACCGTTTCGACCGGTCCAGATGACTATCTGCCGTTCCAGCAGCTTCAGCTCCGGCGCTTCAACGGCAAGAGCTGGGTGGGTTTCGGCGACATACTCGACGATCGCTGACTCCAGTGGAACAGGGACGGACCATGATCATCAGCGGCGAACGCCGGATCGGCTATGACGAGATCCAGGCGCGCATCAAGCGCGCCGCGAGCGGGCTTCGCGCCCTCGGCCTTGCCGAAGGCGCGCCGGTCGCGATGATGCTGCGCAACGACTTCGCCCTGTTCGAGGTGGTTGCGGCCTCGGCCGCACTGGGCAGCCCGGTGGTGCCGATCAACTGGCATCTCAAGGCCGAGGAGGTCCGTTACATCCTGACCGACAGCGGCGCCAGGATCCTGGTCTGCCACGCCGATCTGCTGCCGCAGATTCGCGGCGGCATTCCGGACGATGTCCGCCTGCTCGTCGTCGCGACGCCGCCAGAGCTCGCGGCGACCTTCGCAATTCCCCCCGACCTGACCGAGGTCCCGACCGGATCGACGGATTGGGACCGCTGGCGCGATGGCCATCCGGAATCGCAGGAGCCGCCGCGCCGGGCCGCGGCGATGATCTACACTTCGGGGACCACCGGCATGCCGAAGGGCGTGCGGCGCATGCCGATGCAGCCCGAGCAAGCGGCGGCCTCCGAGCGCGTCGGCGCGATCGCCTACGGCATCAAGCCGCGCGAGGGCCAGGTCGTGCTGATCAACGGGCCGATGTATCATTCGGCGCCGCATTCCTACGGCATGATGGCGTTCCGCAACGGCTGCACCATCGTCCTCCAGGCGCGGTTCGATGCCGAGGAGCTCTTGGCGCTGATCGAACGCCACCGTGTGACGCACATCCACATGGTGCCGACCATGTTCGTCCGCCTGTTGCGCCTGCCCGAGGCCGTCAGGCAGCGTTACGACCTGTCGTCGCTGCGCTTCGTCGTGCACGGCGCGGCGCCCTGCCCGCCCGAGGTGAAGCGGGCCATGATCGCGTGGTGGGGACCGGTCATCAACGAATATTTCGGCTCGACCGAGACCGGCATCCCGGTGTGGCACTCGGCCGAGGAGGCGCTGAAGAAGCCCGGCACGGTCGGCCGTGCCATCGAAGGCGGCATCGTCAAGATCTTTCGCGACGACGGCAGCCTCTGTGGCGCGAACGAGGTCGGCGAGATCTACATGCGCCAGACGGCGGTGCCCGATTTCGACTATCACGGCAAGGCGCAGGCGCGCGCCGAGGCCGGGCGCGACGGTCTCGTCAGCGTCGGCGACGTCGGCTATCTCGACGAGGACGGCTATCTGTTCCTGTGCGACCGCAAGCGCGACATGGTGATCTCGGGCGGCGTCAACATCTATCCGGCCGAGATCGAGAATGTGCTGATCGCCATGCCCGGCGTCCGCGATTGCGCCGTGTTCGGCATCCCGGACGCGGAATATGGCGAGCGGTTGTGCGCCTGCATCGAGCCCGATTTGGCCGAAGAGCTCTCCGCCGCTGCGGTGCAGGCTTTTCTGCGCGAGCGGCTGGCCAACTTCAAGGTGCCGAAGGAGATCCAGTTCCTGGATGCGCTGCCACGGGAGGCGACCGGGAAGATCTTCAAGCGCAAGCTCCGCGATCCCTACTGGACGGACCGCAGGCCGGACGGGCCTTAGCCGGCCGCCACCGAATCCCGGCTTGAAGCATCGCCCGGCATATTCCGTCCGAGCAGGGCCGCATGCCTGCCTCGCTCGGGTCGCCCGCTTTTGGTGGTCCGCGAAACCGTATAGCGTCAGCCTCAGAGGAAACGCCGCGAAGACGGCCATGAGGTCGCGCATGCTGGACAAGACCAAGGATATTTCCGTCTCCGCACAGGCCTGGCTCGATGAATTCGAGCGCGCCCTGGACAAGCCCGATAGCGCCACCCTGCACCGCCTCTTCCTCGCCGACGGCTTTTGGCGCGATGTGCTGGCGCTGAGCTGGAACCTGCAAACAATCACTGGCAGCGACACGGTCGTGCAGCAGCTGACGGCGCTCGCGCCCAAAGCGGCGCCGTCTCATTTCAGGATCGCGCCCAACCGCGCGCCGCCGCGCTGGGTGACGCGCGCCGGTACCAACACCATCGAAGCCATCTTCGATTTCGAAACCGCGCTCGGCCGCGGCAGCGGTATCCTGCGGCTCATACCCGACAGCACCGACGGCGACCGGTTGAAGGCATGGACGCTGCTGACCGCGCTCGTCGAGCTCAAGGGCTTCGAGGAGCAACTCGGCACCTCGCGGCCCCGCGGCCAGGCCTATTCGCGCGACTTTCGCGGGCCGAACTGGCTCGACCTGCGCAACGCCTCGCGCGACTATGCCGAACGCGATCCAGCCGTGCTGGTGGTCGGCGGCGGCCAGGCCGGGCTCGCGATTGCGGCGCGGCTGAAACAGTTGAAGGTCGACACACTGATCGTCGATCGCGGGGCGCGGATCGGCGACAACTGGCGCAAGCGTTACCACGCGCTCACGCTGCACAATCAGGTGCAGGTCAATCACCTGCCCTACATGCCCTTCCCGCCGAGCTGGCCGACCTATATTCCAAAGGACAAGCTCGCCAACTGGTTCGAAGCCTATGTCGATGCCATGGAGCTGAACTTCTGGACCGGCACCGAGTTCGAAGGCGGCGCCTATGACGAGGCCAGCGGCCACTGGACCGTGACGCTGCGCCGCTCCGACGGCAGCAAGCGCACCATGCATCCGCGTCACGTGGTGATGGCGACCGGCGTCAGCGGCATCGCCAATGTTCCCGATATCCCGACCCTCGACAATTTCAAGGGCGCGCTGGTGCATTCCAGCCGCTACGAGGACGGCGAGAACTGGACCGGCAAGCGCGCCATCGTCATCGGCACCGGCAACAGCGGCCACGACATCGCGCAGGATCTCTATTCCAGCGGCGCCGAAGTGACGCTGGTGCAGCGCTCGCCGACGCTGGTCACCAATATCGAGCCGTCGGCGCAGCTCGCCTACGCGACCTACAATGAAGGCACGCTCGAGGACAATGACCTGATCGCGGCCTCGATGCCGACGCCGCTGGCGAAGACAACGCATGTGATGCTCACGGAGCAATCGAAGGAGCTCGACAAGGAGCTGCTCGATGGTCTGCGTCGCGTCGGCTTCAAGCTCGACTTCGGCGATGCCGGCACTGGCTGGCAATTCAAATACCTCACGCGCGGCGGTGGTTATTATTTCAATGTCGGCTGCTCCAACCTGATCGTCGAGGGCAAGATCAAGCTCAGGCAGTTTTCCGACATCGAGAGCTTCGTCACGAACGGCGCGCGGATGAAGGACGGCTCGACCATCGCAGCCGACCTCATCGTGCTTTCGACCGGCTACAAGCCGCAGGAATATCTGGTGCGTCAACTGTTCGGCGATGCCGTCGCCGACCGCGTCGGTCCGATCTGGGGCTTCGGCGACGGTTTCGAGCTGCGCAACATGTATGCGCGCACGAAGCAGCCCGGCCTCTGGTTCATCGCCGGCAGCCTCGCACAATGCCGGATCAACTCGAAATATCTCGCGCTCCAGATCAAGGCGGTCGAGGAAGGGATTTTGGGGCGGCAGGTGAGCTCGGCTTGAGCGCCATCGTCATTGCGAGCGCAGCGAAGCAATCCAGACCATATCCGCGGAAAGATTCTGGATTGCTTCGCTGCGCTCGCAATGACAGCGTGGAGAGGGCGTCGCGCCGACGGCCAAATTGAGGGAGATCACAAATGCCAGCCATTCTCGGCAGCGGCGAGCATCGCTACCGCGTCGTCGAAAACTTCGCGAAACTTCCCGACGGCTGGCAGCTCACCGACGTCGCCTCGGTCGCCGTCGACAGCAAGGACCACGTCTACGTCTTCAACCGCGGCGCCCACCCGATGGTGGTGCTGGACCGCGAAGGCAATTTCGTACGCAGTTGGGGCGAAGGACTGTTTTCCCGCGCGCATGGTCTGCACATCGATGCCGACGACAACCTCTATTGCACCGATGACGGCGACCACACGGTGCGCAAATGCACCACCGACGGCAAGGTGCTGCTCACGATCGGCATTCCCGCAAGGCCGGCGCCGTTCATGAGCGGCGAGCCGTTCCACCGCTGCACCCACACCGCGCTGTCACCGAAGGGCGAGATCTACGTCTCCGACGGCTACGGCAATGCGCGCGTGCACAAATTCACCCCTGACGGCAAGCTGCTCAAAAGCTGGGGCGAGCCCGGCACCGACCCCGGCCAGTTCAACATCGTGCACAACATCGCGACCGACGCCGACGGCTGGGTCTATGTCGCCGACCGCGAGAACCACCGCGTGCAGGTGTTCAACGGCGAGGGCAGGTATGAGGCGCAGTGGAACAATCTGCACCGGCCCTGCGCGCTGTGCTGCTGCGGCGGCGGAAAGAGCCCGACCTTCGTCATCGGCGAGCTCGGCCCCGGCCTCGCCATCAACCGCAATGTGCCCAATCTCGGCCCGCGACTGTCGATCGTCGACGCCAAGGGAAATCGCATCGCGCGGCTTGGTGGCGAAACGGGGCCGGGCGTTGCCAGCGGCAAATTCCTCGCGCCGCACGGTATCGCTCTGGACTCGCAGGGCGACATCTATGTCGGCGAGGTCGGCGTCACCAATTGGGAGACCAGCTTTCCGGACGAGGAGATGCCGGCCGCGGTCCGCACGACGCGGTGCCTGCAGAAGCTGGAGCGGGTACGGGAGTAGCTGCCGCGGAGGGGCCATCACGACGCGGGGCGGCGGTTCCGCGCGCCCCCGGGGTCGCGGCATTTTGAGCAACTTTGCCACTCCGCCGCCGCATTGCTTGCGCTTGAATAAGTCGCTCAACGGGCTTCACAATCCCGTCACGCTGCATGTAGTATGTCAGTACATGCTGCTTCGCAGCGTATATTGGAGGCCGGGAGCGTTACTTGAACGCACATGTCTCGCAAGGCAGTTGGCCGGTGTTGGTGCTGAATGCGGACTTCCGGCCGCTGAGTTACTACCCACTGTCGTTGTGGTCGTGGCAAGACGCGATCAAGGCGGTGTTCCTCGACCGCGTCAATATCGTCGCTCACTACGATCAGGCGGTCCACAGTCCCACCCTGCAGATGCAGCTGCCGAGCGTCGTCTCGCTCAAATCCTTCGTCAAGCCGACCACCCACCCCGCCTTCACCCGGTTCAACGTCTTCCTGCGCGATCGTTTCGCCTGCCAATATTGCGGCTCGCCCGAAGACCTCACTTTCGATCACATCATCCCGCGCAGCAAAGGCGGCCAGACCACCTGGGAGAACGTGGTCGCGGCGTGCTCGCCGTGTAACCTGCGCAAGGGCAATCTTACCCCTGCGCAGGCAAAGATGTTTCCGCGCCAGAACGCGTTCGCACCCACCGTGCACCAGCTGCACCGCAACGGCCGCCTGTTTCCGCCGAACTACCTGCACGACAGCTGGCTCGACTATCTGTACTGGGATACGGAGCTGGATCCGTAGGACCGAACCTCCGCGCCTTACCCCCGCTGCAAGGCAAGTGTCACGCCGCCCAGCGTGAGTGCCATCGCCGTCCATTCGCGCAGGCCCAGCGGCTCGCCCAGGATGATGGCGGCGGAGACCACGCCGATCACGGGAACGATCAGCATGCCGGTCGAGGCCGTGGTCGGTGGCAGACGGCGCAGCGTCTCGAACCAGGTGACGTAGCAGATGCCCATCGGCACCAGCGTCATATAGACGAAGCAGCCGAGCCCCAGCGGGGTCATCGCAGTGATATCAGGACGCTCGAACAGGACGCCGAGGATCAGCATCGCGGCGCAGCCGAGACCGACCTGCCAGGCGACGACGACCAGCGGCGGCATCGGCAGCGGCTTGCGGTTGAGCACGTTGCCGAGCGCGAACAGGATGGCGCAGAGCAGCGCCAGCACGATGCCCAGCAGCTTGTCGGCGCCGAACGCAAAGCCGTTGCCGCTCAGAAGCAGCGTGACGCCGGCAACGCCTAGGACCAGCCCGAAAATATCCCTTGCGGCCGGCCGCGTGTGCAGCACCGGCCAGGCAAACAGCATCGCCCAGATCGGCATCGTATAGGCGAGCAGAGCGCCCTCGCTCACGGTGACATATTTCATGGCGACCGTGCCGAGACCCATCCAGGCAAAGACGTTGGTGAAGGTCGCAAACAGCAGCCGCGGGATGGCCTCGCGCGGCACGGCGAACGATTCCTTCCGGCTCAGCGCGAGGGTCACGAGAATGAGGGAGGCGCAGATCCCGGCAAGGCCACGTGCGAACAGGGGCGGCCATTGCTGGAGCAACAGCTTCATCAGCGGCCAGTTCAACGCCCAGCCGAACGCCGTCACGCAGAGGCAGAGAGAGCCGATCGTCCTGTCGCGCTGCGCCGAATCCATGGCTAGCGCTTAGCAGGCGGACGCCGGCCGCTCCACCTCGGCTGGTGCATGCGGGCCATCGCGCAGGATGGAACCGGACCGCCTGGCGCTCGTTCAGATGGGAGCCCACGCGACGACGCGTGCCGCAGCGCAACCAAGGAGCCCATCATGCCTGCAGCCGAGCAAGACCATGTCTACAAGATCCTGGACCTGGTCGGATCGTCCGAGACCTCGATCGAGGACGCGATCAAGAACGCGATCAGCCGCGCGTCGAAGACCATTCGCGAGATGAAGTGGTTCGAGGTGGTGCAGACTCGTGGCCACATCGAGAACGGCACCGTCGGCCACTATCAGGTGACCTTGCGCGTCGGCTTCACGCTGGAGGGATGACGGTGCTCACCAGCCGTAGCGAACGCTGCCCTTGCCGGCGTAGCTGTGGGTGACGCTGGAGAACTCGCCTTCGAAAGTGGCCGCCGCCGACCAGCCGGTCGGCCATCTCATCTCGACCGAAGCCGTCGTGAGCGCGGCGTCGCGCGCCTGCGCCGCGCCGTTGACGACGAAGCTTGCGACCGGCAACGCCTGAAAGGTTGCGGCCGCCGCACGATCGGGGTTGAAATCATGCGCCCAGGCGACACGGCCGCGCAGGGCCAACACGCCATCCTGCATCGCAAAGGACCTGTCGGTACGCAGGCCGAGCTCGCTGCGGCTGTCGGTCACGCTTTTCGCGGCGTAGCTCAAGGCGAATGCCGACGAGCCGGAGACGGCCTGCTCGGCATAGCCGGGGAGATCGAGCGTCGTGAACTGCATCGCGCCATAAGGCGTAAGGCCAATTCCGCCGATCCATGACGCGACCACGCGATAACCGCCTTCGAGACGACCGGAATACGCATGGGCGTCGAACGCGGCGCGCAGGCGATCGGTGCCGGCGATCGTCACCGTGCGATCGGTGGTCATGTTCTGCCAGCCATAGGCCAGCGCGGCGGAAACGTAGGCCGGGCCGTTCGCGTGGTACAGATATGCGCCGGCCTGGAGCAAATCGGAGCGGCCGGAGCCGAGACCGTTGACGTCGAAGCCGGTGCCACCGCCGGCGAGCGCGAAGCCGAGCTTCGTGCTCGGCGCGAGCCAATAGTCCGCGCCGACAGCCGTACCCGCGATGCGGCTCGTCGTGTCGTTGGAACCATCCCTCGCACTGCCATGGGTCGATTGCGATCCGCCGAAGCCGGCAGCCCACACGCTCCAGCGCTGCACAAATCCCTGCGCCGGCGCCTTGGCGAGCATGGCAAAGGCGTCGGTGCGCTTGCGGGCGGCATAGGCGCTCGACTGAAAGTCTTCGGCAAGTGCAGCCGCGCTGTTCGCCGGACCCGGCCCGCTCTCCCGTTGCGCGAAGGGATCGGTGAGCAGGCCCATGAACTGACTCATCGCGCTGATCGTCGTCTGTTGCGTGGCCGTGCCTTGTTCGCCGGAGGCTTGCGTCAGCCCTGCCGCCGTCATGCGGCCGTAGATCAACGGAATGCCGCCGTTGACGTCGAAGGAATGGACCAGTGCATTCGCCACCGCCTGCTGATTGCCACTCAGGCCGGAAGCCGGCGGCGGGACGAAGGCGAGCGACAGGTCGAGATAGGCGTTGTTCGCATCGTAGCTGAGATCGGTCTTGAAGTTCGCCGGCAGATTGCTGCTGACAACCGTCGAGGCAAAGGTGCCGGAGATGCCGCCGCCCGCGCTGAGGATGGTGTATCTCTTCTCGATATAGCTGCCGGCCGCAAACACCGCGTTCACGGTGGCGCCGCCGAGGGTTGCGGTGCCAGATACGCTTGCGGAGGACGCCGTCGACGGATTGACCTGGACCTGATAGATCGCGCCCGGCTGCAGGGCGATATCGCCGACAATGCTCGTGACGCTGCCGGGCGTGCCGTTGCCGGGCGCCAGGGTGCCGCCGCCGGCGATCGTCACCAACAATGGATCGATCGTGCCCGCTCCCATCAGCACGCCACCGGCATTCACCGTGACTGAAGAGGTGCCGGTGATGGTTCCTTCGACGTCGAGCACACCACCATTCACGGTCGTGGCCCCGGTATAGCCGTTGTTGCCGACCAACATGGTGAAGCCGGCCGTCGTCGTCAGGCTCGCGGTCCCGCCGATGCCATTGAGGACGCCTCCGGTCGACGTGACGGGCGCGTTCAGATTGCCGTTGCGGATCGTGCCTCCGTTGAGGCCGACCGCACCCTGGGTCTGCGCCGTGCCGCCCAGATCGAGCGTGGCACCGCTGTTGACCGTGGTCGTCCCGCCGGCGTCGCCCAGCGTGCCGGCGCCGCTCAAGGCCAGCGTGCCGCCGCTGACGAAGGTGCCGCCGCTGTAGGTGTTGGCTCCGGTCAGCGTCAGCGTGCCCAGCCCCGTCTTGGTCAGGGCCCCCGTGTTGATGATCTGTCCGGACAACGTCGCATTGAAGCCGTTGGTGTCGATCGTGCCGCCGCCCGCCAGCAGCGAAATCGTCCGCGCGGTGCTGAAAGCGCCCGTGAAGCGCAGCGCACCACCATTGAAGTTGACGTATTGCCCGAAACTCAGCGCCGAGAGCGCGGCGTCGCTGCCAGCCGAGACCGCCCCACCCGCCGCAACGATGACGTTCGGTCCAATGAAGGCCGCACCGGAAGTGCCGTTGTCCGCGATCGGCATCGAGGGGGAGGATACGATCGTGTTCGTGGCGGTATCCAGCACGTAAAACCCGGCGCCGGTCGTGATGTAGGCGCGACTTCCGTCGGGCGTCAGGGACACTCCGACGCCGTGGCTGGACAGGGCGACGTTTGCCGTGACGGTGTTCGTCAGTGCATCGATCACCACGAGCACGTTGGTCTGCGTCGTTACGTAGATCCGCGACCCGTCAGGGCTGACTGCAACATGCAGCGGGAGCCCGGAGATCGAAACCGTCGTGACCACCGATTGCGAGGCCGCATCGATGACCGAGACGCCACCGCCTTGATTGGCCACGTAGATCCGGCTTCCATCCGGAGACACGGAGATGCCGGAGGGGCCGCCTCCGACCGCGACCGCGCCGATGACGGTTTTCGACGCGGCGTCGATGATCGAAACGCTCGCGGAGCCCTCGTTGGCCACATAGACCCGGGTCCCGTCCGGCGAGACGACAACGCCGTAAGGGACTGCACCAACTGCGATGGGTGAACCGACCACGAGATTGGTCGCGGTGGAGATCACCGTGACGGAATTGGCCCCGGAGGACGTCACATAGAGGCTCGAGCCATCAGGGCTGAGCGCCAATCCTGCCGGCCCGACGGCGACGGGTATGGTCGCGACAACCGTCCGGCTGACGACGTCGATGACGTCCACCGCGCCGGACATGGCAGCGACATAGGCGAAACGGCCATCGGCCGAAAACACTGCGGCGTGAGGATAGGCGCTCGTCGCAAAAGCGGACCCGATCGGAGCGTTGGTCAGAGTGCCGAACTCGATCGCCTGCCCCGGCGTGCTGTTGATTGCGGTCCAAAGCCCGTAATTGTCGATTTGCGCGCGGCTGGCGGAGGTCGAGCCGAGATACGGCAGAACCAGGATGGCGAGCATCCCGCAACCTCTCATTGTCCGGCGACGACGGCAGCTGCGCGAACGTCGTTGCCGACGATCGGCGCCCTCAATTCCCATTGATCCCACGCGGTAACCCCATTCCGACGGCGCGGGCCGCATGGCGCGCTCGCATTCCAGAGACGGGAGAATCTCTAACAGGACGGCACGCCGGGTGATGTGCCCAGCGTCTCAGCAAGACAGAATCTATGCGGATCTCGCATGAGTTGCATCTATCATTGCGAACAACCCGCCTCTCGCTTGCGCACTGATTTCCGAATGGCTACATCCAGAGCCGAGATCGGGAAATCAGTTGCGTGCGGTCTTTCCGCATCGTGAGGGGATGTGGACGACATAGCGTTGACCGGGAGCATGGCAGCCGACAATCCCGGGCGCGGTCCGGAGGCGCTCGCGCACTTGCGGGCCATGACGGCCGACATCTGCGAGGTCGTTCCGCGTACCGCGGAGAACGATTTCCATGTCACCACGGTGACATGGATGACCCGCAACGCCTTGCTGATCGACACGCGTGCCTCCGACCAGGACTATGACCGCACGCCCGCGCACGTCGCCCGCGGCGTCATGGATCATTTTCAGATCACCCTCTGCGTCGAAGGCGAGATGCAGTTCAGCTCGGGCCGGCGCGAGGTCGCGCTGCGACCCGGCGACATCGTTCTCATCGACATGGCGCAACCGAACCGGACGGCGCTGCGCGCCGGCGGCGGCCGCACCCATCTGATGACGATCGTCCTGCAGCGCGCGATGCTGGCGCCGCGGCTCGCATATCCGGATGCGGCGACGGCAACCCTATTGCCGTCGGACCACCCTCATGCCCGCCTGCTCGCGAGCCACTATGCCGCGCTTGGCCTGCCGTCCGAGCCCGGAACGGAAACCGGGATCGGCAATGCCGAGGCCACGGTCGAGGCGATCGCCGACCTCGTGGCGGCCGCGGCCGGCGGGACGGCCGAAATCGTCGCGGGCCTCGAGCGCGCCGAGCGCCATCTTTACCTCACGATGATCAAGCGCCACATCGCGAACAATCTCGACACCGATGCGCTCGCCAGCGAGGGGCTCTGCCGCCACTTCCATATCTCGCGCGCGACGCTCTACCGGCTGTTCGAGGCCGAGGGCGGGCTTGCGCATTATGTACGGGAGCAGCGGCTCAATCTCGCATTCCGGCGGTTGATATCGCCGTCCGCGCAGGACGGCCGTCTGATCGAGCTCGCCGTCGACATGCGCTTCAGCAGCGATTCCACCTTCATTCGCGCATTCCGCCGCAAATTCGGCCTGACGCCGGGCGAATTGAGGGATCTGGCCGACACATGGCTGCGCGAGACCGGAGCGGTGCCGGCCATCGACACGGTGCTGCACCAACTGGCCCGGCGGCGCGCATCGCAGCCCTAATCTAGTCAGCCAACCCTTCCGTCCGGCCTTCCGCGCTGCCAGCTTCTCTTCGGCGGTGCACGCAGCTTTCCGAAGTCTGAGAGAACGTCTGCATTTGCTGCGCTGCGACACGCGACGGTTATGCGACTCCTGCAAACCAAAAGCTCGCCGACATCCAAAATGCGACATCGCGCAGCTTGTCGGATGCCGGCAATGCGTCCAGACTGTGATCAAAGTCGCTGGAATGCGGCACGCCCCCAGCGGTTAAAAACGAAGCGCACCGAAACGCGTTCGAACAACCAGGCCGCCAGGGAGGACGTCCATGACTGCAAAGTCTGAAAAGACCAGAACAACTCGTCGCAAATTCCTGCTGGCCGCCGGCGCGACCGGCGCTGCTGCCATCGCCATGCCGCAAGTCAGCCGGGCGCAGACAGTGACCATGAAGATGCAGGGCTCGTGGGGCAAGGCCGATGTCTTCAACGAGATGGCCGAAGACTATGTAAAGCGCGTCAACGAGATGGCCGGGGGCCGGCTCCGCATAGACTATCTGGTCGGCGGCTCGGTCGTGCATCCATTCCAGGTGTTCGACGGCGTTCATGGCGGCCAGATCGACGCAGCACACACGGTGACGGTCTACTGGTACGGCAAACACAAGGCAGCATCGCTGTTCGGGACAGGTCCCGTGTTCGGCTTCAACGCCAACGAAGGCCTCGGCTGGATCCACAACGGCGGCGGCAAGGAGCTGTTTGAGGAGCTTCAGACCCAGATCATGAATGTCAACATCAAGAGCTTCTTCGCCATGCCGATGCCGACCCAGCCGCTCGGCTGGTTCAAGAAGCCCATCACCAGCGACGCGGATCTCAAGGGCTTGAAGTATCGCACGGTGGGCCTTGCCGCCGATCTCTTCCAGGCGATGGGTGCATCCGTCGCGCAGCTACCCGGCGGCGAGATCGTGCCCGCGATGGAGCGCGGCGTGATCGACGGGTTCGAGTTCAACAATCCGACCTCGGACCGGCGCTTCGGCGCACAGGATGTCGCCAAGAACTACATGATGGGCAGCCACCATCAGGCGACGGAATATTTCGAGATCATGTTCAACCGGACCAAATTCAACGCGTTGCCGAAGGAACAGCAGGCGATCCTGCAATACGCAGCCGAAGCTGCTTCCTCCGCCAACGAATGGAAAGGCATGGACTATTATTCCAAGGACCTGCAGGAGCTCATCAACAAGGACAAGGTCAACGTCGTGCGGACGCCGAAGTCGGTGTTCGACGCGCAGATCAAGGCGTGGGACGGTCTGATCGCCCAGCTCGGCGCGGATCCGTTCATGAAGAAGGTGATGGAATCGCAGAAGGCCTGGGTACGCCGCGTGGTTTACTACAACATGAACAACGCGACCGACTACCGCGGCGCCTTCGAGCATCACTTCCCGGGCGTGCTCAAGGTGTGACGGCTGTCGCGGCGTATCGCGTGAGGCCGTATCGTGAGGGGCGGCGCATTGAAGCGCCGCCCGCGAGTTGGGAGGGGGACATCCGGATGTACTGCTCGCAGCGAGTTCAGCTCGCATGACGAAATTCCTGTTCTTCATCGACGAGCTCAGCACGTGGGTCGGCAAGGCGTTCGCCTGGCTGATTCTCGTCCTTACACTGGGTGTCAGCTACGAGGTATTCGTGCGCTACGTGCTGCGTGCGCCGACCACCTGGGCTTTCGACATCAGTTACATCACCTATGGCGCGATGTTCCTGATGGCCGGCGCGTATACGCTCTCGCGCAACGGCCATGTGCGTGCCGACGTGGTCTACCGCCTCTGGTCGCCGCGCACCCAGGCGACGATGGACCTCGTCCTGTATATCCTGTTCTTCCTGCCGGCGATCGCCGCGCTGATGTATTCGGGCTGGAACTACGCCCAGATGTCGGTCCGCTTCCGCGAAGTCAGCATCTTCAGTCCGGCCGGCGTGCCGGTGTTTCCGCTGAAGGCGCTGATCCCTCTCACCGGTTTCCTTCTGTTTCTGCAAGGGGTCGCTGAGATCATTCGCTGTGTGCTGTGCATCCGCACCGGCCGATGGCCGCAACGCCTGCACGACGTGGAAGAGACCGAGAGCCTCGTCATCCGCGAACATCAGCAGCACGCGGCTGAGCCGCAGAGCGGGAAGGGACCAGACGCATGACCGATCCTCAACTCGGCATGCTGATGCTGGGCCTCTTCATCTTCATCATCATGCTCGGCTTCCCGATCGCGTTCACGCTGATGGCGATGGGTGTCTCGTTCGGCTACTATGCCTACTATACCCCCGGTCAGGACTTCTTCCAGAACCGTATCTTCACGCTTCTGGTGCAGAAGACGTTCGAGGTCACATCCAGCGATGTGCTGGTTGCGGTTCCGCTGTTCCTGTTCATGGGCTATCTGATCGAGCGCGCAAACATTCTCGACCGCCTGTTCTACTCGCTGCAATTGTCGATGAAGAACGTGCCGGGCGCGCTGGCGGTGGCAACGCTGATCACCTGCGCGATGTTCGCGACCGCGACCGGCATCGTCGGCGCGGTTGTCACGCTGATGGGCCTGCTGGCCTTGCCGGCGATGCTGCGCGCCGGTTACGACGTCAAGCTGTCGGCAGGCGTCGTCTGCGCCGGCGGCTGCCTCGGCATCCTGATTCCGCCGAGCATTCTGCTGATCGTCTATGCGGCAACCGCCGGCGTTTCGGCGGTCAAGCTTTATGCGGCCGCTTTCTTTCCGGGGTTCCTGCTGGCCGGACTCTACGTCCTCTATGCGATGGCGCGCGCGATCATCAATCCCGCGCTGGCGCCGAAGCTGCCGCCCGAGCAGACCAACGTGCCGCTCAGCACGGTAATCTGGGCGCTCGCCACATCGTTCCTGCCGCTGGCGCTGCTGATCGTCTCGGTGCTCGGCGCGATCCTGCTCGGCCTGGCGACGCCGTCCGAGGCGGCCGCGGTGGGCGCCCTCATGAGCATCGTTCTGGCCGCCGCCTATCGTTCGCTCAACTTCACGATGATGCGCGAATCGGTCTATCTGACCGTGCGTGCCACCGCGATGGTCTGTTACCTGTTCATCGGGTCGTGGACGTTCTCCGCGGTGTTTGCGGTCCTCGGCGGACAGACTGTGGTCGAGCAGTTCTTCGCCGCGCTGAACCTGTCGCCGATCGGCTTCCTGCTGTTGACCCAGGTGATCATCTTCCTGCTCGGCTGGCCGCTGGAATGGACCGAGATCATCATCATCTTCGTGCCGATCTTCCTGCCGCTGCTGCCCCAATACGGCATCGATCCGATCTTCTTCGGCATCCTGGTGGCACTGAATACGCAGACGGCGTTCAACACGCCGCCGGTCGCGATGGCGGCCTTCTATCTGAAGGGCGTGGCGCCACCTCAGGTGAAGCTGACCGACATCTTCTCCGGCGCGCTTCCCTTCGTCGGCCTGGTCTTCCTCACCATGGCACTGGTCTACATCTTCCCGGGGATCGCATTGTGGTTGCCCACCTATCTCTATGGATCGCGATGAGCGGGACCGGCAAGCCGCCGAAAGGTTCCGCATGAGTCTCAGCGCGCTCGGCCTCATGGAGGCTGCGGCCGGCATCCGCGACGGCCGGCTCAGTTCGGAAGAGCTCGTCGGCGACTGCCTCAAGCGCATCGACGAGGTCGATCGCGATATCCAGGCGTGGGCATTTCTTGATCGCGACCACGCGATGCGGCAGGCCGAGGCTGCTGACGATCATCGTAAGCACGGCAAGGCTATCGGCCCGCTGCATGGCGTGCCCGTGGGCGTCAAGGATATATTCGACACCGGCGACATGCCGACGGCATTCGGATCGGAGTTGTGGGCCGGACGCACGCCGCGGCGCGATGCGGCGGCCGTGGCGCGGCTGCGGGCGGCCGGCGCCGTGATCCTCGGCAAGACGGTGACCACCGAGTACGCGTACTACAATCCGGGCAAGACCCGAAATCCGCACAACCCGGATCACACGCCCGGCGGATCGTCCTCCGGCTCCGCCGCGGCCGTCGCGGCGCTGATGGTGCCAGGTGCTGTCGGCTCGCAGACCAACGGCTCGGTGATCCGTCCTGCCGCCTTCTGCGGCGTGGTCGGTTTCAAGCCCTCGCATGGCCTCATTCCGCGCAGCGGCGCACTCGAATTGTCGCGCACACTCGATCATGTCGGCGTGTTCGGGCGCAACGTGGAGGACGCGGCCCTGCTGGCCGAGGTCATGGTCGACTTCGACCGGGAGGATTTGGACACGCGGCCTGTTGCGCGCCCGCCATTGTCTGCGGTAGCGGCGAGCGAGCCGCCATTGCCGCCGCGATTTGCCTTCGTGCGCTCTCCGGTCTGGGATCAGGCCGAGCCAGTGACCCGTGAGGCCTTTGCTGAGCTCGTCGAGGCTTTGGGCGAGGCGTGCAGCGAAGTCGAGCTTGGGTCGAGCTTCGATACAGCCGTCGATATGCACCGTGTCATCATGGAAGTTGATATGGCGCACAATCTGCGGCGCGACTACCAGCGAGGCGGCGACAAGCTGAGCACGCCTCTACGCCAGGCGATCGAGCGCGGCCGCGCCCATCTCGCGGTGGATTATTGCAGCGCTCTGGCCGGGATTGCGCCGCTCAACCAGGCTCTGGACCACATTTTCGACGAATACGACGCCGTCCTGACGCCTGCGGCGCCGGGTGCGGCGCCCGGCATTGAAACGACCGGCAACCCGGTTTTCTGCACGCTCTGGACCTATCTCGGCGTACCCGCCATCAGCCTGCCATTGATGCGTTCGGAAGCCGGCCTTCCGCTGGGCGTCCAGCTCGTCGGCCGCCGCGGCAACGATGCCCGCCTCTTGCGTACGGCGCGCTGGCTCGTCAAGACTATCGGGCGCACACGTGGCAGCGCTCGGCGCAACGTCCCAAACGCCGGGACGAACTCGGCTCCCCGCGCGGAGAAAAGGAACGTGCGATGACCAATCTGATCACCGGACTCATCGGCCTCGCGCTCATGATGACATTTCTTGGGTTTCTGGTGGTTTGGATCAAGGCCATTCCGCTCATCGTCATTGTGGTTGGCGTGGTGATCCTGGCGGTGGTCGATTTCGTCCAGTCACTGCGGACGACGAACGGCACGCTTCGCTGAGCACCGGCGCAAAACCGTCCTCGCAAGGCCGTCGCGCTGCACCATCACGCCAGGTGGCATGCCACGAGGTGACCGTTCGCCCCCTCCTTCAGCACCGGCGCGCTCTCCGCGCAACGCGGCTGGGCGATCGGGCAGCGGGTGTGGAAGTGACAGCCCGACGGCGGCTTCATCGGGCTCGGCACGTCGCCCTTGAGGCGGATGCGCTCGCGCTTCAGCTTGGGATCGGGCACCGGCACCGCCGACAACAGCGCCCTGGTGTAGGGATGCTGCGGATTGCGGTAGAGATCGCTCGCCTTCGCCAGCTCCACGATGCGTCCGAGATACATCACTGCGACGCGATCGGAGATGTGCTCGACCACCGAGAGATCGTGCGCGACGAACAGATAGGTGAGGTTCAACTCGGCCTGAAGATCTTCCAGGAGGTTGATCACCTGGGCCTGGATCGACACGTCGAGCGCGGAGACCGGCTCGTCGCAGACGATCAGCTTCGGCTCGACCGCGAGCGCGCGCGCGATCACGATGCGCTGGCGCTGCCCGCCGGAGAACTCGTGCGGATAGCGCCGCATGTGCTCGGCCTTGAGCCCGACCTTGACCAGCAGGCTCGCGACGCGCTCCTCGCGCTCCTTGGCGGAGGTCGCGAGATTATGGATCGTGAAGGCCTCGCCGAGGATGGCGCCGACCGTCATGCGCGGATTGAGCGAAGCGAACGGGTCCTGGAACACCAGCTGCATGTTCCGCCGCATCGCGCGCAGATCGTTGCCGCCGAGCTTGCGCACATCCTGGCCGTCGAAGGTGACCTCGCCGTCGGTCGGCTCGATCAGGCGCAGCACGCAACGCCCCGTCGTCGACTTGCCGCAACCGGATTCGCCGACGAGACCGAGCGTCTCGCCGCGATTGACCGAGAACGACACGCCGTCGACGGCGTAGACGGTGCCGACCTGGCGCGACAGCAGGCCGCCGAGCACGGGGAAGTGTTTCTTCAGGCCGCTGACGCGCAGCAACGGTTCGCTCATGCCGCGCCTCCCAGGCTGGTATCGCCCAAGTGACAGGCCATGCGATGGCCGGGCGCGACCTCGCGCAGCAGCGGCTCCTTCTCGGTGCAGACGTTCATCGCGAACTTGCAGCGCGGGGCAAAGCGGCAGCCGACCGGCGGATTGATCAGGATCGGTACCGAGCCGCCGATCGCCTCCAGCCGCGTCTTGTGCTCGCTGTCGAGGTCGATGCGCGGGATCGAGCGGATCAACCCTTGCGTATAGGGATGGCGGGGATCGCCGAAGAGTTCGTCGACGGCCGCCTCCTCCACCACCTTGCCGGCATACATCACGACGACGCGCTGCGCCGTCTCGGCGACGACGCCCATGGCATGGGTGATCAACATCACCGCCATGCCGAAGCGTTCCTTCATGTCCTGCAGGAGGTCGAGGATCTGCGCCTGGATGGTGACGTCGAGCGCGGTGGTCGGCTCGTCGGCGATGATCAGCTTCGGCTTGCAGGCGAGCGCCATCGCGATCATCACGCGCTGGCGCATGCCGCCGGAGAACTGGTGCGGATAATTGTGCACGCGACCTTCGGCATTGGGGATCTGCACCAGCTTCAGCATCTCGATGGTGCGTTCCAGGGCCTGCTTTCTCGTCACCGCCTCGTGGCGGCGCAGGCTCTCGGCGATCTGCTCGCCGATGGTGAGCACCGGATTGAGCGAGGTCATCGGCTCCTGGAAGATGAAGCCGATCTCCTTGGCGCGGATCTCGTCGAGCTGATTGCTGGTCAGCGGCACGAGATCGCGCCCCTCGAAAATGATCTGGCCCGCCGCGATCCGGCCCGGCGGCATCGCGATCAGCTTCAGGATCGACATCGCGGTGACGGTCTTGCCGCAGCCGGACTCGCCGACGACGCAGAGCGTCTCCCCCCTGTTGATGGAGATGTCGACGCCGTCGACGGCCTGGAGGATACCGTCGTCGGTGGAAAAGTGGGTTTTCAGGCCCTTGATCTCGAGCAGCGGCGCCATCAGATCACCCGTCGCGCATCGAGCGCATCACGCAGGCCGTCGCCGATGAAGTTGATGGCGACCACCGCGATGAAGATCGCGCCGCCCGGAAACAGCGCCCAGTGCGGGCCGATATCGAGGAAATCCTTGGCATCGTACAGCAGTCGGCCCCAGGTCGGGGTATCAGGCGGAAAGCCGAGGCCGAGGAAGGAGAGCGTCGATTCCGCGATGATGGCGGCCGCAACGTCGATGGTGCCGGCGATGATCACCGGACCGAGCGCATTTGGCAGGATGTGCTTGACCACCTGCCGCAGCGGACTTGCACCGAGCGCACGTGCAGCCTCCACGAATTCCTTTTCGCGGATCGACAGGAACTGCGCGCGCACCAGGCGCGCGACCGGCATCCAGCGGAGCCCCCCGATCACCAGCACGATCAGGATGAAGATGCCGCCCTCGGGGCCGAACACCTGCTTCAGCCCGTCGCGGAAGAGATAGATCAGCAGCAAGAGCAGCGGCAGCTGCGGCAGCGACAGGAACAGATCCGTGAGCCACATCAGGCCATGGCCGAGTGCGCCGCGCGACATGCCGGCCAGCGCGCCGATCAGCACGCCGATAAAGACCGAGACCAGCATCGCGGCAAGGCCGACGGCGAGCGAGATGCGCCCGCCATAGATCATGCGGGCGAGGATATCCTGCCCGAGATCGTCGGTGCCGAACGGATGGGCCGGCGACGGCCCCTGCATACCCGCCACAATGTCGATCTCGTCGATCTTGACCCGCCAGACGAACGGACCGAACACCACCGCCAGGACAAGAACCAGGAGCAGGAACGCGCTGACGACGGCAAGCTTGTGGCGGCTGTAGCGCCGCCACGTCTCGCGCCAGGGCGAGTAGACCCGCCGCTCAGCGGAGGGAGATGCGAGGGTCAAGCCAGCCATAAAGGACGTCCGCGATGAGATTGAACAGCACGACCAGGCACGCGAAGACGAAGGTGACGGCCATCACCACCGGCGTGTCGTTGGAAAGGATGGAGGAGATCAGCAGCGAGCCGATGCCGGGAATGCGGAAGATCTGCTCGGTGACGATGGCGCCGCCGAACACCGCGGGCATCTGCAACGCGATCAGCGTCACGACCGGGATCATGGCGTTGCGCATCACGTGCTTGACGATGACCGTGGCCTGGCCAAGCCCCTTGGCACGCGCCGTGGTGACGTAGTCGAGCCGGATCACGTCGAGCATCGCCGAACGGACGAAGCGTGTCATCGACGCCGCCTGGAACAGGCCGAGCACCGCCACCGGCATGATCGCCTGCCTGATCATCTCCAGCACCCAGCGGATACCGGTCGCCTTGATGTCGGTGGTATAGACGAACGGCAGCCAGTCCAGCGTGATCGAGAAGATCAGGATGAACAGAATGCCGGTGAAGAAGGTCGGAAGCGAGAAACCGACGAAGGCGAGCGTGTTCGCGACCTGATCGAACAGCGAATAGGGCTTCGTCGCGGCGTAGACGCCGACGGGAATCGCGATCAAGAGCGCCAGGATCTGCGCCGAGCCGATCACGTAGAGCGTGGCCGGCAGGCGCTGGAGGATCAACTGGTCGACGTCCATCCGGCTGACGAAGGAGAAGCCCCAGTCGCCGTGCAGCATGGCGTTGAGCCAGTGCAGGTAACGAAGGTAGATCGGATCGTCGAGGCCGAACTTGGCCCGAAGCGCGGCCTGCACTTCGGGTGGCACGTTCGGGTTGGTCGCCAGTTCAGAGAACGGATCGCCGGGGGCGAGCGCAAGCACGACGAACAGCACGACCGAGATTCCGAGCAGGCTCGGAATCGCGATCAGGAGACGACGCAGGACGTATTGACTCATGAGGGAAAGCCCCCGTCTAGCGCTGGGGGATCATTCCTCGCGGTACCAGTCGAACAGGTTGTCGGTTTCGTTGGCCCAACCCGAGATCACCGGACGCAGGTTGTTCGCGGCCGCCTCCACCTTGAGACGATGCATCACGGGGATGAACACCGTGTCTTGCCACATCAGATCGTTAGCCTTGATATAGAGCGCCGCGCGCTTGACCGGATCCATCTCCATATCGGCAGCGTTGATCATCGCGTCATAGTCCTTGTTGACCCAGCGCGGGAAGTTCGTGCCCTGCCACTTGTTCTCCTTGGTCGCGACGCTGGTGGACAGGTAGCGGCGCATGTGCTGCGACGGATCCGGTTGGCTGAGCGGGATCTGGAACATCTCGATGTCGGCGTAGAACTTCGGATAGGTGTCGGGGTTGGCGACGTCGGAGGAGAAAAACACCGAAGCTACCACCGACTTCAGCTCGACCTCAATGCCGGCCTTCTGGCAGGCCTGCTTGACGATGGCCTGGGTCTTCTGGCGCGGACCATTGATGGAGGTCTGGTACAGGATCTTCAGCTTCTTGCCGTCCTTCTCGCGGATGCCGTCGGCACCGGGCTTCCAGCCGGCGTCGTCGAGCATCTTGGCGGCCTTCTCGATGTTGAATTCCCAGCTCGTGTTCTTGGAGACGAACTTTTCAGGGCCGTTGAGGAAGTTCGCCGTGGTGCGGCCGGCGCGGCCGTAGATCGCCTTCTTGACGGACTCGCGATCGACCAGCAGCGACAGCGCCTTGCGCACGACGGGATCCGAGAACAGCGGATGCTTGGTCTTCATCGACGAACGTTCGCCATCGACCTCGACGTTCGGATCGGTGAAATTGAGCGCGATGAACTCGGTATCGCCGCCGACGGCATAGACGGTCTTGCCCTTGCCGCCCTTTTCCAGGCGCAGCAGCACGTCGTCCTCGACCTGGATATTCCAGCCGAAATCATACTCGCCGGTCTGGATCACGGCGCGTGCCGCCGAGACGGCGTCACCGCCGCCCTTCATCTCGAGCGTATCGAAATAGGGCCGGTTGGCCATGTGATAGTCGGAATTGATCACGCCGCGGATGAGATCGCCCGGCTTGAACTCGACGAACTTGTAGGGCCCGGTCCCGACAGGCGCGAGGTTGGTCGGAGCCTCCCGCGATTTGGAGCCGATGAAATCGGCAAAGAGATGCTTCGGCAGGATTTGCCCGGTCGCACCGACGAAGGCGTCGGCCCAAAATGGCGTCGGTTTCGGGAAGGTAATCTTGACCGTGAGATCGTCGATCTTCTCGACAGTGAGGTCGCGATAGGTTGCGATGGTCACGGCTGCAGTGGCCGGATCCTTGATGTACTGCCACGTGAACACGAGATCATCGGCCGAGAACGGCTTGCCGTCGTGCCACTTCACGCCGGGCTTCAGCTTCCACGTCACCGACTTGCCGTCGGCGGCCAGCAGGCCGTTCTGGGTCGAGGGAATTTCGGACGCCAGCACCAGCTTCATGTTGCCGTCCGGATCCCAGCAGGCGAGCGGTTCGTAGAACAGGCGCGAGCCGTCCTGGTCCTTGGTGCCGGTGGCGAAATGCGGATTGAGCAAGGTCGGGCCCTGCCACCACAGCAGCTTCAGCGCACCGCCGCCGCCGCGTTTGGTCGGCTTGTAGGTGGAGGCGCCCTGGGCCATGGCGACACCGCCGAGCGCGAGGATCTGGTTGGCCAGCGGTGCGGTCAGGCCAACGGCGGCCATGCGCTGGATGAAGGCGCGGCGATCCATCCGCCCGTCCTTCACCTGGCCGATCATCGAACGCAGTTCTTTATCCAGCATGGTTGTCCCCCGTCTGGTTCCGACATGGATGCAGGCGGCCGCAAGAGGCGACCGCCGGGTTTGGCTGGCGGTAGATGGCACACCGAATGGGGTGCACGTCAACTGGGACCGTGTGTATGCAAACGGTCTTCTGGCTGTCCGTTGGGCAAAATCGCGTTCCGCAGCCCATCCGTTCGGCAATCCAGCATCAAAACGTGCTGGATTGCGCGCTGCACTGCGGAAAATTTGTTCGCCACATCCGACGAAGTATCGAGGTGAATTACCCGACGGACATGTCGAGCGGCGGCGCGACGTGATCCGGCAGCGGACAGATGTAAGGTGTCTTGGCCGTCCGCTTTTGAAGGTCCGCCTTGGCGGCCTTGATCAGCTCCGGTTCCGTCAGCGCCTTGATCCCGAGACCGGCCATCGCCTTGGCCGCCTGCACCATGGCCTTGTGGGCATGTGAACTCTTGCCCTGCGCGACCACCTGCCAGGTGTGGAAGGGCGTGCCGATCGCAACCGTGGGTGCGTGCACCTGCACGGTCGGCACCACCCAGCTCACGTCGCCGACATCGGTCGAACCGACCAGCGGGTTGCGCTTGGCATCGAGCGGCACCAGGAAGTCGGCCAGCGGCCGGTCGGTCGGCTCCATGCCGATCGCATAATAGACCGACGAGATGTCCTTGTCGCTCAGCGTCGCACGGATCTGGCTGGCAAAGCTCTTGTCCGCGTCGTCGAAATGCGGCGGTCCGAGTTCTTCCATCAGCTGGTGCAGCGCCTGCTCCAGCGGCGCGTTCGGCAGGATGTTGGAGACCGCGGAGATGATCTTCATCTCGACTTTGGTCTCGGTCATCAACGCGGCGCCCTGCGCGATCTTGGAGACGCGCTCGACCAGCTCGTTCATGCCGGGAAGGTCACGGGCGCGAATCGAATAGCGCACGCGCGCATGCGCCTGCACCACGTTCGGCGCGATGCCGCCGGTGTCGAGCAAAGCGTAGTGCACGCGGGCATCGCTCGGCATGTGCTCGCGCATGTAGTTCACGCCGACATTCATCAATTCCACCGCATCGAGCGCCGAACGGCCGAGATGCGGCGAGGCGGCCGCATGCGAGGTACGGCCGGTGAAGATGAAATCCGCGCGCGTGTTGGCGAGCGACGGCGTCACCGCGACTTCCCAGAAACTGTGCGGATGCCAGGTGATGGCGATGTCGGCGTCTTCGAACGCGCCGGAGCGCACCATGAAGGCCTTTGCCGCGCCGCCTTCTTCCGCAGGGCAGCCGTAATAGCGCACGCGGCCCGGCACCTTGTTCTCGGCCAGCCAGTCCTTCACCGCGGTCGCGGCGAGCAGCGCGGCGGAACCGAGCAGATTGTGACCGCAACCATGGCCATGGCCGCCGGTCTCGACCGGGCGATGCTCGGCGACACCCGCCTCCTGGCTGAGGCCCGGCAGCGCGTCGTATTCACCCATGAAGGCGATGACCGGACCACCCTCGCCCCACTCGCCCGTCACCGCGGTCGGGATGCCGGCGACGTTCTCGGTGATCCGGAATCCCTGATGGCGCAGCTCGGCGAGATGCTCGGCGGCGGACCGCGCCTCGGTGTAGCAGACCTCAGGCATGCCCCAGACCCTGTCGCTGAGGTCGATGAAACGTGTCTTGATCGTATCGATGCCACGCCAGATGTCGCTGCGGTTGTCCATGCTTGTCGTCCGTGATCCCAAGGTCAAACGAAGCGGCAATGGTTAGCAGCTTCGCCATGCGACGCCTAGCATTCCGCCGGACAGCAGCCATGCGGCCCGTGCCGGATCGCACGGACGCCCAATCCACGAGGGATCTTTCGCGCCTTTCGAAGATTTCACGCGGCGTTCTCCGGAATAGTTGGCGACGAGGCTTTCAAGACGGCCTGCCCCGGCCTAAATTATGCTTGCTCGTCGTTCCGCTAGCCATACCGGAGCGATGCTCTCAGCCAGGAGAACTCCATGCCCGCTCTGACCGAATGGAGAGTGCCGCCGGCCAACCAGCCGCGGGCGAGCGATTACGGCTTCGACCTCGACCGCGCGCTCGCATCCATCGTCGGCTTGCACGCCATCGTCCCGCCGGACGCCTTCAGCGCCGAGACGCTGGGCACCGAACGCGCCGGCAACGGCGTCGTGATCGACGACGGGCTGGTGCTCACGATAGGTTATCTCATCACTGAGGCAGAGACGGTCTGGCTGCACCGCGCCGACGGACGCGTGGTGGAGGGTCATGCGCTCGGCTTCGATTCCGAGACCGGGTTCGGGCTGGTGCAGGCGCTCGGCCAGCTCGACGTCGCGCCGCTGCCGCTCGGCTCGTCGGCGGCAACCCGGATCGGCGATCGCGTCGTGGTCGGCGGCGCCGGCGGGCGCACGCGCTCGGTCGCAAGCCAAATCGTGGCCAAGCAGGAATTCGCCGGCTACTGGGAGTATCTGCTCGATGAGGCCATCTTCACCTGTCCCGCACATCCGAACTGGGGCGGCACGGCCCTTCTCAACGAACGCGGCGAGTTGATCGGCATCGGCTCGCTCCAGCTCGAGCGGGAACGTGACGGCAAGGCCGAGCACGTCAATATGATCGTGCCGATCGACCTCTTGAAACCGATCCTCGAGGACTTGCGCAAATTCGGCCGCGTCAACAGGCCGGCGCGGCCCTGGCTCGGACTCTTCTCGACCGAGATCGACAACCGCGTGGTGGTGATCGGGATCTCCACCAACGGCCCGGCCGCCCGGGCCGAGCTCAAGACCGGCGATGTCATCCTCGCTGTGGACGGCGAGAAGGTCGCGAGCCAGAGCGCCTTCTACAGGAAGATGTGGACGCTCGGCGCTGCCGGCGTCGACGTGCCGCTCACAGTGCATCATGAAGGCGTCACCTTCGACGTCACTGTGACGTCGACCGATCGCTTCAAGCTCCTGAAGGCGCCGAAGCTGCACTGACCCCAAGGACTGATCCCAAAGGCTTGAGGAAGAAGCGGGCGATGACCGAAGCTGTGGTGGACGACATCGTTGCCGTGCTGCCACCGTTGCTCAATGCGCTGGAAGCACTCGGCTTCTTCCAGCGGCATTTGCACCCGCCGGCCTTCGCCGCGGTGATGAACGCAATCGGCACACCTGACGAGGCGCTGCAGGCGGCACGAGCGGCGATCGGCGACTGGCCTGAACGGTTCGCCGGCTTGCGTGAACGGCTCGATCGCGCCTGCGACGAGGCCCTCGCCGCCTTTGCCGGGATCCGCGAGGTCCAGCGAGGCAATGGCGATCTCGTCGCGGTCTTCCGGGCCCTGCGCCATGTCCCCCGCGCGCAGGAGGCGCTCTATCCGCTGGCGGTGCAGTTCCCGCCCGTGAGCAGCTTCTTTCTCAACGCCGCCAATCGCGAGAATCACGATCTGCTGTCGCGACTTGAAGCCGGCGCGGGCGAGCACACCGGCATCTTCCACGATCACAATGAGCCCGGCAGCCGTGGCGGCTTCTCAGCCTATGTGCCCGAATACTACGTGCCCGGCCGGCCAATGCCGCTGGTGATGGCGCTGCATGGCGGCAGCGGCAACGGGCGCGGCTTTCTGTGGAGCTGGCTGCGCGACGCGCGCAGTCTCGGCGCGGTCCTGGTGGCGCCGACCGCGACCGGCCCGACCTGGGCTCTGATGGGCGACGACACCGACACGCCGAACCTCATGCGCATCCTCGAGACGGTGCGCGGCCGCTGGAGCATCGACGCCTCGCGCATGCTTCTGACCGGCATGAGCGACGGCGGCACCTTCTGCTACATCACCGGGCTCGACGGCGCCTCGCCGTTCACTCATCTCGCGCCTGTTGCGGCGACCTTTCATCCGCTGATGGCGGAAATGGCGGACGCGACGCGCCTACAGGGCCTGCCGGTCTTCATCACTCACGGCAAGCTCGACTGGATGTTTCCAGTGCAGACCGCACGGCAGACGCAGGCGGCGCTCTCCACCGCCGGCGCCAATGTCACCTACCGCGAAATCGACGACCTCAGCCACACCTATCCGCGCGAGATCAATGCGGAATTGCTGCAGTGGCTGAATGGAGGATGAACGACCTCTCCTTAGATGCGCCGCATGGCCGGGGAACCATCACTCCGGGCCGACGTTATCGCCCGTCACCGGAGGTTCGCCATGCAGACTTTTTTCGGAATGATCCTGGGCGCATTGCTGCTTGCAGGCGGCGTCTACGTCTATGATTCCATGCAGACGTCGTCGGTCGCCAATGGCGAGGTCGCGACCACCAATCGCACCATCGTGAACTGGGATGTCGCCAAGGCCGATTGGGACGCACTGCGCGACCGCGCGCACAAGGACTGGGTCCGGATCTCGTCGAAGTAATATCGCCCGACATGAATGAGGCGCCGTCGCGATCTCCGCGGCGGCGCCTTTGTGTCGGCTACGATCAAAGATGCGCGTCAGTTCATCTTGGCCTTGCGGGCATCGGCGATGACCTGCTCGAACTCGGCCATGCTGAGCACGCCGGGCACGCGGTATTTGCCGACGATGAATGACGGCGTACCACTGAAACCGAAAGCTTCAGCCTGCTCGTTGTTGCGCTTGAGGATGGCGTCGATGTCCTTGGCGTGGCCGGTGAGATCGCGCTTCAACCGGTCCATGTCGACGCCGGCGGCCGCGAGCAGCTCGTTGATGCGCGGCTCGGTCAGGCGCGAGCTGACGCCCATCATGGCGTCATGGGCCTGATGGTACTTGTCCTGGAATTTCGCCGCCAGCGCAGTCCGCGCCGCCGTGACCGACACCGGTCCGAGGATCGGCCAGTCCTTCATCACCAGCCGCACCTTGCCATCGTCCTGGACGACCTGGCGCAGCTCGGGTTCGAGCTTGCGGCAATACGGGCAATTGTAGTCGGACCATTCGACGATCGTGATGTTGCCGGCGGGATTGCCTGCGACGGGTGTGTCGGGATCGCGCAGCACCTTGGCTTCGGTCAGCACCTCGTCCTCACCGGTCGCCGCGCGCGCAAGGTTGATCCCGCTCGCTGCGACGGCGCCCGCTCCGATCAACGTCAGCGCCGCACGCCGGGTCGGCATCAGACGGCCCTTGTTCCCAAATTCGGTCATATCTTGTCCCGTTTCGGCCCCATCACCGCAAATACGGCTCAGGACCAGGAAATGTTACGGACATATAGAGCCTCGCGGCAGCGATGTCATCGCACCAGCAGTGTGACTGCCAGCGGGACCAGGAACGAGGTCACCAAGGCGTTCAGGCTCATGGCGATGCCGGAAAAGACGCCGGCAATCTCGTCGACCTGGAACGCGCGCGCGGTGCCGATGCCGTGCGCGGCAAGGCCGGCGGCGAAGCCGCGAGCCCGATAATCGGTGACGCCGGTGCGGTTCATCAGCGGGGTCACGATGATGGCGCCCATGATGCCGGTGAGGATGACCGCGACGGCCGCCAGCGAAGGATCGGCATGCAGGGATTCGGCGATACCCATGGCGACGCCGGCGGTGACTGATTTCGGCGCCAGCGACAGCACCACGTCACGCGGCAGGCCGGCGAGTTCGGCCAGCAGCACGACCGACACCACCGCGGTGACCGAGCCCGCGACCAGCGCCACCAGCATCGGAACGATCGATGAGACGACGCGCTTGCGATTCTCGTAGAGCGGCACCGCGAGCGCGACGGTCGCCGGCCCCAGCAGGAAGTGCACGAACTGCGCGCCGGCGAAGTAGGTCGTGTAGGAGGTGCCGGTCAACAGCAGGAACGCGCCGATGATCCACATCGCGTGCAGCACGGGATTGGCCAGCGGATGACGCCGGGTCGCCAGCGAGACCGCGTCCGTGGTCGCATAGACCAGCAGCGTCACGGTGAGCCAGAGCAGCGGCGATTGCGAGAGATAGACCCATAGCGAGAACGGATTGTCCTTCATCGCGCGTCCTGTTGCTTCAACAGGCGGCTGACGAGGCGAAAGGTCAGCACGGTCGCGAGCAGCGTGATGACCACGGACAGCGCGAGCACGAGAATGATGGCGATGCCGTGAGACGCGAGCAGATCGAGCTCCTGCACGACGCCAACGCCGGCCGGCACGAATAGTAACGAGAGATGGGCCAGCAGGCCCTTGCTCGCCGTCTCGACACCGTCATTGCGCAGCGGCCCGCGCGCGAGCAGCGCAAAGCGGTCGCGGACGAGCAGCAGGATCAGAAGCAGCAGCAGACCGAGCACGGGTCCCGGCAACGGCAGGCCGAGCCCACGCACGACGGCTTCGCCGATCAATTGGCAGAGCAGGATGAGGCCGAGACTTGCAAGCATGACGATCGCATCAAGGGATGCGGTGGCACGCTTGTCAATCGCCGCCATGCGCAGACGTGGGCGGCACGTCCGCGGCCACTATGCGGGGCAGCATCGCCATCAAGGTCCCGGTCATGGTCGCGATCAGCGTGGTCTTACCGTCATGCTCGGCAAATGCCTTGGCCTCGCAGAAGGTCAGCGTGCGGCCAGGCTTGACGACTTCGGCCCTGAAGACGAAGCGGTCGCCCCGGGCCGGCGCAAGCAGCGTGGTCTTGAACTCGACGGTGAGGATGTCGGCTTCGCGCGGCATCAGGGTGAAGGCGGCGACGCCGCAGGCATTGTCCAGGCCTGCCGTGATGATACCGGCGTGCACGAAGCCGTTCTGCTGCGTAAAGGCGGATGCATACGGCATCGCCAGTTCGACCTGACCCGGCGCCAGAGAGACGATCGATATGCCCAGCGTGCGCATCGCCGGCTGAGCGGCGAACATCGCGGTCGCGGCCGTGCGGTACTCGGGGTTTCTCGGCTCGAACGTGGCCATCGCTCAGGCCTCCGCCGGCTCGGAAAGGTGCGTCACGGCGATCCCCCGGATCGCATCGGCGAATGGTGCGGACTTCCGCAATTGACGGTCCATGTGCACGCCGGTGATCTCGCACGTCGCTGCGAGTTCGCCGGTCTCCGCATTCGTCATGTCGTGCCGGAAGCGGATCGACCTGTCGCGAAGCTCAAGCAGATGGCTGCGGATCTCGACGATGTCGCCGGCCAGCAGCTCGCGCCGGTAGGCGATGTTCTGCTGCACGGCGGCCATGCCGCGGCCGGAGCTGCGCAGATAGCTGGGCGTCAAGCCCAGGCGGGCGAACAGATTCCAGTTGGCCTCGTCGAACTTGCCGACATACCACATGATGTTCATGTGCCCGACGTGATCGCATTGCCACGGATAGACCGTGCCGCGATAGGTCGCCTCCTGCTCCATCGCACTTCCTCCCGCAATTTCGTCTTTGATCTTGATACGGTAGCGTATCAAACTCGAGTCGCGTTAGCAATACGGTACCGTATCAAGAGCCGGTGGGGTTTCCTTCATGAGTGACGGCAAGGGCGATGTCTGGGTCGAGGCAGGCTTTGCCGAGCTCGCCCGCGCGGGGGTCGAGGGCGTGCGGGTCGAGGTGCTCGCGAAGAATCTTGGCGTCACCAAGGGCGGCTTCTACCGCCGCTTTACCGACCGCGCCGCGCTGCTCGATGCCATGCTGGAAGGCTGGCGCGAGGGGCGCGTCGCCGCAATCGCGCAGCAGACAAGTCTCGACGGGCAAGAACCCCGCGAACGCCTGAAGGCTCTGATCCAGCTCTATTCCGAGCGGCTCAATCCGGAAGGAATGGCGATCGAGCTCGCGATCCGGCAATGGGCCCGCTCGGACGAGAACGCCGCGGCGGCGGTAGCGAGCGTCGACGCGGCGCGGCTCAAGCACGTCAGCGAACTCTATCGCGCGACCGGCCTTGCGGCCGAGGCGGCCGACGCGCAGGCGTTCCTGTTCTACTGCTTCATCTTCGGCCAGAGCCTGCTGTTCGTCGAGGGCGGCCCGCGCAAGCGGTCGCAGCTCGTGACGAACTCGGCCGAGAAGCTGCTCGGCTAGAGCCTTCCCGTTCCGATGGAATCGGAACGCGCTCCAGTCCTTGTCTTGACGCGTTTTCTTGACGCAAACCGGCGTCCACTTCGCTCGAAAACGCTCCAGGCGAAATGGCCGGAGCGCTGCTCCGGCCATCGTCTCGATTCGAAGCTCAGGCGGCGCCCTTCAGCTTCTTGGTGCATTCGCTGTAATAGCCGCCGCCCTTCTGGATCCACTTCAAGCCGCCATTGCCGTTGGTGGCCTTGTTGGCATTGTACTGGTCGACGCAGGTGTGCAGCCGCGCCTTGCCGGGAGTCTCCTTGGCATATTTCGGATCGACCGCGTTCGGATAGACCGCGGGTCCGGCCGGCAGGGCCGGCGCGGCGGCGGGCGCCGCCTCCTTCGCCGCCTGCTTCGGCTCGGCAGGAGCGGCGGGCGCAGCCGGAGCAGCTGCGGCCGGTGCAGCGGCGGGCTTCGCATCGGCACCGCACTGGGCCTTGCGGAAGTCATTCCACTTCATGGTCCCGAGCGAGCCGTCCTTCTTGGCGGCCTGATATTTCGCGCTGCACTCCTGCGCGGTCAGTGCCTGCGCCGGCGCGCTCGCCAGCAATGCCGCGACACCGGACGCCGCAATCGCGCACAACAATCTTGTCTGAATGATCATCCCTGGGTCTCCTGCTTGGTCTTCCCCGACGGAAGTGAAACGAGGATTGCTATCCTAGCGTGTCGGCCGCTTGCGACAAGGATGCGATGGCTATCGCCGCCAAAATATAGTGATCCCATCGCTCAGCTCATTCATGTCGCGTTCAGCAATGCAGGCCGACGTTCCAGCCCTTCGTCATTCTCCCAAGCAGAGTGCAACACATGACCTTCACGTCTCGCCTCGCCGCCGTCGCCCTCGCCTCCCTGCTCGTCACCGGCACCGCCTTTGCACAGACCGCAGCGCCGGCAGCCAAGACCGAAACCAAGACCGATGCCGCCGCCACCGCCGACAAGATGGCGCCGAAGGAGCGTTCGGCCGAGTCGCTCGAATGCTCCAAGCAGGCGGACGCCAAGGGATTGAAAGGCAAGGAGCGCAAGAAGTTTCGCCGTGAGTGCAAGAAGGAAGCGAGGGCCGGCACCGCCGCTCCCGCCGCGCCCACCGCCCCCGCCGCAGACAAGAAGTAAGTCCGTCACGATCCTCCGCGAGCATCGGCGAGAGGCGCGCGCATTGCGGCATGACGAGCCTGCAATTGTGCGCCTCCCGCCAATTTGCGATAAGGTGGTGTGAAGCAGATCACCGCCTCCCTGACGTTCGAATGGCCGAGCCGTGCCAGCATATTGAGCACGGTGGAGACGCTCGTCATCGGCACCGCCGGCGGTCTCGTGTTTCTCGTCGCGAACCTTCCCGGCGGACTGATCTCGGGCTCGATGATCGCGGTCGGGATCGCCGCGATCGCTGGCCGCCAGCTGACGCTGCCGCCGATCCTGACCCAGACCGTGCTGGTGCTGCTCGGCATCTCGCTGGGCTCGGTCGTCTCGCGCCATTTGCTTCAGCAGGTCGGCGCCTATCCCCTCACCATCGGGCTGCTCGCGCTCGCCACCTTCTGCTCGACGTTCGGCTCGAGCTATTACCTCCAGCGCATCCATGGCTGGGACCGCACCTCGGCTTTCCTGGCCGGCAGTCCCGGCGCGCTGTCGCAGATCACCATCCTGGCGGTCGAGCGCGGCGCCGACCTGCCGGGCATCGCGGTGGTGCAGACCATGCGCGTCATCATCCTGACCGCCGCGCTGCCGATGGTGCTGGCGATTGCAGGCGTGGCGTCCTCTGCTGCGCCGTCGCTGACGACGACGATCGCCTCGCCGCTCGACCTCCTCGAGCTGGCCGCGGCCTCGCTGACCGCAGCGCTCGTCTTGCGGCTGATCAAGTTTCCGGCGAGCTGGATGTTCGGCGCGATGATCGCCTCCAGCGTGCTGCACGGCGCCGGATGGGTCGAGGGCGGCCTGCCGGACTGGGTCCGCGGCGTGGCGCTGGTCGGTATCGGTGCACTGATCGGCAGCCGCTTCGCGCGGATGCGGATCAAGACGCTCGCCGGCCACCTCAGCGCGGCACTGGGCTCGTTTGCCGTGGCCATCGCCGTCTCCGCCATCTTCGTCGGGATCGTGGCGCTGACCACGCAGGTGAAATTCTCCGACGTCGTCGTCGCCTTCGCGCCGGGCGCGATGGATGCGATGCTGGCCCTGGCGCTGACATTGCACATCGACCCGATCTTCGTCGGCGCCCACCACTTGTCGCGTTTCGTCTTCGTGACGATCGCGACGCCGGGCATCGTGCACCTGTTCGGGCGCACGCAGGACGATGTGGATGATTAGGCCTTAGCGCTTCGTCGTCCGCACGAATCCCCACGCGGCGATCGCGGCCATCAGCACCGAGATCAGCACGTTGTAGCCGGCGAGCGACAGGCCGAGGAAGCGCCACTGCACCTCGTCGCAGCGCACCACCTTGACCGTGTCGAGCTTCGACAGCAGATCAGCAGCGCTGCCGAGATTGACGACGGGCCCGGAGCAATCGGTCGGCCCCTTCCAGAAACCCCATTCGACGCCGGAATGATAGGTGCCGAGGCCGGCATTGGCGAGCGTCGCCAGCGCGAGGATCGCGAGACCCGCCAGCAGCAGCGGCCGCGGCGCGCCGCTCCTCGCCGCCAGCGCCGTGAGCGCACCGAGCGGAATCGCGAGGTAATAGGCGTAGCGCTGCTCCAGGCAGAGCGGACAGGGCAGGATCTCCAGCACGAGCTGGAAGAACCAGGCGCCGGCGATCGTGACTGCGGCGATCAGCGTGACCAGCAGCGAGGCGGTCAGCGCGGGGCCCGCACTGGCCTGCTTGAACGCTGGTATGGCGGCACTCTGGGTCGTCACGGCAGCCTCTTTCCGGTGGTCGCACCCTCAAGCCTCTAGCTCCGGCCCGTGCGGCTGTCGAGAACGGCCGGGATCACTTTGGCGCGGGTTGACCCCGTCTTGTCCATGGCTATAGTCCGCCGGCTTCGCGACGCCCCCCTTAGGGCCGACCGGGGGCCCCTGTGGCGGAACTGGTAGACGCGCTCGACTCAAAATCGAGTTCCGCAAGGAGTGCTGGTTCGATTCCGGCCAGGGGCACCACGCTTCGCCCTTCGGGCTACGCGTGGCGCGGCCATGCGAAGCCCGAAGGGTGAAGCGTGTCCGGCGAAGCCTCTTGGCGAAGACGGACTGGCGACAATCCCTTCCTAGCCATCTTCCCATGCCCCCTGTATAAACCGGTAGCTTCTTCCGTCACTCGAAGGAGCTCACATGAACGACCTGCACGCGTGGCTTTCGCAGCAACACCACGGCTTGCGGACCTTCCAGACCTTTCAGCAAAAGCTCGAGACGCTCGGCCGGGACGATCCCGCCCAGCGCGGACTATGCCGCCTGTTGAGCGGCCTCGTCGGCGGCTATGTCGACGCCTTCGACGAGGCTCCGCTGCCGGTCGACGTCGCCGATCGCGCTTACCGACGTCTGCTGACGCTGGTCGGCAGCCTCGATCCGCACGGAAACGCCGACCGCCGCCTCGCCGACATCAACCGCGTGGCGACCTGCGACTTGTGGCGGTGACTGGCAGGACGAGCTGGCACAGATCAACTTTCAAACAACGGGACACGCCAGTACAGCCTCGCGACGCATGGCGCCCGAGCCTTGCTTCTCTCGACGCCCCTTCGTTGGAAAGGGCGCAGGGAAGGCCGGGCGCCGGCTGGCACCCGCGGTCCGCTGTGCGCAAATTGCGCGAAGACAGATGCACAGCGGCATACAGGGCAGCCTGGACATCCCGGCCTTTCCCTGCGCAGTGGTTTGACGGCTTATGGCGCGCTCTCCCCGGGGAGCGATGCACTATTGCCCCCGTCGCCTTGCGGATGACCGATGCGCGGACCCGGTCGGACCGCCACGTTGCCGCAAGCCTTGACGCACAGACCCCGGGCGTCAGGACCACACGCTTTTGCCGTACGCTGGAATCGCACCGGTCGTGTGCGCGCCGCGCAACCGCTCACGGGCCAAGCCCGCCCTGCGATCGCCCAGCGCGCCGATGCGCTCCGCGCCCACCGCCACCCGGCCCGCGTATCGTGACGATCGCGAAACGCCCCTATCCTTGGGCCGGGGTGCAGCACATCTACGATATTTCCGAATTTCGGTCAATAAGAATTTTTGCGTCACGAAGCGGCGAGCCACCTGCTGTTCGTGCATCGAACTATCGATAGGGAGTAGATGCCGTGCCGCCGCGAGGCATTCGACTTCTCACGGCCGCTCCCTATATCCTCTCGCAAACGATGGATGCAGCGGACAGCTTTGATGGCCAGGCGACGCACGACGGACAGGGACGCCGACGACCTTCCCCGCTATTTCGTCTGGGTGCGGGGCCTGGAAGGCCCCGAGCCGCAAAAATGGATGGCGATGGATTTCGGCATCGGCGACTGGAAGCGGCCGCTCGTGCTGGCCTATCTGGAACTGCCGGAGGACGAACGGCCTCTATCCTTGTCGGTGCTGGCCCGGCGCTATCCGCCGCCGCGGGTCGATCTTTCGTAGCCGGGCTAGGGTGTGTACTCATAAGCGTCGGCTCCGCAAGTCAAGGCGGAAGTCACCTGCCTGAGCTGATCGGCGGCTGGTGACTCTTAGCGGAAATTAACGTCGTGCAGTGAAGATGCCGAACATGCAACCCGAATGGCTTCGCCAGCTGCCCTATTTGGTTCACACCAACAGAGAACTCGGCCTAATGCTGAGGGGCACAAAGCCCCTCGCATATTTCATGGATATCGTTGGTGATGAGCCAGACATCTGTATTCGATATTGGCGGCTGTTCGATAGGCATGTTGCTGTAGGCCGACTAATAAGACACGAAGTGATTGAACCATGCCCTGGACTGCCGCAGCTCAAATACCGGAGGCTATTCTACGCCTTAGCGGGCCACGAGTGGCGGGTTGATGCAATGCTTACGCTTCTGAGCGAGCCTGGAGCTTGGTCCGACAACCGCGAAAGGCGCTTTGGCGAGTTGCTTGGCTACGAGGAGTGGCAGAATGACTATTGGCTAACCCACCGCCGTTCGCTTGCGGACGCTTAGTCTGCTCTTGGCCCCGCGCCGGCTTAGTAGTAGGGCAGAGCATGTCCGCTCGGGACCGTGTCATCCCCGCCCCCATGATTATGGGTGTCGCGGCATCCGCGCTGCGGTTAAACTTGCTTCGCGGCGCAGGGGACACGCGGTGCGGGACGATGATCATGACCGAACAGGGCGAGACGGGTGAAGCCATCACCATCCTCCTCGTCGAGGACGACGCGCCGACCTGCTGGCGGCTCCAGGATGCGCTGGTCAAGGCCGGTTACGAGGTGCGAAGCGCCGGTACGCTCGCGGAGGCGCGGCAGGCCCTGAGCGTCGGCGCGCCGCGCGTGCTGCTGACCGACCTGCGGCTGCCCGACGGCCACGGCGTCGAGCTGATCCGCGAGACCCGGCGGCGCTTTCCGGACACCGAGATCATGGTGATCTCCGCGCTCGGCGACGAGGAGAGCGTGATCTCCGCGATCACGGTCGGCGCCACCGGCTATCTGCTCAAGGACGCCTTCCCCACCGACATCGCCACCACCGTGCGCGACCTGGTCGCCGGCCATTCGCCGATCTCGGCCTCGATCGCCCGTTTCATCGTGCGCAGAACACAGGGGGCCGCACAGAATTCGGCGGAGCCGCCGCCCGGGCCCGCGCTCAACACGGCCAGGCTGACCCCGCGCGAGATCGACATCCTCTGGGGCATCGCGAAGGGCTTCAGCTATGCCGAGATCGCGAGCCATCTCGGCCTGTCCAGGCAGACCGTGCCCGGCCACATCAAGAATATCTATCGCAAGCTCGAAGTGCACACGCGCAGCGAAGCGGTGTTCGAGGCGGTGCAGCAGGGCCTGATCAAGCTGTGAGCGAGCTCGCGGCCAAGGCACCTATGAAGGCACCGGCCACACCCGCGCGGCGCCGGCTGCTGGCCTCGCGCCTCGTGCCCTATCTGCTGTTCCAGGCGCTGATCGTGATCGCCACCATTCTCGGCTTGCGGCTGCTCCAGCCGAGCGACCCCGAGGATTTTGCGCTCGGCGGATTCGCGCTGCGGGAGGACGGCGGCACGCGCCCCGTGACGCTGCCGCATTTCACCTCGTCGCGCTACTCCCTGGCCGACCCGCCGTTCTACACCGGCGCCTTCACCTTCCGCAGCGGCGATGCGGCCTCGGGCTGGTCGGTGTTCCTGCCGCGCTTCAGCAACGCGGTCGAGGTCGCCGTCAACGGCGTCGTCGTGCTCGACTCCCGGCGCGATGCCAACGCCAACCGGCCCGACCGCAACACGCCGCAGATCGCACTCATCCCCGCTTCGCTGCTGCGCGAGGGCGGAAACGAGATCACGGTGCGGCTGTTCGTGTGGGGACCGCTCAAGGGCTTCCTCGACACCGTCTATGTCGGGCCGGATGCCGCCTTGCGCCCAGCCTACGAGACACGCACGCTGCTGTTCGTCACGCTGCCGGTGGTGTTCTCCGCCTGGCAGGCGATCCTGGCCGTCATCCTCGCGATCATGTGGCTGATGCGGCGCCGCGAGCCGGTCTATGGCGTGCTGGCGGTGGCGATGGTGCTCGGCGTGGTGCAGGCGTTCGCGCAGGCGCCGGTGCCGCCGGCCACCGCATCCCGGCTCGCCGCGGTGCTGCTGGCGTCCGCGCCGATCGAGAGTGCGCTGGTCGTCGTGTTCGGCGTGCTGTTCTTCGGCTGGCGCTGGCCGCGCTACGGCACGCTGCTGTTCGTGCCCGGCGTCGTCGTGTTCGTGGTCGGGCTGATCGGGGGGCCGCCGCTGCCGCGCATCCTCTTCCTGGTGCTCGGCATTCCCACCGTCGGCCTCTGCCTGTTCCTGATGGCCTGCGTCGCGGCTGCCGCGGTGGTACGACGGCAGGACGCGGCGAGCTTCATGATCGGCTGCGCTGTGACCATCGTGCTGGTCTGCTGGATCCAGGACATGCTCACGGTGCTCGAGATCGAGACCAACGTTCGCATCTTCGTCTCGCGCCTGTCCTATTCGGCGATGCTGGTCGCGATCGGCGCCGGGCTGACCTGGCGCTTTGCCCGCGCGTTGAACCAGGTCGACAGCTTTGCCGGGCAGCTCGTGACGCGCGTGCGTGAGGCCGAGGAACGGCTGAAGGCGAGCTTCGCCCGCGAGGAGGAGCGCGCCCGCGCCGCCGCGCTCGCCAACGAGCGCACGCGCCTGATGCGGGACCTGCATGACGGCCTCGGCGGGCAGCTCGTGAGCATCGTCGCATTGTCCGAGCGCGGCAGTGAGGGCGCGACCATCACGGACGCCGCCCGAGCGGCGCTGAAGGATCTGCGCCTCGTCATCGATTCCATGGACGACATCGGCGGCGACCTGATGCTCGCGCTCGGCTCCTGGCGCGAGCGCGCCACGGCACAATTGCGGCCGCACGACATCGCGCTCGACTGGCGCGTGGCGACGCCGCAGGGCCTGCCGCTGCATCCCGAGCTGAGGCCATGGCACGTCATCCAGATCGTGCGCATCCTCGACGAAGCGGTGACCAACGCGGTCAAGCACGCACAGGCCCGCCACGTCGCGGTCACCATCGAGACGCATGACGGAAGCCAGGGGCCTTACGGCGTGATCAGCGTCACGGATGACGGCCGGGGCTTTGCGATGGCCGGCGATTGCGAGGCCGCAGGCGCGGGCCAGACCGCGCGCGGCCTGCGCAACATGAGAAGCCGTGCCGCGCGCTGCGGCGCGGTGCTCGACCTGAGCTCGGATGCCTCCGGCACGCGCGTGCGGCTGCAATTGCCGCAGCGTTTTCCCGACAGCGACATGGCTGCGGGCTGAAAAGCCCCCTCTCCGGACGTGTGGGGCGCACGGAGAGAGGGGACGGGCCGGGTGATTGCCTGCGGAGGACGGGGGGTGTTCGTCCGCAGGCTCCGTTGGCCCGAAGCAATGCAGTCAAATCAATCGAATGAAATATCAGCGCACGCCGACGCGATTGACCGGCCCGCCGCGATTCATCGGCGTACCTGCGCGCACGCCGACGCCGGGCGCGCCGACACCGGGGGTCGCGACCGCAGCCCGCGCAACCGGAGCTCCCGGCGCGACCACCACCGCCGCGGTCGGCCGCACCACGCAGCCCTTGGGCACCCCGACGGTCTTGCAATAGACCACCGCCTGCGCCGGACTCGTGCCCAGCGACACCATCGCCGCGCCCGCCAGGGCCATGATCGTCAGCCCGGCGCTCAGCGCTCCAGCTCTCTTCGACATCTTGTTCTCCTGCTTCCCGTTCGGCGTCCCGATGCAATCACCGGTTTTCGCAGCCGAGGTGCAGCCTGAATGGCAAAAGTCGGCGCTGGGATACATGCCATGAAGATGGGGGTACGGCGCCCGGGACACCGAGCCGGTGCCATGAACATGGCATGGACCCACGCCTGGGCTTCGCGAGATGGTCCGGCCCGCGTGATCCCGGTCGGGACCAACCACGATTCCAAAGAGGTGCTTTATGAAAATTTCGGTTCTTGCCGCGCTGCTTCTCACTGCTGCCGCCCTGCCCGCGGCTGCACAGTCCGGCCCATCGATCCAGGAGCAAATGGCCTGCCGCGGCGACGCCAGCAAATTCTGCGCCGAGCATGTCGGCAAGCCGCCGCAGATGAACGCCTGTCTGCGCGAGAACAAGTCGAAGCTCTCGGATTCCTGCCGCAAGGTCGTTGAATCGCGCGGAGGCTAGTCCTTCGTCCTTCTCCCCATCAAGAGCGAGGGCGGCGCTCTGCCGCCCTCTGGAGAAAAGGCCGAAGCAGAGCTTCGGCCTTGGCTTGCAGATGGGGGCGACCCCCACGAGCTCCTTGTCGGATTTGCGGTGAGGATCACCTCACCCCTCCGCCGCTACTCCTGCATCATCTCGCCGCTGCCGCCGAACTCCGCCGGAAAATCCTTCAGCTTGGGCAGGCCATCGCGCATCGGCAGCACGGTCTCGGCATAGTTGACGTGGACGCCGGGCGTGAACGCGAGCGTCGGGATGGTGGCGGCGAAGACGTCGACCAGACCGAGCGGCGGATGGTTGGTCATGAGATGGCCACCGCACTTCCTGCAATATTTGCGCTGGCTGAGCGGCGTCTTGACGAAGGTCTCGACATTCTGAGCGCCTTCGGTGATGCGCACCGCCTCGGGCTTCCACAGGCTGAAGGCGTTGACCGGACCGCCCGACCAGGAGCGGCAGGAGCGGCAATGGCAATAGCCCATCGCCTCCGGTGCACCCGTGACCTCGACCGTGACCGCGCCACAGAAGCAGTTTCCGACATGTTTCATTTGGGCGTCTCCGTTCCTTTTTTTGGGATCATCATTGCGCGTCGGCGCCCCGCGCGCCCTCCTTTCGGTGGACGCGCGGGGCGAGGCTCAGACTATACCGACCGGCGCCAGGGAATAAGCATGGAGACGCGTTGCCTGTACTGCCGGTACTCCTCGCCGAAGAGATCGACGAGATCGTTCTCCTCCAGCGCGATGCCGACGAAGATGTAGAGCGTGGTCACGGCCGCGAACAGCAGGTGGCCCGCGGTCATGGTCGGCGCCGCCCAGAACGCGATGATGAAGCCGAGATAGATCGGATGGCGGACGAACTTGTAGAGCAGCGGCGTCTTGAAGCGCGGCGGCGCCGCCTCCTTGCCGACGAGATGGTCGGTCACCTGATGCAGTCCGAACAATTCGAAATGGTTGATCATGAAGGTCGAGGTGAACACCAGCACCCAGCCGGCGAAGGACATCGTGACAAGTGTCACGGCAAGATCCGGATTCTCGACGTTCCATATGACCGACGGCAGCGGGCGCCACTGCCAGAACAGGAGGAGCAATGACAGGCTCGCGAACAGCACATAGGTCGAGCGCTCAACCGTCTTGGGCACGAACTGCGTCCACCAGGCCTTGAACTGCTTGCGTGCCATCACGCTGTGCTGAACGGCGAACAGCGTCATCAGGAGGAGGTTGACGATGAGGGCCTCGACCGTCGACGAGTCGCTTCCGGTGTCGATGGTCTTGGGCACCATCACCCCCATGACGAAGCCGATGGCGTAGAGAATAGTGACGAAAAACACGAGATATGCCGCAATTCCGTACAGAAAGGCGATGAATTTGAAAATGCGAGAGCCCGTCACCTCCGGGCCGACAGAATGAACGTGTTGATCAAGTTGGGTCATGAAATGCTCCGTTGTGCCGAGACATCGACACGGTTTGGTCGTCGCACCATGCCGGATCGGTCGTCCCGGGACTTTCGCGGACGGTTGATTTTCGCCTGAGACGACTTTGATTTTTGCTTGAGACGACGAAAACGTGCGATTTCGCTTTGAAAACAATGTGCTCGACAGTGACCTGCGGGAGCTCACTTGCGACGGGACGGCCGTTCCATTGCAGCCGCAAGTGTTCGATCTGTTGCTTTATCTGGTCACGCAACACGCCCGTTTGGTCAGCAAGGATGACCTGATCGGCCAGATCTGGGGCGACCGCATCATCTCGGATTCCGCCCTGAACAGCCGGATCAACGCCGCGCGCAAGGCGATTGGCGACGACGGCGCGGCCCAGCGGCTGATCAAGACCATTCCGCGAAAGGGCTTTCGTTTCGTCGGCGAGGTCCGGGAAGAAGCGGCAGCGTCCCCCGCGCAGGCAGGAACCAAGCCCGCTCCCCCGCGCGTGGCGGACCGGCCGGCGATCGCGGTGCTCGCCTTCGAGAACATGAGCGGCGATCCCGCGCAGGACTATTTCGGCGACGGGATCAGCGAAGACATCCTCACCGCACTGTCGAAGCAGCGCTGGTTCATGGTGATCGCCCGCAACTCGTCCTTCACCTACAAGGGGCGCGCGGTCCACATCAGGCAGATCGCCGAGGAGCTCGGCGTCCGCTACGTCGTCGAAGGCAGCGTGCGCAAGGCGGACAACCGGGTGCGCATCACCGCGCAGCTCAACGACGCCGTGTCGGGAAACCATCTCTGGGCCGAGCGCTATGACCGCGAGCTCGTCGACGTCTTCGCCGTGCAGGACGAAATCACCAATGCGATCGCGGCGGCGATCGAGCCGCAGATCCACGCGGCGGAGAATTTTCGTGCCCATCGCAAGCCGCCCGCAAGCCTGGACGCCTGGGACCTGCTGATGCGTGCGCTGTCGCATTACTGGCGCGTGACCCGGCAGGATCAGGCGCCGCCCGGGGGCTGCTCGAGCGCGCGATTGCAATCGATCCGAACTACGGCCAGGCGCTGTCGGTGCTGGCCGTGAACGACATGTTCGGCGTGCATCTCGGCTGGGCCGAGCTGGCCACGGTTGTCCCGGCCGCAGAAGCCGCCGCGCTCGCCGCGGTGCGCTGCGACCATGAGGACGCCTGGGCCCATGCCGCGCTCGGCAGCGTCTGCTTCTCGACACGCAGGCTTGCGGACGCGCTGTCCGAGTTCGAGCAGGCGCTCGCGCTCAATCCGAACTTCTCGCTGGCGCAGGGCTATTACGCGCTGGCGCTGTCCTATGCCGGACGCTCCCGGGATTCGTTCGAGGCCGCGCAGAGGGCGATCCGGCTGTCACCGCGCGATCCGTCACTGGCGATCTATCACGGCATCGCCGCCTATGCCCGCTTCACCGAGCGGCATTATGACGAGGCCATCGCGCTGGCGCGCGAGGCGATCCGCCACCGCGGCGACCTCACCGGCGCCTACCGGGTGCTCGCGGTCTCCGCCGGCATGACGGGCGACGGAGTGCTTGCGGAGATGGCGCTCGGCGAGCTCCGTCGCACCCAACCGGGCATCTCGCTGCACTGGATCGCGACGCAACTGCCGTGGGCCAATGACGGGGATCGCGAGCACTATCTGGAGGGATTTCGGCGGGCGGGCTTGCGGTAGGAGATTCGCCAGGCCCGGGTTACGCCACGCGCTTGCGGCGCAAATGGACGATGACGTCGAGACGCGCGATCTCGTGGCCGGGAAGCGCCTCGGGCACTTTTGTGAAGGCCAGGCCGTCGGCAACGTCGACCAGCAGATCCTCGCCTTCGAGATAGAAGTGCGGATGCACGGAGGTGTCGGTGTCGAAGAACGACTTGATGCCGTCGGCAGCGATCCGGCGCAGCAGGCCGGCTTCGGTGAACTGGTTCAGCGTGTTGTAGACGGTCGCGAGCGACAGATACGCGTTCGCCGCCATTGCCTCTTCATAGAGGCTCTCCGCGGTGACGTGACGATGGCCGCCCAGGAACAGCAACTGGCCGAGCGCCAGGCGCTGGCGTGTCGGACGCAGGCCGGCATTGCTCAGCAATTGCAAGCAGTGCTGCACGCCCGCCTCCGACGAGTGCTCGAGGCCGGCGACGTCGGACCCGCAATCGTCATCCGTTGGGGTAGTCGTGGCCAGAATGTCCATGGATCGTCTCACGGCTCAAGGAAACGGGACGCGCAGTGCCGCGTCCCGCCAGTTGCCATTCGATCGCAAAAGCGGCGGCTTGGCTTTGATCCGGATCAAATTCGCGGGCGGATCCGCCACTGACCGATCGCGAGGGCGGTCATGAGCCCACCGGGAGCGTCGCGGCCGTCCCAACCACGACTTCGCGCACCGCGAGTAACGCGCAGGCGCGCTCGACGAGTTGCGACGGGCTGGAGACCTCCTGAAGGCTACTTCGCCTTCGCCTGCATCGGCTTCGGAGCCGGCACCGCGGCCCATTCCTTGTCGGCGCGCGGACCGTTGAGATCGCCGGTCAGGCCGACGAGCTGGCCGGGCAGTACGTCGAGGGTCTGCTGCCAGGTCTGGGTCTGGCAGAGCAGCTTGATGAGGCAGCCCTTGAGCTTGAGGCGGTCGGTGGATTCGCGCCACAGCGAGACGGAATAGAACTTGCCGTCCTCGGCATTGTAAATGCCGCCGGCAAACCGGCCCTCGGGCGTCGCCTGCAGGCCCATGATGAGCTGGTGGCCGAGCAGTGCGCGGGCGCGTCTGTCGGGGTCCGGATTCTGACTGTCGCGATAGGGCTGGCCGCGCTTGTCCGCCGGCTCCTTCATCCAGACGATGAAGCCGCAGATGCGGTCACGCGCCGGACCGCAGCGCTCGAGCCGAATGCGGGCGCGGCCGTCCTCGACGAGCCATGTGCCGCTGGGATCGGCGGGAGCGGCCGCACCCGCGCGGCCACCGATGATCATCATCACGACGGTGATCGCGACGCGCAGCACGAAGCGAAGCAGGAAGTTCATCAGCGGCACCTTTCGTTGCAGGGGTTGCGGCTTCAATTCAGTTGCGCCATCAGCGCATCGGCGCCCTTGTCGAGGCCGGCGGTGGCGGCCGCGAGCGCGCCGACGCTGGCCTTGATGTCGTAGGCGCCCGGATATTGCTTGGTGACGTAGGCCGAGAGCAGGCGCGAGGTCGTGGCATCGAAGATCTCGACACCGTAAATGACCGAGCCGGTCATCATCCCCTCGCCGTCGCGCGCAGCCTGCACCCCGTTGTAGACGGCGCCGGCCATGTCGAAGCGCGAGAGCGTGCCGAGCACCGGCGTGTTGGCGACCGCGCCGGTGAGCGTCAGCCTGATCCGCAGCGTGTTCGGTCCGCGCTCGCGCACGAGCGTGAACCGGCTACGCAGCCGCTCGGCGAAACAGTTCTGCATGTAGGCGGCGAGCGTCGCCTTGTCCTTGTCGGACATGTCGCCGAACTGGTGATCCCGGCCGCGATAGACCGCGACGGGTTGGAGGATCACATTACGATAGGCACGCCAGTCGACCGGCGTGGAATAGCGGTAGGGCACGCGGCCTGATGCGTCCGCCTTGTCCGGGGCCATGTAGGCCGAGGACGCCAACTCCGAATAGGGCACGGGCGCGACAGATGCGCAGCCGGCGATGCCCGCGCAAAGCACCAGCGTTCCCAGACCGCGCAGGGCGATCGAGCGATCCATTCCAAACTCCTCTTGCGGCTTCTTGGGAAGGCAAGGACGACCGCAGCCGCGCTTTGGGACCAATCGCGGCTGCGGCGCTCACCATTGCCAACCCAAGGCATCGTCCGGGGCGTTTCGGATGCCTTGGGCCGTCTCAGTGTTTCAATTTATAAAACCGACTGGTTGGTTTGTAAAGTCTCAAAGATACGTCCTGACACATTTGGCCGCAGGCGCGGTTTTGGGCAGCGATCGGTCGGAATTCGTTAACGATGAATCAGGCGCGCTTGCGAGGGGTTGCGGCCTTTGCGGCCGATGCCGTCCCCGATTTGGCGGGATTGGAGGCACGCGTCGCGGCCGGCTGTTCGAGGCCGCTCCATTGCGCGTCGTCGAGCAGACGCGCGAAGAGTCGCTGGTGCTCGTCCTTGCTGAGCGGCGACATGCCGAACAGCGAGCTCAGCAGCAGTCCCATCGCTCCGGCCCAGCGTATCATCGCAAGGTCCGGATCTGCGGCCTCTTCCCTGATCGCCGCCATCCTCTCCATCTCGCGCTCGCGCGGCAGTGCCATCAGGCGGGGATTCTCGACCATGGCCGCAACCAGGGCCAGCGCGGCAGAGTTCGGCGAGCTCGCCGCTTCCCTGATCGTGGCGAGCTGCGTCGCCAGATTGGGGCTTGCCGAGGACGCGCTCACCTTGGCCATGTGGCGCGTCGAGAACTCCTCGAAATGCGCCATCTGCCGCTCGAGCAACGCCTTCAGCACCGCCTCCTTGGTGCGGAACTGATGCATCACCCCGCCCTTGCTGAGGCCGCTCTCGCGCGCGATGGCATCGAGCGTCAGCCGGCCGGGTCCGTCGCGTGCGATGATGGCGATCGCCGCCTCGAGCGCGGCATTGCGGGACCGTTCGGAGCGCGTGGCATTGTCCATGGCGGACTTCTCTCCGTGACACGAGAATGAATCAAGTGAAAACAGGACGCGCTGTACATTTTTTGTGCGAACACTGTCGAGACTTTCATCTTGCGGCGCCGAACGAGACTGTGTGAGCCTCGATATCGGATGGGGACTGGGATGGGCCGGCCGTCGCTTTGCGCGCCAGGACGTTGCGAAGCGTTTGCGGCTGGCCTCGCTTGAGAAAGATACGACATGCCAAAACGAGTGTTGCTTGGTCTTCTCCTGGCTTGCGGCCTCACGGCCTCGGCGCTGGCGCAAGAGCCGAAAGCAGGGGGCGCGATCAATGCCGTGATCCAGCCCGAGCCACCCGGCCTGATGCTTGCGCAGATCCAGAACGGCCCGACCCAGATGGTATCGGGCAACATCTTCGAAGGCTTGCTGCGCTACAGCCCCAAGCTCGAGCCGCAGCCGGAGCTTGCCGAGAGCTGGAGCGTCAGCGAGGACGCCAAGACCTACACCTTCAAGCTCAAGAAGGGCGTGACCTGGCATGACGGCAAGCCCTTCACCGCCGCCGACGTTCTGTTTTCGATCGAGATGCTGAAGCAGACCCACGCGCGCGCCCGCAACAATCTCGCGCAGGTCGAGAAGGTCGAGGCGCCCGACGACCACACGGTGGTGTTCACGCTGAAGCAGCCGTTCGGCCCCTTCCTCGGCATCTTCGAGGTCGGCTCGATGCCGATGGTGCCGAAGCATCTCTACGAAGGCACCGACTGGAAGACCAATCCCTACAACAACGCGCCGGTGGGCACCGGCCCCTTCATGTTCAAGGAGTGGCAGAAGGGCTCGTTCATCCGCCTGGTCAAGAACCCGAACTACCACGAGAAGGGCAAGCCCTATCTAGACGAGATCTACTGGCAGGTCATTCCCGACGCCGCGGCACGCGCGGTGGCGTATGAGACCGGCAAGGTGGACGTGCTGCCCGGCGGCTCGGTCGAGAATTTCGACGTGCCGCGGCTGTCCAAGCTCAAGGACACCTGCGTCACCGGCGCCGGCTGGGAGTTCTTCTCGCCGCTGGCCTGGCTGTGGCTGAACAACCGCCAGGGGCCGCTCGCTGACAAGCGGGTGCGGCAGGCGATCATGTACGCGATCGACCGCGACTTCGCCAAGGACGTGATCTGGAACGGGCTCGGCAAGGTCGCGACCGGCCCGTCAGCCTCGACCATCAAGTTCTACACCGACGACGTGAAGAAATATCCGTACGATCCGGCCAAGGCCAAGGCGCTGCTGAAGGAAGCCGGCTACAAGGGCGAGAAGATCCGCCTGCAGCCGCTCGCCTATGGCGAGACCTGGCAGCGCTGGGGTGAAGCGGTGAAGCAGAACCTCCAGGACGTCGGCATGACGATCGAGACGGTCGCCACGGACGTTGCCGGCGGCAACCAGAAGATCGGCGACTGGGACTACGACATCGCCTTCACGTATCTCTACCAGTACGGCGATCCCGCCCTCGGCGTCGGCCGCAACTACGTCTCCAGCGCCATTGCCAAGGGCCAGGTGTTCAACAACGTCGAGGGCTATTCCAACCCGGAGATCGACAAGCTGTTCGCCGACGGCGCCGTTGCCACCCCGGATTCCAAGCGCAAGGAGATCTACGAGAAGGCGCAGAAGATCCTGGTCGAGGACGTGCCGGTGGCCTGGATGCTCGAGCTGCAATTCCCGACCATCATGCGCTGCAAGGTCAAGAACCTGATCACCACGGGGATCGGGGTCAATGACGGCTTCAAGGACGCATGGCTCGACAAGTGACGAGGTGCATGCGACACCGCGATGAAATCTCAGTCGCGGCGTCGCGCTCCAGGGTACGAACTGATTCACGATGAAATCATATCGAGACGCTGAGGCATCGGCGGTGCCCACCTCTCCCATAGGGAGAGGTCGGATCGCATCGTCAGATGCGATCCGGGTGAGGGATTGCACTCCCTCGTGGGACCAGACCCCCCTCACCCGTGCCTTCGGCGCGACCTCTCCCCGTCGGGGAGAGGTGTTCCTCGCGGCGAGACCGCCTCGATCAACTGGCATACGAGTCTAGATGCTCTCCTTTGTTGCTCAGCGTGTCGTAAAGGGCGTGATCGTCCTGCTTGCGATCGTCGTTCTCAATTTCTTCCTGATCCGGCTTGCGCCCGGCGATCCCGCGGCGGTGATGGCGGGCGAAGCCGGGGCCAGCGATCAGGTCTTCGTCAAGCAACTCCGGGAGAAGTTCGGGCTCGACAAGCCATTGCCGGAGCAGCTCTTCATCTACGTCAAGGGCGTCGTGACGCTCGACCTCGGCTTCTCCTTCCGCCAGCAGGCGCCGGTCGCAAAGCTGATCGGCGAGCGGCTGCCGGCAACGCTGCTGCTGACACTGACCGCCTTCGCGATCTCGCTCGCGCTCGGCATCCTGTTCGGCACCTTCGCGGCGCGCTTTGCCGGCACCTTCCTCGACACCGCCATCACCGTGTTCGCGCTGATCTTCTACGCCATGCCGATCTTCTGGGTGGCGCTGATGGGCATCCTGCTGTTCTCGGTCACCATGGATTGGTTGCCGAGCTTCGGTTACGAGACGGTCGGTGCCAATCTCACCGGCCTTGCTCATGCGCTCGACGTCGCAAAACATCTGATCATGCCGGCGATGACGCTCGGCCTGTTCTTCATGGCGACTTACACCCGCATGACGCGCGCCTCGATGCTGGAGGTGAAACGGCTCGACTTCGTCAAGACGGCGCGTGCGAAAGGTCTCTCCGACGCCGTGATCCAGCGCCGCCACGTGCTGCGCAACGCGCTGCTTCCCGTCGTGACGCTCGCCGGCGTCCATTCGGGCACGCTGATCGGCGGCGCCGTCATCACCGAGACCGTGTTCGCCTGGCCGGGCATCGGGCGCCTGATGTACGACGCGCTGCTGCAGCGGGACTACAATCTGCTGCTCGGCGTCTTCGTGATCTGCTCCGCCATGGTCCTGATCTTCAACCTCATCACCGACCTGGTCTACCGACTGGTCGACCCACGCATCGAATTCGCCTCATGAAACAGTTCTGGAAATCGATGCTGAAAAGCCCGAGCGGCGTCATCGGGCTCATCATCCTCCTGCTTGCGATCTCCGTCGCGGTGTTCGGACCGATGCTGTTCCCGAACTCGCCGTGGCGCATGGTGCAGCGGCCGTTCCTGCCGCCGTTCACGCTCTCGTCCGTGCCGCTCGGCACCGACGCGCTCGGCCGCGACGTGTTCGCCGGCATGATCTTCGGCGCACGGGTGTCGCTGCTGGTCGGCCTCGTCTCCACGCTGGTCGCACTGATCGTCGGCGTGCCGATCGGCGCCATGGCCGGTTATTTCGGCGGCAAGGTCGATGACGCCCTGATGCGCTTCACCGAATTCTTCCAGACCATTCCGAGCTTCGCGCTCGCGATCGTGCTGGTCGCCATCCTGCAGCCCTCGATCTATTCGATCGTGACCTCGATCGCGGTGGTGAGCTGGCCGCCGGTGGCCCGCCTCGTCCGCGGCGAGGTGCTGTCGCTGCGCACGCGCGAATATGTCCAGGCAGCCGTGGTCACCGGCCAGAGCAACAGCTGGATTATCCTGCGCGAGATCCTGCCGAACGCGTTGTCGCCCGTGATCGTGCTGGCCTCGCTGATGGTGGCGACCGCAATCCTCCTGGAATCCTCGCTGTCGTTCCTCGGCCTCGGCGATCCCAACCTGATCTCCTGGGGCTACATGGTCGGCGCCGGCCGCACCGTGATCCGCCAGGCGTGGTGGATCACGGTCTTTCCCGGTGTCGCCATCCTGATCTCGGTGCTCGGCCTCAATCTGATCGGCGAAGGCCTCAACGACGCGCTCAATCCGCGCCTGTCGCGCGAGGGACGCTGACATGACCGCCCCCGCCACCGTCTCCATCAAGAACCTGCGGGTCGCGCTGCCCAAGAGCGCCGAACGGCCGTACGCCGTCGACGGCATCTCGCTGGACCTGCGGGCCGGCAAGATCGTCTGCGTGGTCGGCGAATCCGGTTCCGGCAAATCGATGTGCGCGCACGCGCTGATGGGCCTCTTGCCCGATACGGTCGACGTCACGGCCGGCGAGATCATGTTCGAGGGCCGCGACCTGCTCAAGCTCGACGACGACGGCTGGCGCGATCTGCGCGGCCGCCGGCTGGCGATGATCTTCCAGGAGCCGATGACGGCGCTCAATCCGTTGATGCGGATCGGCGACCAGATGGCGGAGATGTTCGAGGCGCACGGCCTGCTGACGCCGAGGGAGCGCCGCGCGAGGGCGCTCGCATTGGCACGCGAAGTCGGCCTGCCCGATCCTGAACGAATCGTGCGCGCCTACCCGCACCAGCTCTCGGGCGGCCAGCGCCAGCGCGCCATGATCGCGATGGCCCTCGCGCTCGAGCCGGCCGTGCTGGTCGCTGACGAGCCGACGACCGCGCTCGACGTCACCACGCAGGCGCAGATCCTGAAGCTGATCCGCAATCTCCAGCGCAACCGCAACATGGCGGTGATGTTCATCACCCATGATTTCGGCGTCGTCGCCGACATTGCCGACCAGGTCGTGGTGCTCAGGCACGGCAAGGTCGTCGAGGAAGGTCCCGCCGCGACCGTCTTCAGCGCGCCGCAGCACGACTACACCAAGGCGCTGCTCGCCGCCGTGCCGTCGATGGATCCGCCGGCGCGCGCTCCTCTCGACGATCGGGCCAGGGCCGTCGAGGTGATCGGGCTGGACAAGACCTACGTCACCTCGGGCGGCTGGTTTCGCGAGGACCGCCGCGTCGATGCGGCGCGCGCGGTCAATTTCAACATCCTCAAGGGCGAGACGCTCGGCCTGGTCGGCGAATCCGGCTCCGGCAAATCGTCCGTGGCGCGCCTGGTGATGCGGCTGATCGAGGCCGACCGCGGCACGGTGCGGATCGGTGAGACCGACCTGACCTCGCTTTCCGGCAAGACGCTGCGCGCCGAGCGTCATCGCATCCAGATGATCTTTCAGGATCCATTCGCCTCGCTCAATCCGCGCCGCAAGATCGGTCACATCATCGCCGACGGCCCGATCGCGGCCGGCGTCGATCCGAAGGTCGCGTTCGACCGCGCCCGCGATCTCCTCAAGATGGTCGGCCTGGACGCCGGCTCGCTCGAACGCTATCCGCACGAATTCTCCGGCGGCCAGCGTCAGCGCATCGGCATTGCGCGCGCGCTTGCGCTCGAGCCGGAGATCGTCGTCGCCGACGAGGCCGTCTCCGCGCTCGACGTCTCGGTGCAGGCGCAGGTGTTGAAGCTGCTCGAAGACCTCAAGGCGCGCCTCGGCCTCTCGATGCTGTTCATCACCCACGATCTGCGCGTCGCAGCCCAGATCTGCGACCGCATCGCGGTGATGCAACGCGGCGCCATCGTCGAGCTGAAGCCGACCGCGCAACTGTTCGCCGCGCCTGAGCATGCCTATACGCGCGAGCTGCTCGCGGCGGTGCCGGGTCGAAAGGAGCAAGCCCCGGCGGCCTGAGGGGCTGGTCGGGCGGATTCACCGGATTTCGAGATCGTTCCAAAAACTTGCACGCCGCAAGAGGCGAAACAGATTCGCTCCGGCAGCACTGCTTCGTGCGACCTTCCTTGCCGACGGGCGCAAGGACAGGCCGACACAAGCATTTCCCCGCTCGGCTGCTGGAGTTGCGCAACTGACATGAAGTGGTGGACCGGCCTTGCAACCCAACGAAACACCGGGACGTTGGGATGTGCGGTCACGCGCTTTTTATTCGGTCGTGACTGCCGCGCCGCTTCAAGGTCGAAGGCGGCACCATAGATGACGATTGGATGTTTTGCGTCATCTCATGACAGACTCATGAGTTGAGATTTGGAGCCACCATGAGCGAAGTCATTCGATTTGTCTCGAAATCCGAGCGCGAGCGAGCACGTCTCATCCAGGAGGCGCGCGCCATCTACGACAGCATCTTCCCTCCGGCGGACCTGGCCGGCGAGGAGCAGGACGAACCGGCGATCGGTCGCACCTTCATCGGCCGCGACGGGGAGTAGCGTATCGTGATCAAGATCATCGCCGTGCTTTGCAGTCTCGCCTCTCCCACCAATTGTCACGAGCAGATCGTCACCACTTCGGACTTTGCGCAAATCTCGGTGCAGTCCTGCCTGATGGGTGCCCCGCAGCTCGCCGAATGGATGAACCAGCATCCGGCCGAGCGGCTGGCTGCATGGCGCTGCGTGATCGGCGACCGGGGTGGCAGAGGCATCTGAGGCCTAAGCAGCGCATCAGCCCGTCGCCTTCGGATGGACCCGAATCAGCGCTAAAGAGCGATGCGATTGGGATGAATCGTCATCGCGCTTCAGGTCATTGTTTGAGCATGGTCCTTTTCGGAAAACCGCTGCACACTCTTCCGGATCATGCTGTAGTGCCTTGCGTTCGGCCACTTCCCTGGACGCAAGCAGCATGACCGGCCCCGAACTGAAGCAGCTTCGCAACGACCTGTCCGATGCCCTCGAGCGAAAGCTCACTGCGGCCGACATGGCCAGGCTTTGCGGATTGCCGGAGACAGGCGGCGCCGACACCATCCGGCGCTGGGAGATCAGTGGCCCGACGCCGGCGGCGACCAGGGTTCTGCGCGTGCTCGCGATGGCGAGCGAGCGCTATCCGATCCTGGAGAAGTTCGACATCTTCGATCGTCATGACGTGCGCGAGGAAGACCGGCCGGCAAAGCGCGCGGCCTTTCGCGAACAGATGCGCGATGAGGTGCGGCGGCGTCTTGGTTAACAAGAGGCGCGCGCAAGTTACCTGGGATGCGCGAAGTTAAGCCTTCCTTCATCACTTCTTAAGCCGCCATTAAGCACGAAAATCATTTACAGCCCAACAAGTTAGGTTGGCTGTCGCTGTGCCATGCATGTGACAGCATTTTCATCAAAAGCGAGCTATCTGCAAAACCAACGACGGCGCAGGAAAGCGCGCCTGCCGGGGACCTTACGTGTTGGAGTTCAAGACGATGAAGAAGATTCTGTTTGCGACCGTGGCGCTGCTCGTGGTGGGCGCGGCTGCGCCGGCCGTCGGCGCCGATCTCGGCAACCGCAGCTACTACAAGTCGCCGGCGCCGGCCTATGCCGCGCCGATCTACAATTGGACGGGCTTCTATCTCGGCGCCCATGTCGGCGGCGCGTTCTCCAGCGACAACAATTTCAACGGCCTCTCCACCGGCAGCAACGGCAACGGCCGCTTCCTCGGCGGCGTGCAGGTCGGCGCGGACTGGCAGTTCAACCCGAACTTCGTGGTCGGCGTCGAAGGCCAGTATTCCTGGCTCACGGGCAGCGTCGGCGCAGTGTTTCCGGGCGGCATCGCCTATACCAATGACCAGCGCGGCCTCGGCTCGATCACCGGCCGCGTCGGCTACACCTGGGGCCCCGGACTGCTCTACGTGAAGGGCGGCTACGCCTATTCGGACAACAACGAGAAGGTGACTGTGGGCGGCGTGCCGACCGGCTTCATCATCGACGGCGATCACCGCAACGGCTACACCGTCGGCGCCGGCCTGGAATACATGTTCGCCCCGAACTGGTCGGCCAAGGCCGAGTACCAGTACTACAATTTCGGCGATGCGCACTTCACGGCGGGCCCGCTGGTGGGCACCGGCAACTTCACCACCGACGACCATACCTTCAAGGCAGGCGTCAACTACCGCTTCAACTGGGCAGGCTCGGCGGTCGCGCCCTACTGACCGGTTATCAAAACCTTATCACGATGAAGGGCCGGCCTCGTTGCCGGCCCTTCTTTTTTCGCTCTGCGGAACATGCGCAACCAATTGTGCCAAGTGCGATTTTTTAACCGGTGCTGCCGATACTGCGCTCACAAACAGAAGCAAGAACATTGGGGGAATTTTCGATGGCGATCCGTCTGGGCCTTGGCCGTTTCCTTGGCCGTCTCCGTCCTCGTTTCAGAATGCCGAAATGGGGCGTGCGCGGCAGCCTGTTCGCGGCCTTCGCAGTGATCGCGGGCATGGGCCTCGTGATCGCGGCCGGCGCCGGGCTGGCGCTGCAGAATCTCGGCGGACGCATGACCGAACTGAGCGGCCGGGACATTCCGCGCCTTTCCGCCAGCCTCCAATTGTCGGCACTCAGTGCCAGCCTTGCGGCGCAGGGACCGGCCCTGCTTGCGGCGCAGAGCGACGACGCCCTGAATGAGCGCACCAAGAAGCTCATGGAATTGCAGGAGCAGACGCAGCGGAAGCTCACGGAGATCATCGATCTCGGCGGCGACAAGAGCGTCGTCTCCGGGCTCAGCGACACGATGAAGAGCATCAACGAGGCAACTCAGAGCCTTGCGAAGGCCGCCCGCGAACGGCTCGACATCGCGGCCCTCCACGAGAAGCAATATGATGCGCTTCGAAACGCGCAGGGCGCGTTCGTCGGCGCGGCGAGCCCGGCGATGCTGGACGCGCAGACCCGCGTCAACGCCATTCTCGGCTCGGCCGACCTGTCCGCCGCAGATGCAACCGAAGCCGCGCAGACCGTCGGTCAGCTCGGCAACGTTGTCGCCAGCGGCAACCTCGCCGCCGCCAACATGAGCGCGGCGCTGTCGGCGAGTACGAGCGACAAGCTCGACGACATCCAGAAGGAATTCAAGACGGCGCAGGGACGCCTGCGTTCCAACCTCGACCTGTTGCCGGACAACCAGGGCAACAAGATGCTGCGCGAGACGGCGGAAAAGCTGCTCGCGCTCGGAACCGGCAAGACCGGCGTGTTCAATCTGCGCGAGAAGGAGCTCGACTCCATCGACTATGGCCAGACCATCCTGGACGAGACCCGCAAACTCAATGTCGGTCTCGGCATCAGCGTGCAGCAGCTCGTCGACGGCGTACAGAAGGAGACCAACGCCTCGACCTTCCAGGCGCGGCAGGAGATTTCGCTCGCGACGTCGGTCATGCTGGCGATGGGCGCGTTGATGCTGGTCGGCTCGGCGCTGTTCGTCTGGCTCTATGTCGGACGCAGCATCCTGCGCCGGATCGGCGCCCTGCATCAATCGATGCAGCTGCTCGCGAACGGCGACCTCGAAACCGACATCTACCGCTCGAAGAACCACAACGACGAGATCTCGGTGATGGCGAACACGCTGCAAGTGTTCCGGGAGAGCATGATCGAGGCCCGCGCGCTGACGAGCGAGCAGGACAGGGACCGTATCGCCAAGGCCGAGCGTGCCGCGCGCATGGAAGCGAAGATCGCCGAATTCGAAAGCACGGTGCGCTCCGCGCTCGACAATCTCGCGCAGTCGGCCAATTCGATGCAATCGACCGCGCAGAGCATGTCGAACACCGCCGACCAGTCCAACGCGCTGGTGAACGCGGTCGCCTCCGCCGCGGAGGAAACGTCGGTCAACGTGCAGACCGTGTCGGCCGGCACTGAGCAGCTGTCCTCCTCGATCCAGGAGATCAGCCGCCAGGTCGTGACCTCCGCCGAGATCGCCAAGAAGGCGGTCGACGAAGCGGGAGCGACCGACGCCACCGTGCAGAGCCTCGCCGACGGCGCGAGCCGCATCAGCGTCGTCGTCGACCTGATCCAGACCATCGCCTCGCAGACCAACCTGCTCGCGCTCAACGCGACCATCGAGGCGGCGCGCGCAGGCGAGGCCGGCCGCGGCTTCGCCGTGGTCGCCTCCGAAGTGAAGAGCCTGGCGAGCCAGACTGCCAAGGCGACAGACGAGATCCGCACCCAGATCGCCAGCATGCAAGAGGTCACGACCTCCGCGGTCGGCGCCATCCAGGGCATCGGCCGGATCATCGGCGAGATCAACGACGTCACCACGACGATCGCAGCCGCGGTCGAGGAACAGGGCGCCGCCACCCGCGAAATCGCCCGCAACATCCAGCATGCCGCCGGCGGCACCAGCGAAGTCTCCAGCAACATCGTCGGTGTCTCCACCGCGTCCGCCGAAGCGGGCGCTGCGGCAAGCGACGTGCTGAGCGCCTCGGACGCGCTCCGGCGCGAGGCCGATATGCTGCGCGGGGAAATCGACGCTTTCCTCAACGACATGCGGGCGGCCTGATCGTCAATCCGGGGCCCTCGAAGAGGCGTCCCCGGAATCCCGCACCACGATCTCCGGATTCTCAGGTGCGCAACCGCGCACCAGAGCTCGCGCTTACGCGCGCTCCGGAATGACTGCGTTTTTGGCGGCCTCAAACCGAGAGGCGGAAAAACACGGCCGGTATGACGGCCATGCGGCGCCCGCCAGGCGTGCTTTTTCGGCTGGCGCCCTGCGCGCGCTGGGTTTAAGCGGGTAGCATGAGCTCAAAAACCGACATCGCACAGTCCTCGGCCGAGGCCCTGCGCTACCCCTGGGACCAGCATCCCGGCCACGACGAGGTCGTCGAAGTCCGGCCCGGCGTGTTGTGGGCGCGGCTGAAACTGCCGTTCCGCCTCAACCACGTGAACATCTACCTGCTCGCCGACGGCGACGGCTATGCCATGGTCGATACCGGATTCGGCAACGAGGAGACGATCGAGGCCTGGACCAAGCTGTTCGACGGGCCGCTGAAGGGCGTCAACATCACGCGCCTGATCGTCACCCACTCCCACCCCGACCATGTCGGCCTCGCCGGGTGGATCGTCGAACGCTTCAACTGCCCGCTGGTGATGTCGCAGGTCGAGTATCTGCAATCGGTCTATCACCAGAACCGCGGCACCGAGGAGCGGCGCGAGGCGCAGCGGCTGTTCTTCCGCCGTCACGGCATGGACGAGTCGCTGACCGAGAAGCTGCTCGGGCGCGGCCAGGATTATCTCAAGCGCGTCTCGGTGCTGCCGCCGTCCTACCGCCGCATCTCGCATGGCGACGAGGTCGTGATCGGCACGCGCCGCTTCAAGGTGATCACCGGCGGCGGCCACGCGCTCGACCAGGTCATGCTGTATTGCGCCGACGACAAGCTGTTCCTCTCCGCCGACCAGGTGCTGAGCAAGATCTCGCCGAATGTCAGCGTCTGGGCGGTCGAGCCCGACCAGAACTCGCTCGGCGAATACCTGGCCTCGCTCGCGAGCCTCACCACCACCCTGCCCTATGATCTGCTGGTGCTGCCCGGCCATGGCGTGCCGTTCTATGGATTGAAGACCCGCATCAAGCAGCTCGCCGACCATCACGAGGAGCGCTGCCGCCTGATCGCGGAAGCCTGCCGCGAGACGCCGCAAACCTCGCGCGCCTTGGTGCCTGTCGTGTTCAACAAGCACGTGCTGGACGAGCACCAGATGGGCTTTGCCGCCGGCGAACTCGTCGCCCACGTCAATTATATGATCGTCGAGGGCCGGCTGACGGCAGAGATGCAAGACGGCGTGCTGCAATTCAGGACGACGTAATTTCTTCGCCTCTCCCCGCAAGCGGGGCGAGGGAGAAGTTCTCACTTCATGTTCGCGATCGCGTGCAGCGCCGCGATGTAGCCGAACGGGCCCAGTCCGCAGATCACGCCCGTCGCCACGAACGAAATTTTGGAGTGGCGATGATATTCGTCGCGGGCGTGGATGTTGGAGATGTGGACCTCCAGCACCGGGCCCTCGAATGTCTTGATCGCGTCCATGATCGACACCGAGGTGAAGGAGAGACCGGCCGGGTTGATGACGATGGCGTCGGCATCCTGCCGCGCCGACTGGATCAGATCGACGAGCACGCCCTCGTGGTTGGACTGGTGGAAGGCGAGCTTGAGCCCGATCTTGGCGGCGGCGTCCTCGCAGCTCGCGTTGACCTCTGCGAGCGTCGTCGTGCCGTAGATGTGCGGCTCGCGGATGCCGAGCATATTGAGGTTGGGACCGTTGAGGATCATGACACGCTTCATCGGGGCTTCCTTTCGCATGGTCTGTCCGACTGACCGGCGCGCCGCCCCAGCCGGGCACGGCTATGGCGTCGGTGCCGCCAGTTTGGCCATCATGGACGGTGCGCGCGCCATGGACAAAATGTCCACGGCAGCCCTGCCTCCCCCGGTCGGGCCGGTCGCGGCCGGCAATCCTGTGTTAGGCGCTTGATCCAAATCAACAATCGCCGCCGGACCGGCGGTTATCAATTGGCACGCTCGCCTTGCCTCAAATGTGTGCTGGCGCATAGACATTGGAGCTCGAAAAGCTCTAAAAAATGAGCGGCCGTCATGGCCGGGTTCCGTTGCAGGTCTTGCCGATGGATTACAACCAGTTCTTCAATTCCGCTCTCGATCGTCTCCACACTGAGCGGCGCTATCGCGTGTTCGCCGACCTCGAACGCACGGCCGGCCGGTTCCCGCATGCGGTGTGGCACTCGTCCAAGGGCAAGCGCGACGTCGTGATCTGGTGCTCCAACGACTATCTCGGCATGGGCCAGCACCCGAAGGTGGTCGGCGCCATGGTCGAGACCGCGACGCGCGTCGGCACCGGTGCCGGCGGCACCCGCAACATTGCCGGCACGCACCATCCGCTGATCCAGCTCGAAGCCGAGCTCGCCGACCTCCACGGCAAGGAAGCCGCGCTGCTGTTCACCTCGGGCTATGTCTCGAACCAGACCGGCATCCCGACCATTGCAAAGCTGATTCCGAATTGCCTGATCCTGTCGGACGAGCTCAACCACAATTCGATGATCGAGGGCATCCGGCAGTCCGGCTGCGAGCGGGTCGTGTTCCGCCACAACGACGTTGCGCATCTCGAAGAGCTGTTGAAAGCGGCCGGCCCGAATCGGCCGAAGCTGATCGTCTGCGAGAGTCTCTATTCCATGGACGGCGATGTCGCGCCGCTCGCCAAGATCTGCGATCTCGCCGAGACGTATGGCGCGATGACCTATGTCGACGAAGTCCACGCCGTCGGCATGTACGGCCCGCGCGGCGGCGGCATCGCCGAGCGTGACGGCGTCATGCATCGCATCGACGTTCTCGAGGGCACACTCGCCAAGGCGTTCGGCTGTCTCGGCGGCTATATCGCCGCCAGTGGCCAGATCATCGACGCCGTGCGCTCCTACGCGCCGGGCTTCATCTTCACCACCGCGCTGCCGCCGGCGGTCTGCTCGGCCGCGACCGCCGCGATCAAGCACCTGAAGAGCTCGAACTGGGAGCGCGAGCGCCACCAGGACCGCGCCGCCCGCGTCAAGGCGATCCTCAATGCCGCCGGCCTGCCCGTCATGTCGAGCGACACCCACATCGTGCCGCTGTTCGTCGGCGATCCCGAGAAGTGCAAGCAGGCCTCCGACCTCCTGCTCGAAGAGCACGGTATCTACATCCAGCCGATCAACTATCCGACCGTCGCCAAGGGCACCGAGCGCCTGCGCATCACGCCCTCGCCCTATCACGACGACGGCCTGATCGATCAGCTCGCCGAAGCGCTGCTCCAGGTGTGGGACCGCCTCGGCCTGCCGCTGCGCGAGAAGTCGCTGGCAGCGGAGTAGACCCCCCTTCCACCCTCCTCCGGATGGCGAGGCGGAACGCATTTGAGATTTTGGAGGTCGTCATGCCCGGGCTTGTCCCGGGCATCCACGTTCTTTGTGCTGCATGGAAGGCGTGGATGGCCGGGACAAGGCCCGGCCATGACGCTGTGGAGACCGTCGGTGCTCCACAAGCCCGCATGTAGCGTTCCCCCCGTCCTCCAGTAAGTAAGGGCCGCCTCCTGGCCGCACCTTAACGACAACCCCGGTTCCTCCCCCACCCCGGCATTTCTCTGTCGCTTGCGACCGTCCAACGCGCTAGGTTTGCAGGGAAAATGAGCACGGGCGCTGGCAGCGCCCAGGGAGAGAAGCACGCTCACCATGCTGCACGACTGGGGCGTGATCGCCGCCGCGTTCGGTTATATCGGCTTCCTGTTCCTGGTGGCGAGCCATGGCGACCGCCGCTCGCCGGCCGGGCGCGGTCGCGCCTCCGGGCTGATCTATCCGCTGTCGCTGGCGATCTACTGCACCTCCTGGACCTTCTTCGGCTCGGTCGGCTTCGCCACCCGCACCTCGACCGACTTCCTCGCGATCTATCTCGGCCCGATCCTGATGATCGGGCTCGGCGCCGGCGTGTTGCGCCGCGTGATCCAACTCGCCAAAACCCACAACATCACCTCGATCGCCGACTTCATCGGGGCCCGCTACGGCAAGAGCCAGGCGGTGGCGGCGACCGTCGCGCTGATGGCGATCATCGGCTCGGTGCCCTACATCGCGCTCCAGCTCAAGGCGGTTGCCTCCTCGCTCGAGACGATCCTGAGCGAGGACCAGGCCTTCTCCCACATCCCGATTGTCGGCGACGTGGCGCTGATGGTGACGCTGTCGATGGCGGCCTTCGCGGTGCTGTTCGGCACGCGGCAGACCGATGCCACCGAGCACCAGCACGGCCTGATGCTGGCGGTCGCGACCGAATCCATCATCAAGCTGATCGCCTTCCTCGCCGCCGGCATCTTCGTCACCTTCTGGATGTTCTCGCCGCATGAGCTGATCGAGCGGGCGATGAAGACGCCGGAAGCGGTGCGCGCGATCAACTATTCGCCGTCGATCGGCAACTTCCTGACCATGACGCTGCTGTCGCTGTGCGCGATCATGCTGCTGCCGCGCCAGTTCCACGTCAGCGTGGTGGAGAATTCCTCCGATGCCGAGGTCGGCCGGGCGCGATGGCTGTTCCCGCTCTACCTCGTCGCCATCAATCTGTTCGTGATCCCGATCGCGATCGCCGGCCTCGTGACCTTCCCGTTCGGCGCCGCCGATCCCGACATGTACGTGCTGGCGCTGCCGATGGAAGGCGGCGCCGATCTGCTCAGCGTCGTCATCTTCGTCGGCGGCCTGTCGGCGGCGACCGCGATGGTGATCGTCGAATGCGTCGCGCTCTCCATCATGGTCTCGAACGACCTCGTGGTGCCGCTGGTGCTGAAACGTCGGCCGGAGGGCCGCGCCGGCGGTGCCGATTTCAGCGACTTCCTGCTGCGCTCGCGGCGGCTCGCGATCTTCGCCATCATGGTGATGGCCTATTTCTACTATCGCGCGCTCGGCAATACCCAGCTCGCGGCCATCGGTCTGCTCTCCTTTGCCGCCATCGCCCAGCTTGCGCCGAGCTTCTTCGGCGGGCTGCTCTGGCGGCGCGCGACTGCGCGCGGCGCCATCGGCGGCATGCTGGTGGGCTTTGTGGTGTGGCTCTACACGCTGTTCATTCCGAGCTTCATGGATTCCTCGACGGCCGGCATCATGCTGCTCCAGCACGGCCCGTTCGGCATCGAGGCGCTGCGGCCGCAGGCGCTGTTCGGCGCCGACCTGCCGCCACTGATGCACGGCGTCATCTGGTCGCTGTCGCTCAACATCCTGACCTATGTGCTGCTGTCGCTGGCGCGCCAGCCATCGTCCATCGAGCTGCTGCAGGCCGATCTGTTCGTGCCCAATACGCTCGCACCGATCTCCCCGAGCTTCCGCCGCTGGCGCACCAGCATCACCGTGCAGGACATCCAGACCACGGTGGCGCAATATCTCGGACCCGACCGCGCGCGGCATTCCTTCGAGGCATTCTCGGCGCGGCGAAACGTGCGGCTGGAGCCCGGAGCACCCGCCGATTTCGAGCTGCTGCAGCACGCCGAGCACCTGATCGCGTCCTCGATCGGCGCGGCCTCCTCCCGCCTCGTGATGTCGCTGCTGCTGCGCAAGCGGACGGTCTCCGCCAAGGCCGCGCTGAAGCTGCTCGACGACTCGCACGCGGCGCTGCATTTCAACCGCGAGATCCTCCAGACCGCGCTCAACCACGTGCGCCAGGGCATCGCCGTGTTCGATGCCGATCTGCAACTGATCTGCTCCAACCGGCAGTTCGGCGATCTCCTCAACGTTCCCCCGCATCTGATCCAGTTCGGCACGCCCCTGCGCGAAATCCTGGAATTCATCGGCGTGGGCGATCCGGAGCATCCGCTCGAGAGCGAGGCCCTGCTGGAGCGGCGCCTCGCCGCCTACACCACCGACAGCGAGCCTTATCTCGAACGCCTGCCGGAACGCCACATGGTGATCGAAGTGCTCACCAACCATATGCCCGGCGGCGGCTTCGTCATCACTTTCACCGACGTCACGCCCACTTTCGAAGCCGCGGAAGCTTTGGAGCGCGCCAATGCGACGCTGGAAAAGCGCGTGCGCGACCGCACCGAGGAGCTGACGCGGCTGAACTCCGAGCTGGCACTGGCCAAGAGCGCGGCGGAAGACGCCAGCATCTCCAAGACGCGTTTCCTCGCCGCCGCCAGCCACGACATCCTCCAGCCGCTGAACGCGGCGCGGCTCTACGTCACGAGCCTGGTCGAGCGTCAGCACGAAGGCGAAGAGACGCGGCTGGTCGAGAACATCGACGAATCGCTGCAGGCCATCGAGGAGATCCTCGGCGCGCTGCTCGACATCTCCAGGCTCGATGCCGGCGCGATGACGACCTCGATCTCGAGTTTCAAGATGGCCGATCTGATGCGCTCGCTGGAGATCGAGTTCGCGCCGATCGCGCGCGCCAAGGGCCTGGAGCTCACCTTCGTGCCCTGCTCGCTGCCGGTCGAGTCGGACCGGCTCTTGCTGCGGCGCCTGCTCCAGAACCTGATCTCGAACGCGATCAAGTACACCCCGCGCGGCCGCGTGCTGGTCGGCTGCCGCCGCCGCGGCACCTCGCTCAAGATCTGCGTCTACGACACCGGTGTCGGCATCCCCCCGGTCAAGCGCGGCGAGATCTTCAAGGAATTCCATCGCCTGGAGCAGGGGGCGCGGATCGCGCGCGGCCTGGGGCTGGGGTTATCGATCGTCGAGCGGCTGGCACGCGTGCTCAAGCACGGCATCGCCATCGACGCCAATGCCAGCGGCGGCTCGGTCTTCTCCGTGACGGTGCCGACGGCCAAGGCAATCACCCATACCGCGGCCGTGACCAGCGCGACGCCGTTGGCGCGCACGCCGATCTCGGGCGCACTGATTGTCTGCATCGAGAACGATGCGGCCATCCTCGACGGCATGCGCACGCTCCTGAAGGCCTGGGACGCCGAGGTGATCGCGGTCGCCGACCCCGAAGGCGCGATCGCCGCAATCGAAACAGCCGGACGGCGCGTCACCGGCCTGCTCGTCGACTATCACCTCGATCGCGGCAACGGCATCGCCGCCATCCGCGAGATCCGCCGCCGCTTCGGCGACGCCATCCCCGCGATCCTGATCACCGCCGATCGCAGCCCCGCCGTGCAGGTCGCCGCGCGTGAGGAGAAGGTCGCCGTGTTGAACAAGCCGGTGAAACCGGCCTCGCTCCGGGCATTGCTGGGTCAGTGGCGCACGCAGCAGATGGTGGCGGCGGAATGAGACGCGTGGGTCAGTAGTCGGTCGATAGGCTGAGCGCGCGCCACCTCTCCAATTCCTCTCTCCGGATGCTCAGGGCGCCAGGCGCGTGAAGACGTAATCGTGACTCCTGGCTCGAGCCTCGTGGCAGGCGAAGCAGGTGCGATGCTGGGCCTCGTCCACCGGCCTGCCGTTGATGAAGCGGCCGAAACCCCAGCCACCGGTGGCAGCGTATTTCTTGGAATCCTTGACCATCACCTGGACCGTGGTGGCGGCGCCGGGAATGGTTGCGGACGCGAACTCCGGCGATTGCTTCCGCTTCCAGGCGCGCTTGACCAGAATGGTGCCGTCCGGGAACGGGAGTTTCCCGGCCTGATAGGCTTCGATTGCGGTCTGGTTGCCGACCACAGCGCGAAGCTCGTCGAGTGGCACCGCCTCCTCGGCCGGCGCGACCAGCTCCCACTGCTTGTAGCCTTGCGGAATCGTGACGCCGAAGATCGGTGAGGCATCCGCCGCGCTGCGTTCTGCCGGCCCCTCTGCGGAGGCGATCGTGACGAGATACGGCCCGCAGGTCAGGAGCACGACAAGCAAGACCACCGTCAGCACGAACATCGTGGCGTAGAAGGACTTCTTCTTTTCAGGTTCGGTTGGCGACATGACGTCCTTCAAGCTGGGATCAACGGGGCGATCCTCGATCCAGCCGGGCTGGACCGAGGTGCTGACAGATGCTCAGGCGCCGTCGGCGTCGACGACGGCCTTGGCAAAAGCTTGCGGTGCTTCCTGCGGCAGATTATGGCCAATGCCGCCGGTGATCAGGCGAAACTCGTAACGGCCCGAGAATTTCCTGGCATAGGCGCTCGGATCGGGATGCGGCGCGCCGTTGGCGTCGCCTTCCATCGTGATGGTCGGCACATCGATGACGGGAGCCGCCGCGAGCTTCTTTTCGAGATGCTCGTACTTCGCCTCGCCCTGGGCGAGCCCGAGCCGCCAGCGGTAATTGTGGATCGTGATCGCGACATGATCCTTGTTGTCGAGCGCCGCCGCGCTGCGATTGAAGGTGGCGTCGTCGAACTTCCACTGCGGCGAGGCGAGCTTCCAGATCAGCTTGGCGAAATCGTGCGTGTACTTCTCGTATCCGGCGCGGCCGCGCTCGGTGGCGAAGTAGAACTGGTACCACCATTGCAGCTCCGCCTGCGGCGGCAACGGCGCACTGCCGGCAGCCTGGCTGGAAATCAGATAGCCGCTGACCGACACCAGTGCGCGGCAGCGGTCGGGCCACAGCGCGGCGATGACGTCCGCGGTGCGCGCGCCCCAGTCGAACCCGGCGACGACGGCTTTCTTGATATCGAGCTTGTCCATCAGCGCGATGATGTCGACGGCCATCGCCGCAGGCTCGCCGTTGCGCGGCGTTTCACTGGAGAGGAAGTGCGTCGTGCCGTAGCCGCGCAAATAAGGGATGATCACGCGATAGCCGGCCTTCGCCAGGATCGGCGCGACATCGACAAAGGCGTGAATGTCGTAGGGCCAGCCGTGCAGCAGGATCGCGACGGGACCGTTCGAGGGTCCCACCTCCGCATAACCGATGTTGAGAACGCCGGCGTCGATCTGCTTGATCGCCCCGAAGGACGCATTCGATGCGGAGGATCGAAGCGGTTCCGTCTCGGCACGTGCGAGATCGATCACGCCGAGACCGACGGCGACGGCTCCTGTGGCGATGCCGAGAAACTGGCGGCGGTGCTCATCGATGATCTGCTTCATGGCGTTGCGACCTCCTGGTGATTGATGATGCTGCGTCAGACCAGCGCGACCGTGACGTCGATGTTGCCGCGGACGGCCTTGGAGTAGGGGCAGGTTTGATGCGCTTCAGCGACGATGCCCTGTGCGGTCTCGCGATCGAGACCCGGCAGGCTGACATTGAGGCGCGCCCGGAGGGCATAAGTGCCTTCATCGAGAAGAAGATCGATTTCCGTATCGACCGCACTTTTCCTGGGAAGCACGATTTTCCGCTTGCGGGCTGCCATTTCCATCGCGCCTTCGAAGCAGGCCGACCAGCCGGCTGCGAACAATTGCTCGGGATTGGTGCCGATGCCTGCGCCACCTGGCGGCGACAGCCTGACGTCAAGGCGACCGTCGGAACTGCGCGACATGTCGTCGTGCCGCCCACCGCGGGTGTGCGTCCGGGCCGTGTAGAGCAGTTCTGCCGCTTGCGTCATGAAAGTCTCCTTGGCGCTGCGCAACCAACTAGCAGCGGCGCGCCCGGGAGACGCGTTTAGACTTGTGAGAAGTTGTGAGGCTGGCGGAGAACCTGTTACGAGGCTTGCAAACGCGGTCTGATGCCGATGCAAAGCCGCCTTGCTGGATCGCTGCCTGCTGGCTATCCGGCGATGGCTGGAACAGGCCGGCAGCACATGGGCGGCGACACCGAATGCGGACGAACGGGCAATCCACTTCTCCGCGCTTCACAACGTGCGTGCCGCGCTGGACTGGTGTTTTGGCGCGGGCGGCGACCCCAACACCGGCATTGCGCTCGCCGCCGCGGCAGCGCCGATCTTCCTCGCGATGTCCCTCTTGACCGAATGCCGGCGCTGGTCGGAACGGGCGCTGCTTGCGATTGCCCCCTCCTCGCGCAGCCGCAGCAAGGGCGCGAAAGCCTGGGAACTGCGCGCGGCAATCGATCTTGCCGAACTCCTTGTCGAACGCGACCGGCGCGAGGAAGCAGGGCTATTGCTTCAATCGGCGCTCGAAGGCTTCGCCGAGCGCTCGGAGACCGCGGATATCACGGCGGCCAACAGCCTACTGCAGACATCATAGAGGTGTACGGTATCAAGCTCCGTCATCCGAAGGTGCGAGGCATGGGACGCAATGCGTCCCATGGGGAGCCTCGAAGGATGGACGGCCAAGATGGCAACCGGGCCGTGGCTTGCATCCAATGATCACCGCCGGGAAAACAGGATACTGATCAGGAAGATCAGCACCCAACCACCCCACACGACATACCAAATCAGGCGAAGGGCGAACAGGAAACGCGCCTTTAGGCTCAACCATTGGCGAATCCTGCCGAACTGTTCGCGACCTGTGAGGATGAACAGGTTTTCCCGAAGCTTCTTCGCGATGTCGTTATAGGTCTGAACTTCGGCGGCGGCGAGCGACCAAGCATCAATCACCAGTTCCTGGGATGCCGTTACCGCTCGCCCATTCACCAACGATCGATCTACGAAACTGACGCCGGGGGCTTCGAGCCGATACAACCAGCCGTCGCCGCGCCAACGGCTCGGCATGTTCAGCTGGACGAATCCTGTCATCTTGCGCGGACGACCGAGCGCGATGTCGGTCTCGCGGCGCTCACCCGGAAGAGGCTGCAATTCCCCGCCCAGCGCGCGTGCAACAACGAGCTTCAGTTGCGATTGCTCGTCGTCGGGTTTCCAGCAATTGCGTACCTCGTAATTCAAACTCAAGGTAATCGTATTGCGATCTTTGTCGTCCTGAATCTCCATCGGAGCGGTCTCGGCGACGCCGGGCCAGACGTCCTGCAAGTCCCGCAGCATGGTCTGGGCAAATGTGCCCGGACCATCGTTGGCGAAGCGATTCCGTATCGCGTCGGCGGCCCAGAAGGAATAGTCGATCTTGCGCCTGACGATTGCCGGCGACGTCACCTTCGGTCCAACCGTGATGTCGTCTTCCCAATGCAGGATGTGGAGAGCCGCACCGCTCCCGAGTTCTTCCAACCCGACCGTCTCTCGCGACAGCGGAAGTCCCCATCCGATATGCGGCTGGAAGACGTTCTTGAGGGTACCAGACTGAACGCTGGCTGTCGGGTCGAGCCAGTAGGTCCCAGCATCCAACCGCAGGCGAACGATGCAGTGATCGAACACGGCCGAACTCGGGAGAAACCGGATCAGGGAATTACCATGTGTCGTCGAAACCAGGGCCGCACAGGCGTCGAGCCCCATCCGCCGGGCGCCGGCGACATAAAGGGTTGCCGCATCCTTGCAGTCACCAAAGCGCGTGCTCCAGATCGTGTCGAGGGCGCGCGGCGTCAGCCCGCCCTCGCCCAGCGAAAATGCAAAATAGCGCAATTCTCGCTGCACGAAGCGTAACCACTCGACAGCACGTTGATCGGGCTCCGGATAGGCCGCTGCGAGGCGATCGACCTCCTCCACGAGTGCAGGCGGAAGTTCAGCCCCTTCGTAGAATGTCGCAAGGAGACTTGCGACATCGTTCCAGCTTTCGAATTCGCTGAACTGAAGCGTTGGCCGGAGCAGCTCCCAAGACGGCGTCAACCCCTCGATCGCGCGGCGCTCCTGTCCAGTCATCTGCCAGCGAACATCCTCCACCTGCCCATCTACGACTACTGCCGGCGCAGGCGGATCGTTGAACGTCTTGGCAGTGACATTCCGCTCCAGCGGTCGCAGAAGCCTATGCCGGTGCTCGAACCACGGATTGAAGCAATCGAAGACAACCCACGCGGCATGGCGTCGCCCCAGAACCGGAACGTTGCCGTAGACGGTGACCGCAAGGTCAACGATGTCGCCGATCCGCACGTCCGGGATCAGCAGAGACGCGGTCAAACGCCCGTCGAAGATAAGGCGTTCCAGATTCGTCTCGCGCCGGAGCAACTGGAAAGCATCGACCTTCGCATGCTCGATGACCTCGGCACCACGCAAGACCCGCACGAAGTGGACGTCAATGCGCTGATAGCCGGGATCGAACTCGACGACCACATGCGCGGCGCGTTCTGCCCCCTCGCGCGTCAGAACCCGCTGGACGGTGCGGTAGTGCCAAGCTTGCTCGGAATTGTGCAGATCAACCTGCGAGTCATAGAGCAGGCGACAAAGTCCGCCGGCGACGCAGGAAACGTCCGCATCTGGAATTTCGGTTCGATAAGGCTGGTGATCAACCCAATCCGGCACCGGCGCGCAATGAAAGAGATCACGCGCACTCCATTCCAACCCCACGCCCCGGCTCCAAACGAAATCTGTTCTGACCAAGAGGTTGTAGCAATTGGCAGCCGCAACACAACATACTAAGCCGAAGGGACTTGCGGACTTTAACCATCCTCACCCCGTCGGCGTGCCCTGCTTCCACTGGCCGCCGGCGATCTTTGCGGCGGCAATCACGGCCTGGGTGCGGCTCTCGACGCCGAGCTTTTGCAGGATGGCCGAGACATGCGCCTTGATCGTGGCCTCGGAGACACCGAGCTCATAGGCGATCTGCTTGTTGAGAAGGCCCTCCGACAGCATCATGAGGACCCGGACCTGCTGCGGCGTCAGCGTCACCAGGCGATCGCGCAGACGGGTCATGTCGGGATCGGCCGCAGCCGACAGGTCGGTGTCGGCGGGAACCCAGACGTCGCCTTCCATCACTTTAAGGATGGCATCGCGCAACGTCTCGACCCCGAAACGCTTCGGGATGAAGCCGGAAGCACCGAAATCGAGCGAGCGGCGGATCGTGGCGCTGTCGTCGGACGCCGAGACGATCACGACCGGAATCGCCGGATATTGCGCGCGCAGATAGATCAGACCGGAAAAGCCGGAGATCCCGGGCATCGAGAGGTCGAGCAGGATCAGGTCGACGTCGGAGGTCTGCTCCAGCAGCCCGGTCAGGTCCTCGAAGGATCCGGCCTCGTCGATCCTGGCCGACGGGAGGACACCCGCCACCGCCTGTCGCAGCGCATCGCGGAACAAGGGATGGTCATCGGCGATGACGAGATGGGTGTTTGCATTGGCTGTTGCAGTCATCTGTTCCGCAGGCCGACGAAGGATCGGGAAAGAATTTCAACTCGTTGCTGATCAAGCAGCAATGACGATTGTTCACTGACTGGAGCCGTCTTGCAAGGCAACCTTCCGCCCGCCGTCGCAAGGCAGTTAATCACAGCCGCGAACCAATTGATGCTGCAACGCAAAAAGCCGCTGACGGGTCTCATAAATCCCTGAACAGCAGGTCCCGGGTCAAATCATCGATCACGGCGACCGCTTGAAGCGCTGCCCTCAATCGCTCGCGGTCACGGGCCGACAATCGCTTGACCAACACCGCATTAGAGGGCGGCGTCCCCTGCGCCACATCCGCAATCTGTTGCGACACGATCAGCTCCAGAAAGACACCATGGGCCTCGTCGAGCGCATCGAGATCGGTCTCGCCACGGCCAACCACGGCCTTCACACCCGCGAGTCGCTGCGATGTCGACCGGCCCATCACATGGTAGCGAATCGCCATCGCACGCGCTGCAGCGACCAGGCCGAACAGCCCCGCCGCCTTGAGGTCGATGCGACCGCCTTCAGTGCGGATGCCGCCGAAGAATTTCAGGCTCGCGGGGACGCTGATCCCTTCGACCAGAAGCTTGGCGAATGCGACCTGCCCCTCGGCTGCCGCGAAGGCCGCCTGCCTGACGGAGACGGCAAGGCTGCCGTCGCCATGAACGGCCCGTAGATCGAAGAAGATATCCACCGACAGCAGATCCTTTGGACTTGAGCGCCAGACCCAGTGCTCGATGCGGTCCCGCCACGTTGCAACAGAGCCGCGCCAGGGCGGGTTTTTCGCCATGACGCCCCCCTTGCAATAGGGCACACCGGCCTCGTGCAGAATATCTGCAACGTGCGCCCCGAACGTCTCAAACCAGCGATCCTCGTCGCCTCCCGGCTCGCCTTGCCCGAAGATCACGGCACTGTCCTGATCCATCGCCAGCAGGCTTTCGCCGCGTCCGGCAGACCCGAGCACGACCAGCGTGTATGGCGTTGGGGGGGCGCCCTCGCCGCGTTCCCGCATGAGCCGCTCGGCTATCACAGCGGCCTGACGGGTGAGGGCGCAGAGCTCGCTGGAAATCACCTCAGCAACCTGACGGCCGGACAATCCTTCCGCCAGGAGCACCTCCGCAACCCGCGGCAACTTCGCCCAGGCCAGCGCCAATGCCTGCGAATCCGCGGCATCCTCGATCTCGTCCCCGAGCGAGATGGCCTCCCCTGCCCGCAGACGCAGCAGGTCCCGCGCGGACAACGCACCGACCACCCGGCCGGCCTCATCGACAACGCCGAGATGACGGGTCTTGAGGCGATTCATCCGGCCAATCGCGCGATAGACGAGCGCGTCCTCGGGAATCGACGCCAGCGGCCTGCTCATGATCCGGTGCACCGGCAGCTCCAGCGCCGGGGCACCGAGCCGGGCGATCGCCCGCAGCACGTCGCGCTCGGTAACGATCCCGGCCTCGACGGCCTTGACGTCGTCCGCGGCCGCATCCGGCGCACCGACGTACACAGCCGATATTCTCTCGCTGGTCATTCGCGCCAGGGCGTCGCCTACCGAAACCTCCGCACCGACGAAAATGGCGGGATACCGCATGATGTCGCGGTTGCGGTGGCGATAGGCATAGGCGTCGAACCGCTTCAGCGTTTGCTCTGCATCGATGCGGGCTGTCGCTTCGACCGCCTCGATCCAGCCCATCCGCACCTGATCGTCGAGCACGGCGGTGAGCGCGCGACAGACCCGCTCGGCTTGAGCAACGGTCCGGATGCCGTGCTCGCGCAGCCTCGGCAGCAGCGCCAGGAAGATCCGTGCCGTCGTGACCGCATCGCCGAGAGCGGAATGCCGGCCGGCCACGTCAATGCCAAGCCAGGCCGCAAGATTCTCCAGCTGGTATCCGCCGAGGTCCGGCGCAACGATCTCCGCGAGCAGTCTGGTGTCGAGCGTTCGAGGCCGGGACCATGGCAATCCCGCCAGATCGCATTCGCGCTTCAGGACCGCCAGATCGAAACCGATCATGTGCCCGATGACGACAGCCCGACCGAGAAACGCCTCGAAACGCGGCCAGACCTCCACAAACAGCGGCGATTCGGCGACCGTGGCATCATCGATGCCGTGAATGCGCGTCGTCTCGGCGGGGATCGGTTGATCGGCCGGCCGCAGCAATTGAACGAACGAACCGCCGTCGACCAGCTTTCCGGCCGACAGACGCACGCCGGCAAGCTCAATCACCCGCGCCTTGCGCGGATCGAGCCCGGTCGTTTCGGCATCGATGACAACGGCGTCGAGCGACAAAAGCGGGGCAGCACCACTTGTCGTATCCATTGTCCTCCCTCGGAAGGCCCGGACCGTGCGATGCCGGCCGGCAAACCGGGCATTGGCAGAGGCCGGGCGATGCTACGCCAGCAGCCTGTTGGTCACCGCAGCCGCATCGATGCGATCGACCAATTCGTCATGGATGTTGCACAGGCTGACGCGCAGGTAATTGCGTATCGTCTCGAAATCCCGTCCGCGCAGTTTTTCGTGGATCGGCATCATCGCGAAATAGGTTTCCGCCAGCGGCTCGGGAATATCCATCACGCGCTTGGGCGCATGCCCGCCAACGAGGTCGAGCCGCTGCTCCAGCTCGCGCCGGGCCTGAAACCAGGCGTCCTCGCCGATCGACGGCGGCACTGGATAACGGTCGAAAACCGAGAGGACGACGAGGATCATCCGGTCGAGAACCGCCCGGCGCTGCATGCCGGCATGTGGGCGCAATACCCCCTCGACCATCTCGCCGACCATCGCAAGCCCGAGCGGATAAGCCTGCCAGCGCGAACGTTCGACGGCTAGTGCAAATCCTTCCTCGGCAAACAGCACCTTGGCGTAGTGGCCGGCGCGGGCACGCGAATACTCGTAGATGCCCTTTTGCACGATGAATGCCGACTGCGCGTCGATGAAGTCGGCAAGTGCCTCGCGGTCGCCAATCGGCGGCCGGGGACGAAAGAACTTTTGCAGCAGCTTCATCGCAGTCCGATCCTGCCAGACGGAATCGCCGTGCTATCCCGCGCTCGCTGCGCCCGAATTGTCAACGGCCGCAACGCCGTTCGCATCCGCAGCATCGGTTCCCTCCGAAAGTATTAGAAAGACCGCGGCATTCCTGATGTTAGCCTCCGACATTCCAAACTGGCGAAAGACCGGTTGGAAGGCGGCACGAGGGGGGCCGCAGCGACGGGTATGCAACCCCTCGATTCCTCCGGCTCGCATGCCGGAGTTGTGACAGAGGAAATGCAGCCCATGCCTGACTCCCACAATCTCAGAGAACGAGAAGAAGCCCACTGGCGCAAGACCTCGCGCCTGATGCTGATCAACCTCGGCATCTGGTTCTTCTTCGGATACGTCATCCACATGTTCGTGGTTCCGCTCAACACCATCCAGTTGCCGATCCTTGGCTTCCCGCTCGGTTTCTATATGGCCGCGCAGGGTTCGCTGATCGCCTTCGTGGTCATCCTGTTCGTGTTCGCCAGACAGCAGGACAAGATCGACCGCGAATACGGTTTTGCAGAAGACGACTAGGGGGGATGGAACATGGCTACGCAGGCCTCAACCGGCGGCTCCGACTTTCTCAGCAACCTTGGGCGGATCTACGGCTTCTACACCGGTGGATTCGTCGCGTTTGTGCTTCTGCTCGCCGTCCTCGAGATGATCGGGGTGCCGAACAAGGTTCTAGGCTATCTGTTCGTGTTCTTCACGCTCGCGGTCTACGCCATCATCGGCGTTCTGTCGCGAACGGCGCAAGTTTCGGAATACTACGTGGCGGGCCGCAGCGTGCCGGCGTTCTACAACGGCATGGCCACCGGTGCCGACTGGATGTCGGCAGCGTCCTTCGTGGGCATGGCGGGCACGCTGTTCCTGCTCGGCTATGACGGGCTTGCCTGGGTGCTCGGATGGACCGGCGGCTTCGTGCTGGTCTCCATCCTGATCGGGCCTTATCTGCGCAAATTCGGCGCCTATACGGTGCCCGACTTTCTGTCCTTCCGTTATGGCGGCAATTTCGCCCGGGGGCTCGGCGTCATCGTGCTCGTCGCCTGCTCGTTCACCTATGTGACGGCGCAGATCTACGGCACGGGCATCATCGCCTCGCGCTTCCTCGGAATGCAGTTCGAGCTCGCGGTTTTCGCGGGACTGGTCGGCATCCTGGTCTGCTCGATGCTGGGCGGCATGCGCGCGGTGACCTGGACGCAGGTGGCCCAATACATCGTGCTGATCATAGCCTACCTGACGCCGATCGTGATCCTGTCGACCAAGATCTACGGGATACCGATTCCCCAGCTGACCTATGGACATGCGATCGCGGACATCACGGCGCGCGAACAGGAGATGCTCGCCAACGGACTGGCGGCGGCAGCAAGCCTCAAGCCGCACATTCAGCCGTTCCTCAGCTACAGTCCGCTGAACTTCTTTGCGATCATCCTCTGCATGATGGTCGGCACGGCCTCGCTGCCGCACATCCTGATGCGCTACTTCACGACGCCGTCGGTGCGTGAGGCGCGGCAATCCGTAGCATGGTCGCTGCTGTTCATCTTCCTCCTGTACTTCTCGGCGCCTGCCTACGCAGCGTTCTCCAAGCTGGAGGTGTACACGAACATCATCGGGCGCGATCTGTCCGCGATCAGACCCTGGCTGTTCAGCTGGGGCGAGCTCGGGCTGATCCAGATCTGCGGCAAGAACGCCGTCAACATCGACGCCGTCATTGCCGCGTGCAAGGCCGTTGCCGGTCACCCCGGTGTGGTCCGGCTGCAGGACTTCGTCATCAACACGGACGTGATCGTGCTCTCGACACCGGAGATCGCGGGGCTTCCCTACGTGATCTCCGGCCTCGTCGCGGCCGGCGGCCTGGCTGCCGCTCTGTCCACCGCCGATGGGCTGCTGCTCGCGATCGCCAATGCATTGTCGCACGACGTCTACTACAAGATGATCGATCCGAACGCGCCGACGGCGCGCCGGCTGATCATCGCGCGCGTGCTGCTGCTGGCGGTCGCGGTCATTGCCGCGGCGACGGCCGCCACCAAGCCCGGGGATATCCTGGCCATGGTCGGCTGGGCGTTCTCCCTGGCGATGGCGGGCAATTTCCCGGCGCTCGTGATGGGGGTCTGGTGGAAGCGCACGACGTCCGCGGGCGCGGTCTGCGGCATCATCGCCGGATTTGGGCTGTGCATGTTCTACCTGCTGGTCACGCGCTATTTCCCGGGCGCCGGCGTCCAGTACTTCGGCATGACGTCGCTGCTCAATCCGGTCACCGGCGCACCGCTGGTCGACATCGTCAAGGCCATGGCATTGCCCAACGCCATGGAGAGTTGGCCGACGCTGGCCCACCCGCTGGCCAACAAGGTGGGTTGGTTCAACCTCAACAACATCGCATGCGGTTTGCTGGGTGCGCCCTTCGGCTTCGCGGTGATCATCGTCGTGAGCCTGCTGGGACGGGCGCCGTCGCGGGAAATGCAGGCCTATGTCGACGAGATCCGCAAGCCGCGAGGCCGCACGGTGCTCGAAGAGAAAACGACCTGAGCGGATCGGATGGATTGCGACAAACGGGGCCTTGCGAGGCCCCGTTTTTGTTTGCGACCGGTGGCGCTCGCTTGCCCCGAACCGCCTGCCTTGACATTGTTGCGTGCGGAGGCTGGTGCAGCATGTCCGACGGCCCGGGCGGAGCGAGCGCCCCTCGCAAGACCATGCTGCTTCCACAGCGACGCCCGGGAGGAGGACCCGATCTTGGACATTGCCGACTCGCTCGTCAGATACTGGTATTTTCACCTGCCGAACTTCGTTCTGGCGGCTCTGATGTACACCATGCTCGGCCGCTTCCTGCTTGGCCTCTTCGTCGACGCCGGCTCGCCGAATTATATCTGGCGCTTCTTCTGCCGCTTCACCGATCCGGTGCTCACCGCCATTGCAACCGTCACGCCGAAGGCAGTTCCTCCAGCCGTCGTGTGGCTGTTCGGTTTTGTCTGGATGTTCTGGTTGCGGATCGTGCTGCACTACACATTGCTCGTGCTCAATCTCGCGCCGCGGCTTGCGGGAGGAGGATCATGAGCCGCAACTTCTTCCTGATCGGTATTGCCTTCTTCGCAATGATCAACGGCCTCTTCAACCAGCTTTGGCTGATCTTCGCCTTGCTCTATGTCCAGCCGCTCGCAGGCCCTCTTCTGTTCGGAAGCATGTCGCTGACGCTGATGTTCGCCTCGCTGATGGTCTCGACTGCTACCGTCATCCTGGGCGGCATTCCCGCCGCCATCTACGAACGCGTCACCGGCGCACAGGAGTCGAACGGCGTCTCGCTTTGGATCTGGCTGGCCGGCACGGCTATCCTGGCGCTCCCCGCCGCCGGCAATTTCATCAGCATCGGCCTCTGAACGGCGGGCGGGAACCATTGAAGGCAGGCCCCGCAGGGACTACCCTAAGCCGCATCTCGATCCCAATGAGCCAGGCGATGGAGTCCCTCCTCATGGAAGAAATGCGCCGCATCGCCTTTGAAACGGTCCTGCGCGCGTGCGGATTTGCCTCCCTCGCCATATTCTGCGTCATGATCGCCCTTTCGTTTCTGCCGCGCTCCGCGTTTCAGGCGGGGGGCTTTCTGAGCCTGATCATGACACTGGTGCTTCTCCTGAAGGCAGAGGAGGCGCGGACCAAAGACCACCGCCGCACCGAGATGTGGCTGTATCTTCCAAAAGACCGACGCCCGCCCCAGCCGCATGCACAAAAAACAGTCTCAGCGGTGATGCGAGAGACCTATCTGGTGTTTGCATACTGGTCTGCGCTGGTGTCCGTCGTGATGTGGATTGTCGCGATGGGCTTTTCCGTACTTGGACTTTAGTTTGAGGCTGCAGACCCCACGGTATTTCGTTGCTGCGGTTCCGTGATTTCTGACCGGTATCTACGCGGTCCCTCCCATTCGCGTCGAAAGTACTATTGGGCCGGACGCGGCAGGCATGTAATTGCTCGCTCCCTATTGGTGGCGCGCCTATGTGGCGCGGATCGGTTCTTGAAAAGAAAACAAGCGGGAGCGAATCGGATGACGACAGTAACTGCAACATCGGCACCATCTGCCAGCGCCGGCATGACGAAAGACGAACGGTTCGTCATTCTCGCCTCCTCGCTCGGTACCGTGTTCGAGTGGTACGACTTCTATCTCTACGGTTCGCTGGCAAGCATCATCGGCGCCCAGTTCTTCTCGGCCTATCCGCCCGCAACCCGCGACATCTTCGCGTTGCTGGCGTTCGCCGCCGGCTTCCTGGTCCGCCCCTTCGGCGCCATCGTGTTCGGCCGCATCGGCGACATCGTCGGCCGCAAATACACCTTCCTCGTCACCATCCTGATCATGGGTCTGTCGACCTTCATCGTCGGCCTGCTGCCCAACGCCGCGACCATCGGCATCGCGGCACCGATCATCCTGATCATCTTGCGTCTTGCCCAGGGTCTGGCGCTCGGTGGCGAATACGGCGGTGCCGCGACCTACGTCGCGGAACATGCGCCGAACGGCAAGCGCGGCTACTACACCTCCTTCATCCAGACCACGGCGACGCTCGGCCTGTTCCTGTCGCTGCTGGTGATCCTGTTCACCCGTTCCGCGCTCGGCGAAGCGGACTTCGCGGCCTGGGGCTGGCGCATCCCGTTCCTGGTCTCGGTGCTGCTGCTCGGCGTCTCGGTCTGGATCCGGCTTCGCCTCAACGAATCGCCGATCTTCCAGAAGATGAAGGACGAAGGGAAGGGTTCGAAGGCGCCGCTGACGGAAGCCTTCGGCAACTGGCAGAACGGCAAGCTCGTGCTGCTCGCCCTGCTCGGCGGCGTGATGGGCCAGGGCGTGGTCTGGTACACCGGCCAGTTCTACGCGCTGTTCTTCCTGCAATCGATCCTGAAGGTCGACGGCTATACCGCCAACCTCCTGATCGCCTGGTCGCTGCTGCTCGGCACCGGCTTCTTCATCGTATTCGGCATGCTCTCCGACAAGATCGGCCGCAAGCCGATCATTCTCGGCGGCTGCCTGATCGCGGCGCTGACCTTCTTCCCGATCTTCAAGATGATCACCACCAACGCCAACCCGGCGCTGGAGAAGGCCATCGAGCAGACCAAGGTCGAGGTGGTGGCCGATCCCGCAGGCTGCGGCGACCTGTTCAACCCGGTCGGCACCCGCGTCTTCACCGCACCTTGCGACACCGCGCGCGCCTTCCTGTCGCAGTCGTCGGTCAAGTACTCGACGACATCCGGTCCCGCCGGCTCCGGCGTGAAGATCATGATCAACGGCAAGGAGCTGCCCTACACGAACGCCAAGGACAGCAACCCGGCGGTTCTCGCCGCGGTGCAGGCGGCGGGCTATCCGAAGGCGGGCGACGCCGGCATCGTGAAGATGTCGCATCCGCTCGACATCTTCCGCCCGCAGGTGGCGGCGATCATCGGCCTGCTGTTCATCCTGGTGCTGTTCGTCACCATGGTGTACGGCCCGATTGCAGCAATGCTGGTCGAACTGTTCCCGACCCGCATCCGCTACACCTCGATGTCGCTGCCCTACCACATCGGCAACGGCTGGTTCGGCGGCCTCTTGCCGGCGACCGCCTTCGCCATCGTGGCCTCGACCGGCGACATCTATGCCGGCCTCTGGTACCCGATCATCTTCGCGTCCATCACCGTCGTGATCGGTTTCTTCTTCCTGCCCGAGACCAAGGACGTCGACATCAAGGCGACCTGATCGAAGCAGTAATCGACAACACGAACCGGCCGCGGACTCCCCGCGGCCGGTTTTGTCTTGTGCGCTTACTGATTGCTGCCGATGAATTGCAGCACGACCTCGCGGCGGTGCGGGCGGCTGCGATGCTCGACCAGATAGATCGCCTGCCAGGTGCCGAGCGCGAGCTTCCCGTTCAGGACCGGCACATGAAGCGAAGTCTGCGTCAGCATGGTCTTGATGTGCGCGGGCATGTCGTCGGGCCCCTCGGTGTCATGGGTCCAGCCGGCGTTCTCCGGTGCGAGCCGTGACAGTGCCGTGGTGAGATCGACCAGCACGGAGGGATCGGCGTTCTCCTGAATCGTCAGCGAGGCCGAGGTGTGGCGGATGAACAGCGTCAACGCGCCGTCGCGCGCGTGAACGTCCTTGATGAATTTCGTCGCTTCCGCGGTGAGATCGACGAAGGTTCGCCCGGGCGTCGGCACCGTCAACAGGGCGGTACCGATGGCCGTGGCCTGCACGGTCGATGGCACCGAACGCGTCAGCTGTTTCTCGGAGGTCATTCAAACTCTCAAATCTTGCCCGACACGTCCTTCTGCACGCGGTTGGCCATGTCGATCAGCCGCCGCCAGGCCTTTTCCAGGAACGACATCACGCGATCGACGTCCTGGTCGCTCGGCAGCGGGATCTCGATCTTGCGCTCGCCCTCGGCGGCCTTGGGCTCCGCCTTCTTCAACTGGTCGGATTTCGGCAGCGCCTCGTCGATCTTGCCCGACACAGTCGGCCCCGCCGCGAGCTGTCCCTTCAGCCTCTCGACCTCGGCCTGGAGCCTGCCGATCTCGGCGTCGAGTGCGGTCCGCTCGTCGGGCACCGCGTAGCAGGCCCAGCCGGCGTCGTTCTTGGTGCAGGTCGATACCGTGCCGGTGCGCGTGTCGAGCCGCAGCACGCCCTCGGCGATGGGCGTCATGCTGTAGCGGCCATTTTCGCCGTCGGGCGCGGATTGCGCGGCCACGAGGCCGCCGCTGACGACCATCACCGCGGCGGCCGCCGCAAGCCATGATGTTGTGGATGACGTCGCTGGTCTCATCGCCCTCTCCGCCACGGCACTGGTGCGGCTTTTGTGCAATTCTACACCCGCGTCAGGCGATCCGCCGCCAAAAACCGGCCTCTGGAATCAACGAACGCGGTAGCTTCTTTGATCCAGGCCGTGAGGCGAAAGGACAGCCGCGTCCGCCGATCATGAGGAGACCTGCTGCGGTGCGGCGTCACGCTGTGTGCAGCGCTGCCGCGCACGCCGATATCATCAAACAAATCAGATACATAACCGAAAGCGACGCAATCGTGACTTGGCTTGACTTGATTATGGGCCATCAGTATGGTCCGCGCGGCTTTTGAGGGTGACGGGCGCAATTTCCATTCAGCCGCAGCGTTTCGGGTCTTCGTTGCATGACACAGGGCACGGGACACGGCGAGGATGGAGATCGCGATAGATCGTCCGAGGAAGCCGCGCTTTCCGAACGGCTCGGAAGTCTTGATCAGCGGTTGTCCGAATTTCGCGACCGCCGGACCAAGACCGAGCAACCCGCAGGTGACGGTGGAGACAGAGCGGCCAGAGCCTCGGCGATGGCGCTTGGTTTCCGGTTATCCTCGGAGTTGATCGCCGGCGTCGCTGTCGGAGGGGGGATTGGCTGGGGGTTCGACCGCTTGCTGTCGACGTCGCCCTTCGGATTTATCGTGTTCCTGCTGCTGGGCTTCGTGGCTGGCGTGGTGAATGTGGTGAGAACGGCGGGCGCGGGTCAAAACAGGCGCGGCGATTCCTAGCGGATCCCACCAGGAGAGGAATGATCGTGCCGGCCTCGCCGGTACGGGCCGGCCCGGCCGGCAGACCGAGACCCGCCGGCATTGCCCGGCAGACCAAGAGATGCCGCGCTGATGAAAATCGATCCGATCCACCAGTTCAACATCGAGCCTCTCTTCACCCTGGGCCACATCGGCAATCACACGATCGCCTTCACCAATTCATCGCTCTACATGCTGGTGGCGGTGGCGATCATCTCGCTCCTGATGCTTGCCAGTGGCACGCAGCTGGTTCCCGGGCGCCTGCAGTCGGTCGCCGAAATCTCCTACGAATTCGTCGCCTCGACCATCCGTTCGACGGCCGGCGCGGAAGGCATGAAGTTCTTCCCGCTGATCTTCTCGCTGTTCATGTTCATCTGCGTCTCGAACCTGGTCGGCATCATCCCCTACACCTTCACGGTGTCGAGCCATCTGATCGTCACCGCGGCGCTCGCGCTGCTGGTGTTCTTCACGGTCCTGATCTACGGCCTCTACAAGAACGGCCTGAAATTCTTCAAGATCTTCGTTCCCCACGGCGTCCCCATCTACATCCTGCCGCTGGTCATGTTCATCGAGATCCTGTCGTTCTTCCTGCGGCCGGTCTCCCACAGCGTTCGTCTCTTCGCCAACATGCTGGCCGGCCACATCGCGCTGAAGGTGTTCGCGGGCTTCGTCGCCATGCTCGGCTTCTCGCTCGGCGCCATAGGCTGGATCGGCGGCGTACTGCCGCTGGCGCTCACGGTCGCGCTGACCTCGCTGGAAATCCTGGTCGCGTTCCTCCAGGCCTATGTGTTCGCGATCCTGACCTGCATCTACCTCAACGACGCCATTCATCCGGGACACTGAGCGGTCCGGGGAATTTCCACCCACAACCCCATCTTTCTTCCAAGGAGTCTAAAATGGATCCGGCAGCAGCAAAACTTATCGGCGCGGGCATCGCGTGCATCGGCATGGGCGGTGCGGGCGTCGGCGTGGGCGTGATCTTCGGCAACTACCTCGCCGCAGCCGTGCGCAACCCGTCGGCCGCTCAGGGCCAGTTCGGCAACCTGATCTTCGGCTTCGCCGTGACCGAAGCGCTCGGCATCTTCTCGCTGCTGATCGCGCTGCTGCTGCTGTTCGTTCCGCTCTGAGGACGACGTTTTTCGCGCCGTTCCAGTCCTTGGAACGGCGCGTGTGACAGCAACAGGAGAACTCCATGGCTGAGAGTCATGGCGGCGCGAAAGGTCCGGCGGGCGCTCACACCGAGGCTGACGGTGGTCACCACGGTGGCGGTTTTCCGCCGTTCGAGAGCAGCAGCTTCGCTTCACAGCTGGTGTCGCTCGCGATCTTCTTCGTCCTGCTTTACGTGATCGTGTCCAAGCTCGCCCTGCCGCGCATCGGCGGTGCGATCGAGGCGCGTCAGAACAAGATCGAGGGCGACCTCGCCGAAGCGCAGAAGCTGAAGGACCAGTCCGACGCTGCGCTGAAGGCCTATGAAAGCGAGCTCGCTGCGGCGCGCACGCGGGCGCAGGCAATCGGCAACGAATCCCGCGACAAGGCGAATGCGCAGGCGGAAGCCGAGCGCAAGGCGCTGGAAGAACAATTGGCAGCCAAGCTCGCCGGGGCGGAGAAGACCATCGCCTCGACCCGCGCCGCCGCCATGAGCAACGTCCGCGGCATCGCGGCCGATGCGGCAGGTCAGATCGTGCAACAGCTCACCGGCGTCGTTCCGGACGCCGCGTCGGTCAATGCCGCGGTCGATGCGTCCTTGAAGGGTTAGTCGAGATGTTCTTCGAACCTGAATTTTGGGTCGCCGTCGCCTTCGTGATCCTGATGGTCGTGTTCGGCTATCTCGGGGTCTTCAAGACGGCGATGACGGCGCTGGATCATCGCGCCGAACGCATCAAGGCCGAGCTCGACGACGCCGCGCGCCTCAAGCAGGAGGCGGCCAAGGTGCTCGCCGACTACAAGTCGCGCAGTGCCACGGCCGAGCGCGAGGCTGCCGACATCATCGCCAACGCCAGGGCCGAAGCCGAGCGCATCGCGACCGAGGCCAAGGCGAAGATGGAAGACTTCGTCGCCCGCCGGACCAAGACCGCGGAGAGCAAGATCGCGCTCGCCGAGGCCCAGGCGCTGGCCGACGTCCGCGCCGCAGCCGCGGAAGCCGCTGTCCAGGCCGCTTCCACGATCCTGTCGCAGTCGGTCAGAGGCCAGGTCGCCGACGACCTGCTCGCCAAGGGCATCAACGAAGTCAGGCAGAAGCTGAACTGAGGGGTACCCTCTCATCAATCAAAAAGCCGGCGCGATGAGCGCCGGCTTTTTTGTTGGTCGATCTGCAGCCGCAAACTGGGTGTCATCGCCCGCGAAAGCGGGTGATCCAGTACGCCGAGGCTTCTCGGTTCAAGCACCTCGCCCTCTGGAATACTGGATTGCCCGCCTTCGCGGGCAATGACAGCTGAGATTGCCGCAACACCTCGCCTACTTCTTCTTCCGCGCCTTCGGCTCGGGCGAGAGCGCCTGCGGGTCGAAGCCGACATAGAAGATGTAGGAATCGGCATCCTTGGCCGAGGGCACCGGATAGCTCAGATCCTCGGCGACAAAGGTGAAGGGCACGCTGCCGCCCTCCGACATCGCGACCGTGGTCCGGTAGGCCTTCGAGGCGATCACCTTCTCGCCGACGCCGCCCTGCACCACCGCGATGCGCAATGGGACGTCGACCGTAGCTGGCGCACCGGCGGGACCTGCGATGACGCGGCCCTGGATTCCGATCCGGGCGGTGATGTCGCCGCCATTCCGGGCGCATTCGCGCGCCATCTTGGTGATCGTGGCCTGGAAGCGGATGTCGTTACCGACGGCCTGCTTGCCGTTCGCACCGACGGCATAGGTGGAAGCGCCGGCGCGCACGGTGACCTGCGGGCAATCGAGTTCGTCGTCGGCTGGCTGGCCGGGCGTGGGCGCCGGATTGGGCTGCGCCGGCTCGTCCGATTTGCCGCCGAACAGGCTCTTGAAGCGGTCGCTCAAGGATTGGGCCGCCACCGGCGAGACGAACACGAGCGCAATCGACAGCGCCAACGCGGCCGCTGTCCCCCGCCGCAACGCGTTCCGCGATGACCGAAGCTCCTTCACCATCGACACCCATGCTCCATCACAATATCCGGACCCAACCGCCGGCCGGCCCGCGCCGTTATATCGTCAAAATCGGCGAACCCAAGGCAGCAAAAAGGTGGCAGGCAGGGAGACCTTGCCCTCACGGGATGGCAGCTCAGCCGCGGAAATCCTCGTGCAGCAGGCCGAACAGCAGGTGATCCTGCCAGACCCCGTTGATGCAGAGATAACGGCGCGCCAGGCCCTCGCGCGAGAAGCCGCACTTCTCCAGCACGCGGATCGACGGTGCATTGGTGGGGATGCAGGCGGCCTCGACCCGGTGCAGATTGAGCTCGCCGAACAGCGTCGGCAGCAGCACCCGCAGCGCGGCAGTCATGTAGCCGCGATGGGCATGAGGCTGGCCGACCCAATAGCCGATGGTGCCGGCCTGCACGATGCCGCGCCGGACATTGGCAAGCGTGATGCCGCCGACCAGGGCGCCGTCGAACTCACGGAAGATCAGGAAGGGATAGGAGCGGTCCGCGGCAATGTCCTCGGAATATCGGCGCAGGCGCCGCCGGAAGCCGGACCGGGTGAGATCGTCGGACGGCCAGATCGGCTCCCAGGGCGTGAGGTAGTCGCGGCTGGTTTCGCGCAAATGAGCCCATTGCAGGAAGTCCGACATTTGCGGCGCACGCAGCAGCAGCCCGTTGCCGCGCGGGGCGAGGGTGGCGGGTCCACTGGATGGCAGGCGAAAGAGGGCCATGGTGATGCTTTCCGGGGTAGGCTCCCTAGCACAGCTCCTAATGCAGCCGCGCCTTGGCGCGCGCCCGGGTCAATCCTTCCGCAAAAGATACGGCCGTGTCCAGACCCCTGCCACTGCCCAATGCGACAACGGCGGGCCGGCTCCGCGACAGCAGCGCACGCGCCGCGTCCCTCGTCGATTCGATGCTGACGGCATCGATCCGGGCGACCAGTTCCTGCACCGTCTGCGGCCGCCCATAGGCGAGCACATGCCGGGCAAGCTGCTCGGCACGGGAGGAGCAGCTCTCCAGGGCCATCAGCAGGCCCGCCTTCATCTGCGCCTTGGCCCGGGCGATCTCGGCCTCGGTCAGCGTTTCCACCGAATCATTCATGATGTCGACCACGACCTCCATCATCTCCGGCGCGTCGGCCGGGTCGGTGCCGGTGTAGAGGCCGAAGAAGCCGGTGTCGGTATAAGGTGCGTGGAAGGTGTAGATGGAGTAGCAGAGGCCGCGCTTCTCGCGCACCTCCTGGAACAGGCGCGACGACATTCCGCCGCCGAGGATGTTGGTGAAGACCTGGAGCGAGAACAGCGACGCGTCGCTCTGCGGCACGCCTTCCAGCGCCAGCGTCAGATGCGCCTGCTCGAGCTCGCGATGCACCACCTTGGCGCCGCCCTTGCCGAACTGAGCGGTTTGCGGCTTCGGCCCCGGCGTCCCTTCGAAGCTGGCAAAGCGTCTCTCGACCTCGGCGACGACCTGGCCGTGATCGACCGCGCCGGCGGCCGCCACCACCATGTCGGGCCCGCGATAATGCGTCGAGAGGTAGCCGCGCAGCATGTCGCGGTTGAAGGCGCGCAGCGTCTTGGCCGTGCCGAGCAGGGAGCGGCCCATCGGCTGGTCAGGATAACAGAGCTCGTTCAGGTGCTCGAACACGACATCGTCGGGCGTATCCTGCGCGGCACCGATCTCCTGCACGATGACGTTCTTCTCGCGCTCCAGCTCGTCGGGCTCGAAGGCGGGATTGGCGAGGATGTCGGCGAGCACGTCGAGTGCGAGCGGCACGTCGGCCTTCAGCACCCGCGCGTAATAGGACGTGGTCTCGGTCGAGGTGCCGGCATTGAGGTCGCCGCCCACCGCCTCGATCTCCTCGACGATCTCGCGCGAGGAGCGCTTGGTCGTGCCCTTGAACGCCATGTGCTCGAGCAGGTGCGAGATGCCATGCTCGTTCGGCTTCTCGTCGCGTCCGCCGACGCCGGCCCAGACGCCGAGCGCCGCAGTCTCGAGATGGGGCATCTCGTCGGTGACGACGGTCAGGCCGGAGGCAAGTTTGGTCATCTCGACGCTCATCCGGCAACTCCTTGCTTTGCGGCGCGGCTGACCGACAGCACGAACCGCTCGACCTCGGCCTGATCGTTCTTCATCACCCTCATGTGTTCGGATTTGGTCATCAAGCCGTCGAGCCAGGCCGGTAATTGCGGCCGCTGGCCGCAGGCCGCCTCCACAGCGTCGGGGAATTTGGCCGGATGGGCGGTGGAGAGCACGATGCTCGGCACCCTCGTGTCGGTGGTATCGCGGTCCGCGACGGCAAGCGCCACCGCCGTATGGGGATCGACCAGTTCGCCTGCTTCGCGCCAGGCGGCGCGGATCGCAGCCGCAGTCTCGGTCTCGTCGGCGCGCCCTGCATCGAACTCCTCGCGGATCGCGGCGAGCGTCGCGTCGGGCAGCACGAAACGTCCGGACTGCTTCAGCGACTCCATCAGACGGCGCACGCCTGCTGCATCGCGCCGGCTCGCCTCGAACAGCAACCGCTCGAAATTGGACGAGATCTGGATGTCCATCGACGGCGACGCCGTCGCGTGCACCTCGCGCACCTCGTAGATTCCGGTCTTCAGCGTCCGCGCCAGGATGTCGTTGACGTTGGCGGCGATGCGCAGGGTCCGCACCGGCAGCCCCATGCGCTTGGCGACGTAGCCGGCGAAGATGTCGCCGAAATTGCCTGTCGGCACGACGAAATCGACCGCGCGCGCCGGCGCCCCAACGGCAACGGCGGAGGTGAAATAGTAGACCACCTGGGCGACGATGCGCGCCCAGTTGATGGAATTCACGCCGGACAGCGAGGTCGCATCGCGGAAGCGATGGTTGTTGAACATCCCCTTCACGATCGCCTGGCAATCGTCGAAGGTGCCCTCGATGGCGAGCGCATGGACGTTGGCCGCGCCCGTCGACGTCATCATCCGCCGCTGCACCTCGGAGATGCGGCCGTGCGGAAACAGCACGATGAGATCGACATTCTCGAGTCCCGCAAAGGCTTCGACCGCGGCGCCGCCGGTATCGCCGGAGGTGGCGACCACGATGGTGGTGCGCTGGCCGCGCTTGGCGAGCACATGGTCCATCAGCCGCGAGATCAGCTGCATCGCGACGTCCTTGAAGGCGAGCGTCGGGCCGTGGAACAGCTCCAGCACGAACTGGTGCGGCGACATCTGGCGCAGCGGCACCACCGCGGGATGGCGGAAGGTGGCATAGGCCTCGTTCGCCATACGACCAAGCTCGGCGTCCGAAATCTCGCCGTCGGCGAAGGGACGAATCAGGTCGACCGCGACCTCCCAATAGGGCCGGCCGAAGAAGCCGGCGATCGTCTCGGTCGGGAGCTGTGGCCAGGTCGCCGGCACATATAGGCCCCCGTCACGGGCAAGCCCGGTCAGCATCACGTCACAGAAGCCGAGTTCGGGGGCCTCGCCCCGGGTCGAGATATAACGAGTCAAACTGCCCTCCAAAGGCCGGCCGAACCGAGGCTCGATCCTTAAGCCTTTGATTTTACGAAACTACTTGATAACAGCCAGAGGCTTTGGGCCACCATAAAGTGTTTTGCGGCATCGGGAAACCGCTTCCGGCCCTCCTATCGCCCAATGAAAAAGGGCTGCGGCATTGCCGCAGCCCTTCTCTTGGAAGGTCTGTCGTTGTGTGCAGACCGGTTTGCTTCGTCAGGGTCGCGCCCGTCAAAACCGTTCCGGCAAGCATTCGTCGCCGGCCACGAAGTCGTCAAGGGCCAAAACCGTGCCGGCCGAAAAATGTTCCTGTTTTTCCCGACTCGTTTCGGGCACGACTACTGCAATGCAGCCGGGGGTTTATTTCAGATTGCTACTTTTTCCCGAAAGAATTTCTGCTGCAGGAACGAATACAGGCCCGGCCCATTGTGTCCGCGGATGGGTGCCGCCCGTTGCCCATGCATTGCCCGGCAAACGGCGGCGTCGATCCGTCGACCGAACCGCTGCATCCTGGAGCAGCCGGTTCGGTCGCTGGCAGAAGGTCAGTTCATCCCGATTTCCACTGCGATCCGGATCAGGTCGGAGTGGTTCTTGGCGCCCAGCTTCTGCTTGAGCAGGGATGTGGTGTTGGCCACGGTTTTGTAAGAGATGCCGAGCGCCTCGGCGACCTCGACGATCTTGTCGCCGCGTCCAAGCAGGCGAAGGATCTCGAGCTCCCGCGGCGTCATCTGCGAGGCCGGATTGGCTTTGATGGCCGCACCGGAAAACGTCACGGCCTCGGCGAGTTGCGGCGAGATGAAATGGTCGCCCGCGACCACCTTGCGCACCGCTTTCAGCAGGATCCGGGGATCGTCGCCCTTGGAGACATAGCCCTGCGCCCCGAGCTCCACTGCCCGCACCACGAAGGCCGGATCGTCGTTCATGCTGAACATGATGATCTTGGCATCGGGATCGTCCTTGCGGATGCGTCGCATGAGCTCGAAGCCGGAGACATCGGGCAGGCTGATGTCGATCACGGTGACGTCGGGCCGCTTGCTGACATAGGCGCGATGCCCGGATTTGGCGTCGCTCGCCTCGTCAATGCGAATTGAATGGTCGGACGCGAACAGGGTGCGGCAACCGGACAGCACCACGGGATGGTCGTCGACGATCAGGACCCTGGTCGCCAGCTTGGCGGTATCTTGCATCGCGCACTCTCTTGTTTTTCGACTCATAGACCGGCGGGAATAAATGGAAAGGGTAAATCCCGCCGATGCGCGTTAGAATTGGCCTAATGTGGCAACGACTTTCGTTCAGGACGCAACTGTTTCTTCCGCTCGGCGCCAGCTTTCTGGCGGCGCTGATCCTGGCGGGCTTGCTGCTCCATATATTCGCAACGGACCAACTGGCGGCGGAGAACGAGCCGAGACGGCGTTCGACAGAGGCCATCGCCGCCGCGCTCAACGACACGCTGCGCACATCGGACAATCCACGGCGGACGCTCGACGCCTTTGTCCATTCCTTGGACACCTCCTCCGATATCCAATTCCGCGCCTTGGATGCGGGTACCACGCCGTCACCGAAGGACGGCCTGCACAAGCCGCATGGCGTGCCGCAATGGTTCATCGACCTTCTCGCCACCCCCGACATGGACGCGGCATCGCCGGTGATGATCGACGGCAGACGCATCGGCGATATCGTATTCCTGCAGGACATGTCGGCCGATCTGTTCGAGAAATGGATCGGCTTTCTCGCGCTCACCAGCCTGGTCGCCGTGCTGATGGTTCTTACCGGCACGATCGCCTATGTCTTGGCGGGATCCGTCCTGCGGCCTTTGCAAGATCTCGGCCAAGGTCTCACGCGGATACGACGGGGCGATTACACCAGGCCGATTCCGGTCGGGGGGCCGCCGGAAATCCGGCAAGGCTGCGAAGAGGCGAATGCGCTGGCTGCAACGCTGGCGCAACTGAGCCAGGACAATCGCGATCTGATGCACCGGCTGGTGTCGCTCCAGGACGACGAGCGGCGCGATCTCGCCCGCGAATTGCACGACGAACTCGGACCGCTGTTGTTCAGCATCCGCGCCGGCACGATCGCGCTGGCCGAGGCTGCGCCGCCGGCGGGAAATTTCGGCAATTCCGCACAGAGCCTGCTGCAATCGGTCGAGGCGCTCCAGCAGACCAATCGCCGTATCCTCGACCGGCTGCGGCCGCTCTATATCGAGGAACTCGGCCTTTCGACCAGCGTGCAGACGCTGCTCCGGACCTTTCGCAATCAGGCTCCGCACATCATCCTGACGGACACGATCGACGCCGATCTGAACGTGATCGACGGGCCGGCGGCCCAAACCGTGTATCGGCTGATCCAGGAGGCACTGACCAACGTGCTGCGCCATGCCAACGCCAGCAACGCTCATGTAAGGGCGACCGTCGCCGGCGAGACGCTCGCGATCGAGATCTCCGACGACGGCGGCGGCTTTCCTGCGGGCAACGTCTTCGGCCGGGGCTTGACCGGCATGCATGAGCGCGTGCGCGCGCTCAGCGGATCGCTGTCCCTGTTGCGCGTGGATGAGCGAACTTACGTCCGCTGCCGTCTTCCCGTCGAGACGACGCGGGACGCGCCGTCAGCAGGCTAAGCATGATCCGGAAAAGTGCGCAGCGGTTTTCCGAAAAGATCATGCTGGAACGACAACCCAGGCTGCGATGACGATTCATCCCAACCGCTTCGCGCTCTAGCATACGCAGCCGTCATGCGCGTTCTGGCGCGCGGGCTCGCATATTGTGCTGCGGATCTTGCCTTCCGGGTTGAAACGAAACGAGACCTGAATGCGCAGCGCGCCGGCGACGGAATATTCGAGATCGACGCCGTGGGGCGTCGGATGGATTTCCTCCAGCCCGAAACCTGCCGACGCGAAGGCGCTGAGCCGAGGCTGCCAATAGGCTTCGAGCGCGCTCCGTCCCTGATATCGCTGCGTGCCGTTGCACGCGCATTCGAGCTGGGCGTCGTCGGCATAGAGATCGAGCAGCGCCGTGAGGTCGCCCTTCCGGCAGGCGTCCACCCAATCGACGATAATTCCCATCTGGTCGAAATCGCTCACGCCGCAATCCTGTCTGCCGCGGAAATAACCAGCGGCTTAGGACCACACTCGTGAATATGCGCTGAATAATAAACCCCGGGCGATACCGGGTTCCCGCGAGATGGTTCCGAACAAGCTCAGCCCTGCCGCCGGCCTCTTGCCCATACGGCGAAGGCGATCAGAACGGCGCCGGCCAGCGTGAACCAGGTCATCGCATATTGCAGGTGATCGTCCTTCAGATTCACGTCGAGCGGTCCCGGTCGTGGAATGCCATTCGCGGGCGCGGGATGCTCGAGATCGACATAGAACGGCGCGACCGTACCCCAGCCGAGCGCGCTTGCGATTCCCAGGTGATCGCGCACGAACCAGAGCCGCTTGTCGCGATTCTCCGCCGGCGTCAGCCAGCCTGGCGCCTCGGGAAAACGCAGATAGCCGGTGAGCGCCACCGGTTGGCCCGTGACGAGCTTCTTCACCGCGCGATCCTCGACACCGCGATCCTGCATCGTGTTCTCGACGAAGCCCGCATCGATCACGACCGTCTCGCCCGTGGGTAGACGCGCCGGCAGAAACGCCCAGGTGCCGGGGCCGGAGGCGTCCTTGCGCACCGCGGAGCCGGAGGAATAGACCATCGCATCGGGCAGGGCCGCGTAGGTGGCGGTGAAGCTGACGCGGCGGAATTCATCGCGAGCAGGATTCAGCGCGGTCCACAGCGCCGGCGGCGGCAGCGCGACGGGCGCCGCCGCAAGCCGCTCGGTGAGTGCCGCGATCAGCTCGTGCTTGGCGGTCCGGCGCTGCAACTGCCAGACACCGAGCGCGACGAACGCAGCCGTCAGGAACAGCGTGAACAGCGCGAAGCCGCCCACGCGGGCCTTGCGCGCGGGCTCGCTCATTTCGCGCGGTCGACCAACCGGCCCGGCGCCGCCTTGTGGTGGAACTGCAGCGCAATCAGCAGCGATTTCATCGCACGCAGCGGCAACAGCGTGGTGGCGAGGATCAGCGGCAGCCAGAGCGCCGCATGCAGCCAGAACGGCGGCTGGTACTTGACCTCGACGACCAGCGCGCAGCCGACCACGATGGCGCCGGCGAGCATGATGATGAAGATCGCCGGGCCGTCGCCGGTATCGATGAAGGCGTAGTCGAGGCCGCAACGGTCGCACGCAGGCGCGAGCGTCAGGAAGCCCGCATAAAGCTTGCCCTGGCCGCAGCGTGGGCATTTGCAGGCGAGCCCGCGCATCGCGCTTTGCAGGACGGTGGTTTCGGGCTGGGGTGGGCCGGCGGTGTCGTTCATGATGGCGGACCCTATCACAGTTTCCGCCGAACGTTCGGCGGCCGGCAAGCGAAAGGGCGGCCCTGGGGCCGCCCTTTCTGATCGATTCGATGCAACTTAGTGGGCGGCGTGGGCCATGGTCTCGGCGCCGCGTCCCCAGACGTAAATGCAGAGGAACAGGAACAGCCAGACCACGTCGACGAAGTGCCAGTACCAGGCGGCGAACTCGAAGCCGAGATGCTGCTTCGGCGTGAAATGGCCGGCATAGGCGCGGAACAGGCAGACCAGCAGGAAGATGGTGCCGACCAGCACGTGGAAACCGTGGAAGCCGGTCGCCATGAAGAAGGTCGCGCCGTAGACATTGCCGGCGAAGGAGAACGCCGCGTGGCTGTACTCATAGGCCTGCACGCAGGTGAAGAGCGCGCCGAGCACGACGGTGAGGATCAGGCCGTATTTCAGGCCCTGGCGGTCGTTCTCGAGCAGCGCATGGTGCGCCCAGGTCACGGTGGTGCCGGAGGTGAGCAGGATCAGCGTGTTCAGGAGCGGCAGATGCCAGGGATCGAAAGTCTCGATGCCCTTCGGCGGCCAGGTGCCGGGGACAGAGCAGGCGCCGGGCTGCGTGCCGAGGCCGCAGCCGAACACCGCATCGCGGGTGGCATGGACGGCGTCGGCCGGAAACAGCGCGGCATTGAAATAGGCCCAGAACCAGGCGACGAAGAACATCACCTCGGAGGCGATGAACAGGATCATGCCGTAGCGGTGGTGCAGCTGCACGACGCGGGTGTGGTCGCCCTTGTACTGGGCTTCCTTGATCACGTCGCCCCACCAGCTCGCCATGGTGTAGAGCACGCCCACGGTGCCGACGCCGAACACGATCGGCGCGGCGGAGAACATGTGGTGCATCCAGGCGATCGCGCCGACCGCCATGATGAAGGCCGAGAGCGAGCCGACGGCCGGCCAGGGAGAGGGATCGACCAGGTGATAGTCGTGATGCTTGGTGTGCGCCGTAGCCATTCCGTCTCTCTCCTCAATCCCGTGCCTGTCAGGCACTTATCCCCTTGTTTCCAACCGCCTGAGCATGAGCCCGGCGGTCAAAGATTTCCCTTGCGTTTATCGTCCTCGCTGGCAGCGAGCGGCTTCACCACGGGGTCGCGCACCGGATAGAACGTGTAGGACAGCGTGATCGAGCCCAGCCCGTCATTCTCGTGGTCGTCGACGATCGAGGGATCGACGTAGAACACGACCGGCATCTCGCGCTTCTCGCCGGGCGCCATGGTCTGCTCGGTGAAGCAGAAGCAGTTGATCTTCTGGAAATAGGAGCCGACCGTCAGCGGCGCGACGTTGTAGGCGGCCTGGCCCGCGGTGGTGCGCGCGGCCTGATTGGTCACGGTGTAGAAGACGGTCACGACCTGGCCGATATTGACCTCGATCTCGCTCTGCTCCGGCTCGAACTTCCATGGAAGGCCGGGCGCGACGTTGGAATCGAAGCGCACCGATATCCTCCGCGCGATCGGGCCGGTGGCCGGCGCAGAGGTCGCGACCTGCGTCGTGCCGTTGAAGCCCGTGGCACGGCAGAACCAGTTGTAGAACGGCACCGCCGCGTAGGACGCACCGACCATCAGCGCGACCACGCCGCCGCAGATCGAGGCAACCAGCGCGTCGCGGCCAAGGCCACCGAGACGGCCCTTCGTGGCCGTCCGGTTCTGATCCCGCGATATGGTCGGCTCGTGATCCATGTTACCTACATCGGCCGCACTAGCACTGCCGGTCCCTTGACCATGGTGACGGCGAAGAACAGCACCACCAGCACGCCGAGCGCGAGCGCGATTGCGATCGAACGCTGACGACGGCTCTTTTTCTGCGCCTCGGTGAGGACGATTCCATCTGGCTCGGGTTTGTCAGCCATTCCTGCCTCATGCGCCCCCAACCATCGGAGCAAGCGCCCGGTACACGACCTCGGCCAGCAGGGTCGCGAACAGCGCGAACAGATACAGGATCGAGAAGGCAAAAAGCTTGCGGGTCGCGCGCAGCGACTGGCTGCGTTCGCGGCGCATATAGACGTTGATCGCGAGCACCAGCATGCCGGCGCCCAGGATCAGCGAGACGATGCCGTAGACGGCATCGAAATAGCCGAGCGCCCAGGGCGCCGCGGCAACCGCGATCAGCACGATGGTGTAGAGCAGGATCTGGAGGCGGGTCGCGTCGGGGCCGGCGACGTTGGGCAGCATCGGAATGCCGGCGCGCGCGTAGTCGTCGGAGCGGAACAGCGCCAGCGCCCAGAAATGCGGCGGGGTCCAGAAGAAGATGATGGCGAACAGCAGCAGCGGCTCGACGTCGACGGTGCCGGTCACCGCAGCCCAGGCCACCACCGGCGGCAGCGCGCCGGCCGCGCCGCCGATCACGATGTTCTGCGCGGTCCAGCGCTTCAGGCCCATCGTATAGATCACGACGTAGAAGAAGATGGTGAAGGCGAGCAGCGCGCCGGCGATCCAGTTGACGAGGATGCCGAGCGTCATCACCGAGAAGAAGGCGAGCGTCATGCCGAACGCCATGGCTTCGGGACGGGTGATGCGGCCGCGCGGGATCGGCCGGTTCGCGGTGCGCGACATCTTGGCGTCGATGTCGCCTTCGAGCGCCATGTTGAGGGCCCCGGAGGCGCCGGCACCGACCGCGATGCAGAGCAGCGAGGTGATCGCCAGCACGGGATGGAAATGCCCCGGCGCCATCGCCATCCCGACCAGCGCAGTGAAGATCACCAGCGACATCACCCGGGGCTTGAGCAGCGCGAGATAGTCGCCAACCCCCGCTTCTGAGATGCGTGGATTGATGTCGATGGCGTTCTGGTCGAGGACGGACACTTAGATCTACTCGCTTCGTTATAGCGCCGCGGCGCCCGTCACGGGCGCCGCGGAAGATTGCCTATTGCACGCGGGGCAGCACTTCGAACTGGTGGAAGGGCGGCGGCGAGGGCAGCGTCCACTCCAGCGTGGTCGCGCCGGCACCCCAGGGGTTGTCGCCGGCCGGCACCTTGCGGGCGAAGGCGTCGATCACGCAGTAGAGGAAGATCAGCACGCCGAAGCCGGAGATGTAGGAGCCGACCGACGAGACCAGGTTCCAGCCCGCGAAGGCGTCGGGATAGTCGACGTAGCGGCGCGGCATGCCCGACAGGCCGAGGAAGTGCTGCGGGAAAAACACCAGGTTGACACCGATGAAGGTGACCCAGAAGTGCGCCTTGGCCAAAGTCTCGTTGTACATGTAGCCCGACATCTTCGGGAACCAGTAGTACCAGCCGGCGAAGATCGCGAACACCGCACCGAGCGACAGCACGTAGTGGAAGTGCGCGACGACGTAGTAGGTTTCCTGGAGCACGCGATCGACACCCGCGTTCGCCAGCACGACGCCAGTGACGCCGCCGATCGTGAACAGGAAGATGAAGCCCACCGCCCAGATCATCGGGGCGCGGAATTCGATCGAGCCGCCCCACATCGTGGCGACCCATGAGAAGATCTTCACGCCGGTCGGAACGGCGATGACCATCGTGGCCGCGACGAAGTAGGCCTGCGTCGCCGAGGACATGCCGACCGTGTACATGTGGTGCGCCCACACCACGAAGCCGATGCCGCCGATCGCGACCATGGCATAGGCCATGCCGAGATAGCCGAACACGGGCTTGCGCGAGAAGGTCGAGACGATCTGGCTGATCATGCCGAAGCCGGGCAGGATCAGGATGTACACCTCGGGGTGACCGAAGAACCAGAACAGATGCTGGAACAGCACGGGGTCGCCGCCGCCGTCGGGTGCGAAGAACGTCGTGCCGAAATTGCGGTCGGTGAGCAGCATGGTGATCGCACCGGCGAGCACCGGCAGCGACAACAGCAGCAGGAACACCGTCACCAGGATCGACCACACGAACAGCGGCATCTTGTGCAGGGTCATGCCCGGCGCGCGCATGTTGAAGATGGTGGTGATGAAGTTGATGGCACCGAGGATCGACGAGGCGCCCGCCAGATGCAGCGACAGGATCGCGAAGTCGACGGCCGGGCCCGGATGGCCGGAGCTCGACAGCGGCACGTACATGGTCCAGCCGGCGCCGACGCCGTTGGCGCCCGGCTCGCCCTCGACGAAGGTCGACATCAGGAGCAGCGCGAAGGACGCCGGCAGCAGCCAGAACGAGATGTTGTTCATGCGCGGGAACGCCATGTCGGGCGCGCCGATCATCAGCGGCACGAACCAGTTGCCGAAGCCGCCGATCATCGCGGGCATCACCATGAAGAAGATCATGATCAGGCCGTGGGAGGTCACGAACACATTGTAGGTGTGCGTCTCGTGGAAGATCTGCACGCCCGGGTACATCAGCTCGGCGCGGATCGCGATCGACATCAGGGCGCCGATGACGCCGGCGATGACCGCGAAGACGAGGTACATCGTGCCGATGTCCTTGTGGTTGGTCGAGTAGACGTAGCGCCGCCACCCGGTCGGATGGGCGTGCTCGTCATGTCCGTGGTCTTGCGCGTGATCGCCGTGTGCCGCTGCGCTCGTTGCCATTTTCAAATCCTGCCTTGCGTCCCATGCGGACCTTATGCGGTCCCGCCCTTTTTGTCGCTTTCAGTCCCCTTGAGCCGTCGCCCGGCGCTTACTGCGTCGGGCCGGCCGCGGAGGCGTAGGTGCTGGTGCCGCCGCTCGCAAATTTCTTCTTGGCCGCCTCGACCCAGGAGGCGAACTCCTGGTCGTTGACCACGCGGATCGCAATCGGCATGAAGGCGTGATCCTTGCCGCACAATTCCGAGCACTGGCCGTAATACATGCCGGTCTTGGTGGCCTTGAACCAGGTCTCGTTCAGCCGGCCCGGAATGGCGTCGATCTTGACGCCGAAAGCCGGCAGCGCAAAGGCGTGGATGACGTCCGCGCCCGTGGTCTGGACCCGAATCACCTTGTTGACCGGCACCACCATCTCGTTGTCGACGCCGAGCAGGCGGGGCTGCTTGTCCTGGGCCATCAGCGAGTCGAACTCGAACTTGCCGTTGTCGGGATAGGCGTAGGACCAGTACCACTGCTTGCCCGTCGCCTTGACGGTCAGGTCAGCCTTCGGAATGTCGAGCTGGAGGAACAGAAGCCGGAACGACGGCACCGAGATGCCGACCAGGATCAGCACCGGAACCAGCGTCCAGGCCACCTCGATCAGCGTGTTGTGAGTGGTCCGCGACGGCACCGGATTGGCCTTCGCGTTGAACTTGATGACCACGATCACCAGCAGTGCCAGAACGAACAGCGTGATCAGGGTGATCAGCACGAACAGGAAATTGTGGAACCAGACAATATTGTCCATCACCGGGGAACCGGACTGCTGCAGCGTCCACTCCCACGGCGCCGGCTGCCCGAGCTCGGCGAACGCCGCACCACCCGTACCCAGCGTGACGCCAGCCGCCACCAAGGCGATGGTGGCCAATCCCAGCAATTGCCGGCCCACCCGACCCATCGACATCCTCATGCCGTTCGCGCTCCCCTTACGAAATCACCCCAAGTGCATTCCCCTATTTCCGGGAAACGCTTATTCGATCCGCCAGTCCGACAAACCGCCACGCAAGAATACCTCTAAGAGGAATTGGGGCCAGATCGCTAGAACGCGAAATCAAGCCTCTCAAACCATAATTCTTGATCTATCGCAATGCAGTCTTGAGCTCGGTCTGTCAGCCATCACCGGCAAGATATTTCCCAGCAACATCAAACAAAAATACCGTTTGCCGGGATGCTGCGGCTTGACAGCGGAATTGCCCGCGGTAGGCACTGGCGGATGGCCGCGCAGGAGCCTGATTCGTGCCGGCGGCGGCGGTGCGAGGCGGCGCGGAATTTGCTTGGGAATCGCCTTCAAGACGCCGTCATTCCCGTATCAGTCCGCCAGATTGGCCTGCCAAGCGCGAGCGACCCAGGCGAGCAGAGGGACCGACCCGATGGGGCTTTCGAGATCGATGGCAAAGCCGGCTAGCGGCCTCCCGGCGCTGGCCGCCCTCCTGACCGCGATCGTCCTCCTGGCGCTCCCCGGCCTCGCCCATGCGCAGGGCGCGGTGCGCTCCGTCCATGGCGACTGGCAGATCCGCTGCGATACCCCGCCCGGCGCCCAGACCGAGCAATGCGCGCTGATCCAGAGCGTGGTGGCAGAAGACCGCTCCAATGCCGGCCTGACCGTGATCGTGCTGAAAACCGCCGACCAGAAGAGCCGCCTGATGCGCGTGGTGGCGCCGCTGGGTGTGCTGCTGCCCTCCGGCCTCGGACTCAAGCTCGATAACCAGGACGTCGGCCGCGCCGGTTTCGTCAGATGCCTGCCCAACGGCTGCGTGGCGGAAGTGGTGATGGACGACAAGCTGCTCGGCCAGCTGCGCAGCGCCAAGACCGCAACCTTCATTATCTTCGAGACCCCCGAAGAAGGCATCGGCTTCCCGCTCAGCCTGAACGGGCTCGGCGAGGGCTACGACAAGCTGCCGTAGCGGCCGATCGGGCACTGGTGAGCGATCCTATTGTTTCCGTAATGTGAGGCTTGGCGCCCTCGCGGAGCCGGTCCGAAACCACTATCTTGCCCCACAGCCCCCGATAATGGACGGACTCATGACCAACCCCGCAACAACCTCCCTGCTCGACCGTGCCAATCTCGACCGCGACCAGGTTCGCCACGAGGTCGCGCGCGGGCTTTCGGGCGCCGACGACGGCGAATTGTTCCTGGAATACAGCCAGACCGAAGCGCTGATGTTCGACAATGGGCGGCTGAAGCAGGCGACCTACGACACTTCGCAAGGGTTTGGCCTACGCGCCGTCAAGGACGATGCGGTTGGCTACGCCCATTCCTCCGACGTGTCGCTGCCGGCGCTGATTCGCGCCGCCGACGCGGTCGCCGCCGTGCGCGGCGGCTACTCCGGCAGCTTCGCCGCGCCGCCCCCGCACACCAATGTGCGGCTCTATGGCGACGACAATCCACTCGATGCGCCCGGCTTCGAGACCAAGGTCAAGCTGCTCGCCGAGATCGACGCTTACCTGCGCGACAAGGATCCGCGGGTGCGGCAGGTCAGCGTAAGCCTGGGCGCGACCTGGCAGGTCGTCGAGATCCTGCGGCCCGATGGCGAGAGCTATCGCGACATCCGTCCGCTGGTGCGCGTGAACATTTCCGTCGTCGCCGGCCAGGGTGACCGCCAGGAGAGCGGCAGCAAGGGCTATGGCGGCCGTGCCGGCTATGCCGAATTCATCGAGAGCAGATCCTGGCGCGAGGCCGCCGACGGCGCGCTGCGCGAGGCGCTGGTCAATCTGGAATCGATTCCAGCGCCGGCCGGCGAGATGGACGTCGTGCTGGGCGCCGGCTGGCCCGGCGTGATGCTGCATGAAGCGGTCGGCCATGGCCTGGAGGGCGACTTCAACCGCAAGAAGACCTCCGCCTTTGCCGGCCTGATGGGCCAGCAGGTCGCGGCCAAGGGCGTCACGGTCGTCGACGACGGCACCATCGCCTCGCGGCGCGGCTCGCTGTCGATCGACGACGAGGGCACGCCGACCAATCGCACCGTGCTAATCGAGGATGGCATCCTCGTCGGTTACATGCAGGACCGCCAGAACGCGCGCTTGATGAACATGAAGCCGACCGGCAACGGCCGTCGCCAGGGCTACGCCCATGTGCCGATGCCGCGCATGACCAACACCTACATGCTCGCGGGCGACCGCGATCCCGCCGAGATCCTCGCCTCGGTCAAGAACGGCGTGTTCGCCGCGAATTTCGGTGGCGGCCAGGTCGACATCACCTCAGGCAAATACGTGTTCCAGTGCACCGAGGCCTACAAGATCGAGAACGGCAAGATCGGCGCACCGCTGAAGGGCGCCATGCTGATCGGCAACGGACCGACCGACCTGCATCGCATCCGCATGATCGGCAACGACCTTGCGCTCGATACCGGCATCGGGACCTGCGGCAAGAACGGTCAGGGCGTGCCGGTCGGCGTCGGCCAGCCATCGCTGCTGATGGAACGCATCACGGTGGGTGGAACGGGCGCATGAGCGTGGAAGACAAAGTGACTGTCACCCCCAAGCGGAAAAGCAGCGGCTGGGGTGGGCAACTCGTGCAGCTCGCCGGCATCGTGGCCGCGGTCTTCATCGCCAAGGGCGCGCTGGCCGAGCCGTTCTACGTGCCGTCGGGCTCGATGGAGCCGACGCTGCTGATCGGCGATGCGCTGCTCGCCTCGAAATTCCCCTATGGCTACGGCACCTCATCGCTGCCGATTCAGATCAGCCTGCCCGAGAGCGGCCGGGTGTTCGCGGAGACGCCGAAGCTCGGCGACGTCGTCGTGTTCCGCTGGCCCGGCGATCGCTCGCAGGCCTGGGTCAAACGCGTCGTGGGACTGCCCGGCGACCGCATCCAGATGCGGCAGGGCCAGCTCTTCATCAACGACCGTCCCGCCGAGCTGAAGCCCGACGGCGTCGGCGCCGCCGAGGACGACCGTGGCGGCAGCGAGCCTGCCTATCGCTATGTCGAGACGCTGCCGAACGGCGTCTCGCATTTGATCTTCAAGATGCGCGACAACGGCCCGCTCGACAACACGCCCGAAGTGACGGTGCCGGCCGGGCATCTCTTCGTGCTCGGCGACAACCGCGACAATTCCGCCGACAGCCGCGTGCCGCTGCGCGCCGGCGGCGTCGGCCTGTTGCCGATCGACAATCTGATCGGCCGTGCCGATGCCGTGCTCGGCTCCTGGGATCTCGGCATGCGCGGTCAGCCGGTGTGGACCTGGCTGTCCGGGTTCAGGCTGGCCCGGTTCTTCACCGCCGTGCATTGAGCGGAAGTCTCTCCCCTTCACGATGAACCGTGACGAATTCCTCGCGCTTGCCCTGAGAAATCCCGTCAACGCTGCGATTGCCGACGCCCTTGCGCAGCTTGCGCTGCCGGATGCCTGGCTGGTCGCGGGTTGCCTGGTGCAGACGGTGTGGAACGTGCTCACCGGCCGTGCGATCAGTCACGGCATCGCCGACTACGACGTGTTCTACTTCGATCCCGATACGTCGTGGGAGGCGGAAGACGCAGTGATCCGCAGGCTGCATGCGCGGCTCGCTCATCTCGGCGCCAGGATCGAGATCCGCAACCAGGCGCGGGTGCATCTGTGGTACCCCGACAAGCATGGCCTGCCCTATCCGCCGCTGACGTGCTCGACGGACGGCATCGACCGTTTCCTCACGGAGAATACGCAACTGGGTATCCGACCCGCCGGCGGGAATTTCGACGTCTATGCGCCCCACGGGTTCGATGACGTCGCAAGGCTGATCGTAAGGCCCAACCGGGCGCCGAACTTCTCCGCCGCCAACTACGAGGCGAAAGCCGCGCGATGGAAGGCACTGTGGCCCGAGCTCACGGTGATTGCGGCAGAGTGAGCAAGACTCACTCCTGTCCCGGACAAGACGCCTCGCGAAGCGACGCGGCGCAGAGCCGGGACCCATCGTGCAGAGAGTGCGGGACCGCAATGGGCCCCGGTTCAGCAGCGCATCACCCTGTCCGGGGCACGACTACGAGCATCACCGCACCACGCCCGACGTGAATCCGGCCTTGCGGCGCGGCGGCTTGATCTCCTTCTTCAGAAAACAGCGCGCCTCGCGCCCGACGTAGCCGGGGCGGGCATAAGTGAAGGCACGGCATTTGTTGTCGGCGGTGCAGGCGGCCTTGCAGGCCTCTACGCTTTCGCCGTCCTTGAGCTCGAAATTGCGCAAATCACCACCCGGGCGGTCGATCGACGTCTCGACGCCCTCGACGCGCGGCTCGATCACGCCGGCGCCGCGCACCCCGGAGATGCAGCAACTTCCCGGCACGCGCGGCGGCACGGTGTTCTTCAACCAGCAGACCGCCGAGCCGCCTTCGACGTCGGGATAGCTGAAGCTCCAGGAGCGGCAGCGGCGGTCGCGCTCGCACAGCAGCGCGCAATCCTCGGGATCGCCCGAGGTGACCGGCGTGCTGAAATAGTCGCCGCCGGGCCTGTCGAATGCTGTCTGCGCGCGCGCGGGCACGCTCGCAAGCGCGAGCAAAAGCAGCGCGGCACAAGCCAAGAGGCGTGCCATGACGGCCCCAGGCAGGCGGCCCTTCACCATCGGAACAGCTTTCGAGTTATTGAGGACGCTCAGGTTTTCCGGCCCGATCATTTGATCGCCGCAAACCTGTACGGGCGATGAACGGCTCGGATCCGGTCGCTCGCCTATGACTCTAGAAAGCGTATTCCGCGTAGACCGGTTCCACCGAGCCCTTCCAGGGACCGTTGAACTTCTCCAGCATCTCCTCCGCCGGCGTCCGGCCGGAATCGATGATGCGATCGAGCGGCTCGAGGTGTCGGGTCTCGTCGCGGCCAAGCTGGTCGATCCGGCCGCGCCGGCGCAGGCCGGCATGTGCCAGAACGAGGCACTCCTTGGCGATCTCGAACAGATAGCGGTCCTTGATTCGCGCCTTGAAGCCGAACCGCGGCACGTCATCGCGCAGGGCCTGACGCTCATGCGCGGTCCAGTGCTTCACCATGTCCCAGGCGGCATCGAGCGAAACGTCGTCGTAGAGCAGCCCGACCCAGAACGCCGGCAGCGCCGGCAAACGGCCCCACGGACCGCCATCGGAGCCGCGCATCTCGAGATAGCGCTTGAGCCGCACTTCCGGAAAGATCGTCGAGAGATGGTTGGCCCAGTCCGACAGCGTCGGACGCTCGCCGGGAAGATTGTTGTTGCGGCCCTCGAAGAACGCGCGGAACGAGGAGCCCGACACGTCGATGTATTCCTCGCCGCGCTTGACGAAATACATGGGCACGTCGAGCGCGTAGTCGACATAGCGCTCGAACCCCATGCCGTCCTCGAAGGCCCACGGCATCATGCCTGCGCGCGCGTTGTCGGTGTCGCGCCAGATCTCGGACCGGAAAGACAGGAAGCCATTCGGCTTGCCCTCGGTGAACGGCGAATTGGCGAACAGTGCCGTCGCGACCGGCTGGAGCGCGAGCGAGACGCGCAGCTTCTTGACCATGTCGGCTTCGGAGGAGAAGTCGAGATTGGTCTGCACGGTACAGGTCCGGTACATCATGTCGAGGCCGTACTGACCGACCTTCGGCATGTAGTTGGTCATGATCTTGTAGCGGCCCTTGGGCATCACCGGGATATCGGCGCGCGACCAGGACGGCGTCATGCCGAGCCCGAGGAAGCCGATGCCGAGCGGCGTTGCGATCTCGCGCACCTGTGCCAGATGCGCCATCAACTCGCCCTGGGTCTGGTGCACATTCTCGACCGGCGCGCCGGACAGCTCGAACTGTCCGCCGGGCTCGAGCGAGATCGCGCCGCCACCGGTGACGTCGTAGAGGCCGATGATGTTGCCCTGCTCCATGATCGGCTCCCAGCCGAGCAGGAGCTTCATGCCTTCGAGCAGCGCGCCGATGCCGCGCGCACCTTCGTACGGCACCGGATGGTGGCCTTCGAGCGTGAACGGCGTCTTCTCGTGCTCGGTGCCCATGCGGAATTCGGACGGGTCCTTGCAGCCGGCCTCGAACCACGCGACGAGTTCGTCGCGTGATTGCAGCGGCGTCATATCGATCTGGTCTCGCGCCATATCAAACTCTAATCAAAAAGGCGCTTCGACCGAACGCGCGCGGTGACAGGGATGGCCCGCGAACCCACCGGTTGCGCGGACGAGCGGTTTGCCGCGCGATCATCGCGACGGCATGCTTTCGTTGACGCCCGCGGGCGGCAGTTTCACCTCGCCGCACGAGCAGCCCAGGCGATCGAGCAGATTGCTGAGCTTGACGGCGTCGGCATCGGACAGTTTCGAGCCGACATATTTCTCGATCGCAGCCGAATAGGCGCCCCACATCCGCTTCTGCAACTCGCGGCCGGCTTCCGTGATCTCGACGAACTGGCCGCGCTTGTCGATCTTGCATTCGCGCCGCGAGGCCAGGCCCTCGTCGACCAGGCGGTCGATCAGCCGCGAGGTGGAATATTGCGGAATCAGCATCTGCCGCTCGAGTTCGACCGGCCGCAGCTCGCCCGAGGGCGCCCGCGACAATTCGAGCAGCGCATCATACCAGGCCAGCGGTGGGAAGCCGGCCTTCTTCAAGTCCTGCTCGACGCAATCGAGCACGCGGCTCTGCACCCGCATCAGGCGGATCCAGGCGGCTGTTGCCTCGGTCGATGGTTTGCGTTTCATGGTCCCGCTCAAGTTCGTCGCCCGTCTCTTACTCCATTTGATGCACCTGCATCAATCTTGACTATTTCAAGCAGGTGCATGTAGTTGCTCTTTCGGCCGAACCAAGCATCAGGCGGAATTCCGCGAAACCGCAGGATTCGACCGGTGCCTGCTCGCCATCCCCATGGCCCTCCTGTCGGCCGGCCTGCCCTATGAGATGGTCGAGGTCGAATCGGCGCCAGGAAGCTCGAAAATGGGCGAGGACTATCTGAAGCTGACCCCTGGGGGCCAGGCCCTGCGCCGGGCCTCGACAGCGGCGAGATCGTGACCGAAGGCCCGGTGATTGTCCAGAAGATCGCCGTCTGGCCTCGGCCGAGGCGCTGGCGCCAGCCCGCGACAGTTCCGAGCACCACAAGCTGAAATTCCTCACCTCCGAGCTGCGCGGGAGCTTTGGACCGCCGTTCACCGAGCAGGACAGGCGAAGCGACGAAGACGGGGATCGATGATCAGCCGCTCTGCTTGCGCCATTCGCTGAATCCGAAGATTCGCGCTGCACTGACTGCAATTTTACGAGCATTGTCAGGGTTAACAATAACTCTGCGTTGTGCACTCCGCGGCCGTCACAATCCTTGTGAGAGCACTCCACTTGGCTCAGCTTCAGCGCGGGAACACGACGCAGACCACTGGACTGGACCGGGAAGCTATTGTGACGGCTGTACTCCTTCTCCTGCTCGCGAGCGCAATCACTGGCCTTGCGACGGGGCTCATCTTCCGAGTCTGGACTCTGCTGCTGGTCTCGCCGGCGACCGCGATCGTTACAGCAACGGTCCTTCAGACCTCAGGCTTTGGATTTTGGACGGGCGTTCCGATCGTCGTCGGCTGCCTGATTGCCGGCCAGCTCGCCTATTTGGCCGCGACGTTCTACCTGTACAGGGGCGAGCTCTCAATGCAGGACGACATCGACGGCGAGCCAGGCAAGCACGGCCATCGCGATATCGAGAAGGAGAACGAGTAGGACCAGGCCGAACCACGAGGGAATTTTTCTGCGCCGCCGGAGGAGCCCGCGGCGGCGCCACGACCGACCCAGAAGCAGCAAGGGGGCGTATCTTACCGCAACGCCGGCTGCGCTGTCTTGAGACACGGTGGGGATCATTGCGGGACACCTTCAATGCCAATGGGCCATCCGGGGAAACATCAGCAAGAGCGGTGCCAGGGCGGAGCGTGGCTGCGGCAGGATTCTGGCGTGGATCATCCGGCCCTTCTTCATCGTGAACCATGTGATCGGCGACGACGTCGAAGGATCATCTCCAGGAGACAGTTGCCTCATGAACATGATCGTCCTCATGACCGCCGGCGCGCCGCTCGCGATTCTTGGCTTGTCGACGCCGGTCGCGCCGCAGCGCGATTGCATCTTCATGATCCATCCACAGACCACCTCGGCCGTGTTCGAGAGCAGGGAAGGAAAGATCGTCTTTCCGGACCGGCCGACCGAATATCGGTGCAGCTACGCCAGGACGAAACGCGGCGCAGACATCGCTTTCACCAACCAGAATGGCTGGCATTTTGAAGTGCGCATCGGCCGCGGCGACGAAGGCAGCTGGACGGCCAGTCTCGCCGGCGAGACCGTATCGGGGCGCGCATTCTCGCCATTCGGCGACGGAAAATAAAAAGGCCGGATCAATGATCCGGCCTTTTGGCTCTGCGTGCCCGGATTTCGCTCACGCGCCATCCGGGCTACAGGTCTGTCTCAGGCCGCCGCCTTCTTCGGCGCGAAGCGGCCGTAGAAGGTCTCGCCCTTCGCCGCCATCTCCTCGAGCAGCTTCGGCGGGGTGAAGCGCGAGCCGTATTTCGCCTCGAGCTTGCGGCAGAGCTCGACGAACTTCTTCGTGCCCATGAAGTCGATGTAGGACAGCGTGCCGCCGGTGAACGGCGCGAAACCGAAACCGAGGATCGAGCCGACATCCGCTTCGCGCGGATCGGTGATGACGTGGTCCTCCACTGTGCGCGCGGCTTCCACCGCCTGCACCACCAGGAAGCGCTGCTTCAGTTCCTCGACGTCGAGCGTGTCAGGATCGAGCTGCTTCGGCTGCAGCGCCGAGAGTCCCGGCCAAAGGCTCTTCTGACCCTTGCCCTTCTCGGGGTAGTCGTAGAAGCCCTTGCTGTTCTTGCGGCCGAGGCGGCCCTGCTTCTCGACCATCTCCACCATCAGCTTCTTCTGATCGGGATTGATGGCGTTGGGGCCGAGATCGGCCTCCGTCGCCTTCATGATCTTGAGGCCGAGGTCGAGCGCGACTTCGTCCGACAACGAGAGCGGGCCGACCGGCATGCCGGCCATCTTGGCGCAATTCTCGATCATCGCCGGCGGCACGCCCTCCAGGAACATCTCGTTGCCTTCGGCGACGTAGCGGCCGACGCAGCGGTTGGCGAAGAAGCCGCGGCTGTCGTTGACCACGATCGGCGTCTTGCCGATCTGCCGGACGTAGTCGAGCGCTGTCGCGAGCGCGAGATCGCCGGTGTTCTTGCCCTTGATGATCTCGACCAGCATCATCTTCTCGACCGGAGAGAAGAAGTGGATGCCGACGAACTTGCCCTGGTCCTTGAAGCCCTCGGCCAGCGAGGTGATCGGCAGGGTCGAGGTGTTCGAGGCGAAGATCACGTCCGGCTTCAGATATTGCTGCGCCTTGGCGAAGGTCTCGGCCTTGACCTTGCGGTCCTCGAACACGGCCTCGATGACGAGGTCGACGTCCTTCAGCGCGGCATAGTCGGCGGTCGGCGTGATGCGCGCGAGCAGCGCTTCGGCATCCCCGGGCTTGGCGCGGCCCTTCTTGATCTGCTCTTCGATCACCTTCTGCGCATGCGCCTTGCCCTTGTCGGCGCTCTCCTGGTCGCGGTCGATCAGGACGACGTCGAGACCGGCGCGGGCCGAGACATAGCCGACGCTGGCGCCCATGAAGCCGGCGCCGATGACGGCGATTTTCTTCACCTTGGTCGGCGGCACGTCCTTCGGGCGGCGGGCGCCCTTGTTCAATTCCTGCATCGACAGGAACAGGCTGCGGATCATCGCGGCCGCTTCCTTCGAGCGCAGCACCGAGGCGAAGTAGCGCGACTCCACCCGCAGCGCGGCGTCGATCGGCAGCTGCAGGCCCTCATAGACGCAGCTCATGATGGCGCGCGCGGCCGGATAATTGTCGTAGGTCTCGCGGCGGTAGATCGCGTTGCCGGCCGGGAACATCATCATGCCGGCCTTGGAGAACACCGGACCGCCCGGAAGCTTGAAGCCCTTCTCGTCCCAGGGCGCGACGGCCTTGCCGCCGCCCCTGATCCAGTCCTTCGCCGCCTTGACGAGGTCGGCGGCGGGCGCCACGGCGTGAATGAGGTTCAGCGCCTTGGCCTTCTCGACCGTGACGGGATCGCCCTTGAGCAGGATCGTCATCGCATCCTGCGGCGGCACCAGGCGCGGCACACGCTGCGTCCCGCCGGCACCGGGGAACAGGCCGACCTTGACCTCGGGCAGGCCGAGGCGGGTCTTGGGATTCTCCGCCGCGACGCGATAGTGGCAGCACAGCGTGATCTCGAAGCCACCGCCGAGCGCGAGGCCGTTGATCGCGGCCGCCCACGGCTTGCCCGACGTCTCGATCGAACGCAGCACCAGCGAGAAGCGGCGGCTCTGGTCGAACAGCATCTGGTTCGCCGCGGTCTCGCCCTGCTCCTTGAAGACCTTCGCATAGGCCTGGTTCATGCCTTCGAGCATCGACAGGTCCGCGCCCGCACAGAACGCCTCTTTCGCGGAGGTGATGACGACACCCTTCACCGCGGCGTCTGCCGTCGTTTCCTTCACGATCGCCTCGAGCTCATTGGTCGAGGTCTCGTCGAGCACGTTCATCGAACGGCCCGGGATGTCCCAGGTGACGAGCGCGATGCCGTCTGCGTCGGTCTCAACCTTGAAATTCTTGTAGGCCATGCTGGTTGCTCCTCGGTGCCGCAGCCGATCTCAGGCGCGGCGGTTGATGGGGGTCTCGTCTTCCCCTCTCCCCTTGTGGGAGAGGGTCCGAGCGAAGCGAGGGGGTGAGGGGTCTGCATCCGCGGAGACAGACCCCTCACCCGGCCAGAACCCGCTTCGCGTGTTCGCGCCACCCTCTCCCACAAGGGGAGAGGGGAAGAAGTTACACCCGCTCGATGATGGTCGCGGTGCCCATGCCGCCGCCGATGCACAGCGTGACAAGGGCGGTGGACTTGTTGGTTCGCTCGAGCTCGTCGAGCACGGTGCCGAGGATCATCGCGCCGGTCGCCCCGAGCGGATGGCCGAGCGCGATGGCACCGCCATTGACGTTGATCTTGGCGCTGTCGATGTCGAAAGCCTGGATGTAGCGCAGCACGACGGAGGCGAAGGCCTCGTTGAGCTCGAACAGGTCGATGTCGGACTTCTTCATGCCCGAGCGCGCGAACAGCTTTTCGGTGACGTCGACCGGACCGGTCAGCATCATCGCCGGCTCGGAGCCGATGTTGGCGAACGCGCGGATCTTCGCGCGCGGCTTCATGCCGTACTTGCTACCGGCCTCCTTGCTGCCGAGCAGCACGGCGCCGGCACCGTCGACGATGCCCGACGAATTGCCGGCGTGATGCACGTAGTTCACGCGCTCGATCTCGGGATGCGACTGCACCGCGACGCCGTCAAAGCCGCCCATCTGCGCCATCATGGTGAACGACGGCTGCAGCTGCGCCAGCGACTGCATCGTGGTCGACGGACGCATGTGCTCGTCCTTGGCGAGGATCGTGAGGCCGTTGATGTCCTTCACCGGCACCACCGACTTGTCGAAGCGCCCCTCGTCCCAGGCCTTTGCCGCGCGCTGCTGGCTCTGCACGGCGTAGGCGTCGACGTCGTCACGCGAGAAGCCGTATTTGGTCGCGATCAGATCGGCCGAGACGCCCTGCGGCATGAAATAGGCCGGCACCGCGATCGAAGGATCCATCGGCCATGCGCCGCCGGAAGCGCCGATGCCGACGCGGCTCATGGATTCGGCGCCGCCGCCGATCACCAGCTCATGCTGGCCGCTCATGATCTGCGCGGCGGCGAAGTTCACGGCATCGAGGCCGGAGGCGCAGAACCGGCTGATCTGCACGCCGGGAACGGCGTCGCCGAGGCCCGCCTTCAGCGCGGCGAAGCGCGCGATGTCGGATCCGGCTTCACCGACGGGATCGACCACGCCGAGGATGACGTCGTCGACGGAATCTTCCGGCAGATTGTTGCGCTCCTTCAGCGCCTTCAGCGGCACGGTGGCGAGCGCGAGCGCCGTGACCTCGTGCAGCGCGCCGTCCGCCTTGCCGCGGCCGCGCGGGGTGCGAACGTGGTCGTAGATGAATGCCTCAGGCATGACGCCCTCCTGATGTGATGTTTGAAAGCTATTGGGAAACGGCGGCGGGAGCAGGCCTCAGAAAGCTTCCGCCGGCAATTCCATGATGGTGGCGCATCCGGCCTGGATGCGCGCGAGATTGGCCGCGGTCTCCGGCAGCATCCGCTCCATGAAGAAGCGGCCGGTGACGAGCTTGGTCGAGAGATAGGGCGTCGCCCCGCTCTCGGCAATCTTGGCATTCGTCACCTTGGCCATCCTCGCCCACATATAGCCGAGCGCGACGAAGCCGAAGAGATGCAGGTAGTCGGTGGCAGCCGCGCCGGCATTGTCCGGCTTCGCCATCGCATTCTGCATCAGCCAGGTGGTGGCCTGCTGGAGGTGGCCGAGCGAGGTGGAGAGCGGCGTGATGAAGGGCTTGAGTGCCTCGTCGCCGCCATTCTCCTTGGCAAAGGCCATCACCTCGCCGAAGAAGGCCATGATGGCGCGGCCGCCGTCGCGCGGCAGCTTGCGGCCGACGAGGTCGAGCGCCTGGATGCCGTTGGCGCCTTCATAGATCATGGCGATACGCGCATCGCGCACGAACTGCTCCATGCCCTGCTCGGCGATGTAGCCGTGGCCGCCATACATCTGCTGCGCCTGCACCGCGTTGGCGAAGCCGTAGTCGGTGAGGAAGCCCTTCAGCACCGGCGTCATCAGGCCCATGTGGTCGTCCGCGGCCTGGCGGTCCTTGGGATCCTCGGAGCGGTGGGCGACGTCGCTCTTCAGCGCGGTCCAGATCACGAAAGCGCGCGCGGCCTCGTTGAAGGCGCGGATCGACAGCAGCGTGCGGCGCACGTCGGGATGCACGATGATCGGATCGGCCGGCTTGTCCGGCGCCTTGACGCCGGTGAGGGAACGGCCCTGGATGCGCTCGCGGGCATAGGCGACGGCGTTCTGATAGGCGACCTCGGACTGCGCGAGGCCCTGCACGGCGACGCCGAGACGGGCCTCGTTCATCATCACGAACATGCCCTGCATGCCCTTGTTCTCTTCGCCGATCAGCCAGCCGGTGGCGTTGTCGTAGTTCATCACGCAGGTGGAATTGCCGTGGATGCCCATCTTGTGCTCGATCGAGCCGCAGACGACGCCGTTGCGCTGCCCGATCGAACCATCGGCGTTCACCAGGAATTTCGGCACCACGAACAGCGACACGCCCTTGATGCCGGCCGGCGCGCCCTCGATGCGGGCGAGCACGAGATGGATGATGTTGTCGGCGAGATCGTGCTCGCCGGCCGAGATGAAGATCTTGGTGCCCGTGATCCTGAAGCTGCCGTCCGCCTGGCGCACCGCCTTGGTGCGGAGCATGCCGAGGTCGGTGCCGCAATGCGGCTCGGTGAGGTTCATGGTGCCGGTCCATTCGCCGGCCACCATCTTCGGGACGTAGATCTTCTTCTGCTCGGGCGTGCCGTGCACCAGCAGCGCCGCGGTCGCGCCCATGGTCAGACCGCCATACATCGAGAACGCCATGTTGGCGGAGATCTGGAATTCGTTGACCGCCTGGCTCAGCGTCACCGGAAGGCCCTGGCCGCCATATTCGGTCGGCGCCGACAGGCCGAGCCAGCCGCCCTCGACGACCTGCTTGAACGCTTCCTTGAAGCCTTTCGGCGTGGTGACGCTGCCGTCGTCGGCGCGCTTGCAGCCTTCGAGATCACCCACGCGATTCAGCGGCTGCAGCACCTCTTCGGCGAGCTTGGCGGCTTCGCCGAGGATCGCCTCGCGCACGTCGCTCGACGCATCGGAGAAGCCCGGCAGATTGTCGTAGCGGTCGATCTGGAAGACGTCGTTGAGCAGGAAGTTCACGTCTTCGACGGGGGCTTTATAGATCGGCATGGGGTTCTCCCGGCATGGGCCTTGAAATGATGTTCGTGCGGTTCCTGCGGCGCGTTCGCCCGCGAGCTTAGCGGGTTCGGCAACTCAGGGCAGTATCATGATTGGGCAGCCAGCTGCTCCGCCATCAGACGGTGCAGCATGTTGATCGCCTTGAGCGGACGCACCATCACCTTGAAGTGCGTGATGCGTCCCTCGCCGTCGAAGCTGATGATGTCGACGCCGTTGATCTCGATGCCGTCGATCATGGTCTTGAATTCGAGCACGGCGCCGCGCTCGTTCCTCCACTCACCCACATAGGTGAAGGTCGGACCGCCGAGCACCTGTTCGGCACTGGAGAGATATTTGAAGGTGATGTCGCGGCCGCGCTGCGGCGTGTGAACGACGGGGCTTTCGAACACGGCATCGGGGTGCAGAAGATCCCAGAGCGCGGTGCGGTCATGAGACTTCATGTAGGCGTACCAGGAATCGAGGCCGGTCATTCTCGGGTGCCTCCCTAAAGGGCTTTCCAGGAGCCTTGGCAAAAAACGCGAAAACAACCCCATGCACAGTAGCGAAAGGGTTGATTCCGCTGGGTTTTCAGGACGGGTCTTTCGCCCGGCCCTTCAGCCGCCTCATATGCACATTGACGCATATGCGCCGATGCGCATAAAGTCAAGCCACAAGGTCGAGAACAGGAGACCGGTCATGGCACTGGGCGACGCGATCCTCGCATGCCTGACGGAACGTCCGATGACGGGCTACGAGCTCGCCAAGACGTTCGATTCCTCGATCGGCTTCTTCTGGAAGGCCGACCACCAGCAGATCTACCGCGAACTCTCCAAGCTGCGCGACCGCGGCTACATCCAGGGCCGCGAGGTCGTGCAATCAGGCAAGCCCAACAAGCTGGTTTATACGCTCACTCCGGAGGGCCGAACAGCGCTGCGGCACTGGGCCGCGCGGCCAAGCACGCCGGCCTCGACCAAGGACGACCTCCTGGTCCGCCTCCATGCGCTCGACAGCATCGACATCGAGCCGCTGCGCGCCGATTTGATGGCCCGGCTCGAGCACCACCGCGACCGCCACGCCAATTACGAGCGCATCCTGAAGAAGCGCTTTCCGGACGGCACGGCAGAGGGCAAGCTCGACCTCGGCAACCTGCTCCTGCTCCGCCTGGGGGCCCGGCACGAGCAGATGGTGGCCGACTTCTGCGAGGAAGCGCTCGAGGCGCTGTCGGCGATGAGCGGCAAGGCCACCGTGGTGCCGATCGAGGATGGCAAGCGCGAGAAGGGCTGAGGGGCCGAGCCCGACCAAGAATTGGTGCCCCGCCCTTGAAAATCATTTCGACACTTGTCATATTTTGAGCGACAAGTGGCGAGACTGATGCTGATGGACGAACTTGCTCAATCCCCTGAAATTGCCCGGCTGGCGGCCGTCACACGGCTTCTCGGGGGAACTTCCACCTTTCGGAAGATGCCCAAGAGCCCACTAGAGGCTCACGAAATTCTCGTGAGTGGCCTCCCATCCAAGGCGCTGGTGTATCTGGTCGCAAATTTCGCATTTCTCCGCTGGGACGATTCTTTCGCCAAGGCGATCGGAATGAGCCATAGAACCTACCAGCGGCACACGGCTGAAAATATCCGGCAGCTCAGCCCTGAACAGAGCGGGCGCGCGTGGAAGCTCGCAGAAATATTGGCGAAAGCCACTTCGGTCCTCGGATCGAAGGAGGAGGCTGAGCAGTGGCTGGAGCGCCCGGCCATTGGCCTCGATCAACGCAAGCCGATTGATCTGTTAGCCACACCTGCCGGGGTTGAACTCGTCGAGGATTTTCTCGCACGGCTTGAGTATGGCGTTTACGCGTGACACCGCTCCCCGCATCGCTCGGCGGCTCCGAGCTGGTGGCTTGGCGTCTGGATCAATCCAAATATGCTGCGACCTGGGACAGTGGAGAGGGCGCGTTTCTCGTCGGAGGCCGCTGGAACAGCAAAGGAGTTCGCACGGTTTACTGTTCGATCGATCCCGCGACGGCGATTCTGGAGGTCGCCGTTCATAAGGGATTTCGCGCGTTGGACATGGTGTCCCATGTGATCACGGCCACAGCGATCGATCCAGCGGGTGTATTCGTCGTCGAGCCCAATACCGTTCCAAATCCCAACTGGCTGAGGCCGGGGATACCGAGCGCCGGCCAGCAGGCATTCGGGGATGAGCTGCTTGCGAAACACAGGTTCATCGTGATTCCGAGCGTGGTCTCGACGGCGAGCTGGAATTTGATCTTCACGGCCGCAAATGCGGCGGGCGCCTACAAGCTGAGATCTCAGGAGCCATTCGCACTGGACACGCGCTTGCACCCGCCAGGTCGCTAAGCCGCGCTCGAGGCGCTGTCGGCGATGAGTGGCAAGGCCACGGTAGTGCCGCTGGAGGATGGGAAGCGCGGGAAGGGCTAGGTTCGGCCTCGGCGGTGCCCACATCTCTCGCTTGCGAGAGCTTTGCAAAATGGGGCGGAACTAGAGCGATGTTCTGCAAACGAATCTGGTCAGTTCTCGTTTCGATTCCGGTGCATTCGGTTTCGTTCCGAATTATGCAAAGCGCTCGCTTGCAGGACAGGTCGCGCCGAAGGCGCGGGTGAGCGCCTTCTCCTCTTCGGGGTTCTCGATTGCGGAAGCACTCTCTCCCCCAACCCTCTCCCGCAAGCGGAGCGCACCTTGTTCCGGGGCTCGCTGTTCCGCCCAACTTTAAGACAGCGGCGCCGCATTCCTTAACTCGTTATTTACCGTAACAGGAAAAAGTCGGTTTTCGAGGCAGACGACCCGCGCCAAATTCGATTGTCTTTGCAACCGGGGCGCGTGGGGAGGCTGGAGGCGCCGGGTGGGGCGCCGGAGTCGGAACCGGACAGAGTCATGAATTCGCGCGTATCGTGGAGTGTTGACGGCATCGATCCATCCGTCCGGGAGCGGGCCGAAGCTGCTGCGCGCAGAGCCGGCATGTCACTCAACGATTGGCTGAGCTCCACGCTCGGCGAGACGGCCCCGCCGAACTTTCGCGCAGCCTACGACCAGCGTCCGCAGCACATGCCGAGCCAAGGCCCCAGTCAGGAGAGCCGCGAAGTCGCGGACATCCACCAGCGGCTCGACGCGATCACCCAGCAGATCGAACGGATTTCCAAGCCCGCCCCGCGCCAGGACTCTTCAAGACCAGACGTCTCGCGCGAGCAGGGCGTCGCGCGTCAACTCAACGATGCGATCTCGCGGCTCGATGCGCGCCTGTCGCAAATCTCCCGCCCGCAGCGGCAACCGCAGCAGCCGCAGGCCCCACGCCCCGCCCCGGCCGACACGCGCCAGCGCCAGGCCGATGCGGTCGAGCGCGCGGCCGCGCAGGTCTATCGCAGCTCACCACCCCTGAGCCCGGCTTCGTTCGACGTCGCGGTCGCCGAGATCACCGCGCGCCAGAGCGAGCTCGACGGCTTTGCGCCCAGGCAGATGCCGCCGCGTGCCGCGCCTTCGCTTGCGCCCGCCGCTCCTTACGCACCGCCCATGGCCCCGCCGGCGCCTGCCTACGCGCCGCCGCCACCGCAGCCGGGGCCGGATTTTTCATCGCTCGAGCGCCACCTGCTCAAGATCACGAGCCAGATCGAGTCGCTGCAGCGTCCCGACAATACCGAGCAGGCGATCAACGCCTTCCGCAGCGAGCTTGCCGAAATCCGTGCCGCCATCACCGAGGCGATGCCGCGCCGCGCGATCGAATCGATCGAGAACGAGATCCGCTCGCTGCACCGTCGCATCGACGAGACACGGTCCAACGGCACCGACGGCCAGGTCCTCTCCGGCATCGAGCATGCGCTGTCCGACATCAAGCAGGTGCTGCGCACGCTGACGCCGGCCGAGCAGCTCACCGGCTACGACGAGGCGATCCGCAATCTCGGCGCCAAGCTCGATCTGATCCTGCGCGCCAATGACGATCCCTCGACAGTGCAGCAGCTCGAAGGCGCGATCTCGGCGCTGCGCGGCATCGTCTCGAACGTGGCCTCCAACGAGGCGCTGGCACGGCTTTCCGAGGACGTGCAGCTGCTGTCGTCCAAGGTCGACCAGGTCACCCGCGCCTCCGGCCACGGCGACAGCTTCGCGGTGCTGGAGCAGCGCATCGCCGCGCTCACCGCTGCGCTCGAAACCCGCGAACGGCCTCAGCCATCCGAGAGCACCGAGCACCTCGAAGCCGCGATCCGCGCGCTGTCGGACCGTTTCGACCGCATGCAGGTCGGCAGCGATTCCGCGTCCACCTTCGCGCATCTCGAACAGCGCGTCTCCTATCTGCTGGAACGGATCGAAGCCGCCTCCGATCCGCACAACGGCAATCTGAGCCGCGTCGAGGACGGGCTGCACGACATCCTGCGCCACCTGGAGCGGCAGCAGGCGACCTATGCCGCGCTGGCCGAGAGCCGCAACTCCGCACCGCTCGCAGATTCCGGCATGGTCGATCTCGTCAAGCGCGAGCTCTCCGACATCCGCTTCAGCCAGGCCGAGACCACCCGGCACACCCAGGACTCGCTCGAGGCCGTCCACAGCGCGCTCGGCCACGTCGTCGATCGCCTCTCGATGATCGAGGGCGATCTGCGCGCGGTGCGCACCGTGCCGGCGCCGCAGCCGATGCCGATGGCCGCTCCGATGGAGCCGGCGCCGATGGCGCGCGAGCCGCGGCCACAACCGCAGCAGCCGAAATACGATCCGAAGCCCGAGCTGCCCAATCCCGCCGCCGCGCAGGGTGCGCAAGCCGCCTTCGTCGCCGCGCCGCGCGAATTCCACGCAGCCGCGCCCGTTGCGCCGCCGCCGGTGCCGGCGGCACCGCAAGTCGCACCACCCTTGCCGCCGCGTGCGATCAGCGAAATCCTGGAGCCGCACACCGCGCCCGCGCGGACCGCGCTCGCGCCGGAATTGCCACCGGATCATCCGCTCGAGCCGGGCACACGGCCGGGCGGACGCCTCGCCACGCCGTCGGAGCGCATCGCCGCCTCCGAGAGCGCGATCAGCGGAATTGCCACCGCGCCGAAAGAGCCGGTGTCGTCGTCGAGCTTCATCGCGGCCGCACGCCGCGCCGCGCAAGCCGCCGCCGCGCAGCCGGAAAAGACCGGCCGCGCCGCCAAGGCAGGGGCCGACCGATCCAAGAACAAGGACCAGGGCAAGGACGGCGGTTCGACCATCACTTCGAAGATCCGCTCGCTGCTGGTCGGCGCAAGCGTGGTCGTAATCGTGCTCGGCACCTTCAAGATGGCGATGAACCTGCTCGAAGGCGGCAGCCCGCCGCCGGCGCCGCAGGCCATGGACGATACGTCCGGCCAGCCGGCGCCGCTGGCCCCGCCGCCCCCGGTCGAGACCAAGCCCGCCACGCCCGAGCAGATCACGCCGTCGATGACGTCGCCGACGCCGATCGGACGGCAATCCCAGATCAATGCCGCGCCGGCGCCCGCCGCCATTCCGGGCAACTCGGCCTCCGTCGAGATCCCGCCGGCGCCTGCCGCAGCCCCGCCGCCGGCCTCCAGCGACGTCACCGGCGCGCTGTCCGGCACCAGCCGCGCCAAGCTCGGCCTCGTCCAGGTGCCGCCGAGCGAGAGATTGCCTGACGGCATCGGCGGCCCGGCCTTGCGCACCGCCGCGATGAAGGGCGATGCAACCGCGGCCTACGAGATCGGCGTGCGCTTTGCCGAAGGAAAGGGCGTCGCCACGAATTACGACGAAGCGGCGAAGTGGTACGACCGCGCGGCGCAGGCCGGCGTAGTGCCCGCGATCTTCCGCCTCGGCACGCTCTACGAAAAGGGCCTTGGCGTGAAGAAGGACGCCGACATCGCCCGCCGCTACTACACCCAGGCCGCCGAGCGCGGCAACGCCAAGGCGATGCACAATCTCGCGGTGCTCGACGCCGACGGCGGTGGGCGCGGCGCCAATTACAAGAGCGCAGCGCAGTGGTTCCGCAAGGCGGCCGATCGCGGCGTCGCCGACAGCCAGTTCAACCTCGGCATCCTCTATGCCCGCGGCATCGGCGTCGAGCAGAACCTCGCCGAATCCTACAAATGGTTCAGCCTGGCGGCCGCACAGGGCGATGCGGACGCGGCCGGCAAGCGCGACGACGTCGCCAAGCGCCTCGACCCGCAATCGCTCGCCGCCGCCAAGCTCGCGATCCAGACTTTCAGCCCCGAGCCGCAGCCCGACGATGCCGTCAATGTCGCAGCGCCCGCCGGCGGCTGGGACACCGCGTCGCAGGCAAGCGCAAAGCCGGCGCCGAAGGCCGTCGCGACCAAGCGCTCGGCTTCGGCCGCGAATTGAGCCGCATAGTAACGAGAGCGAACCAAGCCAGCCACGGACTCGGTGCACCTCGACCGCGTGCGGGAGAGGTCGGCGCGTAGCGCCGGGTGGGGGTTTTCTCCTCTTGAACAGTCGTTCCTGGCGGAGCCTGAGCGCGCGCCTCGTCCTTCGAGACGACCGCTTCGCGGTCTCCTCAGGATGAGGCTAAGTGGCACCGATGCCCGCTGAAACTGCTGCCGCGCACTTAGCCCTCATCCTGAGGGCCCGCCAAAGGCGGGCGTCTCGAAGGATGGCCACAGGGGAAGGCTCTCAAATGCGATAGCCCTGCCCCGAAGCGGGGGAGGGAGCGTACCCTTGTGGTCGCAACGATCTCGCCCGGTTTGGTCACGCTCTCGCCGCGCCCATTCACCACGCGCGAAGTTCCCGGTCCCGCCCGCAGGCAAAGTCCGCTATTGAGGGGCGCGGCAATCGTTCCGTCCTTTCCGCGAGCATTCCGCGTTCGTCGATCCGTCTCGCCGGTGCGTGGTTCAATGCAGCTCTACCTTCCGATCGCCGATCTTCCGGTCAACGTCTTCCTGGTGCTCGTCATGGGCGCCGCGGTCGGCTTCGTCTCGGGCATGTTCGGAATCGGCGGCGGCTTCCTGATGACGCCGCTGCTGATCTTCATCGGCATCACGCCGGCGGTGGCGGTCGCCTCCGTCGCGAGCCACATCGCAGCCTCGTCCTTTTCCGGCGCGCTGTCCTACTGGCGGCGGCGCGCGATCGATCCGGCACTGGCAAGCGTCCTGCTCTGCGGCGGCGTGACCGGCACGGCGCTCGGCGTCTGGACGTTCACGCAGCTGCGCGCACTCGGCCAGCTCGACCTGATGATCGCGCTCTCCTACGTCGTGCTGCTCACCACCGTCGGCAGCCTGATGTTCTCCGAGGGCCTGCGCGCGTTGATGCGGACCCGGCGCGGCGCGCTGCCGCCGCGACGCACGCACAACTGGATCCACGGCCTGCCGCTGAAGATGCGGTTCAAGCGCTCGAAGATCTATCTCTCGGTGATTCCGGTCGTGGTGGTCGGCATCGTGATCGGCTTCATCGGCGCCATCATGGGCATCGGCGGCGGCTTCATCCTGGTGCCGATCATGATCTATCTGCTCAGGGTGCCGACCTCGACGGTGATCGGAACCTCGATGGTGCTGACGCTCGTCACCATGCTGTTCGCGACCATGCTGCACGCCGTGACCAACCACCTCGTCGACGCCGTGCTGGCGCTGATCCTGATGGTCGGCGGCGTCACCGGCGCGCAGTTCGGCGCCCGCGCCGGCCAGAAGATCCGCGGCGAGCAGCTGCGGTTGCTGCTCGGCCTGCTGATCCTTTCGGTCGGCGTCCGCTTCGCGATCGAGCTGGTGATCCAGCCCTCGGATCTCTTCACCATTCGCGAGCTCGGAGTGAGCGGATGACGCGCACGCTTCTCGCAATCGTTCTCGTCCTGCTGCTCGGCGGCGCTGCGCGGGCCGAGCGGCTGATCGTGTCGGTCTCCAACCACCGCGTCACGGTGACACCGAACTATTCCGGCGAGGAGCTGGTGCTGTTCGGCTCGGTCGAGAGGGACGCCACGACGCCCGCCGACCGCACGGCTTACGATCTCGTCGTCACCGTGAGGGGCCCGCGCGCCGACATGGTGACACGGCGCAAGGAGCGCACCTTCGGCATCTGGATCAACACCGACTACCGGCAGTTCCTGCAGGTGCCGAGCTATCTCGCGCTGTTCGCCAACCGCCCCTTCGATGCGATCACCTCGCCCGAGATCGCACGGCGGCAGCAGATCGGGCTCAACAACGTGCTGCTGACCCAGCGGGTCGGCGGCGATTACGCCGACGTGGTGCCGAACGATGCGTTCCGCTCGGCCTTCATTCGCTTGCGCACCGAGCGCGGCCTCTATCGCGAGGATCCGAGCGCGGTGACGTTCCTGACACCAACGCTGTTCCGCACCGGCATTCCACTGCCAGCGGAGGTGCCGATCGGGACCTATGAGATCGAGATCAAGCTGTTTGCGAACGGCGCATTCATCGGCAAGACCGAGACCGCGTTCGAGATCGTCAAGGTCGGCTTCGAGCAGTTCGTGGCCACCACCGCACGGCACAACGGGTTGCTGTATGGTCTGGCCACGGTAGCGATGGCGCTGATGACGGGCTGGATGGCGTCGATCGTGTTCCGGAAGGATTGATGGGCGCATACTGCCTCGTCGCCGTCATGCCCGGGCTTGTCCCGGGCATCCACGTTCTTGCGCGCGGCAACGAAGACGTGGATGGCCGGGTCAAGCCCGGCCATGACGAAGACTTCACTCACGACGCCGCCTTGGCCGGCCGCGTCACCAGATAGATCCCGAGCGCGACCGGAATGATGCCGAGCAGGTCCCGCGCCTCGACGTGCTCGCCGAGCACGAGGAACGCGAACAGCATGCCGAGCGGCGGCATCAGGAAGTGATAGGCGCTGGCGGCGGTGGCGCCGCACACCTTCAGCAGATGAAACCAGAGCCAATAGGCGAGGATCGAGCCGCCGAGCACGAGGAAGGCGAAGGCGCCGATCAGGCTCGGCGTATAGTCGATCGCATGGATATCGGCGAAGGTGAGCGCGACCGGCGTCAGCACGATGCCGGCGGCGAGGTTCTGCACGCCGTTGCCGATCCACAACGACCCCTTCGGCGCCAGCAGCTTGAACAGGATGGTGCCGGCCACGAGCGAGGCCAGCGAGGCCAGCGTGAAGACGATGCCGTGCAGCGAATCGGTGCCGACCGAGAGGCGGTGCCAGACGATCGCCGTCACGCCGATCACGCCGAGCAGGAGGCCGCTCGCCTTGCGCCAGGTCATGCCTTCGCCGAGCAGGATCGCGGCGAGCGCCGCCGTGAACACCGGATTGGCCGAGACGATCAGCCCGCCGAGACCGGCGGAGACCGATTGCAGCCCGGTATAGCCGAGGCCGAGATAGAGCGCGTTGTTGGCGATGCCAAGCACGGCGAAGATGGCGGCGTCGCGCCAGGACAATGACCAGCCGTCGCCGCGGATCAGCGTCGCGCCCAGGATCAAGATGCCGGCGAGCGAGAAACGCGCGGCGAGCAGGATCAGCGGCGGGCAATGGGTGACGCCGATCTTGCCGGCGACGAAGGCGTAGCTCCAGAGCAGGCAGAACAGGCCGATGGCGAGCGGCAGCGTGCTGAAACGGCTGGGGGCTGCGGAAAGCGAGGTGGCGAGCGACATGAGGGCATTCTCGGATGTTTTTCTTCTGGACCCCGATCTAGGGAGACCGCTTGTCATTTGGAAATTAAATGATTAACTCGACATCAGTGGATTTTCCAATGGAGGCCAGCATGCTCGACCTGGAGCTCCTGCGCAGCTTCGTCTCGGTGGTCGAGGCCGGCGGCTTCACCCGCGCCGGCGCCCGCGTCCACCGCACGCAGTCGACCGTGAGCCAGCAGATCAAGCGGCTGGAGGAGGATGTCGGCCAGTTGCTGCTGCACCGCGACGGCAAGGACGTGCGGCCGACCGAGGCCGGCGAGCGGCTGCTCTCCTATGCGCGCCGATTGCTCTCGCTCGCCGAGGAGGCGCGCGACGTGCTGCGCCAGCCTGACAGCGAAGGCGCGATCCGGCTCGGCATCCCCGAGGATTTCGCGGCGTACCGGCTGCCCAAATTGCTGGGTGCGTTCTCGCGCTCGCATCCGGGCCTGCGGCTCGACGTGCGCGCCGACCAGAGCAAGCACCTGGCCCGCGATCTCGAACGCGGCGAGCTCGACCTTGCGCTCTACAAGCGCGAGGCCGGGGGAAAGGACGCGATCGCGGTGTGGCCCGAGCGGGTGCACTGGGTCACCAGCAAGAGCCATCCGGTCGACGTCAACGTGTCGTCGGTGCCGCTGATCGGCTTTCCGCTCGGCTGCATCTATCGTGCCGGCGCCATCCACGCGCTGGAGAGCGCCGGCCGCGCCTGGCACACCGCCTATACGTCATCGAATCTCGCCGGCATCCAGGCCGCGGTCGCCGCCGGCATGGGCTTGAGCATCCTGTCGGAGATGTCGATCCAGTCCGAGCACCGCGTGCTGACGGCGAAGGAGGGCTTTGCGCCGATCAACAAGACCGAGCTCGCACTGATGGCTTCGCCGGACGCGAGCCCGGCAACGCTGCGGCTTGCGGGTCGCCTCGCTGAGTTTTGCGACACGGTGCAGACGAAGGCGGCTTGAGCCCGCCGGACCTCCGACGGCTTTCAATTCGCCGCGGACAGCAGCTTGTCGCCGCACGCATTTGCGTAGAACTTGCCGCCGCATTGGCGCTTCATCGCGGCGCAGCGGGCTGCGGGCGACGCATTCTGCGGGACCGTGAATCCGCAACTGAGACCGTCGGCGCTGCGACCGGATTTGCCGGCGGCAAACGCCGCGCCGGAGGCGCCGATGCAGACGACGAGCAGGGCCGCAGCGGCGATTTCGATCGGCAGTCGCGTCAGCAGTCTCATGGGGTCTCCTCCACACTGATGGCTGAATCTTTTGTAATCTAGCACCGAATCCCGGCTTCTCCGTGCTCGCCCGGGTTCCCAATTCGGCCCGTTCCTTGCATAAATTTGCGCCAGCGCAGTGCACCACCGCACGGGCGACAGTTCCAGTGCAAGGGCAGGACGCGTAGATTGGTAAGAGTTCTTTCGACCCAGGAAGTGACGGCTTTGCAGGATTCATCGTTCCAACCCAGTTCTCCGGCCCACGGACAGCCCATCGACGAACTCGCGCTGGCTGAGATCAAGGGCGCGATCCTGGCAAAGCTGCGCCTTGCCATCGGCAAGGACGCCGGCATGGCGACGAAACACGACTGGTACCAGGCCGCGGCGCTGGCGCTACGCGACCGCATCGTGCATCGCTGGCTGACGGCCGAGAAGCACAGCTACGATGCGGGACGCAAGCGGGTCTATTATCTCTCGCTCGAATTCCTGATCGGCCGCCTGTTCACCGACGCGCTCAACAACATGGGGCTGCTGAAGATCTTCGAGGTCGCGCTCGGCGATCTCGGCGTCTCGCTGCCGGAGCTGCGCAAGTGCGAGCCGGACGCCGCGCTCGGCAATGGCGGCCTCGGCCGCCTCGCCGCCTGCTTCATGGAGAGCATGGCGACGCTGTCGATTCCCGCGATCGGCTACGGCATCCGCTACGATTACGGCCTGTTCCGCCAGATCATCAATCAGGGCTGGCAGCAGGAATATCCCGACGAATGGCTGAGCTTCGGCAACCCCTGGGAATTGCAGCGGCCGGAGGTGATCTACGACGTCAATTTCGGCGGCGGCGTCGAGCATGTCGAGGACAAGGGCCGCGACCGCGCGATCTGGCATCCGGGCGAGACCGTGCAGGCGATCGCCTATGACACGCCGATCGTCGGCTGGCGCGGCCACCACGTCAATGCGCTGCGCCTGTGGTCGGCGCGCTCGCCCGATCCATTGAAGCTCGATGCTTTCAACAAGGGCGACTATGTCAGCGCCAGCGCCGAGCAGTCGCGCGCGGAGGCGATCTGCAAGTTCCTCTATCCGAACGACGAGAGCCCGGCGGGCCGCGAGCTGCGGCTGCGCCAGGAATATTTCTTCGTCTCCGCCTCGCTCCAGGACCTGGTGAAACGGCATCTCGCCTCCGACGGCCAGCTGCGCAACCTCGCAGGCAAGGTCGCGGTGCAGCTCAACGACACCCATCCGAGCCTTGCCGTCACCGAGCTGATGCGGATCCTCGTCGACTTGCACAATTTCCGCTGGGACGAGGCCTGGAAGATCACCGTCGCCACGCTCTCCTACACCAACCACACGCTGCTGCCCGAGGCGCTGGAGACCTGGCCGGTCGAGCTGTTCGAACGGCTGTTGCCGCGGCACCTGGAGATCATCTACCGCATCAACGTGCAGCATCTGGCGCTCGCGGAGGCGCGTTGCCCCGGCGACATCGACTTCCGCGCCTCGGTCTCGCTGATCGACGAGAAGAGCGGCCGCCGCGTGCGCATGGGCCAGCTCGCCTTCGTCGGCTCGCACCGCATCAACGGCGTCTCGGCGATGCATTCCGACCTGATGCGAGAGACCGTATTCCACGACCTCAACCATCTCTATCCCGGCCGCATCACCAACAAGACCAACGGCATCACCTTCCGCCGCTGGCTGATGCTGGCGAATCCGAAGCTGACCGACCTGTTGCGCGAGACCTGCGGCGATGCCGTGCTCGACGACCCCACCCAGCTCAGCCTGATCGAGGCGCGCGCCAGCGATGTCGAGTTCCAGAAGAAATTCCGCGGCGTCAAGCACCACAACAAGACGGCCCTGGCGCGCCTGATCGGCGAGCGGCTCGGTATCAAGGTCGATCCGAGCGCGCTGTTCGACGTGCAGATCAAGCGCATCCACGAATACAAGCGCCAGCTGCTCAACGTCATCGAGACGGTCGCGCTGTACCAGGCGATCAAGGATGACCCCAGCGGCAATTGGGTGCCGCGGGTGAAGATCTTCGCCGGCAAGGCGGCGGCAAGCTATCGCTACGCCAAGCTGATCATCAAGCTGATCAACGACGTCGCCGAGATCGTCAACAACGATCCCGCGATCGACGGCAAGCTCAAGGTCGTGTTCCTGCCCGACTACAATGTCAGCCTCGCCGAGGTGATCATTCCCGCGGCCGATCTCTCCGAGCAGATCTCCACCGCCGGCATGGAAGCCTCCGGCACCGGCAACATGAAGCTGGCGCTCAACGGCGCCATCACCATCGGCACGCTCGACGGCGCCAATATCGAGATCCGCGACCATGTCGGAGCTGAGAACATCGCGATCTTCGGCATGGAGGCCGGCGACGTGATGATCCGGCGCAAGCAGGGGCTGGACGCCTCCGACGTGATCCGCAACTCGCCGAAGCTGCAGCGCGCCATCAACGCGATCGGCGCCGGCGAGTTCTCGCCCGGCGAGCCCGGCCGCTTCGAATCGATCGCGCATGCGCTGCGCTATCTCGACCATTACATGGTCAGCGCCGATTTCGATTCCTATTACGAGGCGCAGCGCGCGGTCGATGCGCGCTGGCTGGTCTCGTCGGCATGGACACGCGCCTCCATCCTCAACGTTGCGCGCATGGCCTGGTTTTCCTCCGACCGCACCATCCGCGAATACGCCGAGGAGATCTGGAACGTGCCGGTCAATCCGACCACGCCGGTGCTGCCGGATCTGCGCGACGCCGCGGGCTGATTTTCCGCGGCGTGAAACGGCGTTACCTGCGAGGTTATTGCATCTCGCAGGGCGGATGATGATATGATCGTTATCATCCCCAAGGCGGCGCCGGTGACACGCCGCAGCAACCTCGACCAGCGTCATTGCGATCGCAGCGAAGCAATCCAGAATCTTTCCTAGGAGACAGTCTGGATTGCTTCGCTGCGCTCGCAATGACGGCGGGGAGACACTGAGGACTCCAATGCACGCCAAGCTTCCCCACCCCTTCGACGACGCCACCCGCGTCACCGCCGGCGATTCCAGCTGGCAGGGGCACACCAGCGACGATTACTGGGCCTTCGTCGGCCCATTCGGCGGCGCCACTGCCGCGACTATTTTGCGCGCGCTGATCGAGCATCCGCAGGCCGCCGGCGATCCGCTCGCCCTCACCGTCAACTACTGCGCGCCGATCGCGAAGGGTCCGTTCGATCTCGACGTGCGGCTGGTGAAGGCCAATCGCTCCAGCCAGCATTGGAGCGTCGAGCTCAGCCAGGGCGGCGGCGAGGTCGCAACGCTCGCCACCGCGGTGTTCGCCGAGCGGCGGCCGTCCTGGGAGCACCGGGTGGCGCAATATCCGGATGCAAAGCCGTTCGAGGAGACGATGCCGTTTCCCAAAATCTCGGCGTCCTGGGCCAACCAGTACGAATTCCGCTTCGTCGAGGGCGAGATGCGGATCGGCCCGCAGCAGGCCGAGCCCGCCAGCACCTATTCGAAGATCTGGATCAGCGACCGCACGCCGCGCAAGCTCGACATGCTGTCGCTGATGTCGATGTCGGACGCCTTCTTCGGCCGCATCTTCCACGCGCGCCGCGAACTCGTGCCGTTCGGCACGGTGTCGCTGACGACCTATTTCCACACCGACAGCGCAGAGCTCGCGGCTGAAGACATCACGCGCGTGCTGGCGACGGCGGACTCGAAGATCATGCACAAGAGCTACGCCGACCAGAACGCCGAACTGTGGTCGCCCAACGGCAGGCTGCTCGCGACCACGACCCAGATCGCGTATTTCAAGGCATAGGCCGTCTCCACAACGTTCGTCATTGCGAGCGCAGCGAAGCAATCCAGACCGTCTCCGCGGAAAGATTCTGGATTGCTTCGCTACGCTCGCAATGACGGTGAGAGTTGCGTACAAACAAAGAGGGCGGCCTCACGGCCGCCCTCTTGCATTGAGGACAGTGCGAGAGATCACTCCGCCGCGAGCTTCACGTCCGGCGCGGCGGCGCGCACCTCGGCGTCGACCTGGGCTTCGAACTTGGCAAAGTTCTTCTGGAACATGCCGACCAGCGCGCGGGCGGTCTTGTCGAACTCGTCCTTGTCCTTCCAGGTGTTGACCGGGTTGAGGATCTCGCTCGGCACGCCCGGCAGCGCGGTCGGGACCGCGAAGCCGAAATATTTGTCGGTGCGGAATTCGACGTTGCGCAAGCTGCCGTCGAGCGCGGCGGTGAGCAGCGCGCGCGTCACCTTGATCGGCATGCGGCTGCCTGTGCCGTACTTGCCGCCGGTCCACCCCGTGTTGACCAGCCAGCAGTCGACATTGTGCTGGGCGATGAGGTCGCGCAGCATGTTGCCGTAGACCGAGGGGTCGAGCGGCAGGAAGGGCGAACCAAAGCAGGTGGAGAATTCCGGCTGCGGCTCGTTGCCGAGACCGCGCTCGGTGCCGGCGACCTTGGCGGTGTAGCCGGAGAGGAAGTGATACATCGCCTGCGCCGGCGACAGCTTTGCGATCGGCGGCAGCACGCCGAAGGCGTCGGCGGCGAGCATCACCACGTTCTTCGGCTGCGGCGCGCGGCCGGTGCGCGAGGCGTTCGGGATGAACTCGAGCGGGTACGCCGAACGCGTGTTCTCGGTCTTGGAGCCGTCGTCGAAATCAACCACGCGGGTGTCTTCGTCGAGCACGCAGTTCTCGAGCACCGCGCCGAAGCGGGTCGAGGCCGCATAGATCTCCGGCTCGGCCTCCTTCGAGAGCTTGATGCATTTGGCATAGCAGCCGCCCTCGAAATTGAAGACGCCGTTCGGACCCCAACCGTGCTCGTCGTCGCCGATCAGCGTGCGGTTGGGATCGGCCGACAGCGTGGTCTTGCCGGTGCCCGACAGGCCGAAGAAGATCGCGGTGTCGCCCTTGGCGCCGACATTGGCCGAGCAGTGCATCGGCATCACGCCGCGCTCGGGTAGATAATAGTTCAGCGTGGTGAAGACCGACTTCTTCATCTCGCCGGCGTAATAAGACCCGCCGATCAGGACGATCTTGCGGGCGAAATCGATCGCGACCACGTTCTCCGAGCGCACGCCGTGGCGTTTAGGATCGGCGCGGAAGCTCGGCATGTCGATGATGGTGAGCTCCGGCACGAAGGTCGACAGCTCGATCGCCTCGGGGCGGATCAACAGCGTGCGGATGAACAGCGAGTGCCAGGCGAGCTCGGTGAAGACGCGCGTCTTGATCCGGTAGGCCGGGTCGGCACCACCATAGAGATCCTGCGCAAACAGCTTCTTGCCTTCGGCGTGCTTGAGGAAGTCCTGGTAGAGCGTTTCGAACTGCTCCGCGGTGATCGACTGGTTGCCGGCCCACCACATCTTCTTGTCGGTGGTGGCGTCACGGACCGTGAACTTGTCCTTCGGGCTGCGGCCGGTGAACTCGCCCGTGTCGGCGCAGAGCGCACCGTCAGCGGAGAGCACCGCCTCACCCGCTGCGAGCGAGTATTGATAGAGTTGCGGCGCACGGAGATTCCAGTGCACCTGCTTGAGATTCCTTAAGCCGAATTTGTCGGCGCCGAAGGCACCGTTGCGCACGCCCGTCTCTTGCACGAAAGAATCCTCCTAGAACCCGCGACACTCAGCGCGACAAGTTTAGCGCCACCACGGTCACCTTGATCAATGGGCCGTTCGGCCTCGGCTGAACGACGTCATAATCGTGAACGCTGGCGTTGCCAAGCTGATCCCGCAGGATTTGGTTTATTCAAGGACCGCGCCAAACGTCGCGCATGTCAGCTCTGAGCAGCCGCGGCAAAAAAGTACGAATGATCGCGCAACCAAATGCACGTTTGCGCGTTACTCGGGGTTGTTGCGATGCACAATCGCCGCGGCGCAATCTCACCTGACCTCACCTTCGCCGATCAGTGCGAACGGCCCCCACATCGCGGGATAGGCATTTCGCGGCGACGAGGCGTCATCGAGATAGGCTAACATCGCACGGCGCAAGGCTTCGGCACGACCGATCCTTGGTTCGTTCTTGAGCAGCGCGAACGTCGATGTGGTCAGGCGGGTGGCAGCTTCCGAATCCACGGCCCAATGCGAAACCAGCAGCGCGCGGGCACCTGCATAGAAGAACGAGCGCGCCAATCCCGACAGCGCCTCGGCGCCGGGCTTGTCGCCCGCGATGGTGTTGCAGGCCGACAGCACCACCCAATCGGCGTTGAGCTTGAGCTGGGCCACTTCGCTCGCGGTAAGAAGACCGTCGTCGAGCTCCGACGGCTGATCCGGAATGGAGAGTGCGAGCGAGGGCTCGCCCAGTCCCTTGACGTCGCCGGCAACGAGGCCGTGGGTGGCAAAGTAGATGATGCCGTATTGGGCAAGCGCTGCACGCTTCAGCGTCGTTTCGCTGGCATCGCGCCCGAGATGGATATCGGCCGCGGCGGCGCCGACGTCCCTCGCCACCGCATTCAGCTCGTCGGCGGTGTCGGGCAGCTGCGGCAGCGCCTGCGCCAGCCGCGCGCGATCGACGCCTGCGCCGCGCCAGAACTCGGCATAGGCCATCGTCGCGATGCTGCGCGCGGCGATCCTGCCGCTCGCGGCGCGCCGGTCGGCAGGACCTTCGGCTCCAGGGTTGAACACGGGATCGCCGAAACCGGTCATCGGCTTGACGCCGTGGTCCCTGCGGGCAAAGGCGCGCAGCGATTTCAGGCTGATCACCGACGGCAGCACCGAGACGGCCTGACGCCGCAGTAGCCAGGCGGCATCGCGATAGCCTTCGGGCCTGTCCGGGATCGCCGCCTGCGGCTTCTCCGTGACCAGCAGATGAAACGGCAATGCGGTCAGCGCGGCCGACGGCACGACCAGCAGGTTGCGCTTGTCCTTCGTCAGCGCCTCGACCGGGCCGAGCAGCGCGGTATAGAGCTCGCTCGCGAGCGCAAGATCGAACAGTCCCGATTTGCCGGAGGCATCACTCGCCTTGCCGACATCCAGCCCCCTGCGGAAGGCGGCCACCTTCTGCGCCAGTGCATCCGCTCCGAGAGAAATCTCCTTCCAGTCGACGCTCTCGCGCGTGATCGCGACGACATAGCTCTGACTGTCGACGACGGAATAGATCACCATCGCCTCGTCGGCCGAGAGCAGCGGCTGGATCTCCTTCACCGTCAGCGGCAGCGGGTTGGAGAGCGAGGCATAGTCGGGAAACTCGACGGCGAGCGTCTTCTGCAATTCATTGCGTGCGCTCGCGATCGCCGCGATCCGCGCGCGGCTGCGCTGCTCGGCCGCGACGTCGCGCTGCGCGGGCGGCTTCGACACCGCGGCGACGATCGCCTTGTCGAGCGCGTCGGATTCGGCCGCGAGATCCTGGTCCTTGCGCACGAGTTCCGCGAGCCGGTCGCTGCCGGCGGCCAACCGGACTGCGAGCTTGGTCACGGCGGAGGCGGCGGACGATTGCGTGCCGCGTTGGATCGCACCGAGTGCGTTATCGAGCGCCCTGTCGTTCGTCAGCAGCGATTGCTGCCGCGCTGCGAACAGGATCGGCAGCACCACGCGCAGCTGGGCACGATTGGCGGCGAGCGTCTTCTGCGCAAACGGCAGAGCGTCCGCCGTCCGTCCCGTCGCCTGCAGGAAATGGGCGAGATTGCTCGCCGAAGTCGCGACATCGGGATGATCCGGTCCGAGTGCACGCTCGCGGATCGCCAGGGCGCGACGATAAAGCGGCTCGGCCTCGGCATGGCGCTTCTGGTGCTGGTAGAGCCCGGCGAGATTGTTGAGCGAGCGCGCGACATCGGGGTGTTCCGGCCCCAGCACCTTTTCGCGGATCGCGAGCGAGCGCTTGATCGGAGCTTCGGCATCGGCGTCGCGATTGAGGTCGCGATCGACCTGACCGATGTTGTTCAGGACGGTTGCGACCGCGGGATGCTCGGGCCCGGCGGCTTTCTGATAGATCGCGAGCGCGCGCCGGAACAGGGGCTCGGCGTCGGCAAAGCGCTCCTGCTTCACATAGAGCGTGGCGAGATTGTTCAGAGCTCGGCCGACATCGGGATGCTCGCGCGACAGGCTCTTTTCGCTGATGGCGAGCGCGCGCTTGAACAGCGGCTCGGCTTCAGCGAAGCGGCCCTGCCGTTGAAACAGCGCGGCGAGATTGTTCAGCTCGGGCGCGATCAAGCCGGTGTCGAGGCCGAGCGACTTCTCCATCAGCGCGATGGCGCGCTTGTAGACCGGCTCGGCCAGATCGTCGCGGCCCTGGCCGGCATGGACCTGGCCGAGATTGTTGAGCGCGGCGGACAATTCGCGACCGTCGTTGGCCTTCTCCAGGCTCGCGACCATGGCCTGCGCCAGGGGCAACGCTTCGGCATATCTGCCGGCCTGATTGAGTGCGTTGATCCGCGCCCCCTGTGCGGCGAGATCGCCCTTCTGGGCGAGGGCCGGGGTGGCAAGCAAGATGGTGATCGCGAGCGCCAGACCCGCGGCCCATGCCATACGATGACGCGCCATGACCCCTCTCGCTGCGAGCCCGAAAACCATCACGGTCATGGGTCGCAGGGACGGGTCGCGGCGTTCAAGTCGTTGCGCTCTGGTCCATCTTCATGCGCGCTTCGCCAGCGAGGCGGACCAGCATCTTGCGCAGTGCCGTGCCATCCGTCACCCGCTCCGGGAAGTCCAGCCGCAACGTGGTCTGGCCGTCCTGCATGTCGAGGCCCTCGGGGTCGCAGCCGGTGCAGCGCCAGTCGCCCTCGGCGGCGTCGAGGAGCTTCGTTGCATAGAGGTTCATGGTATCGCGATGGTCGGCATTCATGTGCTCGACGGCGCCCTCTTCCGCCGACAGCAGGTCCTCGGCGCCGGTGAGGTCCGTGAGAAACTGATCGGGCCTGAGGTCGACGATCCGGCCGAAGCCGGCGACCAGATGGGTCCCGGTGGGACGGATCCGGAAGAAGGCGAAATCCTTAAACGAAACAAAGCCCTCCGCCGATGGATGGGCACTGAGATACCGTCGCTGCAGCAGAGCCTTGTCGGCATCGGCCTCCTCCGCCCGGCCGGACAGCATGATTCGGGCGCCTTCCAGGGGATCGCCGGCCACGCGCTCGTCCAGCATCAGCGAGACCCGGCTGTCGGCGAGGATGTTCCTTGTGTGCACGGCGAGGCGCGAGATCAGCAGGATCGGCGAGCCATCGGGGTGGCTGGCGAGATTGACCAGGGAACAATAGGGATCGCCGCTGCCGGTCATCAGCGTCGCCAGGGCCCCCTGCCGGGACCGCCGCAGCAGCGATTTGGCGAGCTTTCCGGGGTCGAAATCGGGAGTCGGTTGCATCGGCTTTCTCTGGTCAGGTGGTTGCATGGAGGGCCTTGTTTCGGGTAAACGAGAGGCCGGTTATGGGTCGAGATGCGGCGAATCTGCCGCGTTTCGTGGAACTTGGTCACACTTCAGCCCAGCTTGCATTGCTCGGTGACAAGGTTCGAACGCCACTTCGGCACCCATGTATGTATGCGGCGCATCACTGGATTGCTCGCCGTTTCAAGCCACGACCCAAACGGAAAGCAGAAAGCAGAGGCTCATGCCCACAATCGCTTTGGTCGACGACGACCGCAACATTCTCACATCCGTCTCGATCGCGCTGGAAGCCGAAGGCTACCGCATCATGACCTACACCGACGGCGCCTCCGCGCTCGACGGTTTCCGCACCACCCAGCCCGATCTCGCCATCCTCGACATCAAGATGCCGCGCATGGACGGCATGGAGACGCTGCGCCGCCTGCGGCAGAAATCCGACCTGCCCGTGATCTTCCTCACCTCCAAGGACGAGGAAATCGACGAGCTGTTCGGCCTCAAGATGGGCGCCGACGACTTCATCCGCAAACCGTTCTCGCAGCGCCTGCTGGTCGAGCGCGTCAAGGCGGTGCTGCGCCGCTCGGCGCCGAAGGACCCGACCGTCGCGCCGAAGGAGAACGACGCCAAGGCGCTCGACCGCGGCCTGCTGCGCATGGATCCGGAACGCCACACCTGCACCTGGAAGAACGAGCCGGTGACGCTGACCGTCACCGAATTCCTCATCCTGCAGGCGCTCGCGACCCGGCCCGGCGTGGTCAAGAGCCGCAACGCGCTGATGGACGCCGCCTATGACGACCAGGTCTATGTCGACGACCGCACCATCGACAGCCACATCAAGCGGCTGCGCAAGAAGTTCAAGGTGGTCGACAACGAGTTCGAGATGATCGAGACGCTCTACGGCGTCGGCTACCGTTTCAAGGAAGCCTGAGGCGGCTGGCGCCCTTCACGAAGATCGATGTCATCTCCGGTTCTCGTTCCATCGGGACCAGGATCGCTCTAGGATGCGGGGACCTTCGCACGAGCTGTCCTAACGCGGGCGTGAGCATTGCTTGACCGAACGCAGCCTGACTCAGACCAGAGCGCCGGGGATCTTGCATCCGACGGCGTTCCGGAGCACGTCACTGATGAGAAGCCGCAGGGCTGGCGACCGCTGAACTGGCTGAAGCGCGCCGGGCAGTTCTTCTTCGCGCTGTCCTTCTCGAGCCTGACCCGCCGCATCGTCTCGCTCAACCTTGCCGGCCTCGTCGCGCTGGTGGCGAGCATCCTGTACCTGTCGCAATTCCGCGCCGGGCTGATCGACGCGCGCGCGCAGAGCCTTTTGGTGCAGGCCGAGATCATCGCCGGCGCGATCGCGGCCTCCGCGACCGTGCAGACCAACGCCATCACCATCGACCCCGACCGGCTGCTCGACCTCAAGCCGGGCGAGACCTATGGCGGCTCGGACGAATATTCGCCGCTGGACTTCCCGATCAATCCGGAGCGCGTGGCGCCGGTGCTGCGCACGCTGATCTCGCCGACCAAGACGCGCGCCCGCATCTACGATCCGAACGGCAGCCTGCTGCTCGACAGCCGCAACCTCGAGAACGTTCTGCGCTTCGATCTGCCGCCTCCGGCCGAGAAGCCCGGTTTCGTCGAGCGCGGCATGGTCGCGGTGCGCACCTGGCTGAACCGCGGCGACCTGCCGCTTTATCGCGAGCTCGGGCCCGAGAACGGCAATGGCTATGCGGAGGTGGGGGACGCGCTGCAGGGCCAGAAACGCTCGATGGTGCGGGTCAATGCGCGCGGAGAGGTGATCGTGTCGGTCGCGGTCCCGGTGCTCCGCTCGCGCGCGATCCACGGCGCGCTGATGCTGTCGACGCAAGGCGACGACATCGACCAGATGGTCACCGCCGAGCGCCTCGCCATCCTGAAGGTCGGCGGCGTCGCGGCCGCCGTCATGATCATGCTGTCGCTGCTGCTCGCGAGCACGATCGCCGGACCCGTGCGCCGGCTCGCCGACAGCGCCGAGCGCGTCCGCCGCCGCATCAAGGCCCGCATCGAGATTCCCGACTTCACGCGCCGCCGCGACGAGATCGGGCACCTCTCCGGCGCCCTGCGCGACATGACCAGCGCGCTCTACAGCCGCATCGAAGCGATCGAGATGTTCGCCGCCGACGTCGCCCATGAATTGAAGAACCCGCTGACCTCGCTGCGCTCGGCGGTCGAGACGCTGCCGCTGGCGCGCAACGAGACCAGCCGCGCGCGCCTGCTCGAGGTGATCGAGCACGACGTCAAGCGGCTCGACCGGCTGATCTCCGACATCTCCGACGCCAGCCGCCTCGATGCCGAATTGCAGCGCCAGGACGCGATCCCCGTCGATCTGCGCCGCCTGCTGACGACGCTGGTGTCCGTCGCCAACGAGACCAAGCTCGGCCACGACGTCGCGGTCGAGACGCGCTTCGAGGGCCGCAGCCCGACCGACACCTTCGCCGTGAGCGGCCATGATTCACGGCTGGGGCAAGTGGTCTCCAACCTGCTCTCCAACGCGCAATCGTTCTCGGAAGCCGGCAGCAAGGTGCGTCTCACCTGCCGCCGCGTCCGCGGCGAGATCGAGATCGTGGTCGACGACGACGGCCCCGGCATTCGCGACGACGCGCTGGAGCGCATCTTCGAGCGCTTCTACACCGACCGTCCGCATCAGGGCTTCGGCCAGAACTCCGGCCTCGGCCTGTCGATCTCCAAGCAGATCATCGACGCCCATGGCGGACGCATCTGGGCGGAGAACCGTCCTGGCCCGCTGGATGCCGAAGGGACTCCGACGGTTGCCGGCGCGCGCTTCGTGGTCAGGCTGCCGGCCCTATGAGCGACGGCGGGCCCAGCGTTCACGCCTCGGCCGTCAAGGTCGGATCTCTGGCGGTGCTGATCCGCGGGCCGTCGGGCTCCGGCAAGTCGCGCCTTGCCTTTGATTTGATCATGGCGGGACGCTCGGGCGTGGTCGAAAGGGCCGTTCTGGTCGGTGATGACCGTGTCCATCTGGCGACAGTCGGCCATGAAATTGAGGTGCGCCCCGCGCCGGTGTTGGCTGGCCTGATCGAGATCCGGGGCTTGGGAATCCGTCGCTGCGACTTCGTGGAGCATGCGACCGTCGGTCTCGTGGTCGATCTGGACGCGGCGGACGCGGAGCGCCTGCCTGCGGCGGAATCGTTGAAAACCAGCATTTTTGGTGTCGAAATACCGCGAGTCCCGGTCGGCCGCGACCATTCGCCCCTCCTCCTGGTTGTTGCGGCCTTGACCACTACCAAGAGTTCATCTTCCGTTAACCCTACCGGCGATTGTTCGAAGGGAAATGGTAACCATATGAACCCCAGTATCGCGACCGAGTAGACCGGCGCAGCTCCCATTATCCATCCGTCTATATTCAGGGAGATACGCAACATCCCCTCTTGCGCGGGGGCTCTGGATGGTCAAAGTGGCGCGTTCGTGCGGTGCACCAAAAGCGCCCGCGAGGAGTTTTCCGATGATTGGTCTAGTACTTGTGACCCACGGGCGCCTTGCCGACGAATTCAAGGCAGCGCTTGAGCATGTCATGGGTCCACAAAAGCAAATCGAAGCGATCACGATCGGTGCCGAAGACGATTCCGATCTCTGCCGAAGCGACATCATCGAGGCGGTCAATCGCGTCGATTCCGGCGACGGCGTTGCGATCCTCACCGACATGTTCGGCGGCACGCCATCCAACCTTGCAATATCCTGCATGAGCCGGCCCAAGGTCGAAGTGCTCGCAGGGATCAACCTTCCCATGCTGGTGAAGCTCGCCAAGGTGCGCGAGGAGCGTTCGCTGCCCGACGCGATCGCGATGGCTCAGGAAGCGGGCCGCAAATACGTCACGATCGCCAGCCGCGTGCTCGCCGGCAAATGAGCGGGGAGGCGCCACAAGCGGGGACAGGCGTGCCCGCGGGCGCGATCTCCAAGGATCTCCTGATCATCAACAAGCGCGGCCTGCACGCTCGCGCCTCCGCGAAATTCGTCCAGGCGGTCGAGCGCTTCGACGCGCAGGTGTGGGTGACGCGCGGCGGCGAGACCGTCGGCGGCACCTCGATCATGGGCCTGATGATGCTCGCCGCCGGTCCCGGCACGACGATCACGGTATCGGCCGCCGGCACGGATGCCGAAGCCGCGCTCGCGGCGATCACCGAACTCGTCGAGAGCAAGTTCAACGAGGAAGGGACTTAGGCCCGATTGTCATTCCGGGGCGATGCGCAGCATCGAACCCGGAATCTCGAGGTTCTCAGGTCCGCAAATGCGCACCGTAGCTCACGCTTCGCGTGCCCCGGAACGACAATAACCCTCACTTCCCGGGCGCTGCGATGTAGACGTTCCAGGTCATCGACGGGCCCGCTCTGCCGTGGGTAAAGCGGCGCGTCGTCATCACGATGCGCTCGGCGTTCGGCGCGGTCTCGGACATCCATTTCTCGAACTTGGGCAGGCGTTCGTCGGTCGCATCGAACACGCCGATGAAGCCGTATCTCTTGATGTCGTCGAGCGAGGTCAGCCCGGAAGCCCAGGCTTCGTTCGGCGTGAACGGGCTGGGGTGATCGGGGCTGTAGAACACCATCGGCTGAATCGTCTCCATCGTTCCCGCGACGACGGCCCAGCGCGAGGCGAAGCGCGCGTGCCAGGCCTGGGTCAGCTCGCGCGCCAGCTCCGACCGCGCGCCATAGGTCGCGGTGTTGCCGCCATTGACCGCCATCTCGCGCGCGGCGATCCAGGGCGAAGCGGCGAGCGTCGCAGCGCTGAGCACGAGCCAGATCGCGGCGATGTTGAACAGCACGGCGCTCTGCACCCGCAACGCAGGAATCGCGACCAGCGCGAGCGGGACCAGAAAGAACAGCGAGATGCCCCAATCGGTCTTCATGTAGATGCTGAAGACCAGCGCGCCGAGCGGCGGGCCGAAGGCGACGATGATCTGGACGATCCAGACGTTCAGCGCCTGCGAAAGATTGACGGCGGGATTGCCGCCCCGCGCCCAGGCGCGCGTCACGACGCGCGAGGGGGCGCGCCGCAGCAACTTGACCCAGGGCGGCACCAGCGCCATGGCCAGCGCCGCGAGCGCCACCGGCAATGCCAGCAACCCGAGATTATGCAGCACATAGCCGGCGACGAGCTGATGCACCTGACCGCTGTCCTGGAGGCTGTAGGTGTCGCCGGCATAGGTCAGCGGCACGAAATGCGCGTCCGCCAGCCAGACGATGTGCGGGATCATCGCCGCGACCATCGTCGCGATCGCCACCCACGGCGCGGGCGACGACAGGAATCGCAACCGGTCGGGATGGATCAGCGCGGCGAGGCCGATGGCGCCGACCATGGTCAGCACCCAGTATTTGGTCATCAGCGCCAGCGCGCCGGCAAGGCCGAGCAGGATTCCGGATTGCCAGGTCCGCTTCTCGAATGCGTTGAGATAAGCGAGCACCAGGAGCGGCAGCGTAACGAGCTGGAGCAGGTCCGGGTTGTACTTGAAGCCCTTGAAATTGAAGATCGGGTAGAGTGCGATCATCACCACGACGAGGAACGCGCGTCGCGCATCCACCACGCGCAAGCTCACGAGCCAGCAGATCACCATGCCGACGCTCACCGTCGCCATCGCCAGCGCATAGGTCGCCCAGTCCGCCGCCGGGAACACCTTGAACCAGAGGCCGGCCACCCAGCCCGACAGCGGCGGGTGCTTGCCATAGCCCCAGAGGAATTTCTGGCCCCAGCCATAGGCTTCTGCGACGTCCATGTGAACGTCCTGCGCCGCCTTGATATTGATCAGGATGAAGGTCCAGAGCACGGCATGCAGGATGGCGAGCTGGATCACCAGCCACAGCCGCGCCTCGGGACGGACCGCGCAGGCAACCAGCCAGGCCCGGAAGCGGTTGTAACTCAAGCGGGTCTTCGCCCGCGCTCTGGCGGATGGGATCGAGGTGGTGGACATGCGCCGTTGCGTAGCGCGTTTTGGCCTGCCGTGGAATCAGCTTGGCGTGAAGAAAGGCCCTGAAAATACAGCAATATGGTTGCCGCACGGGGATGTGAGTGGTATCCCGCGCCCATGACGACCGTCCCCATTTCCAACATCCGCAATTTCTCCATCGTCGCCCATATCGACCATGGCAAATCGACGCTGGCCGACCGCCTGATCCAGATGACGGGCGGCCTCTCCGACCGCGAGATGGCGGGCAAGGAGCAGGTGCTCGATTCCATGGACATCGAGCGCGAGCGCGGCATCACGATCAAGGCGCAGACGGTGCGCCTTCAGTACCGCGCCAAGGACGGCAAGGATTATATATTCAACCTGATGGACACGCCCGGCCATGTCGACTTCGCCTACGAAGTCTCGCGGTCACTGGCGGCGTGCGAAGGTTCCCTCCTGGTGGTCGACGCCAGCCAGGGCGTCGAGGCGCAGACGCTCGCCAACGTCTACCAGGCGCTCGACAACAATCACGAGATCGTCCCGGTCCTGAACAAGGTCGACCTGCCCGCCGCCGAGCCCGAGAAGGTCAAGCAGCAGATCGAGGACGTCATCGGCATCGACGCTTCGGATGCGGTGATGATCTCGGCCAAGACCGGCCTCGGCGTCCCCGACGTGCTGGAGGCCATCGTCACGCGTCTGCCGCCGCCGAAGGGCGATCGCGACGCCACGCTGAAGGCCCTGCTGGTCGACAGCTGGTACGACGTCTATCTCGGCGTCGTCGTCCTGGTGCGCATCGTCGACGGCACCATGAAGAAGGGCCAGCGCGTGCGCATGATGGGCACGGGCGCGGCTTATGACGTCGAGCGCGTCGGCTTCTTCACGCCAAAGATGCAGCAGGTCGAGGAGCTCGGCCCCGGCGAGATCGGCTTCATCACCGCCGCGATCAAGGAAGTCGCCGACACCCGCGTCGGCGACACCATCACCGACGACAGGAAGCCGGTCACCGAGATGCTGCCCGGCTTCAAGCCGGCGATCCCCGTGGTGTTCTGCGGCCTGTTCCCGGTCGATGCCGACGACTTCGAGACGCTGCGCGCGGCGATGGGCAAGCTGCGCCTGAACGATGCCAGCTTCTCCTTCGAGATGGAGACCTCGGCCGCGCTCGGCTTCGGCTTCCGCTGCGGCTTCCTCGGCCTGCTGCACCTCGAGATCATCCAGGAGCGGCTGTCGCGCGAATTCGACCTGAACCTGATCGCGACCGCGCCGAGCGTCATCTACAAGATGAAGCTCACCGACGGCAGCGAGCTCGAGATCCACAATCCCGTCGACATGCCCGATGTGGTGAAGATCGCCGAGATCCAGGAGCCCTGGATCGAGGCCACGATCATGACGCCCGACGAATATCTCGGCAGCGTCCTGAAACTGTGCCAGGACCGCCGCGGCGCGCAGAAGGAGCTCACCTATGTCGGCTCGCGCGCCATGGTGAAATACGACCTGCCGCTCAACGAGGTCGTGTTCGACTTCTACGACCGCCTGAAGTCGGTGTCGAAGGGCTACGCCTCGTTCGACTATCACCTCACCGACTACAAGCCGGCCGATCTCGTCAAGATGCAGATCCTGGTCAATGCCGAGCCGGTCGACGCGCTCTCGATGCTGGTCCACCGCACCCGGGCCGAAGGCCGCGGCCGCGCCATGGTCGAGAAGATGAAGGAGCTGATCCCGCCGCACATGTTCCAGATCCCGATCCAGGCGGCGATCGGCGGCAAGGTGATCGCCCGCGAGACGGTGCGCGCGCTGCGCAAGGACGTCACCGCAAAATGCTACGGCGGCGACATCACGCGCAAGCGCAAGCTTCTGGAGAAGCAGAAGGAAGGCAAGAAGAAGATGCGGCAGTTCGGCAAGGTCGACATCCCGCAGGAAGCCTTCATCGCGGCGCTGAAGGTGGACAGCTGAGGCGGGGCTTAGACTTACGGCTACGTCAACTACCGTCATGCCCGGGCTCGTTCCGGGCATCTACGTTTTTGGGCTTGACCAAGACGTGGACGGCCGGGTCAAGCCCGACCATGAACGGGGAGCGGGACCAGATTGCGGTAAGAGAGGTCCGGTCCGAGCGTTCTGCGATCGGACAAACCAAGATCTCGAAAACAACCCCATGCACAGTAGACGGGGCCTTGTTCGGATTGGAATTTTTCGATTTTCAGAATTCGATTTGCTCCGTCGGGCAAAACACTGGCATAGTGCAATCATCGCGGTGGGTGGCACATCGTCATTCCGGGGCGCGAGCTGTGATGCGCTATTGCGCATCTGAGAATCCATCGTGCAGCAAGCAAAGCGGAGAAATGGATTCCGGGCTCGCGCCAAGTGGCGCGCCCCGGAATGACGACGGGCTCAGAATCGCGCATAACACCCTAACCTTGCCCTCCGCCTGCGGATGGTCCACCATCCCACCTGCGCGCTGTCAACAAAACCAAAAGCGCTGAGGAAACGCATGAGCAAGCCGTCAGGCTTCGACTATGGCTGGGTCGTTGTCGCCGCGGGTGCGCTGATGACCTGCGTCGGGTTCGGGACGATGCTGTCGCTCGCGGTGTTCCTGCAGCCGATCTCGGAAGCGATGGGCTGGTCGCGCGCCGGGGTGTCGGCGGCGGCGACGCTGGATTTCCTCTGCATGGGCGTGGCCGCTTTCCTCTGGGGCACGCTGTCCGACCGGTTCGGCACCCGCATCGTGGTGCTCTCGGGAAGCCTGCTGCTCGGGCTCGGCCTCGTCACCGCGAGCCAGGCGGCAACGCTGTGGCAGTTCCAGCTCTCCTTCGGCGTCCTGATCGGCATTGCCGCCGGCAGCTTCTATGCACCGATGATGGCGCTCGCGAGCGCCTGGATCGAGAAGAACCGCAGCCTTGCGGTAGCTCTCGTCTCCGCCGGCATGGGCGTATCGCCGGTGACGATCGCGCCGGCCGCGAGCTGGCTGATCACGACCTATGACTGGCGCACCGCGATGCTGGTGATCGGCTGTGCTGCCTGGGCGCTGCTGATCCCCGCCTGCTTCCTGGTGCGTCCGGCTCCGGCAGCGGCAAGCAACACGAATGCGGACGCCGCTCCTGACGTGGAGCTGAGCGCGGCGCAGGCGCTGCGCACGCCGCAGTTCATCGCGCTCGCGGCGGCGCATTTCGCCTGCTGCGCAGCGCATTCCGGCCCGATCTTCCACATGGTGTCCTATGCGATGGTCTGCGGCATCGCTCCGCTCACGGCGGTGACGGTCTACAGCGTCGCCGGCGTCTCCGGCCTCGGCGGCCGCCTGCTGCTGGGCGCGGCTGCCGATCGCTTCAGTGCCAAGCCCGTGCTGGTCGGCGGCTTGCTGGTGCAGGCGATGTGCATCGCGGCCTATCTGGCGGTGGGGCAGCTCGGCGAATTCTACGCGCTCTCGGTGGTGTTCGGCCTCGCCTATGGCGGGGTGATGCCGCTCTATGCGGTGCTGGTCCGCGAATTCTTCGGCGCGCGCATCATGGGCACGGTGTTCGGCGCGGTATCGGCCTTCGCCAGCCTCGGCATGGCGCTCGGTCCCTGGGCCGGCGGGCTCGTGTTCGACAATTTCCAGCGCTACACATGGCTGCACGCCGGCTCGTTCGCGATCGGGCTCGCCGCCGTCGCGGTGGCGCTGAGCTTCCCGACGCGGCGCCGGCCATCGCTCGATCTCGGCCGCATCGCGGCCTGACACCGGAACAATGCGCCTGCGCATTCGTGCTCGAAACTACAACGGCCTGAGATGGGGAAACATGCCGCGATCGATTGCGGCGAGCAATGTCGCCATGGCGCTCATCAGGCCCAGGCCCAGGAGAGTGATCAGCGTCTGCCATGCCAGGCTGTTCCAGCCCAGGCTGAGCAGTGCATGAGCCGCGAAGGACAGCAGAACACTGGCGCAGTAGATTGCGAGCGAATATTCGCCGCATCGTATCAGCGGCAGCAGCGCCCTGGCTTTCAGGATGCTGGCATTGCTTGGAAGAAGGCGCCAGCAGAGCAGTGCGAGCGCAGCAAAATGCAATAATCGCAGGATATCGAGATTGGTCTTGTCGACCGGATAGATCAGACGCGACAGCCAACCCGGCACATAGGCTTCGATCGCGTGGATCTGCCAGCCCAGGGTGATCACGAACGAGAACAGCACGTAGCCCGCCGCCAGAACGGCAAGAGCCCGGGAATTGAGAACGGCAAGCTGCCAATCGCCGCGGTTTGCTCCCCAGCAGATGCCGATCACGAACAGCAGCTGCCAGTTCAGCGGATTGAAATAGAGCTGCCCCCTCGGATAGGCCGGGATGTACCAGTCAAACTGATGGGCGAGAACATAGAGAGCAACGGATCCGGTCAGGGCCAGCGGCCAGGCGCGTATCGTCAGCGGCACGATGAGAATGAGCGCGAAGTGGAGTATGACCATCAGGAGCAGAGGGTCGAGATTGACCGGGGAATAGCGCAGCAGTGCCACCTGAACCAGTGTTTCTGCAGGCTCCTGCAGCAGGATGGCCAGGTTGGCGTGATCGAACATGCCGGGCTGCCATGCCGCGATGTACGCCACTTCCGCCAGCAACAGGACGACAGTCATGATCTGCGCGACATAGATTTCGAACGAACGCCGCAACATGCGCAAGCTCGCGGCCGCAAAGCCGGACTGACGCATCAGGTCGCCGTATACGATGCCGGACGCAAGGCCCGACAGGAATACGAGAATCTCCGCCGCATCGCTGAAGCCGAAATTCTTGGGCGTGAACCGGTTCAGATAGCTTTCCGGGATGTGATTGATATAGATCCACCATAGGGAAAGGCCCCGAAAGAGGTCGATCCGAAGATCGCGCTCCTTCAGGGGTGGTGGTTTGGTCGCAGTCCACTTCACTCCAGCGCACTGCCTCTCTTGATCAGAGCGTCTCGCCGCGGCGAGCGCTTACCGGGCCAGCGCGGTGATGTCGTGGACGCCGGCTCATTACTTCAATCAACCGCAGAAGCTACATTGCCGCGTCGCTACGGTCCAGAAAGCATGCCGCAGTTGCCAACATTATCGAGACATGGCGAGGATGCGGGTGAAGCCCTCATCTTCCGCCCTGCATCGGCATGGCGCCCATCCGGCCACCCTGCATCATCGGCATCATGCCCATGTTGGGCGCGAGCAATTCGTCGGCGGTCTTTTTCTGCTCGTCGGAAAGAGTGCCGACAAGGTTGGTCAGCGCCGACTTCATCGCACGGGTGGCCTCCAGCCGCGCCGACAGCCATTTTTCCTGCCAGGTCACGCGATCCAGCAAGGTCTCTGACCCGGAGCCGGCCATCGACCCGCGGAGCTCCCCGAGAGCCTTGGCATTCGCGCGCAGCGCATCGGCGAACGCGTTCCAGGCCGGCGCCTGAGCATCGGTGATCTTGAGCTCGGTGCGCAGAAAGGCAATCCGGCCCTCCACGCGATCGACGGTCTCCATCCCGCTGATGCAGTCACCGCCGGACTGACGCATCATGCCCATCATCCGCATCATGTCGGACATCGGCATGTTGCCGCCCATCATGTTCATCATACCGCCGCCCATCCTGCCCTGAGAGGGGGAAGTGCTGCGCGGCGCCTCCGGCGGCGTGGCCGGACTGGCCGCAGGCGCGTCCTTCTGATCCGGATGATGGGCCTGGTGGTCGGCAGGCGCTTGCGCGAGCGAGGAATTGCCGAGGAGGGGGAGCAGCAGGGCTGCTGCAAGCATCTGATGTCGCATCGTGTGCCTCCCGAGGTCCCGCCCCTCGTTGCAATTGTGGGGCGCGCCCGCCGAATTCGACTTGACCCAAATCAACAGAACCGCCGCGGCAGGCCGTGACGCGCCCGTTCCGGCCGACGCCGTCGCCGTCGCCTTGATCCCATCAGCCAGATGGATCACCATCGCGCCTCTACCGCTCACGGCAGAAGGGGCGAGACAGCGCGAATGTCCGAGCTTCCCGGATTTGGTCTGGTCGAGCGGGCGCGAGCCCTCGCCCCCTTGATTGCACGCGAAGCCGACGCGATCGAGCGGACACGGCGGCTGACGCCGGGCGTCGTGGCCGCGCTGATCGAGAACGGGCTCTACCGGGCGCTGCTGCCGCAGAGCCTCGGCGGCGCGCAAGCCGCGCCGGAAGCCTTCATGCAGATGCTGGAGGAAATCGCCAAGGCGGATGCCTCGACGGCCTGGTGTCTCGGCCAGTGCAGTGTCTGCGCGATGATCGCGGCCTGGCTCGATCACGACACCGCGCAGGAAATCTTCAACACCCCGCCCGGCATCCTCGCCTGGGGCGCGATCGCGCATGAGGCACGCATCGGCGAGGGCGGCTATCGCGTCACCGCGCGCTGGGACTTCGCCTCAGGCTCGCGGCAGGCGAGCTGGCTCGGCGCCCATGTCCGCATCGTCGGGGCTGACGGCGTGCCGCGCAAGAATGCCGACGGGGCGCCAGAGGTGCGCACCATCCTGTTTCCGGTTGCGCGCGCGACCCTGCACGACGTGTGGCAGGCGATCGGGCTCGCCGGCACCGGCACGGACTCCTACGAGGTCAACGACCTCTTCATCCCCGAGCGCTTCACGGCGTTTCGCGACGTGCCGTCGGCGCTGCGCGAGCCGGGCCCGCTTTACAAGATCGGCACCGGCGCGACCTTCAGCCTCGGCTTTGCCGCGGTGTCGCTGGGCGTCGCGCGCGCCACGCTGGATGCCGCTATCACGCTGGCACGGGAGAAGCACCAATCGCTGGCGGCCGGCGCCATGCGCGACAACGGTGCGGTCCAGGGGCTGATCGGCCGCACCGAGGGTGATTTGCGTGCCGCCCGCGCCTATCTCTATGCGGCTGCGAACGCGATGTGGCGCGACCTGTCTGCGACCGGCGAATTCAGCGCGGCGCATCGCAGCGCGGTCCGCCTCGCCGCGACCTGGACCATCCATCAATCCGCACGCGTGGTCGACACGGCCTATCACATGGCCGGCGCGACCGCGGTGTTCCGCAGCAACCCGTTCGAGCGCCGGTTCCGCGACATGCACGCCATCGCGCAGCAGATCCAGGCGCGGGACACGCACTATGAGGATGTGGGGAAGACGCTCTTGGCGGAAGGTCGCTAACCGCAGCCACAAGTGACGCTGCGCTCCCTCCCCCGCTTGCGGGGGAGGGTTGGGGAGAGGGTTTATCCGCAACGAGGCAATCCCCCAGAGGAAAGAACCCTCACCCGCGCCCCCGGCGCGACCTCTCCCGCAAGCGGGAGAGGTTAACCGAGAGAGCGGCGCGTCCCCTACGTACCAAAGGAACGAGAGATCACGCCACCAGCGCAGCGTCCTCGTCATCGGCGGCATCAATCCCGCGCTGTGCGGCGAGCAGGCTGACGATCTCTGCATTCGGCCGGGCCTTGCTGAACAGAAAGCCCTGGCCCTCATGGCAGCCTTCGGCGCGAAGACAGCTCAGCTCGGCTTCGGTCTCGACGCCTTCGGCGGTGATGGTGACGCCGAGACCCTTGCCAAGGCTGACGATGGAGCGGATGATCGCCTGCGCCTCGCGGTTGGCGCCGAGATCGCGCACGAAGGACTGGTCGATCTTGATCTTGTCGAAGGGGAAGCTGCGCAAATAGCTGAGGCTGGAATAGCCGGTGCCGAAATCGTCCATCGAGATGCGCACCCCGAGCGCGCGCAGCGCGTGCAGCGTCGCCAGTACCTGCGCGCTCTTCTCCAGGAGCAGCGTCTCGGTGATCTCGAGCTCGAGCCGGCGCGGCGGCAGACCGGAATGTTTCAGCGCGTCCGTCACCACCGAGAGCAGATTGCCGCTGCGGAACTGGAGCGGCGACAGGTTGACGGCGACGCGAACGTCGTCGGGCCAGGCCGCGGCATCGAGGCAGGCGCGGCGCAGCATCTGCCCGCCGAGCGGATTGATCAGGCCGGTGTCCTCGGCGACCGGAATGAATTCGGCCGGCGAGACCATGCCCCGCTCGGCATGCGGCCAGCGCACCAGCGCCTCGAAGCCGGTGATGCGGCCGCTCTGGAGATCGATCAGCGGCTGGTAATAGGGACGGAGCACGTCGTTCTGGATCGCGTCGCGCAGCTCGACTTCGGTCTTGCGGCGGCTCTGCGCTTTTGCATCCAGCGCGGCCTCGAAGAAGGCGAAGGTGCCGCGCGCGTCCAGCTTGGCGCGCGACAGCGCCATGTCGGCGCTCTTGAGCAGCTTCTCGGAATCGTCGCCGTCGCCGGGCGACATGGCGATGCCGATCGAGGCGCCGATCACCACGGAATGGCCGTCGAGCAGATAGGGATCGGCGATGGCTTCCAGGAGGCGCTTGGCCAGCATCACCGCGTCCTCGGGACGGGTCAGTCCGCCCTGCACGATCGCGAACTCGTCGGAATTGAGCCGCGCCAGCGCGTCCTCTTCGCGCAGGGTCGAGCGCAGCCGCTTGGCGACACCGCGCAGGAGCTTGTCGCCGACTGCATGCCCCAGCGTGTCGTTGACCGCCTTGAAATTGTCGAGCCCCAGCATCAGGAGCGCGACCTTCTCGGCGCTGCGCCGCGTGTGCAGCAGCATTTCATCCATCTGCTGCCGCAGCAGGCTGCGGTTGGGCAGGCCGGTCAGCCCGTCATGCTGGGCCATGAAGGCGAGCCGCGCCTCGGCGCGCTTGCGCTCGGTGATGTCCATCAGCGCGAGCAGCACCGCGGGGCGCTCGGCATAGGTCAATTCGCGGGAGTAGATTGCAAGGTCGATCAGCGTCCCGTCGGCCTTGACATGCTTCCAGGTGCGGCCGGCCTGTTCCTCGCTGGAGTGGTCGGCGGTCCAGGGCGGCTCGCTGTCGAAGGCCTGCAGGGAGCGGATCTTCAGCCTCTCGAACTCGGCCCGGCTGTAGCCGTAATGCGCGACCGCGGCGTCGTTGACGGCGATGATGCGCTCGTCATCCAGCGCGCAGACGATCATGGGCACGGGATTGCCGTCGAACAGCAGGCGGAACGAGGCCTCGCGCTGCTTCAATTCGGTGATGTCGACGCGCAGGCCGACGACGCCGCCGTCGTCGGTCAGGCGCTCGTCGATCAGGATGACGCGACCGTCCGACAGCTTCTGCTCGTGGCGCGCACCGGGCTGATAGAGCTTTTGCAGACGTTCGGCGATCCACTCGTCCTCATGACCGATGGCCTCGGGATAGTCGCCGCGGGCAACGCCGATGCGCAGCGTGTCCTCGAGGCGCGCGCCTTCCTCGAACAGATCGGCGGTCTTGCTGTAGATTTCGGCGTATTTCTTGTTCCAGAGGACGTAACGGCCTTCGGCATCGAGGAACACGATGCCCTGCGGCAGGATATCGATGGCCTGGCGCAGGCGTTCATGGGATTTGCGCGCTTCCGCAATCGCGGCTTCCGCCTCGGCGCGGCTGCGCAGGACTTCGTCGCGCTCGACAAGGTCTCGCGGCGCGCACGCGAAACGCGGCTTGCGCGCCTTTCTGCCGGCGCGGGCAAGCACGTCTTGCTTTCGCTTTTTCGTTCTTCGAGACCCCAAACTCAACTTCACTCGTCCCAGTCGCGCGCCCGGCGGCCGCAAGTCTTGAGGCAAGTGTCTGAAAAAAAAGTAATCTTGCCCGGCCGCGGTCCGCGCGAGGCGCACCTTGCTGCCTGTTTGCGCGGCGCGGCCGCGGCGGCAAGCGCCTTCGGACCGAGTCCGGCATCGCAATCAACGGGCGATCTGGCGCAAAACTGCGCGCGCACCTGAATCAGTTCCGAAATTGCCCGCGATTGCATGCGAACCGCAGATATTCCTCCCTCCACGCACGAATTTTGGTCAATGCAGGATACGGTTATTGCGCCGTTAAAAAGCGGCAATTTGAGACGCGATTTGGACCGTGCGCCGCGACGTTGCGATCCGCTCAATGCCTCGTTCTTAACCCTGATGGCGCATTGGGCTATAAGGACATCAGCATGAGTCGCCGCAGCATCACACTCCTCCTGCTCTCGCTCGCTCTCCTGGCTGCCGGCGGCGCGCTGGCCCAGGACAAGGGCAGCACCAATGCGAAGCCGCTGCCGCCGCTCGCCAATCCGAACGACCCCGATCTCCCCGCCAAGGAGCTGTTCGCGCGAAAGCTGCTGCCGTCGAAGGGGCCGGCCCATGTCATCGGCTCCTACGCCAGGGGCTGCATCGGCGGCGCGGAGCAGATTCCGGTCAACGGCGACCATTGGCAGGTGATGCGGCTGTCGCGCAATCGCAGCTACGGCCACCCCGACATGATCGCACTGATCAAGCGGCTCGCGGCGAAGGCGCACAAGGACGCAGGATGGCCCGGCATCCTGGTCGGCGACATCGCCCAGCCGCGCGGCGGGCCGGCGCTGTCAGGCCATACCAGCCACCAGATCGGTCTCGACGCCGACATCTGGCTGACGCCGATGCCGAACCGCCGGCTCTCGCGCGAGGAGCGCGAGGACATGTCGGCGGTGATGATGGTGCGCCAGGACCGGCTCGATGTCGATCCCAAGGTGTTCACGCCTGGCCATGTGCTGGTGCTGCGCGATGCCGCGCGGGAGCCCGCCGTGCAGCGCATCTTCGTCAACGCCGCGATCAAGAGGGCGTTGTGCCGCGAGGCCAAGGGCGATCGCGCGTGGCTGTCGAAGATCCGGCCGTGGTGGGGCCACGACTACCACTTCCACATCCGCATGCGCTGCCCGCCGGGGGCGGGCGAATGCGAGGGCCAGCCGTCACAGGCCGAGGACGAAGGATGCAAACCCGCCGATCTCGCCTACTGGTTCTCCGATGCTGTGCTGCACCCCAAGCCGCCGCCGGAGCCGCCAAAACCGAAGCCGCCGATGACGCTGGCGCAGATGCCCGCGGCCTGCAAGGTGGTGCTGCACGCGGGCGACGCGAAACCGTAATGTGTGCGGGTGGGCATGCTGTCACCGCCCGATCGGTGTCGTCCCCGCGAACGCGGAGACCCATCATCACGGGGAGAAGTTTGGCGCGAAGTGAGAACTCCGAGTCTTCGCCAAATTGCCGCCTGTGGCCATGGATCCCGGGCTCGCGCTGCATGCGCCCCGGGATGACGAACTCGTTGATTGGTTCGTACTCCCCTGATGCGCTAACATCTTTTGCCGCCGTGCCGTAAGCCCGCGGCATCCCGGGATGTGCATCCCATCTTTCAACAAGCCTGACCGCAAGCCTCGCGCCGTCGCGTGGCCAATGATGGGATTTCACATGCGCGCCCTCACCTTCCTCGCTGCGCTCACGATCAGCATGACCTCCGCCCTCGCTGCCGAGGAGCCCAGCGGCTGCGACAAGTTCAAATGGCCGATCGAGCGCGAGCGCGCCGCGCTGACCGCACCCGATCGCGCCAGGCTCGCCACGGGAAGCGAGCAGGCTGCCCTGCCCGCATCGGCCATCACGCTGGGGCTGGTCGCCCCGAGCGAAGCGAAATTGCCCGCGCCGCCGGAGCGGGCGCCGAAGGACGGCACCTTTGCCGGCTTCACCAGCATCAAGCCGCCGAAGGCCGGGCTCTACACGATCAGCCTGTCGGCCGGCGCATGGGTCGATGTGGTCCAGGACGGGCAGGTCCTCAAGCCCGTGGACTTCAGCGGCGCGACCGATTGCGATGGCATCCGCAAGACCATGAAGTACGAGCTGTCGGCACAGTCTTTCGTCCTGCAGGTCAGCGGAGCCAAGGAAAATTCGGTCTCCATTGCGATCCTGCCGGCGCAATAAACGGGTACGTCGTTGTTTGCGCATGACCTTTCCGGAAAGCCGCTGCGCACCGTCCGGGTCATGCGGTCAGACCAACGGTCGCCTTTGACCGGAGGCGCAAGCCTGCTATCTTCGCAATCGCGATATCCCTGCCGGTCGTAAGCCGCTGCCGGGCCCCGTGGAGCAGCGCTTCCACCCATCGCATCAACCCACCCAACGCCAGACTTGCGCGTGCATCTTGCCGCGCGCGGACTCGCACGGAGCGCTCCCCATGTTACGCATTTCAGGACTTTTCACCGCCTTCATGATCCTCGCGGGCGCGGCCCTCTCGCCCGCCGCCGCCGAGGACAAGACCATCACCGTGTTCGCCGCCGCCTCGATGAAGAACGCGCTGGACGAGATCGACGCCGCCTACACCGCCAAGACCGGCGTCAAGTTCAGCGTCAGCTATGCGGCAAGCTCGGTGCTGGCCAAGCAGATCGAGCAGGGCGCGCCGGCCGACGTGTTCGTCTCGGCCGACACCGACTGGATGGACTACGCGATCTCCAGGAAGACCATCAACGAGCCGACCCGGGTCAACCTGCTTGGCAACAGCATCGTGCTGATCGCGCCGAAGGATGCCAGGATCGACAACGTCGACATCGCGCAAGGCTTCGACCTCGCCAAGCTCGCCGGCGACGGCAGGATCGCGACCGGCGACGTCAAGTCCGTGCCGGTGGGCAAGTATGCGAAGGCCGCGCTGGAGAAGCTCGGCGCCTGGCAGGCCGCGGAGCCGAAATTCGCCATGGCCGAGAGCGTCCGCGCCGCGCTGACGCTGGTCGCCCGCGGCGAAGCCGGTCTCGGCATCGTCTACTCGACCGATGCCAAGGTCGAGCCCGGCGTGAAGACCATCGGCACCTTCCCGGCGGCTTCGCATCCCGCGATCGTCTATCCCGTCGCCGCGACCACGACCGCGAAGGGTGAGACCGGCGACTATCTGGCGTTCCTGCGCTCCTCGGCGGCCAAGTCCATTTTCGAGAAGTACGGCTTCAAGTTCCTGGTCAGTCCCATAACTTAGGGCTTGCGACGTGATATCTGCGGCTTGATGTCGGACCTCTCTCCCGCCGAATGGACGGCGATCCTGCTCTCGCTCAGGGTCGCCATCATCGCAACGCTGGTGGCGACGCCATTCGGCATCGCGCTGGCGTGGCTGCTCGCGCGGCGTGATTTCTGGGGCAAGTCGCTGCTCGACGCGGTCGTGCATCTGCCTCTGGTGCTGCCGCCTGTCGTCACCGGTTATCTGCTCCTGCTGACGTTCGGCCGCCGCGGCCTCGTCGGCGGCTTCCTCGCCGACTATCTCGGCATCGTCTTTTCATTCCGCTGGACCGGCGCGGCGCTGGCCTGCGGCGTGATGGCGTTTCCGCTGCTGGTCCGCCCGATGCGGCTGTCGATCGAGGCGATCGATCGCCGGCTCGAGCAGGCGGCCGAGACGCTCGGCGCCGCCCCATGGAAAGTGTTCTTCACGGTGACGCTGCCCCTGGCGCTGCCCGGCGTGCTCGCCGGCATGGTGCTCGGCTTCGCCAAGGCGATCGGCGAGTTCGGCGCGACGATCACCTTCGTCTCCAACATTCCCGGCGAGACCCAGACGATATCCTCGGCGATCTATTCGCTGATCCAGACGCCGGACGGCGATGCCGCGGCGGGACGCCTGGTGATCGTCTCGATCGTGCTGGCGCTGGGCGCGTTGATTGCCGCCGAGTGGTTCGCCCGCCGCGCCACCGCGCGGCTGCACGGAAACTGACCATGCTGCGCGTCGACATCGAAAAGCAGCTCGGCGAATTCTCGCTGCATGCAACCTTCGCCAGCGAAGGCCGTGCCATCGGCCTGTTCGGCGCCTCGGGCGCCGGCAAGACGTCACTGGTCAACATGATCGCAGGGCTGTTGCGGCCCGACCGCGGCACCATCGTGATCGACGGCGAAACCGTCGACGACACCGCGGCCGGCATCCATGTCCCGACCTGGCGCCGCCGCATCGGCTATGTGTTCCAGGACGCGCGGCTGTTTCCGCACCTCAACGTCGCGCAGAATCTCGACTATGGACGGCGGATGAACCGCCTGCCGCCCGATCCCTCCCAGCACAAGCGCATCATCGACCTGCTCGACATCGGCGCGCTGCTCGATCGCCGTCCCGGAAAACTCTCCGGCGGCGAGCGCCAGCGCGTCGCGCTCGGACGCGCGCTGCTCTCGAAGCCGCGGCTGCTGCTGCTCGACGAGCCGCTCGGCGCGCTCGACGAGGGCCGCAAGCTCGAGATCCTGCCTTATCTGGTGCGGCTGCGGGATGAAGCCAACGTGCCGATGGTCTATGTCAGCCACGACGCCGCGGAGCTGCGCCAGCTCGCGACGCAGATCGTTTTGCTGAAGCAGGGCCGCGTGACGTCGGTCGGCGGGGTCAAGGTGCTGGCGTGAGGCGGCGGTAGCCCGGATTTCGCCGCTGCGCGCCACCCGGGCCACAGTGTTCCTTTCGGCTACCAGCCGCGGTCGACGTTGCGGACCTCGCCCGTTCGGGCATCGACGTCCACCTCCATCCAGCGGCCGGCGCGGTCGCGACCCTCGATCTCCCATTCATCGCCGAGGAAGTTCGTGTGCGAGATCGTCACGACGCCGAGAGCGCTCGCGACATCGAGCGCGACCTGCATCGAGATCTGATCGCCGGTGTCATAGGCCATCGCCGGCGCCGCCGCGCCGAGCGTAAGGGCCATCGCGATCGGAAGGACGAACTTTCGCATTGGTATGCTCCTGTCGGTTCAAGCTGTTTCGCGGCTTAGAACGAGCGGCGCCGCGGAGCGTTCCGGTTTCGCGCTCACGAAACCGCGCAAATCTTCGGCGGTTGCGGCGATTTGGTGGCGGTTCCCTATTCCCGTCATCCCGGGGCGCACGAATGGCGAACCCGGATCATACGCTAAACCCCTGCCACCGAGGTCCACAGCTCCGCAAGTTTCTTCCGCAGCGCCTGCGCGCGCGTCAGCGGCTCGGGCGTCTCGTCTTCTTCCGGCAGACGCAAGCCGACGAGATTGACGCGACCGCCGGAGATCGAGCGCGCGACAAGGACGATCTCGTCCAGGGCGAGCTCGGCGCCCTCCTTCGGCGCGCGGTCGAGATGGACGTCGAAATAGTCCGCCAAGGTCAGCTTGCCTTCGTCTTCACCGACCTTGACGCCGTAGATCTCGGCGAGCTCGGCGAGCGTGTGGTCGCCGGAGACCATGAAGTCGCCGAGCAGATGCGGATCGGGCGCCGTGCTCGGCTGCATGTCGACGAAGAAGCGGTCGAGCGACTCGGCCTTTTCAGGCGGGGCCAGCAGATAGATGTAGTCGCCGGGCGCGATCGGGTCGGCTTCCGCCGGCGTCAGGATGTTCTCGTTGCGGATCACCAGCGTCGGCTTGGACCAGGACGGGATCAGGCCGCGGCGGAAGTACAGGCTCTTGGGCCGCACCGGATAGCCGACCAGCTGCTGCTCGAGCTGGCCGGGCAGATCCAGTTCGACGCGCCGCGGGCCGCGCTCGGCGCGCGGCAACGCCACGTGCAGCTTGCGTGCGGCGGGCGCCAGCGTCCAGCCCTGCAGCAGGAGCGAGATGATGACGACGACGAAGGCGACGTCGAAATAGAGATAGGCCTTGGAGAGCCCGACCAGCATCGGGATCGAGGCCAGGAAGATCGCGACCGCGCCGCGCAGGCCGGTCCAGGCGATGAAGATCTTCTCGCGCCAGTTGAAGCGGAACGGGGCAAGGCACACGAACACCGCGAGCGGCCGCGCCACCAGCATCAGCACGAGCGCGACGGCGACGGCCGGCAATATGCTGGTGCCGAGGCGGCTCGGCGAGACCAAGAGCCCGAGCAGCACGAACATCACGATCTGCGCCAGCCAGGTCGCGGCATCGAGGAACGTCACCACCGAATTATGCGCGCGCGTCGGCCGGTTGCCGATGATGATGCCGGCAAGGTAGACCGCGAGGAAGCCGGAGGCGTGCATGATCTGCGAGCCGCCGAAGATCACGAGTGCAGCTGTGGCCACGAACGGGGCATGCAGGCCCTGCGGCAGCGCCACCTTGTTGAGCGCGATCACGACCAGGCGCCCGCCGATGACACCGACGATGGCACCCAGGACCGCCTCCTGAATGAACTCCATCAGCACATGGCCGGGCGAGCTCGAGCCGATCGAGATGTATTCCACCAGCATGAGCGTGAGGAAGATCGCGAACGGGTCGTTGGTGCCGGATTCCGCCTCCAGCGTCGCGCCGACGCGCGGGCGCAGGCGCAGGCCCTGGGTGTGCACCAGCAGGAACACCGCCGCCGCGTCGGTCGAGGCCACCACGGCGCCGACCAGCAGCGATTCCGACCAGTTGAGATCGAGCGCGTATTTCGCGAACGGCGCCGTGACAATCGCGGTCAGCAGCACGCCGACGGTCGCGAGCATCACGGACGGGGCCAGCACAGTGCGGATGCTGGCAAAGCGCGTCCGCAGGCCGCCGTCGAACAGAATCAGGGCGAGCGCGACGGAGCCGACCAGATAGGTGGTGCGGACGTCGTCGAACTGGACCTGGCCAGGGCCGGAATCGCCGGCGAGCATGCCGATCGCAAGAAAGACGAGCAGCAAGGGTGCGCCGAAGCGCAGCGCGAGCAGGCTCGAGAGGATGCCGGCCATGACGAGGACGGCGCCGAGCAATATGGCGATGCTGACGGAGTCGAGGGAAGCCATCCACCTTCCGGGTAAAAATCGCTGGGATTGCATCCTTATCGTCGGCGGACTCGCGCGCCAACCCATTTCCCATGGTTCGCGGCAATCTGCCCGCATTTTGCGGCCTTAACGCGCTTCACTTGACGGTGTATCGATGGTCCGGCCGCGCCCCTTGTGGGATTCTGCGGCTCCCTCGAATCAATTCCTCCCCGCTTGCCGACGAGACCGATGGACATGGACCTCAAAGACTTCATGGAGTTCGTGCAGACGACCGCACGCAGCGTCGGGGCGGAAATCTCCTCACCCTGGTTCTACCTGCAATTCGGTCTCATCCTGGCGGCGGCCGGCATCGCCTATGCCGCGGAGACCGCGATTCGCAGCCGCGTCGACATGACCTCGCTGGCGATGCGCTTGCCGCTGCCGCTCCGGCATTTCGTCCGGGTGATGGTCTCCAGCGCCTCCACGGCGGTGTTCACGCTGCTCGTGATCATCTCGCGCGTGGTGATGTACCACGCGACCTGGCCGAGCCGCAGCTATCTCCTGATGGTCGCAGCCAAGCTGGGCTTCGCTTGGCTCGTGATCCGGCTCGTGACCTCGGTGCTGCGCAACGCCTTCATCGTCAAGCTGGTGTCGATCACGGCGTGGTTCGTCGCCGCGCTCTCCATCCTCGGCCAGCTCGACGCCACGGTCGACGTGCTCGATTCCTTTGCGATCGTGCTCGGCGGCCTCAGGCTGACCCCGCTGCTGGCACTCAAGGCCGGTGCGCTCCTCCTCATCGCACTCTGGGCCACCAACATCGCGAGCAATTTTGCCGAGAGCCGGATCAACGCGACCACCGATCTGACGCCGTCGGTGCAGGTGCTGCTGGTCAAGATCATCCGTATCGGGCTACTCACCGTCGCGATCGTGATCGCGCTGGGCGCCGTCGGGATCGACCTGTCGGCGCTCGCGGTGTTCTCCGGCGCGGTCGGCGTCGGCATCGGTATCGGCCTGCAGAAGATCGTGGCCAATTTCATTTCGGGCATCATCCTGCTCGCCGACAAGTCGGTGAAGCCCGGCGATCTCGTCACCATCGGCGACAATACCGGTCGCATCAGCGCGATGAAGACGCGCTATATTTCCGTCGCCGCCGGCGACGGCCGCGAATTCCTGGTGCCGAACGAGGATCTGGTGACGCAGAAGGTCGTCAACTGGACCTATACCGACAAGAACACGCTGGTGAAGATCGCCTTCGGCACCAATTACGATGCCGACCCGCGCCTTGTCTGCACGCTCGCCGCCGAGACCGCCGCCGCCCATCCGCGCGCGCAGAAGGGCAAGCCGCCGACCTGCATCCTGACCGAGTTCGCGGAAGCCGGCATGAAGTTCTCGCTGACCTTCTGGATCGCCGACCCCGACGGCATGGACAAGGTCAGGAGCGACGTGATGCTGGAGCTGTGGGACGCGTTCAAGCGCGAGGGCATCCGGGTTCCCTACCCCGTCCGCGAAATCCGCATCCGCGGCGGCGCCCTCCCCGTGGAAACCACCGTAGAAGTCCCGAATTAGGCCGCTTTCGCCGCCCGGCCGGCAAGCTCTTGTTTTGACGCGTTTTCTTCACGCGAACCGGTAGCCACTTCGCTCGAAAACGCTCTGCCTCGGCTTGCATGAAGGCCCGCAATCATTAAATTGGGGCCCGAAATCAATCCTTTCCGCCGATATCGAGACCAGCCCCGAGAAGACCTGACACGCATGAGCTACGTCGAAGCCACCGATACCTCCCTGCGCAAGACCGGACAGATCAAGCTGCATGGGCCGAGCGCCTTTGCCGGCATGCGCAAAGCGGGCGCGCTGGTGGCAAAATGCCTCGACGAGCTCACTGACATCGTCGGGCCGGGCGTGCCGACCTCGAAGATCGACGAATTCGTCCGCGACTTCGCCTTCAGCCATGGCGCCTATCCGGCGACGCTGATGTATCGCGGCTATCGCTACTCGACCTGCACCTCGCTCAACCACGTGGTCTGCCACGGCATGCCGGGCGACCGTCCGCTGAAGGAAGGCGACATCGTCAATATCGACGTCACCTTCATCGTCGACGGCTGGTATGGCGATTCCAGCCGGATGTATGCGATCGGCCCGATCGCGCGCAAGGCCGAGCGGCTGATCGAGGTCACCTATGAAGCGATGATGCGCGGCATCGCCGCGGTGAAGCCCGGCGCCACCACCGGCGACATCGGCCACGCCATCCAGAGCTTCGTCGAGCCGCAGGGCATGAGCGTGGTGCGCGATTTCTGCGGCCATGGCCTCGGGCGCATGTTCCACGACGAGCCGAACATCATCCATGTCGGCCGGCCCGGCGAGGGTGTGCAGCTCAAGCCCGGCATGTTCTTCACCATCGAGCCGATGATCAATCTCGGCAAGCCGCATGTGAAGATCCTGTCCGACGGCTGGACCGCCGTCACCCGCGACCGCTCGCTGTCGGCGCAGTTCGAGCATTCCGTCGGCGTCACCGCGACGGGCGTCGAGATATTCACGCTGTCGGAGCGGCACGGCGAGAAGCAGATCGGGTGATTGCCCGGCGTGTCATTCCGGAACGCTCGCTGCAGCGAGCGAGCCGGAATCTCGAGATCCTCAGGTGCGCAATTGCGCACCGTAGTTCGGTGCTTCATACCGCCCTACCGCCGGCGGCGGAACGATGATGGCGTCCTCTTGTAGGTCGCGACAAACGCGTCGTTGAAGCGCCGAACGCTGCCGAATCCCGCGGCAAAGGCGATCTCCGCCAACGTCATGTCAGTCTGGTCGATCAGACGCTTGGCTTCCTGCACGCGCCGCGTTGCCGCGATCTCGCTGGGGCTCGCCCCGGCATGGCGCATGAAAAGACGCAGGAGATGGCGCGGCCCGACGCCAAGCGCGTCCGCGAGATCCGTCATGGACGCCCGATCCAGAAAACCGTCGTGGATCAGCCGCATGCCGCGGGCAACGGTGGTGGCCGTTCCCATCCAGGCCGGAGAGCCCGGCGCAGCTTCCGGCCGGCAGCGCAGGCACGGGCGAAAGCCGGCCCGCTCGGCGGCCGCCGCGGTCGCATAGAAGGTGACGTTCTCGGAGCGGGCCGGCCGAACCGGACACACCGGCCGGCAATAGATGCGCGTCGAACGGACGCCGGAGAAGAACAGGCCGTCGAAGGCGCGCGCCCGCGCGAGGCGCGCCCGGTCGCAGGTTTCCCAATCGAGATGCGGTGGCAGCGTTTGCCGATGCGCGGAGCCTGTCGCCATGGCGAAATCATAGTTTCAGGGCGCGCCGCCGAGTAGCTGAAATCGGACTCGACCGGGCGATGAGGTCCGAATTCAGCCAGCCTGCATCGCCGCTCCCGATCATGGTGTCGACAGATCCCGGAGCAGATCGCATGAGCACACAGGCGCAACAGACGACGTCAGGGCAAACCCGTCTCGCATTCGAGATCGGGCTGCTGCTGCTTCTCTCCCTGATCTGGGGCAGCTCGTTCACGCTCATCAAGGTTGCAGTCCCGACGATTCCGCCGTTCACGATGGTCGCCGCGCGGGTGACGATCGCGGCCCTTCTCTTGGCCCTGATCGCAACCAAGCAGGGATACACCCTGCCGCGCCAGGGGTCGGTGTGGGCGGCGTTCGTCGTGCAGGGGCTGCTGCAGAGCGCGCTGCCCTTCACCCTGATCAGTTGGGGCGAGATGCACATCACCAGCGGTCTCGCCGGCGTGCTCAACGCGACCCCGCCGATGTTCGTGCTTGCGATCGCGATGACGACCGGGCGCGGACGACAGGCGATCAGCGGCCGGACGATCATCGGTGTTGCTCTCGGCCTGGCAGGCGTTGCCCTGACCATGGGAGTCGATGCGCTCTCGGGGATCGGCACCGCCGCGCCGCTGGCACAGGCAGCCGTGCTGGCCGCGAGCTTCTGCTACGCGCTCGCACCGATCTGGGGGCAGCGGTTCGCGAGCCTTCCCGCGGCCGTCACGGCAGCCGGCGCGATGGCCTGCGCCGCCGCCCTGATGCTGCCCATAGCCGCTGTCCTCGACCGGCCCTGGACGCTGGCGCCGACGAGCCAGGCGATCGCAGCCGTGCTCGGCCTTGCCATCGTCTGCACCGCGCTCGCAATGGTGATCTATTTCCGCCTGATCCGCACGCTGGGCCCGCTCGGCACGACGAGCGGCAGTTATCTGCGCGCGGGCTTCGCCGTCGCGCTCGGGACCACGCTCCTTGGCGAGAGCTTCACCTGGTCGATGCTGGCCGGCATGACGTTCATCGTCATGGGGGTCATAGCGGTGACCGCACCCATGCGGAAGCCATGAGGCGATTACAATTGCCGATTGAAAAATTCCTCCGACATGGCAATGCTGGCGGCCGATGCCCGCCAAGTCCGACCACGACAAGAGCAAGCCTGAGGACGCGCCGCACTATCACGGCCATCGCGAGCGGCTGCGCGAACGCTTCTACAGCGCGGGCGCGGATGCGCTCAGCGACTACGAGCTGCTCGAGATGGCGCTGTTTCCGGCGCTGCCGCGGCGGGACACCAAGCCGCTGGCGAAAATCCTGATCAAGACGTTCGGCTCCTTCGCCGAGGTCGTCCATGCCCCGGTGGCGCGGCTGCGCGAGGTCGACGGTATCGGCGAAGCCGCGATCAACCAGCTCAAGCTGATCGCCGCCGCCGCGCATCGCGTGGCCAAGGGCGGCGTCAACAGCCGCAACGCGCTGTCGTCCTGGAACGAGGTGATCGATTATTGCCGCACCAGCATGGCGTTTGCCGACAAGGAGCAATTCCGCCTGCTCTTCCTCGACAAGCGCAACCAGCTCATCGCCGACGAGGTGCAGCAGACCGGGACCGTCGACCACACCCCGGTCTATCCGCGCGAGGTGATCAAGCGCGCGCTCGAACTCTCCGCCACCGCCGTCATCCTGGTGCATAACCACCCCTCAGGCGATCCCTCGCCCTCGCAGGCCGACATCCAGATGACGAAGGCGATCATCGACATCGCCAAGCCGCTCGGCATCGCCGTGCACGACCACATCATCGTCGGCAGGAACGGCCACGCCAGCCTGCGCGGGATGCGGCTGATCTAAAGCGCGATGCGACTGGCATGAATCGTCATCGCGCTTCAGCTTGTTGTTCAAGCATGATCTCCGCGCAAACGCGTTCCGCGTTTGTCGCGAGGGAAAACCACTGCGCACTTTTCCGGATCATGCTTCCGGGCAAGATCAGAACATCTTGTTCCTGGCAACCTTCAAGTGCTCTTCTGCGGCCCTGATGCCGCTCAATGCCTTGAGCGTCAAAGCAGTCGGTTGCGGCTTCCATTCGGAAACCAATCTTTCGGCCTTCTCGAGCTCCGGCTTGGACAACATGGAAGCCATCTCGTTCACGTTCTTGGCCGGCGCCAGTTGCGAGAGCTTGAAGTACGCATACGACAGAGACAGGTCTCTCGGCGTTCCCTTTCCGGCGGAGTACGCGCGGGACAGGCCGAACAGGGCGCCAGGAAGTCCCTGATCGCCGGCCATCTTCCACCATTTCAGCGCTTCTTCCGAATCTCCTCGTCTGTCGTACAGAAGAGCGACATCGTGCTGGGCACGCGCATAACCGGCTTTGGCGGAAACAAGCTTGTATTTCAACGCCTGATCCTGGTCGGTTGCGACGATGCCCACGCCTTGCCCGTCGTAGTAGCAGCCGAGCTTGTAGGCTCCCAGCGGATCGTTGGCCGCAGCCGCTTTCTGAAACCACTCGAACGCCCGGCTGCGATCCTGTTGGGTGCCGATGCCATTATTGTACATCATGCCGACATGGTATTGCGCCTCGGCATCCCCTTGAGTGGCCAGGACCATCATCGCGTTGAAGGTGCCCGCGTCACTTGCATTGGCGGGCATCGAGAACGCTAGAAGGCACGAAAAGAGGCACGAAAAAGCCAAAGCAGCAAATTTCATGTCAAATCCCGATGTGCTTCGAAACCAATATGTCTTGGTCGCTCGAGAGGGAGACAAAGTTCGGATCTGGCGGAGATTTCGACAATCGGAAACCGCCATGCCCGCATTGCCGGGTTCAATGCCGATCGCGAGGCCCCGCCTGGCGATGCAGGACTCCTTGCCGGACCGTCTCGCCGCTAGCCGATGGACGGGCGAGCCGGTTCCCCGAAAGGTGGTCGCGCCGGGCTCCCGGTTCTACCGATGATTTCCCACCGAAGCTGTAAGCCATTTCACATGCTCCGGGTCGGCGACCTGCCAGATTTCGGGAGATCACGCCGGAGCGACGCGCTGATCACGGCACCTGGTTCACTTTGGCTTGCACGGAGAGTCGATCATTCAGTCAATTTGCGGGAGCGGAAAATGATCTCATTCGAAAGATTGAAAGACGAGTATGAGCGGAATTGGGCCGATCTCGAGATCCGGGCCGGACGCCTGGCCGAGGCGAATGCAGTCGCCCGCAAGGCCCTCAACGGCAAGGCGACGTATCAGCAGATCGAACGGTTGACGGGCGTCCCCTGGTTCTTCACCGCGCTCTGCCACTACCGCGAGTCTAACTTCGATTTCGACACGTATCTCGGCAACGGCGAGTCGCTTCATCGCGTGACGAAGCTCGTTCCAAAGGGGCGCGGCCCCTTCGCCACGTTCGTGGACGGCGCCGTGGACGCGTTCAGAATCCAGAACTTCATTGGTGCGAACGATTGGAGCATCGCGCGGATGATGTTCCGGCTCGAGGCGTTCAACGGCTTCGGCTATCACTCCAAGGGCGTCAACTCGCCCTATCTCTATGGCGGCTCGACGCTGTACGGCCCGCCGGAGGCAAGGGCGGGAAAATTCGTTCGCGACCATGTATTCGACTCCAATCATGTCGATTCGCAGCTCGGCACGGCCGTGATCCTGCATGCGATGATGTCACTCGACTCCTCGATCACGCTCGACGGCAGCCCGCAATTCGCCGGCCGCAGCGAGCCCGAGGACGACGTCGCCTCGTCGGTCATTCTCATGCAGCAGGCGCTCAACAAGCTCGGCGCCAACCCGCCGCTCGCCGAGGACGGCATCAGCGGACCAAAGACCAGGGCCGCGGTCTCGCAGTTTCAGGAACAGAACGGCCTGAGGGATACCGGGCTTCTCGATGCGGCCACGGTCGCCGCGATCACGCGCGCGACGCAGCCTGGAGGCTCGGTGCAGGCGGTCGACCTGTCGCAGATCCTGAAGCGGCTGGAGGACCTCGCGCAATTGCTGCGACCGTCAGCCGGCGGCGCGACGCTGCCGGCGACCGTGCCGAGCAGGACATTGCCTGCCACGAATGACCCGATCAGCCTGTTCGAGCGGCTTTTCTCGCTCATCAACAGGACGGCGCCCGTGCCGGGACCGGTCGCCCCGGCGAGCCCCGCCCCCGTCGATCAGCTGAAGCAGGTCGTCGACCTGCTCAGCACTCTCCTCAACACGAGCAGAGGCAAGCCCATGCTGGGCCAGGTCAACGGCGCGCTCGGCGAGACCGTCGGCAAGCTGCTCGACGGCAAGAAGACCGCGCTCGGCATCGGCGGCTCGCTGCTCACCGCGCTGCTCTCGTCGGTGACGGCGAGCCCCAACGCCGGCGGCCTCGCCGGACTGCTCGGAACGATCGTGACCGCCGTGCCCGGCATCAGCCAGTTCGCGATGCCGATCTCGCTCGCGCTCGCCGTCTGGGGCGTGCTCGGCAAGATGGAGAAATGGTCGCAAGGCACCGCGCCGCCGCCGAGGGTGACGACGTAACCTGCGACCATCCTTCGAGACGCCCGCCTCCGGCGGGCCCTCAGGATGAGGTCGCGTTACGCGGCGAGATATCAGACCCTCATGGTGAGGAGCCCGCCAAAGCGGGCGTCTCCGGATGATGCTTCGCATCGCCGGGCGAAACATGCAGGCCGAGTACGCCCGCGTCGCCTATTGACGAAGCATGATCAGGGGATCGGCGGTGTCGGGGACGCGCCGCCACTGCGCGTGGTCGTCGGCCTCGAACTGCCAGGCCTCGCCTGATTTCGACATCAGGATGATCTGGCCGCGCTCGAGGCGCCATTGCGTCGGGTTGAACTGCGCGATCGTCGCGTCGCATTTCGGCTTGAGGAAGACCTGGAAATTGTCCGAGTCCGCCTCGGTGTTGGTCAGCGTCAGCCCGCAGACCGGCTGGCCGTTGCCGCGCACCATCGACCAGTCGCCGATCATCTGGTCCATCGACTTGGCCATCGAACGCGCGGCAGCGAGATCCTGCAGGATGTAGACGCCCTCGCCCTGGCGCAGGCCCTCGAAGATGCCGGCCTCGACCTCGGTGAAGTCGATCACGGCTTCGCCGGTCGCGTCCTGCAAGCGGACGATGTCGAGGCCCCTGACGTTCCAGGCGACGATGTCTTTCGTGAAAGGCAGCGCCGTCTTGCAGGCCGGCTCCAGCTCCAGCTTGAAGCCCTGCGCCGCCGCATCGCTCTTGAGCGTGACGACGCAGGTCTTGCTGCGCTCGGTGGTCGAGAGTTCCCACTGTCCGGGCATCTGCTTCTTCAGGCTCGTCGCATCCTGCGCATGCGCGATGCCGATCGCGGCCAAGGTGGCCGCGACGGCGAATGCAACGACCCGAAGAGCTCTCATCAGCGCCCCTTGACCGGCGTTTCCGCAACCGGCGTCAGCGGCGCCTTGCCGGCAAACCAGGCCTTGAGATTGTCGACCACGAGCTGGTCCATCGCGTTGCGCGTCACCACCGAGGCCGAGCCGATATGCGGCAGCAGCACGACGTTCTGCATGGTCTTGAGCTCGTCCGGCACGTTCGGCTCGGCCGCGAACACGTCGAGGCCGGCGGCGAGGATGGTGCCTGATTTCAGTGCCTGGATCAGCGCCGGCTCGTCCACCACCGAGCCGCGCGCGACGTTGACCAGCACGCCGCGCGGACCGAGGGCCTTGAGCACCTCGGCATTGATCATCTTGTTCGTGGCGGCGCCTCCGGGCACGATCACCATCAGCGTGTCCACCGCCTTCGCCATCTCGAGCAGGTCAGGGTAGTGCTTGTAGGAGACGTCCTTGGACGGATTGCGCGAGTGGTAGACCACCGGCACCAGCGAGGCGTCGAGCCGGCGCGCGATGGCCTGGCCGATCCGGCCCATGCCGACGATGCCGACCTTGCGGTCGCGCAGCGAGCCGACGCTGAGCGGATAGTTCTGCGTCTGCCAGAGGCCGGAGCGGACGTAACGGTCGGCCTTGATGAACTCGCGCAAGGTGGAGATCAGAAGACCCATGGCGACGTCGGCGACCTCCTCGGTCAGCACGTCGGGCGTGTTGGTGACGACGATATTGTTCTCGGCGGCGTATTTGGCGTCGACATGGTCGTAGCCGACGCCGAAGCTCGCCACCATCTCCAGCTTCGGCAGCTGTGACAGCGAATCCCTGTCCGCGCGCACGGTGTGATAGGTCACCGCGACGCCGCGGATCTTGTCGCGGACCGCCGGCGTCAGGCGCTCGAGATCGCCGCGTGTCTCCGCCTTGTGCACGACGAAATGATCGGAAAAGCCGTTCTCGAGAATCGGCCGCACCGGCCCATAGATCAGAAGGTCGATCTTTTCGGACGAAATCGAACCGGCAGCCATCAGTTTTCCTTTCCAAGCGCGCTCTCATGCCAGCGCCGTAAAACGAGGTGGGAAACTAGCGCCAGCACCCCATAGATGACAATCCCGGCCAGCGACAACAGAAGCAGCGCCGCGAACATGCGGGGTATGTTCAAGCGATAGCCGGACTCCGCGATTCTGTAGGCGAGGCCGGAGCCGGCGCCGGCAGTTCCCGCTGCGATCTCGGCCACGACCGCGCCGATCAGCGACAGGCCGCCGGCGATGCGCAGGCCGCCGAGGATGTAGGGCAGTGCCGAAGGCAGCTTGAGAAAGCGCAGCGCTTGCTGTGGCGAGGCACCATAGAGCTGGAACAGGCCGGCGAGATTGCGATCCACCGAATTCAGCCCGAGCGTGGTGTTGGACAGCACCGGAAAGAAGGCGACGATGAAGGCGCAGACCACGACCGCGGTCTGCTGCTCCAGATAGATCAGCAGCAGCGGCGCGATCGCGATGACGGGCGTCACCTGCAGGACCACGGCATAGGGGAACAGCGAATATTCGACCCATTTCGACTGGTTGAACAGCAGCGCCAGCGCGATGCCGCCGATGCTCGCCGCGAGGAACCCCTCGAGCGTGGTCAGCAGCGTGGTGGCGAGCGATTGTGACAGGACCGCCCAGTCCTTGAGCAGCGTCAGGACGATGACGGACGGCGCCGGCAGCACGTAAGGCGGGATCCCTTTGAGGCGGACCACGAGTTCCCAGGCGACGAGGCCGGCCGCGAACACGATGACGGGAAGCACGAAGCGCATCACGCGCTGCGCGCGGGACGATCCCGCGGTGATGGGAGCTTGCGCGCTCATAGCGTCGACTGTCCCGAATACGACGGCGCCAGCGCGGCCGACACTCTTCGGCAGTAATCGGAATAGGCGGCCGAGGTCCGAAACTCCTCCCCGCGCGGCTCGACCGTCTCGATGCGGATGTCAGCCTGGATGCGGCCGGGCCGGGCCGTCATCACCACAACGCGCTGCGACAGATAGACGGACTCGAACACCGAATGGGTGACGAAGATGACGGTCTTGCCAAGGCGGCGCCACAGGGCGAGCAGATCGTTGTTGAGGCGGAAGCGCGTGATCTCGTCGAGGGCTGCGAACGGCTCGTCCATCAGGAGGATCTCGGGGTCGGTGACGAGCGCGCGCGCCAGCGACGCCCGCATCTTCATGCCGCCGGAGAGCTCGCGCGGAAAGGCATCGGCGAAATCGGCGAGCCCGACGCTCGCCAGCGCCTCGTCGGCACGCGCGCGCGCGTCTGCCTTCGGCACGCGGGCGAGCCTCAAGGGCAGCCGCACGTTCTCGCGGACGCTGGTCCAGGGCATCAGGGTCGGTTCCTGAAACACGAAGCCGATGCCGTGACCCGGTTGAACATGGCCGGGCTGCACCGAGCCCTCGTGACGCGCCACCCGCACAGTGCCCGAAGACGGCGCACTGAGCCCCGCGATGATGCGCAGCGCCGTCGACTTGCCGCAGCCGGACGGGCCGAGCAGCGAGATGAACTCGCCCTTGCGGACGGCGAGGTCGAACGGGCCGAGTGCCATGACCCCGTTGTCATAGGCCTTCGTCACGCCGCGCAGACTGACGGCAAGAGCCGTCAGGCTGGCCTCGACGCCGGGCGAGGTGTTGCGCTCTACCATTGATCGATGACTGCGGCGTTTCGGGCGCCCTTCACCTCTCCGCATCGGGGAGAGGTCGGCGCGCAGCGTCGGGTGAGGGGGATGAGGGCCCACGAGAGAGCGCAACCCCTCACCCGCATCGCATCTGGCGATGCGATGCGACCTCTCCCTTCGGGAGAGGTGGACGACACCGGCACGCCTCGATCCAATCCCGGCATGCGCTAGGGCTTGTTCGGGCGCAGCTCGATGCCGACGCCCTTGTTGATGAAGCGCAGCGTATAGGACTTGCGGAAGTCGAGATCCGCCTTCACGACGCCGGCCTTCACCATCTTGTTGAAGAAGGAGGTGTAGCGCTCGTCGCTCATCGCGCCGATGCCGTTCTTCAAGCTGTCGCCGGAATCGACGATGCCGTGTTCCTTCATCTTGGCGATGGAATAGGCAAGCAGATCGTCGGTCATCTCCGGATTGAGCTGCTTGATCAGGGCATTGCCGGCGGAATTGTCGCGGTAGATGTAATTGTACCAGCCGATCATGGAGGCATCGACGAAGCGCTGCACCAGATCGGGCTTCTTCTCGACGATGTCGCGACGCGTCTCGATCAGGGTCGAATAGGTGTTGAAGCCGTAATCGGCGAGCAGCAGCACGTTCGGCTTGAAGCCGGCGGCCTTCTCCACCGCGAAGGGCTCGGAGGTGACGTAACCCTGCATCGCGCTCTTGGGGTTGGCGATGAAGGGCTGCGGATTGAAATTATAGGGACGGACGTTCTTCTCGCTGAAGCCGTATTCGGATTTCAGCCATTGGAAATAGCTGCCCATGCCCTCCTTGGAGACGAACAGCGTCAGCGGCTTGAGATCCTCGATCTTCGTGACCTTGGCGTCGGGATGCGTCAGCATCACCTGCGGATCCTTCTGGAAGATCGCGGCGATGGTCACGACGGGGACGTTGTTGGCGACGGCGTCGAACGACATCAGCGTGTTCGCGGCCATGAAGAAATCGATCTTGCCGGCGATCAGCAGCATGCGGTTGTTCTCGTTGGGACCGCCGGGGACGATGGTGACGTCGAGCCCGTATTTCCTGTAGGTGCCGTCGGCGACCGCCTGGAAGAAGCCGCCATGCTCGGCCTCGGCGACCCAGTTGGTGCCGAAGGTGACCTTGTCGAGCGTTTCGGCGCGCGCCGGCACAAAGGACACGATAGCGGCCAACAAACCCGCAATTAACGCTCGCCGCAGATGAGAGGGGGTCATGATGGCACTCCGTCGATCGTGGCTGGCCCAATCGTGTCTGGCTCAAGTAAAGGCAACGCGATAAAATCGCATGACATCAGGGGACGCGAACCGGCCAGGCCCGCATCCCCTCATACCCCAAATTACGTGACAAATTCGGGCAAAGAAACCTTGAAGACGCCTCCCCGCAACTGGATCGATATCGACTGGGCCGATGCGGGCCCTGCGGAGGCGTCGCGCTGGATCGCGGTGCTGCCGCTGGCGGCGACCGAGCAGCACGGTCCGCATCTGCCGCTCACGACCGACGTGCTGATCGCGGAGGCCTATCTGGCGCGCGTGCGCGAGCTGCTGCCTGAGAGCATTCCGGCCGGATTTCTCCCGGTTGAACCGGTCGGGATTTCCACCGAGCATATCGACTATCCGGGCACGCAGACGCTGCCGACCGACGTTGCGCTGAAAAGTTGGACAGGGATCGGCGAGGACGTTGCACGCCGCGGCGTGAAGAAGCTCGTCATCGTCACCAGCCATGGCGGCAACAGCGCGGCCATGATGCTGGTCGCGCAAGACCTGCGCGCGCACCAAAAACTGTTCGTGGTGACGACGTCATGGTCGCGGCTGTCGGGCGCGGACAGATTGTTCCCGGCCGAGGAAGTGCGCCACGGCATTCACGGCGGCGCGGTCGAGACCTCGATCATGCTGGCGCGCTATCCCGATCAGGTGCGCATGGATGCAATCGCGGATTTCCCTGCGAGCAGCGTCGCGATGGAGCAGCAGTATCGCTGGCTCTCGACGCAGCGCCCCGCGCCGTTCGCCTGGCAGGCGCAGGATCTCAACCCGAGCGGCGCGATCGGCAATGCGACGCTGGCCGTGGCCGAGAAGGGCGAGCGGCTGATCGACCAGGGTGCGCGCGCCTTCTGCGAGCTGCTCAGTGAAGTCGATAACTTCGACGTGAACAGGCTCGCGAAGGGCCCCCTCGGCTAGCCGGCATCCTTCTGGATTCACACGGGAAAGGTCGAGTCTTCGCGGCTACATCTGCGGCCTTCGAACCGGACGCGAAGAACCTCCGTCCAACTGGGCACGCGGGCCACAACGGACCGCCTCAACCCGGATGAGTTTCACATGTCGATCAAGACCAAGGTTGCCGCCGCAGCTCTCGCTGCCCTCGCCGTCGCCGGCAGCATGGTGTCCACCACCTCTTCTGCCGAAGCCAAGCAGCCCGGCTGGGTCTGGGGTGTCGGCGCAGGCATCGCCACCGCCGCCGTCGTCGGCTCCGCGATCGCCGCTAGCAACGACCCCTATTACCACGGCTATCACCGCTGCGGCTGGGTCGCCCAGTACAACGCCTTCGGCCAGTACGTCGGCCGCGTTCGTACCTGCTACTGATTTGGGTATCTGAGGCCGATCTCTCCTGGATCCTGCGTCCGACACGGGCGCCTCATCCACCCCGTGTCGTGCCCCCGACCCCGCCCGGCTGTCCCCCCGGGCGGGGTCATCTGTTTGGAGGCGCAGGGCAGTTGTTGCACCCCCGTCACAAGGCGGTGCGAAGCATCCACCTGCAACAATCACTCTAGTTGCTATTAAGAATTAATTGCAATAAGGATAGCAACCGCACGGGACTTGGGACTCGATCGCGTGGACGGCCGAGGCCTGATGACAGGGCGCCGCGAATCGGCAGGGATATCGCGCAGGTGGAATACATTCGCGTTTGGGGGCGTGCGTTTTGACGTTGAGAGGTCACCGTTACAGGTACTTGCGGACGGCTGCGGCGATTGCCTCGGGCGCACTGGCTTTTCCGGGCACCGGCCACACGGCTGATCTGCCGCTGAAGGCCTCGGCCCTGAAGGCGGTCTATGACTGGACGGGCCTCTATATCGGTGCGCATGTCGGCTTCACCCGTGGCACATCCGCGGCAACGCTGGCCGATCCCACCCTCGCGACCGACGATCACGTGTTCAACGGCATGACCGGAGGCGTCCAGGCCGGCTACAACTGGCGCCTCAACTCAGGTTTCCTGCTCGGCGTCGAAGGCGATATCTCCTTCCCCAACTACCTCCCCTCAAATCACGTCGTGTCATCGGCGGTGACCGCGCTGTCGAGCGCGGAGGAGCGCTGGGATTATGTCGCGAGCCTGCGCGCGCGGCTCGGTTATGCCAGCGGCAACTGGCTGTTTTACGCGACCGGCGGCGCGGCCTTCGCCGGCGAGCGCTTTCTCTCGACGCCGACCGGCGGGAACGAAGAGAAAGTGTTGCACACGCGGTTCGGCTGGACTGCCGGCGGCGGCGCCGAATACGCCTTTGCACCGCACTGGAGCGCTCGGCTCGAATATCTCTACAGCAAGTTCGAGAACGCCAACGTCACCTTCCCCTCGGGCGGGCAATATTCGTCGTCGATGGATTTTCACAGCCTGCGCATCGGCCTCAATCGCAAGATCGACTGGCCGGGCGTGCCGACCTACGACCCGAAATCCGACGTCACCGACACCGAATCCAGCCGCTGGGAGATTCACGGCCAGTCGACCGTGCTCGGGCAGGGCTACCCCGCGTTCCACGCGCCTTATACCGGACCGAACAGCCTGCTCCCGTCGCCGGATTTTCAGCAGACCTGGAGCAATTCGCTCTATCTGAATGCGCGGTTGTGGGACGGCGGCGAGGTCTACTTCAACCCCGAGCTTCTCCAGGGTTTCGGATTCAACAACACGACCGGCGCCGCGGGCTTCCCCAACGGCGAAGCGCAGAAGTCCGGCTTTCCCTATCCACACTTCAACGCCTCGCGATTGTTCGTGCGCCACACCTTCGGCTTCGGCGGCGAGCAAGAGGAGCTGGCCAGCGGCCAGTTTCAGCTTGCCGGCAAGGCCGACGTCTCGCGCCTGACCTTGCAGGTCGGCAAGTTCTCGGTGGTCGACGTGTTCGACGGCAATGCCTACGCGCACGATCCGCGCAAGGATTTCATGAACTGGTCGATCTGGGCCTCCGGCGCCTTCGACTATGCCGCCGACAAGCTCGGCCTCGGCTATGGCGCCACCGCCGAATTGAACCAGAAGCAATGGGCGCTGCGCGGCGGCTACTTCCTGATGGATGCCGTCTCCAACTCCAACAATTTCGACATGAATATCGGCCGTCGCGGCGAGTACGTCGCGGAGCTCGAGTTGCGTTACTCGCTATTCGGCCAGCCCGGCAAGCTGCGCACGCTCGGTTTCGTCAACAGCGCTTTCTCCGGCAGCTATCGCGAGACGCTGGACAATCCCGCGTTCGGCGTGGACATCAGCCAGACCCGCCGTGGCCGCATCAAGTACGGCTACGCGTTCAACCTCGAACAGGCCATCACCGGCGACATCGGCGTGTTCGGCCGCTGGAGCTGGAACGACGGCCGCAACGAGATCATGGCCTTCACCGACATCGATCGCAGCCTGTCCGGTGGCGTCTCGGTCAAAGGCACGACATGGGGCCGGCCCGACGACGTGGTCGCGATCGCCGGCGCCGTCAACGCCCTGTCGCAGGATCACCGCGACTTCATCGCCGCCGGCGGTCTCGGCCCGCTGATCGGCGATGGCCAGCTCAACTACCGCCGCGAACGCGTGCTCGAGACCTACTACGCCTACGCGCTGAACAAGAATCTCACCTTCACCGCCGACTACCAGCTCATCGTCAATCCCGCCTACAACGCAGATCGTGGTCCAGTGTCAGTGTTTTCGGGGCGCGTGCACGGCGAGTTCTGAGCGGGGGCTCGCCTCTACGCGGCCCGGATCGCGTCCAGGAATTTTCCGACCTCGACCTTGAGACGGCTGCTCTCGCCCGACAGCGATCTGGCCGACGCGAGCACATTGGAGGAAGCCGATCCGGTCTGGCTCGCGCCGCGCTGCACGTCGACGATGCTGGCGGAGACCTGCTGGGTGCCGCGCGCGGCCTGCTGCACGTTGCGGGAGATCTCCCGCGTCGCCGCGCCCTGCTCCTCGACCGCCGAGGCGATTGCGGACGCAATCTCGGACATGCGCGTGATGGTGTCGCCGATCGCCTTGATGGCGCCGACCGAATCCTCCGTTGCGCTCTGGATCCCCGCGATCTGCTGACTAATCTCGCCGGTGGCCTTGGCGGTCTGCTCGGCCAGCGCCTTGACCTCGGAGGCGACGACGGCGAAGCCGCGCCCGGCCTCGCCGGCGCGCGCCGCCTCGATGGTGGCGTTGAGGGCGAGAAGATTGGTCTGGCCCGCGATCTGGCTGATGAGCTCGACGACGTCGCCGATCCGGCCCGCGGCCCTGGCGAGCTCGCCGACATGGTCGTTGGTGCGCCCGGCCTGCTGCACCGCCTCGCCGGCGATGCGCGCGGAATCCTGGACCTGACGGCTGATCTCGTCGACCGACGAGGCCATCTCCTCGGCCGCCGCAGCAACGGTCTGCACGTTCGTGGAAGCCTGTTCGGAGGCGGCCGCGACGGTCGCGGTGACATTCTCCGATTGCGCGGCGGTGCTCGTCAGCGTTCCCGCGGACGCTTCCAGCTCCGAGGAGGCCGACGAGACGGTGTTGATGACGTCGCCGATCATGGCTTCGAACTCGCGCGCGATCTGGTCCATGCGCTGGCTGCGCCGCAGCTTCGCCTCGGCCTCGACCGCAGCGGCCTCGTCGGCGGCTTTCTTGGCGAGCAGCGAATCCTTGAAGTGCTGCAGCGAGCCCGCCACCTGTCCGATCTCGTCGTCGCGGCCGGTCGTGGGAATCTCGACCTCGTGCTGTCCGGCGGCGAGCGCGCCGATCACGTCGGCGATCCGGCCGAGCGGCGTCACCACGCGCCTGCGCAGCATCACGGTCACGCCGCCGAGCGTTCCGAGCAGCGCCAGCACGGCGACAGCGGCCAGCGCGAGCATTGCCAGCGCGCCGTCTCGCGCGGCCGAGGCGCGCTCGGCAGCTTCCGCCAGCGCGGCGTCGCGCACGCCGTAGAACATCTGGATGGCCGGCACGATGACCTTCGCCAGCTCGTCGGCGGTGGCGCCGTACTTGCCGTCACTCCGCGCTGCAGGAAGCTCCTTGTCCACGGCAACCGCTGCCTGTCCAAAATAGGATTCCGTTGCCGCCTTCAGCGCGGCGGCGATGCGGGAGGGATTTCCGAGCTGGTCGATCCCGGCCTCGATGCGCTCGCGGTCGGCCTCCACGCGTCCCTGCATGCGGTCCATCAGCGACAGCTCAGCCGCGGTGAGCGGGCGGCGGGCGGAGAGCGCCGGGGACAGCGTGGCCGCGCGGCTGCCGGCCGAAACCCGCAGATCCTGCGCCGTTCGCGCCAGGCTCAAGAGCGCCGCAAGCGAGGAATCGGCATTGATGACCTTCGCTTCGAGCCGGTTCATGACCGGTTCGATGTTGCCGAGGACCTCGGCAACGCCGGGCAGGAAGCCCTTTATCGCGGTGCTGTCACGCGCCGCCAGGGGGACGCTCATCGCGCGATCCGCAGCGGTGGTAATCTCCTTCAGCCGCCGCGCGGCACGGTCGAGATTTTCGGCGATCGCTCCGCCATCGTCCAGCACCATGATGGCGCGCCTTGCAGCGTCGAGGCCCGCCTCGGCCGTTTTCGTAGCCTTCGCGGCAGCTTCGAGCTGCGCCTGCGTCGCAGCGCCTTCCTGGAAGATCGGTCCGATGTAGGGAGCGCGAAGGCTGGCGAGGTGCTGGCTGGCCATCAGGGTCGCACCAAAGGCATCGACGGTCTTGATCGCGTCGGAGCGGTTCGCGAAGATGCGCGTCTGAGGTATCAGCACCTCGGCGCCAAGGATGACCGCAAATACCGTCACCGTCAGCATCGACAGCGCGAAAAGCTTCCCGATCCGCATCCTGATTTCCCCGAATCCATTTCTGCAATGTCGAAAATCTAGTGGGCGGCCACTAAGGGGGCGTTAAGCGACAATCCGTAGTTCCGCGGAGTGTCAGGTCGTCGCGGACGACCCTCGGGAACACCGCCGGACGCCGGTTCCCTTCGAGGCCTGAATGCGCGGAATCACCAGCATCTCCTCACCGAATACCTATATCAATGGCCTGCGCCGTCATCCGGCCACACTTGCTTACCTCCGGAAGGTCAATGCTCTCGCTCGAACTCGTCATCGTCGTCGTCCTGATCGTCATCAACGGCCTGCTCTCCATGTCCGAGCTGGCCGTGGTCTCGTCGCGTCCGGCGCGGCTGTCGCTGCTCGCGGCCAAGGGCGTGCGCGGCGCCGAGCGGGCGCTGACGCTGGCCGCCGATCCCGGCAAGTTCCTGTCGACGGTGCAGATCGGCATCACGCTGGTCGGTGTGCTCTCCGGCGCGTTCTCGGGCGCAACGCTCGGGCAGCGGCTGACGCAATGGCTGCTCGAGCTCGGCCTCTCCAAGGGCATTGCCGACATCGTCGGGGTCGGCATCGTGGTCACGCTCATCACCTACGCCACCCTCATCGTCGGCGAGCTGGTGCCGAAACAGGTGGCGCTGCGCGATCCCGAGAGCATCGCAGTCCGCGTCGCGCCCGCGATGCATGTACTGGCGAAGATATCGCTACCGCTCGTCTTCCTGCTCGACGTCTCCGGAAAGCTGATCCTCACCCTGCTCGGCCGCGGCGGCAAGGCCGAGGAGAAGGTGTCGGAGGACGAGATCCATCACCTCGTCAGCGAAGCCGAGAGCGCGGGCGTGCTCGAGCCGGGCGAGAAGGAGATGATCGCGGGCGTGATGCGGCTCGGCGATCGGCCTGTCGGCGCCGTCATGACGCCGCGCACGGAGGTTGACGAGATCGACCTGAATGACGATCCGGCCGCCATCCGGGAGATCATCGCCAGGAGCCCGCATTCGCGCTTTCCCGTCTCCGACGGCGACCGCGACAAGCCGATCGGCGTGCTCCAGGCCAAGGACCTGCTGGTGGCCTACATGAACGAACGCACGCCGGATCTGCGCGCGCTCGTGCGCGAGGCACCCGGCATCCCGGTGTCGGCCGATGCGCGCGACGTGCTGACCATCCTGAAAGCGGCTCCGGTTCACGTCGGTTTCGTCTACGACGAATACGGTGCCTTCGAAGGCGTGGTGACCGCCACCGACATCCTCGAGTCGATCGTCGGCGCCTTTCATTCCGAGGCGGGGCCGCCGGAGCCGGCCTATGTCAGGCGCGCCGACGATTCGCTCCTGATCTCCGGCTGGATGCCGGCCGACGAATTCGGCGAGCTGCTCGGTGTCGAATTGCCGCCGCACCGCTACAACACGGTGGCGGGCCTGGTGCTGCAACAGTTCAACGCGCTCCCCAGTGCCGGCGATGCCTTCGATTTCCGCGGCTGGCACATCGAGGTGGTCGATCTCGACGGACGGAGGATCGACAAGATCCTGGCAACCCGGCGGAGCGAACGGGCTGCGGCGTGAGCTAAAATCTCCGCTGTCGTCCCGGACAACGCAAAGCCCTTACCCGAACTTCACCCCGATCCGCTTTTCCTTGCGCCAGACCACGGTGCAGGACAGATGCGTTCCGTCGGCCGGGACGAACAAGGTGAAATGCTCGGGGATGCCGATGGGGCTGGTGACGTCGAGTGCGGCGCCATGATCGGAGAGATTGCGAACGGCGCAGTCGATCGCGCCGCCGCCGAACTCGATGGTTCCGGCCTTCAGCACCCGATGTCGCGCCTTGCTGCGTCGCTCGTCCATGGGCGGAATTTACACCCAAAGCTGAACCAAACGTTAAGCGCCAAAGCATGATCCGGAAAAGTGCGCAGCGGTTTTCCGAAAAGATCATGCTCACACAACAACCTGAAGCGCGGTGAATTTCTGCGACCGGAATCCTACAGCGCGGGCTCGAACGTCGCGGCGCGCGCCATGCGCCAGGCGTCGCGGAAGCGCGGGTCTTCCGTACCTTCGAGCAGCTCGCCCGGGCGCAGTGCCGGATAGAGCTGCGCGAAGGATTGCACCTGGGTCGTCGACGTCCGCTGGCTGAAGTGAATCGGGCGCAGCTGCTGCGGATGTTCGAGGCCGGCGGCGGCAATGAGCTCCGTCAGCGAGTACAGCGTCGCATGATGGTAATTGTGGACGCGATCGATCTTGAGCGGCACGTAGAGCGCGCGCGCACGCGTCGGGTCCTGCGTCGCAACACCGGTCGGACAACGGTCGGTGTGGCAGCTCAGCGACTGGATGCAGCCGAGCGAGAACATGAAGCCGCGCGCCGAATTGCACCAGTCGGCGCCGATCGCCATGGCGCGCGCCATGTCGAAGGCGGTTGCGATCTTGCCGGAGGCGCCGATCTTGATGCGATCGCGCGCGTTGATGCCGATCAACGCATTGTGGACGAAGTTGACGCCCTCGCGCATCGGCATGCCCAGATGATCCATGAACTCCAGCGGTGCGGCGCCGGTGCCGCCCTCATTGCCGTCGACGACGATGAAATCAGGATAGATGCCGGTCTCGATCATCGCCTTGCAGATCGCCAGGAACTCCCAGGGATGGCCGATGCACAGCTTGAAGCCGGCCGGCTTGCCGCCGGAGAGGCGGCGCATCTCGGCGATGAACTGCATCATGCCCACGGGTGTGGAAAAGACCCGGTGCGAAGCCGGCGAGATGCAGTCCTCGCCCATGGCGACGCCGCGGATCTTCGAGATTTCTTCCGAGACCTTGGCCGCCGGCAGCACGCCGCCATGGCCGGGCTTGGCGCCCTGGCTGATCTTGAGCTCGACCATCTTGATCTGGTCTTCGCTGGCGACGCGCGCGAACGCTTCGGGATCGAAGGTGCCGTCGAGACGACGGCAGCCGAAATAGCCCGAGCCGATCTCCCAGATGATGTCGCCGCCCATCTCGCGGTGATAGGGGCTGACGCCGCCCTCGCCGGTGTCGTGCGCGAAGCCGCCCTTCCTGGCGCCGGCATTCAGCGCCCGCACCGCGTTCGGGCTGAGCGCGCCAAAGCTCATCGCCGAAATGTTGAACACCGAGGCCGAATAGGGCTTGGTGCAATCTGGGCCGCCGATGGTGATGCGGAATTTCTCCGCGGCATGCGTCTTCGGCGCGACCGAGTGATGCATCCACTCGTAGCCGTCGCGGTAGACGTCCTCCTGGGTGCCGAAGGGACGCTTGTCGAGCTCCATCTTGGCGCGCTGATAGACCACCGCGCGGGTGTCGCGCGAGAACGGCATGCCGTCCTTCTCGCTCTCGAAGAAATATTGCCGCATCTCGGGCCGGATTTCTTCCAGAAGGAAGCGGATATGCGCGGAGATCGGGTAGTTGCGCAGCACCGCGTGGCTCTTCTGCAGGAGATCGCGGATGCCGAGCAGCGTCAGTGCGCCGAAGATCAGGATCGGGACCAGCAGGATGTCGAAGATCTTGCGGTCGGCGATGCCGATGCCGATCAGGAGCGCGGTGACCACCGCGCAGATCGTCAGCACGATGTAGCGCGGCGAGAAGGGCAGCAGCATGGTTTCCATGATCCCCTCTTCCGCGAGCGGCAGGCGCTTGGGGGATTCATGTGTCTTGTCGTCGTTGGCCACGATTCCCGTCCTCTTGCCTGCCTACAGCAGCGATACGATACGCCCGCCCCTGTCATACGGATATGACGCCGCCCTTGTTTCTGGCTAGCGAATTCGGCCGAGGCAAATCAATCAGCCTCGATCGCGGGCTGCTGCACCGCAACAGAAGGGTTGGGAGGAAGAGACCGCAGGCCACAAGGCTCCTATGGGGCTGCGAGCGGGCCACACTGGATCCACAAGCTCAGCCGTCGTCCCGGGCAAGCGTCAGCGCAGACCCGGGATCCATAACCACGAGATTTTGGGGCTGGGAAAGCTGTCCGCTCCGCCTCGTCGCATAACCACGGCCTGTGGTTATGGGTCCCGGATCTACGCGCGCTTAGGCGCGCTTGTCCGGGACGACGAGTCGGGTGTGGCGCGCGATCACGCCACTTCTTCGACAGAACTTACCGCTCGACGAAGGCCTTCTCGATCACGAAATGGCCAGGCTTGTTGCCGCTTCCCTCGACGAAATCGCGGCTCTCGAACATCGCCTTCAGCTCTTCGAGCATCGCCGGGCTGCCGCACATCATGATGCGGTCGGTTTCGATATCGAGCGGGCCCTGGCCGATGTCGTTGAAGATCTGCTCGGAGCTGATGAGGTCGGTGATGCGGCCACGGTTCTTGAACGGCTCGCGGGTCACGGTCGGATAATAGACGAGCTTGTCCGCGAGCAGTTCGCCGAACAGCTCATCCTCGCGCAAGGTCGCAACGAGCTTCTCGCCATAGGCGAGCTCGGAGACCTGGCGGCAGCCATGCACCAGGACGATCGACTCGAACTGGTCGTAGACCTCGGGATCCTTGATCAGGCTCGCAAACGGCGCGAGGCCCGTGCCGGTCGAGAGCAGCATCAGCCGCTTGCCGGGAAGCAAATTGTCGGTGATCAGCGTGCCGGTCGCCTTGCGGCCGACCAGGATGGTGTCGCCTTCCTTGATCTTCTGGAGGCGCGAGGTGAGCGGGCCGTCCTGAACCTTGATCGAGAAGAACTCGAGCTCTTCCTCGTGGTTGGCGCTCGCCATGCTGTAGGCGCGCAGCAGCGGACGGCCGTCGACCTCGAGGCCGATCATGGCGAACTGGCCGTTCTGGAAGCGGAAGCCGGTATCGCGGGTGGCGCGGAAGCTGAACAGCGTGTCGGTCCAGTGGTGGACGGAAAGAACCTTCTCTCGGTAAAACGCGCTCATGATTTTCGATATTCCGAATAACTGCGGTTTTAGGGCAAAAGCGCTGCCCGGCCCCTGACGCGGGGCGGGCACCATCTGCCATGGCGGAGGATTTCGCGTGTGTGATCTACGCCATTGAGACCAATAATCAACCTCGTTTCGGATGCAATTGATGCCGATCAAACCGGCATTTGGGCGGAATTCCGCGCATCATTGATGAATTTGCTGCCGAGCGCGCGCGGTGGGCAATTTCTTTTCCCTGCGGGGCGCGATGGCAGCACTTAATTTCCGTCGCGCTCGCGAGAATTTCATTAAGAATAGCTCTGATTTTCACCCCGGTCTGGCGCCGATTCCCGTCTTTTGCGGCTTTTGGCGCCAGGAACGACTGAAGAGCGACTGGAGCAGATGGCAGACGGCGAGCGGATCTTCGTCCAGGCGATCAGGCGCTATTGCGCCCAGCATGGGATCACGGTCGATGTCCGCCCCGGCGGCTGGCTGATCGCGATGCGCCGGGGCGAAAGGCGCCACTTCGCCTTCGGCTACGACATCGGCCTCAACAGCGCCATCGCCCACCGCCTCGCCAACGACAAATCGGCGACTGCCGAGGCGCTGGAGATGGCCGGTGTGCCATGCGTTCCCCATCGGCTCTTCCTCAACCCAAGGCTCGGCAGGAATATCGTTGGCCCCACCTGGCGAGAGGCCATGCTCGAACTGCTTCGCGACCATCCGCAAGGTGTGGTGGTGAAGCCGAACGAGGGAACGTCGGGACGGTCGGTGTTCAAGGTGTCGACGGTGGCGGAACTCGATCACGCGGTTGACGACGTTTTCTCGATGAACGCTGGACTCGCGATCTCGCCCTATCTGGCGATCGAAGACGAGGTCCGTGTCGTGCAGCTCGGTGATCTGCCCCTCGTCGTCTACAGCAAGCAGCGTGGCTCGGACTGGCGACACAATCTCGATGCCACTGCAAAGCCCGTGCTGCTGGAGGACGGCGAGGTTCGAACGGCTTGCGTGAAGCTCGCGGTCGATGCCGCGAGCGCCATCGGCATTGCCTTTGCGTCGATCGACGTGGTGCGTGTCGACGGCGAATGGAAAGTGCTCGAGATCAATTCCGGCGTGATGATGGAAGCGCTGGGCAAGCTGCATCCGGAACTGGTGCAGGCAACATATGACGCGGCGCTGGACCGGGTGTTCGGGGAAGATGAGCGGATGTTCCAGTTGTGAAATGGAACGCAGCGCTCTAGCCTTGAGGCCACGCATAGCAAATGCGGCCTGCGGGTCTTGTTCGCGGCGGCTGCATCAATGGTCGTCAAAGAATCAAAGAGGGGAACGCCATGAACGGCAACGTCAATCGCCAGATCCTGCTGGTGGAGAAGCCCGGCGGCAAGCTCGGCCCCGAGCATTTCAAGATGGTGGAGGGCACAGTGCCGGAGCCGAAGGACGGCGAGGCGTTGCTGCGCGTGCGCTTCATCTCGCTCGATGCCGCCAACCGCGCCTGGATGCACGGCGCGACCTATCGTTCCGCGGTCGAGGCCAACAGCGTGATGGCCGGTGGCGCCATCGCCGAGGTCGTCAGTTCGAAGGCGCCGGAGCTTGCGCCGGGTGACATCGTGTTCGGCGACACCGGCTGGCAGGAATTTGCGGCAGTGCCGGCCAAGCATCTCACCAAGATGCCGAAGCTCGAGCCGATGACGCACCTGCTCAGCGTGTTCGGCATCGCCGGTCTCACCGCCTATTTCGGCCTGCTGGAGATCGGCAAGCCCAGAGAGGGCGAGACGGTCGTGGTCTCGGCGGCTGCGGGCTCGGTCGGCTCGATCGTCGGACAGATCGCGAAGATCAAGGGATGCCGCGTCATCGGCATCGCCGGCGGCGCGGACAAGTGCGGGTGGCTGACCTCCGAGCTCGGCTTCGATGCCGCGGTGGATTACAAGGACGGCGCGGTGTTCAAGGCGCTGCGCGCAGCGGCGCCGAAAGGCATCGACGTCTATTTCGACAATGTCGGCGGCGACATCCTCGAAGCCTGCCTGCCACAGATGAACAATTACGGCCGCATCGCCTGCTGCGGCGCGATCTCGCAGTATGACGGCGCGCCTGCCGCGCACGGCCCGCGCGGCGTGCCCGGGCTGATCGTGGTGAAGCGGCTCGTCATGCAGGGCTTCATCGTGATGGACTACATGAAGGAGAGCCAGCGTGCGCTCGCTGACCTGCAGGCCTGGGTGAAGTCCGGCAAGCTGAGGGTGCAGGAGGATATCATCGACGGCTTCGAGAACACACCGAAGGCGCTGATCGGATTGCTCGCGGGCGAGAACCGCGGCAAACGCATGGTCCGGCTCTGAGACGCCGTCGGCGCTGGCATAATTGACTTGCGGGTGAGGTCAAAGCGGCGAATGATGCTGCCTTGCGAGGCGTCACTCGCGACGATTGCGATTGCATCACATTTCAAGAATCCTCGGCTCACCCGACGGGCAGGAAATCATTCAGATGTTCAACACGTTGAAGCATGCATCGCGGCGCAAGGCGCTGCTGGCGGCGGCACTCTTTGCGACCGCGACATCGGCAGCCGCGCAAGCGCCGACCGAGGCCCAGAAGAGCGCCATCCGCTCCGCATGCCGCTCGGATTTCATGGCGCACTGCGCGAGCGTGACGCCCGGCGGCACGGAAGCGTATCAATGCCTGGCGAAAAACATGTCCAGCCTGTCATCGGGATGCCAGACCGCGGTTCGTGCCGTCGAGCCCGCTGCGGCTCCGAAGACCGAAGCCGCGCCCGCCGCGCCGAAGACCGAGGCTGCGCCCAAGGAAGCCGCTCCCAAGGTGGAATCGGCGCCGCCCGCTGCGTCCAAGGCTGAGCCCGCGCCCGCAGCGCAGCCCGCCGCTGCACCGACGCCGAAGGCCGCTGCCGCCAAGCAGCCGAGCAGCGCGCAGGTTGCGGCCGTCAAGAGCGCGTGCCGCGCCGACTATCCCAAGGTCTGCGCCAGCGTGACGCCGGGCGGCGCAGCGGCGCTCGAATGCCTGGAGAAGAACAAGGCCAAGGTCTCGCCGGCCTGCGAGAAGGCCGTGAGCGCCGCAGCCGGCGGCGGCGCAGCAAAGACGGCAGCGCCAGCGGGCGCAGCGCCGGCGGCAGCTGCAGCGCCAGCGGCGGCAGCAGCCGCGCCAGCCGTGATCGTCTTGCGCCCGTTGCTGCCGCGAGAGGAGTTGTTCATCGTGAGGTCGGCCTGCGGCGCCGACATCCGCACGCTCTGCGCCGGGGTCGCGCCCGGCGGCGGCCGTATCATTCAATGCATCTCCAACAGGGCCGCCTCGCTGTCGCCCGCGTGCAAGGACGTGCTCGCCCCCTTCGCGGCACGATGAGGCGGCGCATCGCGCGGCAAGGCGCGCGGCAATGATGGTCGGCGTGCGAAGTGGTGTGCGCCCGCGGCGTGTATCGCGCCGGCTGCGCCGGTCCGAACGCGGCCGTCGTGGTCCGCAAGCCCGTGCCCGCGGTCCGTTGCACCAGGGCGCTGGTGAACGGGGTCTATGTGAAGCGCTGCGTCTGATGCCCCCGGTGGCCAATTCGCCCCGGTTTGGCTATGGTTCGCACCTGAGGTTTCGGACACCGGCGAAACGGGTGTTCGAAGGCGAGCTTTGGCGTGCCGGCCTTGCCGATAATTCCGCTGGCGCCGGGAGCCGGAGCACATTAGTCTACCCCTAGATAGTAAGTATACTGTCAATTAGGGAGGCAGACGTTGCGGATCGCCGTGATTGGCGGGGGGCCAGGTGGGCTCTACTTCGCCTATCTTTGGAAGAAGCGTCATCCCGAGGATCAGGTCGACCTGTTCGAACAGAACCCGGCCGACGCGACCTGGGGCTTTGGCGTCGTGTTCTCCGACCAAGCGCTGGAATTCCTGCGAGCCGACGACCCCGAGACGGTCGATGCGATCGCCCCGCATATGGAGAGCTGGGAGAACATCACGCTGAACCTGCACGGCGACAGCGTCGCCATAGACGGGGTCGGCTTCTCTTCGATCGGGCGCCTCGAGCTGCTCAAGTTCCTGCAGCAGCGCGCGCTCGATGTCGGCGTCACGCCGCGCTTCGACACGCCGATCCAAGCCATCGACCAACTCAACGGCCACGATCTGATCGTCGCCGCTGATGGCCTGAACTCGCTGGTCCGCCGCGCCTTCGAAGGCGATTTCGGGACGTCGCTGTCCTACTCCTCCAACAAGTTCGTCTGGTACGGCACCTCGAAACGCTTCGACACGCTGTCGCAGACCTTCGTGAAGACCGACCGCGGCGCCTTCAACGCCCATCACTACCGCTATTCGCCGGGCATAAGCACCTTCCTGGTCGAATGCGATCACGCAACCTGGCAGGCCTACGGCTTCGCCTACAAGGACGTCGAGCAGTCCAAGGGTGTCTGCGAGGAGGTGTTCGCCGACACGCTCGGCGGCCATTGCCTCGTCTCCAACAAATCGGTCTGGCGCAACTTTCCCTGGGTCTGGAACGAGCACTGGTCGTTCAAGAACATGGTGCTGCTCGGCGACGCCCTGCATTCCGCACATTTCTCGATCGGCTCGGGCACGCGGCTCGCGATCGAGGACGCGATCGCGCTGGTCAAGGCGCTGGAGTCGGATGCGCATCTTGCGACCGCGCTGCATCGCTATCAGGCCGCGCGCAAGCCCATCGTGCAGAAGCTCGTCGATGCCGCGCGCACGAGCGCGTTCTGGTACGAGCACTTCGCCGAGCACATGAAGCTTCCCCTGCTGGACTTCGCCTACAGCTACATCACCCGCTCCGGCCGCATCGACGATTTCCGGCTGCGCGCGATGTCGCCGGCCTTCATGGCGCGCTACGAGGCGGCCAAGAACGGCGGAGATGCGGCATGAGCAACGAGATCCGCGACCAGGTGCCCGCGGACGGCGCGGGCGCACGCGAAATAGGCTTTGCCGTTCCCGAGATCTACAATGCCAGCCGCGTGCTGTTCGACAATCTCGGCAAGGGCCGCGGCGACAAGATGGCGCTCATGGGCCCGGCAGGCACGCGGACCTATGCCGAGCTCTGCGGCGAAGCCTGCCGGTGGGGCAACGGTTTCGCCTCGCTCGGCCTCGAGCGCGGCGATCGCGTGCTCCTGTTCCTCGACGACACGCCGGCCTACCCGGCGGCCTTCTTCGGCGCGGTGCGGGCCGGCTTCGTGCCGCTCCTGATCAACACGTTGACGCCGCCGGACCTTCTGCAATTCTATCTCGCCGATTCCGGGGCGGCCGTCGCGGTCGCGGATGCCGAGTTCGCGGCGCGCTTCAACGCGGAGGCGTGCAAGGATACGACGCTCCATACGCTGATCGTCGTCAACGGGGCGGCGGGCGAGCATGCCGCGCCTGCGACGCTCGCGGCAGCAGACTGGCTCGCGCAATTCCCGGCTGATCTCGCCGAAGCCGACACCCGTCGCAACGAGATGGCGTTCTGGATGTACTCCTCCGGCTCGACCGGACGGCCCAAGGGCATCGTGCATCTCCAGCACGACATGGCCTATAGCAATGCCGCCTTTGCGCAGAACGTGCTGAAGCTGACGCCTGACGACATCTGCTTCTCGGTGCCGAAGATCTTCTTCGCCTACGGCTTCGGCAATTCCGTCACCTTCCCGTTCTCTGCCGGCGCCGCGACGCTGCTGCTGCCGGGCCAGCCCAAGCCGGCGTCGATCTTCGCGGCGATCGCGCAATACAAGCCGACGGTCTTCTTCGGGCTGCCGACGCTTTATACATCGCTGACAAAGGCCGACGGCGCGGACAAGACGGATTTCTCGTCGCTGCGCATGGCGCTCTCCGCCGCCGAGGTGCTCTCGGCCGAGGTCTTCAACGGCTGGAAGACGCTCACGGGGCTCGAAATCGTCGAAGGCCTCGGCTCGACCGAGGTGCTGCACATCTATCTCTCCAACCGGCCCGAGCAGAAGAAGCTCGGCGCCGCCGGCCTGCGCGTGCCCGGCTACGAGGTCGCGCTGCGCGACAAGGACGGAAACGAGGTCGGCGATAACGAGGAAGGCATCCTGTGGGTGCGCGGCGATTCCAACACGCCGCTGTACTGGAACCGGCCGGACAAGTCCGCGGAAACGATTCGCGAGGGCGGCTGGATCTACACCGGCGACCGCTTCGTCCGCGATGCCGACGGCTTCCACTTCTTCCGCGGCCGCGCCGACGATCTCATCAAGATCTCCGGCCAGTGGGTCTATCCGCTCGAGGTCGAGCTGTGTCTCGCCGACCACCCCGACATCCGCGAATGCGCGGTGTTCGCCGCAGAATTGCCGGATCGCCGGATGACGCTGAAGGCGGTGGTGGTGATGAACAACCGCGCCGTCGACCAGGGTGAGGCGACGCGCAGGCTGCAGGACTACGTCAAGGGCAAGCTCTTGCCATACAAATATCCGCGCGAGGTGATCTTCATCGACGAGCTGCCGAAGACGGGCACGGGGAAGATCGACCGGCAGGCATTGCTGAGGATGTGAGGTCGGCGGCCCAGTTGTAGCCGCGGCGCTGTGCCCCGGACGCAGTGCAGCGCGAAGCGATGCAGAGCCGGGGCCCACACTTCAGCGCCACGCGTCCAATGTTCTGGGTCCCGGCTCTGCGCAGCAGCGCAAGGGCGCTGCAGCGCGTCCGGGACACGAGACATTGGAAGCCCTCTCACCCAGCCTTCCCCAGATGCTCCAGCGCGTCCTCGGCCCGCAGCGGCACGCGCGAGGCCTCGTTGTTGAGATCGACGAGCTGCACCAGCAGCCCCATCAGCGCCTTGCGGTCGGCGGGCTTCAGCGGTTCCAGCATCCGCGCCTGGGCACGTTCGACGACGGGAATGATGTCGCGCAGGATCGCGGCGCCTGATTTGGTCAGGTGGAGCAGCTTGATCCGCCTGTCTTCTGGCGCCGGCTTGCGCTCGATATAGCCCTTGGCTTGAAGCCGCTCGATCACGCTGCCGAGCGTGGAGCGGTCGAAGGCGATCACCGCCGACAGCCGCGTCGCGTCGATGCCGGGATGGGTATGGATCGCGACCAGCGCGGCATATTGCACCGGGGTGAGATCGAACGCCTTGCACTCCTCCATGAAGATCGAGACCGCGATCTGCTGCATGCGCCGGAACAGATAGCCCGGCGCGGCATAGACCGCGTCCATGGTGATCGGAGCGGCAGGCTTACTCGGCATCGGGCTGCTTCTCCGGTGCGGCATCGGCGAAGGCGGGCAGCGCCTTGGCGGCGGCCTCGGCCTCGAGCAGGCGCGGATAGGCGGAGACGTCGACGCCGAAGCGGCGGGCATTGGTAAGCTGCGGCACGAGGCAGAGATCGGCCAGCGTCGGCACATCGCCGAAGCAGAACGGCCCCTTCTCAGCTCGGATCAGGGTCTCGCAGGCCGACAGGCCCTCGCGATTGACCCACGCCGCCCAGTCCTGGACCTTCTCCTCAGGCAGCCCGAGTTCGCGCAGCCGCGCCAGCACCTTCAAATTCTGCACCGGATGGGTGTCGCAGGCGATCGCCAGCGCGAATGCCCTCACCTTGGCGCGGCGAAGCGGATCCTTCGGCAGCAGCGGAGGACTGGGGTGGGTCTCGTCGAGCCATTCGATGATCGCGACCGATTGCGTCAGCACCGCACCGCCCTCGCTCTCCAGCGCGGGCACGAGGCCCTGCGGGTTGATGGCCAGATAAGCGGGCGCGCATTGTTCGCCCTTGCGAAGATGATGCGGCAGATGCTCGGCGCCGAGCCCCTTGAGGTTCAGCGCGATCCGCACCCGATAGGCGGCGCTGGAGCGGAAATAGCCGTGCAGCTTCATCGGGACCTCCCTGTTTTCGTCATTCCGCGGCGGATCGAAGTGCCGAACCCGGAATGACTGTCTTATACATAGGCCCGTCACATTGACGCAACCCAGATCGTCAGTATACTGTCAATCAACAAACGATCGGGAGCAGCAACCATGGAAGCCGTGACCAAGACGCCGGAACGCGAGGCGTTCTACCGCAAGATCGACGGCGAGAATCTCACCGCGCTGTGGACGGTGATGAGCGACCTGATCACGCCGGAGCCGAAGAGCGCCTGCCGGCCGCATCTCTGGAAGTTCGACGTCATCCGCGACTACATGCTCGAGGCCGGCAAGCTCATCACCGCCAAGGAAGCCGAGCGGCGCGTGCTGGTGCTGGAGAACCCGGGGCTGCGCGGCCAGTCCAAGATCACGACCTCGCTCTACGCGGGCGTGCAGATGGTGGTGCCCGGCGACGTCGCCCCTGCGCACCGGCACAGCCAGTCCGCGCTGCGTTTCGTGCTCGAGGGCAAAGGCGCCCACACCGCCGTCGATGGTGAGCGCACCGCGATGGAGCCCGGCGATTTCATCATTACGCCGTCCATGACCTGGCACGATCATTCCAACGAGACCGACCAGCCGATGTTCTGGCTCGACGGTCTCGATATCCCCTTGGTGCAGTTCTTCGACTGCTCCTTCGCGGAAGGATCGAAGGAAGACCAGCAGAAGATCACGAAACCTGCCGGCGACAGCTTTGCGCGCTACGGCCACAATCTCTTGCCGGTCGATGTGAAGCGGAGCTCGAAGACCTCGCCGATCTTCAGCTATCCCTATGCCTACACCCGCGAGGCGCTGGAGAAGGCCCGCGCGAGCCAGGAGTGGGACGCCTGTCACGGGCTCAAGCTGAAGTTCAGCAACCCCGAGACCGGCGATTTCGCCATGCCGACCATCGGCACCTTCATCCAGCTTTTGCCCAGGGGCTTCAAGACCGCGCGCTATCGCGCGACCGATGCGACGGTGTTCTGCCCGATCGAAGGCAAGGGCCGCAGCCGCATCGGCGATACCGTTTTCGAATGGGGCCCGCGCGATCTGTTCGTGGTGCCGAGCTGGCACTGGGTGACGCACGAGGCGGATGACGACGCCGTGCTGTTCAGCTTCTCGGACCGGCCAGTGCAGCAGAAGCTGGATTTGTTCAGGGAAGATCGCGGCAACGCGTGAGGCGCGCTGCTAAAGCATGATCCGGAAAAGTGCGCAGCGGTTTTCCGAAAAGACCATGCTTAAACAACAACCTAAAGCGCGATAACGATCCATCCTAATCGCATCGCGCTCTAGCCCCATCGTCATTGCGAGGAGCACTTGCGACGAAGCAATCCAGACTGCCCCGCGGAAAGATGCTGGATTGCTTCGCTGCGCTCGCAATGACGGAGTATGCTTCACCGCCAGTGCAACAGCCCCGTCTCCAGCCAGCCGATCACCTTGCCCACTGCCAGCCCGAACACCGACAGGATCACCACGCCCGCGAGCAGCTGATCGGTCTGCATCAGATTTCCGGCCTGCAGCACGAAGGCGCCGATGCCGTATTGCGCGCCGATCATCTCGGCGCTGACGACGAGCAGCAGCGCCACGGAGGCGGTGATGCGGAAGCCGGCGAGGATCGCGGGCAGCGCGCCCGGCCAGATCACCTTGCGCACGATGGTGGCAAACGGAACGTTGAAGCTCTGCGCCATGCGGATCAGGTTGCGCGGCACCGCATCGACGCCGCTATAGACCGAGATCGCGGTCGAGAAAAAGACGCCGAGCGCAATGGTCGCGATCTTCGGCTCTTCGCCGATGCCGAGCCAGAGGATCAACAGCGGCAGCAGCGCGATCTTCGGAATCGGGAACAGCGCCGAGATGAAGGTGATGCCGACGCTGCGCGCCAGCCGCGACAGGCCGATGGCAAAGCCGACGGCGACACCGGCCGCGGTGCCGAGCAGCCAGCCGACGCCGATGCGCAGCAGCGAGGCCGAGACGTGCTGCCAGAGCGCGCCTGAGATCGCGAGCTGGTAGATCGCGCGCGCGATCGCCGAGGGCGCCGGCAGGAACAGCGGATTGACGAGGCCGGCGCTGCCGGCGGCCTGCCAGATGGCGATGACGAGCGCGAGCGCGATCCAGCCGCCGTGGCGGCTCGAGTCCGGCACGAAGCCCGCGCCGCGGAAGCGGACGCGGCGCGTCGCAGTGTCCTTCGCAATCTCCGCCGGCGCGCGGTCAAGCATGCTGGACCTCGCGCTCGGCATCGATCGCCTCGTTGCGGATCAGCGACCAGATCTGGTTCTGGAGCGCAAGCAGCCTTTCGCGCGCCGCCGCTTCGCCTCGCGCCGCGCGCGTCATCGGCACGGTCACGACCTCGCGGATGCGTCCCGGCCGCCGCGACAGCACCACGATGCGGTCGGCAAGCCGTGCGGCTTCTTCGAGATTGTGGGTGACGTAGACCGCGCCCATGCCGCCTTCGGCGAGCAGGCGGACAAAGTCTTCCATCAGGAGCTCGCGGGTCTGCGAATCCAGGGCCGAGAGCGGCTCGTCCATCAGCAGGATCGCGGGCTTCACGGCAAGCGCGCGCGAGATGCCGACGCGCTGGCGCATGCCGCCGGAAAGCTGCTTTGGATAGGTCTGACGGAAATCGGTCAGGCCGGTGCGGCGCAGGGCGTCTTCGACCAGCGCACGGCGTTGCGCAGCGGTAAGCTGGGCATGCAGCAGCGGGAATTCGACATTCTCCTCCACCGTGGCCCAGGGCAGCAGCGCAAAATCCTGGAACACGAAGGTCAGCGGATTGAGACTGTCTGCCGGCGGCGCGCCGCGCAGCTCAGCCGCGCCGGAGGTCGGCTGCAACAGCCCACCGAGGATCGACAGCAGCGTGCTCTTGCCGCAACCCGAGGGCCCCACGATCGCCACCACCTCGCCGGCGCTAACGGTGAAGGAGACGTCGTCGAGCACGGCGAGATCGCCGAAGCGATGGGAGATGTGGCTGGCGATCAGGTCCATTCGATCGCCCTTCCCGATCCGTCATCCTGAGGTGCTCTCATTGCGATGCGAACGCATCGCAATGAGAGCCTCGAAGGATGAGCGGCCCCGCTGCATCCGGGCCGTGCGCCCTTCGAGGCCCACCTTGCGGCACGCCGCAAGGTGGGCACCTCAGGGTGACGGGGATGGTTGGGAAAGCGCATCGATCAATCCGCCTTCACGAATTCCTTGGCGATGATCGCATTGGCATCAAAGCCCTTGTCGGCAAAGCCCTGCTCCTGCAGCCATTTGATCTGGTCGTCGACATTCTTGACGTCGAGCTTGCCGTCGGGATCGACATAGGCGCAATTGCCGACCACCTGCTCGACCGGGAGGTTGGTGTACTTCGCGATGATCTCCAAGAGCGGCTTGGTCTTGTCATTGATCGGCGCGACGCCGTCCTTCATCGCAGCGAGGATGACATCGTGATATTCGCGATCGGCCTTGGCGAGCGCGCCCAGCAGTTTTGTGACCAGTGTCTTGTTGGCCAGCGTCTTCGGCGAGGCGAACACCGCTCCCAACTGCCATGGCGTCTCGTCGCCGACCCAGCCCAGGAACTTCGCGCCGCCTTCGTCCATCAGCTTTCGCGCCGTGGAGATCGGCAGCAGCGCGGCATCGACGGTCTCGCCCTTGAGCGCAGCCGCCGCATTCGACAGCGATTGCAGCGGCACGATCTTCACGTCGGCGAGCTTGAAGCCGTATTTGTCGGCGAGCAGGCCGAGCGAATAGTGAAAGCTCGATCCGACCTGCGTCACCGCCACGCGCTTGCCGGCGAGATCCTTCGGGGTCTTCAGGCCGGCGGCATAGGCGTTGTTGCTGGCGAAATAGCCGATCAGGGGATAGCCGGGCTTCTCGCGGCTCATGCCGCCGATCACCTTCAGCACGCCCTTGCCGGCGAGATTGTAGAGGCCCGCGGTGAAGGCCGTGACGCCGAAATCGACGTCGCCCGAGGTCGTCGCCACCGCGATCGGCTGCGCCGCATCGAAGAATTTCAGCTCGACCTCCAGGCCGGCGTCGCGGAAATAGCCCTTGTCCTGCGCGATGAAGACGGGCGCGGAAGACGACAGGCGGAGCACGCCGATCTTGGCCTTCAGCACATCCTCGGCCCGCGCCGTGCCCATCGCCATGATCGCCACAAGGCCCGCTATCGCGAGCCGCGCCATCCCGATCATTCCAATTCCTCCGCCGTCGTTGTCTTGCAGTCCGCTACAGCCCTTCGGGGACGGCCTGGTCCCGCCCGATGAAGGCGCCCTGTTGCTTCAACGTTTCCTGCAATTTTTCAATGGGGATGTCACGCGGGATTCGGTTTCCGGAGAGCGCCAGCGCGGCGGCGGAACCGGCAGCCTCGCCCATCACGAAACAGGCACCGGAGACCCGCGCCGCCGACTGGCCTTCATGTGTCATCGAGGCACAACGGCCGGCGACCAGGAGATTGTCGACGCCTTGAGGCACCAGCATCCGGTAGGGCAGCTCGTTGTAGCCGCGCGATTCCGGAATTGGCGGGAATGTGAAGACGACGTCGCCGGGAACATGGGCCTCGATCGGCCAGCCATTGACGCCGATGGAATCCTCGAACGAGGCGCAGCCGAGCACGTCCTCGCCGCTGAGCTGATAACCGCCCTCGATGCGGCGGGTCTCGCGGATACCGAGCTGCGGCGGCAGGTCGACGATGTAGGAATTTTCAAAGCCCGGCACGGCGCTGCGCAGGAATTCGAACGCGGCGAGCGCCTGCTTGCGGCCCTCGATCTCGCCGCGGGTGAGATCGTCGGGCTCGATGCCGTTGATGGCATGGCCGTCCTCGCGCGCGACCTGCGTAAAGTTCACGCGCCATTCGATGCCGGATTTTTGCGGCCGCACGATGGCGCTCTTGCGCGGGAATGTGTGCGTGCCGGCCGCGAGCGCCTTCTCCATCAGTTGCGGGATGGTCCGCCAGGCCTCGCCCGCCTTCCCGGGATCGATGCCGTTGAGGCGGAGCATCATCGAGGGATAGAGCGGATGGCCCTGCTCGTCGCCGACCTCGAACGGCGCCCCGGCCCACACGGCGAGATCGCCATCGCCCGAGCAGTCGATGAAGATTTCTGATCGCACCGCCTGCCGGCCGGCCTTGGTCTCGACCAGCAGCGCGTCGATGCGGCGGTCATCGCCCATCACGACGCCGGCACCGAGCGCATGGAAGAGGATATGCACCTTGTGACTGGCCAGAAGCTGGTCAGCGGCGATCTTGTACGCGGCGGTGTCATAGGCCTGCGCGAAGACCTTGCCGAGGATCAGATGCGGCGTGTTGAGGCCGTTCAGCCGATCAATCCGCGCCAGCAGATCCGACGCCATGCCCTGCACCAGCCGCCGGTGCTCGCCATAGACATTGCCGTGCAGGCCGCAGAAATTGGTGACGCCGGCCGCGGTGCCCATGCCGCCGAGGAAGCCGTAACGCTCGATCAGCAGCGTCTTCCGTCCCGCGCGCGCCGCTGAAGCTGCCGCCACGATGCCGGCCGGTCCGCCGCCGAGCACGACAACTTCGTATTCGCCATAGAGCGGCACTTGTCGTGCCGGCTCTTCGATCATCGTCGCCCGCATGGCGCGTCCGCTCCCGAAATTTCTTGCTTGAGGGCGACTATGAATTAACGCGCAGCAAGCTACAATCCACCAAAATACGCGATCAGCTTTCGCGAATCGAGGAAGGCCGACATGGACGTCCTGGTGAACCTTCAGGCCTTCCTCGCCACCGCGGATGCGGCCGGATTCTCCGCCGCCGCACGAAAGCTCAATGTTTCGACCTCGGTCGTCGCCAAGCGCGTCACGCAGCTGGAGGCACGAATCGGCACGCCGCTGTTTCACCGTTCGACGCGGCAATTGCGGCTCACCGAAGCGGGGCAGCGCTATGTGCATCGCGCGCGTGGTGTCGTGGCCGACGCCACCGACCTGCTCTCGCGCATGGGCGAGAAGGGCCACGACCTCGTCGATCACCTGCGCATCAAGGCGCCGACCTCGCTGACGGTGGCGCGCCTCGCCGATGCCTTCAGCGCCTTCCAGACCCAGAACCCGCGGCTAAAACTCGAGATCGTGCTGATCGATCGTCCGGTCGATCCCGTCACCGAGGGGTTTGACATCGCCATCGGCGCCTTCCCGCATTCCTTCGGCGGCGTGATCGACGAGCCGCTCTGCCCGCTGAAGCGGCTGCTCTGCGCCTCGCCGGCTTACCTGAAGAAACATGGCACACCAAAACATCCGCGCGACCTCGTCGAGCATCGTTGCCTCAGTTTCATGCCCACCGGCCCCGAATGGGTCTTCGACGGACCGCGCGGCCGCATCAGCGTCCAGGTCAGCCCACTGCTCTCCTCCAATGAGGGGCATGTGCTGGCACGCAGCGCCATCGCCGGCAATGGTATCGCGCTGATCTCCCACTATCTCGTCGCGGACTCTTTACGCGACGGCACGCTCAAACCGGTGCTGCGCGACTTTCCGATTCCCGAATTGTGGGTGAAGGCCGCGATCCCCGAACGGCGGCGCAATGCCGCCGCGGTGCAGGCGCTGCTCACCCTGCTGAAAACGTCGCTGGCGCGGTCGCTGTAGGCTGCGTCGCGAAGGTGTCACAAGATGGCGGTTGCTCTCGCAGAATGGACCTGAGAGAAGGTGCGCCAAGTACGCGGAGGCCGTAGCCCGCATGAGCGAAGCGATATGCGGGGCCGCTCGCCGTATTCCCGGATGTCGCTTCGCTCATCCGGGCTACAGTGCCGCGCTCATGTCAAACAACGGATCCGATGCTCTTGAAACATGCCCTGCCCGCCGTCGTCGCCCTCGCGCTCTCAACCACGCCCGCCGCAGCCCTCGAGCAGAACTGCCGCTTCATCCAGGCCAAGCCTGATCGCGAGGCCTGCTACAAGCGTCAGGAGGAAGAGCTGGCCGCAAAGCGCAAGCCTGCACCTGCGAGCGACGAGAGCAAGACACTCGAAACGATGCGCCAGCTGCGGCAGGACGACGACGCGGTCTACCGCAGCATCAACAACATCTGCCGCGGCTGCTGAGCGTACCATGATGATGAAAGGAGAGGATGGATGCAAATCGACGGGTTGGACGCACTGAAGAGTGCCGTCAGCTCTGGATGGGTTCCCGAGTTTCTTTTCTTCTGGGGACACACGCCCAAGGATCACAGGGTCGACAAGCACGTGCTCAGCCAGTGGTGGCCGGCGACGTTCATCGTTGATGGCCAGGCCTACGCAACGGCCGAGCACTACATGATGGCGCAGAAGGCCGAGCTCTTTGGGGATCGAGACACCCTCGACGCCATCCTTGCTGCACCTGCTCCATCGCAGGCGAAAAAGCTCGGTCGGTTGGTGAAGAACTACGACGATGAGCGTTGGATCGCTCATCGCTTCGACGTGGCAGTGCGCGGCAATCTGGCGAAGTTCGGCCAAAACCCCGAGCTCGGAGACTGGCTGCTCGCGACCGGCGAGACCGTGCTTGTGGAAGCCAGTCCCGTCGACAGCATTTGGGGAATCGGTCTTGCCGCCGACGACAAGCGGGCTGGAGACCCGCATGCTTGGCCCGGGCTCAATCTGCTGGGTTTTGCGCTCATGAAAACTCGTGAGTCGCTGCGGACGAAAGAGTGGGCGGCCTAGCCGCCGCCCCAGTTCGCCGCACGCTTTTCCGCGAACGAAGCCAGCCCTTCCGCTGCCTCGGCGCTCTGGCGCTTGAGCGAATGCAGCTGCACGAGCCGGGTGTAAGCGGCATCGTCCACCGCCATGCCGCCGAACGAGCTCTCCAGCGCGAGCTTCTTGGTTTCAGCCATCGCCTCCGGCCCGTTGGCGAGCAATTGCTCGACCACCTTGCTGCCTGCGGCTTCGAGTTCGGCAAGCGGCACCACCTCGTGGACGAGGCCGATGCGGCGGGCGTCCTCGGCGCCGAAGCGCTCGCCGGTCAGCGCGTAGCGGCGGACCTGCCGAACGCCGATGGCGTCGCAGAGCTGCGGGATGATGATCGCGGCGGTCAGGCCCCAGCGCACTTCGGTGATCGAGAACAGGGCGTTGTCCGCGGCGATCACGACATCGCAGGCCGCGATCACGCCGGTGCCGCCGCCGAAGCAGCCGCCCTGCACCAGTGCGACGGTCGGGATCGGCAGCGTGTTGAGCCGCTGCACCGCTTCGAAGGTGGCCCGCGACGCCGCTCCGTTCGCTTCAGCCGATTGCGGCCGCACGCCGTTGATCCATTTGAGGTCGGCGCCGGCCTGGAAATGCTTGCCGTTGCCCCTGAGCACGACGACGCGCAGGTTCGGCTTTCTGCCGAGATCGTCCATGGCCCCGAGCACACCCGCGATCAGCGCGCCGTCATAGGCGTTGTTGACCTCCGGCCGGTTCAACGTGACGGTCGCAACCCCACGCTCATCGAGAGTCCACAGGACGGGGCTGGCAGTCATCGGCGATCCTCCGGTCGGCTTGTTTACTACGCAGTATGGCCGAGACGGCGCGTCCTGATCCATATCTTTCCGGCGTGGGGCAGCCGCGTCCATCGCATGGCGGCTTGTGTCATGCTGGCGCCGGGCGGCAAGAGACCAGGACGGGACATCATCATGCGCATCTGCATTTTCGGCGCGGGCGCCGTCGGCAGCCACATTGCGGTACGGCTGGCGCGCGCCGGCCACGAGGTCAGCTGCGTGATGCGGGGGGCGCATCTGGAGGCGGCTCGCGCAAGCGGGCTCAAGCTGCGCGTCGGCGATTCCGAGGTCGGCGCCAGGATGAACGCCTCCGGCGACCCGGCCCAGCTCGGCCCACAGGACGTGGTGATCTCGACGCTGAAGGCCACCGCGCTTCCGGGGCTGGTCGGCAGCATCAAGCCGCTGCTCCGGGACGACACCGCGATCGTGTTCGCGCAGAACGGCATTCCCTGGTGGTACGGCATCGGCCTGCCGCCGCGGCACCCGACGCCGCCGGACATTTCCTTCCTCGATCCCGGCGGACGCTTGCGCGCCTGCATCCCGAAGGAGCGCATCATCGGCGGCGTGATCTTCTCCTCCAATGAGGTGACCGCGCCGGGCGTGGTGCACAACCTCACGCCAGAGCGCAATCGCGTCTTGATCGGGGAATGCGACGACCGCCATTGCGAGCGCATCACCAGGCTGCGCGGTATCTTCAATGACGCGCGACTGGAATCGCCGCCGGTGGCCGAGATCCGGGAGGCGATCTGGTCAAAGCTGCTGACCAACATGTCGCTGTCGGTGCTGTGCCTCCTCACCGGCCAGACCGCGCGTGGCGTGCGCGACGACCCCGCCTTTGCGGAGGTGATTCCACGCATGCTGAGCGAGGCCAACGAGATCGCCCAGCACTTCATTCCCGAGGTCAAGCGCGTGACCCGAAGCGGCTCTGCCCCCAATCACAAGCCGTCGCTGCTCCAGGATTACGAGCTTGGCCGCGCCATGGAGATCGACGTGCTGGTAAGGGCACCCCAAGCCTTCGCGCGCACCGCCGGCCTGTCGACGCCGACGCTCGACCTGATCGCCGCGCTGGCGATTCAGAAGGCACGCGACAAGGGACTTTATGCGGCGTGAGCTTTACGCCTGATGGGATGAGCCTCGCTAGCGCCTCGATCGAGATGCGTTCCCTCCCCCCTTGCGGGCAAGGGGGGAGGGAACGAGAGAGCTTTGCTGTTGCCTGAACACAATCGCGCTCAGGTCATCACGCGCTAACCGATTCGTCGATCCAGGCCGCGAGCACGTCCAGCACTTCCGTCAGCGCCTCGTCATTGCTGCGGCCCGACTTTTTCAGGACCGCGAAGGAGTGATCGCCGCCTTCGACTTCATGTAGCGTCGCCCTCCCGCCGAGCGTTTTGATCACGGGCCTGAGATGGCCGAGATCGGCAAGCCCGTCGCGCGTGCCTTGCAGGAACAGCATGGGGATCGTGATGCCGGCGAGGTGCTCGGCGCGCTCGCTGGACGGCTTCTTGTCGGCATGCAGGGGAAAGCCGAGGAAGGCGAGCCCTTTGACACCGGGCAGCGGAGACTTCGACTGCGCCTGCGAGGTCATGCGCCCGCCGAACGATTTTCCGCCGGCGACGAGCTTCAATCCAGGACAGAGCCGCGCCGCTTCCTCGACCGCCGCGCGGATGGCGGCGTGCGCGACCGCCGGCTGGTCGGGACGCCCCAGCTTCTTCTCCATGTAAGGGAAATTGAAGCGGAACGTCGCGATGCCGCGGCTCGCAAGGCCTGCTGCGACCTTCTCCATGAAGGCATGCCGCATGTCCGCGCCAGCGCCGTGCGCCAGCACGTAGCAGGCGCGCGCACGGTCCGGCTGCGTCAGGATCGCCGAGACCGTCCCGATGCGCTCGATGTCGAGCTTGAGCTCGCGCGTCTCGACCAAGACTCACTATTCCCGAATGGATCGGGCCCGATGGTACCTGCGCGACCGCGATCTGAAAACATGAAACTTCGCGCGCACGTCGCGGGCGTGCGCACCTCGACGCGAGCGGAAGCCGTCAGCTGACCCGCCGTTCCCGACCTTCCCAGAACGGCCTGCGCAGCTCGCGCTTCAGCACCTTGCCCGCGCCCGACAGGGGCAGCGGTGCCTCCGTGATCTCGATGCTGCGCGGACATTTGTAGCCGGCAATCAACGTCTTCGTGAACTCGATCAGCTCGCCCGCCGAAACCTCCACGCCGCCGCGTCTGACCACGACGGCATGGACCTGCTCTCCCCATTGCTCATTGGGAATTCCGATGACCGCGCATTGCAGCACCGACGGATGCTGCGCCAGCGCGTTTTCGACCTCGACCGAGTACACATTCTCGCCGCCCGAGATGATCATGTCCTTCACGCGGTCGACGACGTAGATGAACCCGTCCTCGTCCATGTAGCCGCCATCGCCCGTGTGCATCCAGCCGTCGACGACGGCGCGCGCGGTCTCTTCCGGCCGTTCCCAATAGCCCATCATCACGGTGTCGCCGCGCACCGCGATCTCACCGACGGACCCTGCCGGCATCGGCCGGTCGTTCTCGTCGACGATCCGGACCTCGCAGCCGAGCGTGGCACGGCCGGCACCGCGATGACGTCCCTTGCGGCGCCCCTCCCCGACATGCTCGCCGGCGTGCAGCAGGGTCGCGATCGGCGACAGTTCGGTCATGCCATAGGCCTGGGTGAAACGCACATGCGGCAATGCGCGCGCGGCGCGGTCGAGCACCGCCTCGCTGATCGGCGAGGCCCCGTAGATGATGTGCTTGAGCGACGACAGGTCGTAGTTTCCGATCGCGGGGTGATCGACGAACATCTGGATCATCGTGGGCACCAGCAAAACGTCGGTCACGCGCTCGTTCTGCATCGCAGCCATCACGCCTTCGGGCGTGAAGCCCTGAACGATCACGTTTGAGCCGCCGGAGAGCAGCAGCGAATACATCGCCGCACCGTTGGCGAGGTGAAACATCGGCGCCGCATGCAGATAGGTCGTGCTCGCCGGAAACAGTCCTTCGCCGAGAGCATTGAGCGCGTTGGCCATCAGGTTCTGGTGGCTGAGCATCACGCCCTTGGAACGCCCGGTGGTGCCGCCGGTGTAGAAGATGCCGGCGAGATCGTCGCCCTTGCGCATGGCATCGGCGACCGGAGCGCTGCCCGCGACCAGATCCTCATAGCTCTCCATGCCCGCCGGCACCTCGCCGTCGTCGGCATAGATCAGCTTCAGCCCTGGAATGGCGCCGGCGAGCTGCGCGCCGACCTGCGCAAAGGCCTTGTCGACCAGTAGCACGGAGGCACGGCAGTCGCGCAGCGCATCCTCGTTTTCGAGGGCGCTCCAGCGGATGTTGAGCGGCACGATCACGCCGCCCGCCCAGCCGGTCGCCAGATAGAGCTCGAGATAGCGGTCCGAGTTGAAGGACAGCACCGCGACGCGGTCGCCGTCCTTGACACCGCGCGTGCGCAGGCCGCCGGCCAGCCTGGCAACGCGTTCGCCGAGATCGCCCCAGCTGCGCCGCCGCTGGCCATAGACGGTGGCCAGCCCGTTCGGATTGATCTGCAGCGCGCGCCGCAGCCCATGCGTGATATTCATCGCGTTCCTCCTCCTGTGCGCTTCTTCCCTGTCGTCCCGCGCCCTGAGTTGCGCCGTTGCGGCGCTCTCGGCGTCTTCTTTGTCATCTGCTGCCGGCCCGCGGTCGCCAGGCCTTCCGTCAGCCGAACCGTGAACTCGTCGGCGATTTCGCTCGGCGACAGCCCGCCGTCACGGCGATACCAATGGCCGATCCAGTTGAGCGCGCCGGCGATCGCGAACGCTGCAAGCTTGGGGTCGCAAGGCCTGATCGAGCCGTCGTCGATGCCTCCGGAGATATACTTCCGGAACGTGGCGTCGATGCGCTTCTTGGCGGCGCGCGCGACACCGGCGTTCCGCTCGGTCAGGTCGCGCAGATCGAAACGCACCAGGCTCGCGCCGAAGTCGGTCGCCATCAGCCCGGCATAGGCGTGCACCAGCTTGCGCAGCTTGGCGAGGCCCGAACCACCGCCGGCGTTGATCTCCGTGATGACGCTGTCGACGAGCTCGGCGCCCATCGACCAGCATTCGAACAGGATCTCGTCCTTGCCCCGGAAGTAATTATAGAGCGCGGGCTTGGTGATGTTCAGCCGTTCGGCGACCTCGTTCAGCGTCACGCGATGATAGCCTTGCTCCAGGAACAGCTGCACGGCGGCGCGCAGCACCGCCTCGCGCTTCTCGTCGCGGGCGCGGCGGCGACTCTCGAACGGCAGCCAGGGCGGCGGCGATGAGGGCGGAGCGGGCGGCGCTGAATCCATGCTTGATCGGTTGACTCCGGAGGACATCGACCGATATGTTACCCATGGGTAAGAAAAAGTCCAATGGGTAATTTATCGGGAGGAAACCATGTCTGACGTGGTCGTCGCAGGGGTCGGCATGATCCCCTTCGCCAAGCCGGGCGCCAGCGCGCCCTATCACGAGATGGGGACGGAAGCGGCCGAGCTCGCGCTCGCCGACGCAGGCCTCGGCTACGAGAAGGTCGAGCAGGCCTATGTCGGCTACGTCTACGGCGATTCCACCTGCGGGCAGCGCGCGCTCTACCATGTCGGAATGACCGGCATCCCCATCGTCAACGTCAACAACAATTGCTCGACCGGCTCGACCGCGCTGTTCATGGCGCGGCAGATGATCGCGAGCGGCGCGCTCGACTGCGTGCTGGCGGTCGGCTTCGAGCAGATGAAGCCCGGCGCGCTCGGCAGCGTCTATACCGATCGCCCGAGCGCGTTCGAGGAATTCGACGCGGCTGCGGACCAGCTGATCGACGCCCCCGGCATTCCGCTGGCGCTGCGCTATTTCGGAGGCGCCGGGCTCAGCCACATGAAGAAATACGGCACACCGCTCGACGCCTTCGCCAAGGTGCGCGCCAAGGCGAGCCGTCATGCCAGGAACAATCCGCTCGCACTCTTCCGCAAGGAAGTCACGGCCGACGACGTGATGAACGACCAGGTGATCTGGCCGGGCGTGATGACGCGCCTGATGGCATGCCCGCCGACCTGCGGCGGCGCCGCCGCCGTACTGGTGTCCGAGCGGTTTGCGGACCAGCATGGCATCGGCAAGCAGGTGCGCATCGCGGCGCAGGCCATGACCACCGACACGCCGTCGACCTTCAAGGCCGGCGACATGATGCAACTGGTCGGCTACGACATGGCCAAAGAGGCGGCAAGGCGGGTTTATGAAAGCGCGGGCATCGGGCCCGACGATCTCGACGTCGTCGAGCTGCACGACTGCTTTGCCCACAACGAGCTCATCACCTACGAGGCGCTCGGCCTCTGCGGCGAGGGCGAGGCCGGTAAGTTCATCAATGACGGCGACAACACCTATGGCGGCCGGATCGTGACCAATCCGTCCGGCGGCTTGCTGTCGAAGGGACATCCGCTCGGCGCCACCGGGCTTGCGCAGTGCTACGAGCTAACGCGGCAGTTGCGCGGCACGGCGGGACCCACGCAGGTCGAGGGTGCGAAGGTCGCGCTCCAGCACAATCTGGGCCTCGGCGGCGCCTGCGTCGTCACGCTCTACCAGCGCCATTGATATCGCCATGGTCGATCAGTCCGCCGTAGGGCGCTGCTTCACGCCCGTCACCGCGCGCGTGGAGCCGGGTCGTCTTCGCTACTTCCTGAATACGCTGGGTGAACAGAATCCGGTCTACCGCGACGCAGATGCTGCGCGCGCGGCCGGATTTGCCGGAACGCCGGTGCCGCCGACCTATTTGTTCTGCCTGGAGATGATGGACGCCGGGGACCCGTTCGAAATGTTCAGCGCGCTCGGCATCGACCTTGGCCGCGTGCTGCATGGCGAGCAGAGCTTCGTCTATCACGCGCCGGTTCTGGTCGGCGACACCCTGACGTTTCGGCCGAGCGTGACCAGCGTGACGGAGAAGAAGGGCGGTGCGATGACGCTGATCGGCATCCGATGCGAGGTGACCAACCAGGACGGCGTGCATGTCGCCGATACCGCGCGCACCATCGTCGTCCGCAACAAGGTGACGTCGTGATGGCATCCGCAGACATCAAGGCCGGCGACCGCATCGTCCACAAGGTCTTTCCGCCGATCACCCGCCACACGCTCGCGCTCTATTGCGGCGCATCGGGCGATCACAATCCGATCCACGTCGATATCGACTTTGCCAAGACGGCCGGATTCCCGGATGTGTTCGCCCACGGCATGCTGGTGATGGCCTATCTCGGACAGGCGCTCACGGATGTAGTGCCGCCGTCGAAGCTCCGCAGCTTTGCGACCCGGTTCGTCTCGATAACCCAGCTCGGCGCCAAGCTGACATGCGAAGGCACCGTGACCGAGCTCTTCGCGGAGAATGGCGAGCGCCGCGCAAAGCTCGCGCTCACCACCAGGGACGATCGCGGCGAGGTCAAGCTCGAAGGCAGCGCCGTCGTCGCGCTGTGACAGCAGGAGGACACATGCAAATGGCAAAGTTACAAGGAAAGGTCGCGCTCATCACCGGCTCGGGCCGCGGCATCGGGCGCGCGATCGCACTCAAGCTCGCGCACGAAGGCGCCCGGGTGGTCGTCAATGATCTCGATGCCGAGCCTGGCAACGCGGTGGTCGCGGAGATCAAGGCGCTCGGCGGCGACGCCGCCGCAGTGAACGGCAGCGTCTCGGAAGCGGGCTTCCCCGACCGGTTCGTCGGCGCCGCGCTGGACAAGTTCGGCGGGCTCGACATCATCGTCAACAATGCCGGGTACACCTGGGACTCCACCATCCAGAAGATGACGGACGAGCAGTTTCAGGCCATGCTCGACGTCCATCTCGTCGCGCCATTCCGGATCCTGCGCGCGGCCGCCGAGCCGATCCGCGTCTTTGCCAGGAAGGAAGCCGAGGAGGGGCGCGAGGTGTTCCGCAAGGTCGTGAACATCTCCTCGATCGCTGGCCTCTACGGCAATGCCGGACAGGCGAGCTATTCCTCGGCCAAGGCCTCGCTGATCGGGTTGACCCGGACCATGTGCAAGGAGTGGGGCCGCTACAAGGTCAACGTCAATTGCGTCGCCTTCGGCCTCATCAACACCCGTCTGACCCAGCCGATCGAGGCGCAGCAGAAGACCATCGACGTCGCCGGCCGCGACATCAAGGTGGGCGTGCAGCCGCACATGCTGGAGGCCATGTCGCGCATGATCCCGCTCGGCCGCGGCGGCACGCCGGAAGAGGCCGCCGACGCCGTCTATCTGTTCTGCAGCCCGGAATCCAATTATATCAGCGGCCAGGTGGTCGTCGCCGGCGGCGGCCTGATTGTCTGAGAGCGAGGCGCTGATGCAATACCGATCGTCGTGGATGACCGAAGAGCTGGACACGTTCCGCGACCAGTTCCGGAAATATCTCGCCAAGGACCTGGCGCCGCATGCCGAGAAATGGCGCGAGCAGAAGATGGTCGACCGCTTCGCCTGGCGCGGGCTCGGCGAGATGGGTGCGCTGCTCGCGAGCGTGCCGGAGGAATATGGCGGCCTGGGTGCCACCTTCGCCTATGACGCAGCGGTGCTGGAAGACCTCGAAAGCACCGTGCCGGAGATGACGACCGGCGTCTCCGTGCACAGCGCCATCGTCGCGCATTACATCCTCAACTACGGCTCGGAGGAGCAGAAGAAGCGCTGGCTGCCCAAGATGGCCTCCGGCGAGATGGTCGGCGCCATTGCCATGACCGAGCCCGGCACCGGCTCGGACCTCCAGGCCGTCAAGACCACGGCGAAGAAGCAGGGCAATTCCTACGTCATCAATGGCCAGAAGACGTTCATCACCAACGGCCAGGCCGCCGATCTCGTTATCGTGGTCGCGCGCACCGGCGAAGCTGGCGCCAAGGGCATTTCGCTGATCGTGGTCGAGACCGCGGGTGCCGACGGCTACAAGCGCGGGCGCAACCTCGACAAGATCGGCCTGCATGCGTCCGATACGTCGGAACTGTTCTTCGACAACGTCACGGTGCCGCCGGAAAACCTGCTCGGCAAGGAAGAGGGCCAGGGCTTTGCTCAGCTGATGCAGCAATTGCCGCAGGAGCGCCTCGCGCTCGCGGTCGGCGCCGTCGCTTCGATGGAGCGCGCGGTCAAGCTCACCACCGATTACACCAAGGAGCGGAAGGCGTTCGGCAAGCCGCTGATGGACTTCCAGAACACCGCCTTCACGCTCGCCGAGCGCAAGACGGAAGCGATGATCGCACGCGTCTTCGTCGACTGGTGCATCGAGCGCCTGATCGCCGGGGATCTCGACACGGTCACGGCGTCGATGGCGAAATACTGGTGCTCGGAGAAGCAGGTCGAGACCGCTGACGAATGCCTGCAGCTGTTCGGCGGCTACGGCTACATGCAGGAATACCCGATCTCGCGCATCTTCATCGATTCGCGCATCCAGAAGATCTATGGCGGTACCAACGAGATCATGAAGCTGCTGATCGCCAGATCCTTATAGATCAAGTCGCTGTAGATCATCGCGCACGCCAGTCGCGCGGCCGGCAGCCGAAGCGCTGCTTGAAGCGCCGCGTGAAGTGGGAGAGGTCCGAAAAGCCCCAGTCGAACGCGATGGCGCCGATCGCACGGTCCGCCATTGCGGGATCCCCGATATCCCTGGCCGCGCCGTCGAGCCGGTGGTCGATGACATAGTCGGTGAAGCTGGAGCCCGATCGCGCCAGCAGCTTGTGCACATAGCGCTCGCTGATGCCGACGGCCTCGGCGACATCGGCAACCGCGAGGCCGGGCTCGCGGAGCCGCCGGTGGATGGCTCGCTTCAGCGCCAGCGTGGTTGCATCGGCAAGACTCTCGGACTCCGCAGCGCCTGCCCGGCTGCGCCGCGACAGGCTCACGGCGACCAGTTCGATCAGAACCCGGAATAGCCGCACGCCCTCGTCTTCGCTCATGCGCAGCGCCCCCTCGCTGAGCGTGCGCGCGGTCTCGACGATGAGATGGCCGACGAAGGGATCGTCGGAGACGCGCGCTGCTCCGACGTCGAAGGAGGCCGGCAGGCGCTCGCGCAAGGCTTCTGCCGGCACCCAGAACGAGGCAACGCTCAACTGTGGTCCGCGGTCGTGCAGAAGCGCGAACTGCCGATCGCTGTCGAAGATGCCGACCTGTCCCGACGAAAGGCTGATCTCGCGATCCCCTTGCTGGATGCGACAGCGGCCCGCCAGCTTCAGGTTGAGGTAGAAACAGCTGCGGTCCGATGTCGCGATGTCGGCCGCAGAGCGCCGCACCACGTGCTCGGGAAAGCTGACGCGGTTGATCGCGGCATCGCCGAGGCGGACGTGATCAACGCTGGCAGCAAAGCCGGCTGCGGCCGCCGGCTCCGGCGTCAGATTCATGAAGGCCTGGCAGATCGCCTCGCGATAATAGGCGAATTGCTCGGTCGGCCGCACGCCCGCAGTATTCCAGGCCGATTGACGTGACGGAATGGCGCGCTCGATCTGCTGCATCGGTTCACTCCGAGACCAATCCGGTTCACTCCCAGCCAAGCGGCAAACCAGCCGCCGGTCCACAATCGACGTACGGCAGGGCCGCGCAGCCTCGATCTAACCACACCCTTGGGAGGAGCCACAACATGTCGACCTACGTTCTCGTCCACGGCGCCTGGCACACCGGTGCCGAGTTCGAGCCCGTCGCGGCCCCGATCCGCGCCGCTGGCCATCAGGTCTATACGCCGACGATCAAGGGCAACCGCCCGGGCGATGCCAAGACGACCGGACTGAAGGAGGCGATCCAGTCGATCGCCGACTATCTCGCCGAGAACAATCTCAAGGACGTCATCCTGCTCGGCCATTCCTATGGCGGCATGATCATCACCGGCGTCGCCGATCTCGCGCCCGATCGAATCCGTCGCCTGGTGTACTGGAATGCCTTCGTGCCCAACGATGGCGAATGCCTCAACGACATGGTGCCGCCACACTATATCGGACTGTTCGACGCGATCGCGGCCGAGCGAGGCGACGGCTCGGTGGTCTTGCCCTTCCCGGTCTGGCGCGAAGCCTTCATCAACGATGCAGATGTCGCACTGGCGCAGCGCGCCTACGACGTCCTCAATCCGCATCCGCTGGCGACCTTCACCGACAGGATCGCGCTCAAGACCAATCCGGCGGAGATGCAGCTGGCCAAATCCTATATCAACTGCACCGAAGACACCGCGCTGCCGCACAGCTACGGCTGGCATCCGCGTCTGTCGGAGAAGCTCGGCCTGTTCCGCCTGGTGCAGGTGCCGGGAAGCCACGAGCTGTGCTTCTCCGATCCGGCACGGCTCGCCAGGGCCATCATGGAGGCGGGACGCGATTGAAAGCGCGCCCTGCGCACGCTCTCGATCGTGGGCCGTTCAATTCGGATGCCACCAGCGGCCGCCGATGACGACTCCCTCGGAGACGATCTTGCGGTCACCGATCAGGTGCTCGCCGACGACGTCCTCATAATCGAACTGGCCCTGCCTGACCGAGATCAGCGTGGCGTCGCCGACGCTGCCCGGCTTGAGGCTGCCGAGCTCGGGGCGCCGCAGCGCCATCGCCGCGTTCACCGTCGAGGCCGCGATCACGTCCGGCAGCTCCATGCCCATGCACAGGAACTTCGACATGGTCGTGACCTGGTCGTAGGCCGGGCCGTCGATGCAGAGCTGATGGATGTCGGAGGAGATGGTGTCGGGATAGAAGCCGTTGGCGAGCATGGCGCGCGCGGTCTTGAAGGCGAACGAGCCCTTGCCGTGGCCGATGTCGAACAGCACGCCGCGCTCGCGCGCATCCAGCACCGCTTTCTTCACCGTACCTTGCGCGGTCGCCGGCGTGTTGGGGAAGGGCCTGAACGCATGGGTGAGAACGTCGCCGGGCCGCAGGCGGGCCAGCACCTCCTCATAGCTCGGCGGCGGGTGGTCGATATGCGCCATCAGGGGCATGCCGACCTCGCTGGCAACCTCCAGCGCGATGTCGAGCGGGACGGCGCCCGATGTGCCCGAGGAGTGCAAGCCCACGCGCACCTTGATGCCGACGATGAGATCGCGGTTGGCATCGGCCACCTTGGCCGCCTCGATCGGATTCATCAGCCGCAGCTCCTCGCTCTCGCCGACCATGATCCGGTGCGAGAAGCCGAAGATGCCGGCATGCGAGACGTGCAGGTAAGCGAGGATGCGAACCTGGCTCGGCTCGATGACATGCTTGCGGAAGCCGGCGAAATTGCCGGGACCTGCGCTGCCGGTGTCGACCGCCGTGGTGACGCCGGAGAGACGGCAGAATTCCTCGGCATCGATGCCGAGCGAGGTGCCGCCCCAATAGACATGGGTGTGCAGATCGATCAGCCCCGGCGTCACGATGAACTGCGAGACGTCACGCACCTGCGTGGCAGGGTCGGCCTTGAGCCCGCTGCCGATCGCAGCGACCTTGCCGCCGGCAAAGGCGACATCGGTCACGGCATCGAGCTTCTGGGATGGGTCGATCACCCGCCCCCCGCGCAGGATCAAGTCGAAAGGCATCATGGTCTCCGGATCTAGCTGTGAGGCGGCCGACTGGTCGACCGAAGGGAAGGAATCCCCACACTTCTAGCAATTTTTGCGCCGGAGTCCCTGGCAAACCGAGACGAAGGACCCATGACAAATCAGCAGCCCCCGTAAGAGCCGCGCCCCGGCCTTTGACGCAAATTCCGTCTCCTCCGGGGATGCTGTCGATGCACCTATTCAGAGCGAACCATGGCAAGACGCATCAGCGCTTTGCGGACACCGGCGCCATAGGCCGGATCGGCTTTCGTGCAGTTCGCGATGTGGCGCTCCTGGATGTGGACGGCTGCACTGCCGACGGCGCGGGCCGTATTGTCGAACAGGACCTGCCGCTGCGCCGCGTTCATCTTGCGGAACAGGTCTCCGGGCTGCTGATAGTGGTCGTCGTCGATACGATGATCCCAGTGGGCGGCGGCGCCGTCGATCTCCAGCGGCGGCTCGTTGAGATCGGGCTGATCGGTCCACTCGCCGTGACTGTTGGGGAAATAGGTCGGCGTTCTCCCCAGATTGCCGTCCGTCCGCATTGCGCCGTCGCGATGGTAGCTGTGATACGGACATTTTGGGGCATTGACTGGAATAAGGTGATGGTTGACGCCGAGGCGATAGCGCGCCGCGTCTCCATATGAGAACAGACGAGCCTGCAGCATCTTGTCGGGCGAGAAGCCGATGCCGGGCACGACATGGGCCGGCGAGAAGGAGGCCTGCTCGACCTCGGCGAAGACGTTTTCCGGATTCCGGTTCAACTCGAAATATCCGACCTCGATCAACGGAAAATCCGCCTTGGGCCAGACCTTGGTCAGATCGAACGGGTTGAACGGAAACGCTTTGGCTTGGTCATCGGTCATGACCTGCACGAACAGAGTCCAGCGCGGAAATTCACCGCGCTCGATGCTCCCGAACAAATCGCGCTGATGAGACTCGCGGTCCTTGCCGACGAGCGCCTCGGCCTCGGCGTCCGTCAGGTTCTCGATGCCCTGCTGCGTGCGGAAGTGAAACTTCACCCAAGTCCGTTCATTGGCAGCGTTGAGGAAACTGTAGGTATGGCTGCCGAACCCGTGCATGTGACGATAGCTCCTGGGAATGCCGCGCTCGCTCATGACGATGGTGACCTGATGCAGCGCCTCCGGCAGCAGCGTCCAGAAATCCCAATTGTTGTCGGCGCTGCGCATCCCCGTCCGCGGGTCGCGCTTGATCGCGTGATTGAGGTCGGGGAAACGCAGGGGATCGCGGAAGAAGAACACGGGGGTGTTGTTGCCCACCATGTCCCAGTTGCCTTCCTCGGTGTAGAACTTGAGCGCAAAGCCGCGGATGTCGCGCTCGGCGTCGGCCGCGCCGCGTTCACCGGCGACGGTCGAGAAGCGTGCAAACATCGGCGTCTGCTTTCCGATCTGCGAGAAGATCTTCGCCTTGGTATAGCGGGTGATGTCATGGGTTACGGTGAAGCTGCCGAAGGCACCCGATCCCTTGGCATGCATCCGCCGCTCGGGGATCACTTCGCGGTCGAAATGAGCCAGCTTCTCGATCAGCCAGATGTCCTGGAGAAGAGCGGGGCCACGACGGCCCGCGGTCATGATGTTCAGGTTGTCGCTGACGGGAGCGCCGGTCGCGTGCGTGAGATAGGGTGGCTTGTCGCTCATGTGATGATTCCCGATCGGTGATTTGGAGAAAGAGGCGGTAAGGCCGCGCGGCAGCGCCGGGCGGCGGCTCAGCCGTGCCAACGCGAGCCGCGGATGACGCTGCAGAAGTTGCCGCGATGGAAATGCGGCTCCTTGTCGGCGATGACGTCGGCCTTGACGTTGCCGAAGGTGGTATCCGGCCTGTGCTTGATGCCGTCGTAGAACGCCTGGATGATGTCTTCCTTGAAGTGCGGCGTTCGCGGAAACGCCTGCACCACCGCCTCGCGTTCCTCGTCGGAATAATCCTCGTAGGTGAGGCCGAGAACGTCCATCTCGACGCCGGCGGTCACCAGAGCGACGACGGGATGCATATACTGCGGCACGCCCGGCGTCGTGTGCAACGCGATCGCGGTCCAGACCGTGTAGGCGTCGGCTTCGGAGATGCCATGGCTGCGCAGGAAGTCACGAGCGGCGTGCGCGCCGTCCACTTCGAATCGTTCGTGCTTGCTGCCATGGCCCGGCATCAGGCCGATGTCGTGAAACATCGCACCTGCGTAGAGCAGCTCGCGGTCGAATTTCAGCGCGCGGCGAATGCCGGCCAGCGCGCCGAAATGATAGACGCGGCTGGAATGATTGAAGAGCAGGTCCGTCTCGGTGTCACGGATGTAGTCGGTGACGGCGCGCGCAAGCTTGCTGTCGGGAATGGCGGCGGCTTTGACAATCTGTGGCATGAGGGTCTCCTGAAAATCTCTGGTCGCCCGCAAGCTAAATCCGCGCTATTCTGTCTTCAATTGACGTAATACGTCTAAAGCGGACAAATACCGACCGAGGCGGACATGAGCGGGAAGCCGAAACCGAGGACAGTTGTGATCGTGGCGTTGCCCGGGGTGCAGCTTCTCGACGTGGCGGGGCCGCTCGACGTTTTCGCCGAGGCCAACGTGCAGGCCGGCCATCAGGCCTATGTGCTTTTGGTGGCTGGGGCGGAGCCCGGCCCGATCCACAGCTCTTCAGGCGTGCGACTGATGCCGGACCGGATCATCGATCGCGGTTTCCAGGAGAGCATCGACACGTTGCTGATCGCGGGATGCCCGCACGCCGCCGACGTGCCGGCAGGCGGCGTGATGACCGATTGGCTCCGCCGGCGGGCGACCAGGACCCGGCGCTTCGGATCGGTTTGCAGCGGCGCCTTCTTCCTTGCAGCGGCGGGCCTCCTCGACGGCAGACGAGTCACGACACACTGGGCAGTCGCCGACCGACTTGCCGAAAAATACCCTTCAGTCACCGTGGACAGGGACGCGATCTACGTCACCGACGGCAAGCTTCGCACGGCTGCCGGTGTCACTGCGGGGCTCGATCTCGCGCTCGCCCTCGTCGAGGAGGATCTCGGGCGCGAGACGGCGATGAAGGTTGCGAGCCAGCTCGTCATGTTCTTCAAGCGCCCGGGTGGACAAATGCAGTTCAGCCGCAAGGGCGAGACCGTCCCCGCCGGCCGTGCCGCGCTGCAGGAACTGCAGCGCTGGGTCGCCGCCAATCCTGGACTGGACCACAGCGTTGCGAGCCTCGCGACGCGCATGGACATCAGCCCGCGTCACTTTGCGCGGCTATTCCGTGCCGAAGTCGGAATCACCCCCGCAACCTGGGTCGAGGAGGCCCGCGTCAACGCGGCGAGGCGCCTGCTGGAACTCGGAAACGAAGCGCCCAAGCAGGTGGCCCTGCATTGCGGCTTTGCCGACGCGGACACGCTGCGCCGCGCGTTCGCCCGCCATGTCGGCGTGACGCCCGCCGAATATCGCAAGCGCTTTGCGCGGATCTCGGCCTGATACGCGATACGGGAGGAAGATGAAAATGGCGATCCCGGGATGACTCGAACATCCGACCTACGGTTTAGGAAACCGCCGCTCTATCCGGCTGAGCTACGGGACCGCGGAACCCGTGGGTACGGGTTCGATCCCGTCATAGCAGAGCAAAATGCGGTTCGCCAGCCGTCAGGCGGGCCAAGCCATCGTCAACCTGAACAGGGCGGCTATACAATCGCTTCCAGGCCCCTCTCGGCGGAGCAGCCCACCATGATCGAGAGCATCAGCGCCATCACGCTCGGCACCCATGACATGGCGCGCGCCGTGCATTTCTACCGCTCGCTCGGATTCGAGCTTCTCTATGGCGGCGAGGCCGCGGCATTCACGAGCTTTCGCGCCGGCAGCGGCTATCTCAACCTGACGGCGCAGCCGGACGACAGGTGCTGGTCCTGGTGGGGCCGCGTCATCTTCCATGTCGCCGACGTGGACGCGACCTATCAGCAGGCGCGCGCTGCGGGATGGCAGCCGTCGACCACGCCGCGCGATGCCGAATGGGGCGAGCGCTACTTCCATCTCACCGACCCGGACGGCCATGAGCTCAGTTTCGCGCGGCCGTTGTCCTGACCGAATAAGTCGCAGTCGCTGACGTTCCCCAACGTGCAAGTAGCGCTGTCTCGGCCGCTGTGGCAAGCTCGGCGCGGTTTCCTCAGGTTCTAACCAGGGAGGACGACCATGGTAACCTATGTTGTGCTGGGAAACTTCACGGATCAGGGAGCCCGCAACGTCAAGGACTCGCCGAAGCGGGCCGACGCCTTCAAGGAGATGGCCAAAACGTTCGGCGTGACTGTGAAAGAGATCGTCTGGACGCAGGGACGATACGACGTTGTGACCGTTCTCGAGGCTCCAGATGAGGCTGCCGCGATGTCGCTCAGCCTTAGTCTCAGCGCTCTCGGCAACGTCCGCACCGAAACGCTGCGCGCGTTTTCGGCAGCGGATATGACAAAGATCGTTGGCAAGATGCTCTGACGCTCAGGCCCGCGCGAGCGCACCGGACCTGCCACCGGACCCGGGATGGCAATCCCGGGCAGAGGCCTCTCATGCCCTGATATTGTTGTCCTTCACCACCTTGCCCCAATAGGCGACCTGCTTGTCGAAGAAGGATTTGAAGGCAGCGCCGTCCTGGAGCAGCAGCGTCATGTGCTGGGTGTCCTTGAGCTGGGCGGCGGTCGCGGGCTCGCTCAGTATCTCCCTGGACGCCGTCGCCATGGCCGAGACGATATCGGGCGGCGTGCCTGCGGGGGCGAAGATGCCCCACCAGGCCAGCGTCTCGAAATCGGGGAAGCCGGCCTCGATCGCGGTCTGCGTGTCCGGCAGCGCCGGCAGCCGCTCGCGGCCGAGCTGCAGGATCGGGCGCAGCATGTTGGTGCCGAGCTGGGCGGCGACCAGCGCGGCCGATCCCGCGATCAGGTCGACATGGCCGCCGAGCACGTCGTTCATCGCGGGGCCACCGCCGCGATAAGGCACGTGCATGATCTCGACCCCGGCCTTGCTGCCGAGCACGGTCATGGCGAGATGGCCGAGCGTGCCGATGCCGACAGAGGCATATTTCACCGCGCCGGGCGTCGCCTTGCAGGCCGCGACCACGTCGGCAAAGCTCTTGTAGGGACGGCCGGCACCTGCGGCGATCACGTAAGGCGCGGTGCCGATCAGCAGCACCGGCATCAACTCGCGCTCGACATCGACCGGTGGCTTGTCGAGGATGGCCGGGATCACCGCGTGGGAATCGAACGTCACCAGGAAGGTCGAGCCGTCCGCCGGGCTCTTGGCGACCTGCGCCGCGCCGAGCGCGCCGGCCGCGCCCGATTTGTTCTCGACCACGACGATGCGATTGAGTTTTGTCTGTAGATTGGCCTGCAACAGCCGCGCCATCGCGTCGGTCGAGCCACCCGGCGGGAACGGCACCACCAGTGTAATCTTGCCGGCCTGCGCCTCCGCTGGCGCGATTGCGAGAATAGCGGGCGCTGTCAGCAGCGCCCGTCTTGTGATCGTCATCGTCCCCTCCCTTGTGTCTCCGCGCCCGGCTTTTGCTCTTTGGCGCTTCAGGTCGTTCCGAAACCCGACCCTGGTTTTCTGTATTCTGGCCGAGGCGGACTGAAGATGTCCAGCACCCGGGCGCCGTCGGGGCCGGCCCGCATGGTGTGCGGCACGTTGCCGGGCGTGCGCCAGAAGTCGCCCTTCTTCACCGGGATCTCCTCATCGCCCTGGACGCGGATGGCCGAGCCGTCGAGCAGCACGCCCCATTGCTCCTCGGGATGGTGATGCAGCGTACCCTGCGCATGCGGCGCCAGCGTCACCACCGAGAGCATCGCCTGCTCGCCGGAGAAGATGCGCGTGGTCACCCCGGCTGCGAGCTCGCGGAACAGCCCGTCGCTGGCATCGTCGATGTTGTGGAATTCGTCCTTCTGGCTCACGCCATCCTCCCCTTCACGCGTATCTGATCAGGCTTTGCCATAAGATCCCTGGTAGCGGCCCTCGCGGATCGCCTTCAGCGTCTCCTCCTCGCGCGCGACCTGGGCGCGCACCGCGTCCAGCAGCGCAGCGGCACCGGCGGCGGGGAACGACACCACGCCGTCCTCGTCGCCGACCACGATGTCGCCGGGCGAGATCACGCTGCCGCCGATGGTGACCGGCACGTTGATTTCGCCGGGCCCGTTCTTGTAGGGACCGCGATGGATCACCGCGCGGGCGTAGCAGGGAAAGTCGTCGGCCGCGAAAGCCGCGACGTCGCGGATCGCGCCGTCGATGACGTAGCCTTCCGCTTTGCGCCACTGCGCGATGTTCTTCATGATCTCGCCGACCAGCGCCCGCGTCTCGTCGCCGCCGCCGTCGACCACGATGACGTCCCCCGGGCCGACCAGGTCGAGCGCGCGATGGATGGCGAGATTGTCGCCGGGACGGGTGCGCACGGTGAAGGCCGTTCCCACCAGCTTGCCGCCGCGATGATACGGCCTCAGCCCCACCGCGCCCGGCAGCCGGGCGAGATTGTCAGAGATCACCGAGGTCGGCGCGTCCCTGAAACCTTCGATGATATCGGCCGGCGGTTTCGGCACGCTGCTCGCTGCAATGGTGATCGTCATGTCAGTCCTTCCGTGTTTGTCTTACTCGACGTGCGCCCGCGCTTTCGCCGGCCAGATCCGGAAGGCGCGCCCCTCCTTCATCCACGCCGCGCGCTCATCGCGCAACAGGGTGCGGCGGACTTTACCGGAATCATCGCGCGGCGGAGCGCCGACGAACTCGAAGCTTTCGGGGTGCTTGTAGCGGCTGAGCCGGTCTTTCAGAAACTCCGTCATGCCGTCGGCGATGGCCTGGCCGTTGGCGTCAGGCTCCGGTTCGATGATGGCATGCACACGCTGGCCCAATTCCGGATCGGGCAAGCCCACCACGACGCAGGAGCGCACCCCGGGGCAGGCAGAGACCGCGGCCTCGACCTCGGCCGGATAGATGTTGGCGCCGCCGCGCAAGACCATGTCGGCGAGGCGGTCGCCGAGATAGAGATAGCCTTCCGCATCCAGCCGGCCGATATCGCCGAGCGATTCCCAGCCGTCGGCACGGCGTTTCGGCTCGGCACCGAGATAGTGATAGGTGGCGTCCTTGCCGTCATTGTTGAGGAAGTAGATCTCGCCGGTCTCCCCCGGCGCAACATCGTTGCCGTCCTCGCCGATGATGCGAAGCTTCGCCATGTCGCCGATCTTGCCGACCGAGCCCTTGTGCGTCAGCCATTCCGTGCCGGAGATGATGCAGGCGCCCTGGCGCTCGGTGCCGCCATAGAGCTCCCATATCCGCTCGGGCCCGAGCCAGGCGATCCAGTTCTCCTTCAGCCAGGGCGGCATCGGCGCGGCCATGTGGAAGACCGTCTGCAGGCTCGACACATCGTAGGCGTTGCGCACGTTCTCCGGCAGCGCCCAGATCCGGTGCATCATGGTCGGCACGAAATTGACCCATTGCACGCGCTCGCGTTCGATCTGGCGCAGCGTCTCCTCGGCATCGAACTTGGTAAGGCCGGTGAGCTTGCCGCCGACGAACAGCGCGTAATGCGACACGATGAACGGCGCATTGTGGTAGAGCGGGCCGGGATTGAGCAGCGAAACTCCGAAGGGGATGTTGAGCGGCGGCGCGGCGACCGTGTCGGTCACCGCCGGCTGATGGTCGAGGATCACCTTGGGACGGCCGGTCGAGCCGCCTGAGGTCATCGCTTTCCAATAGCGCGCCACCGGCGCATTGAGCGGCTCGTCCGAGAAACCTTCCGGCACGAAGTCCGCAGGCAGCCGGTTCGGCGCATTCCAGTCGGCCTCGCCGCCGACCACAAGCGCCGGCTTCAGAATGTCGAGCACCGCGGCGGCTTCGCCGCGCGGCAGCCGCCATGACAGCGAGGTCGGCGTCGCCCCGCACTTCCATACCGCGAAGGAGGTCTCGAAGAACGTGTTGCCGTTCGGCAGGCCGATCGCCACGAAATCGCCGGGCTTGACGCCCCTTGCCGCGAACGCCCGGGCGCGCCGGTTGGCGCCACGCTCGAGCTCGTCCCAGGTCAGCGTGTCCTGCCCGTGACGGATGGCGATCGTGCCATGCGGTTTGCGTTCAGCGTACCAGCGCGGCACGTCGGACAGGGGCAGCAGCATCAGGCGTTTCCACTTCGTCTTCTTGGCGACGCCTCGGGAGTGAGGCGCTCACGGCATGAGTGTAACAGTCTGCCGGCAGGGCGCTGTGACTCCCGCGCCACGTCAAGCACAAAATGTCAGCATTGCAGACATGAAATTCCCAAGTTCCATGGGTGACAAGGCGGCGATAAAGGGGCAAAAATCGGTCTCGACTCAGTTCGGGTTGAGTCCTGCAAGGAATGCTCTCGTAGAATGTCGGCCGTGGCTACATCGCGTCGTGCGGCGCTGCTTCTTGTGACCGCAGCAGGGTCTCTCCTGCTGACGCATGCGCATGCCGAGGCGCAATGGTGGAAGCGCGCGCCGGTCGATTTCGAGGAATGCGCCGACGCCGCCGAGAAGGCCGCAACCAAGTCCGAGAAGACCTCCGCGCTTGCCGATTGCAACGCCAAGTTTGCTGGCCGCCGCAAGCCGGGCGGCGGCTATTCCTATTACGACTTCCTCCAGGATCGCACCTTCGACATCGCCGGCCCCAATCCGACGCCGGAGGAACAGAAGAAGATCGACGAAGCCTACACCGCCTATCTCGCCAGTCAGCGCCGCAGCAATGAAGCAGCCCAGGCCACCGCTCGCCAGCAGCGCGAGCAGCAAGAGCAACTGGTGCAGCAGCTTCAGCAGGTGGCACTGCGAACCGAAGTCGAGCGCGTGCCTATTCCGGTCGAGCGGCCAAAGGTCCAGCAGGCCGCAGGCCCGAGGCCGAAGGGCGCACCCTGCACCAAGGGCTCGTTCTCCTGCGAATGGCCACGGCTATCGGAAAGCTTGAACGATCTGAAGAAGCTGTTCAACCCGACCCCGAGCAAGCCCGCGAAGAAGGGCTGAGCCGAGACAGCGTCATTTCCGGATTGAGCGTGGAGCGTCAGTTCGTGTGCTTCTTCTTGCCGCGCTTCGGCTTGACCGCGGGCGCAGTCGCGGGCTCCGTTATGGCCATCGAACCACTCAACTCCTTGCGGCTCTCCTGCAACCGCCTGTCATAGCCGGGCGAGTTCATGACCGTCGGCGGCCTGGCGTAGGCGAGCGTCGATGCGGCGCAAAGCGCGGCCAGTGCAAGCCCGATCATCAAACCACGCTTCATCGCGTTCCTCCTTCGCACTCACGCCGACCCGCGAATCTGCTGCGGCGTCAGCCGCAGCGGGCCGTTGCCGGCCGTCTCAGCCTCCTTGATCAGCGCAACAATGCGGCGCATCAGCGGCACGCTGACATTGTTCCGCTCGGCGAGCGCGATGACCGCGCCCTGGAGATAGTCGATCTCGGTCCTGCGGCCCTGCTTGAGATCCTGCCACATCGAGGAGCGCGCCTCGGGATCGATCTTCATCGTGCGTCCCAGGATCGCTTTGAAGATCGCATCGGGCAGCCGCAGCAAGGCCGGAGACCACCTCATCGGGATCGGCGTCGCCGAGACCGGCGTGATGCCGGCCGCCTTCAGCGCCGCGAGCCCCTCGGCCATCTGGTCGGCGAACAATCTGCGCCAGTCGCGGTTCGCCAGTTGCGCGGCGAGCGGCAAGTCCGACAACGCGCTGAGCGCATTGTTCAGATTGATGATCAGCTTGCCCCATTGCACGCCGGTGATGTCACCGCTCGCGCGCACCGTCAGGCCGGCGACGGAGAGTGCGGCGGCCGTGTTCTCCGGATCCTCTCCCACGTGGATGTCGCCGGAGGTCGAGCGGTGGAAACGCCCCCCGCCCATCGCGATCACGTTGAACGGCACCATACCCGCAAGCACGCGGCGGCCGCCGAGCCGCTCACGCAGCACCGCGACATTGCCGATGCCGTTCTGGAGCGAGACGACGACGGCATCCTGCGGCGCATGCTGCGCGATCTGATCCGCGATGTCGGCGGTGTCGGCGCTCTTCACCGTGACCAGCACGATACCTGCGCTGTGGAAGATCGCGGGATCCTCCGATAGCGCGAGCTGACCCGCGCCAAGCCTCTTCTCGGAGCCGTCGAAATCGGTCAGAAGCAGGCCGAACCGCTCGATCTCGGTCTTCACCCGCGGCCGCACCAGCAGCGCGACGCGGCGGCCGGCGGCCGCCAGCATGCCGCCGACGAAACAGCCGATGGCGCCCGCGCCGGCGACTACGATCGGTCGATTTGTCATAACCTCGCCTTGCTCAACCTGAACGGCTCGCCTTCGATAGCAGAGGCCAGGCCGGCAACCAATCGCGGTGCATCCGACTTGTAACGGTCATGCGTGCCCCATATGTTTTCGCCCCGGGGGCAGTCAGCGGCGAGCGCTCGCCGAACCAGAGGCCAAAGGAGAGCACCATGGGTCTACTCGACGTCCTCAATGGCATGCAAAACGGCCCGCGCGGCCCGAGCACACCGAGCTCCGAGAAATCCTCCGGCGGCATGTCGCCGATGACCATGGCGCTGCTCGGCCTGCTCGCCTGGAAGGCGTTCAAGCATTTGACGGCAGGCCAGCAGCCCGGCGCGGCGCCTGCCCCGCAGCCGCGGTCGCCGCTGCCGCCTCCGACGCAGGCGAATGCGGGCGGCCCCGGCGGCGGTCTCGGCGATTTGCTCAAAGGTGGCCTCGGCGGCCTGCTTGCGGGCGGCGCGGCCGGCACCGTGCTCAGCGGTGGGCTCGGCGATCTCCTCAACCAGCTCCAGCAGAGCGGCCAGGGCGAAGCTGCGAATTCCTGGGTCGGCAGGGGCGAGAACAAGCCGATCGCGCCCGGCGATCTCGCCAGCGCACTCGGCGCCGACCAGATCGACAGCCTGTCCGCCCAGAGCGGCCTGTCACGCGAGGAACTGCTCTCCGGCCTCAGCCAATATCTGCCGCAGGTGGTCGACCATCTGACGCCGGACGGACGGCTGCCGACCGAGAACGAAATCTCGGGCCGAATCTGAAGTTCTTGGTCTGAGCATGATCCATTCGGAGAACCGCGACACACTTCTTCGGATCATGCTCGAAGCGTTCTCGGGAAGGGGAGCACACTCATGAGCATGGGCGGCCTGTTGTGGATCATCGTCGTCGGCTTCGTCGCCGGCCTTATCGCGCGCTGGCTGGCGCCGGGGCCGAATAATCCGAGCGGCTTCATCCTCACAACCATCCTCGGCATCGCCGGCGCATTTCTGGCGACCTTCCTCGGCCAGGCCATCGGCCATTACAGCCCCGACCAGGGCGCCGGCTTCATCATGGCCACGATCGGCGCCGTGGTGGTGCTGTTCATCTGGCACCGGCTGGTGGCGAGCGGCGTGATCAAGGGGTAGTAGCGCGGGAAGTCGGGGCACGCCGTCGCTCCGTACTCGTCATTGCGAGGAGCGCTTGCGACGAAGCAATCCAGGCCGTTTCCGCGGAGGGATTCTGGATTGCTTCGCTTCGCTCGCAATGACGAGCTAGGTAACCAGATGCATCCCCGCATCCATGCGCACGACCTCGCCGGTCATGTTGCTGGAGGCCGGCATCGCCAGGAAGCAGACGAGTTGCGCGATGTCTTCTGCGCGCGAGGCGACCTTCAGCGGCACCTTTGCGACAACGCTATCGCGCACCTGTTTGGCCCCTGCCTCGCCGCGGCCTTTGGTGAACCAGGGCGTGTCGATATAGCCGGGGCATACCGTGTTGACGCGGATCAGCGGCGCCAGCGCACGCGACAGCGACAACGTCATGGTGTTGAGTGCGCCTTTGCTCGCGGCGTACGCGATCGACGAGCCGACACCGCTGATGCCGGCGACCGAGGATACGTTGACCACCGCGGAAGGCCGTCCCGAAGCCTTCGCGCCCGCCTCGAGCAGGCTGCGCGCCGCGCGCACCATCTGGAATGGACCGATGGTGTTGACGCCATAGACCCGCTGGAAATCCTCCGCCGACAATCCGTCGAGATCGGCGTGAGCGACATGCTTGGTGGTGCCGGCATTGTTGACGAGGATATCGAGCCGGCCCCAGGGCGCAGCGGCAGCTACGATCTTGCGGCAATCCTCATCCCTGGAAACATCGCCCTGCGCGACCAGGACCTCCGCCGCGCCGGCCTTGCGGCAGAGGTCGGCCGTGGCCTCGGCTTCCTTCTGGCTCGACGAATAGTTGATGACGAGCCGCGCCCCGCTCCGCGCGAGAATCTCCGCGGTCGCCGCGCCGAGGCCGGACGCCGATCCCGTCACGATTGCGCACAGACTGTCCTTTGCCATCCCGAATTCCTTCCCCTGTTCTGACGTTGGCGTCCTCTTTAGCGAGTTTGCCGCGCCCTGCAAATCGAGCAAACTCCGCTAAGCGGAATTAGCCTCCTGTTGGCCCTTGCGCCCATGCCCACGCCGCAGGTTGACCTGCGGTCAACGCTTGTCAGGGCCATGGCTTTTTCCGATCTTCGGGCGCAAGAAGAGAGCGCGCACCCGCCTACGGAACGGGACGCGCCAATGGCAAGACACGGGGAACGCTGTGGCGGAGAGTGACAATATCGTCGTCGAGACCGCGGAGAAAATCTTCGCCGATCTCGCCGATCCGCAAACCATCAACAACGACAAGAAGGATTCGTGGCAGGCGCCGCTGTGGCGGGCGCTGAGCGAGGCCGGCCTTCCATTGTCCTGGGTGCCCGATGATCTCGGCGGCTCCGGCGCGAGCCTTGCCGATGGCTTTGCGCTGCTGAACGCCGCCGGCCGTTTCGCGGTCGCGGTGCCTCTGGCCGAGACCATGCTGGCGGGGTGGCTGCTGGCGCAGGCCAGGATCTCATCGCCCGAAGGCGAGATGACGGTGCTGCCGGCTTCGCCGAAGGACCGCATCAGCCTCGCTGCCGATGGCGCGCTCTCCGGCCGTGCCCGCGGCGTGCCGTTCGCGAAGACAGCGAAGCACTTCGTGGTGCTGGCGCACGGCAAGGACGGTGTTTCCATCGCGCTGGTCGATGCGGCCAGGGCACGGATCGAGGCCGGCCTCAATGTCGGCTACGACCACAGCGACACCGTGACGCTCGACAAGGTCCAGCCCATCATCATCAAACCCGCGCCGAAGGGCTGCGACCAGACCACGCTGATGCTGATGGGCGGCGTCGCACGCAGCCTTCAGATCGCCGGTGCATTGGAATCGATGCTCGATATCTCCGTGCGCTATTCCAACGAGCGCGTCGCCTTCGAGAAGAAGATCTCGAAATTCCAGGCGGTGCAGCACAATCTCGCGCGCCTTGCCGGCGAGTCCGCCGCGGCGCTTGCGGCGGCGACGTCGGCCGCCGACGCGATCGCCAACGCAAGATCCTTCAACGACGAGGTCTATCTCGAAGCCGCCTCCGCCAAGATCCGCTGCGCGGAAGCCGCCGAGAAAGGCGGCGGCATCGCGCATCAGGTCCACGGCGCGATCGGCTTCACCATGGAGCATATCCTGCACCGCTATTCGCTGCGGGCGCTGGCCTGGCGCGACGATTTCGGCTCGGAAAGCTACTGGGCCGTCGAGCTCGGCAGGCTGGTCGCGAACCGCGGCGCCGACGAATTGTGGCCGCTCGTGGCGTCGCGCTGATCAGGAGACGAGACAACAATGACCGCTGCCCTCCGTTTCGATCCGATCCGCCTGCCGGAGAAGTGCGAACAGCTGCGCAAGGAGGTGCGCGCCTTCCTCGCCGAGGAAATCGCCGCCGGCACCTTCGATCCGCACAAGCCCAACCGCGAGGACACCGACGCGCCGGAATTTTCCCGCAGGGTCGGCGCCAAGGGCTGGCTGGGGATGACCTGGCCGAAGAAATATGGCGGCCAGGAACGCTCCTTCCTCGAACGCTACGTCGTGACCGAGGAGATGCGCGTCGCCAACGCGCCGACGCGGCGCTTCTTCGTCGCCGACCGCCAGAGCGGGCCGGTGCTGCTGAAATACGCGCCCGAGCACATCAAGATGGAGATCCTGCCGCGAATCTGCCGCGGCGAGGTCTGCTTTGCCATCGGCATGAGCGAGCCGAATTCCGGCTCCGACCTGTTTGCGGCGAAGACGCGCGCGACCAAGACCGACGGCGGCTACCTCATCAACGGCACCAAGATCTGGACCTCGTCGGCACACATCGCCGACTACATGATCGCGATCTTCCGGACCTCGCCGCCGACCAAGGAGAACCGCCGCCACGGCCTGACGCAGTTCCTGGTCAAGATGAAGCAGCCCGGCATCAAGGTGAACCCGATCGGCCAGATCACCGGACAGTACGAATTCAACGAGGTCGTCTTCACCGACCACTTCATCCCCGACGATCACGTGCTCGGCGAGGTCGACGGCGCCTGGAAGCAGGCCACCTCGGAACTCGCCTACGAGCGCTCCGGCCCCGAGCGCTTCCTGGAGACCTATTACGTGCTGACCGAACTGGTGCGCGCAGTCGGTCCCAATCCGGACACGCGCAGCGCCGAGGGCATCGGCCGGCTGGTGGCGCAACTCCACACCATGCGCCGCATGTCGGTCTCGGTTGCCGGCATGCTGGAAGCCGGCAAGGAGCCGGTGGTCGAAGCGTCCATCGTCAAGGACATCGGCACGGTCTGGGAGCAGCAGCTTCCTCACCGCGTCCGCGACCTCGCCGCCTTCGTCGAGGAGACCGCGAGCAACCGCGAGACGCTGGAGCGGCAGCTCGACTTCGCCATCAAGACCGCGCCGAAACTCACCATTCAGGGCGGCACCACCGAGGTGCTGCGCGGCATCATCGCCCGCGGACTTGGCTTGCGCTAAGCTGATGGGATCGGACCTGTCTCCTCGCGCTCCGTCAACCTCTCCCATCGGGAGAGGTCGGCGCGTAGCGCCGGGTGAGGGGTTAGGGTCCCACGATAGAGGAGCTGATCCCCTCACCCGATTTGCTGGCGCAAATCGACCTCTCCAATGGGAGAGGTGATTCTTCGCTACTGAGATACTGGAGATTAGAAATGAGCACCTACAAGGATATCGGCGTCGAGAAGGTCGGGCATGTCGGCACCATCGAGATCCGCCGACCGCCGCTGAACTTCTTCGACATATCGCTGATCAACCAGATCGCGGATGCGCTGGAAGAGTTCGATCGCGACATCGAGATCCGCGCTTCCGTGCTCTCAGCGCAGGGCAAGGCGTTCTGCGCCGGCGCCAATTTCGGCGATCCGGCGCGGCAGGCGCAGGAAGCGCGCGAAGCCGACAAGAAGGGCGATCCGGCCGACAGCCTCGGCCCGATCAACCATCTCTACATCCAGGCGGTGCGCATCTTCCGCGCCAAGAAGCCGATCGTTGCCGCCGTTCAGGGCGCGGCCATCGGCGGCGGACTCGGGCTCGCGGTGTCGGCCGATTTCCGCGTCGCCTGCCCCGAGGCGCGCTTCTCCGCGAACTTCACCAAACTCGGCTTTCATCCCGGCTTCGGCCTGACCGTGACGTTGCCCGAGCTGATCGGCAAGAACAACGCCGAGCTGATGTTCTACACCAGCCGCCGCGTCACCGGCGAGGAGGCCTACAAGTGGGGCCTCGCCAACGAGCTGGTGCCGCAGGACCAGGTGAAATCGGCCGCGATGAAGCTCGCCGGCGAGATCGCCGAATGCTCCCCGCTCGGCCTGCTCTCCACCCGCGCCACCATGCGCGCCGGCCTCGCCGACCGCGTCATGGCCGCGACCAACCACGAGCTCGCCGAGCAGACCAGGTTGCGCGCGACGGAAGACTTCAAGGAAGGTGTGAAGGCGACGGAAGAGCGGCGCGCGGCGAATTTCAAGGGAAGGTAGTTCTGCCCCGCCGTATCTCGTCGCGGCGGTCTCGACCCGTCATCCTGAGGTGCGAGCAGCACGGTGCATAGCGCCGTGCTGAGAGCCTCGAAGGATGAACGGCCGGGCCAGTGGCCGTCGCCCTTCGAGGCTCGCCGAAGAGGCGAGCACCTCAGGGTGACGGATAACGAACAGGATCAGCTCACGCGAAACGTCACCCCGCTGAGCAGGAACTCGTTCCCCGCAACCGCGTGCCCCTTAGCTCGCGCGGCATGCAGCACCTGAGCCGCGTCGGTCACCCGAAACTCCAGCGCGCTCATGATCTCGCTGGCGCCCTTCACGAAGCGGAAGGTTGCGTTCGGCAGCTTCAGTTCGGCATCGCCACTCGGCGCAATCCCGATGATCTTCCCCCAGTGCTCCGCCAGCCCCTGCGGGTCCGGGCTCTGCATCTCCACGGCCGTCAGCGCCTGCGTCACATCCTTGCGGATGAATTTCTGCCAGTCGGGCCCCGCCGGCGGATAGGGGCCCAGAATGTCGTCGCTGCCTTCGGTGTGGTTGAACTCGATGAAGGCGGCGCGGCAGTCGCGCGGGTGGAGCTGCACGCCGTGATAGGGCGCATGGTCGATGACGTTGGCGGTGCGCACGCCGAGCGCGTTGGCGTTGCGGCCGCGCTCGTCCGGATCGTTGCAGCAGAAGATCGCCATATAGCCGCCGCGGCCGCCGGTCTTCTCGATGAAGCGCCCCGCCGTGGTGCCGTCCTTGAAGGGCGCCACCACCTCGAGCAAGATCGCGTCGACCGGGAGCAGCGCGTTCTCCAGGCCGTATTTGGCGACATTGCCGTCCCGATAGCAGACGGAAAGGCCCATGATCTCCGCGATGTCGGAAACGACGGGCGCGAGCTGCGGCGCGACCAGGCAGATCTGCCGCAACCGCATATAGGGCGCCATGGTCATGCGCCCTTGAATGTGGGTTTGCGCTTCTCGACGAAGGCCTTGGCGGCCTCCTTGTGATCCTCGGTGTCGCCGCAGCGGGTGTGATGGATCGCCTCGCCGTCGAAGCAATCCTCCAGCGCCAGATGCTCGGCATTGTTGATGTTGCGCTTGATGAAGCCGAGCGCAATCGACGGGCCCTGCGCCAGCGACAGCGCGAGCTCGTGCGCGGCGGCATCGATCTCGGCGTCGGGCACGACCCTGGTCACCATGCCGATCGCATGCGCTTCCCTGGCGGTGAGCACCGGCGACATCAGATAGAGCTCACGCGCCCGCGCGCTGCCGAGCAGTTGCGTCAGGAAATAGGTCCCGCCGTAATCGCCGGAGAATCCGACCTTGGCGAAGGCGGTGGTGATCTTGCAGGATTCGGAGGCGATGCGCAGGTCGCAGGACAGCGCCATCGACAGGCCCGCGCCGGCCGCGGCGCCATCGAGCTGCGCCACCACGGGCTTGGGCATCTGATGCAGGATGCGCGAGACCTCCATGCCGCGGCGCAGATTCGCAAGCTTCTGCTCGAACGGCAGCGGCGCGCGGCCTGCCGCCATCGACTTGACGTCGCCGCCGACACAGAAGGAGCCGCCCGCGCCCTTGAACAGCACCGCCCGCACCTCCGGATCATCAGCCGCGCGCCGCGCCGCTTCGACCAGCCCGGCGACCATGTCAGGGTTGAGCGCGTTCTTCCGCTCCGGGCGGTTCATCGTGATGGTGAGCAGCCCGCCTTCGAGCTTCTGCAGGACCATGTCGTTGCTCACAGGACGTCTCCCTTGTTGTTGCTTTGCTCCGTCGTTCCGGGCTCGCGCAACGAGAACCCCGGTGCGCGATTGCGCACCTGAGAACCTCGAGATCCCGGGCTCGCGCTCACGCGCGCCCCGGGATGACGCTTCGCGTCACTTCTTCACCAGCGGGCAGCGCGACTGCTCCAGTGACTGGAACGCCTCGTTGCCGGGGACGGTGGCGAGCAGCTTGTAGTCGTCCCAGCGGCCCTTGGACTCCGACGGCTTCTTCACCTCGAACAGGTACATGTCGTGGATCATGCGGCCGTCCTCGCGGATCTTGCCATTCTTGGCGAAGAAGTCGTTGATAGGCGTCTCCTTCATCACCTTGATCACCGCCGCGGCGTCGGTCGTGCCGGCTGCCTTCACGGCTTTCAGGTAATGGGTGACGGAAGAATAGACGCCGGCCTGCGCCGAGGTCGGCACCCGCTTGGTACGCTCCATGAAGCGCTTCGAGAAGGCGCGCGTGTCGTCGTTGAGGTCCCAGTAGAACGCCTCGGCCAGCAACAGGCCCTGCGCGGTCTCGAGCCCGATCGAATCGATATCGGAGACGAAGGCGAGCAGCGGCGAGACCTTCTGGCCGCCCTTGGTGATGCCGAACTCGGCCGCCTGCTTGATCGCGTTGACGGTGTCGCCGCCGGCATTGGCGAGCCCGATGACTTTGGCTTTGGAGGCCTGGGCCTGCAGCAGGAACGAGGAGAAATCCGACGTGTTGAGCGGATGGCGCACGCTGCCGAGCACCTTCCCGCCGGTCTTGGTCACGACGCTGCCGGTGTCCTTCTCCAGGTCCTGGCCGAAAGCGTAATCGGCGGTGAGGAAGAACCAGGTGTCGAGACCCGACTTCACGGCCGCAAGGCCGGTCACGTTGGCCTGGCCGTAGGTGTCGAACACGTAGTGCACGGTGTAGGGACCGCAGGCCTCGTTGGTGAGACGGATCGAGCCCGGGCCATTGAAGATGATGATCTTGTTGCGCGCTTTCGCGATCTCGCCGGCAGCAAGCGCGGTCGCGGAGGCCGCGACGTCGTAGATCATCTCGACGCCCTGGTTGTCGAGCATGTCGCGGGCGATGTTGGCGGAGAGATCCGCCTTGTTGAGATGGTCGGCCGCCAGCACCTGGATCTTGCGCCCCAGCACCTCGCCACCGAAATCCTCGACGGCCATTTTGGCCGCAGTCTCGCTGCCGGGACCGGTGATGTCGGCATACAGGCTCGACATGTCGAGGATTCCGCCGATCTTCAGCGGCGGCTTGTCCTGAGCCTGCGCGGCGCTTGCACTCAAGGCAAAAGCGGCGGCAAAAATGCCAGGCAAAAGTCTCTTCATCGAAAACGATCTCCCTTTATCGCGCCGTACTCTGATGGCGGCTTGGTTATTGCTCTTGGCTATAGCTGTTCGCTATCGCTATTGCCGCAATCCTGCCGCATGCGCAACAGCGCAGCAAGCGCGCGGGTGTTGAGAGCACACGATTGCCGCGCGCGTTTTCCGCAAAGCGGAATGGTGAGATGCGGAAATGCGCCTCCGCGCCGTCATTGTGAGGAAGACTCTTCGCGGCTCACGACGCTTGAGTTATGATCCGCCCGCAACGCAACCTCTCCGGGTCACGTGACGCGACTGCTTCATCTCATCGTCGCATGTCTTCTCGTCGCGAGAAGCGCCGCGCTCGCCAATCCGTGCCAGTTCGAATCCCAATCCCAAGACGAAGGCCGCGTTGCCGCGATCGTCGATGCGCGCAGCGTGCGTCTCGACGACGGCCGCGAAATTCGCCTTAGCGGGATCGAGCCGACGGCGACGACGAAGCAGGCGCTGACATCGCTGCTCGCCGGCCGCGACGTGATACTCCGCGGTGCTGACGACACGCCCGATCGCTACGGCCGCCAAGGGGCGCTGGTCTTCATCGGCGGAAGCGACACCCCGGTGCAGGCCACGCTGCTCGCCCGGGGCGACGCCATGGTCTCCGCCGAGATCGCGGACAAGGACTGCGCGGCCTCCCTGATGGCGTCAGAAGCCGCGGCACGGCGCCAAAAAATGGGCAGCTGGGCTGACCTGTCGGCCATAAAAAACGCGGAAAGTCCGGACGATATTTTGGCGGAGATCGGGCGCTTTACGGTGGTCGAGGGCAAAGTCCTGTCGGTCCGGCAAGCTGGGGCAACGACCTACCTCAACTTCGGACGGAACTGGACACGTGGCTTTGCCGTGACTATTTCAAAGCGCACGCTGCCGGCGTTCGAAGGCGCCGGTATCAGCCTTAAGTCCCTGGAGAATCGGCGTATTCGAGTTCGGGGCTGGGTTGAGGGGAGTACGGGGCCGCGCATCGATGTGCGCCTCGTGGGGCAGGTCGAGTTGCTGGGCGCAAACGAGCCGACAGGGGTAAGGCCTTAAGATCAGGCCAGGCACGGGTTAAGCGACGTGGATGGGGTGCTAGAACGGCACGTACGGGTTGAACGCCGCCGCCTGCGGGCGGCGCCGGCCGCGCTGTGCCTTGTTCTGGGCACGGCTGTTCTCGCCGGTTGTGGCGATATGGGCCGGTTCCAGACCGCGGCGGCCCCGGCGACCGTCATGATGCCGAAGCCGAAGCCCGCCGTGGCGCAAACCCCCGCCACCGAGAAGGAGCACGAGCGCATCCTGGCGAGCTATGGCGGCACCTATGACGATCCCAGGCTCGAGGCGCTGGTCAGCAAGACCGTCGACCGGCTGGTCGCGGCTTCCGACCGCCCCGATCAGGGCTACAAGGTCACCATCCTCAATTCCGGCGCGGTGAACGCGTTCGCGCTGCCGAACGGCCAGCTCTATGTCACGCGCGGCCTGCTCGCGCTCGCCAGCGACACCTCCGAATTGTCTTCCGTGCTCAGCCACGAGATGGCGCATGTGCTGTCCAAGCACGCCGCGATGCGCGAGGACCAGGCCCGCCAGGCCGCGATCGTCACCCGCGTCGTCACCGACATGAGCAACGATCCCGATCTCACCGCGCTTGCGCTGGCCAAGACCAAGCTCACCATGGCGAGTTTCTCGCGCAAGCAGGAGATCGAGGCCGACGGCATCGGGGTCGGCATTTCCGCCAAGGCACATTTCGATCCCTATGGCGCGGCGCGCTTCCTCTCGGCGATGGAGCGCAATGCCGAGCTGAAGGCCGGCAAGAGCTCGCTCGATCCGCGCGCGCAGGATTTCACTTCGTCGCATCCGGCAACCCCGGAACGCGTGCAGAACGCGCAGAATATCGCGCGGCAATACACGGCGCCGGAGGGCGCCGAGCGCGACCGCGAAAGCTATCTCGCCGCGATCGACAACCTCGTCTATGGCGAAGATCCCAGCGAAGGCTTCGTCCGCGGCCGGCGTTTCCTGCATCCGAAGCTCGGCTTCACCTTCCAGGCGCCGGACAATTTCACGCTCGACAACACCGCGCAGGCCGTGATCGGCGTGCGCGAGGGCGGCGCGCAGGCGATGCGCTTCGACGTGGTGCGCGTGCCGGCCGAACAGTCGCTCGGCGACTACCTGAATTCGGGCTGGATGGAAGGCGTCGAGAAGGCGTCGACCGAGGATCTCACGATCAACGGGTTTCCGGCAGCGTCCGCCACCGCCAAGGGCGATCAGTGGCAGTTCAAGGTCTATGCGCTGCGCTTCGGCAGCGACGTCTATCGCTTCATCTTCGCGACACGGCAGAAGTCGACCGAGAGCGAGCGCAACGCGCGCGAGACCGTCAACTCGTTCCGTCGCCTGACTCTCGAAGAGATTCAGGCCGCGCGCCCGCTGCGCATCAAGGTCATCACCGTGCAGCCCGGCGATACCGTGGAATCGCTCTCCCACCGCATGGCCGGCGTCGATCATCCCGCCGAGCGCTTCCGCGTGCTGAACGGCCTCGATCGCACCGCCCAGGTGAAGGTGCGCGATCGCGTGAAGATCGTGGCGGATTGAGGCAACGGTCGGCGCCGTAGGGTGGGCAAAGCGCAAGCGTGCCCACCATCCCTCAATGATAGCGACAGGTGGTGGGCACGGCGCGATGCGCCTTTGCCCACCCTACGACACTACGACACCTGTGATGCGGCGACGACGCGAGCCTAACGCCCCGCGTCCATGTCGCCCGCCTCGCGCTGGCCGCTGAGCCAGAGCGCGAGCAGGGTCCAGAACGCGCCCGAGAGCAGATACGCACCCGAAGCGATGACGCCGAGATTGGTGGCGAGCAGCAGCGCCACCAGCGGGGCAAAGCCGGCGCCGAACAGCCAGGCCATGTCCGAGGTCAATGCCGAAGCCGTGTAGCGGTATGTCTGCCGGAAGTTCGAGGCGATCGCGCCGGAGGACTGGCCGAAGGACAGGCCGAGCAGGATGAAGCCGATCACCATGTAGATGGTCTCTCCGAACGCGCCGGCATCGAGCAGCTGCGGGGCAAAGCCGCTATAGATCGCGATCGCGATCGCCGATCCCATCAGCAGCGATTTGCGTCCGACGCGGTCGGCGATGATGCCGGAGATCACGATCGCGGCGACACCGAACATGGCGGCGACGATCTCGATGATCAGGAAGCGCACCGGGCTCTCGCGGGTGAACAGGAACACCCAGGACAGCGGAAACACCGTGACCATGTGGAACAGCGCGAAGCTCGCCAGCGGCGCGAATGCGCCGAGCATGATGTTCTGGCCTTCGCGCGCGACGGTCTCGGAGATGCGCGAGGGCTGCAATTCGCGGGTCTCGAACAGCGTGGCGTATTCTTCCGTCGTCACCATGCGCAGGCGCGCGAACAGCGCCACGACGTTGATGGCGAAGGCGACGAAGAACGGATAGCGCCAGCCCCAGTCGAAGAGATCATCCGCGGAAAGATTGCCGGCGAAATAAGCGAACAGCGCGCTCGCCACGATCAGTCCGAGCGGGGCGCCGAGCTGCGGCACCATCGCGTACCAGCCGCGCTGGGAGGACGGGGCGTTCAGCGCCAGCAGCGAAGCCATGCCGTCCCAGGCGCCGCCCCAGGCCAGACCCTGCGCAATGCGCGCCAGCGCCAGCAGCCAGATCGCGGCGACGCCGATCTCGTGATAGCCGGGCAGGAACGCGAGCGCCACGGTGGCGGTGCCGAGCAGGAAGAGAGCCGAGATCAGCTTTGCCGTCTTGCCGTAGGCACGGTCGATCGTCATGAAAATGACGGTGCCGATCGGCCGGGCCATGAAGGCCAGCGCGAAGATCATGAACGAATAAAGGGTGCCGGTCAGTTCGCTCGCGAACGGAAACACCAGGCGCGGGAACACGATCACCGAAGCGATCGCGAAGACGAAGAAGTCGAAGAATTCCGAGGTGCGGCCGATGATGACGCCGATAGCGATCTCGCCGGGACTGGCCTGGTCGTGGCCGTGCTCGCCCGTGTGGAGGTCTGCCATTGCGGGGGTCTGTGCCGTCGCCATTCGTGCGCCCTTAACGTCCTGAAAACCAAAGCCGACCGCCCGGCCGAAGGCCAGGCAATCCGGTTCTGTCTGTCCCAACATTCTGCACTGCAACATTGGACAAATTGTCCAATGTCCGGATTGTTGCGTCGCAGCTACCCGTTGCCCCCGCAAAGGAAACTCATTCTCAAAGGCTCGGCCCGTGTCTCGTCTCAAGATCCTGGCGCTACTACCCCTGGCAGTTGCGCTCAGCGGCTGCAACTACGTCGTGCTGGCGCCAGCCGGCGACATCGCTGCCCAGCAGCGCGACCTCGTCATCATCTCCACCGTCCTGATGCTCCTGATCGTCCTGCCCGTGATGGCGCTGACGGCGCTGTTCGCCTGGCGCTACCGCCAGTCCAACACGGCGGCTCGCTACGAGCCGGAATGGGACCATTCGACCAAGCTCGAGCTGGTGATCTGGTCGGCGCCGCTGCTGATCATCGTCTGCCTGGGCGCGCTGACCTGGATGGGCACGCATCTGCTCGATCCGTACCGCACGCTCGGCCGCATTCATGCCGACCGCGCCGTGGACCAGTCCAAGGCCCCGCTCGAGGTCGACGTCGTCGCGCTCGACTGGAAGTGGCTCTTCATCTATCCGGGCTACGGCATTGCCACCGTCAACGAGTTGGCGGCGCCCGTCGATCGTCCGATCAACTTCCGCATCACCGCCTCCTCGGTGATGAACTCGTTCTACATCCCCGCGCTCGCCGGCCAGATCTACGCAATGCCGGGCATGGAGACCAAGCTCCACGCCGTCGTCAACCACCCCGGCACCTACAAGGGGTTCTCGGCGAATTACAGCGGCGCCGGCTTCTCCGGCATGCACTTCAACTTCAAGGGCCTCGACGACAAGGGCTTTGACGCCTGGATCGCCAGCGCCAAGTCGGCCGGCGGCGCGCTCGGCCGCGCCGAATATCTCCAGCTCGAAAAGCCCAGCCAGAACGAGCCGGTGCGGCGCTGGGGCACCGTCGATGCCGATCTCTACCGCCTGATCCTCAACATGTGCGTCGAGACCGGCAAGATGTGCCAGAGCGAGATGATGGCGATCGACGCCAAGGGCGGCGCCGGCCATCAGGGCCTGAACAACACGCTGCCGCTGGCCTACGACAAATACGCCCGCCGCGGCACCGCGCTTGGGCCGGAGCCGAGCTTCGTCGCCGGCACCTGCACGCCGGATGCGCCGCAGGGCAAGACCACCGCCTCGATCACGGCCCCGACCGACACCATGCCGCTCATCGGCGCCGGCCTGAAGCGGCCGTCGTTCACGCCGCTCAAGTCCTCGTCCTTCTTCCTCGGACAGCGTCCGAAGTCAGACTCCTAATAGAGATCCAGCATGTCTCCTGATTTTCTCAAGCTCATCTTCGGCCGGCTCACCTTCGAGTCACTGCCGCTGCACGAGCCGATCGTCGTCGGCACTTTCGTGGTGGTCGCGCTCGGCGGCGCGGCGCTGCTCGGCGGCCTCACCTACTTCCGTCTCTGGGGCTATCTCTGGCGCGAGTGGTTCACCACGGTGGACCACAAGCGCATCGGCATCATGTACATGATCCTCGGCATCGTGATGCTGCTGCGCGGCTTCGCCGACGCGCTGATGATGCGCGGCCAGCAGATGCTCGCCTTTGGCGGCTCCGAAGGCTATCTCAACGCCCATCACTACGACCAGGTCTTCACCGCCCACGGCGTGATCATGATCTTCTTCGTGGCGATGCCGCTGGTCACGGGCCTGATGAACTATGTCGTGCCGCTCCAGATCGGCGCACGCGACGTGTCGTTCCCGTTCCTGAACAATTTCAGCTTCTGGATGACGGTCGGCGGCGCGGTGCTGGTGATGGCCTCGCTGTTCATCGGCGAATTCGCCCGCACCGGCTGGCTGGCTTATCCGCCACTCTCGAACATCGGCTACAGTCCCGATGTCGGCGTCGACTATTACATCTGGGCGCTGCAGGTCGCCGGCGTCGGAACGACGCTATCCGGCATCAATCTGATCTGTACCATCGTCAAGCTGCGGTGCCCCGGCATGACGATGATGAAGATGCCGGTGTTCACCTGGACCTCGCTCTGCACCAACGTCCTGATCGTCGCCTCCTTCCCCGTCCTGACCGTGGTGCTCGCGCTGCTCTCGCTCGACCGCTACGTCGGAACCAACTTCTTCACGAACGATTTCGGCGGCAGCCCGATGATGTACGTGAACCTGATCTGGATCTGGGGCCACCCCGAGGTCTACATCCTGGTTCTCCCCGCTTTCGGCATCTTCTCCGAGGTCACCTCGACCTTCTCGGGCAAGCGGCTGTTCGGCTACACCTCCATGGTCTATGCCACGGTCGTCATCACCATCCTGTCGTACCTGGTGTGGTTGCACCATTTCTTCACGATGGGTTCGGGCGCCAGCGTCAATTCGTTCTTCGGCATCACCACGATGATCATCTCGATCCCGACGGGCGCGAAGATGTTCAACTGGCTGTTCACGATGTATCGCGGCCGCATCCGCTACGAACTGCCGATGATGTGGACGATCGCCTTCATGCTGACCTTCGTGATCGGCGGCATGACCGGCGTTCTGCTCGCGGTGCCGCCGGCCGACTTCGTCCTGCACAACAGCCTGTTCCTGATCGCGCATTTCCACAACGTGATCATCGGCGGCGTGGTGTTCGGCGCGTTCGCCGGTATCAACTACTGGTTCCCGAAGGCGTTCGGCTTCAAGCTCGATCCGTTCTGGGGCAAGATGTCGTTCTGGTTCTGGGTCACCGGCTTCTACCTCGCCTTCATGCCGCTCTACGTGCTCGGCCTGATGGGCGTGACCCGCCGCCTGCGCGTGTTCGAAGACCCCTCGCTTCAGATCTGGTTCGTCATCGCCGCGATCGGTGCCCTCTTCATCTTCATCGGCATCCTCTCCATGCTGATGCAGTTCGCGGTCAGCCTGCTCAAGCGCGAGCAGCTCAAGGACGTCACCGGCGATCCCTGGGACGCGCGTACGCTGGAATGGGCGACCTCCTCGCCCCCGCCGGACTACAACTTCGCCTTCACCCCGGTCGTTCACGACAATGACGCGTGGTGGGACATGAAGAAGCGCGGTTATCAGCGTCCGCTCACCGGTTTCAAGCCGATCCACATGCCGAGCAGCACCGGCACCGGCATCATCCTCGCCGGCTTCGCCACCGCGATGGGTTTCGGCCTGATCTGGTACATGTGGTGGCTGGCGGCTGCGAGCTTCATCGCGATGCTCGCCGTCGGGATCGGCCATACCTTCAACTATCACCGCGACTTCGACATTCCGGCTGAAGACATCATCCGGACGGAGGACGCGCGCACCAAACTGCTCGCCGGAGCCAAGTAAATGACTGTCGCTGTCAATCCCTCGCAAACCGGCGAGCCGGTCTTCTATCTCGCCGACGAACATCCGCACCCGGAAGGCTGGAGCACCGCGCTCGGCTTCTGGATCTACCTGATGAGCGACTGTCTCATCTTCGCGATCCTGTTCGCCACCTACGGCGTGCTCGGCGGCAATTATGCCGCCGGCCCCGCCCCGAAGGACCTGTTCGACCTGAACCTGGTCGCGGTGAACACCTCGATGCTGCTGCTGTCGTCGATCACCTATGGCTTTGCCATGCTGACGATGCAGCAGAACAAGGTCGCCCAGACCCAGATGTGGCTGGCGATCACCGGCCTGTTCGGCCTTGCCTTCATCGGCATCGAGCTCACCGAGTTCGCCCACATGATCCACGAGGGCGCCACGCCGCAGCGCAGCGCCTTCCTCTCGGCCTTCTTCACCCTGGTCGGCACCCACGGCCTGCACGTCTCGTGCGGCCTGATCTGGCTCGTGACGCTGATGGTGCAGGTCCAGAAGTTCGGCCTGATCGAGGCCAACCGCCGCCGCCTGATGTGCCTGTCGATGTTCTGGCACTTCCTCGACGTGGTCTGGATCGGCGTCTTCACCTTCGTCTATCTCCTGGGAGTTCTGCGATGAACACCGATACCCACGCCGCCCATGCGGACCATCATCACCACGGCGACGGCCACGCCCACGGCACGTTCTCGACCTATCTGCTCGGCTTCGTGCTCTCGGTGGTGCTCACCGCGATCCCGTTCTGGCTGGTGATGAGCGAGGCGCTTCCGAGCAAGCAGATCACCGCGCTGGTCATCATGGCCTTCGCGGTCGTGCAGATCGTCGTGCACATGATCTACTTCCTGCACATGAACACGGCCTCCGAGAACGGCTGGAGCATGATGGCGCTGATCTTCACCATCGTGATGGTGGTGATCGCGCTGTCCGGTTCGCTGTGGGTGATGAGCCACCTCAACAGCAACATGATGCCGGTGCATCAGATGCCGGGAATGAACTAAGCGAGACTCCGAAGTGAGCAAGACCCGGACCGTGACGAGCAAGCCAGGGGGGACGCGCAGCGAGGCTGTGCGCGCCCCTTCCTTGTGGCTCACGGCGCTCTTGCTCATCGCCTTTGCAATTCTGGGCGCGCTCGGAGTTTGGCAGATCGAACGCCGGGCCTGGAAGCTGGCGCTGATCGACCGCGTCGAGCAGCGCGTTCATGCTCCGGCGCAGCCGGTTCCCTCGCCCACGTCATGGCCCACCATCAGCGCCGCGAACGACGAATACAGGCACGTCAGCGTCAGCGGCCGTTTCCTGCATGACCGCGAGACTCTGGTTCAGGCCGTCACCGAGGAAGGCCCGGGCTATTGGGTGCTGACGCCGCTGAAGCGCAGCGACGGCACGCTGGTGCTGATCAATCGAGGCTTCGTGCCGTCCGAGCGGCGCGACGCGTCGACGCGCAGGGGCGGCAATCCCGACGGTCAGGTCGAGATCACCGGCCTGATCCGCGTGACGGAGCCGAAGGGCGGATTTCTCCGGGACAACGCGCCCCAGCACAACCGCTGGTACTCACGCGACGTCGCCGCGATTGCGGCGGAACGCGGCCTTCACGACGTCGCACCCTTCTTCGTCGATGCCGACGCCGGATCACAAATCGCCGGCGGTCCGATCGGCGGATTGACCGTGATCCGCTTTCCCAATAACCACCTGATCTACGCGCTGACGTGGTTTGCCCTGGCTTTCATGCTGGCCGGTAAACTCTTCGTCACATTCGGCGGCGGGCTGTTCCGCCGCAAGCGCTTCGTCCACGAAACGGCCGGCGGCTCCGATGCCATCGCCCGCAGGACGGGATCAGATGCTGGAACGATCGTCGAGCCGACCTGACGACGGGAAAACGCTTTCCCAGACGCTTGCGCGTGACGGGCTGGCCGTCACGCTGCAGTCGCAGGCCGATGCGCGCAGCGAGCTGATCGGCAGCGCTCCGACCGACGACGAGACCAACCGCAAGAACATGGCGCTGTTGATCCAGCTGCGCTGGACCGCGGTGGTCGGCCAGATCGTGACCATCGGCGCCGTGCATTTTGGTCTGGGCATCCCCCTCCCATTGGAGCGGATGGCCGCGGTCATCGGCGCGCTGGTGCTGCTCAACGTCTCCAGCCTGGTCTGGGTGCGCCATCGCGCCGCGATCACCAACAACGAGCTCCTGGTCGCCCTGATGCTGGACGTCGCCGCGCTGACCGCGCAGCTCTATTTGTCCGGCGGCGCCACCAATCCCTTCACCTCGCTGTTCCTGCTCCAGGTGACGCTGGGCGCGGTGCTGCTCGATGCCCGCTCGACCTGGTCGCTGGTCGCGCTGACCTGTGCGAGCTTCGTCTGGCTGACATTGGCCTACCGGCCGCTCGACCTGCCGCCCAATCCGCTGAGCGAGACCTACACCCTCACCGTAACAGGCATGCTGCTCGGCTTCGTCCTCAACGCCGTGCTGCTGGTGGTGTTCGTCACCCGCATCAACAGGAACTTGCGCCAGCGCGATGCGCATCTGGCGGCGCTGCGTCAGCATGCCGCCGAGCAGGACCACATCGTGCGCATGGGCCTGCTCGCCTCCGGCGCGGCACATGAGCTCGGCACGCCGCTCGCCTCGCTCTCGGTGATCCTCAGCGACTGGCGTCGCATGCCGGATCTCGCCGCCGATCCGGAGCTTGCCGAGGATCTTGCGGAGATGGAGACATCGCTGCAACGCTGCAAATCGATCGTCACGGGGATCCTGGTGTCGGCGGGCGAAGCGCGCGGCGAAGGCTCCTCGCCGACGACGGTGACGGCCTTCGTCACGGCACTGGTCGAAGAGTGGCGCAACGCGCGCTCGGCGCGCACGCTGTACTTCGTCAACACGTTCGGCGAGGACGTCGCGATCGTCTCCGACGTCGCGTTGAAGCAGGTGATCTTCAACGTGCTCGACAATGCCTATGAGGTCTCGCGCGACTGGGTCGAGCTCGTGGCCGAGCGCGAAGGCGACAATCTCGTGCTGTCGATCAGCGACCGCGGCCCGGGTTTTGCGCCGGAGATGCTGGCGCAGCTCGGCAAGCCCTACCACTCGAGCAAGGGACGCGCCGGCGGCGGGCTCGGCCTGTTCCTGGTGGTGAATGTCGTACGCAAATTGGGAGGCACCGTGACCGCCGAGAACCACAGGAAGCGCGGCGCCACGGTGCGCCTGACGTTGCCGCTCGCAACGCTCGCGATCGGAGGGAATTTTGACGCCTGACCGCTCCCTCATCGTCGTCGAGGACGACGCCGGCTTCGCCCGCACGCTGAAGCGCTCCTTCGAGCGCCGCGGCTACGAGGTCGTGCTCGCCGCCTCGATCGAGGAGGTGCGCCAGGTGCTGGAGCAACGCTCCTTCGGCCACGCCGTGGTCGACCTCAAGCTCGGCGGCGCCTCGGGCCTTGCCTGCGTCGAGCTCTTGCACACGCATGATCCGGACATGCTGATCGTGGTGTTGACCGGCTTTGCCAGCATCTCCACCGCCGTCGAAGCGATCAAGCTGGGCGCATGCCACTATCTGGCAAAGCCGTCGAACACCGATGACATCGAAGCCGCCTTCAACAAGGCCGAAGGCAACGCCGAGGTCGCGCTCGATGCGCGGCCGACCTCGATCAAGACGCTGGAATGGGAGCGCATCCACCAGACCCTGATCGAGACGGAGTTCAACATCTCGGAAGCGGCTCGACGGCTGGGCATGCACCGGCGGACGCTGGCAAGGAAGCTCGAGAAGCGGCCGGTGAGGTGATGAAAGCGTCGCGCGTCGTTTGACGAAGACTCTCTCCTCTCGTCGTCCCGGCGAACGCCGGGACCCATAACGCGGAATCTATCGTTGCGATCGGTAGGCGTACCGAACGACCAATCTTCGTCAAATTTCTCCCTGGGGCTATGGGTCCCGGCGTTCGCCGGGACGACATCGAATTTGTTGAGATGCCTTTGCGCAAAGCTCCGGTCGCTCCAGATGACGATCCCCAAACAAAAAGCCCGGCCGAACGGCCGGGCTTTTGATCTCTTGCGTTCGACGCGGGGCTTACGCCGCCTCGTCGGCGACGGTGGTGTCGTCGCCATCGGTATCGTCCGACTCACCCTCGGCATCCGCGTCGGCTTCGCCCTCGGCGGCTTCCGCCTTGGCGTTGCGGCGCGGGCTCTTGGCGAGCTGGGCTTCGATCTCCTTGACCGCTTCGGTCTCGGTCGAGTGCTGCACCACCGCGATCTCGCGGGAGAGACGGTCGAGCGCCGCTTCATAGAGCTGGCGTTCGCTGTAGGACTGCTCCGGCTGCGACTCCGAGCGATAGAGATCGCGCACGACTTCCGCGATCGCGACGATGTCGCCCGAATTGATCTTCGCTTCGTATTCCTGGGCGCGGCGCGACCACATGGTGCGCTTGACGCGGGCGCGGCCCTTGAGCGTCTCCAGCGCCTTCTTGACCAGCGCCGGATCGGACAGCTTGCGCATGCCGACATTGGCGACCTTGGCGGTGGGCACGCGCAGCGTCATCTTGTCCTTGATGAAGTTGATGACGAACAGCTCGAGCTTCGCACCGGCGATCTCCTGCTCCTCGATGGCCAGGATCTGGCCGACGCCATGAGCGGGATAGACGACGAACTCGTTGGCCTTGAAGCCCTGACGCTGGGTCACGACCTTCTTTTCCTCGACCTTCGGCGCAGCAGCGGGCTTGGCAGCCGGCTTCGCCGCCGCGGGAGCCTTGGCAGGCGCAGCAGCAACAGGAGCCTTCGTCGCGGGCTTGGCAGCGGCAGCGGGAGCCTTGGCAGTTACCGGCTTTGCAGTCACAGGCTTGGCAGCAGCAGGCTTGGCAGCGGTCGCTTTCGCGGCCGGTTTGGCAGTCTTGTTAGGCATTGCGCTTCTTTTGTTCTTCGAGGACTTTGCAGCCGGCGCCTTCGTCGCGGTCCGACCCTTGGATGCGCTACGGCTGGCCGCGGCGACTTTTTTGGCCTCCTTATGGGAAGCCCTCGCTGAAGTACTCTTTTTACGCGTTTTCTGTGACACAGCCTGCGCGCGGAAACTGCCACGCCCCTGTTCGACATTTGGTTTCACGGGAACCCAGAGGGGCCAAACGGGCTGACGGGGTTCGGCTTAATGTGCCCAATATAGCACATTTCCCGCAAAAATCAATGATTTAGGGGTCTTCAGGGCTGGTTTTCGGCGCCAACGCCGCTATTAGGGTTAAGTTTGGGCCCGAATTAGTCGCCCGAGCCCGGGTTCGGAGAAAAATATTTCTCGAACTTGCCTTCCATGCCGTCGAATTCCTTGGCGTCGGCGGGTGATTCTTTCTTCTGGGTGATGTTGGGCCAGCTCTTGGCGTAGTCGGCATTGACCTGGAGCCACTTTTCCAGGCCCGGTTCCGTGTCCGGCTTGATGGCGTCGGCGGGGCATTCCGGCTCGCACACGCCGCAATCGATGCACTCGTCGGGGTGGATGACGAGCATGTTGTCGCCTTCGTAGAAGCAGTCGACCGGGCAGACCTCGACGCAGTCGGTGTACTTGCACTTGATGCAGTTTTCAGTGACGACGTAAGTCATCCAACGCTCCGAAAAGCTCTTTTAAAAGTCGCGGCTTGCGTAGCGCGGATGGCCCGGCGCCGCAAGATCGGGAAGGCCGATCATGACGGCTTTGCGCCGTTTGATCGACCAAGAAATGAATACAAAGCGCAATTAATTGCGCTCGCCGAGCTCCTGGTAGAGCACCCGTGCCGAGGCAGCATCGCCGCGGCGTTCGTTGAAGCCCGTCACCTTCAGGACGCGCACCGTGCGATCGAGCGCGATGGTGAGCACGTCGCCGATCTTGACGGCATGCCCCGGCGAGGTCTCGCGCGCGCCGTTGATGCGGACATGGCCGGTGACGACGAGCTCGGCGGCGGAGGTGCGCGCCTTCACCACCCGCGCATGCCACAGCCATTTATCGAGGCGCTGCCGCTCGGTCGTCGTGACTCTACTCCCTGCTCCTTCTGACGCATTGTCTTCACGCGAACAGCTCCGCACGTCGCCTGAAGATGCGACGTTACTCCTTCCGGCCGGACAGCTGCTCCTTCAGCGCGGCAAGCTTTGCGAAGGGCGAGTTCGGATCGGCCGGACGGTCGCGCTCGCGCGGGCTTGCGCTCGAGGCATAGGGGCGCAGCGACGGACCGCCCTGGCGGTCGCGGCCCTTGTCGCGATCACGGCCACGGTTGTCGCGGCCCTTGTCGCGATCTCCACCGAACTTGCCCTTGTCGCGGTTGCGATCCTTGTCGCCGCCCTTGCCCTCGAAACGACGATTCCTGTCGTCGCGGCCCTCGGGACGCGGCGCGCCGTCCGCACCGCCTTCGCGCGGCTTGCGGAAGTCCCTGCCGCCATCGCGGCGACCGCCGCCGTGACGATGTCCCGGCTTCGCGCCTTCGGCGGCTTCGCCGGGTGCGGCCGCGCCAGCTTCAGCCCCCGCCTGCGGGCGAGGCTGATGGTGACGCTGGTGGCGATGGCGCTCGTGGCGCGGCTTGCGGTCCTCGTGACGGCCGGCCGGGCGCCAGACCTCGACCAGCTCGGGCTCTGCGGGCGCGACTGCCGCCTCGGGCGCGGCAGCGTCGGGCGATGCCGCGGCTTCAGTCGCGGCCGTCTCGGCGGCAGCGGCTTCGAGGCCGGCGGCCTCGGGGGACGTCGCAGCTTCTTCTGCCGGCGGCGCAATGCCGGGGGCATCTTCGGGCGTGACGGGGGTCTCGGGAGAGGCTTCGAGCGCCGGCTCCTCATGGGCGGGCTCGTCGTGCGGCTCCATGCCGGGCGCGTCTTCGACCGTGACGGACTGGTCAGCGGCTTCGGTGGAGACGGTCGTCTCCGCCGGCAGGCCGGCAACGGCCTCCGCCGCGGTCCCGGTCGAAGCCTCGGTCGAGGTCTCCGCGCTGCCCTCGGCGGGCGGCGTCTCGGCCGCAACCGTTTCGGCTACAACCGTTTCGGCCGCAACCGTTTCGACGACGACCGGCTTTGGCGGCAGCGGCGGACGCTTCTCCATGCGATAGCCGAGCGCGCGCAGCACGGAGGCGAAGTCTTCGCCGGCCGATCCCGTCAGCGAAGTCATCGCCTGCGTGACCACGAAGCTGCGGCCGTCGAATGCGCCGGCGGGCTTTTCGCCGGGCGAGTTCTCGCGCCACGCCAGCGCCGGGCGGATCAGGTCGGCCAGCCGCTCCAGGATGTCGACGCGCACGGCGCGCTCGCCGGCCTGCTTGTAGCCGAGCACGCGATAGGCATCGCGCGGCAGCTGCTTGTCGACCGGGAACGAGGTGCGGCCCGACGACGCCAGATGCTGCGCGCCCGAGAGCGCGGAGAGATCGACATTGTCCTGCTTCAGCGCCCAGAGCAGCGCAGCGAGTGCGCGCGCGGCGGGCTTGAGCAGGCCGGGGAAATAGATGTGGTAGGCGCCGAAGCGCACGCCGTATTTCCGCAGCACGGCGCGCGAAGACTGGTCGAGATCCTTCAGCTCGTTCGCGATCTTCGGACGCTCGAGCACGCCGAGCGCCTCGACCAGCTGATAGGCGATGCCGCGGGCAATGCCGGTGACGTCCTCGGCCTTCGACAGCTCGAACATCGGCCCGAGCAGTTTCTCGATGTGCGTCTTGAGCCAGAGTTCGAGCCGCGCCTGCACCTTGTCGCGCGGGCCGCCGGTCAGGCGCTCGTCGGAGATGATGCGGATGCGCGGATGCAGCGCGTCGTCTGCGGCAGACAGCCGCGCCACGGCATCGCCGGTCCAGCGGATGATGCCTTCGGAGGTCAGCACGAACTGCTCGTCCGGCGCATTGCCGAGCTTCTCGGCGCGCGCGTTGATCTCGCCGGCGAGCACCGCTTGCGCTGCGGCCTGCAAGGCTTTCGCATCGGAGCCTGCTTCCGCAGCATCCGGTGCAAAGGTGAAGCCGTCGAGGCGGCCGATGACATGGCCTTCGACGATGACTTCGCCGGTCTTGCCGATTTCAGTATTCAAGCTCGTGTTCTCCCGCAGGCGGCGCATCAATACACTGGTCCGGCGATCAACGAAACGCTCAGTCAAGCGTTCATGGAGCGCATCCGATAATTTATTTTCGACCTCCCGCGCGATCCCCTGCCAGCGTTCGGGGTCTCTCAGCCAGTCCGGGCGGTTGGCGACGAAGGTCCAGGTGCGGATCTGGGCGATTCGGGCCGACAGCGTGTCGATATCGCCGTCGATGCGGTCGGCCTGGGTGACCTGGGACTCGAACCAGGCGTCGGGAATGCAGCCCTTCCGCATCAGGAAGCCGTAAAGCGTCGTCACCAGCTCGGCATGGGCGGCGGGCGACAGTTTTCTGTAGTCCGGGATCTGGCAGGCTTCCCAGAGCCGTTCCACGGCGGCCTTACCATGCGCGATATCGCGCACCTCGCCGTCGCGGGCGGCGTGGTCGAGCACGCGCATGTCCTCGGCGATCGGCGCGCGCGTCAGCGCCTCGTGGCCGGGGGCGAGGTTCAGCGACACCTGGAGCGCGCCGAGCGAGGAGAAATCCAGCTTCGAATTGCGCCATTGCAGCACCTTCACTGCATCGAAGGTGTGGTTCTGCAGCGCGTTGACGAGCTCGGGCTCGAACGGCGCGCAGCGGCCCGTGGTGCCGAAGGTCCCGTTGCGGGTGGCGCGGCCGGCGCGGCCGGCGATCTGCGCAAATTCGGACGGTGTCAGGCGGCGGAACTGGTAGCCGTCGAACTTGCGGTCGGAGGCGAAGGCGACGTGGTCGACGTCGAGATTGAGGCCCATGCCGACGGCGTCGGTGGCGACGAGGTAATCGACGTCGCCGTTCTGGAACATCGCCACTTGTGCGTTCCTGGTGCGGGGCGACAGCGATCCCAGCACCACCGCGGCGCCGCCATGCTGGCGGCGGATCAGCTCGGCGATGGCGTAAACTTCATCCGCCGAGAACGCGACGATGGCGGTGCGGCGCGGCTGGCGGGTGATCTTGCGGTCGCCGGCGAATTCGAGCTGCGACAGGCGCGGCCGCGTGATCATGGACACGCCCGGCAGCAGCCGCTCGATGATCGGGCGCATGGTGGCGGCGCCCAGCAGCAGCGTCTCGTCGCGGCCGCGGCGGTTGAGGATGCGATCGGTGAAAACGTGGCCGCGCTCGAGATCAGCGGCGATCTGAACCTCGTCGACGGCGAGGAAGGAGACGTCGAGATCCCTGGGCATCGCCTCGACGGTGGACACCCAATAGCGCGGGTTCTTCGGCTTGATCTTCTCCTCGCCGGTGACGAGCGCGACGCTGGCAGCGCCGGCCCTGTCGGCGATCTTGTTGTAGACCTCGCGCGCGAGCAGCCGCAGCGGCAGGCCGATCATGCCCGAGGGATGCGCGAGCATCCGCTCGATGGCGAGATGGGTCTTGCCGGTGTTGGTCGGTCCGAGCACCGCAGTGACGCCCGCGCCGGGCACTCGATCGTGAAGGGCGCGCTCGGAGGCGAAGGGGGAGGAGGAAAAAGCCATGTCTGGGGGATTAGGTAATGGCGATTTGGGCGAATGTCAGTGCTGCATGAGGCGGTGAGGGGGCTGGGTGTCGGCCATGTCTCCGAACGCTGCGCGGCAACCACGCACTCCGCTGTCATGCCCCGGCTCGACCGGGGCATCCAGTACGGCGCGGCCTCTCCGCTCGACCACAACCGCCTCGGCGTACTGGATCGCCCGGTCAAGCCGGGCGATGACACCGTGGGTGTGGGAACGCCCCGCGCCAAACTCCGCGCAACTGTCTCACTCTGCGACGCTTTTCCCGTTCGCCTTAAGTTTCGGAACGACTCTAGAACGAATCGCGGCCGAATCGCTGACTCCCCGTTGAGTCCCGTTCCGTTCTCGCAACATGTCGCGGGACTCGCGTTGGTTGTGCACTAGATGGAGTTTTGCGCGGTCGCACAAGCGAGCGTATCGGTTAAAGCTGGGGACGGCGCGGAGTCGAATCAGAATCGGGGAGGAGTCAAATGGATTCCCGGATCGGGGGCGCCAAAACAAAACTCGCGAAAACAACCCCATGCACAGTAGGTAAGTGATTGAAATCATTAGGGCGTGCTTTTGGAGGCCATTTCGCTCGTCATTCCGGGGCGGCGCGCCAGCGCCGAACCCGGAATCCATCGCGCAACCGTCTCTGCGGCCTGATGGATTCTCAGGTGCGCAAGGGCGCACCATAGTTCGCGCCAAGGGGCGCGCCCCGGAATGGCGGCGGAGGGAGAGGCGCGGACACCTCGCTACTGCGTCTTGGCGACGCGGGGCGGCTGGGCCGAGGTGATGAAGCTGGTGGCTTCCAGCATGGCCGGCCCGAGCGGCGTCGGCACTTTCAGCCAGAACGGGACCAGGATGCGCGTGCCGGCGACGGGGGCGAAGGCGATCTCGATGTTGCGCTGGGCGGCGAGGTATTTGATCACTGGACGATCGGGGATGTAGCCGGCGACCGGCACGAAATAGAGCGAGCAGACCACGACCGGGCCCTTGTACCCCTTCTCCGCCTTCACGGTCTCCATGCGCTTGAAATCGAGCTTGAGGTCGTAGCGCATGCGGCCGTCGAACACCGGCGCGCCGTTGTGGCAGGCGTCCGGCGAAACGGGATCGCCGGTGCCGGGCACGCGCAACAGCGAAGCCGTCATGGGGTCCCAGACGCCGCGGCGATGCGCCTCGGTGACGACGATGCGATCAGGATCGACCGGCGGCTCCGGGAGGATCGCAAAATCCTTCACATTGCCCTTGTCGAGGGTGATGCGGATTTCTTCGGTCTTCTTCTGGGTGGTGGTGGAGGCCTGGTAGCCGGTCGCCACCAGCGCGCCGTTGACGACGCGGCCCTGCGAGGCGCCGGTGCCCGAGCCGCCCGTGAAGGACTTCAGTAGCCCCGTGGTGCCGCCCGCGGCCGCCGCCGAAAACACGTCGTCCTGGATATCGATGTTCCAGGCGCCCTTGCCGACGGGAATGCCCGCCAGCGAGGCCTCATACTGCGCCTCGAGCTTGCCCTGTGCCGCGGCCGGCACCGCGCCCCACGCCAGGGCCAGCGCGCAAAGCGCCATCAGCCAGCCGGCCAGGCGTGGCCGGGCTGAGCGCAAATCCTGCGCAAAAAGAGACGTTGCAAGCACGAAGCAATCCAATCAGGGCGCGATGCGCTGTTACTTAAACCAAAAACCGCGGCAAACAATGTGTCCGGACGTATCCGCCCCGGAACTCCCCCTGATATTTCGGCGGCGAATACGCCCTTTATGTGATGGTAAGGCGCGATAATCATTGCCGTTTTGGTGATCGGGCGGTAACCACGAGCTCCACCTCTCCCGCTTGCGGGAGAGGTCGCGCGAAGCGCGGGTGAGGGTTTTCTCCTCTTGGGGGCACCATCCGCAATGACGTCCGGGCCCCAAGAGGAAAGAGCCCTCTCCCCAGCCCTCCCCCGCGCGCGGGGGAGGGAGCGCACCACCCGGGCGGCTCTAAAAGACACCCCAAAACCTTGACGTCCCGCCCCTTCCCCCCTATACGTCCGCCCGCTCCCTGCAAGGACGAAAGAATTTGCCCCCGTGGCGCCCCGAATGGCGGCCGCAGATCGTTGGGGGTTCAGGATAAGGATTTTTGCCATGTCTCGCCGCTGCGAACTGACGGCCAAGGGCCCCCTCGTCGGCCACAAGGTCAGCCACTCCAACATCAAGACCAAGCGCCGCTTCCTGCCGAACCTCGTCAACGTGACGTTCATCTCGGAAGCACTGGGCCGCAACGTGCGCCTGCGCGTCTCCACCAACGCGGTCAAGAGCGTCGACCACAATGGCGGCCTCGACCCCTTCCTGCTCAAGGCCAACGCCGACAATCTGTCGCCGCGCGCCCTCGAGCTGAAGCGCGCCATCCAGAAGAAGGTCGGCGAGGCGCAGCCGGCGAAGCAGGCGAGCTGAGTTTTCGGAATTGGGCGGGGGCTAAGTAGCGTGGCGTAGGCTTAGCCAGTAAGAGTTTGCGTTGCGGCCGGATCGGAAGATCCGGCCGTTTTTGTTTTGGGGTCACGCGCCTAGTCGAGGGGCCATATTACGAAGGTATCGCTACCCGCCTCTTTCCTGCTGGTTGCAGATGTGATCGTATACTCTTAAAAAGTTCTCCTTGTCGTATGGGAGGGAATTGTGAACGAATATTCTTTTGAGCAGCAGCCATTTGCCGACTTGGGCTTTGCAGACAATCCGGAGAACCGTTGCCCGGTCATCTTAGTGCTGGACAATTCTGGTTCGATGGGCGGAGCCCCGATCCGACACCTGAACGAAGGGCTGCAGCAATTTCGGGATGAGCTATTTGCGGACTCGCTAGCTGCGAAGCGGGTGGAAGTAGCAATCGTAACATTCGGCCCCGTCACGGTTGAAACCGACTTCACGACTGTTCAGAACTTCTATCCGCCGACACTATCAACGGCCGGCGACACGCCTAGCCACGGCGAATACGCCTCAACTACCTACTTCGTAACTGATGACCCTCAACCCGCTATAGCGATCACTCACATTGAGGGCGACGTAAAAGAAGTTTGCATCTTTACCGACGGGATTGAGCGACTAGTTCTAGAATTTTCAGAGCGCCGGGCGTTCGCTCCATTCTTCAACAAGGTCTTTGGTGCATTTGACGGCGGTGATACCGGACGCGACCGGAGAATGTCCCGACAACTGAAACTGCTTCTTGAGAGCCCGTTGGTTTGCGAGAAGACAGACGACGACAAGACCATCGTTCTGGCAAAACGCGTGTAAGCGGATGTCTATTCCCAAGGGACTCGTTGACGACCAAAGGCACCCCGTATCGCTATTGAAGCTGCTAGGCCGCGGCGGCGAAGGAGCCGTATACGAAATCCTCGGCGACCCGACCAAAGCTGCGAAAATCTACTTCCCTGAAAAGGCAGGGAGTCGGCGCGACAAAGTCTTAGCTATGGTCCGGGCGAAGCTTCAAGATGGAGCAACGAGCGTCGCCTTCCCGACGAAGCCACTATTCCATTCGAATGGCGAGTTCGCCGGATTCACGATGGAGAAAGTGGGAGGACGAAGCCCTGTTCACGAGCTTTACTCCCCAAGCAGCCGCCGAACCAAGTTTGTAAAGGCCAACTTCCCCTTTCTGGTACGTAGTGCGATCAATCTAGCAAATGCGGTGGGTGCGGTTCACGCAAAAGGTTGCGTAATTGGCGATATAAATCACTCAGGCATTCTCATCTCTGATGATGCACGAACAACTCTGATATGCCAACATGTCATCTTTGTGGTGCCTCAATCCCGAACGGGAGAGGTCATAGAAGAACGGTGCGTTCCGGCACAAGCGTCGGCGGCATGGCAATCACTTCGCGGCCACTACTTGATTGGACTTTGAATTCATTGCTGAAGCGTCGAGTCGCCGCAGTACGAAACACCTATGCATTGCGAACAATATGCTCCGCATGCGACCAACAATTGACAACAAGACACAAATGGCAAAATCGCGCTCTCCTAATCGCGATCTTGCTCTTCGTCTCCGCCTTGGCCGTCTTCGCATTGGTCGCGCATCAGTGAAGCAATTGCATTGCGCCGCACTTTCCCACACGGCGAACACAATACCTAGTATCTCTAATATCGAAGGCGTGCGGCCCCGAATTCCGCTATACTCGCCCCGGTAGCATCACCCCGAGGCGCATCCCATGGATCAGGCAGCCACTCCCGATCGCAGGTCCGAGCCAAAACACCTCGTCATCTGCTGTGACGGCACCGGCAACGAGATCAGCGAGAACATCTCCAACGTCCTGAAGCTCTATCGCTGCCTGCGCAAGACGGACAGGACGTCGCCGCGGCAGATGGTGTATTACGATCCCGGGGTCGGCACGGTGACGGAGCCGACGACGTGGCATCGCTTCAAGGCCAACGTCAACATGGTGCTGGGGCTCGCCACCGGCTACGGGCTCGATGACAACGTGCTCAGCGCCTATTGCTTCCTGGTCGAGCATTATGCGCCGGGCGACAGGATCTATTTGTTCGGCTTCTCGCGCGGGGCCTACACCGTGCGGGTGCTGGCGGGGCTCATTCACAAGATCGGCCTGATCTCGCCGGAGCAGGCGAACCTCGCAGGCAGCGGCCTCGTCGCCTACAAGCAATATTCCGGCACCGGGCGCGGCAACGCGATCGAGGACGTCGAGGGCATCGCGACCGACGAGAGCGGGCCGCTGCCGAAGGACACATTCGACCTCGCCGCGCAGTTCGCGCGCATCACCTCGACGCGCTGGCCGACCATCCACTTCATCGGCGTCTGGGACACGGTGGCGAGCGTGATCGTGCCGCGGCGCGACAATTTCTTCTTCCTGTTCAGCCTGGAGGAGCTCGCCTTCACGCTGCGCAACCCCAGCGTCAGGATCTTCCGGCAGGCGATCGCGATCGACGAGCGGCGCTGCATGTTCCGCCTGAAGCAGTACCGCCAGCCGCAGGACTTCTGGAGCAACCGCTACGTGCGAGATGAGAAGAAGGTGCCGCAGGACATTCTGCAGGTGTGGTTCGCCGGCGTGCATTGCGACGTCGGCGGCGGCTATCCGGAAGTCGAGAGCGGGGAGTCGAAATACCCGCTGATCTGGATGATCGAGGAAGCCGCGAAGGCCGGGCTGAACTTCAACCCGCGCACGGTGAACCAGCTCGCCTGGGGCGTCCAGCGCAAGAACTCGCCGTTCCACTATGTCGCGCCGGCCTACACCGGCAAGACGGGCCAATTGCACGATTCGATGACACCGGCCTGGCGCGTGCTGGAGTATTTGCCGAAGAGCGCCAAGTACAAGGAATGGCCGGAGCGGAAGGCCTATTTCGGCTTCTACATCCCCGACTGCGAGCCGCGCGTCATCCCCGAAGGCGCGCACGTGCATGAGAGTGTGCTGAAGCGGATGGCGGTGGAGCCCGACTACCGGCCGGTGAACATGCCGAAGGACTACGTGACGGTGCCGATGCCGGTGGAGCCGGCGCACGCGGAGGCGGCGGGGGCACAGGTGGAGGGGGCGTGACGGGGTGAGCTGCGATTCCCTTCTCCCCTTGTGGGAGAAGGTGGCGCGCGAACGCGCGCCGGATGAGGGGTTGTCTCCACTCGCAAGACCGGTCGTGAGGAGAGAACCCCTCACCCGGCTTCGCTTCGCGAAGCCACCCTCTCCCACAAGGGGAGAGGGGGAAGGCGGCGCATCCTGCTACCCCGCTTTCTGCTTTCGCCAACACTTTTCGTTAAAATTCTCATTCGCGGCTTAGCGCGATCGCATCATCTCGCCTGCCATCATGGCCCTCCAAACCGACTGCAGAACCTGCGGACTTGGAGGAGACGTGCCACAGCATCCGCGAAAGTTTACCCGCGTCAAGCCAGCAGGGCTGGTGTCGCGCCAGGCCAAGATCATCACCGACCCGCGCGCGCCGGTGATCCCCTGCACGCTGATCGACTATTCGCCCGGCGGCGCCTGCGTCGATCTCGGCGGCCAGGTGAAGATCCCCGATCGCTTCGAGCTCCTGCACGTCAACACCAAGAAGCGCTGCCGCATCGCCTGGAAGCGCGGCACGCGGGTGGGCGTGGTGTTCTGAGCCCTGCTGCTGCTGACCCTTCCCTGGAGGGCAGGGCCATCGCATATGGATTCACAAGGACTGTCTGCGGGCTTGCTCCGCCTCTCCCGCTTGCGGGAGAGGCCGACGCGCTCGCAGAGCGCGGCGGGTGAGGGCTCTCGCCACGCAGGGACATTCTCATCAATCCCTGGCAATCCCGATGCGGAGACACCCCCACCCCAGCCCTCCCCCGCAAGCGGGAGAGGGAGCCCAGTGCCGATGCCGCTGCATTGTGCACACCATATGCGATGGCCCTGCCCTGGAGAGGGAGGGTCAGAAAGCTACTTCCGCATCCTTGCCTTGGCGCCCGCGACGATCTGCATGACGACGCCGGCGAGCCAGCCGGCGAGGACCAGCCAGGTCCAGAGCATGTGCGGGTCGATCCGCAGCACGATGACGAAGACGGAGACGAAGGCGGTGAGCGTGGCAAGCAGCGTGCCGGCGGAGCTCATGAATTCGGCGGCGTCGATCTGGCTGTGCGCATCGTCGAACGGCAGCTGCGGCGTGTCGATGCCGAGATAAAAGCCGATGCCGCCGAGCACCATCATCAGGAGCAGGAAGCCCTGGGTGGTGAGCACGGGAATCGCCGATCCGACATAGGCGCCGACGAACAGCCCGCACGATGCACCGGCCATCGCAAGGCCCACGCGCTCGAAGATGTGAGCAGCTTTGCGAACAGGATAACGCATGGGCGGCCCTCCATTGCCTCGGCTGCGCGGAAGGTTAGGCCAGTTTCGAGGGGCGTGGAAGCTCGGGGGAGTTACGGAGGGGCGAGGAACGTCTGAATCACGCCCGCCGGAATTCGACATCTACGTGTGGTGCACGCCTGCCTCCCCATCGTCATTGCGAGCGAAAGCGAAGCAATCCAGAACCCCTCGGCGGAGGCAGTCCTGGATTGCTTCGTCGCAAGGGCTCCTCGCAATGACGAGGGCGGGGCAGGATCATCGCGCCTCAGGTGCCCTCACCGCGCGCCGAACGTGGTCTTGCCGAACAGCGCCTTCTGCGTCGAGGGCTGCGAGCGCCAATATTGCGGGGCCGCTTCGACCTCGCCGCCGAGCTCGGCGGCGGCGTGCCAGGGCCAGCGCGGGTCGTAGAGCATGCCGCGGGCGAGCGCGACCATGTCGGCCTTGCCGGATGCGACGATCTCCTCGGCCTGCCTTGCCTCCGTGATCAGGCCGACGGCGATGGTGGGCAGGCCGGTCTCGCGCTTGATGGCGTCTGCGAAATGCACCTGATAGCCGGGGCCGAGCGCGATCTTCTGCAGCGGCGAGACGCCGCCGGAGGAGGCATCGATCCAGTCGACGCCGCGCGCCTTCAGCGCTCTCGCGAACTCGATGGTCTGCGCCAGATCCCAGCCGCCCTCGACCCAGTCGGTCGACGACACCCGCATGCCGACCGGCTTGTCGGCGGGGAATGCCGCACGGACCGCGTCGAACACTTCCAGCGGATAGCGCATGCGGTTCTCGAGGCTGCCGCCATATTCGTCGGTGCGCCGGTTCGAGATCGGCGACAGGAATTGATGCAGGAGATAGCCGTGCGCGCCGTGCACCTCGATGGCGTCGATGCCGAGCCGCGCGGCACGCCTGGCGCTGTCGACGAAGGCCTCGCGGATGCGCTTGAGGCCCGAAGCATCGAGCGCCGCAGGCGCGGCCTCGCCCTCCTTGTGCGGCACCGCGCTCGGGCCGACCGTCTGCCAGCCGCCGTCGCTGACCGGAATCAGCTGGCCGCCGTCCCAGGGGCGCGCGCTCGAGGCTTTGCGGCCGGCATGGGCGAGCTGCATCGCGATCGCGGCGGAGGAATGCTTGCGCACCGAATTGAGGATCGGCTTCAGCGCGGCCTCGCAGGCATCGCTGTAGAGCCCGAGGCAGCCCGGCGTGATGCGGCCGATCGCCTCCACATGCGTCGCCTCGATGCAGAACATCGCCGCGCCCGACAGGCTCAGATTGTTGATGTGGGTGAAGTGCCAGTCGGTGGCGACGCCGTCATCGGCCGAATACTGGCACATCGGCGACACCACGATGCGGTTCTTCAAGGTCAGGCCGCGCAGCTTGATCGGGGAAAACAGGACGCTCATGCGGGGAGTTCCGAAAGATGAGAGGGGCTATGCGCGGAGTGTAGTGGCAGACGCGCGGATTGCTAGCGGGGCGGAGGAATGGCGGGTCGCCTCGGCGTGCATTCCCGCAATTGCGATCTGGCGCGAGCCAGCCTCTCCATCGCAATGACAGGGAGAGACTGCCTACTCCGCCAGCGTGAACTGCAGCAGCAGGGTCCGTTGCAGCATCGAGAAATTGTCGTCGGAGATCAGGGTCAGCACCGTCTCGCCGTCGGCGGTGACGTGGGCGTCGATGGCTTCCATGTTGTCGATCTCGTGGCCGAGATCGGCGGCGAACAGCGCAGGGCCATCGACCAGCGCGCCTGGGACAATCGACTTCAGGGGGATCGAGCGGATGCGGATGTTGACGCCGGTGAACCAGGAGAATTTGCGTTCGAGGATGAGCAGCTCGCCGGAGGGCAGCAGCACGGCATCGCTGATGTCGTATTTCTCGGTCCGCCGCACGCCGAACTGGCCGGGCGTGGGGCCGCCGATCAGGAAGGCGATGAGGTTGCCATCGGCATCGAGCCCGCGCTCGGAGAAGGCGATCAGGCTGCCCGCGAGCGGCTGGCCCTGACCCTTGGGCACGACGACCATCGCCTCGAGCCCCTTGTTGTAGGGCAGCTTGCGCAAGGCCGGCGGGACGCTGATCACCTCGCCCCGGGCACGGGTGCCGCCCCTGGCAAAATCGTAGCGCAGGATCTGGTTGACGCGCTCGAGCCCGACATAGACGAGGTTGCCGTCGCGCGCGAGCGACTCGGTGTCGTACCAGAGCTTCTTCTCGGTGATCGGCCGGCCGTCGGCGCCCAGCACCGGCGCGGCCTCGACGTCCGCAAGGCCCGTCATCTCGCGGCCGGCATAGCGGATGGTGCCGGTGAACCAGCCGCCCTGGTCGGAGATGGCGAGGAAGCGCTCGCCCTTGCCGTCGAGGAAGCGGATGCCGGACAAGCCGCCGAAGCCGCGATAGGGCGAGGTCAGCACCAGGCCGCTGCGATAGTCCAGCGAGCCGAAGCGCGTGCGCGTGCGGTCGCGCGGCTCGAAATTGGGAATGGGGCGCGCGTTGACCTCGACGCTGACGGGCTCTGCGACGGCGTGCTCGACCTGGAGCGCGCGCGGAGGCGGCTCGGTCGTGGCTTGCGCCAGCGCGAAGCGGGAGACTGCGAGGGTGGAGAATCCCGCCGCCGCGTGGCCGAGAAAGCGGCGGCGGGATGAATGCGTGCTCACGAATGCAATTTGCGTCGCGGGCGACCGGGTGCTTGCGTGGGCGCCGTGGCGGTCTCGCTGAAGAGTTCGGCGAGCTTCTCGGTGATGGCGCCGCCGAGCTCCTCGGCGTCCACGATCGTCACCGCGCGGCGATAGTAGCGCGTCACGTCATGACCGATGCCGATCGCGATCAGCTCGACCGGCGAGCGGGTCTCGATCTCCTCGATGATGTGGCGCAGGTGCCGCTCGAGATAATTGCCGGGATTGACCGACAGCGTGGAATCGTCGACCGGCGCGCCGTCCGAGATCATCATCAGGATCTTGCGCTGCTCGGGCCGGCCGAGCAGGCGCTTGTGCGCCCAGTCCAGCGCCTCGCCGTCGATATTCTCCTTCAGCAGCCCCTCGCGCATCATCAGGCCGAGATTCTTGCGCGCGCGGCGCCAGGGCGCGTCGGCGGACTTGTAGATGATGTGGCGGAGATCGTTGAGGCGGCCGGGATTGGCCGGCTTGCCGGCGGCCAGCCAGGCCTCGCGCGATTGCCCGCCCTTCCAGGCGCGCGTGGTGAAGCCGAGGATCTCGACCTTGACGCCGCAACGCTCCAGCGTGCGCGCGAGGATGTCGGCGCAGGTCGCCGCGACCGTGATCGGGCGTCCGCGCATCGAGCCGGAATTGTCGAGCAGCAGCGTCACCACGGTGTCGCGGAACGTCGCCTCCTTCTCGTGCATGAAGGACAGCGGATGATAGGGATCGGTGACGACGCGCGACAGCCGCGCGGGATCGAGGATGCCCTCTTCGAGATCGAACTCCCAGGCGCGGTTCTGCTGCGCCATCAGCTTGCGCTGCAGCCGGTTGGCGAGGCGGGCGACGATGCCCTGCAGATGCGCGAGCTGCTTGTCGAGATAGGCGCGCAGCCGCTCCAGCTCGTCATGGTCGCAGAGGTCCTCGGCCGCGATCACCTCGTCGAACTTGGGCGCGAAGGCGTGATATTCCGGCCCGCGCGGCTCGTTCTTGCCGTGCGCGTTCGGACGCGTCGCCTCGCCGGGCGTCTCGTCGTCGCCGAGCTCGCCGTCGTCGAACGTATCCGAGGTCGAGGCCTGCGCGCTTTCCATCGCGCTCTCGCTCATCTCTTCCGAGGTCGCCTGCGCCTGGTCGGCGCTCATCTCCTGCGCGGCGTCGGAATCGGGCGAGCCTTCGGCGCCGGACTGGTCGTTGTCGCCGTCCCGGTTCTCGTCGTTCTCGTCATTGTCTTCGCTGTCGGCGTTGCGTTCGTCGCCGAGCTCGAGTGCCGACAACAGATCATGCACGGCGTCTCCGAACTTGGTCTGGTCCTCGACCACGCCGTCGAGCCGGTCGAGCCGCTTGCCGATCTTGTCTTCGAGGATGGGCCGCCAGAGGTCGACCATCTTCTTCGCCGCCGCCGGCGGCGCGAGGCCGGTCAGGCGCTCGCGCACCAGCATCGCCAGCGCATCGGCGAGCGGCGCATCGGCGCGGTCGGTGATCTCGTCGAACTTGCCGCGATGAAAATGATCGTCGAGCATCGCGGTGAGGTTCTTGGCAACGCCGGCCATGCGGCGCGCGCCGATCGCCTCGACGCGAGCCTGCTCGACCGCCTCGAACACGCCGCGCGCCTGCGGATTGCCGGGCATCAGCTTGCGATGAACCTTGGGATCGTGACAGGCGAGCTTGAGCGCGATGGAATCGGCATGGCCGCGCACGATCGCGGCATCGCGCCGGGTCATCTTCCGCGCGGGCTCGGGCAGCCGCGCCTTGCCCGGCGCAAGGCCGGGCCGCTCGGCCGCGAAGCTGACGTCGAGCTCCGGCGTCCTGGCGATCGCCTTGAGGCAGGAGGCTACCGAGCGCTTGAACGGCTCGGTCGGCGCTTCCTTGTTGGTGCGGAATTTGGAGTTGGAGGTGGTGCTCATCTCGATCTCACCGTCGTCCCCGCGAAAGCGGGGACCCATAGCCACCGGCGGTAGTCAGGGAAATTATCAGCGTCGCTTCAATCGAGATATCACGCGGTATGGGTCCCGGCGCCCGCCGGGACGACATCTCGCGAGAGATCAGCTCAGCGCCACGTTCACCGCCGATTCCGGCAGCTCCGCGTTGAAGCAGCGCTGGTAGAACTCGGCGACCAGGGGGCGTTCGAGCTCGTCGCACTTGTTGAGGAAGGTGACCCGGAACGAAAATCCGATATCGCCGAAGATGTCGGCGTTCTCCGCCCAGGTGATCACCGTGCGCGGGCTCATCACCGTCGACAGATCGCCGTTGGCGAAGGCGTTGCGGGTGAGGTCAGCGAGGCGCACCATCTTGTTGACGATGTCGCGGCCTTCCTGGGTGCGATAGTGCTTGGCCTTGGCCAGCACGATCTCCACTTCCTCGTCATGGCTGAGATAGTTCAGCGTGGTGACGATCGACCAGCGGTCCATCTGGCCCTGGTTGATCTGCTGGGTGCCGTGATAGAGGCCCGAGGTATCGCCGAGGCCCACCGTATTCGCTGTGGCGAAAAGCCGGAACGCCGGGTGCGGCTTGATCACCTTGTTCTGGTCGAGCAGCGTCAGGCGTCCCGAGACCTCCAGCACGCGCTGGATCACGAACATCACGTCCGGGCGGCCGGCGTCGTATTCGTCAAACACCAGCGCGACGTTGTGCTGCAGCGCCCAGGGCAGGATGCCGTCGCGGAATTCGGTGACCTGCTTGCCGTCGCGGACCACGATCGAATCCTTGCCGACGAGATCGATGCGGCTGATGTGGCTGTCGAGGTTGACGCGCACGCAGGGCCAGTTCAGGCGGGCGGCGACCTGCTCGATATGGGTGGATTTGCCGGTGCCGTGATAGCCGGTCACCATGACGCGGCGGTTGCGCGCAAAGCCTGCGAGAATGGCGAGCGTGGTGGCACGGTCGAAGCGGTAATCGGCGTCGACTTCGGGCACGTGAGGATCGACTTCGGAATAGGCCGGCACTTCGAGATCGCTATCGATCCCGAACACCTGGCGAACCGACACTTTCATGTCGGGCAGACCGGAAACTTCCTCAACTTTGGACAGGGCGGCGGTCGTCATCAATCCTCCGAGGTCCCGGGCGGTCCCGAAACCGGTTATTCGCACGTTGGCTGCGGCTGGGTGCTGGAAAGCAACCTATCAGAGACAAGGGGCGGGCAGAAGCCCGCCCTCCAATCAAAGTTCCATCGTGTTTTCATTTAGATAGGCAAGGAACGCAGTTTTTGGAGGGCTGCCTTGCGAATCACGCTCGAATTTCGGGCGGGGCAACGCCTCTGCCTGCCCAAATGGCAGGTTTGCCGCACGTGCTTACTTAGGTAGGGTCTGAACCCCGATGCTCCAGCCCGCCACAGAGACGACGTGACGTCCTTCCTCGATCCGCTCATCGCCTTCGTCTCGGCCCATCCATGGCTGGGCTATCTGACCCTGTTCCTGGCGGCGCTGCTCGAAGCCGTGCCGGTGGTGGGATCGGTGATCCCGGGCTCGACCATCATCCTGGCGCTGAGCGCCCTGGTCCCTGGCGGCGAACTCAAGCTGCAATGGGTGCTGCTGGCAGCCGCGCTCGGCGCCGTGCTCGGCGACGGTTCAGCCTATTGGATCGGGCACCGGCGCCAGCGCGAGATCCTCAATACCTGGCCGCTGACCAATTATCCGCGCGTGGTCGCCGAGAGCGAGAGCTTCTTCAACCGCTTTGGCACCTGGGCCGTGTTCTTCGCCCGCTTCGTGCCGCCGGTCCGGGCCTTCGTCCCCGTGACCGCCGGCGCGCTCGGCATGGCACCGGCGAAATTCTACGCGGTGAACATCCCGGCCATCCTGGCCTGGGCGCCCGCGCATGTGCTGCCGGGCGTGCTGGCGGTCTCAGCCCTGCACGAATATGCCGGGCTGCATTATCATGGGCATGTCGGCAAGCACATCTGGATATTGACCGTGACGGGCGTGGCGATCGCATTCGGCGCCGCGTTATGGTTCATACGCCGCCGGAGCCGCAGCGAAGTCGCCGCGTCGAAGCCGCAGACCTAGTTTCGGCAGGGCGACCGTCTCTCACGGCGCGTTGAGCAACACCCACAAGCGTGAGATCTTACCGCCTTCGATTTCCGCGACGTCGGCCCCGGTCACGGCGACTGGACCATGCTCAGGCCCGGCATGCCAGGCCAGACGTGCCAAACCATGATGCCCGACGGCGACGCCATCGGGTACGAACCTGAATGTCGGCCCAAACTGCTGCAGAAGTTCTCCGGCGACGCGCGATATCTCTGACCGGCCCCGGACGATCTTCGTCGGCTCGTACATCACGGGCTCTTCGACGAACAACTCGGCGATGGCGGCGCGCCGTTTGTCCTCGATCCGCTCGTTGAACACGCGCTCCAGATTTGAGCGAAGCAGGTGGTCGAAATCGGTACTATCGGTTGTCATCTGGGTAGCCTTTCATCATCTCATATCGTTGGTGAACCTTCTCGAAGGGTCAGCCGAACTTGACCAGGTTCAGCGCCGGAAGCGGACCACCGGGAAACTGGGTCAGCCTGCCTCCGATCGCGAGCGAGCCCAGATCGATGCCGAAGAATCCGAGCCGATCGATCAGCGCGCCGACAACGGCTTTCGCATCAGCGTCATCTCCCGAGTAGAACAGCACGCGCTTGCCGCCGTCGCTCGCAGGGTCAGTTGCGAGGAGTTGCGCCAAAAGATGATTGAATGCCTTCACCACCCGCGCACCGGGCACGAGATCTGCGAAAACCTCGGACGAGGCGCGGCCACCGAGTTCAGCCGGCTTGAACAGCGGGGCCTCGATCGGATTGTTGGCGTCGACGACGATGCGGCCGGCGAATGGCGGCAGCCCGGCGAGCGCATCCGGCAGCTTCGACCAGTTGACTGCGACGAACACGATCTCCTTGGCAGCGGCCTCTTCGCGGGTGCCGGCGGTCACGAGCGGACCGAGTTCGGCAACGGTCGCGGCTAGGCTTTCCGGGCCGCGGCTGTTGGACAGGGTCACGGCGATGCCGTTGCGCGCCAGGGCCTGGGCGATTGCGCGGCCAATATTGCCCGCGCCGATGATGCCGATAGTGGACATGGAAAATCTCCGAGATGTCTTGGGATCAGGCAAGCTGATCGGTGGTGCAGAGATGGTCCAAACATTGCCCCTTGATTAGGAGGATATTGCTCGTAATATTTTCAACGATTGCTTGAGAATGGATAGATGGAAACGCTGGCGAACCTTGAGTCCTTCCTCCGCAGCGCCGAATCCGGCAGCTTTTCGGAGGCCAGTCGACGTCTCTCGTTGACTCCGGCCGCCGTCAGCCGAAACGTCGCCATGCTGGAGCGCAATCTCGGCGTCCGGCTGTTTCATCGTTCGACGCGGAAATTGACGCTGACGGAGGCGGGCGAGACGTTTCGCGTGGCGATCTCCGACAATCTCGAAGGCCTTCAGGCAGCCATTGCAGGGATATCGACCGGCAGCACCGAGCCGGCAGGCCTTCTCAAAGTCAGCCTGCCACCGACATTCGGTACGGCTCATATCCTGCCGCTACTTCCCGGCTTCCTTGCCCGGTATCCACTGGTCCGCCCTGAGTGGCACTTCGAGAACCGTCAGGTCGATCTGATCGGCGAAGGCTACGACGCGGCTATTGGTGGCGGGTTCGAGTTGTCGCCGGGACTTGTGAGCCGAACACTTGCGCCCGCCCATATCGTCGCCGTGGCGTCACCAGCCTACATGTCCGGGCGCGTGCCTCCGACCAAGCCTGATGAGTTGGCCGGGCTCAATGGCATCGTGATGCGCTCGCTGCAAACCGGGCGCATCCGGCACTGGTCGATGCGCGATGTTTCGGGGCGGGAAGTTCAGGCGTCGCTGTCGGAGTCCATCGTGGTCAACGATCCCGCCGCAATGCGCGAAGCAGCGCTGCTGGGCCTGGGAGTGGCCATGCTCGCGACAGCCGACATCCTTCCAGCGCTCGAAGACGGCTCCCTGCTGCGCCTGGTACCGCGCTGGTACTGCGACGCCGGTGCGATCTCGATCTATCATGCATCGCGCAAGCTCGTGCCCGCGAAGACGAGAGTCTTCGTGGACTGGGTGGCGGAGGCATTCAGGAAGAACCGGCTCGCCGAACGTTTCGCCGGAAGCCTGAGCTGACAAGGTCGGCAGACTATGCGCCCCGAATTCTGGAATCCGCAGCCCCCGCCCGCCGCCCCGGCGCCGGCCCGACATACCTGGCCCTTGGCCTGATCAGCTTGCCGAACTGCAATTGCTCGCTGGCGTGCGCGATCCAGCCGACGCTGCGCGCCATGGCGAACAGGGCGAGCTCGCTGCCCGCGGGTAGGCGCAGCGCTTGCACGAGGACTGCGAGCGCATAGTCGATGTTGACGAACTCGCCGGTGGCTTCCGCGATGCGCTCCGGCACCTCGCGGGTGAATTTGCGCGGCGCGCCGGCGCGCGACAATGCGTTCAACAGCGATTGCGCGCGGGGATCGCCGCGCTTGTAGACGCCATGGCCGAAGCCGGCGAAACGCTCGCCGAGCGCGACGCGCTCGCGCACCATCGGCTCGACGTCGCGGTCGACCAGCGCCTTCACGAGCTGCGAGGCCAGCACGCCGGCCCCGCCATGCTTGGGCCCTTTCAGCGCGGCGAGGCCGGCGATGACGGAATCGTAGAGGTTGAGGCCGGTCGAGGCCGCGCAACGCGCGGTGAAGGTCGAGGCGTTCAGCTCGTGATCGGCGAGCAGAACCAGCGCGCGGCGGATCAGATCGGGCGCATGCTTGTTGTCGGACGCCCAGGCGTTGGCGATCTGCCGATGCAGCGGCTCGGCCGACGGCTCGGCATTGAGCATGGTCGCGACCAGCAGGCGGACGATGCGCGCGCCGACCAGCGCGCGGCCATCGGGCGCACGGGTGAAGGCGCGGGAATCGGCGCTGGCGGCCAGCGCGAGCACGGCGATGGCCCGGTCGATCGGCGCCGCCCGGCGCGCGGCCTGCCCGATCGTGCGCATCTCCTCGGATATCTCCGGTTGATTGTCCGGAGCGAACGGATCGACGCCGGAGACGTCCCAGAGCAGCGTCGCCGTGTGCTCCAGCGTGTCGCTCTCGGAAAGATCGACGCAATTGACGCCGCGATAGATCGCGCCCTCCTCGGTGATGGTCGAGATTTCCGTGTCCATCACCGGCAGGTCGGCATCGAAGCTGCGTAGCCCGCGCGGCTCCGGCGACGGTACGCGGCGCTCCTTCAGCGCCCGCACATCCTCCGCGCGGTAGCGGTTCTTGCGCGAGTCCGGCGTCGGCTCGGAGCGGATCAGGCCTCGGCTGACATAGGCGTAGAGAGTGGCCGGGGAGATCGCGAGCTCGGCGGCGGCCTCCCGGGCAGAAAGGTACAGCCCATCGGAATTTTTCATATTGATTTACGTAATCAAGATTGATCAATCTGTCGAGAGGCCTGACCTTATCTCGCGTGAAAGGAGACAGGCCATGAACATTCATCTGACCAAGAGCCAAATCGGGCTGGACGGCGTCCCCGCGGCTGAAACCGTGCTGAGCCATGTCGACGGCGAGCGCGGCGAGCTGATCATCGCCGGCGAGCATGTCGGCAACCTCGCCGCCAAATCGAGTTTCGAAGGCGTCACCGCCCGGCTCTGGAACGGCGCCAGCAAGACCACGCTGAGCGAAGCCAATGTGCGGGCGAGCCTGGGCGCGGCGCGCGAGTGCGCCTTCGCGCGGCTGCCCGACCTGCTGCCGGCGACGCGCGGCATGGGCATCGTCGACGGGTTTCGCGCAGCCGTCGCCGCGCTTCGCGCCGAGCACGGGCTGGAGCATGAGGCGACCATCGTCGGCGCATTCCCGGTGATCGCGGGCGCACTGGTCCGCCGCGCCAAGGGACTGGAGCCGGTCGCGCCCGATCCGAATGCAAGCCATGCCGCCGATACGCTGCGGATGCTGCGCGGCGCCTCGCCGGAGCCTCGCGAGGTCACGGCACTCGATGCCTACCTCGTCACCGTCTGCGACCACGGCATGAATGCCTCGACCTTCACCACGCGCGTAGTGGCGTCGACGCAGGCTGATCTGTTCGCCGCGGTCACCGCCGGTTACTGCGCGCTCACCGGTCCGCTGCATGGCGGCGCTCCGGAGCCGGTGCTGGAAATGCTGGATGCGATCGGCAGCAGCGAACGCATCCAGCCGTGGGTGGATGCGGCGCTCGCGGGCGGCGAACGGCTGATGGGCTTTGGCCACCGCGTCTATCGCGTGCGCGACCCGCGCGCCGACGTGCTCAAGGCCGCGATCGAGCGGCTTTCAACGGATGGCGCCGACCTGCCCTTCGCCGGCGAGGTCGAGGCCTATATCCGCGCCGCGCTGCGCAAGAAGAATCCGGAGCGGCCGCTGGAGACGAATGTGGAGTTCTTCACTGCGATCCTGCTCGACGCGCTCGCGATTCCGCGCCAGGCCTTCACGCCGATCTTCGCGGTGGCACGCGCCGCGGGATGGACTGCACACGCGCGCGAGCAGCAGCGGACGGGACGGTTGATCCGGCCGAGTTCGTCCTATGTCGGGGCGATGCCGAAGACGTGAAGTATCCCGGTGAATGATCGGCGGCAGCGTGCCGTGCTTCCCCTCTCCCTTTGCGGGAGAGGGTGGCTTCGCGCCGCGGCGAGTGATGGGTTGTCTCCGCGCGCAAAACTGTCAGCGCAGTATCTCGGAGGGATACCCCTCATCCGGCGCTTCGCGCCACCTTCTCCCGCAAGGGGAGAAGGAAGAAAGAATGCGAGGCCTTACGCCTCCCGCACGACCGTCTTCAGATAATTATACGCCTTGATGATCTCGATCAGGCGGTCCTCAGTGGAGCGGTCGCCGCCATTGGCGTCGGGGTGGTGCTGCTTCACCAGCGCCTTGTACTTGGCCTTGACGTCGGCGAGCGTCGCACCGGGGCCGAGGCCCATGACCTGGAGCGCCTTGCGCTCGGCGTTCATCACCTTGCGCGTTTCGGCCTTGGGCGGCGCCTCCGGGCCCTTCCGCCAGCCCGTGCGGCCATTGAGCTCCTGGAACATGCTGAATGGATCGAACGCACCGTCGATCTCGGCTTCCGCGCCCTTCTTGACGCCGCCATTGGCGCCCATCTTCCAGGTCGGACGGTGGCCGGTCAGCGCATCCTTCTGGTAGCGCGCGACGGCGTCGGCGTTCATGCCGGAAAAGAAATTGTAGTTCTGGTTGTACTCGCGCACGTGGTCGAGGCAGAAGTGCCAGTATTCGCGCTGGTTCTCACGGCCCTTCGGCGCGCGGTGGCTGCCCTTGTTCTGGCAGCCGGTCCATTCGCAGGCGACCACGCTGTCGCGCGGCTTCGCTTCCGCCTGCTTGCCGCGCGGCTTGACGCGGATGGAGTCGAAGAACTTTGATGAATCGATCGGCATGGCTGACTTTGACTACGCAATGCAAAAACCTTCAAGTCTTGACATTGCAATTAGCGTGAGGCCCGGGAGTTGACGGGCCGCGATCGCGTCCCTTAATGGCACTCATGGTCATGAAAGACACTATCAGCAACAAGTTGCAGGAAGCTTTCACGCCGGAAAGCCTGCGGGTCGTCGACGAGTCACACTTGCATGAGGGCCACGCCGGCCATCAGCCGGGCGGCGAGACGCACTTTCGCGTCTATATCGTGTCTGCCGCCTTCAAAGGGAAGAGCCGGGTCGACCGCCATCGCATGATAAATTCGGCGCTCGCCGCGGAACTCTCGGGCGGCGTGCACGCGCTCGCGATCCAGGCGCAGGCGCCAGGGGAAGGCTGATTTGCTCGCCTCCCCTGGAGGGCAGGGCTATCGCAGATGACTGTTGGCTGCAGCCCGAGCACGCGCCTCGTCCTTCGAGACGGCGCTTACGCGCCTCCTCAGGATGAGGCTAAGCGGCATCTTGCTCGTTGAAACTGCGGCCGCACACTCCGTCCTCATCCTGAGGGCCCGCCAAAGGCGGGCGTCTCGAAGGATGGCCGCCAGAGAGATGCTCTCATATGCAATAGCCCCTCCCCTGGAGGGAGACGGAGAGCGAGATCAGAACGACGTTCCGGCCCGTCTCGGCTTGGTCTCCTCCAGCTCACCCTCGCGTGCCACCGCTGAAATACGGAGCGCGGTGATGCGGTTGCGCTCGCGGCGGAGGACGCGGAAGCGGAAGCCGTGGAAGGTAAAACTCTGGCCGCGGTCGGGGATCGAGCGCGCTTCGTGAATGACGAGGCCGGCGACCGTCGTTGCCTCTTCATCGGGCAGGTGCCAGTCCAGCGCGCGGTTGAGATCGCGGATCGGCACGGAGCCGTCGACCACGACGGAGCCGTCGGGCTGACGGCGCACGCCGGTGACCACCACGTCGTGCTCGTCGGAGATATCGCCGACGATCTCCTCCAGAATGTCTTCCAGCGTCACGAGGCCTTCGACCTCGCCATACTCGTCGACGACGAGCGCGAAATGGGTCTTGCGACGGCGGAACGCCTTGAGCTGCTGGGATATCGGCCGCATTTCCGGCACGAACCAGGGCGGCAGCATGATGCTGGTGACGTCGATGCGCGAGGTATCGCCCTCCGACGCGCGGATGGCCCGCAACAGATCCTTGGCGTGCAGGATGCCGATGATGTTCTCCGACTTGTCGCGCCACAGCGGAATGCGGGTGTACTCGGTGGCCAACACCTCCCGCACCAGCTCCTCCGGCGGCAGGTCGGCATTGATCATCACCATGGCGGTGCGATGAACCATCACGTCGGACACGGTCAGCTCGCCGAGGCGGAAGACGTTGTGAATGTATTCGGCCTCGCCGCTCTCGATCTTGCCGTGCACGGCCGATTCCTCGACCAGGCCCTCGATCTCGGAATCCGTCAGGATCTCGTGCTGCGAAAACTCCTGGACCCCGATCAGACGCAGGATCGCGCTCGAAGCCGCGTTGAGACACCAGCTCAGCGGATAGAACAGCAGGTAGGAGACATGCAGCGGATAGGCGATCCACTGCGACACCGGCATCGGCTCCCTGATCGCAAGCGTTTTCGGCACCTGCTCGCCGATGATGATATGCAGCGAGGAGAAAACCAGGAAACCCGCCACGAACGAGACGAAGTGCAGCGTGGCCTCCGACAAACCGAGCGGCTGGAGGATCGGACTCAGCAGCGCAGACACGGTCGGCTCACCGATCCAACCAAGACCGAGGGACGCCATGGTGATGCCGAGCTGGCAGCAGGCGAGATAGGATTCGATATTCCCCATCATCGTCTGCAGCAGGCGGGCGCCGAAGCGATTCTGCTCGACCATGGCCTTGACGCGAAAGCCGCGGCTCTTCACGAGCGCGAATTCCGCAGCCACGTAAAAGGCGTTGGCGGCGAGCAAGAGGACCGCCAGCAGCAGATTGACCGAGATCGAACTCATGTTTGCCTCGCGACCGCCTCGGCATTCCCCGCCGTTTCGCGGGCGGCCGATCTGAACGGTCCCGCCATCACTGCGACAGTTTCGACTGCAGGAAATCGCGCACCAGGCTCGGCTCGACGTCCTTGGCGATCACCGCGCGTCCCACGGCCTCCAGCAGGATGAACGTGAGCTTGCCGCGCTTGACCTTCTTGTCCTGTGCCATCAGCGCCATCAGCGCATCGGCATCGGCAAGTCCTTCCTGCGCAAAACCGGCGATGTCCTGCAGGCGCGTCGGCAGGCCGGCTTCGATCAGGTGCCGTTCGACGCGCGCCGCATCGGCCTCGCCGATCATGCCGAGCCTGGCCGAGAACTGCGCCGCCAGCGTCATGCCGATCGCGACGCCCTCGCCGTGGAACAGACGGTCGGAGAAGCCGGTCGCCGCTTCCAGCGCATGGCCGAAGGTGTGGCCGAGATTGAGCAGCGCGCGCTCGCCGCTCTCGCGCTCGTCGCGGGAGACGACGCCCGCCTTGGCGCGGCACGAGGTCGCGATCGCGTGCTCGCGCGCCGAACCGCCCTTGAAGATGTCGGAATGGTTCTTTTCCAGCCAGGTGAAGAAGGCCTCGTCGCCGAGCACGCCGTATTTGGCGACCTCGGCATAGCCGGCGCGGAACTGGCGCGGCGACAGCGTGTCGAGCACGGCGGTGTCGGCGATGACCAGCACCGGCTGGTGGAAGGCCCCTAACAGGTTCTTGCCCTGCGGCGAGTTGATGCCGGTCTTGCCGCCGACGGATGAATCGACCTGCGCGAGAAGCGAGGTCGGCACCTGCACGAAATCGACGCCGCGGCGCAGGATCGCCGCGGCAAAGCCGGCGAGATCGCCGACGACGCCGCCGCCGAGCGCGATGACGAGATCGTTGCGCTCGATCCTGGCGGCGATCAGGGCTTCGCTGACTTTTTCGAGGCCGGCATAGGTCTTGGAGATCTCGCCTTCCTCGACGACGATGCGCGAGGTCGGAATACCGCTGGCTGCGAGCGACGCCTCGGTGGGCTCGAGCCAGTATTTCGCGACGGTGCGGTCGGTCACGATGGCCGTGCGCACGCCCGGCCGCAATGCTGCGACCCGTTCTCCAAGCGAAGACAGCACGCCGCGGCCGATGACGATGTCATAGGCGCGGTCGCCGAGCGCGACGTCGACCTTGACTGGATCGGAATGTTTCAACGGCGCAGTCATCGTACGGCACTCGCAACGTCGGCAGGGGGTTGGGCGGCCTGTCCGCCGCAGAGATGGGCGTGCAGCGCCTCGATGCACTCCTCGACGATCCGGTCGTGCGGCACGTCGCGCGAGGCGATGGTGAGATCGGCATTGGCATAGACCGGCTCGCGCTGGGCGAGAAGGCGCGTCACGGTTCCTTCGGGATCGGCGGTCTGAAGCAGCGGACGGTCGGCACGGCGCCGCACGCGGCGCATGATGACGTCATGGTCCGCCCTCAGCCAGATCGAGATGGCCTTCGCCGCGATGCGCGCGCGCGTCTCCTCGCGCATGAAAGCGCCGCCGCCCGTCGCCAGTACCACGGGACCTCCCTCGAGCAGGCGCGCGATCACACGGGCCTCGCCATCGCGGAAATAGGGCTCGCCATGGGCCGCAAAGATTTCCGGGATGGTCATGCCGGCGTGGGCCACCTCGATTTCGACATCGGCATCGAGAAATCGCAGGCCAAGCCGCGCCGCCAACCGCCGGCCGATGGTGGACTTGCCCACCCCCATCATGCCGACCAGCACGATCGAGCGCGCGCCGAGCGCCGACAGGATGTCGGCCTCAGGGGTCGCTTGTGCTGGCACCGCGGCGTCGGACATTGTCTCGCTCGATTGGATCTCGCTCGATCTGCCGCCGGGGGCGGCATGCTTTGGCCACCTATACGATCCCATGGGGGCCCTCGCCAGAGGACTCTTGCCACGAAACGGCGAACATGTTGGATGATTTCATTGGTTAATTTGGCTGCCAAGACCTACCAACAGCCCCATCCAAGAGCCCTATCCAAGTCCTCTGCCCGAGACCCCAGAACGATGCCCAGCCTGTTCCGCTTCCTGACGGTCGTCGCCGTGATCGCCGGCATCGTCTATGGCGTGGTCTTCGCGCTGGCCAACTTCGTCAATCCCAAGCCGCGGGAAATGACGGTAACGATCCCGCCGGATAAATTTCTCAAGAAATAGGCGCTAGCCTCCGAGGCATGCCCATCAAGCCCTCAGACGCCAAGCTCATCGGCCTGTTCCTCGACATGCTCGCGGCGGAACAGGGCGCGGGGCCCAATACGCTCGACGCCTATCGCCGCGACCTCACCGATTTCTCGGAATTCCTGGGCCGTGTCGGCCACAATTTTGTGGACGCGGAAACGCAGACGCTGCGCGACTATCTCGCCGATCTCGACATCCGCGGCTTCAAATCCACCAGCGTCGCCCGCCGCCTGTCGGCAATGCGGCATCTCTACCGCTTCCTCCTCAATGAGCGCATCCGCGGCGATGATCCGGCCGCGATCCTGTCCGGCCCCAAGCGCGGCCGCGGCCTGCCGAAGGTGCTGTCGATCGCGGACGTCGACCGCATGCTCCGCCGCGCCAAGGAGTTGAGCGAGGCGGAAGAGGCCTCGCCGGCGAAGCGGCTGCGCGCTCTCAGGCTCTATTGCCTGCTCGAGGTGCTCTACGCCACGGGCCTGCGCGTCTCCGAGCTGGTGGCGCTGCCGCGCTCGGCGGCCAAGCGCGACGCCCGCATGATCGTGGTGCGCGGCAAGGGCAACAAGGAACGGCTGGTGCCGCTCAACGAGGCCTCGCGGCAGGCGATGGCGGATTACCTTGCCGCGACGGAGGCCGCGAAGACCGAGAAGAAGAAAGACAGCCTCGCCGCCTCGAAATGGCTATTCCCCTCCTTCGGCGAGAGCGGACATCTGACGCGACAGCATTTTGCCCGCGACCTCAAGGAGCTCGCGGTCGCCTCCGGGCTGCAGGCCCGGCTGGTCTCCCCGCACGTGCTGCGCCACGCCTTCGCCAGCCACCTCCTGCACAACGGCGCCGATCTGCGCATCGTGCAGACCCTGCTCGGCCATACCGACATCTCCACGACGCAGATCTACACCCATGTCGTCGAGGAGCGGCTGAAGAGCCTGGTGCGCGACCTGCACCCGCTGGCCGAGAAGTAGACAGGTCTCGTGCCCTGGACGGGGCTGTCGTAGCCCGGATGAGCGAAGCGACATCCGGGATTGTGCCCAAGGCACGACCTGCCCCGGATATCGCTTCGCTCATCCGGGCTACGGCGACCCATGAACCGCCTTGACTTCGGCCGCGTCTCCGCAGAAAGAGCCGGGGCCTCACCGATTGATTTGGCTGGCGCCGCACGAGCACACAAGCCAAACCATTGAAGACGCTACACATCTTTCCGTGACCCGAACCTCGCTTCGCTCCAAGGCCCCGTCCCCCTATATTGAGTTGATGCAAGACCAGATGCGCAGCTATCTCGACTTCGAAAAGCCCGTCGCCGAGCTCGACTCCAAGGTCGATGAATTGCGGGCGCTCGCGGCGTCCGGCACCGACATCAGCGACGAGATCGGGCGGATCGAGGACAAGGCGGCGCAGGCGCTGGCCGACCTCTATCAGAACCTGACGCCGTGGCAGAAGACGCTGGTCGCGCGGCATCCGCAGCGGCCGCATTTCAACGACTTCATTAAGGGCCTGATCACCGAATTCACCCCGCTCGCCGGCGACCGCAAGTTCGGCGAGGACGAGGCGCTGGTCGCCGGCTTCGGCCGCTTCCGCGGCGAGCCGATCTGCGTGATGGGCCAGGAAAAGGGCGATTCCACCGAGAGCCGGATCCGGCATAATTTCGGCATGGCGCGGCCCGAAGGCTATCGCAAATGCGTGCGGCTGATGGAGATGGCCGAGCGCTTCGGGCTGCCGGTGCTGTCGCTCGCCGATTCCGCGGGCGCCTATCCCGGCATCGGCGCAGAGGAGCGCGGCCAGGCCGAGGCGATCGCGCGCTCGACCGACGCCTGCCTCGCCCTGACCGTGCCGAACGTCGCGATCATCACCGGCGAGGGCATGTCGGGCGGCGCCATCGCCATCACCACCGCCAACAAGGTCCTGATGCTGGAGCACGCGATCTACAGCGTGATCTCGCCGGAGGCGGCGTCCTCGATCCTCTGGCGCGACGGCACCAAGGCGCAGGAAGCCGCCAACAACATGAAGATCACCGCCCAGGACATGCTCCGCTTCGGCGTGATCGACCAGATCCTGAAGGAGCCGGTCGGCGGCGCCCACCGCGACCCCGCCGCCATGATCGCCACGACGGGCGAGGCCATCGCCAAGGCCTTCGACGAGCTCCAGGGCCTCGACGGGGATGCCATCCGCAAGCAGCGGCGGCAGAAATTCCTCGATATCGGCCGGAAACTGGGCTGATTCGGGCTTGTTGCCGTGTCCCGGACGCGCTGCAGCGTGGAACGCGGCTGCGGAGAGCCGGGACCCAGGAGGCCGCACAGCTCACCCGCAGCATGGGCCCCGGCTCAGCAGCGCACCGCCCAAGGAGCGTTGCGCTGCGTCCGGGGCACGAGACCGTCGCAGGACGGCCCCCGGTAACCCCGCATTAACCCTTTTTTTGCCCAAATCGGCGATCTCAGTGGTGGTTTGGCCGTGGTCCAAGTTCCGGCCCAGTTTAAGTCTCTGTTGACCACACCTTTGGGCCAACGCCCTCGTGATCCCCGCTCGGGTTGCGACCGCATGACCCAGAGGTTAGAATTTTAATCAATGGCTTCAGGGCATAAGCGCTGGGGCGTGGTCCGAAAAAGCCCGTGGACGGGTCCGGTTCGCCGGTCGGATCATGCTCCATAGAATTGGGGTTCGCGCATCAATGCCCGGCACGGTGTGGGGTCCATCTTGATTTCTCGTTCGCTTGCTCGCGCGCTCTTGGCTTCGGTTGCGCTGATGACGGCCGGCGTTCTGCTGACCGGCTGCAACAGCGACCAGGTCTCGCTCGCGACCAACGCCAAGGCCAACCAGCCGGTGCCGCCGAAGCTGATCGCTGCGATGGCCGAGAAGGACATGGACCTGCAATCGCCGATCCTGGTCCGCCTGTTCAAGCAGGAGGCCGAGCTCGAGATCTGGAAGCAGACCCGCTCAGGCAAGTTCGCGCTGCTCAAGACCTATCCGATCTGCCGCTGGTCCGGCGACCTCGGCCCCAAGGTGCGCGAAGGCGACCGCCAGGCGCCGGAGGGATTCTACTCGATCAACCCGAGCCAGATGAATCCGCAGTCGGCCTATTACTTGTCCTTCAACACGGGCTATCCGAACGCGTTCGACAAGGCCTTGGGGCGCACCGGCTCGCAGCTGATGGTGCATGGCGATTGCTCGTCGCGCGGCTGCTACGCGATGACGGACGAGCAGATCGCGGAGATCTATTCGTTGGGGCGCGAATCCTTCTTCGGCGGCCAGAAGGCGTTCCAGCTGCAGGCCTATCCGTTCAAGATGACGCCGGTGAACATGGCCAGGCACCGGAACAATCCGAACATGCCGTTCTGGAAGATGATCAAGGAAGGCTATGATCATTTCGAGGTGACGCGGCAGGAGCCGAGGGTCGATTTCTGCGAAAAGAAATACGTGTTCGACGCGGCGAAGCCGGCGGACGCCAAGCGCGATCTGGTGTTCGACGCCTCGGCGAAGTGCCCGGCCTATGTGATCCCCGAGGAGATCGTCGCCGCCGTCCGCGAGAAGCAGGCCAAGGACGAAACGGAATACGCCAAGCTCGTCGCCAAGGGCACGCCGGTGGCGCGCATGAACACCGGCATCGACGGCGGCATGAACAAGGTGTTCGCCGCCAAGATTCCGGAAGGCTCGACCGGCCTGTCCGAAGGCGCCGAAGGCACCACGCTGCAGATGCTGGCGATGGCCAAGGCGCCGGGCACGATCCCCGGTCACGTCAATCCGCCGAAGCCCAACCTCGACTCGGTGGCGTCCGCGACCGCACCGCAGGACGTGCCGGTCGCAGCCGTCAGCGCGCCCGCGACCACGCGCGTCGCCGCAGTTGCGCCGGCGGAGAAGCCCCAGGCTGAGAAATCGCAAGCCGAGAAATCACAAGGCGGCGGCTTCTTCTCGAACCTCGGCCGCAAGATGGGCCTCGGCAGCTCCGAGACGACGGCGACCACGCCGCCGCCGCAGGCCACAGCGTCCGTGGCGCCGACCCAGACGTCCGTGACGCCGCCTACGGCAGCATCGAGGCTGAAGGCCGCTGTGACCCGCTTCGTGCCGGGGCATGACAAGTCCAAGGACACGGCCAAGGATGCGCCGAAGCCGGCGGCCGTCGCCGCCAAGCCTGCGGAGCCGCCGAAGCCCGACACCCGCCTCGCCCAGACGCGTCCGGCGCTGAAGCCGTCCGTGTCGGATGGCGCGGGTGAAGCGACGCAGATCATGGGCGCCGCGCCGGTGGTGCAGTCGAACTCGTTCGACAGCCGGTTTGGGGCGGTGAAGTAGGCGGGCGCCGCGCCTTCCGGAGCAAGCCAAGCACAACCTGCTGATTGCCCTTCCCCGCACATGGCCCGCCGCAGCAATAGCCGCGTGCGATCCGCCAGCTTGTCGGGAAGCTTGATCCCGCACGCGGAATGCAAGAAATCGCGACTTGGGGAAGGCCGGAGAAAGTTCGTCGTAGAGTTCGAACGCCTCCGACAAGGCCGCCACGGCGAGGATTGAGGAGCCGACTGGTTCCCTCCAAGGATCCGGGGCGCCTCTCGATGTGCCGGATTGCGTCACCCGGTCACCCAGCTATAGTTACGCCGTTTGCTCTCTCGCGCTGCGCATGAGTGGATTTGGGCATCTCGATCATCTGATTGACCGTATCTACGAGGCCGGGCTCATACCGTCATTGTGGCCCGCGGTTCTCGATGAAATCGGTAACGCTATCGGCGGCAATGGCGGACTGCTTTTCGCGGTACGCGACGGCTATATCAGCGGGGTCAATTCCGTCAATCACGACCAGACCATGCCTCTTTTCTTGCAAGAGGGATGGAGTGAGCGCGATCCGTTGCTGCCGCGTGCCGCCGCCCTCAACTACGCCGGCTTCCTCAATGATGGAGACCTTCTATCGGAGGAGGAGATCGCGACCAATGACGTGTACTGCAATTTCTACCGCAGGCACGGAATCGGCTACAGAGCCGGGACCCTCATTTCAATACCGAGCGGCGATTCGATTGCGATCGTCATGCCGCGACACCAAGACAACGGACCGGTGCCGCGCGACGTCGTCTCGTTCCTTGATGGCCTGAGGCCTCATCTAGCTCGGGCGTCCCTGACTGCAAACCGCCTTGGCTTCGAGCGCGCGCGCGCGCAAGCCGACGCACTGCAGGCCATTGGGCTGCCCGGAGCAATATTGCGCGAACGAGGCAAATTACTCGCGGCGAACGGCCTGTTCGAAGCACTGATGCCGTCGCTGTTCCAAGACCGCGCAGAGCGGTTGGCCCTGACAGATGTCACTGCGGACGGATTGTTCTTGGCGGCGCTGGGGACCTCGTTCGTTGGCACCAGTCGAGGCGTCAAGTCCCTCGCCATCGCAGCGGCCATGGATCGCGTACCGATGGTCCTGCATGTCGTCCCGGTGCGCGGATCCGCACGCGATATTTTCACGCAAGCCACCTTCATGCTCATCGTGACGCCCGTCGATCGCGGCGCGGTACCGAGTGCGGAAGTCCTGCAAGGGCTGTTCGACCTGACGCCGGCAGAAGCCCAGGTCGCACGTGGAGTTGCTCAGGCCGGATCGGTCGATGCACTCGCATCAAAAATCGGCGTGACGCGAGAGACGGTGCGCACGCAGCTCAAAGCCGTGCTTTCAAAGACCGGCCTTTCCCGTCAGCAGGAGCTCGTCAGCCTGCTCGCTGGCAAGGCATTGCGCGGCGGCTAGACCCCTATCCCGCAGACACATCCCTCATCGCCCTTCCGCCCGACGGCCCAGACCAGACCTTGCCCTGGCATGGGCAAGTCCTCTTTCACCCAAATGGGTGAAGACAGGGATCGGACCTCCGGGTTCAAGTTTGTCCGGTTGGTTGCAGGGTGAGAAGCGGCGACAATGGTCAGATCGGAGTTTTCGACATTCGAAGTGACTTTGGTGCAGCGCAAGCGAAAGAGATGGGTGTGGAGCGTCTGCACCAGCGGAGGAGCGGTCGTGGTGCGAGGGCGGGAATCAAGTCGATATGCCGCAAAGTACCAGGCCGAACGCGCGCTTTTCATGCTGCTTCTAACCGCGCCCTATTGGTCGCGACTTCCCGCATAATGAGGCTTTCAGTAATGTTGCGTCTGGACCTAGCTTGAGACGGAGCACCATACCGGATGCCTCGCTTTCGCGGAGGATGAAAGCTGTGGTCGGTGTGGGTTCGGCGCGCTTCACGAGCATCCCTACGGCGCCAGATACCGCATCAGCTCCGGATTGTCCCTGACCTCGCCCGCCTCGCCCTGCAGCGCAACCCTGCCGCGGTCGAGCACGTAGGCGTAGTCGGCGACGCGCAGCGCCAGGTCGAGGTGCTGCTCGACGATGATGACGGCGATATCCTTGGCGAGATCGATCAGGCGTTCGGTGATCTCCTCGATCACGCCGATCCAGACGCCTTCGGTCGGCTCGTCCAGCAGCAATAGCTTGGGATCACCCAGCATGGCGCGGCCGATGGCGAGCATCTTGCGCTCGCCGCCGGAGAGGGTGCCGGCGGGCTGGTCGAGCCGCTGGCCGAGCTTTGGGAAGATGGTCAGCACGTGATCGACGGCGTCGGCCTTCTTGCTCGCGAGCGAGCCGACCGCGAGATTGTCGCGCACCGACAGGCGCGCGAACACCGAATGCTCCTGCGGGACGTAGCCGATGCCGGCGCGGACGCGCTCCTGGGTGGCGCGGCGGCTGATGTCGCGGCCGTCGAAGGCGACCTCGCCCTTCCACGCCGGCAGCTCGCCGACGATGGTCTTCATCAGCGTGGTCTTGCCGGCGCCGTTGCGGCCGAGCACGGCGACGCCGCCGCGCCAGGGAATGCCGAGGCTGACGTCGAACAGGACCTGGCTGCGGCCATAGCCGGCGTCGAGATGCTTGATGTCCAAAAATTCAGGCACGGCGCAGATAGATCTCCTGGACGGCCTTGTTGGCCTGGATCTCGGACACCGTGCCCGACGCCAGCACCTTGCCCTGGTCGAGCACGGTGAGGCGATCGCAGATGTCGCGGATGAAATCGAGGTCGTGCTCGACGATGACGAGCGAGCAATGCTGCTTGATCGGCTGCAGCAATTCGCCGGTGACGCGGCGCTCCTCCAGGCTCATGCCGCCGGTGGGCTCGTCGAGCAGCAACAGCTTCGGCTTGCCGGCGAGCGCCATCGCGATCTCCAGCCATTGCTGCTGGCCGTGCGACAGCGCGGCGGCCGCATCGAAGGCGCGGTCGGCGAGGCGGAACTGCGTCAGCATGGTCATGACCTGGTCGTGCAGGAGACCGCGCGTGCGCGAGAACACGAGGTCGAGCAGCGAGCACTGCGCCTGCAGCGCGAGCAGGATGTTGTCGTAGAGCGTCAGCGTCGGCAGCACGCTGGTGATCTGGAATTTCAGGCTCATGCCGGCCCGCGCCCGCTCGGTCGGCGTGAACGCGGTGATGTCGGTGTTGACGAAGGAGACCTTGCCCTGCGTCGGCACCTCGGCGCCGGCGATGCACTTCATCAGCGTGCTCTTGCCGGAGCCGTTCGGGCCGATCAGGCCGTGAAACTCGTTCTCGCCGACGGTGAGCGCCGCGCCGTCGAGCGCAGTGAGCTTGCCGAAGACCTTCTTGATGCCGGCGGCCTCAAGGAGCGGCATTGCGCTTCTCCTTTGGCTTCGAACCGAAGCTGCCGACCCGCTCGCGCTCGCCGAGCACGAAGCTGATCAGGCCGAGCGGCCGGAACAGGATCACGAGCAGCAGCAAGAGGCCCAGGATGATCGGCCAGACGTCACGATAATTGTCCGACAGCCAGAAGCTGACGCCCTCGACGATGACAGTGCCGATGACGGCACCGATCAGCGTGCCGGAGCCGCCGAACAGCACGTAGAGCACGACCTGGGTCGAGACCACGACGCCGACCATGTTGGGCCAGACGAAGCCCTCGTGGAAGGCGTAGAGGCTGCCGGCAAGGCCCGCAATGGCGCCGCCGATGGTGAAGATGATGGCTTTCAGGTGCTGCACCTTGTAGCCGAAGAAAGCGATGCGCTGCTCGTTTTCGCGCAGGCCCGCGAGCGCCAGGCCGAACTGCGAACGTACCAGGAAGCGGCAGAGCAGGTAGACGACGACGAGGATGCCGAGCACCAGATAGTAGAAGGCCGGGCCTTCCGTGAACTCGTAGCCGCCGAGCGACATCGGCGCGATCGAGGGGATGCCGTTCTGGCCGCCGAGATAATACCAGCCGCGGGCCAGGCGATCGGCGGCGTAGGAGCCGGTGAGCGTGCCCAGCGACACGAAGATCACGCTCGAGGGATGCCGTCCCAGCAGCAGGAAGCCGCCGAGCAGGAGCGCGAAGGTGAGTCCGATGATGGTCCCCGCCGGCAGCACCAGGAGGATGTTGGTGATGTCGAGGTCGCGCGCGAGCAGCGCGACGCCGTAGCCGGCCGAGCCGAAGAACAGGGCCTGGCCGAAGCTCATGATGCCGGCATAGCCCCAGACCAGGTCAAACGACAGCGCGAACAGCGCCAGGATGATCACCCGCGTCGCGAACACCGTGAGATAGTCCTGCAGCACCAGCGGCGCGAGCAGCGCTGCAACCAGCACGACGCCCTCCACGATCGGCAGGATCTTCCGCCCTGACGATGCGCTCTTGGCCCCCGGAACGTCCGCTTCGCTGCCAACGTTGGCGTGGACAGCCTGTTTAGCCGCACCCATGGACTTCAGCATTTCGAATTCGACATCGTGGGATCAGTCCGCCTGGTCGTGTGTCACCTCTCCCCAACGGGGAGAGGTGAAGAGAGAGCCTCTCGGCTGGCACAGATGCAAGCCAAACTGACGATGACCCGGCATTTGACGTCAGCATTCCTTGGGATCGACGAGGCCGTTGCTGCGGGCGACGATCTCGTAGTTCCCACCCTTGGCGACCGCGGTGTACATCTTCATCTTGCAGTGCCGCTTGCCCGGCACCATCTCGGCGGGCCCGCCCGGACCTTCCGCGATCTTGGCGTGGTCGAGCGCGGCGGCGACCGACTCGCGATCGATCTTGCCGGCTTCCTTGACGGCAGCCTCCCACAGCTTCAGGCCGCGATAGGTGCCGGTGGCGGCGCTGCCGGCGGCGAACAGGAAGTTGCCGGGGAAATCCTTCTCGTAGGCGGCCTGGATCTTGGCGTCGAACGGGTTTTCCTTGGTCAGCACCTTGAAATAGTCGAGGCAGCTTGCGAGGCCTTCGATCTCCGCGGCCTGGTTGATGTTGAGCGTGTTCTCGTCATAGTAGACGCAGGCGAGCCGCCCGCCGCTCTTGAGGAAGCCCGCTTCATAGAGCTGCTTGAAGAACGGACCGACGCCCGGCGGGATGACGGTGTTGAAGACGACGTCGACCTTGTTGGAGATGATGCGGTTGACCGTCGAGGAGAAGTCGACCTGGTCGAGCGGGTAATATTCCTCGAACACGACCTCGCCGCCGTTGGCTTCGATCACCTTGCGGGCGTAGACGTTGAGCGTGTGCGGCCAGACATAGTTGGCGCTGGGCAGCGCGAACTTCTTGCCGCCGTTCTTGATCAGCCAGGGAATGAACTCGTCGCACTGCTGCGCCGGCGTCGGGCCGGTGCAGAACAGGTAGGGCGTGCACTCCTTGCCTTCGTAGAGCTGCGGATAGATGTAGAGCGTCTTGCCGCGGGCGACGATCGGATCCTTGATCGCGTTGCGCATCGAGGACGTGATGCCGCCGAGCACCATGTCGACCTTGTCGCGCTGGATCAGCTTTCGCACGTTGCCGACGGCGACGGATTCGTTGGACGCGGTGTCCTCGATGTAGAGCTCGAGCGGACGGCCGAGCAGGCCGCCGGCCGCGTTGATCTCCTTGATCACCATCTTGGCGACGTTGGCGTCGGCGTTGCCGGCATAGGCGATCGGGCCGGTGAGGTCGGTGGCGATGCCGACCTTGATCGGGCCTTCCGCCGCATTGGCCCAGGGCGCCGGGATCACCCAGCTGCCGACACCGGTTGCGACCGCGCCGGACGCAAAAGCGAAATTGGAGAGGAAACGACGCCGCGTGAGCTGAGTACGATCGAGCATGTGATTAAACCCCTTTTCCAGCGATGAGGCCCTGCGGGCGGAATTTGATGAAGACAATGGCGAGCACGAAGACGAGCACATCGGCGACGACGGGCGCCATCACCCAGGGCAGAGCGGCACTGAGCGTGCCGATGACGCCGGCGCCGGCGACCGGGCCGATGAAGGAGCCGACGCCGCCGACCATGACCGCGACAAAGCCCTGGATCAGGAAGCGCAGCCCGAGATCGGCGTAGAGGCTGAACACCGGCACGATCAGCGCGCCGGCAAGCCCGGCGAGCGCGGAGCCGAACGCGAAGGTGGCGCCGTACATCAAGGGCGTGGAGATGCCGGAGGCGCGCGCCAGCGACGGGTTCTCCAGCGTGGCGCGCATGCGCAGGCCGAAGCTGGTGCGCGAGAGCAGCAGGTAACAGCCGGCCATCACCAGGAGCGTGATGACGATGATGGTGAAGCGCCAGGCCGAGATGTGCATGGCGCCGATGTCGATCGAGCCGCCGATCGGCTCGGGCACGGTGAGATAGAAGCCGCCGATCAGCCCGCGCACGGATTCGCGGATGATCAGGCCGAGCGCATAGGTGCCGAGCATGGCGACGATGGGTGCGGCGTAGAAGCGGCGGATGATCAGCGCTTCCAGCACGAAGCCGAGCGCGCCGACGACGAAGGGCGCCGCGACCATGCCGGCCCAGATCGGCAGGCCCCTGGCATAGGCGAGATAGGTGATGTAGGCGCCGAGCAGGACGAACTCGCCTTGCGCGAAGTTGAAGATGCCCATCATGCTGGCGATGATCCCGAGCCCCAGCACGATCAGAACGATGATCGCCCCGAAGCTCAGGATCTCGAACGTCGCGACGAACGCATTAGCCATGCGCCGGAGCCTTTCCCGTTCCGATGGAATCGGAACGGGCCTCTAGAATTCGGTTTTGACGCGTTTTCCTGACGCGAACCGGGGTCCAGTTCGCGCGAAAACGATCTGGCGTTCCGCCCACCTGCATCAACACCTCGTTCACATCTTCTTCCAGTCGCCGATCTGCTCGAAGGCATGGGCGGCGCGGTAGATCGTGGATTCCTCGAACATGCGGCCGACCAGCATCAGGCCGACGGGCAGGCCGTCGACCATGCCGCAGGGCAGCGACATCGCGGGATGATGCGTGATGTCGAACGGCGCGGTGTTGGAGATCATCTCGAGCGCGCGGGCGACGTACTCCTCGCGGCTTGCATTTGGCTCCGGCAGCTTGGTCGCCTTCATCGGCGTGGTCGGCATCAGCAGGAGATCGTAATCCCTGAACGCCTTGTCGTAGGCCGCGGTCAGCCGGCGCGAGATGTTGAGCGCCTTGCCGTAGAAGCGTGGACCGAAATTGTTGTTGATGTAGGTGCCGAGCATCATGAACAACTTCGTGGTCTCCGACAGCGAGTCGGCCTGCCGGCGCCAGCCACGGTGGAAATCCATCAGCGAGGTCGAATAGAGGTCGCCGCGGCTGAGGCCGTAGCCGTCGCCGAACATCATGGTCTGGGTCAGGCCTTCGGTGCCGATCGGGGTCCAGATCGCGCCACCCAGGAGGTGCATCGGGATCGAGACGGTCTCGACGGTGGCGCCGAGATCCTTGAAACGCTTTGCTGCCTCGCGCACGCCTTCATTCACCGCAGCCTCCGCGCCCGGCTGCTCGAAACCTTCCTTGACGATGCCGATCTTCATGCCCTTGACGCCCTGACCGAGCGCCTTGGTGTATTCCTCGACCTTCGGAGCCTTGATGCGAGGATCGTAGCCGTCGTCGCCGGCGAGCACTTCGAGCAGCAGCGCGTTGTCGGCGACCGTCGCGGTCATCGGGCCGGTATGGTCGACATAGATCTCGATCGGCATGATCCCGGTATAGGGCACGAGGCCCCAGGTCGGCTTCATGCCGTAGATGCCGCAGAACGAGGACGGCATCCGGATCGAGCCGCCCTGATCGCCGCCGATCGCCATGTCCACCTCGCCGAGGGCGACCACGACGCCCGAGCCCGACGACGAGCCGCCGGCCGAGTAGCCCATCTTGTGCGGATTGTGCACCGGCCCGTAGGATCCGGTGTGGCTGCCGCCGGACAGGCAGAAATGCTCGCAATGCACCTTGCCCTTGATCTCGGCGCCGGCATCCAGCATGCGCGTGACGATGGTGGCGTCGAAATCGGGCACATAGCCTTCCAGCGTCGACGACCCGTTGGTCATGGGAACGCCGGCCAGCATGATGTTGTCCTTCAGGGCGACGGTCTTGCCCTTCAGCTTGCCGCTGGCTGCGCCCTTCACGGTCGACTTGCGATACCAGGCGTTGCGCGGGTTCTCCTCGGCCGAGGGCCGGTAACCCGGCGTGCGCGGGTACTTCACCTCAGGCACCTCGTCCGGCATCGTGGCAACGAGATTGTAGGCCTCGATCGAGCCCTGCATCAGGCCGCGGAACGAGGCGACGTCGTCGTCGGTCAGCGAAAGGCCGCACTGCTCGGCGACGCTGCGAAGTTGGTCGGGCGTGGGAAGGACAACTGTCACGGCGCTCTCCTTGAAGGCTTCTTGTTTCCTGGCGTTGAACGGAAGCCTTCCGCCCGCGCCTGCACGGCGCGGGCCAATCCGGCTTCGCGGCGATACTACAGACGGAAATATTTTCCTTTTCAAGTATTATTTCGCGAGACGGCTGCGACGTATCGGCGGCCGCATTCAGAACGTCTTGATGATCCTGAAGTCGAGACCGTCGGCTTCAGCGAAGTACATCGGCATCTCGGCGCGGCCGTCGCGAAGAGTCACGGGTCCGCGGCCGGCCGAGTAGACGGTGTTGCGCGCGGCTTTCAGGAGCGGACGAAACGCCAGCGAGCCGGCGCGGTTGGCTACGGACTCCAGGAAGCGCAACCCTTCATAGTTCGACTGGCCGACGGAGCCGACCGGCGGCGCATTGGCGCCGAACATGGCCTCGTATCCGCTGAGGAACTCGTCGTTGGCGCGTGAAGCCATGCAGTTGAAATAGCCGGAGGCGCAGAACAGATTCTCGGTGTTGTCGGCGCCGATGCCGAGCAGCACGGTCTCGTCCATCGCGCCCCCGAGGCGCAGCGTCGAGGTGGCAAGGCCCGCTTCGGCGAAGGCGCGGTTGAAGGTGATGCTGTCGGTGCCGATCAGGGAGATCAGCACCACGTCCGGCCTGGCGGCGCGGATGCGCGCCAGATGCGGCTCGTGATTGTCCTCGCCGACCGGAACGAACTCCTCGCCGACGACCTGGCCGCCCGCCTCCTTGATGTAGCGCTTCACCGCGCGATGCGACTGCCAGGGCCAGACGTAATCGCTGCCGATCAGGTACCAGCGCGCCGCCTTCTTGACCTCCGCGAGCCAATGGATCGAGGGCCGGCTCTGCCAGCGCGGCGTCTCGCCGATCGCCATGACCCCCGGCGTGCGCTCGCCGCCTTCATAGACCGGGGTGTAGATATAGGGGATGCGGTCGCCGGTGACCTTGCGCAGCGCGACGCGGACGGCGCTGATATGCGAGCCCATGATGAGGTCGACCTCGTCGAAGGCGATCGCCTGCTCGGCGCGGCGAACCACGTCTTCGATCGGGCCGCCGGAGTCGTAGATCGACAGCTCCAGCTCGCGGCCCAGAATGCCACCGCGCTTGTTGATCTCGGCCACCGCCAGCATCGCGCTGTTGGTGGAGCTCGGGCCCCAGATCCCCGGCGAGCCGGTGAAGGTGAGAAAATTGCCGATGCGCAGCTTGTTGCGCGCGCCGCGCCGCTTCATGAAATGCGCATCGACCGGGGACAGGTCGAAATCCGCCACCGATGACGACAAATTCCTGAACAGCAGGGACGGCGGCAACGCCGGTCTGCCGTGAGCCGGGAAGTTCACCGTCGCGCGCACGCCAACTCCTGTCTGGGACCAGACCTGAAAGCACATTGATCAGGCGGCCGCGGCTTCCGCCCTTTTGTTGGGCAATGATCCTATTTTGAAAATATTGAATGTTCAAGAATTGAAGTGCATATAGATGCAGCATTGATTGCAAGACATTCACTCATCTGGGTCAAGACGAAGTCTTAGCCGTGGCAAAACCGCCGAAAGAAAACTCCCCGATCACCGAACACCTCGCCTACCTGCTCGCGCAAGCCAACCGGGAAATCAACCGGCAGCTCGAACTGCGGTTGAGCAAGGAAGGCGTTCCCGTCGAGCAATGGCGCATCCTGAAAGTGCTGTCGGATGGCAACGGCCACTCGATGGGAGAGCTTGCGGATGCGGTGCTGCTCAACCATCCGACATTGACCAAGATGATCGACCGCATGGTCTCCGACACGCTGGTCTATCGCGTTCAGGACCCGAACGACCGCCGCAAGGTCCTGATGTTCATCTCCGACCGCGGCAAGGTGCTGTGCAGGAAGCTCAACTCGCTCGCGGTGGACCAGGAGGAGCACATCCTGGAAAGCTACGGCGACAAGTCGACGAGCGAGCTCAAGCGACTACTGGAGAGCCTGATCGACAGCTCGAACTGAGGCTCGGCTGCGCCGGGTGAAAGCCGATCGGGCCATGCGGCTTGGCGGAACAAAAAGCGGAACTGACGGTTGATCCCGGCGCGTACGGCCGTGAGGAACAAAATCCACCGAGCCGGTCCCGTCTTTTTGAGGCCACCCACGGCTCGCGAATGACACGCTCAGTATTGATCGTCGAAGACGAAATCTTCGTCGCCAGCGACATTGCCCGGATCCTGGAAGACGCGGGCTATCGCGTCGCTGCGATCGCTGCGGATCGCAAGGAGGCGCTGGAAGCGGGGCCCAAGGCGCAGATCGCGCTGGTGGATGTCAATCTGCGCGACGGATCGACCGGGCCGCAGATCGCACTCGACCTGTCGCGCACATACGGGACCAAGATCGTCTACGTCACTGCAAATCCCGCACAGATCGCGCCCCGGGCGGAGACCGCCATTGGATTCATCCGCAAGCCTTTCAGCGATGATGCGATCCTGACCGCAGTTCATCACGCCGCCGGCCAGGCGGCTCAGCCCCGTTCCCCCGACGTCACGTTCTTTGCGGCAGCGGCCGGCTCATCGAGGCCTTTGGAATCGTAGCCACGGCCCGGAGCCCTTCCGGTTTCCAGGCGTAAGAGATCGCCCCGCCCAGCTGGTTGGACATGCTCAACGCGATCAGCCTGGAGCCGAAGCCTTCCACGGCCGGCGCCGCCTCGACTTGCGGACCGCCGCTTTCCGTCCACGCAATGACGACATCCTCGTCCGCCTCGCTGATGTCGATGGCGACGCGTCCTTCCAGCGTCGAGAGCGCGCCGTACTTGGCGGCGTTGGTCGCCAGCTCGTGGAACGACAGCGCCAAGGGCGTTGCGGAGCGGTCGTCGATGCGGAAATCGCCGCCCGTGATCGCAACCCGCTGCGCCTCCGACTGATAGGCCGACAGAAGTTGCTCCATGAGGCCCTTGAGGGTCGCCTGTGTCGAGGTCGGCTGCGATCGGGCGCTGTGCGGACGTACGAAGTCGTGCGCCTTGCCGAGCGACATGATGCGCGAACGCAGCTCGTCCGCCAGACGCTTGAGCTCCGGATGCGTGCGCGTCGACAGGCCGATCAGCCCGTTGATCACGGAGAAGATGTTCTTGATGCGATGGCTCAGCTCCTGGCTGATCATCTCGCGCTGCTCCATCAGCAGCTTCTGTTCGTGGATGTCGGTGCAGGTCCCGAACCAGCGGGTGATGTTGCCTTCGCCGTCGCGAATTGGCAGGGCGCGTCCGAGGGTCCAGCGATAATTGCCGTCGGCATTCCTCAAACGGTATTCGATCTCGTAGGGCTCGCCGGTTCTCAGCGAATGCCGCCAGCGCTCCCAGGCCTTGTCCTGATCGTCGGGGTGGAACATCCCGTTCCAGCCCTCACCGTCGGTGGAGCCTTCCGGCACGCCCGTGAATTCGTACCACCTGGCATTGTAGTAATCGTGGTGGCCGTCGGGCAGCGTCGACCACACCATCTGGGGCATGGTGTCAGCCAAGATGCGAAATTTCTGCTCGGTCTCCGACAGCGCCTGCTTTGCGACGGCCTCGCTGGCCTGCTGGATTCTGGTCTTCTTGCGGTGCCCCATCGCGCCGATGACTTGGGAGGCCATGACGCGGAGGCCCTGCTGCTGCAGCGGCGTAAGGCCCGGCCTGGGCACGCGATCGATGACACAGAGCGAGCCGAGCGGAAAGCCGTCCTCCGTCACGAGCGGCGCGCCGGCATAGAACCTGATGAACGGGTCTCCCGTCACCAGGGGATTTTCGGCGAACCTCGGATCCCGGGTCGCATCAGGCACGACCATCAGGTCGGAGCCCAGCATGGCGTGCGCACAGAACGAGGATTCGCGCGGCGTTTCGGAAACGTCGAGGCCGTGTCTGGCCACGAAGCGCTGCATCGTGTCGCCGACCACGCTGACGAGACAGATTGGCACCTCGCACAGAGCCGCCGTGAACGACGTCAGTTCATCGAAGCCCGCCTCAACGGCAAGGTTTTCAAGATCGTGCGCCTCAAGGATTTCGGTTCTGGACGGCGGGAGATTGTCTGCGGAACTCATGAAACGGTCTCACCCCCGGGCCAGCGCAGCCATTATCGAGCGACGTCGCATCATCGCCGGCGTTGTGGCGGCCTCCCCACGTTGAGCCGTCCCGACTTGAATTCCGATCGTCGAAACTGGTCAGGCAGCGGCGGACGACGTTGTCCTTGCTTGCGAGACGAGCGCACGTCCCCGCAAGGTCACGGCATGACAACAGCATTTGCTACAGAGGGTTCCGCTAGTGTCTACGACACTGACGCCGCAGCAGCGATGGAACCAAGGCGGGCCGGCCGGGAGCCCGGCCGATGCCCGGGGCTAGGCATATCTGCCGTGGCAGTGCTTGTACTTCTTGCCTGAGCCGCACGGGCAGTCCTCGTTGCGGCCGATCTTGCCCCAGCTGGCTGGGTTCTTCGGATCCCGTAGCGACGCATCCGTGGCCGGGGCGCCGAGGGTGACGCTGGCAAGCGCCATTTCGTCTTCGCCGGTATTCGGGTCGAACTTGTGCGCCTCCATCGGCGGCAGGACAGGAGCTTCCTGCTCCGGCGGGACGATCTCGACCCGCATCAGCTGCGCCGTGACCGCCTCGCGCAAGTGAGCGCTCATCTCCTGGAAGAGATTGAAGGCTTCGGTCTTGTATTCCTGCAACGGATCGCGCTGGCCGTAGCCGCGCAGGCCAATGACCTGGCGCAGATGGTCGAGCATGATCAGGTGCTCGCGCCAGAGATGGTCGAGGGTCTGGAGCAGGATGGTCTTCTCGACGTAACGCATCACGTCGGGACCCCATTGCCCGACCTTGGCCGCCATGTGCTCGTCGGCCTTGGTCTCGATGCGGTTCAGCAGCTCCTCGTCGGCGATGCCTTCTTCCTTCGCCCATTCGTCGACCGGCAGGTCGAGATCGAGCACGCGCTTCAGTTCCTCCTTCAGACCCGCGACGTCCCACTGCTCGGCATAAGCATGCTCGGGCACGTGCTTGGCGACGAGGTCGTCGATGAAGGCGTGACGCATGTCGGTGACGGTCTCGGCGACGCTCTCGTCCTTCATCAGCTCGACGCGCTGATCGAAGATCACCTTGCGCTGGTCGTTCTGGACGTTGTCGAACTTGAGGAGGTTCTTGCGGATGTCGAAGTTGCGCGCCTCGACCTTCTGCTGCGCCTTCTCCAGGGCCTTGTTGATCCAGGGATGGATGATGGCCTCGCCCTCTTGCAGGCCGAGACGCTGGAGCATGCTGTCGAGACGGTCCGAGCCGAAGATCCGCATCAGGTCGTCTTCGAGCGACAGGAAGAATTTCGAACGGCCGGGATCGCCCTGACGGCCGGAACGGCCGCGCAGCTGATTGTCGATACGGCGGGATTCGTGGCGCTCGGAGCCGATGATGTAGAGGCCGCCGGGCTTCTTCACGGTCTTGGCGGGCTTGGACCCCTTCGCCGGCTCGATCTCGACGGTTTCTTCGGCCTTCAGCACGATTTCGCGGAAGCGCTCGATGTCGGCCTTGATCTGCTCGATCTTCTTCGCCTTCTCGGCCTCGTCGGTGATAGCAGCGGTCTCCTGCTGGATGCGCATCTCCAGCGAGCCGCCGAGCTTGATGTCGGTGCCGCGGCCGGCCATGTTGGTGGCGATCGTGATCGCGCCGGGCACGCCGGCTTCCGCGACGATATAGGCCTCCTGCTCGTGGAAGCGCGCGTTCAGCACCGCGAACAGCTTCGCCTGCTTGCCGGCGCGGGCCGCGGCATAGAGCTTGTCGAGCGCGCCCTCCTTGCCGAAATCGATCTGCTTGTAGCCGTTCTTCTTCAGGAACTCGGCAAGCACCTCCGATTTCTCAATCGACGCCGTGCCGACCAGCACAGGCTGGAGCCGCGAATTGGCGCGCTCGATCTCGGCAAGAATGGCTGCGTATTTCTCCTGCTGGGTACGATAGACCTCGTCGTCCTCGTCGAGGCGCGCGACCGCCAGATTGGTCGGGATCTCCACGACCTCGAGCTTGTAGATGTCGAACAATTCGTCCGCTTCGGTCGCGGCCGTGCCGGTCATGCCCGCCAGCTTCTCGTACATGCGGAAGTAGTTCTGGAAGGTGATCGAGGCGAGCGTCTGGTTCTCGGGCTGGACCTGGACGTGCTCCTTGGCCTCCAGCGCCTGGTGCAGGCCTTCCGAATAGCGGCGGCCCGGCATCATGCGGCCGGTGAACTCGTCGATGATGACGACCTCGTTGTCGCGGACGATGTAGTCCTTGTCGCGGGTGAATAGGGTGTGGGCGCGCAGCGCCTGGTTGATGTGGTGCACGACGGAGACGTTCTCGACGTCGTAGAGCGACTCGCCCTTGAGCTGACCCGCATCGCGCAGCAGGGTCTCGATCTTCTCCATGCCGGCTTCGGTCAGCGTCACCGTGCGCTGCTTCTCGTCGACATCGTAATCGGTCTTGTCGAGCCTGGGCAGGAAGCCGTCGATGGTGTTGTAGAAATCCGAGCGGTCGTCGAGCGGACCGGAGATGATCAGCGGCGTGCGCGCCTCGTCGATCAGGATGGAGTCGACCTCGTCGACGATGGCGAAGAAGTGCGGGCGCTGGACCATGTCCTCGAGCCGGTACTTCATGTTGTCGCGCAAGTAGTCGAAGCCGTATTCGTTGTTGGTGCCGTAGGTGATGTCGCAGGCATAGGCCGCCTTGCGCTCGGCATCGTCGAGGCCGTGCACGATCACGCCGGTGGTCATGCCGAGGAAGCCGTAGATCTGGCCCATCCAGCCGGAGTCGCGGCGGGCGAGGTAGTCGTTGACGGTGACGACATGGACGCCCTTGCCGGCGAGCGCATTGAGGTAGACCGCGAGCGTTGCGACCAGCGTCTTGCCTTCGCCGGTCTTCATCTCGGCGATGTCGCCCTCGTGCAGCACCATGCCGCCGATCAGCTGGACGTCGAAATGACGCTGGCCGAGCGTGCGCTTGGCCGCCTCGCGCACGGTGGCGAAGGCCGGCACCAGGAGATCGTCGAGCGTCTTGCCTTCGGCGAGCTGCTTCTTGAACTCGGCGGTGCGCGCTTTCAGCGCCTCGTCGGACAGCTTGGAGACTTCGGGCTCCAGCGCGTTGATCGCGTTGACGCGGGACTGATATCCCTTCACCCGCCGGTCGTTGGCGGAGCCGAAAAACTTGCGGGCGAGCGCGCCGATCATGCCTAGTTCCTGTGTTCGCGATTTAACCGCGTTGCAGCCAAGAAGTTGTCACCCGCCTGCCTATCAACTCACCGTGACGCCTCGCGGCATCTGAGCCCGGACTGCGGGTTCATCCGCCATATGGGTGGGAATTGGGCAACTCTGGGTTCAACGGCCAAAAACGCAGCAAAATAAACGCCATCGCCATGGTCGCGACCGGGCAGAGATATGGCCCGGTCAGGGCCTTGTCAACGGCGGGCGCATTGCGGCTAATTCATCATTTTGACAGACTTTTCGCGTTGCCAAGCCCCCCTGAATTGGGCGAGTGTCCGCCCCGCTCGAGCAGCCCCCTGCTTCAACATAAGGATTTTCCATGACCACCTCGTTCCCGGTAACCACCGGCCAGCGCTTCCGGCATGCGTCGGCCCTGGCTGGCAGCCTCGGCTTGACAGCCTGCTTGGCGCTGTCCCTGGCGTTCGCGGGCCCGCTCCGGGCCGCCGACGATCCGGTGCTGGCGAAGGTCAATGGCGCGGAAATCAAGAAGAGCGACGTCACCATGGCCGAGGAGGAACTCGGGCCGAGCCTCGCCCAGATGGACCCGGCGACCAAGGACGAGAATGTCCTGTCCTTCCTCATCGACATGAAGATCGTCAGCAAGGCTGCCGAAGACAAGAAGATCGCCGACAGCGAGGAGTTCAAGAAGCGCCTGGCATTCGCCCGCAACCGGCTCCTGATGGACAGCCTGCTCGCCAATGAGGGCAAGGCCGCCACCACGCCGGACGCCATGAAGAAGGTCTACGAGGAAGCCGCCAAGCAGATCACCGGCGAGCAGGAGGTGCGCGCCCGCCACATCCTGGTCGAGACCGAGGACGAGGCCAAGGCGGTGAAGGCCGAGCTCGACAAGGGCGCCGATTTCGCCGAGCTCGCCAAGAAGAAGTCCAAGGACCCGGGCTCCGCCGATGGCGGCGACCTCGGCTTCTTCACCAAGGAGCAGATGGTGCCGGAGTTCTCGGCCGTGGCGTTCTCGCTCGAGCCCGGCAAGATCTCCGACCCCGTGAAGTCGCAGTTCGGCTGGCACATCATCAAGGTCGAGGAAAAGCGCAACCGCAAGGCGCCCGATTTCGAGCAGGTCAAGGCCCAGATCGAGCAGTACGTGACCCGCAAGGCTCAGGCCGAGTATGTCGCCAAGCTGCGCGCCGAAGCCAAGGTCGAGCGGCTCGACCAGCCGGCGGCGGATGCGTCCAAGGACGCCAAGCCCGCCGACACTGCCAAGCCGTCCGACAGCAAGATGGCGCCGCCGGCGAAGAAGTAAGAATTCGCTGTCACTTCGCTGACGCCGAGAGTATCTAAGCATCGCAATGGCCGGGCATCCCCCGGCCATCTGCATGTCCAGACCCACCAAGGCGCCCCACGATGTCCTCTGCCGTCTCTCCCCTCGCCCCCAAAACCGTTCCCGACATGCCCGTGATCGCGGGCATCCGTCTTGCGACGGCCGAAGCCGGCATCCGCTACAAGAACCGCACCGACGTGCTGCTGGCGGTGATGGACAAGGGCACCGCCGTCGCCGGCGTCTTCACCAAATCGAAGTGCCCCTCCGCGCCCGTGGAATGGTGCCGCGCCAAGCTGAAGGGCGGCAAGGCCCGCGCGCTCGTGGTCAATTCCGGCAATGCCAATGCCTTCACCGGCAAGACCGGCCGCGCCTCCACCGCGCTGACCGCGAAGATCGCCGCCAAGGCGGTCGGCTGCAGCGAGGGCGAGATCTTCCTCGCCTCGACCGGCGTGATCGGCGAGCCGCTGGATGCGACCAAGTTCGACGGCGTGCTCGGCCGCCTCGCCGAGACCGCCGAGCCCGGCGACTACCTCGCCGCGGCCAAGGCGATCATGACCACCGACACCTTTCCGAAGGTCGCGACCGCGACGGTCAAGCTCGGCAAGGCCAGGGTCACCATCAACGGCATGGCCAAGGGCGCCGGCATGATCGCCCCCGACATGGCGACGATGCTGTCGTTCATCTTCACCGACGCCCCGATCGCGCCGGCAGCGCTGCAGGCGCTGCTCAAGAGCGGCGTGGAGGACACTTTCAATGCGGTGACGATCGACGGCGATACGTCGACGTCGGACACGCTGCTGGCTTTTGCGACCGGCGCCGCCGCCGGGCACGGCGCACCGAAGATCAGCCGCGCCAGCGATCCGCGCCTGAAGGCCTTCGTCAAAGCCTTCAACCAGGTGCTTGCCAACCTCGCCGAGCAGGTGGCGCGTGACGGCGAGGGCGCGCGCAAGCTGGTCGAGATCACGGTCGAGGGCGCCAAGACCAAGGCCTCGGCGCGCAAGATCGCGATGTCGATCGCCAACTCGCCGCTGGTGAAGACCGCGATCGCGGGCGAAGACGCTAATTGGGGCCGCGTGGTGATGGCGGTCGGCAAGGCCGGCGAGCCGGCCGATCGCGACAAGCTCTCGATCTCTTTCAACGGCATCCGCGTCGCCAAGAGCGGCGCGCGCGATCCTGACTATGACGAAGCGCAGGTATCGGAAGCGATGAAGGCGCCGGAGATCGCGATCAAGGTCGCGCTCGGCCTCGGCAAGGGCCGCGACCGCGTGCTGACCTGCGACCTCACCAAGGAATACGTCGCGATCAACGGGGATTACAGGTCCTGACCGGATGGCCGAACTGAAGCTCACCCTCGTCGTGGCCTGCGCGCTGGTCGATGCCGACAAGCGCGTCCTGATCGCGCAACGTCCCGAGGGCAAGCAGCTGGCCGGCCTCTGGGAATTCCCGGGCGGCAAGCTCGAGCCGGGCGAGCGGCCGGAGCAGAGCCTGATCCGCGAGCTCCATGAGGAGCTCGGCATCACCGTCGCCGAGCCATGCCTCGCGCCGCTGACTTTCGCCAGCTACGGCTACGAGACCTTTCACCTCCTGATGCCGCTCTACATCTGCCGGCGCTGGGAGGGCCTGGTAACGCCGCGCGAAGGGCAAAACCTCGCCTGGGTCCGCGCCAACAAGCTGCGCGACTATCCGATGCCGCCGGCGGACATTCCGCTGATCCCACATCTGATCGATCTACTGATGTGAGGTCGTAACGGCGGCGTCGATTATTCGCTCGTCATTCCGGGGCGCGCAACGCGCGAACCCGGAATCTCGAGATTCCGGGTTCGATGCTGCGCATCGCCCCGGAATGACGTTCGGAAACGCCTACGTCTCCCCCGCCTTCTTCACCGCTTCCGCCAGACTCGCCTTGGCCGATCCCGGCTTGAGCGGCTGCTGCTGGCTCGCATGCGGGGCCCAGCCGGAGAGCCAGATGACGTCGAACGTCGCACGGATGCGGCCGTCGGCATCGGCAAAGCGCTCGGCGTAGATTTCCGCCATCCGCAGCAGCGTCGCGCGCCGGCTCGGCGTTCGCCGTCGTTCGATCAGCACGTTGGCCGCGCCCATGCGGCGGAGATCCTGCATCAAGGCGAACGCATTGGCATAGCGCACCACGACGCGGTCGACGTCGGTGACCGGCAGCGCGAAGCCTGCCCGCTGCAACAGCGCGCCGACGTCGCGCAAGTCGGCGAACGGCGCCACCCGCGGCGAGACGCCGCCCTCGCATTCGGCTTCCGCCGCGGCGAAGGCCTGGCGCAGCTCGGTCAGGCTGTCGCCGCCGATCATGGCGGCGAGCAGCAGGCCGTCCGGCTTCAGCGCCCGGCGAACCTGCGCAAGCACACCCGGCAGGTCGTTGACGAATTGCAGTGCCAGCGCCGAGACGACGAGATCGAGGCTTTCCGGCGCGAAGGGAAGTGTCTCCACACCCGTCGCATCGGGTGCAATCCGCGCGATTGTCGGAAGCCTCGCGCGCAACGCCGCGAGCCCCTCGCCGGGCGTCCAGAGATCGGCCGGAGCGTGAAACTCGCGCATCACCGCAGCCAGCCGGTCGGACATGTCCTCGGCCACGCGATCGAGCAGGAATGTCACCTCGCCCAGCGCCCGTGCGCGCCGCTGCCGCGCGTTCAGCAAGGCGCGATCGAACAAGGCGGGCGGGGTTTGCGGGGTCTGAGCCATGCCGCTGGTTACGCTGATCACCACGGTTCTGGCAACGCTCTCCTGTCCCGGACGATGCTTCGCATCGCCAGGGGCGCTGCGTCCGGGGCACGACACCGAATTCGGCCGCTTGAGCCCTCGCAAGCGGAACGCTAGCCTTGTCTCATGGAAGCCGACGCCGCCCCGACCCGCTCGATCGCCGCACCCTTCCGCGCCGCGTGGGCGGCTGGCCGCCACGTGGCGTCGCGCGCGGCACGGCTCGCGCTCGACATCGCCCTGCCGACGCAATGCGTATCCTGCCACGAGCCGGTCGACGGCGAGGGCGTTTGTGCTTCGTGCTGGGCGCGGCTGTCGTTCATCGAGCGACCCTACTGTCCGCGGCTGGGCATTCCCTTCGTTTATGACCCGGGCCCCGACATGCTGTCGATGGAGGCGATCGCGAGCCCGCCGGCCTACCAGCGCGCGCGGGCGGCGGTGCGTTACGACGACGTCGCGCGCACGCTGGTGCATGCGCTGAAATACCAGGACCGCACCGATCTGGCGCCGGCCATGGGCCGGTGGATGGCGCGCGCGGGCAGCGAGTTGCTCGCGGACGCCGACATGCTGGTACCCGTTCCCTTGCATTGGCGACGAGCCTGGCGCCGGCGCTACAACCAGTCCGGAGCGCTCGCGCGTGTCATCGAGCGGCAAAGCGGGGTGAGGGTCCGAGGCGAGGTGCTCCGCCGGGTACGCCCGACCGAGCAGCAGATCGGCCTGTCGCGTGCCCAGCGCGCCACCAATGTGCAGGGCGCATTCCAGGTATCTCCCGACCGTCAGGCCGAGATTCAGGGCCGCCGCATTGTCCTGATCGACGATGTCCTGACGTCGGGGGCGACGCTGGATGCCTGCGCGCGGGTCCTGCTGCGCGCCAAAGCGGCCCAGGTCGACGTGCTGGTCTTCGCCCGGGTTGTCGAAAGCGGCCCCCGTCCCATATAGTTCAATGAATTCATGACATGAGAGCGCCGGACGAAATGACTGCTGCTGTCGAGATCTACACCCGGCCGGGCTGCGGCTATTGTTCCGCCGCCAAGTCGCTGCTGACCCGCAAGAAGGCGACCTTCACCGAATTCGACGTCGCCAAGAACCCGTCCTGGCGCCAGGAAATGTACGGCCGCGCCGGCCAAGGTTCGACTTTCCCGCAAATCTGGATCGGCGGCACCCATGTCGGCGGCTGCGACGAGCTCTATGCGCTCGACCGCGACGGCAAGCTCGACGGCATGCTCGAGAGCGTCAAGGCGGTCTCATGAGCGAGAATCGCACCTTCACCGCGGCCATGGTGCAGATGCGCACCGGCCTGATGCCCGAGCCGAGCCTCGAACAGGCAACGAAGCTGATCCGGCAGGCTGCGGCCAACGGCGCCGACTACGTGCAGACGCCCGAAGTCAGCAACATGATGCAGCTGAACCGCAAGGCATTGTTCGAACATCTGCAGAGTGAAGAGGACGACGCTTCGCTGAAGGCCTACCGCGCGCTCGCGGCGGAATTGAAGATTCATCTCCATGTCGGCTCGCTGGCGCTGCGCTTCTCGCCGGAGAAGGCGGTCAACCGCTCCTTCCTGATCGGGCCCGAGGGCGATGTGCTCGCGAGCTACGACAAGATCCACATGTTCGACATCGAGCTGCCGGACGGCGAGAGCTATCGCGAATCCGCCAATTACCAGCCGGGCGAGACCGCCGTGATCTCCGATCTGCCCTGGGGTCGCATCGGGCTGACGATCTGCTACGATGTGCGCTTCCCGGCACTCTACCGCGCGCTCGCCGAGAGCGGCGCGTATTTCATCACGGTGCCGTCGGCCTTCACCCGCAAGACCGGCGAAGCGCATTGGCACGTGCTGCTGCGCGCACGCGCGATCGAGACCGGCTGCTTCGTCTTCGCCGCGGCCCAGGCCGGCCTGCACGAGAACAAGCGCGAAACTTACGGCCATTCGCTGATCATCGATCCCTGGGGCGAGATTCTGGCCGAGGGTGACGTCGAGCCCGGCATCATCATGGCGAAGATCGATCCGGCCAGGGTCGAGACCGCCCGCCGGGCGATTCCCTCGCTCCAGCATGGCCGCCGCTTCGGCGTCTCCGACTCCAAGGCGGGACCGGACCATTTGCACCTCGTGCGGGGCTCGGCATGATCCGCTACGCCCTTCGCTGCGACCGCGACCACGCCTTCGAGAGCTGGTTCCAGAGCTCGTCGGCCTATGATTCGCAGGTGAAGCGGAAGCTCGTGACCTGCCCGATCTGCGGCTCGGCCAAGGTCGAGAAGGCGATCATGGCGCCGCGCATCGTCGGCAAGAAGAGCCGTGGCCGCGCGACGCCGGAGCCAGTCGCCACGGCCACGACGCCCGAAGCCGCGCCGTCAGGACCGACCTCGCTGCTGATGGCGCAGGAGCGCGAGCTGCGCACCAAGCTCAAGGAGCTGCGCGATCATATCGTCAAGAACGCCGACAATGTCGGCGAGCGTTTTCCCAACGAGGCTCGCGCCATGCACTACGGCGACAAGGAGCACCGTCCGATCTATGGCGAGGCCTCGCCGGAAGAGGCGAAGTCGCTGATCGACGAAGGCATCGAGGTCTCGCCGCTGCCGACGCTCCCGGAAGACCGGAATTGATGCGCGCAACGCGTCATTCCGGGGCACGCGAAGCGTGAACTCTGGTGCGCACTTGCGCACCTGAGAATCTCGAGATTCCGGGTCTGGTCCTTCGGACCATCCCGGAATGACGGTGCCTTACACGCCCACCAGCACTGCCACGCCGATCACGATCAGCGCGATCCCTGCGAGCTCGCGCGGCGCGATCGGCTGCTTGAACGAATAGTAGGCCACGGCCTGCGCGAACAGCACCTCAATCAAAGCGAGCGTGCGGACATTGGCAGCCGCCGTCAGCGCGAACGCCAGGAACCAGAATTGCGAGGCGAAGGCGCCCGTGAAGCCGGCGAGCATCGACGGCCGCCACATCGCGAGGATGCCCTGCAGCACTTTCGGCGCACGTAGAAGCAGGTAGATCGTCAGCACCAGCGTCTGCACGAACAGGCCGAGCACCAGCGTGAACGAGGAGGCCGTCACGAACGACACGTCGGGCACCGTGATGATCGCGCCGCGAAAACCGACCGCGGACAGCGCGAACGCCGCGGCGGCAACGAGGCCGGTGATGGTCGGCTTCAGTTCGGCAAAGCTCTTCTCGCCGCCCGGCCGCAGCGCAGTGATGACGACGCCGACGGTCGCGATCACGATCGCGAGCACCTTGAGCCAGGTGAGGTGATCGCCGAGGAAGATGAAGCCGAAGATCGCGGTCTGTATCGCCTCGGTCTTCAGGTAAGCCGTCGTCACCACGAAGGAGCGGTCGTTCATCGCGAGCAGCATCAGGCCGGTGGCGACGATCTGGCTGAGCGCCCCGAGGAGCAGCCACGGCCAGAACACGGTCGGCGGCATACTCAGATGATCGCCGGTCGCGAGCAGCACGACGGCGAGGAACAGCACCGAGAATGGAAAGCCGAACAGGAAGCGGATATTGGTCGCGCCCCAGGTCCCCAGCGGCTTCGTCAACGACCGCTGCATCGCATTGCGCGCGACCTGCCCGAGCGCGGCAATGATGGTGAAGGGAATCCAGAGACTGGCGATGGTGAGCATCGGGGTGGGGTGGGACAGGCGTTAGCGGGAAATGATTGCGGCCAACCTGCAAGTTGAGGTCAGCGTGGTCAACCGCACAGACGTCATGGGTGCGATGCTCACGCCACAAACTCGGTGTCGTCTCTGCGAACGCAGGGACCCATAACCCCAGGGAGAAGGTTGGCGAAGACCGCCGGCCCGCGCGTCACACCATGGCTTCCGCCACCACCATGTAGTTCACGTCCATATCGGACGAGAGGGTCCATTTGTCGGCGAAGGGGCTGTAGACCACGCCGGTCTGCTCGGTGATGACGAGGCGGTTGTCGAGCAGGTGTTTTGCGAGCTCGTCGGGGGTGACGAACTTGCTCCATTCGTGGGTGCCGCGCGGCAGCCAGCGCAGCACGTATTCGGCGCCGACGATGGCGAGCGCGAAGCTCTTCCAGTTGCGGTTCAGCGTCGAGACCACCATCAGGCCGTTCGGCTTCAGCATCGAGGCGCAGCGCTTCAGGAAGACGCCGACATCGGTGACGTGCTCGACCACCTCCATCGCCAGCACGATGTCGAAGCGCTCGCGCGGGTCGATCTCCTCCACCGTGGTGCAGCGATAGTCGATCGCAAGATGGCTCTTGTCGGCGTGCAGCTTCGCCGCGGCGATGTTGCTCTGGGAAGGATCGATGCCGATGACCTGTGCGCCCAGCCGCGACAACGGCTCGCACAGCAGGCCGGCGCCGCAGCCGATGTCGAGCACGCGCAGGGACCCGAGGCAATTGAGGCTGCGCACGTTGCGCTCGAACTTGCGGCAGGCGGCGTCGCGGATATAGCCGAGCCGCAGCGGGTTGATCCGGTGCAGCGGCGCCATCTTGCCCTTGGGGTCCCACCACTCCGCGGAGAGTTTTGAGAATTTCGCGATCTCGGCGGCGTCGACGGTCGAGCCCGGCTGGGCGGAAAGGGAAATATTTTGCTGCATGCTCATGGTTGCGCGCGGTCCTACCGCGTGGTGATCGAACTACGGAAGGCGAGCGGCGAAGCGATGGTCCTGATCGTCTCGATGCCCTCGCCGACGCCGCGAATCGTCACGTCGCCGTAGTTGAGAATACGTCCAAGAATGGACTGGTCGACGTCGACGCTCTCGACCTTGTCCAGCGCCATCTCGAAGGTTCGGCGCTTGATGAAACCGGTCTTGTGCACGACCCTGAGATTGGTGACGTCGGTCTCGGTGGTGAAGCGATGGAACCAGCCCTTGATGGTCCAATACAAGGCCGCCAGAGCCACGAGACCCGAGGCGACCAGGCAAAGCAGGACGAGCCAGTCGGCGGTGGCCTGCCGGGACAGCACGAACAGGGCCAGCGCCACGATCCAGGCCACGATGGCCGGAAAGTAGAAGATCCAGTGCGCATTGGTCGAATACAGCACCCGCTCGCCCGGTTGCAGGATCTCGTCGATATAGCGCGCCATGATCTCGGTTAACCCACTTCCCCCACGTCCTGCCCCCGCAGGAACCCGCTTGCCCCCGGCCCCGCCGCTATGTATACGCGCGTCGGTGTCCGCGAGGCACCCGTCCAGTGCGGGTCACCATACTGATCCTTATGAAGGAATGCACGCGTCGTCATGAGCCGCCTCGTGATGAAATTCGGCGGCACGTCCGTCGCCAACATCGAACGTATCCGCAACGTCGCACGCCATGTGAAGCGTGAGGTCGATGCCGGCCATGAAGTGGCCGTGGTCGTCTCCGCCATGGCCGGCAAGACCAACGAGCTGGTCGCCTGGTGCACCGAGGCCTCGCCGATGCACGATGCGCGCGAATACGACGCCGTGGTCGCCTCGGGCGAACAGGTGACCTCAGGTCTTCTTGCCATCGTGCTCCAGGGCATGGGCATTCAGGCCCGCTCCTGGCAGGGCTGGCAGATCCCGATCAAGACCAGCGACGCCCATGCCTCGGCCCGGATCGAGGACATCCACGGCAGCGAGATCATCAAGCGCTTCCAGGAGCGCAAGGAGGTCGCGGTCATCGCCGGCTTCCAGGGCATCAACCCCGAGACCAACCGCATCACCACGCTCGGCCGCGGCGGCTCCGATACCTCGGCCGTGGCGATCGCCGCCGCCGTCAAGGCGGACCGCTGCGACATCTACACCGACGTCGACGGCGTCTACACCACCGACCCGCGAATCGTGCCGAAGGCCAAGAGGCTCGACAAGATCGCGTTCGAGGACATGCTGGAACTGGCCTCGCAGGGCGCCAAGGTGCTCCAGGTCCGCTCGGTGGAACTCGGCATGGTCCACAACATGCCGATCTTCGTCCGCTCGAGCTTCGACAAGCCCGAGGATATCGACCCGCATGCCAACCAGCCGCCCGGCACGCTGATCTGCAGCGAGGAGGAGATCATGGAAAGCCACGTCGTCACCGGCATCGCCTTTTCGAAGGACGAGGCCCAGATCTCGGTGCGCCAGATCGAGGACAAGCCCGGCGTCGCGGCCTCGATCTTCGGCCCGCTGGCGGATGCGAACATCAACGTCGACATGATCGTGCAGAACGTCTCCGAGGACGGCAAGACCACCGACCTCACCTTCACGGTGCCGGCCGCCGACTATACCCGCGCCAAGGATACGATTACCGCCGCCAAGGCGAAGATCGGCTATGCGCGGCTCGATACCGCCACCGACGTCGCCAAGATCTCGGTGATCGGCAGCGGCATGCGCAGCCATGCCGGCGTGGCCGCCCAGGCGTTCTCGGCCCTCGCCGGGCGGAACATCAACATCCGGGCCATTACAACCTCCGAGATCAAATTCTCGGTTCTGATCGATGCCGCCTATACCGAGCTGGCGGTGCGCACCCTGCATACGCTCTACGGCCTCGATCAGGCCTAAAGCGCGACCATCGTCGCGCTTTAGATTGTTGTTGGAGCATGGTCTTTCCGGAAAACCGCTTCGCACTTTTCCGGACCATGCCTAGGCTAATTTTCTCTTAGCGGTCGCAGCAAACGCGAAGGTGTACACACCTTCGCGTTTGGCAGGCGTTTTGCTTGGCAAAACAAGCCTCAATTCGCTATACGGCGAACAGGGTGGGCTGCCGCAGACTGTGTCCCAGTTCAGGCGGCGCTGATTCGGTACAAGCGCTGAATCTCAGGTAGATTTTGGGCTTGTGCCTGCGCCGGACAAACAATTTGGTTGTTTTTCTGGAATTTTGAGCCAGCCGCCGGCTGATACCGCCGGGCCCGGCAGACGGAGGAGATTGACGGTTCATGCGGAGCGCGTCGGGAGGTCCCCGCGTCTTGTTGAGACGGCTCCGCGAAACCATGGCGGAGCAGGTCTCGGCCCAGGAGCGGCTGGACAAGATCGTGGTGCTGATCGCCGCCAACATGGTGGCCGAGGTGTGCTCGGTCTATGTGCTGCGCATCGACAACACGCTCGAGCTCTACGCCACCGAAGGCCTCAACCGCGAGGCGGTGCACCATACCGTGCTCAGCGCCCATGAGGGCTTGGTCGGCCTCGTCGCCAGCGAGGCGACGCCGCTCAATCTGAGCGATGCGCAGAGCCACCCGGCGTTCTCGTTCCGCCCCGAGACCGGCGAAGAGATCTACCACTCCTTCCTCGGCGTGCCGATCCTGCGCGCCGGCAACACGCTCGGCGTGCTGGTGGTGCAGAACCGCGCCAAGCGCAACTATGTCGAGGAGGAGCTCGAGGCGCTCCAGACCACCGCGATGGTGCTGGCCGAGCTGATCGCCTCGGGCGAGCTGTCCGCGCTGGCCCAGCCGGGCCAGGAGCCGGCGGCGCGCCATTCCGCGCAGAAGGTCGGCGCGATCCTGTCCGAGGGTATCGCGCTCGGCCATGTCGTGCTGCACGAGCCCCGCGTCGTCATCAAGGACTACATCGCCGAGGACCTGCCGAAGGAGATCAAGCGGCTGGACACCGCGCTCGCCAAGCTGCGCGCCGACCTCGACCGCATGCTGGAGCGCGGCGACGTCGCCGACGGCGGCGAGCATCGCGAGGTGCTGGAAGCCTACCGCATGTTCGCCAACGACCAGGGCTGGTCGCACAAGCTGCACGAGGCGGTCGCCACCGGCCTCACCGCGGAAGCCGCCGTCGAACGCGTGCAATCCGACACCCGCGCGCGCATGCTGCGCTCGACCGATCCCTACTTGCGCGACCGCCTGCACGACCTGGAAGACCTCGGCTACCGCCTGATGCGGCAGCTGGTCGGCCAGGATCACGCGCCTTCGCGCGAACAATTGCCCGACAATGCCATCGTCATCGCCCGCGCGATGGGCCCGGCGGCGCTGCTCGACTACGACCGCAAGCGCCTGCGCGGCATCGTGCTGGAGGAAGGCACCGCAAATTCGCACGTCTCGATCGTGGCGCGCGCGCTCGGCATTCCCGCGGTCGGCGAAGTGCCGAACGCGCCCGGCATCGCCGATCCCGGCGATGCCATCATCGTCGACGGCACTTCGGGCTCGATCTATGTGCGCCCGTCGCAGGAGATCGAGGCCGCCTTCGCCGAGCGCGTGCGCTTCCGCGCCCGCCGCCAGGCCCAGTATCTGGCGCTGCGCGACCGGCCCTGCGTCACCAAGGACGGCCAGAAGGTCGAGCTGATGATCAACGCAGGGCTGGCTATCGACCTGCCGCATATCGAGGACACCGGCAGCGCCGGCATCGGCCTGTTCCGCACCGAGCTGCAATTCATGGTCGGCCAGAGCCTGCCGCGCACCAGCGACCAGCTCGCGCTCTATCGCACCGTGCTGGACGCGGCCGGCAGCAAGCCGGTCACCTTCCGCACCCTCGACATCGGCGGCGACAAGGCGCTGCCCTATATGGAAGCCGTGATCGAGGAAAATCCCGCGCTCGGCTGGCGCGCGATCCGGCTCGGGCTGGATCGTCCCGGCCTGCTGCGCGGCCAGATCCGCGCGCTCTTGCGCGCCGGCGGCGGCCGCGCGCTGCGCATCATGTTCCCGATGATCTCGGAGGTCGCCGAATTCGACGCGGCCAAGGCACTGGTCGAGCGCGAGCTGACATATCTGCGCCAGCACGGCCACACGCTGCCTGAAAGAATCGACATCGGCACCATGGTCGAGGTGCCGGCCCTGCTCTACCAGCTCGACGAGCTCCTGAAGAAGGTCGATTTCATCTCGGTCGGCTCCAACGATCTGTTCCAGTTCCTGTTCGCGGTCGATCGCGGCAATGCCAAGGTATCCGAGCGCTTCGACACCATGTCGACGCCGATCCTGCGCGCGCTGCGCGACATCGCAAGCAAGGCGCACGCGGCGAAGAAATCGCTCTCGCTGTGCGGCGAGATGGCGTCGAAGCCGATCGGCGCGCTCGCGCTGATCGCGCTGGGCTACCGCTCGCTGTCGCTCTCGGCGACTGCGCTCGGCCCGGTCAAGGCGATGGTGCTCGATCTCGACGCCAAGAAGGCCGAGGCGGTGCTTGGTCCGCTGCTGGACGCGCCGGCCGGCAGCGTCTCGATCCGGCGGAAGCTGACGGAATTTGCCGAGGCCGAAGGCCTGGCCTTGTAGCGGGCCTTTCGCCGCGTCCCGCCGCCTCGCCTCCTGCCGCTATTGAGACTGAACCGATGTCGTCACTCCCCGAAGCCAAACTGGACGTCCTGCTCGCGCATCACGCCTCGCTCGAGGCCGAATCGCTCGGACAACTTGCCTCCGAGCGGTATGTGCAGATCACACGCGAGCTCGCCGAGATCACCCCGCTGATCGAGGCGGTGAAGGCTTATCGCTCCGCCGTCAAGGAGCTTGCGGACACCGAGGCACTGATCGCCGATCCGGCGACCGATGCCGAGATGCGCAGCATGGCGGAGGCCGAACGCGACGAGCTGACGCAACAAATCGAGGAGCTGGTCCAGAAGATCCGCGTCGCGCTGTTGCCGAAGGACGCCATGGACGACCGCAACGTGGTGCTGGAAATCCGAGCCGGCACCGGCGGCGACGAAGCCTCGCTGTTCGCCGGCGACCTGTTCCGAATGTACGAGCGCTTTGCCAGCCTTCAGGGCTGGAAGGTCGAGGTGATCTCGGCCAGCGAAGGCACCGTCGGCGGCTACAAGGAAATCATCGCGGAGGTGCAGGGCCGCGGCGCGTTCTCGAAGCTGAAGTTCGAATCCGGCGTGCACCGCGTGCAGCGCGTGCCCGACACCGAGACGCAGGGACGCATCCACACCTCGGCCGCGACGGTGGCCGTGCTGCCGGAGGTCGAGGACGTCGACGTCGACATCAAGAACGACGACCTGCGGATCGAGACCATGCGCGCGCAAGGAGCGGGCGGCCAGCACGTCAACAAGACCGAATCGGCGATCCGCATCACCCACATCCCGACCGGCATCGTGGTGATGATGCAGGACAGCCGCTCGCAGCACAAGAACCGCGCCTCCGCCATGAACATCCTGCGCTCGCGCATCTACGACGCCGAGCGGCAACGCGTCGACGCCGCACGCTCCGCCGAGCGCAAGGAGAAGGTCGGCTCCGGGGACCGCTCCGAGCGCATCCGCACCTATAATTTTCCGCAAGGGCGCGTCACCGATCACCGCATCAACCTCACGCTCTACAAGCTGCCGCAGGTGATCGCGGGTGAAGCGCTGGGTGAATTGATCGACGCACTGACGACGGAGCACCAGGCCGCACAGCTCGCTGCGCAAGGCGCGGCGGCCTGAGGCGTGAGCAACCCCTTCACCGGACAATCCATCGAGGGTGCGCGGCGCACGCTTGCTGCGCTGTTGAGATCGGCACAGCTCGACGAAGCCGAGCTCGACGCCCGCATCCTGATCAGTGCGGTGCTCGGCCTCGACCTCACCGGCCTGGTCACGCAGGCTGCCCGTCCTCTCACCGCGGCCGAGGCATCGCGGCTGGCGCAGCATGCGCAGCGCCGCATCGCCGGCGAGCCGGTGGCGCGCATCCTCGGAACACGCGAATTCTGGGGTCTGCCATTTCGCTTGTCGGAAGCAACCCTGGTCCCGCGCCCCGATACCGAGACCGTGGTCGAGCTTGCACTCGAGATATTTCGCGAGCGGCAGGCGTCTCATCCGCCGCGTATCGTCGACATCGGCACCGGATCCGGCGCGATCCTGCTCGCGCTGCTGCACGAAATTCCGGGTGCTTTCGGCGTCGGCACCGATCTCAGCCAGAACGCGCTCAGAACCGCCGGGGACAATGCCGCCGCGCTCGGCCTCGCCGACCGCGCCGCCTTCGTCGCCTGCTCCTACGCCGCTGCGCTCCGCGGCCCGTTCGATCTCATCGTCTCGAACCCGCCCTATATTCCCTCGGCCGAGATTCCGAAACTGAGCATCGAGGTGCGCGGGCACGATCCGCATCTGGCGCTCGACGGCGGCAATGACGGATATGACGCCTACCGCGCGCTGATCCCCCAGGCGGCCGAACGGCTCGCGCCCGGCGGAGCGCTAATCGTCGAGGCCGGACAGGGCCAGGCCCAAAATATTGAAACCTTGATGAGGGGCGCCGCGTTATCCCTGGACCGGCCGCCCAAGGCCGACCTGGCGGGCATTCCGCGGGCCGTTTCGGCCCGAAAAATGCCTCCATAAAAGCCGGATTGGGCTGCAAAAAACCTCTTGGAATATCGCCTGGGAACGACTACGTTCCGTTCAACACATCGGTGCCGGCCCCGTATACCTACGGGTGAAAGCCGGGCTCTCGGGCGAGAGCTTTACTGATTTAAAGGTTCCAAGCCGCAGGTCCTGTTGAGCGCGATGGCCATTGGAGCTGCGCTGCTCTCCGACCGCAACGTGAACGAAAGCCTGATATTGCGCTTGAAAACTTACGCAAGAAAGCTGGGCTTGTTTCGGCAGGCGAAATGAATGGGTTCGCTGGCAATGAATGCTGGCGGGTGGGGAACGCGTCTTTGTTGAACGCGACGGTCGACGAACATTGGCAGGGCTCGATCCGGCTTGCGCGCGGTGCGCGCGAGAGACGTGAGCCGCTGTCACCAGGTCACTCCTAGCAATCAGTAATGCGTGCAACCTTTAGGGCTGGAATCGAAGGCAGGACATGAGAAACGGTCAGAACAAGCAGCGGATGCGCAACCGCAACAACAACAATAACAACAACCGGCGCGGCCAGAACCCGATGACCCGGGTCTACGAGTCCAACGGACCCGACATCAAGATTCGCGGCACCGCTTCGCACATCGCTGAAAAGTATCTCCAGCTTGCGCGTGATGCGCGCTCCTCCGGCGACCCCGTTGCAGCCGAGAACTACTACCAGCATGCCGAGCATTACTTCCGCCTGATCGCGGCGGCCCAGGAGCAGTTCCGCCAGAACCAGCAGCCGCGCGGCGATGAGCCCATCAGCAGCAGCGACGACGGCGAGGATGACGGCGAGAATTTCTCGGCCTTCGGCCAGGAGCCGGGTTTCGTCCCGCAGCCTCCGCAGCAGCCCTTCATGCGCGACCGCGATGGCCAGCGCGATCACCACCAGCGTGATCATCAGCAGCGCGACGGCCAGCAGCCCTATCAGCGCGACAACCAGCAGCCGCGCGAGCAACGCGAACGCGATCATCGCGCACAGCCGCAATATCAGCCGCAACCCGCCAACCAGCCGCAGCCCGTCATCGCCGATGCCGGCAGCGTCGACCGCCTGCCCTCCTTCATCACCGGCGCGCAGCCGCAAGTGAATGTCGCCGCGAATGGCGGCCAGGGCGGGTTCGAGGGCGCCAGTGGCGGCGAGCGCTATCCGCGGCGGCGGCGCCGACCGCATGGCCCGCGCCCCGAGCGTGAGGCCGCCCCAGTCGCGTCCAGCGACGAGGTCGCCCCTGGCGAGTAGCCACTTCTGATTTTCAGACCCGACTCGTCCCGGCCTCGCCGGGACGATTTGTTTGTGCCTGGCTGAAGCGGTGAGCGCTCGGGCACGGACCACCTCTCCCGGTAGGGGACGGTGAGCCCAAAGCATGATCCGGAAAAGTGCGCAGCGGCTTTACGAAAAGATCATGCTTAAACAACGGCCTAAAGCGCGATGACGGTTCATCCTGATCGCATCGCGCTCTAGCTGTGCGTCGCTGTCGTCTGGGACGGCACCAGCACCGGCTTCGCGAGCGAGGGAATGAGCCGCGCGCGCTCGCGCTTGGCGGGGATCGCGCGGTAGACCTGCTTGGTCGCCTCCACGATATGGACGCCGGCAAAGGGCAGCGACAACGCTGCGCCGGCGCGCTCCCACATCTGCGCCGATTTTAGCACCCAGCCTCCGGCATAGGGCGGCATGAACAACGCCTCGCCCCAGGCGGTCGGCGTGAACCAGGTCTGGCGCAGCAGCTCGGTGATCTGCGAGCGCGAATAGGGCCGGCCGTGACCGAAGGGCGTGCTGTCGGTGCGAGTCCATACCCCGCGCCGGTTCGGGATCACGGCGATCACGCGCCCGGACGGCGACAGCACGCGCCACACCTCGCGCAGTAACGCGGCCGGATCGTCCGACATCTCCAGCGCGTGGACCAGGAGGATGCGGTCGACCGCGGCGTCAGGAAGCGGCAGCGAGTATTCGTCGACCAGCGAGGCCAGCGCCGGTCGTCCCGTCGGCCATTTCAGGACGCCCTGGGCCGCCGGCATGAAAGCGATGCAGCGCTCGGCGTCCTCGCGGAACAATCCCAGATAGGGCGTGGGATAGCCGATGCCGAGCACGCGCTGGCCCTCGGCGCTTGACCAGCGCTCCCTGATGCCGCGATTGATCATTTGCCGCGCCACGATCCCGAGGCGGCGGGAATAGAACTCGCGGAGGTCGACGACGTCGATGGTCATGACGGCAATGTAACATGCGCAAGGCCGCCGCTGCGCGCGGAATATTGCATTGCCTGCGCAACGTTAACGCCATATTTGTCTGGCGGGGCTGAGCCCGATGGAGATGACATGGCCGCCGAAATTCGTACTTTCACCTGTTTAAACGACAATTTCGGTTATCTGATCCACGATGTGGAAACCAAGGCGACGGCATCGATCGACGCGCCGGAGGCCGGTCCCATCCTCGAGGCCCTGGAGCGCGAGGGCTGGCAGCTCACCGACATCCTGATCACCCATCATCATGGCGATCACGTCGGCGGGGTTGCCGAACTCAAGCAGAAATACAATTGCCGCGTCGTGGCGCCGCACGACAAGACGACGAAGATCGCGAATGTCGACCTGCGCGTCGCCAACGCCGACGTGGTGAAGATCGGCAATTTGCTGGCGCGTGTCGTGGAGACGCCCGGCCACACGCTCGACCACATCTCTTACGTGTTCGACACCGAGAAGACGGTCTTCGCCGCCGACACGCTGTTCTCGATCGGCTGCGGCCGCGTCTTCGAGGGCACCTACCCGATGATGTGGGATTCGCTTCTGAAGCTGCGGGCGCTACCCGACGACTTCAAGCTCTATTGCGGCCACGAATACACGGCGTCCAACGTCAAGTTCGCGCTGACCATCGAGCCGGACAATCCGGCGCTCCAGGCGCGCGCCGCCGAAGTGACGAAGCTGCGGGCCGAGAACAAGCCCACGATTCCCTCACTGCTTGGTGACGAGAAGCGAGCAAACGTGTTCCTGCGGGCCGATGCGCCCGAGGTCGCAGCCAGGCTACACATGAAGGGCGCGGATGCCGCCGCGGTGTTCGGCGAACTGCGCGAGCGCAAGAACAAGTCCTGAAGAACAAGTCCTGACGGGAATCGATGCCGACCGCAGCCGAGATCATCGCGCGCCTCGAACTCCGGCCGCATCCCGAAGGCGGGCATTACCGCGAAACGTTTCGTGATCTGGCCACGGACGCCAACGGGCGTTCGCGCTCGACGCTGATCTACTTCCTGCTGGCTCGCGGCGAGCGTTCGCACTGGCATCGCGTCGATGCGGTCGAGACGTGGCACTATTACGCCGGCAGCCCCTTGATGCTGCGCATCGCCCATGACGGCTGCTCCCAGCATGAGGTGCGGCTGGGCACCGACCTCGTCGGCGGCGAGCGGCCGCAGGCGATCGTGCCGGCACAAGCCTGGCAGATGGCGGAAACCACCGGCGAATGGACGCTGGTCGGCTGCACCGTGGCGCCCGCGTTCGACTTCGCGGGCTTCGAACTCGCTCCGCCGGGCTGGGAGCCGTAGCTCACCTCTTCCGCAGCACCATATCCTTCGCCGCGATCAGGCCGCCACCGGCGATCAGGATGGCGGCGATTGCGATGTTGGCGCTGGCCTTGGCATAGCCGGCGGCGATGAGGAAGCCGGTCGAGAGCAGCGGCGTCGCGTAGGAGGCGGCGCCGAGCACACGGATGTCGCCGCGCTTCATGCCGATGTCCCAGGCGTAGAAGGCAGCGCCGACGGGCCCGATGCCGAGCGCGATCACGGAAAGCCATTGCAGCGTGGTCTCCGGCCACACGGTGGTCTCCAGCGCGACATGCATCACTGCGGCGAGCACGGCGGTGGCGAGGCAGAAGCCCGCGACGGCGTCGGTCGGCACCGCCTTCAAGCGGCGCGACAGCACCGAATAGGTCGCCCAGACGAAAGCGGCGATGAAGGCCGCGATCAATCCCGGCACCGCCCCCGGCGCGAAGCCGGAGGTATTGCCGGCAAACAGCAGCACGGTGCCGACGAGGCCGAGGACCGCGCCGATGATGTGATGCGCGGCCAGCCGCTCGCCCGGCAGGAATGACGAGAACAGCACGATGAGCAGCGGCCACAGGTAATTCAGAAGGCCCGCTTCGGCCGGCGGCGCAAAGCGTAGCGCGAGAAAATACAGCGCATGATAGCCGAACAGGCCACCGACGCCGACGACCCAGACGGCGAGCGGCTGACGCAGGCTTTTCGCCGCCTCGCTCCGCCCGATCCAGGTGAGCAGCCCCACGACACCGCCGATCGCGAAGGTCATCGCGGCGAGCTGGAACGCCGGGATCTTTCCGGTCGCCACCGTCATCACTGACAGCAGCGACCACATCAGGATCGCGGTCAATCCGATCAGCGTTGCCGTGCGGGCAGTCATCGACCCAATGCTTCCGTCATGGCCGGGCTTGTCCCGGCCATCCACGTTCTTCCGTGGCGACGGCTGTTGTAAGGCCGTGGATGCCCGGGACAAGCCCGGGCATGACGATGTGGAAATTATCGGGCCACGTGATGCGATCGCATCACACCATGTACTGGCCGCCGTTGACGGTCAGGGTCGAGCCGGTGATGAAGCCGGCCTCGTCGGCCGCAAGGAACACGACTGCGCGCGCAATCTCTTCGGGCTCGCCGAGCCGGTTGGCCGGGATCTGCGGGATCACGTTCTTCTCCAGGACGTCCTTCGGCACCGCCTGCACCATTTCGGTGTTGATGTAGCCCGGGCAGATCGCATTGACGGTGATGCCGCCCTTGGCGTTCTCGAGCGCGAGCGCCTTGGTGAAGCCGACGTCGCCGGCCTTCGCCGCGGAATAGTTGACCTGACCGAACTGCCCCTTCTGGCCGTTGATCGACGAGATCGAGATGATGCGGCCGAATTTGCGCGCGCGCATGCCCTCGATGACCTGGCGCGTCATGTTGAACAGCGAGCCCAGATTGGTGTTGATGACGGCGGTCCACTGCTCGATCGTCATCTTGTGGAAGGCGGTATCGCGGGTAATGCCGGCATTGTTGACGAGCACCTCGATCGGCCCGAGATCGGCTTCGACCTTCTTCACGCCCTCCGCGCAGGCGTCGAAGCTGCTGACGTCCCATTTGTAGGTCGCGATGCCGGTCTCGGCCTTGAACTTCTCCGCCGCCGCATCGTTGCCGGCATAGTTCGCCGCGACCTTGTAGCCGGCGGCCTTCAGCGCCTTGCTGATCGCCGCACCGATGCCCCGCGTACCACCCGTGACCAATGCAACACGTGCCATGTCGTGATCCTTCCCTTGGACTTTTCGGACGCTTTTGAGTGACCGTTTTTAGCGATGGATTATGCGATTGGTTTGACGGACATCAAGAACAAAACGCCCGGCGTCGAGCCGGGCGTTTCTCTTTAGTCGAGGCTTGCGTGGTTGCGAAGAATATTTGATTTGCAACCGCTGCCTTTTTGGTCGCGTGCAATGCACGCGCTGACGTGTGCGGCGCACGCGTCAGCTCCGTGCAAGGTCGTCGTCAGTCGCGCGCCACACACACGGCGATGCCCATGCCGCCGCCGATGCACAGCGTGGCCAGGCCCTTCTTCGAATCACGCTTCTGCATTTCGTGCAGCAGCGTCACCAGCACGCGTGCGCCGGATGCGCCGATCGGATGGCCGATCGCGATCGCGCCGCCATTGACGTTGACCTTGGAGGTGTCCCAGCCGAGATCCTTGTTGACGGCGCAGGCCTGCGCCGCGAAGGCTTCGTTGGCCTCGATCAGGTCGAGGTCCCCGGCATTCCAGCCGGCCTTCTTCAGCGCGGCGCGCGAGGCCGGGATCGGGCCCGAGCCCATGATCTTCGGATCGACACCGGCCTGAGCCCAGGACACGATGCGCGCGAGCGGCTTCTTGCCTTCCTTGGCCGCCTGCTTGGCGGTCATCAGGACCACCGCGGCGGCGCCGTCATTGATGCCGGAGGCCGAGCCCGCAGTGACCGTGCCGTCCTTCTCAAAGGCCGGCTTGAGCTTGGCCATCGCGTCGAGGGTGGCGCCATGACGCGGATATTCGTCGGCGCTGACGACGACGTCGCCCTTGCGGGTCTTGATGGTGACGGGCACGATCTCGTCGTTGAACCTGCCGGCCTTCTGCGCGGCCTCCGCCTTCTGCTGCGAAGCAACGGCGAACTCGTCCTGCTGGGCGCGGGTGATCTGCCACTGCCGTGCGACGTTCTCGGCGGTGTTGCCCATGTGGTAGCCGTTGAAGGCATCCCACAGGCCGTCCTTGATCATGGTGTCGACCAGTTCGAGGCCGCCCATCTTGACGCCGCCGCGCAGGTGCTGGGCGTGCGGGGCCATGCTCATGGATTCCTGGCCGCCTGCGACCACGATCTCGGAATCACCGTTGAGCAGCGCCTGATAGCCGAGCGCAACCGTGCGCAGGCCCGAGCCGCAAAGCTGGTTCACGCCCCAGGCCGGGCTCTCCACCGGAATGCCGGCGGCGATCGAAGCCTGGCGGGCCGGGTTCTGGCCCTGGGCCGCGGTCAGGATCTGACCCATGATGACCTCGGAGACCCGGCCGGGCTCGATGCCACCGCGCTCCAGCGCGGCCTTGATGGCGATGGCGCCGAGATCGTGGGCGGGAAGGGTCGCGAACGCTCCGTTGAAGCTACCGACCGGGGTGCGGGCGGCGCTGACGATGACGACATCGTCTGACATGGGCATCTCCTGGGTTTGAAGGGGGCAGGCGGGGCTGGGGAAAAGACGGCTCGCCAGTCTCGAACGGCATCCTGTTAACGTCGTTGAGGCATGTCAATCGGACGGTCTCCGAATTCATGCCGCAACGCATTCAAAATAGCGTTCTTGGCGCTTTCGCAAGCACGATTTTGCTCTGCAATTAACCGTGCCGCACAAAACGGTAGCGTGAGCCCTTTGAAAATGCTTATTTTGTTGCGTTGCGTACTCTTCCCGCCCTGCGGCATTGCCCGACAGGTTCCCGTTCTCCGCGTTTGCAAGTGAGAGCCCATGGCGAAATCAGACCAACCCACCACCATCAAGAAATACGCGAACCGCCGGCTCTATAACACCGGAACGAGTACCTACGTGACGCTGGAAGACCTCGCCGCCATGGTCAAGGATGGCGAAGACTTCCTGGTCTATGACGCCAAGACCGGCGACGACATCACCCGCTCCGTGCTCGCCCAGATCATCTTCGAGCAGGAGAACAAGGCCGGCCAGAACCTGCTGCCGACCACCTTCCTGCGCCAGCTCATCCGCTTCTATGGCGACAGCATGCAGATGGTGGTGCCGAAATATCTGGAGCAGTCGATCGCGACGCTGACCCAAGAGCAGGAGAAGTTCCGCAAGCAGATCGCCAATACGTTGTCCGGCACTCCTTTTGCTCCGTTGGAGGAGCAGGTCCGCCGCAACATGGAGCTGTTCCAGCAGACCTTCTCGATGTTCAAGCCGTTTGCGGCGCCACGTCCGACCACCACTGCCGAGCCGCAGCCCGATGCGAGTACTGAGGCGCCGAAGGACAGCAATATCGACGACCTGCGCCAGCAGATGAAGGAGATGCAGGAACGCCTCGAGCGGATGTCGAAGAAGGACGAGTAGTCTTTCATTGGCACCGGCTCCCAGCGCGCCGGAGGACGAGCCATGTCTGGCCGAAGCACCCATTGGGACAATGTCTACGCCACCAAGGGCGAAGCCGAGGTCAGCTGGTTTCAGGACAGTCCGACAATCTCGCTCGAGATGATCCGCGCGGCCAATCCGGATCATGGCGCAGCCATCATCGATATCGGCGGCGGCGCCTCACGGCTGGTCGATGCGCTGCTGCAGGACGGATATCGCGACGTCGCCGTGCTGGACCTCTCCGCCAACGCGCTTGATGCGGCGAAGAAGCGAATCGGCGGAGCCGGTTCGATCGTCGACTGGATCGTTGCCGACGCCACGACGTGGCAGCCGGCGAAGGCCTACGACGTCTGGCACGATCGCGCCGCGTTTCATTTCCTGACCGAGCCGCGCGACAGGGCGGCCTATGTCGAACGCCTGCGGGCAGCGCTTACCCCCGGCGGACAAGTCATCATCGGCACGTTCGCGCCCGATGGTCCGGAGAAATGCAGCGGCCTGCCGGTTCAGCGACACGACAGCGCGAGCCTTGCAGCGGAGCTCGGACCTGAGTTTGGGCTCGTCGAGACGCGCAGCGAGACGCATCACACGCCGTGGGATTCAACGCAGGCGTTTCAGTTCAGCCGGTTCCGGAGACGCGGCCTGTAAGCGCGCGACAGCTGGCTCAAGCCGCCAGCCTCACCGCATGCGCGAAATCCCAATAGAGTTTGCGCGCCCTCGTGTAGAACGGGCCTGGCTTCAGCTCGCGCTCGTCGATGCGGATCACGGGAGCGACCTTGGCGAAATTGCCGGATGAAAAGATCTCGTCGGCGGCAAGGAAATCGGCATAGCGCAGCGTCTTCTCGACCACGGTGATTCCGTCGCCACGAAGCAGGCTGATGACACGCTGGCGCGTGATGCCGTTCAGGAAAGTGCCGTTCGGCACCGGCGTGAAGACCACGCCGTCCTTCGCCATGAACACGTTCGAATTGCCGAACTCGGCGACGTTGCCGAGCATGTCGAGCATCAGCGCGTTGTTGAAGCCGCGCGCGGCGGCCTCGGCGAGCGCGCGCGAATTGTTCGGATAGAGGCAGGCCGCCTTGGCTTCGACCGGCGCGCATTCGGCGGTGGGCCTGCGGAACGGCGACAGCGTGATCGCGTTGCCGACGGGCTTTGGCATCGGCGCCACGTAGATGCACAGGCACCAATTGGTGGTCTCGGGGTCGAACAGCACGCCGCCGCCGCTCCCGTTCTGCGCCCAGTACATCGGACGGACATAGAGCTCGGCATCGGGCGCAAATCGCGCAATGCCCTCGGTTGCGAGCGCAAGCCAGGCGCCGGTATCGAGCACCGGCTTCAGGCCAAAATTGATCGCCGATTGATTGACGCGGGCGACGTGCCGGTCGAGATCGGGCGCAACACCCTCGAACGCGCGCGCGCCGTCGAACACGATCGAGCCGAGCCAGGCCGCATGCGTGCGCGAGCCCATGATCGGCACGTTGCCCTCGTGCCATTCGCCCTCGAAGAAGGTCCAGCTCGGCGAATAGTCGATGGGCTTCTTGATCTCGGCCATGACCGGCCTCCCCTTGGAAATATCCGGGCACTATTGCCCCCAATTTCTAAAAGATTCCCTGCGGGGACGTGGTGAGCTACCCTCCCCTCGTGGGAGAAAGGAGAGATCCATGCCCCTTGATCCGCTCGCCAAGCGTTTGTTGACCATGATGGCTGCGGCTGCGCCGCAGGCGCGGAGCCGGCCCAGCGTGGAAGCGCGGCGGCAATCGCTGGCAAAGCTGATGCAGTTCGCGCGTGCCGAGGCGCCGGACGTGACGACGTCCGACGGCGTTCTGGCCGGCCGTGCCGGCGAACTGCCCTATCGCCTCTACACGCCGGCAAGCGCCGAGGAACTCGCACCGGGCTTCGTGTTCTTTCACGGCGGCGGGCTCGTCGCCGGCAGCATTGCCACGCACGACCGCATCGCGGCCGCGCTGGCGCATGCCACCGGCTGCCGCCTCGTGTCGGTCGACTACCGGCTCGCGCCCGAGCACAGATTCCCCGCCGCCGTCGATGACGCGATCGCCGCCACCGAATGGGTGGCGCGCGAGGCGGCATCGCTCGGCATCGACGCGGACCGCCTGGTGATCGGCGGCGATTCCGCCGGCGCCACGCTGGCTGCGGTCGTGTGCCAGGAGGCGACTCAGACCGCCGGCCTCTCCATCGCCGCGCAATGCCTGATCTGCCCGGTACTGGATTTCGAGGAAACCTCGCCCTCGCGCGAGGCCTTTGCCGAGGGCCACCTGATCGACCGCGTCACGATCGAAGCCGATCTTTCCGATTATCTGCCCGAGGGCATCGACGCCGCCGACCCCCGCGTCTCTCCGCTGCGCGCGAGACGGCTGACGGGCCTGCCGACCGCGATCATCCATACCGCCGAGTACGACCCGATGCGCGACGAAGGCAATGCCTATGCCCGCAAGCTGCTCGCTGCGGGCGTCGCCGTCGAACATGTCTGCCACGACGGCATGGTCCACAATTTCCACGCCATGGGCGCGATCCTGCCGCAGGCCCAGCTCGTGCTGTCGCAGATCGGCGAACAGGTGCGGAGGGCGGTGAAGAAGTGAGTGAGTGTGAGAATCACACGCGTGCGTCGAGAACGGCCCTGGCGGCCACAAGATATTCGGGCCAATGCGCATCCGCATAGCGCTCCGCCTGCCGTGCGCAAGTGACGTCCGGAGCATGCGCGGCGGCGATCATGCGCGCAAAGCGTTCTTCGGCAACCGTCACATCATCGACCACTGGCGCCGGTGCGGCCGCCGCAGCGGTCGGAGCGAGGGCGAGCCCCGCCATTCCGGCGAGCAGGATGCGGCGTGACGTGTTCATGGCTGTCGTCCTCCGTTGTCTGGCCTGCACTCTGGCCGGCGAGAGTGTCGGTGCAGTCACGACAGGGTAGCCGCGTGCGTCGATACAGTCCATCGTTTGCGGATAGCGCTTGACCGCGGGAACGATCACGTTCCATCTAGCGTGCGCTTCCGCCACCAGAGCCTCACGCGTCGGATTGTCACGTGTCAACTCGCAACCCACCGCATCGTCCGGCTTTGCGCGCCGTCGCGCTGGGGCTGGCCTGCGTGACGGTTTCAGCAAGCGCGGCCTTCGCCGCCGAGGCGGACGAGGACGCACCGGCAAAGCCGGCTGTTCCGAACATCTACCTCGACCTCCGCACCAGCTACGCGACGATCCCCGCAGGCACGCTCGGGCTCGGCTTCGGCACCACCTCGCTGTCGGCCGCGTTCCAGGCCCTGGCGGCGCGACGAAGCACGACGCTGCCGAGCGGCTTGCCGGCGGCGAAGTCGATTGCCGTTGACCTGCCGCTGACCGTCGACGTCACCGACCGTGTCTCGCTCTATGGCGGCGTGTCCGGATCGACGACGGATATCGGCGGCGGCTGGTCGTCCTTCGACATCACCAGCTGGAACATCGGCGTGCAGGCCGACCTCCACCAGCAGAATGGCGGCAAGATCCCGACGATCACGCTGCAATCGACGCTGACGCAGTCGGTGCCGAACGAGCAGGGCATGGTGAATTCCTTCAACAACATCCTGGAATTCGACTACGCGCTCGACGAGGACGAGACGCGGGGCTGGTTGGCCGGCATGCAATACACCACCGCCACCATTGCCAGTACGTTCGCCAGCATCCGGCCGAACACGATCCTCTATGGCGGCGGCTACTACCAATGGCCGAGCAACTGGAAGTTCACCGGGCGCCTCGGCATGCAGTCCTTCGGTGGCGCACAGCTCGCGGGACGGACGATCGCGGAGTCCTTCACCCAGCCGATCCTGCGGCTCGACCTTGACCGCATGGACGACAACGACAACCGCCTGTTCGGCATCACCGCGCTGATCGCGTGGACGCCGAAGCCGTCCTATCAGCTGACGTTGCGAACGCCGCTCTACGCCGTGCGCAATTGAGCATGATCCCGGAAGAGGATCATGCTCAATTGAAACAAAGCCGCTGCTAATCCGGCACCGGCACGTCGAACGTGTTGAGCGTGACCGAGACCATGCAATAGACGCCGACCAGATAGGACAGCTCGGCCGCGCCGTGTTCGCCGAACTCCTTCACCGCCGCACGATAGGTCAGCTCCGGCAGCACGCCACCGCTGACCAGGGCCGAGGCCATGTCATAGGCGACCGCCTCCTGCCTGGTCAGATCGACAGGCCGCTGTCCGGCGACGATGGTCGCCAGCTTCTCGTCGGACAGACCGCGCTGCTCGGCGACCAGAACGTGGGCATAGAGCTCGTAACCGGACCGGAAATGTGAGCCCGTGACGAGAATCGCGACCTCACGCACCGGCGCCGGTAGCAGCGGGTTCGACGCGATCGCCTTGACCAGCTCCCACACCGGCCCGCCGAAGCGCGGCTCGCGGATCCAGGGGTTCCAGGGCCCGAGCAGCGCGCCGTCGTCGCGCATGTTCACAAAACCCTTGAAATGATCCGTGATGCCGGCTCGCATATCGTCATAGAGCGGCTTCTGTTCGTCAGTCAGATCCTTGGGATCGAGAATGGGAAGGCGCACGATGGGATCTCCTCGTTGAGACCACAACCGTCACCTGCATGCGTGCGCAGGGCAAGTGAAGTTGCCGTGACGGTCGTGCCAATTTGAAAAACGGCAGAAAGACGCTGCTATGACGCGGCGGGGCTTCGCACGCCCTGCGGATTGAAGACATCGTCGACATCGAGCCTCAGCGGCTCGCCTGTCGCGAGGAACGACGACAAGGCCGCCTCGTAAGGCGCCGGATCGAGTCCGCGCGCCTTCAGCCATGCGGGCTCGTAACAGGTCTGCCGGTAGCGCTCGCCGGAATCGCAGATCAGCGTCACCAGCGACCCTGTCGCGTTCGCCTGACGCATTTCCGAGGCGAGCCGGCACAGCGCCAGGAAGTTGGTGCCGGTGGAGCCGCCGACCGCGCGGCGCAGCCGGCGCGACAGCACGTTCATCGCCGCGATCGTCGCCGCATCCGGGATCTTCATCATGCGATCGACCACACCCGGCACGAAGGACGGCTCGCAGCGCGGCCGGCCGACACCCTCGATCAGTGACGGGCGGTCGCAGACATGGGAGCGGTCCTGCGAGCGGAAGCAGTCGAAGAAGGCGGAATGTTCGACATCGGCGACGCATAGCCGCGTCGGATACTGCCGATAGCGCAGATAGCGCCCGATGGTGGCCGAGGTGCCGCCGGTGCCGGCGCCCATCACGATCCAGTCCGGCAGCGGGCGCGGCTCGCCCTGCAATTGCGTGAAGATGGACTCGGCGATGTTGTTGTTGCCGCGCCAGTCGGTGGCGCGCTCGGCGAAGGTGAACTGATCCATGTAGTGGCCGTTCAGACGGGCGGCGAGCGCCGCGGCGTCCGCATAGAGCGCGCGACCGTCGTCGATCAAATGGCAGTTGCCGCCATAATGCTCGATCGCGGCGATCTTCTCCGCCGAGGTCGTCCGCGGCATCACGGCGTAGAAGGGCACGCCGATCATCTGCGCGAAATAGGCTTCCGACACCGCCGTCGATCCCGACGATGCCTCGACGACGGGCGTGCCTTCGCCAATGTGGCCGTTGCAGAGCGCATAGAGGAACAGCGATCGCGCGAGACGATGCTTCAGGCTGCCGGTCGGATGCGTGGACTCGTCCTTGAGATAGATGTCGATGCCGGAGAGCGCCGGCACGATCAACCGGATCAGATGCGTGTCGGCGGTGCGGCACTGGTCGGCCTCGATCGCAGCCACGGCCTCGTCGACCCAGCCGCGCCGATAGCTCGGCCCGGCCGGATTGTACTGGCGGAAGGGAAATGTCTGCATCGGATGAACCTCTCATGATGCGGATCGCGCATCAAGTGCGCAGGATTCTGTTTTGACGCGTTTTATGGCGCGAACCGGCTTCCACTTCGCTGGAAAACGCTTCTGCTCAAAACTCCAGCGGCGCGTTGTCGACGACTTCCTTCATCACGAAGAAAGTTCGGGTCTGGCGCACGCCGGGCAGCGCGATGAGCTGCTCGCCATGGATGCGGTTGAAATCCTCCATGTCGCCGACGCGGATCTTGAGGAAGTAGTCGAAGTCGCCGGCGACCAGGTGGCAGTCGAGCACGAACTTCAACTTCGCGATGGCCTTTTCGAAGGTGGCGAAACTCTCAGGCGTCGAGCGGTCGAGCACGACGCCGACCATCACCAGCGTGCCCTTTGCCAGCTTCTTCGGCGCGACCATGGCGCGCACGGTGGCGATGAAGCCGTCCTCGAACAGGCGCTGAGTGCGGCGATGGCAGGTGGCGGGGCTGATCGCGACCGTCTCGGCCAGCTCGGCATTGCTAAGCCGGCCGTTATTTTGCAGCAATCTCAGTATCTTAAGGTCGATGCGGTCAAGTCGAGCGGCCACGGAAGAAGCTTTCACTTGTAGCGGATAATTTGGAAGAAATCTGGCCTATTGAGCCAATCGACGCAAGAGATAGCCAGCACTGACCCAATATTCGAGAGCACATTTTTCCGAGGCGATGCTAGCTCCGTTCCTCAGACGCCACCGCCAAATCGGGATAACCCATGATGCTGGAAAAATTCGCGCGCTACCCGCTGACCTTCGGCCCGACGCCGATCGAGAAGCTGGAGCGACTGTCAAAACACCTCGGCGGCAATGTCGAGATCTATGCGAAGCGCGAGGATTGCAATTCCGGCCTCGCCTATGGCGGCAACAAGTTGCGCAAGCTCGAATACATCATTCCCGATGCGATCGCCTCCAACGCCGACACGCTGGTCTCGATCGGCGGCGTGCAGTCCAACCACACCCGCATGATCGCCGCGGTCGCGGCCAAGATCGGCATGAAGTGCCGCCTCGTGCAGGAAGCCTGGGTGCCGCACGAGGACGCGGTCTATGACCGCGTCGGCAACATCATGCTCTCGCGCATCATGGGCGCCGACGTGCGCCTGGTCGACGACGGCTTCGACATCGGCATTCGCAAGAGCTGGGAGCAGGCGATCGAGGAGGTGAAGGCGGCGGGCGGCAAGCCTTATGCGATTCCCGCCGGCGCCTCCGTGCACAAATATGGCGGGCTCGGCTATGTCGGCTTCGCGGAGGAGGTGCGCAAGCAGGAGGCCGAGCTCGGCTTCAAGTTCGACTACATCATCGTCTGCACCGTCACCGGCTCAACCCATGCCGGCATGCTGGTCGGCTTCGCCGCCGATGGCCGCGCCCGCAAGGTGATCGGCATCGACGCGTCCTTTACGCCGGCCCAGACCAAGGCGCAGGTGCTCGAGATCGCGCAGAACACCGCTGAGCTCGTCGAGCTCGGCAAGGAGCTCGTCGCCGACGACGTCGTGCTGATCGAGGACTACGCATATCCCGCCTATGGCGTGCCGTCGGAAGAGACCAAGGAGGCGATCCGTCTCACCGCGCGCCTCGAAGGCATGATCACCGACCCCGTCTACGAGGGCAAGTCGATGCAGGGCCTGATCGACCTCGCGAAGAAGGGCTATTTCGAGAAGGGTGCGAAGATCCTCTACGCCCATCTCGGCGGTGCACCCGCGCTGAACGGCTACGCGTATGCGTTCAGGAATGGGTGAGGTAACCCACCTCTCGCCTCCCCTCCGCTGTCGTCCCGGGCAAGCGTCAGCGCCGACCCGGGACCCATACGCCGCAGCAATCGTCTTGCGACGGCTCGTGGTGGCCTGCCTGCCGTAACCACATCGGCCTGTGGTTATGGATCCCGGATCTGCGCGCGCCTTGGGCGCGCTTGTCCGGGATGACGGCGGAGTATTTGTCGTTTATCGCGTCTTGACGATCTGCAGCAGCTCGTCGCCGTAATGCTCGAGCTTCTTGTCGCCGATGCCGGGCACGTTGCGGAGCTCGTCGAGTGTCGTCGGCCAGGCCCGGACGATGCCGTCGATAGTGGCATCGTGCAGCACCACATAGGCCGGCACGCCGCGCTCGCGCGCGACCTCCGAACGCCACGAGCGCAGCCGCGCGCGCAGTTCGGGATCGACATCGCCTGGCGCGGCGCTGGCGGCGGGCGCAAGGTCGCCGCGGCGGGACTTGCCGCGGCTCGCGCGAATGCGCGTGCCGGGCGCCTCCTCGCGCAACCACACTTCGGTTTCGCCGCGCAGCACGCCGCGCGCAGTCTCGGTCAGCTTCAGCGCACCGAACGCTTCGCTGTCGCTCTGCAAATGGCCCATCGCCACCAACTGCCGCAGCACGGTGCGCCACTGCTTTTCGTTGAGCTCGCGCCCGATGCCGAACACGGACAATTTGTCGTGGCCGAACTGCGTCACCTTCTCGGTCAGGCGCCCGACCAGCACGTCGATCAGGTGCATCGCGCCAAAACGCTGCCCTGTTCGATAGACGCAGGACAACAGCTTCTGCGCCAGCACCTTGCCGTCGCGCATCCTGGGCGGCGTCAGGCAGTTGTCGCAATTGCCGCAGCTTTCACCCATCACGATCTCGCCGAAATAGGCGAGCAGCCGCCGGCGCCGGCAATGCGGCGTCTCGGCAAGGCCGACCAGCGCATCGAGCTTGCCGATCGAGACCCGCTTGAATTCGTCGGAGGCGCTGGACTCGTCGATCATGCGGCGCTGCTGCACGATGTCGGAGAGCCCATAGGCCATCCAGGCCGTGGACGGCTTGCCGTCGCGGCCGGCGCGCCCCGTCTCCTGGTAGTAGGCCTCGATGCTCTTGGGCAGATCGAGATGGGCGACGAAGCGCACGTCGGGCTTGTCGATGCCCATGCCGAACGCCACGGTCGCGACGATGACGATGCCGTCCTCGTTGAGAAAGCGGTCCTGGTTGCGCGAGCGCACGCTGCCGTCGAGCCCGGCATGGTAGGGCAGCGCCGCAATGCCGGCGTCCTGAAGCGCGGCGGCGACCTCCTCGACGCGGTTGCGCGACAGGCAATAGACCACGCCGGCATCGCCCGCATGCCGCTCCCGGATGAACTCCTTCAGCTGCGACACCGCGTTGCGCTTGTCGACGATCTCGTAACGGATGTTGGGTCGGTCGAAGCTCGAGACGAATTGCGGCGCGCCCGTGAGCTGAAGCCGATCGATGATTTCCTTGCGCGTCAGCTCGTCGGCCGTCGCGGTCAGCGCGATGCGCGGCACGTCGGGAAAACGCTCGGCGATGATGGAGAGGCCGACATATTCGGGACGGAAGTCATGCCCCCATTGCGAGACGCAATGCGCCTCGTCGATCGCAAACAGCGCCACCTTCGCCTGCGCCAGCAATGACAGGCAGCGCGGCGTGACCAGGCGTTCCGGCGCGACATAGAGCAGGTCGAGATCGCCCGCGAGCAGGCGCCGCTCGATGTCGGACGCCTCCTGCGGCGTCAGCGACGAGTTCAGCGCGGCGGCATTGACGCCGGCCTCGATCAGCCCGGCAACCTGGTCACGCATCAGCGCGATCAACGGTGACACCACGATGCCGCAGCCTTCGCGCAGCAAGGACGGAAGCTGATAGCACAGCGACTTGCCGCCGCCGGTCGGCATCAGCACGAGGCAATTGCCGCCCTCGGTGACATGCCGGATGATCTCGCCCTGCGCTCCGCGAAAACCCGGCAGGCCGAACACCGAATGCAGCACCGACAGCGCGTCGCGGCCGTTAGCCGGGGCAGAGAGCGGAGCGGTGGAGGGAGCGGACATGCGGAACAGATCAGGCCGTGAGATTCGTCACAACGCCAGTCGCATGCCGGCGCGGGCGTGGCAAGACTGTTTGCGGGGCAGGCGCTTCTCTTCCCCTCTCCCCTTGCGGGAGAGGGTGGCAGCTACGCTCCGATCCGTCGCAGCGCCTCTGCAACGGTCACGATCGGCATGTTGCGCTTACCGGCGGCCTCCAGCGCATGACGCATCAGGTGCGGCGTGCAGCCATAGGGGCTTGGCGCATCGGCGACGTCGTGGCCGTAGAAGATCAGCCAGCCGCCGCTTGCGACCGCCTCGTCGAAATAGCGATCGACGCCTGCCGGATCGATCTCGCAATCGACCAGCGGCGAGGCGCGCAGGAACTGGAGATCGATGACGTCGCTGTTGACGCCGGGAAGAATGCCGCGCGCGGAACGGAAGGCTTTCGCGAGTTGCGGCTTGCGCCAGACCGAGGCGAGCCCATAGGGGTAGGCGAAGTTCTCCAGCGTGATCGAGGAATCGATGCCGCGGAAATGACTGCGGTTCCGCTCGATCTCGCGAGCCATCGCGGCCTCATCGAGCGTGGCCGAACTCCGGTGCGAGAAGGTGTGGCAGGCGATCTCGTGACCGGCCCGGTGAAGCCGCACGATCGCATCGTTCGACAGACCGTGCCAATGGTCCGACGGCTGATCGATCAAGCTGCCGGCGAGATAGAACGTCCCCCGGCCGCCATGCTGCTCCAGAAGCTCGGCACCCTCGCCTGCGGCGCTATCGGGGGCATCGTCGAAAGTGAAGCTCACCATCGGCGCATGCGCGGGCAATCGGTGCGGAGCGGCATGGAAATGCCGGGCCAGCCGATTGTTCACGCGTCCCTGGAGTGCCGACCACACGCTGCGCTTCCCGTGATTTCCTATTCCTCTACTGAAACATTCGTGCGCAGGTTGAGGCAAGCCTAACGCCTGGGTAATCCTAACGTGAGACCAAGACCGCTTCCGCTAGCGCGCCGCTACCGACGCGTCGGCGTCCGCGCCGAGATAGCGCAACCAGTTGCGGAATAGCATTGCCGCCGCGTTGCCAGCGCCGATGTCGGCGCGCAGGTTCAGCCCGGGCAGCTCGTTGGCGAGTGCCGGATGGCGCTGATGCGCCGCCTTCTTCTCGAAGCGAGCCAGTTTCTCTTCCGTCGCTGCGTCAAAATAGCTCACCGGCAGGCGCGGGTAGGTCTCGCGCTCCCGCGCGAGATAGCGGCCGATGTCGCGCAGATATTCGCGCTGGAGCGACAGCGCGTCATATTCGGGGTGGCCCTGAAAGAACACGAAGCGGCTGGCATATTGGCGGACGAAGACGTCGACGCCGGCTTGGGCCGAGCGTGTCAGCACCTGATAGCCCGACTGCACGAGGTCGCTCTCGACGATCTCGTTCAGGCGTGAATGCGAGACCTTGAGCGGCGCAGGCGCAGCACGGGTCAACCCATCGCGCGTCACGACGTCGCAATCGAAAATGCCGTGACATTTGGCCGGCAGCCGCCGTCGTTCGATACCGTCGAGATGCAGCACCGCGGCATGCGCGGCAAGGCACGACCAGATCGTCGAGCGCGTGTTGGCCTTGGCCCAGTCGATGAGGTTCGTGAGATCCTGCCAGTATGGCTCCTGGTCGAGCGCGGGCGCGATCGGCTCTGCACCGGTCACGATCAATCCGTCAAACTTGCCGCGCTCGAGATCGGAAAAGTCGGAATACTCGCTGTCGACATGCCACTTCGCTTCGGGCGACCGCTTCACGCTGGGAAGCGAGAAGCAGTGGAAGCGGATGCGGTGCGGGCCCGCGGCGGCCTGGAGCAACTTCATGAACTGCCGCTCGGTCGCCTTCAGCGCCGGATCCGGCATGTTGTTGATCAGCCCGATCGTGAGGTCGGCGCCGGCATGGTCGCGCACGAGATCGCCCTCGCCCGGCACCAGGGCCGGGCTCGATACGACTTGATCCCTGTCGATCAGGATCGTCATGGGCGACGCCGCCTACTCCGCGGCCTCGAGCCGCGCTGACGGGCAGGCCTTTTCCAGCGCCTGGTCGATGTCCTCGATGATGTCTGAGGCATGCTCGATGCCGATCGACAGACGGATGGTCTCCGGCAGCACGCCGGCGACGCGTTGCTGCTCCGCCGACATCTGCCGATGGGTCGTCGAGGCCGGATGGCAGGCCAGCGACTTGGCATCACCGATATTGACGAGCCGCGTGATCAGCTTCAGCGCATCATAAAACGTCTTGCCGGCCTCCATGCCGCCCTTGATGCCGAAGGTGAAGAGCGAGGAGGCGTTGCCGTTCAGGTACTTCTGCACCAGCGGATAATAGGGGCTGTCCGGGAAACCGGTATAATTGACCCAGGCGACGCGCGGATCGCCGCGGAGGAATTCGGCGACCTTGCGCGCATTCTCGACATGACGCTCCATGCGCAGCGCCACGGTCTCGATGCCCTGGAGCAGCAGGAAGGCGTTGAACGGCGACAGCACCGAGCCCATGGTGCGCTGATAGACGCTTCGCGCCCGCTCGATGTAAGCGGTGCGGCCGAACCGCTCGGCATAGACAAGACCGTGATAGGAGGCATCCGGCTTGTTGTAGGCCGGGAAGCGCTCGGCATGCTTGGCCCAGGGGAAATTTCCGGAATCGACAATGGCGCCGCCGAGCGTGGTGCCGTGACCGCCAAGGAACTTGGTCAGCGAATGCACGGCGATGTCGGCACCGTAGTCGAACGGTTTGAGCAGGATCGGGGTTGCGACAGTGTTGTCGACGATCAGCGGCACGCCATGCGCATGAGCCATCTTCGCCAGCGCCTCGATGTCGCAGACATTGCCGGCGGGATTGCCGATGGTCTCGGCAAAGACGGCCCGGGTGTTCTCATCGATCAGCTTCTCGATCGCCTCAGGCCTGTCGCTCTCGGCGAAACGGCCGGTGATGCCTTGGCGCGGCAGGATGTGCGAGAGCAGCGTGTGCGTGGTGCCATAAAGCTGCGGCACCGAAACGATGTTGCCGCCGTGATCGGCGACGTTGACGAAGGCGAAATGCAGCGCGGCCTGCCCGGTCGCGACCGCAAGCGCGCCGACGCCGCCTTCGAGCTGGGCGATGCGCTTCTCCAGAACCGCACTGGTCGGATTGGCGATGCGGCTGTAGCGGAAGCCTTCGGTCTCGAGATTGAACAGGGCGGCGCCATGATCGGCGCTGTCGAAGGCGTAGGCCGCGGTCTGGTAGATCGGCACGGCAACCGCGTGCGTGGTCGCTTCGGGCTCGTAACCGGCGTGAATAGCGATCGTCTCGTTGCGCATTATGCCACCTCCGCGTGGGGCGGGCCGCACTTATTGGCCTAGAATGAGGCATGTGCGTTGTCCGCCGTCCTCGTGTTAGAGGCGGGCGGTAAAGCGGACAATAATTCGTATAGAGATCGAGGAAGTAACCCTAACGCCTGCTGGCGAATTGGCAGTGATCCCGGTTAAATTCGATTAACCGATCACGCCGTGTCTTGCTCGGCGTCACCCAACTCGCCGCTGCACGGCGAGCACCCCTCGCCCACACGCGGAGAGGGGTGCATCGTCAATGTGGCGGTGTTGCTTAGGCCTAAGCCATGTTCTCCCAGAGGCGGTGGGTGAGCACGCCGGCACGCTTCTCGATCGCGGCGGCGGCATCGAGTGCGAGGTCCTCGCGGTAACGGCCGGCGATGAGCTGCACGCCGATCGGCTTGCCGTCGTGGAGGGCCACAGGCACCACGGCGCCGGGCAGGCCCAGCACGTTGATGGCGGAGATGAAGCGGATCTCGCCCCAGAAGATCTCACGCACGCGCTCGGAACTGACGGTGTCGTCACGCGGGCCCGGCGTCGGCTTCACCGTGGTCGGCGCCAGCACGACCGGATATTCCTCGAAGAACAATTGCCAGGCGCGGATGTGGCCGCTGCGCGCGGCAGTCGCCTGCATCCAGGCCTTGAGATCGAGCACGTTGGCCTTGGCCTTCATGCCGCCCCAGGCTTTGTGGAAATCCTCGGACGTGACCTTCAGCATGCCGGCCTCCTGCATCACCACGGTCTCGTTGGTGATGATGTCGCACCAGGTCTGCCAGACGCCGTTGATGTCGGGCACCTCGACCTCGCTGACGCGATAGCCGGAACGCTCGAGATGGTCGGCGGCCTGGCGCAGCGCCGCGGCGACGGAGGGATCGACGTCCATGTCCTCGGGGATCTTCGCCAGCGCGACCTTGATCGGCCCCTTCGGCTTGGGTCCGATCAGCGGTGCCGGCACCCACCAGGGGTCGCGCGGATCGCGCTGGCTCATCGCCTCCAGCGCGAGGCGAACGTCGGCGACATGGCGGGCGAGCGGCCCCTGCGCGGACATCAGATGCGCCAGCATCGGCCGCTCCGCCGTTGCGCTTCCGTTGAAGGCGGGGATGCGGCCCTGCGTCGGCTTGATGGTCGCGACGCCGTTGCAATGCGCCGGCCAGCGCAGCGAGCCGCCGATATCGTTGCCATGGGCGATGGTGCCGATGCCTGCCGCGACCGCCGAACCCGCACCGCCCGAGGAGCCGCCGCAGGTGATATCAGGATCCCAGGGGTTCAGCGTCAGCCCGTGCAGGGGATTGTCGGTGAAGCCGCGGAAGGAGAATTCCGGGGTGTTGGTGAGACCAAGGACGATGGCGCCGGCCTTCCTGAGGTTGCGGACAACAGGCGCATCCGACGGCGCGATGAGATCCTTGTTGGCGGGAACGCCGTTGAAGTTGGGCCGGCCTTCATAGTCAACATTCTCCTTGATGGTGATGGGCACACCGTGCAGGAGGCCGAGCTCGCCGCCCTTGGCGCGCTGCTTGTCGGCGGCGTGCGCGGCCGCAAGCGCTTCTTCCGAGAGATCCACGACAACCGCATTGAGTCCCGGATTGACGGTGCGCATCCGCTCGAGATGCGTTTCCACGACCTCGACCGCGGAGATTGCGCCGGAGCGGATCGCGGCCGCGGTATCGACCGCGGACCATTGCCAGGCCGGTCCCCTGGGCCGACGCGCGGTGGCTGATTTGCGCGCGGCGACCTTCTTGGCTGGCTTGATCGTTTTCGCAGCGACGCCCTTTCGGGCTGGGGTCTTTTTGCTCGAAGTCTTCTTGCTCGATGCCTTCTTGCTCGTCTTCGTTGCCGCTTTCCTGGAAGCACTTTTCTTCTTGGTTGCCGTTTTCTTCGCCACGTCGCATCTCCTGAAATTGTGCGGCGGAGGTTACGGACGAGGATGAGGCGTGTACAGCCGCGTTTCTGCATGGCGCATTGCGACGGTACACCGATGCGACGAATTGCCTGCGTCTCCTGGACTACACCGGCGGCGGATTCAGCCGGGCAAAACCCTGCTGGATGCGATAGGGATAGTAGGGATAGGGCGGCATCACCGCGCTGGCCTCGTCGAGACGCTTGATCTGATCCGCGCTCAGCGGCCATCGCACTGCGCCGAGATTGTCGCGCAGCTGCGCTTCGTCGCGGGCGCCGATGATGACGGAGGCGATGGTGGGACGGCTCAGCAGCCAGGCGATCGCGACCTGGGGCACGGTGCGGCCGGTCTCCATCGCGATCGCGTCCAGCACGTCGACGACGGCGTAGAGCGTCTCGTCGCGCACCGGCGGACCGAACTGTGCGGTCGCGTGCAGGCGGCTGTTCGGCGGCAGCGGCTGGCCGCGCCGGATCTTTCCGGTAAGGCGGCCCCAGCCGAGCGGACTCCAGACCAGCGCCCCCACCCCCTAGTCGCGCGCGAGCGGCATCAGCTCCCACTCGTAGTCGCGGCCGAGCAGCGAGTAGTAGACCTGATGCGCGACATAGCGCGGCCAGCCATGCCGGTCCGCAATGGCGAGCGACTTCATCAACTGCCAGCCGGCGAAATTGGAGACGCCGACATAGCGCAGCTTGCCCGCGCGCACGAGCATGTCGAGCGTCGACAGCACCTCCTCGATCGGGGTGAAGGCGTCGAAAGCGTGGAGCTGGAGCAGGTCGATGTGGTCAGTGCCAAGCCGGCGCAGCGCCGCATCGACCGAGGTCAGGAGCCGCTGCCGCGACGAGCCCGCATCGTGCGGCCCCTCGCCCATCGGCAGGCTCATCTTGGTGGAGATCAGCACCTTGTCGCGCCGGCCCCTGATCGCAGCACCGAGAATCTCCTCGGACGCGCCGTTCGAATAGACGTCAGCACTGTCGAACAGGTTGACGCCGGCATCGAGGCAGATGTCGATCAGCCTGCGCGCCTCGTCCGCATCGCTGCGGCCCCAGGCCGAGAACAGGGGGCCCTGTCCGCCGAAGGTGCCGGTGCCGAAGCTGAGCACGGGGACCCTGAGTCCGGAGGCGCCGAGATTGCGGTATTCCATGATGGGTTTCCTCCGCTATTCCGCCGGACACGCCGCGGCGGCGACCGGCGCGCGATCGAGCCGAAGGCTCCACAGCGCCAGCGCGAGGCCGATCGCTGTGATGCCGGCCGCGACCAGCGGCAACGCGGGAAGCCCGAACCCGCGGTCGATGGTGACGCCGCCGGCCCAGGCGCCGAGCGCGTTGCCGAGATTGAACGCGGCGATGTTGAGGCTGGAGGCGAGCGTGCGGCCGCTGGGGCCGGCTGCCTCCAATACGCGAAGCTGGAGCGGGGCGACGGTTGCGAAGGCGGCGATGCCGAGCAGCAGGATCAGCGCGATGGAAAGGATCTTGATCGATAGCACGGCTGCCAGCCCGAGCAGCACGATCGCAAGCGCGGCCAGCGTGCCGGTCAGGGCCCGTGCCAGGCCGCGGTCCGCAAGCTTGCCGCCGGCGACGTTGCCGATCGCGAGCCCGACGCCGAACACCAGCAGGATCGGCGAGACGGCAGCCTCCGAGAAACCGGTGAAGCGCGTCAGGATCGGCTGGATATAGGTGAAGACGACGAACAGGCCGGCGAAGCCGAACACGGTCATGGCGAGGCCGAGCAGCACCTGCGGACGACCGAGCACGGCGACCTCTTCGGCGAGCGAGATCGGCTTGTCGCCACTGCCGACATGGCCAGGCACGAGCGCGGCGACCACCGCGAACGCGATCACGCCGATGACCGTCACGGCCCAGAACGCGGCGCGCCAGCCGAGCATCAGGCCGAACCACGCGCCGAAGGGCACGCCCAGGAGCGTGGCGACCGTCAGGCCGATGAACATGGTGGCGATCGCGGAGGCACGCTTGTCCTCGGCGACGAGGCTGGTGGCCACGACCGAGCCGACACCGAAGAACGTGCCGTGGGCGAGCGAGGTCAGCACGCGAGCTGCCATCAGCAGTTCGTAATTCGGGGCCAGCGCGCAAGCCGCATTGCCCAGCGTGAAGATCGCCATCAGCGCGAGCAGCACTGTTTTCCGTGGCATCCGCCGCGTCGCCAGCGTCAGCACCGGCGCACCGACGAACACGCCGAGCGCATAGCCCGATATCAGCAGGCCGGCGACCGGCACGGAAACATGCATGTCGGCGGCGACCTGGAGCAAGAGGCCCATGATGATGAATTCGGTGGTGCCGATGCCGAAGGCACCGGCGGTGAGCGCGAGGACGGCGGGAGGCATGCGTGGCTCCGATGGATGAGACGAAGCCCCGCAGATAGCGGCATGGCCGCAACACCATTAGAATGTCGGCAATCCAATCATTTGTGACGTGAATTCAACATGGCCCGTTTTGACACCAACCGCTCCGCCGAGATGGAGGTTTTCGTCCGCGTGGTCGATCTCGGCGGCTTCACCCAGGCCGCGCGAAAGCTGCGCCTGACGCCGTCGGGCGTCAGCAAGCTGATGTCGCGGCTGGAGGCGCGGCTCGGCGCGCGACTCGTCAACCGCACCACGCGCAAGCTGACGCTGACCGAGGAGGGCCGGGCCTTCTACGAGCGGGCGGTGCGCATCCTCGCCGAAATGGAGGAGGCCGAGCGCGAGGCCGCCTCGGGCGCGGCGCCGCGCGGCCGCCTCACGGTCAATTGCAACATTCCCTTCGGCATGCTGCATTTGGTGCCGTTGATCCCGCGCTTCCTGGAACGGCATCCCGACGTCACGCTCGATCTCGTGCTGACCGACACGCTGATTGACCTGATGCAGGAGCGCGCCGACGTCGCCATCCGCGTCGGCCCGCTGCGGGCCTCGCGTCTCGTCGCGCGAAAGCTCGGCAGCAGCCGCATGGTCGTGGTCGGCGCGCCGGACTACCTCGCCCGTTGCGGCACGCCGAAAACGCCGGCGGACCTTGCCGATCACCGTGGCATCGGCTGGACTTTTCCGCGCAGCATCCGCGGTTGGCCGTTCAGGCGCGGGGATCACACCGAGGAGGCCGTGCCGTCACCGGTCGCGCGCGCCAGCGACGGTGAAGCCGCCCGCCGTCTTGCGCTGGGCGGCGTCGGGCTTGCCCGGCTCGCCCTCTTCCACATCGGCCCCGACATCGAGTCCGGCCGCCTCGTCCCGGTCCTGCAAGGCTACAATCCCGGCGACCGCGAAGACATCCACGCCGTCTATGTCGGCCACACCGCGCCACTGCCCGCGCGCGTGCGCGCGTTCATCGATTTCCTGGCCGAGCACGTGCGGGTGAGCGATCCGGCGTTGAAGCGGGCGGGTGATGGAAGGTGGAGATTGGTGTGATGAGGCTGGCGAAGGGAGCGTCAATCGACTGCTCTGAAATGAGCCGAACGTTTCAGCTCCGGCGCTGCTGAGGTGCGGCCGAAATCACGAAGCCGTGGTCACCCGCTTCGTCCGCGCTGCCCATGCGACGCTCAGCCGTTCGAGCACCACGAAGAATGGCGGCACGAAGAGCACGGCGAGGAAGGTCGAAGCCAACATGCCGCTCACGACCGCCAGCCCGATCGAAACACGGGCGCCGGCGCCGGCTCCGCTGGCGAACACCAGCGGGAGCATGCCGAGTATGAAGGCGCACGAGGTCATCAGGATCGGGCGCAGGCGCAGCCGTGCCGCTTCGATCGCCGCCTCAGCGACCTCCATGCCCTCGGCCCGCTTCTCGCGCGCATATTCGACCACCAGGATCGCGTTCTTGGCAGCGAGCGCGATCAGCAGGACGATGCCGATCTGGGTGTAGAGGTTGTTCGGCATGCCCGTCGCATCGAGCGCGATGACCGTGCCGAGCAGCGCGAGCGGCACGGCGAGGATCACCGCGAGCGGCTGCAGCCAGCTCTCGTATTGACCGGCGAGGATGAAATAGACGAGCACCAATGCAATGAGGAAGACGCGATAGATCTGGTTGCCGACGATCTGCTCCTGATAGGACATGCCGGTCCAGGCGGTCCCCATGCCGGGCGGCAGCGACTTGGCCGCGACCTCGCTCATCAGCGACATCGCCTCTCCGGAACTGAAGCCGCCAGCCGGACTGCCGGTGACGGTCGCCGCGGGATAGAGATTGTACAGCGTGATCAGCGGCGGGCCGACCTCATCCTTGATGGCGGCGACCGTGCCCAACGGCACCATCCGGCCATCGGCACCCTTGACCTTCAGCTTGAGGATGTCGTCGGGCTGGAGCCGGAACGCGGCATCCGCCTGGACGTAGACCTTGAACACGTAATTGTACTTGGTGAACTGGTTGACGTAGGTCGACCCCATATAGGCCTCCAGCGCCGAGAAGACCTGGCCGACGGTGATGCCGATGGCCTCGGCCTTGATGCGGTCCACCACCAGACGGAATTGCTTGACCGTCCCCTTGAAGTTCGGCGCGACATGGGCAAGCCCGGTCTGCGTCGACGCATTGGCGGCGAGCTGGTCGACGGCGTTCTGCAACGCCACGAAATCGGAGCTGCCGTCCTTGATCTGCACCATCATGGTGAACCCGCTGGCATTGCCGATGCCCTGGATCGGCGGCGGCAGCATGATCAGCGCCGTCGCGCTGTCCATGCCGTCGAGAGCGGCCCGGGCATTGGCCGCAATGCTGCCGATGCCAAGATCGGCCGTCTTCCGGTCGTCCCAGGGCTTGAGCACCACGTAGAGCATGCCGGCGTTATACAGCGTCGCGTTATTGTCGAGCGGCGAGATGCCGGACACCGCAATCACGTCCTCGACGCCGGGGACCGCCTGCACGAGCTTTGCCGCCTCCGCGACGGCAGTCTCCGTCCGGTGCGCGGAAGCCGCGTCGGGCAGCTTGAGACTGACGACGAAATAGCCCTGATCCTCGTCCGGCAGGAAGCCGGTCGGCACCGTCGAGAGGCTGTAGAACGCAACGCCGATCAAGGCGATGCCGAGCAGTGCAACCGGAACGCTCAGGGCGACGATGCGGCTGATCAGCGCCGTGTACAGCATCTCGGCGCGCCCGTAGACGGCGTTGAAGGCGCGCGCGGCGACGTTGCGCTCCTGCGGCGGCACCGATGGCCGCAGCCACAACGCGCATTGCGTCGGTTTCAGCGTCACGGCGTTTATCGCGGAGATGACTGCGGTCGCGGCGATCACGAGCGCGAACTGCTGATACATCTTTCCAGTCAGTCCGGACAAGGTCGCCGCCGGCAGGAACACCGCCATCAGCACCAGGGTGATGCCGATCACGGGGCCGAACAGCTCGGACATCGCCTTCACGGCAGCTTCGCGGCTGGACATGCCGCCATCCAGATGACGCGCCACGCCCTCGACGATCACGATGGCGTCGTCCACCACGATGCCGATGGCAAGAACCAGCGCGAACAGGCTCGTCGTATTGACGGTGAAGCCGAGCAGCGACATCGCGGCGAACGCGCCGATGATGGTCACCGGCACCGTCGTCGCCGGCACCAGCATCGCCCGCCAATCCTGCAGGAACGCGAGGATCACGATCAGCACAAGGCCGGCGGCGATCACCAGTGTCTCGTAGACTTCGCGGACCGAAGCGGTGATGAACTTGGTGCTGTCGAACGAGACCTTGTAGGCGAGCCCGGACGGGAACGATTTCGACAGCTCGTCCATCTTGCTCTTGACGCTCTCGGCAACCGTCAGGGCGTTGGCGCCGGACAGCTGCGAGACCGCTATCGCCGCCGACGGCCGGCCGTTCAGCGTCGCGGTCTGGCCGTAGGACGCAGCGCCGAGCTCGATCCGGCCGATGTCGCGGATGCGGACAATCCTGCCGCCCTCGCCGCTCGCCACCTTGACCACGATGTTCTCGAACTCCGCCGCCTCGGAAAACCGGCCGGTGACATTGAGCACGTATTGGAAGTTGACGGTGTCCGGCGTCGGCGGCGCGCCGACGAGGCCAGCGGTCACCTCGTTGCTTTGCTGCTGGATCGCCGAGGTCACATCGCTCGGGGTCAGGCCGAACGCCTGCAGGCGGCCGGGATCGAGCCAGATGCGCATGGCGTAGGCTCCCGACCCCAGCACCGTGACGTTGCCGACGCCGGGCACGCGCGCCAGCTCGTTCTGGAGGTGGATGGTGGCGTAGTTGGCGAGGAACAGGTTGTCGTAGCGGCCCTCGGGAGAATAGAGATTGATGAACTGAAGAATCGAGGTCTGCTTCTTCTGGACATTCAATCCCTGCGTCGAGACCGCGCTGGGCAGTTGCGCGCTCGCCAGCGAGACCCGGTTCTGCACCAGAACCTGCGCCGTGTCCGGATCCGTGCCGATGTCGAAGGTGACGACAAGACTATAGCTGCCGTCGCTCGCGCTGGTCGACTGCATGTAGATCATGTGGTCGACGCCATTGACCTGCTGCTCGACGGGAAGGGCGACCGTATCCATCACGGTGCGCGCGCTGGCGCCGGGATAGGTCGCCGTCACCGATACGGTCGGCGGCACCACATTCGGATATTGCGACACCGGCAGGCTCGCCAACGCCAGCGCGCCGACCAGGACGATGAGGAACGCCAGCGTGTTCGAGAGCACCGGCCGTTCGATGAAGAAGCGCGAGAACATGAGAGCCTTGTGTGTGCCGGTGACCTATTGCGAGCTTCGTCCCGACCCCGCCGCCGGGACCGGAGAGGCAGGCGCGGACGTCGAGCCTTGGCCGGCCGCGGCCATTGTGCCCGCGACGGGATCGACCGTGTTGCCGGCGACCGCGCGCTGGATCGATCCGATCACGACCTTGTCGTCGGCCTTGAGCCCGCCGGTGATGACGCGAAGCTGGCCTTCCACCGGACCGGTCGTCACCTGACGCTGGGCAACCACCTTGTCCTCGCCGACCACCATCACATAGCTGCCGGCCTGGTTCGACATCACAGCGGTGTCATTGACGAGCAGCGCGTTCTCGATCTTGCCGACCGGAACACGGACACGCACGAACAGGCCGGGCACCAGCGCGATATCTTTGTTCTCGAACACCCCTCGCAATTGCAGCGTACCGGTATTGGGGTCGAGCTGCGGGGCGATGTAATCGATTTTGCCTTTGTACTGAAATGCGGCATCCGCGGCGAGAGCCACCTCGACCGATCGCTCCTCGGCCTTCTCGCGCAGGTCCCTGAGCGTCTTGCCCTGCTTGGCAAGGGCGTCACGCATGTCGATCTGCTGCTGCTCGGAAATGTTGAAATAGACGTGGATCGGATTGACCTGAAGGACCGTAGCGAGCTTGGTCGGACCGGACTGGCCGACCAGCGAACCGACCTCGGCAAGGTGCCGAGTGACCACGCCGTCGAAGGGCGCGCGCACCGTGGTGTAGCCGAGTGATGTCTGCGCGAGCCTGAGACTGGCTTCGTTGGCGGCGAGCTGGGCGTTCGCCATCTCGTAGTTCATCGTCGCCTCGTCGACCGCACGCTGGGTGGAAACGTCCTTCTGACCCAGCGTGACCTGCCGGTCGTACTCCCGCTTGCTATTCACCTGCTTGGCTTTTGCGCTCTCCACCTGCGCCTGCTGCAGATCGAATTGCGCCTGGTACTGATCCCTCTCGATCTCGAACAGCACGCGGTCCTTCCTGACCGCTTCGCCATCGCGATAGCCGATCGCCGTCAGGAAGCCCTGAACGCGGGCCTCCACATCGACTGCGGCGAGCGGCGCGGTGTTGCCGGTGAACTCGGCGTAGAGGGTGACCGGCCGCTGGATCGGGCTTGCCACCGCCACCTTTGCCGACGGCGGCGCGGCATACCGGTTTTTCTCGTTACAGCCGGACAGGGCCGGCATGGCGCAAACCAGGCCCGCCAAAACCGCCAAGCGAGCCGGCCGGCCGGCAAAACCACGCCCCGTTAGTACCAACATCTCCATCTCTGCCATCCCCCGCCACGCGGACCATCCATGTCGGCCGCGGTCTGTCTCGTCTGCATATCCATCGCCCCGGTGCTGCACTCTGCATCCGGCGCACCGCCCGCCGTCGTTCCGAAAACGCGCGGACATCGCCTGCGTCGGGGCTCACGGGCATGAGCGCTGATCAGCGCAGCCATCGTTTGGGCCGCACCTCGCACGATCGCAACATCATCTCACCGGCGCCGGCGGCCACGGAGTTGGCCAGCAGCCCACCGGCATGGCGCTCATGAATGTCTCTTTGATGCCCCCTTGGCGCGTTGCGGCAGCTGCAGCATTGCCAATGCGGATCAAGTTACCGCGCCGGCGCAGATCGAGAATCAATCGATTGGCCCAGCTATATACAGAAGAATCCGGGCCGGGGCATTTCCCGCGGAAGGTGTTTGTGATGCGGAGATTGCAGCCGGTCGCGGCAAAGACGCCATTGGCAGCGTCGCCGCTTCGCAAGACAGTGCCGCCTTACGATCGCACCTTCATCAAAGGTGCAAATGTACTGTTGCTGATCGCCAGTCACTCATCCGCCCTTTGCACGCTTCGCCGCGGATGCCGGAGATAGACAAACTTGAATCGCGGATGATCGCCCGGACCTCTATCTGCACCCATTCACGCAAGCGCCTAACCCGGAAAGGCCGATCTTGTCCTCGTCGTGCGAAACGTCATGCCCAGCGATGTCGGTCCCAGGCGCGCGTGGCAGCGGAATAAGAACTTCGCTTGCACCATGGGGTCACGACGTCATGGTGGACTTGCCACGTGAGCTTGACGGCGAGCTTCCTGGGGACAGTCAGCTGGCGCGGCGGACCGACTCCATCGGTCGTACGAATCGTCGAAATCGTAAGCCGGCGAACGAAGCGGTCAAATCGCGCCTATGGCGGAGAGAGTGTCAGTCAATCCTCATTGAAAGATCAAGTATTTTCGACCTTCCCAGACCAAACCCACCGTTTGAGCTACCGCCGGAATGGAATTTCGCCTTCGACAAAAGCCTATCCCGTCCAATGGACGGTCATCGACAACAGTGCCACCAAGCGACTAGCGAAAGGCAAATTGCCGTCGCACCGCTCAGCCTGGGGCGTGGGCGTTTGCCCTCCGAAGGCGAAGGCCACACGTTCGAATCGTGTCGGGTACGCCACTTTTGCCATTTCCACTACGCCAACACTAAAATTACCGCCAATCGCCGCCGGACTACGCCCGAGCTAAGAGCGGCAATTAGCCTGCGAGCGAAAAAGCGGAGTAACGACGCCGCGGGGCAGCACTAGCACCGCTGGATTTGGAACCCATTGCAATCTAGATCCGCTTGAGTAGCCGGATCGGGGGACTCATGAGCGAGACCATCTTCAACGTCTTCCTGCCGTTCAAAGACGAACGATGCGACCACGCGCTCTATGTGGCGCACGAGTTCGCTGGCGACGGTGAGGCGCGTCATCATCTCCGGCTATCTCGGATATGCAATTGAGTTCTACGGCTTCCTCTTGTACAGCACAGCTGGTGCATCCAACTTCTTCGATTTGAACCGCGAATTGCATGCCTTGTCGACCCCCGTGTGATCCTTCCTGAATGAGCACGAATCGCTGAAGTGCAACGTCATCAGTGATCATGATATCCTGGACGCAGTGCGGGCTCTGCTCCCGTTCGGTCAGAAGAATCCTGGATCAGCCAGCCGGCAGCTCAGAATATCCGGAATACCTCGCTTGGCGCTTCGTTCAATACCCGTGCGACGGGCGTGCGCGGTCGTCAACGACGAGCAACGTCGAAAGCCACCATGTCGGCCCCCTTCATTAATCGTATCAACCCGACGACAAAGACTTGCATAGTTCGTTGCCGCACGTGCACAAAACACTGCACACTATTGTGCAAGATTTCGGCAACGTCATACGGCCACGAAGTGGGATTCTTCTGAGTCAGCCTTCGCCCGCCACACCGGAAAGCAATCCCTTTCGTCAGCGAGTTCTGCGGGATTTTCCAACGGCCACGATTCGGTGAGGCAAAAATCCAACCGTCTTTGCAAATCCTCAACATCGAGCCCCACGCCAATGAATACGAGTTCCTGCTTGCGATCGCCGTACCTTGGGTCCCACGAGGCCGCGAGTTGGCTGCGCCAGGCAGGATCCCTAGGCCACAACTTTTGATCGACCGCACACCACCACCAGCTCCTCCCGCTGGTTCGCACGAGAGCACCGCAATGGCTCAGTTCTCCAACCCACCGAGGTCGGCTGGCCAACCAGAAAAATCCCTTCGCGCGCAACACTCCGCCCCAGCCGCTGTCCAGGAAATCGGAAAAGCGCTGAGGATCGAACGGACGCCGGGCGCGGTAAACGAAGCTCGAAATGCCGAACTCCAACGTCTCCGGCACATGATCCTTGAATCCTTCGAGTTCCTTCTTCCAAAGGGGATGCAGGGCGGCTCTTTCCGGGGCGAACCGACTTACCCCGATGATCCGCGTCAAATCCAGACGGCCGAAATCCGCTTCATAGATTCTCGCGTCCGAGTTCAGTCCGCGAATGATCGAATATGCATATTTGCGCTGCTCGTTCGTCGCTGAGGATATCTTGTTCAGAATGATGGTGTCGGCAAACTCCACCTGGTCGACCAGCAACTCGACAATGGTTCGCTTATCGTCAGGGGACACTTCCTTCTGTCTTGCTTGCAGGAGCTCACGCGACCAAAAGTCCTGGGCAATGCGCGCGGTGTCGACCACCGTCACCATGTTGTCGATATAGGCGATATCATCCAGGCTCCGGCCTTTCTCGTCTCGGTAGGAAAATGCCGCCGCAATGGGCATTGGCTCCGAAATTCCCGTAGCCTCGATGATCAGGTTGTCGAAGCGTCGTTCGTTGCAGAGCTTTCTCACCTCGTCGATGAGATCTCCCCGGAGCGTGCAACAGATACAGCCGTTGCTAAGCTCTATCAAAGATTCTTCGGTGCGGGATAACTGAGATCCACCCGACTCTATCAGAGCCTTGTCGATGTTGACGTCCGACATGTCGTTAACGATCACAGCGACGCGCCGACCAGTCCGGTTAAGAAGCAACTCGTTCAACAGGGTGGTTTTTCCGGCGCCAAGAAATCCAGACAAGACGGTAACGGGCAGTTTCTTTCGGCTATTCCACAGCATCGAGGCACACCTGGTGACCACGCTCGGCCCTGAAGGCAGAGCTATCGCATTTGAAAAGAACCTGCAGGCGGTGTCTTTGCGGCCCATCCTTGGAGACGCCAGCCTTTGGCTGGCACCTCAGGATGAGGTCTTGTTTCGCGGCAAAATCTTGGACCCTCATGGTGAGAAGCGCCGCCTGCGGCGCGTCTCGAACCATGACGCCGAGCGCCTTCGCACCTGTATAAGAACCATTTGCAATAGCCCTGGCCCTGAAGGGTAGAGCTTCCGCGCTCGCGAGGAGTCTTCTTTCTGCTTCCGTGCGGCAGTCGGGCTCATATCGACGCTCGGCATCCCGGAGCGAGCACCTCTCATTCCGCGGCGATTGCTGTCGGTATTGAGGAAACGTCCTTGAAGACCGCCGTGCTATTCGCGGTCTCAGCCATCACGGGGAAAATGAAGCCGCACTTGGGACAGGGCTCGGCCAGCGCCGCTTGTTCCATGGAGACGTCGAATGCCTTGTCCGAAATGAAGGCACAAGCCGGACACACCCGAATGAGGCGCGCATTCTTGTACTCGAAGTTGACAATGATGTCCTCCATGATGGCGCCGGTGCGGACCGCCCATTCCTTCGCGTGCTTGTGGTAGGTGTCCATGTGCCAATCCTTCAGAGCTTCGAAGCTCGTCCAGAAGCTAACTTCGTTGTACCAGTGCGGATCGTCGGGATGCACCCACCAAGTCAAATGGAGGAAGCCGGGGAGCTTTTTCAACTGATGACGCACGTTCGCAAACACGACTTGAAACTTCTTGTAGCCGTCCTCGCTCGAGAACCGTACTCGTTGCATGCTTTGATATACCGCCATAACTCGTCCTCATTTCCGGTGCGCCCACTGCGCTGGCGGCGTGAAGACTAGAACGATTCAGAACTCTGACTGGCGCCAGGAAATGATTTTTCCCTTAGTCCAGGTCGCTCATGACCGATGCCGCAGAACTATTGGGCAGCGACTTGCTGATCCAAGTGTGGCGTTAGGCGAACGAAGCCACGGATCGCAAGCTGGGAGGACCTGAGGAGAATGGGTCCGCATCGCAAAATGACCATGAGTCCACCCGGATGACCTCGGCTAGGAGCCTCTTTTCCGGTACACTATTGGCACGCGCATTGCTTCGAGTTGGTATCATGCAATTGCCGATCAACATAGGTTCGGAAGGGAAAGCCGGCCTCCAACGCCAGCTCGTCGACCAAGTTCGAGAGCTGATATCCCGTGGAATATTGAAACCGGGCGCTCGACTGCCCTCCACGCGGGAGATGGCGACGGACCTGAATATTTCCAGACGGACAGTGGTGTTGTCCTACGAGCGCATGATCACAGATGGTCTTATTGTGACAAGGCCGGGCCTTGGCACCTTCGTCTGCGATCCGCTGCCGAGCGAATACATTCGTATAAGGGATGGCTATCCCGACGCGGAAGTAGCCCGGCTATCGTTCGCCCGGTTCAAGCGGGCGGTTGATGGGATGCATCTCTACCAAGAACCGAGAGACAGGCTGCGATATGACTTCCGCATTGGTCGCCCGGATCCGGGTCTGTTCCCAAGAAATTTATGGCGACGACTTACGGTCGAACACCTAGATACTTTCACTAGGCTGATAAGCGACTACACGGATCCTGCCGGTCACCCACTGCTTCGCGAGGCGATCGCAAATCATCTGCGTACCGCTCGTGGCATCTTATGTAAACCAGAGCAGGTCGTTGTCACGGCAGGAGCCCAAGAAGGCCTGAACTTGGTGGCGCGGCTGATGGAAATCCGTGACAAGCAGGTTGTCGTGGAGGATCCTTGCTATCGTGGCGCTGCACAGGCGTTCTCGAGCCTTGGTGCTCAGTTGGTGCCGGTGCCAATCGGAGACGATGGCTTGGACACCGACATGCTGCCGAAGGACGGCGGTTGCGTCGGATACGTGACGCCTTCCCACCAGTTTCCACTCGGTGTCACCATGTCGCGAGAGCGCCGACTAAATTTGGTCGAATGGGCTCGCCATACCGGTACGCTACTCGTGGAAGACGACTATGACAGCGACTTCCGACATAATTCGACCCCGCTGATAGCCTTACAAGCGCTGGCGCCCGAGTGCGTGGTGTATTTGGGGACGTTCTCCAAGTCGATCGGGCCGGGCTTGCGTCTCGGATACGCGGTCTTTCCGCACGATCTGGCGAAAGCCGCTCGCTGCCTCAAGTCAGTGATGAACAACGGTCATCCATGGTTGGAGCAGTCCGTTACGGCCGATTTCATATCATCCGGCGCGTTCGAACAGCACCTGTCTCGGATGAGGACGTGCTATTTGGAGCGCAGGAACACTGTGATGGAATGCATCGGGCGTGCGTTCCCAGCCACATCGCTTGGTGGCTTCGAAGGTGGCATGCACTTGGTTTGGACGATCGAATCGGACTTCGGTTCGGCATCGGACTTAAAGTCAAAGTGCCAGCAGATCGGTGTTGGCGTCTACACGTTGAACGAAAGCCCGACGCATCAGCTTCACCCTCGTCTAGACGGGGAACGAAAAATACTCTTGGGCTATCCGTGCCTGAATCCGCAACAGATCCAAACCGCTATTGGGCTGATTCAGCACGCGAGGTACCGGACGAACCTGCTCGCAACTGCACCATTCGACTCGTGACTGGTTCTCAACCTGTGTATCGGTACGGCCAAACTCGTACCTGGTCCCAGGGCCTTAGGCGGGCGTCGAGTGAGCACGAATAGCCAACGATTTGAGGACTGGCTTGGGGACGTACCCCCAAGCCTTAGGTTTCTTCAAGTTAAGTTACGGGGTCACTAAGCGACGGCTTCGTTTGTGATGATCCAGAACTTCTTCACATACGGTGCTTTCGATGTCCACTTGACCTTCAGACCTGAAGGTAGAGCAATGATGTCGCCGGCCTTGAATTGGTACTCCTCACCGGTCTCTTCATTGATCAGGTGAGCTTGCCCCTCGAGCAGCAGCATTGTCTCGTCACCGAGCGGAGCGGTATAGGGAATTGTCGAGGATCCGTCCGCCTCGCAGCCGGGGATGCCGACTCCTGTGCGCCAGAGACCGCACTTGAGCGTGCCGGTGCTTCCCGTTGATCGGAGCTCAAACAACTCACCGCAAGTCTGCGGACCGTGGTCGGGCTCGACCCATCGATACGGTGCCCAAAGATCGGGATTATCGCTGATGTTGCCGACGAAAATATCGGTCTCGCGAGTTGCCGGATTTGGGCTGTCCCAGATCACCCAGAACTTCTTGAGAAATGGCGGATCAATATCCCAGCTCAACACCACTCCTTTTGGGTGACTGATGATCGATCCGGCCTCAAGACGGTACTTCTTCCCGGTGGCGGCTATGGTGATTGTCACCGCCCCTTCGAGGATCACTATGGTTTCGTCGCCGAGCGGCGCTGAATAGTCCACGTGACATGAACCGTTCGCTTCGCATCCCGCGATGCCAATGCCTGTCCTCCAGAGGCCCGCTTGAAGGAAGCCGCTGGTGCCATTACTACGAATGACAGCGACTTCGCCCTTGATTTGCGGACCAAACTTCGGATCGTCCCATTCAAACGGTACCCATTTGGCTGGATTGTAGTTCCGGTTACCTATTTCGATTTGCCGTTCGAGAGTCGTTTTCTCGTCCAGCTGGCGTACAGCTCCATTGCTCATGCCAATCTCCTTTTGAGCCCGCGCGAACCGTCTGCTCTGTTGCGTTCATTGCAAACGGCCTGTCTTGCGGTGCTCAGAGTAAGCACTTTGCCGGACCACCTCTTAGGTCCTCTGATGCCAATTTTGCTGTTACCAGCGAGGCGGTAAAGGCTCTAGTCCGTTACCGCGCGACTCTCAGAGAGTCCATTTGCTCGCCCTGACATCCTATTTTGCGACGCGCATCAGACCGACCTGTACCAATTGACCTGCGCTGTATCTCATGGCGTCAGGGTAAGTAACAAAGGAGATAGCGCACGCCGTGGAGGCTAATCCGGGGTCAAAAATCAAAAAGCATAATTTGAATCAGCAGGACATGGCGGAGGGAGAGAAACTAGAAAGAAAATTGCTCCATTGCGCCTGCTCAGTCACGACCAAAGCTGCACGCCTTCTCCAGTCCGAGACGTTCGTCGGGAACGAGCCGCTAGCCGTATTATGGCACCTCTTAAAGAGCGCTCAGACCGACATGCCAGCTCTTGGGCGGGTAGCAACCACCTTTGGCCAGCTGCACCAATGTTTTGGGCCTTAACAGCCCCGAGTGCCGTATTTGGTCCGATGTATCGCTCCGCACACCGATGGCCTAAGTTTGCTTAGGTCCAGAGTAGGCGACCGCGATTTCCACAAGCAGTCGACACAAACCGGGGTTGCAGTCCGGCATAATCGCCGAGGCAACCTCGCCCGCGCCTGGCAGCAGAAAAGTCGCAACATGCCACTGCAGATCCTGAGAGCTCATTACGAAAAGCAAGATCCGCGAGCTCTGCGCAAAGCTGATCCATGCACGGCATCGAAGCTCCTTGGAGCGGGATCGGCACAACAGAGATATCACGCTTCAGAGAAGGTCCCCGTTTCCAGGAGAACGAAGTCGAGCGGATCATGGATCCACCGATGTCCCGTTTGATCGCCAGCATCGGACCAATTCCTGCCGATCACCACAGGCAGGATTCCGGAAGAAGAGACGTGCTCATCGATGGCTTTGCGGAAATCTCGCCCCGGATCGGTTGCGGCGACATTCATGAACACTGATTGTTCCCCAATCAGACTCCTTTCCTTCACATCTTCAACTCCAGCTTCGTGCTGAGTGACTGCTTTTGAGCATTTCTTGAAAGAACGTTGCTCCGCGATGCGCCGCTTCCCGTACAATCAGCGGATAAGCATTTTTGCCCTGTTCGTAAGCAGGCGGATCGCAATGCGCTATTCGTGTGTGGCAGGAATGTCTAACGGTACCGGTCGAACACGTTCGATGGAGCTCGCCAATCGATGGTGCGGACCTCCCTGTCGCAGGTCACAGCTGCGGGCGCGGCATCCTCAGCGGCCTCGCATCGAAAGCGAAGCCGACGCCGTGCTCCCGCGTCGTCGAATTCCACAGTGAGCCCATAAATTTCCGTACGATAGCGGTAGCGGCGTCCGTGTGTGACGCAGTAGCCAGAAAGTTCGCGAAGTCGTTGACGGCTGATAACATCGTACGGCACGCCTCTTCCATCTTCTCCTCTTCGAACAATATGGGCTTCAATATCGAGAGCAAAGCTTCCGTCATTGCCGACGGCCTTGCAGTCCGTCAACGGTGTATCGCTGCCGTGCGCGTAGGGACAGAAGGCTGACTCGGTCAGGGCTATGCCGACAGAGACAGCGGAGATGCGCAAAAGAGCCAGTATTTCCAAGATAGGCTCACGCGACCGATTGAGACATTGAGTGCCATGATGACAGTCGACGCCTTAGCTGACAATGGCATGTGGTTGACGCCGGCTGACCGTGGGGCCTCTTGACAAATAGGGGGGACTGAGCAACCCTTGCGAGTATATCGATTTCTGTTGAACCTGCGGAAAAATAGGCGGGTTCTTAATTTTTGACCCGTCACGTCCTGTAATTTTATCACGCAACACAGCGGAGGCGAGTGCCATGCCTTCCGAATCATTTAATCAGCCATCAGATCCTACTTCGATCCTATTCCGCAGAAGCGCCACAGGGTTCAGGTCCCCCACAAGTCTTTTGATCAAGATCTTGCAGTCCGCTTTGGCGCAAGCAAACTTCTATGCGCTCAAGGTCGATGGCGAGTACGGCCCCGGGACCGAGAGTGCGATTAAAAGATTTCAAGCGGTCCGCGGATCGACTTCTGACGGTCAATGCCGTGAATCGGACTGGGAGGACATCACGGGCCTTCCTGCGCCATCTTTGTTTGATCGCTGTCTCCATTTGACTGCCGCTTTTGAGGGGACAGGCTTCGAGGGCGCCGTTGGAAACTTCGACGGGGCCGGCGTGACGTTTGGCCTCATCGGCATGACTCTAAAGAGTGATCTACCCGCATTTCTGCGCCTGGTGGAGCGTGAGTATCCAGGTACGCTCGCGCGGGCCTTTGGCGGCAAAGAGCAGATCCTGCGGCAGATCCTAACGGCCTCGCCCGCCGAGAAGGAGAGTTGGGCCAACTCGATCTCGACGGGTGCCAACCGATACGGACTTCAGGCCGAATGGAAAGAAGCTTTCGCGCGGCTCGGATCATTTCCCGAGGTTCAAAAGCTCCAGCTCGAGAATGCGCGCGATCGGTACTGGAAAATCTGCGTTGAAGACGCGAAGCGCTGGCGAGCGGCCGAAGCGCTTGACGTAGCAATGCTTTACGACACCGCCGTCCAGATGGGGGGCGCCGGACGGCGACCAGGGCTGGCAAGCGCTTTGGACGCCCTCATGCGCGCCGAACCAGGTCTTAAGGGACTACCGCGACGCCGCAGATGGGCGCTGATCATCGCGCAGGCGGCAAAGCCCCTTTGGCAGGCGGACGTTCTGAAACGACGGTCGGCGATCGGCGAGGGTGAAGGCACCGTGCATGGCGACCGGTTCAACATGGCGGATTGGGGCCTGGGCTCGTTTTCGGTCGAGCCGGCGGCACTTGAAGATGCTGACACGACGTTCATGCCAGCCTCATTTGGCAGGGTGCCAGGCGCGGATACCCCAGTCATCGTCAGCACGGGTCAAGCCGCCGACCAGCCACCGAGGCCGATCGCTGAACCAATAGCCCCCATGCTCTCCCCCGATGTGGGCTCGCCGGGGCCGCCTGTCCCGGCCCCAGCCCCAGCAGTCATCTCCGCGGCCAATCTTGACCTGGGGCGCGACTACAAGGTCGTCGTGGCAATGGCCCTGTCGCATATTGCACGAGAGCGAATTGATCGCGACTGGGGTGCCTTCCCTGTTGGTGCACTCCTCGAACGGCGGGCTGCAAATCTCCCCCCGGATTTGCGTACGTGGCCTGCCCAGCGCCAAGCTGTCGCACTAGTCCAGCTCATCTGCAAAGACAAGGGGACGAGCCCCGGAGACATCGATGGCTATTGGGGGCAACTGACGGACAACGCATTTGATGGTCTGGTACATCTCCGTGATCACGGGCGACACCCTGCCAACTGGCGTGACGAAGAAGATAATAACGCCAGCGCTCCTAGTGACGCGAATCCGCGAGGTTGGCCGAAAGAAAGCCAGGCCGCCCTGACCGCCTTTTATGGGGCACATGGAGATGAGTGGGCGCTCGTCCCCGTACGATGCCCTTGGCCGCTACAGCTTGCGTGGGAGCCGTATGCTCCCGTCAAGGCGATCAGGTGCCACAAGAAGGTAGCGGACAGCCTGGGTGTCGTGCTCGAGGCGATTCATAAGCATTATGGCGAAGCAGAGCTGAAGCGCCTGCGCCTCGATCTTTTCGGCGGATGCTACAACAACCGCAAGATGCGCGGGGGTGATCAGTGGTCGACCCATGCCTGGGGCATCGCGATCGACTGGGATCCCGATCGCAACGCCCTGAAATGGCACAAGGACAGGGCCAGTCTAGCGCGTCCGGAATACAACGACTGGTGGGCCATTTGGGAGCGCGAGGGCTGGTATAGCCTCGGACGCAAGAGAGATTACGACTGGATGCACGTCCAGGCGGCGTGGCGCTGAATCGGAATGAGCGATCACTTTGCCGCCGCTGGCCGTATCAACTGATTTTCAAATCGGCCTTGAAGCACACTGCTGTTGGACCCGAAAATCAGGCGTGAGGTGGTTGTAGGATCGAAACTGCACGTGAGAGGGCCGCGATACAATTCAGACACAGTTGTTGAGGGAGAATTCCTATGGAAACGCTGCTCATTCAGTTATTGCCCATTATCTTCCGAGCAATCAACGTCGCGCCACAAATTCAGGAAGCTATTAGGATAGGAACACCAGTCGTCAAGGCGGTGGAGGAAAACGCGGGTGATCTCCTGCCCCTGCTAAAGGAAATAGGTAAGCAAAAGTTTCCAGGCATTGATGAGAGATTTGCGCCGGCCGCAGCTGCGTCGACGATGTTTGACCCGATCAGGATAAAATGGCTTCAGACCGCGCTGAATGTCCTCGGTGCCAATCCGACACTTGAAATCGATGGTGAGTACGGGCCCGTGACTAAAGACGCCGTGCTGCAATTCCAAAAGGCCAACAACCTGATAGCCGATGGATGGGCCGGCGATGCCACCCATGCCGCGCTGCAGCTAGCGCTTTCGAAGAGGCCACACTAACAGAGAAAGACCTCCGTTTACTCGACAAAATACTGCTTGCGAGTCTATTAGACGACTCGTCCGCATCCGGCAGTAAACAACATTGTTGCCATCTGGCTTTGAGCGAGCACTATGGCGATCTCGCAGAACGCGGCTTGTTCTACCAATACTTCGACGTGGTCTGCGACCTGAGGTCGCGCGATGACGGGCATCTTCATCAACTACCGCCGGGAAGATACCTCAGGGTGGGAAAGTCGCATGTCATGTGATCTGCGCGCGAACTTCAGCGATGAGGAAGTGTTTGGTGCATGGGCAAACCCGAACCTCGACGAACATGAGAGATCGGAGCAGGTGCGGACACTGATGGCCGCCCGGCTGCACGAGACGCAAAGGCAATTCCTGATGCTCGGAAGCCGCCGCGCATCGAGCCGTAGATAAGGCTAAGCGGGGATTGGGCGAACGCGGTCCGGTTTGGCGAATGACGGCGCTCCGGACCTCAACCGGCGCTTGCCGAGGAACACGCCCTACGCTGAATGATTACGTTCACCTCCCCACGCATGCTCGATGCCCCACAGGCCGCGGACGAGGCTGCCAGGTGTGCTGTGCAAGAGAGGCCAGATTCTTCTGTAGGGCCTCGGCGACGATGTGCCTCGCGATGGCAAATCGCTTCTCTGCGCGCACATTATTCGCGAACTTCAGCACCGAGTTCAGAGGACCTATCTGTCCTGGATCTCAATAACTTCCGAGAGTAAATCAGCTGTCACTTGTAAGCTGTTCCTTACCTCCTCAAGCCTTCGGTTGGATGGCAGCGCCGGCCGATGCGATAGTCTCAAGACGAATTCAAAGAATCGATCCGAATTTCTCATGAGCTGCAATAGATGCTCGCCGCTCGGGCCGTTAGTGCCCGAAAGCCAATTCTTGGCTGTCCTTTCATTAGCCCCCGTCCACCGCATCAGGGTCTTGTGAGCTTGATGGCTGTTGCCCAGCTCTGACTTGAGGACATCGGCGACCAACTTCGCATAAGTTGGCGACGCATTTCCATCCTTTGGAAACTTCTTGCCCGTTTTCGGAAACATGTTTCCTCCCGAGCTAAGTTATAGTTTCAAATACTCGATCATTCATTCTTGACGCTAGTAGGGCGACGATGTTGCAGGACACGTCTCATAAAGGCGCTGAACTGGAAAGCCGGGCCGGCAAACCCGCGGCGGAATACGTGCGGATGTCGACCGACCACCAACAATATTCCACAGCGAACCAGTCACAAGCGATCCGCGAGTACGCTGCCCGTCACGGCCTTCGTATCGAAAAGACGTACGAGGACAGTGGCAAGAGCGGCCTCAATCTTGATGACCGGCAGGCTCTCAAACAGCTCATCGAGGATGTTCAAAACGGTTCGGCCGACTTTTCGACGGTCCTCGTCTACGATGTAAGTCGCTGGGGCCGCTTCCAAGACGCGGACGAAAGCGCCTATTACGAATACATCTGCAAACGCGCCGGCATCTCGGTTCGCTACTGCGCGGAGCAATTCGAGAATGATGGAAGCCCGGTGTCGACCATCGTCAAGGGCGTCAAGCGCGCGATGGCCGGCGAGTACAGTCGAGAACTGTCAGTCAAAGTGTTTGCCGGGCAGCGGCGCTTGATCGAGCTTGGTTATCGCCAAGGCGGGCCGGCCGGATTCGGATTGAGACGGCAATTAATCGATCAAAATGGTGTCGCCAAAGCGGAGCTGGTTCGTGGCGAGCACAAAAGCATCCAAACCGACAGAATCGTGCTCATCCCCGGCCCCGAACAAGAAATCGAGACCATCCGGTTCATCTACGAGGCCTTCGTCGTTCAAGGCAAGAGCGAGCGGGAAATCGCGGACAGCCTCAATGCCAGAGGCATCACCACCGATCTCGATCGCTCCTGGAGCAGGGCGACCGTGCATCAGATCCTCATCAACGAGAAGTACATTGGCAACAATGTCTGGAACAGATGCTCATGCAAGCTCAAGGGACGTCGGATCTACAATCCCCCTGAAAGTTGGATACGTCATGACCAAGCTTTTGAGCCTATCGTCGACGAAGACACATTTAGATCCGCGCAAATCATCATTTCCGATCGCTCAAAGCGCTATTCCGATGAGGAGCTTCTCGATGTGCTCCGCGGGCTCTTGGAGCAACACGGCTATCTCTCCGGAATCATCATAGATGAACTCGAGGTCGGTCCGTCCAGCAGCGCTTATCGCACTCGCTTTGGGAGCCTGATCCGCGCCTACGAACTCATTGGGTTCAGCCCAGACCGGGACTACCGCTACATCGAGATCAATCGCGTGCTGCGTCGGATGTATCCGGACTTTATTGCCGCGACGGTGCTCGGGATCGAAGAGATCGGAGGATCGGTCCGACAGGACGCCGAAACCGACCTTCTCACCGTCAATGACGAATTCACCGCTTCCCTCTGCTTGGTCCGGTCGCAAGAGACCATGGCTGGCTCCTACCGCTGGAAGATCCGCTTCGATGCGGGTCTGCGGCCGGACATCACGGTAGCGATCCGGATGAACCAGATGAACAGTGGCGTACTCGACTACTATCTTTTGCCACGCTTCGAGATGGAAGCCGATCAGCTTGCCCTCGCCGAACACAATGGCCTGGCACTAGATGCCTATCGCTATGACGCGCTCGATATGCTGTTTGAACTCGCGGCGCGCTCGCAACTGATGGAGGTCAGCTATGGGATCGGCGCAATGCATTGAGATCATTCCGGTCGGAGCCATCGATGTCGTCAATCCACGCGCACGCAATCGCCGGATTTTCAAGGAGATCGTCACGAGTGTCGCCGAACTCGGGCTGAAGCGGCCGATCACGGTCAAACGGAAGACGAGCGAAGGTGAGCCGCGGTACGACCTCGTGTGCGGACAAGGGCGCCTGGAAGCTTATCAGGCGCTCGGGCAACGAGAGATTCCTGCCGTCGTGGTCGATGCCAGCAATGAAGACAGCGCCATTATGAGCCTGGTTGAGAACTGCGCCCGCCGTCAGCACCGCGCGATTGACCTCCTGCATGACATCGAGGGGCTGCGAGGGCGTGGCTACGATTTCGATGATATCGCCCGCAAAACCGGACTTAGCATCGAGTATGTCAAGGGCGTGAGTAGCCTGTTGGAGAGCGGCGAGCATCGGTTGCTCCGCGCCGTCGAGGCTGGACAGATGCCGGTCAGCATTGCCGTCATGATCTCGCAAGCACAGGACGCCGACATCCAATCCGTGCTGCAGCAAGCCTATGAGGAAAAGCTCCTGAGAGGGCAACGGCTTCTCGCAGCCAAGAAGCTGATCGAGCAGCGGCGACGTCGGGGCAAGGGGTATAAGACCGGCCCGAGACGAACCGATGGGTTGCCGATGAGCTCCAATGCGCTGTTACGGGCCTACCGACAGGATGTTGACCGCAAGCGGGTGCTGATCCGCAAGTCTAATAGCACCAAGGCCCGTCTGATCTTCATTCTTGAAGCCCTGCGCAAGCTTTTGGTTGAGCCGGAATTTCTGTCAATATTGGAGGACGAAAGGCTCGATACGTTGCCCAAGAACTTGGCGCTACGGCTGCATGGGCAGGGCTAGGCGATGGCGCGCCGACCTCACATTTCGGTGCGAATGGGCTTTGAGGAACGGACCGCCATGGTCAGGCTGGCCGATATCCAGCCCTTGAAGCTGGTGTCCGAGGAGGTGAAGCGTTCGCCAAAGTATCGGCAGATCGCCGCCTCCGTCGGCGAGATCGGGTTGGTCGAGCCGCCTGTGGTGGCGCGAAGCCGCGACAATTCCGGCAAATTCCTGCTTCTGGACGGCCATTTACGCCTGGAGGTGTTGCGAGACCGCGGGCTGCTCGAGGTCGAATGCCTGATCTCAACGGAAGATGAAGCCTTCACCTACAACAAGCGCGTCAACCGCATCGCGATCATTCAAGAGCACCGTATGATCCTAAAGGCGATCGAGAACGGCGTCTCGGAAGCCAGGATTGCCAAGGCGCTGAATGTCGATGTTGCCAGTATCCGCAGGCGCCGCAAGCTCTTGGACGGCATCTGCGTGGAGGCCGTCGACCTGCTCAAAGAAAAGCATCTAACCCTCAACTCGTTCTCTGAGCTGCGCAAGCTCGCGCCCTTGCGGCAGATCGAAGCCGCCGAGTTGATGATCGCGATGAACAACTTCTCGAACAGCTATGTGCGCTCTCTAGTGGCGGCGACGCCGCGCAATCAGCTGGCGGCCGGCTACACCCCGCGCGCCCCCAAGGGCCTGTCGGATGAGCAATTGTCGTTGATGGAGCGGGAATCGGCCTCGCTCGCCCGGGAATTCAAAGTGGCTGAACAGACCTACGGCACCGACCACCTCGATCTGGTTCTGGCGGTCGGCTTCGTCTCAAAGCTGCTGCGCAACGGCCGGGTGGTCGGCTATCTCGCCAAGCACTTCCAGGAACTGCTGTTTGAATTCCAGCGGATCACGGAATCCGAGGCAAACGCGGCCTGAACGCCCAGGTGCAATTGAATCGACTTGGTCGCATTCGCGTACGCGTTGTTATGAAACCATTCGGCCGGCGGCCGAGCGCTTAACGTGTGATCGCAGAGCCAAGCTCAGCGCCCCTCGCGTAGTGCGCGGTTATGGGATCTTTTGCTAGCTTCCAAACCTATGGTTGCACGATTTTTCACTTGTGATCTACTTCACCGGCAACGCCTAGCACCTCGCCAAAAGGACGACGTGCGGGAGTGCACAGGCATGAGGCTGCACCCAAGGTCGCAATCTAGCTAAGTAAGTTCGTAAAGGGGGCACGAGATGGGAGCGATTGAGCAGCAACTGGCGCGCTTACGCGCCTTCAATGACCTGGTGCATGATAGCGATCCAGAATTGTCGGCTGAGAGTGCCGATCACGGACGAGCACGCCCAGGGCTCGAATCTGTGGCACCGGCCCGGCCTCCGGAAGAAGCGCTCGCATTAGAAAGTATTGTCCTGCGTCGCACACGGCCTGTTCTCGCAATCCGAGACAACATCGCGAAGCTGGATTTTGTTGACAAGGCTGACAGCGAGATCTGGTTAGCGCGATTGCGCAAGGCAGAATCCAGGCTTACCCAAGCAATTCGCGCTGTCGGGCGCATTGATCTTCAAGGCGGGCGACTAGACTGGGCCGGTACTGGCTGGCTCGTTGCAGAGAATATTCTTGTAACGAACCGGCATGTGGCGCGCGAGTTTGCCACAACAGAGGGAAGTGGTCTTACTTTTCGGTCCGGTCTGGACGGACAGATGAGCGCCTGCATCGACTTCCTTCAGGAGATAGACAATCCAGCGAGGCTTGTTTTCAAGCTGGTCAGACCGTTGCATATATCGGCAGAACCGGGACCAGATTTAGCATTTTTCGAGGTCGATATCACAAACGGTAGCTCAAAGCTGGCGATGCCGATCGGCCTTGCCGCTGAAATAGGGATCGCGCGGAACGTCGCCACAATAGGCTATCCAGCCTACGATAGCCGCATTCCCGAGCCGGATCTGATGGAGAATATTTTCGGCAGAATCTATAACAAAAAGCGGCTTGCACCGGGAGCAATAACGGATATCGAGCCGACGCGCATTCTACACAATTGCACTACGCTCGGCGGAAACTCCGGTTCTGCCGTCATTGATCTCGAAAGCGGAGAGGCGCTCGGCCTCCATTTCAGTGGCAGCTTTCTTGCCACCAATTACGCGGTCCGCGCCGACATCGTCAAACGCCTGCTGGAGAACCTTCGTACAAGAACGCTAGCGTCTCCTAAAGTAAGCGCTCGCAAGTCATTCCAGCCAGTCATGGTTCCGACTCCGCCCGACAAGCTAGCATCGACCGCACGCAATAGCGCCAGCATCACCATCCCAATTACAGTAACAATTTCAGTCGGCGACGCTAGGAGATCTCCTGGCATCGCGCAGCCCAACCCACCCTCGGCAATGGTCAGCTGTGACAATGACGCAGTCGAGGGAGAAGAGGCGAGAGCTGAGGACTACCGTGATCGGGCTGGATATCGAGCCACTTTTTTGGGGATGGACGAATTGAGAGTTGATTTGCCTGCTGTAGAACGTGGCTCCGACGACGTCCTGGAGTTCGAATTCAATGGAAAGATAGAAACCGAATTGCGCTATGAGCACTATTCGATTGTGATGAGCCGCAGTCGACGCATGTGCTTGCTCAGCGCCGTCAATATCGACGGCGCTCTCTCAAGAAAAAGCGCGAGGGTGGGTTGGAAATGGGATCCACGAATAGCCAAATCGCAGCAGATCATGAATGAATGCTACGGCAACCCACCGAGATTTAGCCGCGGCCACATGACGCGGCGGGAAGATCCAGGTTGGGGTGATCTAAAGGCGGCCAGGCGGGGCAACGAAGATTCGATGCACGTCACGAATGTGGCTCCGCAAATGCAAGCCTTCAATTCGCCGATATGGCTAGCTCTTGAGGACTACGCACTAGACCACGCTCGAGAAGACGAAATGAAGATTTCAGTATTCACCGGTCCATATTTCGAAAAGCACGATCCTGAGAGATTTGGAGTCCGGATACCTTTGGCATTTTGGAAAGTGATAGCATTTGTCCATGATAGGACTGGGAAGCTGTGCGCGACCGGCTATGAGATGGATCAAGAAAGCACACTTCCTGAAGAGGAATTCGTCTTCGGGGCCTTCACATCACCACAGCTGAGTGTAGCGACGCAGGTACCCGTTCATTCGATAGCGGCGCGCAGCGGCATTAATTTTGGCAAGCTAGCGAGTTTCGACCCGTTGGTGACCACGGAAGAGACGCTCAGCGGTCTAAAGCGAGCGCCCCTTAGAACGTTGGAACAAATTCGCTTCATCGGGTGATTTTGTGAACTGCACAAGTAGTTCTAAAGCACGCTTTTCGCGCTATCGCTGTTGCAATCGTGACTAACTTCCTTCAGGAATTCGTTGAGAGCATCTGCAGCTGTTTGGATGGAAAGTCTGCAGAAGGAAGTCTCGCTCGATACCAAGGTCTTGTTCTCAGCTAATTTGTTACTGGGTGATCCGCCTCCACATACCGGGAAGTAGTGGCACGTCTTGCGGCAAAGTTCGACTCCCGCGGCCACTTCGTCTGCCGTTTGTTTGACGACTAAGCTTTCGAGGACGTCAGAAAACTCGCCTTGAAGAATGTTGCCAAAGGAGAAGTCGTTATGCTCAACCGATTTTAGCTCCATAAATTCAGGCGAGAACGTTGTGATGTCTCCATTTGCGGCAATGGCGATAATGTCCCAGGGCCTAACCTGCTCGTTATAGACAGGCACGCCCTCGGAATGAATTTGCGCAATCCGTTCGATATCACGTATGTGAAGCAAATAGCGCTCAGAAAACGCGAGCCTTAACAGCGTTCGCAAAAATACAACTATAGCAGATTTGTAATCGGCTCCATCGAAGGAACTCACCGGATTTGATCCAACAGCCTCGTCAATGGAGAAGCTAACGTGGCTTACTTCATTACTTTTGTAGAACCGGTAATATTCATCGGCTGCCGACAGGCTACTAGGACTCAGTACGGAAATGGCGTGGACATGCAGCCCTGCCCCTTGGAGGCGGTGAAAGTTTCTAATTACGAGCGACCACGTCGCTTCCCCCGCACGGGTCTTCCTTCTTGCATTGTGAAAGCGCTCCGGACCATCAATAGAGATGCCAACATGAATGTCATTCTGGCGCAAAAACTCGATCCATTCTGATGAGATCGCAACACCGTTTGTTTGAATAGCGAACGTCGTACCCGGCGGAGAAACACGACGAAGTTTTTCATAGGTCCGCTGGTACCAACTAATTGGCGCTACCGTGGGCTCGCCGGCGTGCCATACGACCCTAGGCGCTGCATCGCTATCCAATTGAGAGAACAGCTTCTCGCAGATTGCATCGACCACTTCGGCAGCCATCAAACGGCGATCGTTTCGGTTCCCTAAGTAGCAGTACTCGCAATCGATGTTGCAGTACGGGGTTGACTGGAGGACGATCAATCGTGGGTTCAGCATGGCTCAACAACGCCGCCAATACCCGTACCAGCACCCTTGAGCTAACCGCACAAGATCCTTTTCTTTGGATTGTGGACCGTCTGAAGTCGATGCCTGCTCCAAGAGACCTGGCGCGCGTCCAAGAATCTGAACGTCGGCGATACCGTTAACATTTCCCGCACCGATAGTTGCGTCGACGGTCGATAGAGCTAGTATGAAAGAATAGGGAATACTTAGCTTATGAACGGACATTTTATTCGCCCTCCTGCTGTTTTCGCGAACCGAGTTCCTTTTTGAGTACAATGGCTGTAGTCGCGGGGAGCAAAACCCTCAGGCTAGTCTCAATTTTATTGGCACGGCTGAGGCGCCCCCTTCGCCTTAAACCAGTTGAGCATTTCGGCCTCAGACAAAGTGGAACTGCCGTCCTCAAGCTGCGCAATCCGACAAGCCTCTCGCACCAGTCCCTCTGTAGTCTTTAGCGCCTCAAGCTCGGTTTTACGCTTCTCGAGATCGAGAGAAAATACGCGCACCTGATTTGGTGCTGCGAAGGTCTCTTGCCGGATCAAGAATGCATATTTTCCATCTGGGCTAATGCTCAACGCGCCGGTCTCATAACCGCCCCGTATCCCGGTAAGCATTGTTTTATCTTGATTAAGAGGGCTCGGAAGGCCTGCAGTGTCGGGGCGCAGATCCACCACCGCTAGGCCATGGTCGGTTGGCCAACCCACGCGCCAAGATTTTTCGCCAATTGGAGCAGCTGCAAAGATTGCTTGAGTCTGGGGGAAGACTGGTGAAACGTTGTTGATGAAATCGGCACTTAGATGCTCCAGTGAGAAGGCTATCGGGTCGGCAATTTTACCGCCTTCGATTGCGATTAGATGCAGCTTCACCTTTCCATCTACGCCGTCGTCGCGAACCACGACGGAGCCGCAATTGCGTGCGATGGCGACCGCACCGCCAGTAGCCAACAAGCCATTGAGCTTCTTGCGTTCGATTTTCGTTGCACCATCAGTGCGGATCCAAACGAAGAAACCTGGCATAACGTCATTTTTCGAGAGAAGTTCGCTATCAGTTTCTTTGCCCAAGAATGCGTGAGCACTGCAGTCTTCGGATAGAACTGGCTGCCTAAACGCCTGCCGTTCCGCTGGCGACCAATCAAGCTGAACCTTTTTTACGTCAGCAGATGGAGGATATCCTCCCTTACTGCGATCGAGGTCTATCAGACTCATTTCATTAATTGTGCCATTCGCGAAGTGAGGCATGACGATCTTCACGTGATCATCGAGTATAATGACTCGCTGGATCCATTCGCCTGGTGAACGACTCTCTGCGGACAGTTGAAGGGCTTTAGTAAACTGCGTTCCTTCTCTTCCAACCCAAAGCGCGCCCGAAACGCTGCGAAATGCGGCAATTGCTTCGCCGTTCTTCTCCCTTACAAAACCGATCGTTGGGGGTGGAGCAATGTCCGGCTCACTTGTGTCAACGGGCAACTCTATCGGCGTTCCGCTACTCATATTCGATAGATCGTGCACAATTAGGGGGTCGTTTTTCTTCTTTAGCGTGACAACACGCTTACCGTCAGCGCTCCACGCAGCCGCAGCGAACGTTCCTCCGAAGATCGGCGAACGAAGCAACAACTCCCTCGTCTGTCGCCTGAGATCGTTAGCGTCTAACGCTAGCCAGCCAATCAAAGTATCACTGTCACGAAGCGTCGAAGCCAGCAGGAGGAGCCTTTCGCGGAACTGGCTCGATCGACTGTTGGAGGCATAGTCAGAAAATAGTGCCGACCTCTGCTGTAGCGGCCAAACGCTCAGATAAAGCACCGCGCCAACTAGTGGTGGGAGTATAAGCAAATAAGCCAATGCGTTGGCTCTAATTGCTCGAAGCGTACGTCCCGTTACAGGCCTGAGAGGCGCTTTCTTCCCTTTAATTGTTGCCCGGACCTCCTTCACCAGGCCTATTCCGAAGTACGTCGATACCTTGTTCGTTTGCGTTTCGATGTCAGTGTGCCAGCGATAAGCTTTGGTCCAAACAGATTCTATTCGCTGCAGCGCTTGAGCTTGATCGATGTCAGCGTCGCCTAGTCGTGCGCGATTGGCTATCCAAGCTGGATTGAAGACCGCGCCTGGACCAAAAACGCGCTCCAGCTCTCGACACATAGCTTCCGAGAATTTCGCCCCAGCGCTGCTTAAGTCGGTTAAGAAGTAGCTGGACCACGCGTTCCGCAGGGTTCGTGATATGCTCGCGATTGACTTGCGCAGCAACACAGAGAATGAGCTGGATTTCGGATAGCTCTTTACCTCCGTCCCAGCAGCTAATAGCACCGCATTTGCTCGGATAAGAGCATCGGTCACTCTCCTCGCGTCCGCCAACCACGCTTGATACTCAGACGAGTTGCGAATGAGCGCCTCATGACTGACGTCATATGGCTCGCCGTTCTCCCCGCCCTGCAGGTAATCTCGATTTTTGAAGAAGGAGAGGATGTTCTTTAGCTCATCAGCATTCGCCTGTTCATAGGAGGCGGCAAGAATCTCCTCGGCGCTTGCTGGTCTTCGGGCATCATTTCCCTTATCGTCGCGCGTGGCGAGCGCGACGAAGGTCGCCTGAACAAGTCGAAGGCGTCTATGCATTCCGCTGTCGTTGTCGGGCCACGCCTCCCTCTCATCCCAGCGTTTGCCGATAACTGCCTCGCTCAGCGTAACCGCGAACGCAGTGTCGAAGCACCTTTCGAGCAAATTTCTTGGAACAACAGCAACGTCAAGTTCCTCTGATTGGGTGGTCCTACGAATCCACTCCCGAAGCTCTTGGACGCGTCCTCTTCTTGCAGCGATCCAACCCTTTAGATCGGAAAGCTCCACTACTGCGGTCTCTGCCTCATCCATACCCCAGCGACCGACTGCTGCGCCCCAACTAATGCGCAAGTAATGCTGGAACAATGGAAGCAAATCGGCTTGGTGTCGCCGACGGCTCTCCGTTTGAACGTAAGTTGCGGTCGCCCCCTCCTGGAATTTCTTGATTGAACCAGTAAGCTTTTCCATGAACTCGATCGAAAAGGGCGCGCTTCCCTGCTCATGATTGCTTTCGGTTCCTGGACCTTCAGAAACGCCTATGCCCCACGCAGCCAAAGTTTCATGACCGGGACTGATCGTCGCTAACTTGAGTGCATCAATACTCGGCCTATCGATCAGATAGAAGCCCCAGTTAATTATGGGCGCCAGTCCCTCGATTTCGACGCAGCGATGCAGCTCTTCTGAGCGCAGAGTGACCACGATCACGAGGGACTCGTCTCGATGCTGGCTGGCATAGGTCAATAGAGAAACGATTGTCTTGATGTCTCGTTGCTTATTGGCCTGAACCTTATCGCGGAACAGCTCTTCGAACTGGTCTATCAGCAGGAGTAGATTCACCTTTCCTGACCTAACGCTGTCACGCAGTTCCGCTAGCTGCGAGTCGATATCATCTAGCTTTGCTAGAAAGTCGTAGACTCCAGAAACGGTTAAGGTGCCGCCCGGCCTGACAACGGCGTCGATACGTTTCCGCAATTCCCCTAACCAGCAATCATCTTTCTGCTCGGACACTGTTCTTCCGCCGAATACTTCGGCAAAAACAGAAGTGCCTTGCTTGAGTGCGAGCAGAGGCAGGCAAACGTCCGCCCAAAGTGCATCGAATAGTCTCTGGCTCGGATCGTCCCCTGGACGGAAGCTCAACGTGTACCATCGTCCTCTCCGGCCGGGTATCCTGCCGACATCATTGAGCCGCGGCAGCACTCCCGCGAGAACAAGGGAAGATTTCCCCGACCCTGAGCCACCAAGAATGACGACGACATTCCTTTCTGCCAAGCGCTTGCGTAAATCTCCAGCTTCCTTCACACGCCCGAAGAACAGCCTCGCCTCCCTAGGAGTGAAGGCCCGCAGTCCTGGATAGGGCCGAGGTGAAGGGAGGGGAAACCCGTGCTCGTCTTTCGGCAGCGAAGATTGGTGCGACGAACCAACTGCGCCACTGCCGATGCGCTCAGCTTCAAATGCGGCTGAAAATTGCGATATTGGCTTTCGCTTGCCGGATTCCATTAGTTCGCTCTCAGCAGTTCATCGACCATCCTCTTTATTTTGCGCTCATCGGAAGTTTCGAGTTTCGCGGCCTCGCCGTCCTTCTTCATGCCAACGACTGTCCAGTCTCGATGCAAATATGAGTATGGATATCCACCGCGAGGCAGCTTGTCGGCGGACGCCATAATGACTGCGAGCTTGATTACTTTCTTTGTCGGTATACCCTTTGTCCTGATGATTGGTTCTAGCAGGCCGTCATACTCTTTGAGTCTGTCCTGAAACGCCCACAGCGCCGCATTGCGATCGTCCGTGAGACTCAAATTCAAATCGTGAATGGCAATGATAAGCCCATCTCGTGCCGCGTCATTATTTACAATTTCATCGAGTTCATCCGTCAAGCTTTCGGAGCTTTCAGTCGACGTAGCCTCTAAGTAAAGCATTTGCGGATATGGTGGCTTGCACGTTCCCATTGTTCGAGAAACTATTACTTCAATCAGCTTGTTCTCGATCAGCTTGTTCTCGCCTGGGTGCTCTATTCTGAGTGCAGGCGGCCACCGTTCTAGTCGTAGCCGTGAACGTAAGACAGTTACGAGATCGGCAACCGGCTGTTGATTGAGGAGTAGCCTTTCTTGCGAAAGCCGCGATTCAACGGCTTTGTGTCTTGGGGGGCGCAGCTCATCGCCATTCGTCAGCGGCTCTTGATCGGCCTTGCTCTCATTCGCAAAACCTCCATCACTATCGCAATTCCAGATAACGATCTGAGAGGCGTCGATTGCGCCGTCCATTTCAAGCTTTTGGGCAATTTTTCGCGGTAGCGTAATCAGCGGCTCCAAGTCATCATCTATGCTGTCCGTATTGACCACGCGAACGAAAAGCGCTTCTGCATCGCCTGTTTCAGCACGCTTGGCGTGGCGAGCATTCCACATATCATGCCAATCAATCACATCAACCTTTTCGTCCTTAAAGGCTTGCTGAAGCACGATTTGCAGAGTTTCTCGTGATTTGGCCACAGGCGGTGCGCTATAGGCTGCCGATTCACCGAGAAGAATTATGCGGCTTAGCCTTGCTGGCGGCTTGCGCGGGTCAAACTTCTCGCCGTGCCGTTTGGCATCAGACGCCGGCTCTTGTGACTCTTTCGGTCGAGCGCTTGCTACAATGTGCCTCAGTTCGCTCGCATTGTGATCGCCGGGATTGACTTGTTCAAGTCTGCTCGCGAGCTCTTCAAATAATCTCGGAAGTTGCAAGTCCCTATTCAATCGGTCCAGCATTTGCTGAAGCCATGGCTCGTACTGCAGATCGTCTGAAAGTCCTGGGTTACGAAGTTCGAGATCACTTATTGCAGTAATCACTTCTGATCGTTCAGTCCGATCGAAGAGAATCTTCCGCGCCCTTCCGATCGCCGCTCCGCTAATTTTCCAGCTCATAACAACTACTCCCAAAACGCCTCAATCGACCTTTCCGCCAAATCCGCGACAATAAGTGAAATCGGAATCCCCTGATTGTATTCGCCGGGCTGGAGGCTTGAGCCTGGTTCTCCGGCGTGGTGCAACGCGACGAGTGATAGATCGCCGTCGAAGACAGGCGATCCCGATGACCCCGCCAAGGTTTCTGCCGTGTACCGAAGGCGAAAGCCGCCGCTCGCCAGCCCGCGCGAGAGGCCCCAGCTTGAAGATAATGGGCCATTTTGGGGATGCTGAGCGATAAATAGGATTTTTTGTTCAGTCGGTACCGGCGCTGAAGACGAAACCGCTACTGCGCCGCGAAGCTGCCCATTCCTCTCTAACGGTTCATTGCCGACAGGCCAAGCGAGTCTGACTAGGGCATAGTCAAGTTCGCCTCGTCGCGGCAAGCGACCTCCCGTCGTGGCATCGGCCGGGGCATACCCCGCGTGCGCGACGCAAGTTTCGGACGAAGCGAGGCGCACCGCCACACCGCGCGAAGCTTCCGAAAGAAAGTCGAATCTACAGGTCACCCCGTCGTAGCGACCTTTTTGGATCTCTGGCTCCAGTACATGAAAGTTTGTGAGCACTAGATCGGGCGCAACCAAAAACCCAGTCCCGCCGAGCGTCGCCTCCACTCGGCAGATCTGTCCCTGCAATGCTAGAAATCTATCGAGCATCGGGCCGTAGCGATCAATTCCCTCTCCATTGCGGACGAGGCGCTCGAGCTGGCTCGGATGAGAAGCAGCCTGCGGAGGCGCTGCTGCAAAAGTGATGCTGTTGGCCAACTCGGGCCTGTGAGCCACCACCGCGCCGATCAAGCGGCCAAGCTTGGCTCGCCTTCGAGCCCACTCAATGAGTTCGAAAACCTCCTTTTCGAAGGTACCGGAGCCAACAATCTTGCCGAGATCGACCTCAAGCTCATCCGACAGCATGATCTTCAAGTCATCGCGGCCGAAGGTATCTAGAATTGCCTCTCTCAGAACCCGCTTTTGTAATCCACTGAGCTTTTCAAGTTCACCCATTGGGGATTGGCCTCCGCCTCCCACAATCGAACAACAAAATAAGTCCAAAAACGATGGCCGACTTCACACTTATTGGCAGGGCCTGAAGGCGAGCCGAGATATCCTAAAATAACAAAGCTTATGCCGCCGACATCATCCGGCCGCTCGTCACAAACAGGTGGTATCAATTTGCCGACACCTGCCTTCTCGTTCCGGTTGATAATATGCACCAAGACCCTTCGGTTGTGAATATATCAAATCACACCATAGATAGCCTTCTCAGTGCCGGCGCCTATCGGGAGGAGCAGACCAGCGCGTTGGGCAAAAATGGGGGAATGAGGTTTCCACCGCAGTGCACAAGAGTGCGCGTATCCATTGTTATGGAAGAAGCAGGCCAACGGCTGACTAGGAGGCTTCGAGCGAGAGAGCAATTCGACTAGCCCTATCTGCCAGACAGGGTTAGCTGTGGCTGGCGTTCATATGTAGACGCCACACCCCCTCTCATTTTCATGACTGTCGAGAAGGTTGCGGCAATTTGTTCCGTAAGCACGATTCCCCTCAGTTTGCTTTGGCCGACGTTAGCCCTGTCTGCCAGATAGGGCTAAATTCGGGACAGGCTCGAGGAGAAATGGCAGACCGTTCCCATCGACCGTCATCATAAGGCATCGTTAGCATCTTCGTCTTCCCGACTTAATCCGGCGAAGAGCGGCAGTTGATCTGGCGGAGGGGTCACTATCCGACTGCGGCTTGCAGGCGTGAAACCGAACTCCGACGCTATGCGCATCATGATTTCCGCCTGTCGATTGGCGATTGCCAGGTAGGGCGACTGTATCGGATATCCGGTCGGTGATTTGACCATCGTACCGAACTTTTGGATCTGCTCCATCGCTTCTGCCCACATCGCATAGGCGCCGCAGTAGGTGGCTAGGGCGCCGCGATCGAGGTGAGTTATGAGGCCGAGCTTTGAAAGCTCGCCGGTCAGCCGCGCCCATTCCCGCCTGGCAACCGAATTGAGTTGCGGTGGGCACTCAGGTAGTGCGGGTTCAGGCCGCGGCTCGTGCACATTGAGAGGGCGTTTCCCCGGGTTACCCGTCAAAGCCTTGATCCTCGTTGGTTTTGGACGACGGCCACGCATATCCGTTCTCGATTACGCCATGGGATCACGAGCGCCGTCCGGCGACAGCGTCTCCTGCTGCAGTGTTTCAAAGAAAGTGCCATCTCGTTCGCGAATTGCCCTCTCACCTGTAAAGGCTTGCCATCGGCGGATCGCGACATCGACGAACAATGGGTCGATCTCGGATGCCAAGCAGATACGCCCGCACGATTGCGCCGCGATGAGGGTCGTCCCGCTTCCAAGGAAGGGTTCATAGATAGCTTGCCCCGGACTGGAATTGTTCAGCATCGGCCGGCGCATGCATTCGACTGGCTTTTGGGTCGAATGCTTGGTTTCGGCATCCTGCCCGCCGCTACTGATGTTCCAGACCGTCGTTTGCTTGCGATCGCCGGTCCAGTTGCCCTTCTTCCGGACCGCGTACCAGCAGGGCTCATGCTGCCAGTGATAGTCTCCCTGGCTCATCACTAAGCGGTCCTTGGCCCAGATGATCTGCGCGCGAATCGAAAAGCCGCTCTTGATGAGGCTTTCGGCTACAATGGACGAGCGTAAAGCACCATGCCAGACGTAGGCGATCTCGCCTGGATATAAAGCCCATGTGGGCTCCCAATCGGCGATCTCATCGTTCTGAATCTTTCCGGTCCGCTTGGAATTGTTGACGCCGCGGCGATGACGCCATTCCGGATCGTACTCAACGCCGTAGGGCGGATCGGTAACCATCAATTGAGGCAAGACACCGGCCAGCAGTGAACGGACGAGAGCTGCATCTCGACTATCGCCGCACGCAACTCGATGGGGACCGAGCTGCCAAATGTCGCCTGGTCGGGAGACTGCGGCCTCGACGATCGAGGGGGTATCGTTCTCGTCCGTTAAGCCGCCCTCGACCCGTGAAAGCGCGGCCGCCAACTCCTTCTTGCTGAAGCCAATAGAGGCGAGATCGGCCCCCAAGCCGGACAGGTCCGCCAGTTCGAGGCTCAGCATCTTGCTGTCCCAACCGGAGTTTAGCGCAATCCTGTTGTCGGCAAGCACCAACTGGCGGCGTTGCACCTCCGTCAACCCTCGGAGGACCACGACCGGCGCCTCTGTCAGTCCAAGCTTGCGAGCAGCGGCCAGCCGGCCGTGTCCCGCGATGATATCTGCGTCTTCGCTGACGAGGATCGGATTCGAAAAGCCAAAGGCGCGAATGCTGCCGGCGATCTCGGCGACTTGGGCCGGACTATGGGTGCGCGCATTGCGCGCGTAGGGGATCAGCCGATCAAGTGGCCAGTATTCGATTTGAAGCCGTGCGGTTGTTTCTTCGGGGTAAGTCGCTTGTTGTGTCATGTCTTGGCCTCTGAACACTGCGCCGTCATCGGGCACCCTCCCCCTGGGGAATTTCGCGACACTTTTTCCAAACCACCGCCGTTGCTTCACTGGTGCCGCGCAGGAAAATAATGGTCGATTCTACGGCCTGCTCACTAGGTTGAGACACACAGCGTACCAAGCGAAGAAAACGGAGGGAAAAAGTCGCGCGCTCCCAATAAGTTACGATCTCCAGCAGGTTGCGCAGATGCTTCGTTGCTGACAGGTCCGAAATGCATCCAGCTACAGGCCCTAAAGTTTGCCTCCGCGGGAAAAAAATCCCTGAATGAGAGTGGCGCCGGTCCGCTCGTTGCAAACCGACCGACTTTTGACCCGCCCCCGTCCCCCGGCAGCCCGACGTCACTTCTCGTCCGATCGCATTATGCGTGAACCCAGGTAGATAGAGTCCTCAAGATATCGCTCTACGATAAGCAAGCTGCCACAGCCGCGCCTGCAAAGTTCGGCGTCCGTTGCCGCTGTTTGCAGCTTCTCATCGATAAAATCGACCACGCTCGCATAAACAGCAGGGCGGCCCGAGAAATCTCGTAATAGATCGTTGCTCCAACGACGCTCGGCTGCAGTGCGGGCTGCGTCTAGGGACCGCGTCGATGTTTTTGTAGGACTGGCTGTCGCGCACAATGCAGGCTGTGGGGTCTCAACTGCAGAGCCCTCGCTAATTACCGAAAGGCTCCGCCGGCCGTTGGTTGCATCGACGCGGCGATCCGACGAGGTTAGCTTAGATTGGTTAGGACGACAGGTTTGGGGGACTCCGGGGTCACCAGCATTGTGACTTTCGGGCCCTGCTAAAGATGACATTCCTGTCCGGCGCTCGCGGGCGGCGGCCTCGAACCGGCCGCGCCATCTGGCTTCGAGATCAGTGAACGTGGACCAGATTGGTTCGTATTGATTGCGGTGTGAATGGCCGCCATGCCGAATTTTACGAAATAGTCCTTGAGCTTCGAGCTTCGCGGTAGCCCGGATCACCGTGCGGCGGTGGACATTCAAAAGGCCCGCCACTCTCTCAAGGCTGGGATCGCACTGCCGGGTTTTCCGATTGAAGCTGTCAAGCAGGGCCGCACCGACCCGGCGCTCTACTGCTGACATGTGGTCCGTCAGCGCAAGGACCTTGAAGGCGATCAATATCGGGAAAGCCCCTGGCTGATTTGTGCGGCCCATGCTGTCCATTCCTGTTGCACGCATACAGAAGGATTTCGGCACATTGGATTGCAAGGTGGCGCGACGGAATGGAGTAGTTGCGGGTAAGAGAGCGCAACCGAATATCCACAATGACATGAGGGAGCCCGGCCCAAGGACATGTCACGGCGCGCTAAGATGACGAAAACACCCGAATCACCGGCGCTCTAAACCGGTGAAGAGTTAAGCCAAGGAAATGCCATGTCGCTCATGCCAAATCGACCAAAGCGGGGGCTTGATCCGGAGAGCGCCTTCAGGAAATGGACTGACGAAGCGCAGTTAACTCAATTGGCGAGGCTGTCAGGTAAGGCTGAGCCGCCCTCTGACGTCGCTGTTTATCGCGTCATTGGAGATCCAGTTACGCTGCGCGAATATCAGAAGCTGCGTGAGGCAGCCGACCAAGCATTCAAGGAACTGCTGTCGAACGCTGTCATCATCGGATCCGGAATCCCGGAAGGTGGCTCTGGGCGCATTCCTATCGAGCCAAGCCTCTGGGACATTCTCGAAATCGACTATGAATTCTTCGAAGCCGTCGGAGAACATCACAAGTTTGAAAAGCTTGAGTTTTTCGAGCTATCAGTTATGCCCCGCAACATCAGGACGATCCCGAAGTGGCTGGACGACGATCTTGGTCAGCTCGGCTACAACAAATTCCGCCATGACCCAGATTATCGTCACATATGGCTGCACGGGATCAGTTACGATTTGTCGCCACAGTGGGCCAACATTGTGCGTGTTCTGCATGAGGCCTGGCTCGGCGACAGCAGCGGGTGGCGAAACGGTAAAAAAATACTGGAACTCGCCGGCTCATCGCAGCTGAAATTGAGCGATGTGCTGAAGACTAGGGAGGACGGAAGGTCAATCATTCAATCTGACGGTAAAGGTATGTATCGCCTGGCGATCGATCCCCCTCGGGAGCCTCCGAGCAGCCTCCCGCCAGTCAATGAAAATAGAATGCGTTGAATTTTCAATGCTAGGGCTTACCGCCAGACGACCTCCTTAGGCCCGCCGACAATTGGATCGCGAATCAACAAACTCCGCTGCGTAGTCACAGGTACTAACACGGAGATTTGGCAATGGATGCGCACCTCAGCGAAAAGGCATTGGCACGGCGCCTCTCGATTTCGCACCGCACCCTGCAGCGTTGGCGGCAAGAGGGCATCGGCCCCGGGTACCTCAAAATTGGCCACCGGGTGGTCTATCCATTGGACATGGTCGAGGCATGGGAGAAGAGTTGCAGCAAGTCGCCCTCTTTCTCATGATCAAAGCCACAGATTCGACTTCCATTTCGGATCGCTCGGAACATCTTACAGATATCGCCGAGATATTGGCAGCCGGCCTACTGCGCCTTAACGCCAGGAAGTCCAGTGCAGAATTTGCGAACCCGGGAGAAAGTTCACTTCACTTCTCGCCCGGCCAGAGCGGTGTTCGACCCGTACTGGAGAACGCGAAATGGCCCTGAAATCATCCGTGCTGGCGCAGCTGGCGGCCATGAAAGGCGCCTCTGCCCCCGTTCTAAAGGCCCGCTGGCGCGATCTTTTCGATACGGAGCCTCCTGCCTATAACCGCCGTTTCCTGGAGAGCCGGCTGGCCTACCGCATTCAGGAATTGGCCTATGGCGGCCTGAGCCGGGAAACCACCGAACGGCTCAAGGCCATGGCCAAGCAATATGCCGATCAGAAGCCGGCAGACCGCAAGGCCCGGCCGACTCTGCGCCCCGTCGCCGGGACGAAGCTGATCCGCGAATGGGAGGGCGTGGAGCACTGCGTCACCGTTCGCCACGACGATTTTGAATATCTGGGCCGCCCCTACAAGTCTCTGTCCTCAGTTGCCCGCCAGATCACCGGCACAAAATGGAATGGCTGGGTCTTTTTCGGCCTCAAGAATTCGGCTGGCAAATGACCTCCCGTCGATCGCCAAAACGCGCAGCTAGCCCGTTCGCCGGCGCCTTTGAACAAGCCGGCTCGGCCCGCCCTGCAACTCGTAAGGTTCGCTGCGCGGTGTATACCCGGAAGTCGAGCGAGGAAGGCCTCGACATGGACTTCAACTCACTCGATGCGCAGCGCGAGTCGTGTGAGGCTTACATCGTGAGCCAGCGAGCCGAGGGGTGGACTGCGGTTTCCGATCGCTACGATGATGGCGGCTTCTCGGGTGGTAACCTCGAACGGCCTGCCTTGAAGCGGCTCATTGCTGCTGTCCAGGCCGGCAAGGTAGATGTCATCGTCGTCTACAAGATTGATCGACTCTCGCGGTCGATGCTCGACTTCCTCAACCTTGTGGAGCTGTTTGAGCGCCATGGGGTGACGTTTGTTTCAGTCACCCAATCTTTTAACACGAAGGATGCCATGGGCCGCATGGCTCTGAACATTCTGGTGACCTTTGCCCAGTTCGAGCGCGAACTGATCGGGGAGCGCATTCGTGACAAGGTTGCGGCCTCTCGCAAGCGCGGCAAATGGATGGGTGGCTGGACGCCGCTCGGCTACGAAGTCCGCGACCGCAAATTGCTTATTCACGAGGTCGATGCCGAGCGGGTTCGGGCCATTTTTCGGCGCTTCGTACAGCTCAAGTCCGCGACCCTTCTGGCCCGCGAGTTCGTCGCGGCTAACGAACGAACGCGATACGGGCACCTCCTGGACAAGGGTGTGCTGTACAAGATCCTCCACAACCGGGTCTATCTTGGCGAGGCTGTTCACAAGGGGACCTCATATCCGGGCGAGCACGAAGCGATCATCGAGCGGAAGCTCTGGGACCAGGTCCACGCCATCCTCAAAGAGAGCCCGCGCAAGCGCGCCAACAATAGCCGGGCACAAACCCCTGCCCTGCTGAAGGGTCTGTTGTTCGGGCCTGATGGCGCGGCGATGTCGCCAACTCACACCCGGAAGTCCGGCCGGCTCTATCGCTACTACATCAGCCAGACCGCGATGAAGCAGGGCAGATCAGACTGTCCCGTCAAGTTGGTGCCCGCCGCCGAGTTAGAGCGTATCATCATCGATCAAGTTCGACGGTTGCTGCAAACACCCGAAATCATCGTTCAGACCTGGCGTGCTCTCCGCAAGCAATCCGCCGAAGCTAGCGAGGCGGAGGTGCGGAGCGCCCTGCTCGGCTTTGACGACCTCTGGGACGAGCTTTTTCCGGCCGAACAGGCTCGCATTGTCGGTTTGCTCGTGGAGCGCATCGACATGCATGCCGAGCGGATGGACATTTCCTTAAAGATCGAGGGCCTAACCTCACTCTCCTCGGACCTGCAACCACAACCCTTTCAGCAGGCAGCCGAATGAACAGGCCGACCACCCTCACACTTGGGCCCATAGGGCGACCGAAGCTCGGTCGGGATGGCCGAACCTTGGTCGTGAGTATCCCGATCTCATTCCGCCGGCAGGGTGGACGCAAACGGGTGGTTACCCCCGCGAATGCGGAGGCTTGGTCACCGCCGAAGCCTCAGGTCGACAACACGTTGGTCAAAGCCGTGGTGCGGGCGCATCGCTGGCGCAGCATGCTTGAATCAAACCTATTTAGCTCGGTGCGAGACCTCGCCAAGGCTGAGAAGATCAACGAGTCTTATCTCTGCCGCGTACTTCGGCTGACGTTGCTATCGCCGGCCATCACCGAAGCCATCCTGAACGGCCTGCAGCCTGGCGGGCTTGAGCTGGCGCAGTTGTTGAAATCCATACCAGCTGAGTGGGACCAGCAGCAGGCTCTGTTCAGTTCATCCGCTCGGAAGGCCGGAAGCCGCTAAAACCCTTCTAAGATGGAAGCGGTTTTGAGGACGCGGATTCGCACATCGAATGGTATGGAACTTCATCTGGAACTTCATCTCGGCTCTAGAAGAGAAGGCGAGAGACTTCGAATCCCACTCAGCAATTACAGCGTGGCGTTTTCCGAGGCTGTGTACCGGCGATCTGCAGAACCTTTTGGAAGCACTTGCTCTCCCTTTTGGAACGCACCCGACGAAATTGGGTGCCGGCTCTCGACATTTTCAAACGGTTGCGGCATGAGGCCCTGCGGCCAACTCTACGGGGTGCCGTGTAGATGTGACGTTCAGTTGCCGAAGCGAGAGATTTCATTGCGATTTCTGTACGCCCGATTGGGCAACGGGAATTTGGTGTGGGGTGCTGAGAAATTGCGATACAGCGAGAATTTTGGGCGAGCAACGGAATCAATTATTCACTGAAGCAAAGGATGGTCGCCAGGACGGCAGACGCCTCCGCAAGCATCTCAGAAGTTGAGATATCACTACTGCCCCTTTGTTGGTCCTGTACACCGCGCGCAACCCGCCCAGCGCTCCGCAGCCGCTTTGCACAATGTCGGCTTCAGCCACTCCTCGCGTGACGCTAGTGGATTGCTAAATCCGGAAGGACAGTTGATCTGCATCATCGCTGGGGAGCAATACGCGAGCCCCGTGGCGGACCGGCCGCACAAGCGTGTGAGCCAACAATTTCTGTTCTGTCTCGGCTCGCTCCATACGCGCCGAAGCCCAACGTTCAAACCAATGTTGTGCGATCCTGGCCGTGCTCTGTTGTGCCTCATCGAGCGAGAAGAGGTAGTGAGGCACGTCATCTAGTCGAAGGAGATACCTGGCAGGGTTTGAGACCAATGCTGCGCCGTAGACCACCTTTTCTATGCCGTGCTGGAGCATTTCGTCAGAACTCATGCCGAGAGCATTCAGGCCATCACGGAGCGAGCGCAGTTTTGGACTCGTGCCCTCGCCAAACACGTTGTTAACCCGGCGTCCGTTAGTTGTGCTTGATAGATATTTCTCGATTGCGGCCTTCGTGTCGTGACCGAACTGAAACGTACCGATGCCCGACGTGCGGTTTCGTTCCAGACTCGTAAGATATCTATAGCGAACAGATTCGCCTTTCCGGCCTCCGACGACTTTGCACGGATACGATGTACGGTCGTATTGGTTTGGACGCTCGCCGTAGAGGCTGGTGGTTCCAATAAACACCAGATTTGCAGGACGCACGATCGCACGGCCGGCCATTGAGGAAGCGATGATGCTGGGAAGCGATTGATAACGCCGCCTGTACTCAAGAACGACTTCGGGGCTTGCGGCCAGCATCGCCACCAACTTTCCGCCCAGAAGCGCATTGTATGGCGGCACCGCACCACAGACCGTAAGATCAGCAATCTCTGTCCCAACTGTCATCGAACGGGCAAGTCGTACGACTTTTGAAAAAGCCGTGCGACCGCCTCCTGACGCTAATAGGGCTTCGAGTCGCTTGGCCTTGGCAACGCCATCGAAAGCCGATTGCAACGTATTACGAGTATCAAGAAGGGCCGCGATCTCTCGTGCGCGCTTAAAGGTAAAAAGCAGCGAGCGTGCGTATCTTTGCCAATCTGCCGCTTTGACTCCCGACGCGTCACCGTTCTTCTTGTTCTGTGTCGCTTCCGCGCGCGCGTAGTGTTCTTCGCGCGCTTTCGCTGCAAGTTTTTGCAACTTGGCGATAACGGGCTGCGGGATGTGCTTCGGAAGTTTCGCAGGCAAGATTCCCTTCTCAAGGAAGTCTTGCCGGTAGATCGCTTTCAAAGCCTTGTCGATCGTTGCGAGAGCCCAATCGGAATATTCTGGATTGGGATTCTGTTGGCACTCGGCAATGATATCTTCGCCGAGCCACCCAATAAAGCGGTCTCGTGCATCGAGTTGGACAGCAGCGCTGCTTATGGCTCCAATACCCATGACCGGGTGGTTGGGTGCGGCTTCATCGCGCACGAGAAACAGCATGCTGCGTCCGGGCACGCTTTCATAGGGATTGGTCCAGGTGTGACGAAAGTAGCGCCAGATGTCCTGCAGCGGTAAGCCGGTGATGGCGCAATTCGACGTGGAGTGAACAAACTGGATATAAGGCCGCACGAGATCGGCAAGTACTTTGCCTGATGTGCCCGATAGTGCGCCGGCAATCTCGATTTGAAGATGTCGACCATCCCGCATTAACGAGAAGATCGAGTGGCGTCCGGTGCTCGTAAGCACGCCCCGTTCCATACGCTCGATGAATGCGCGGGTGGCTGGCTGCCTAAGTTGGGCCTCGCGTGCGGCTTGATAACGGCGGCGCTTGTGGACACGTACTTCCTCGTCGTCATCGGACGGGCGGTGAGCGAGAATTCTCTCTTTCTTGTTGACTTTGATAAGCCAACCTTGGCCAACCAGATCGGCGATAACTGAGGCTGATGCAATGAGACCGAGTTTGTCGTTTGTCTTCAATTTCTCGGCATCAGCAATCAAGCGGCTTCGCGCGCGGAGCCGCTGTGACTTAACCTCCACAAGGTCAGCACCCACGGCAGACAGATCGGCTACAAATTGCGCAAGAAGTCGCTTAGAAGCCGTCGTCGTGACCGCCGTAGGTGTAATGTCAATCGCGCTCACTTTCGTCCTATGAACGCAGGAGAGCGTCTAGCACCTCACTCCATTCCTTGCGGAACTTGGCGAGCGTTTTTCGTTCATCCTTGTTGCTGAAAAGCGCTTCGGCACGTGTTGCGGCCAAAAGCATTAGATTGATCACGTGCGACGCTTTCGTCGAATCTAACCCGTTCTGAGCGACGAGCGGTTCGTAGAATTTTCGGAAGAAGAGGTGATTGGAGTTTAGAACCGCGACGAGAACGCCGTCCGCGACCAACGGCTTAAAGAACGGTCCGGCGTCCTGTTCATCTTGGACTAAAAGATACTTTGTGTCCGGACTTTTCTCTGTCAGCGCCTCTTTCACTCGCGCATGACGATCTGCGAGGTCGGAGAGCGCTCGTGTATCGGCAACGTGGCCCTTAGTTTTCGGAATCGGACGCAGGCGATCATGTCGCTTAGTCGCTAATTTTTCCGCTTCGATACCAGTCTTCTCGGTTTTTAGATTCAGATGCTTTTGCCGGACACGCGAATTGAGCGCCTTGGCGGTGTCCTCGATGATCGGCTCAAGCGCCTCGATCAGATATTCCTTCGGCCGAATCTGCTGTTTGGTGTGAGTGATGCCAAACGCATCATCCAGGTCAGGGTTGAATCTGATCTCGCAGCGCCACCAATCATCATAATTCTCCCGGCGTTTCGCTCCCATAAAGAACCAGCCGAAATCGACCTCACGTCTGCCACGTACGATCGATACACCAGCGCCATTCGCGATGCCGCGGGCGCGCTTTTCGTCATTTGAGAGTTCGTGCCATTCCGCGACCGGCAACTCGGTGAATAGTATCTGGACCTGTGCCGCAGGGCTTGATGGATTTTCGGGCTCCGTTGCGATTTCGACCGTGATGACATCTTGAAATTTCTTAGCGTCACCGTCTTCAAAGGACGCCTGGAGGAATATCGGATCGACGGGATCGATCGCTTTGCCGTTCAGCGCGATCACGGTCCCGGCCCAGAGGAAGTGGCGGAAGATGCGCCCCAAGCCCGCATGCAGACGCTTTTCAACCGTGGAAACCCGGCGATGGTCGAGGCGATCGCAACGGGTCCAGACCACAAGGGTGCCGGACTTCTTGGCCTTTACGCCAGTTGGCAGCGATTGACGCATTGGCTTCGGAATAGCCGAGAGGGTGCCGGAGACGATCTGATCAACGTCGAGATAACTGGTGATCGGCGCCTCGCCCTGCTGCCATGTGTACACGTCCACGCGCCGGGCTTGGCTGAGCGAGGCATTCGGCAGTCCCATGCCGAATCGACCTAATCCCTTGCGGCTGTTGAAGCGGGTCGTTCCTCCGAAGCGTAACGCCTCTGTCAGCGTCTCTGCGTCCATCCCGGTGCCATCGTCCAGAATCGAGACCTCGAAATCATCCCCCGCTGTCGATTTCCGAATGTGGATGTCGATGCGCCGGGCGGATGCTTCCAGAGCGTTATCGACCAGTTCGGCGACGGCACTGACGGTGCCCTTATAACCGGAGTCCCGCGTTGACTGGATGAAGCGATCCAGGGCGATAATCGAGGTGTCGGGCGCCGAACCGGCCCCTCTTCGGATTGCGGCAACCTTCGACATCTCTCTTATCTCTTATTCCACACTGCCGGCGACCTCGCCGCTAACCGATAAAGCAATCCGACGGCTCCGTCAGCTCCTTTTAGCGCTGCCGCCCCCCTGAGCCGCCACGATCCACTGAAAACGCTCGATCTGGGCGGGCCCGAGGGAGGGACGCACAAATCTGGAACAAAAGGCCTGGACTTTAGAACCCCGAAGGTTTTGGCCGGCTGGCAGCGGCAGTTGCCAGCGGGGCTTTACGCCAGATCAATAGGTTCTGACTGCCGACGGTTTCCTTAGACGGACGTTGGACTAGCATTAGTTGCGCTAATCCGCATAATTCGCCTGTTGATTTAGCCGGGCGATTCGCCAAGGCAAAAGGAATTGTGGTGGGGGGGCCGTATGTTGAATAAGCACATGCGGCGGCCGCTCTGTGCGGTCGTCGGTTAGCGCGTCGGTCGTCGGCTCAGCCGCGACCCTTCATGATTGGCAGAAGCGTCTCGAGGCTCACTTCGCTGCGCTTGCCGAAACTCGGCGCGCGAAGGCCCTGCCGGTTTTTGCGATTGAGCATGGTCTTGGTTCCGACGAACGGGGCAACCTCGGAAAACTGCTCAATCGGTCGCTTGGCGGCTCCGAGCAGCCGGGACGATTTTGGCTTGTCTGGGTCGTCTATGCTGCGGAGCAAGGCTACGAATATGATGGCGATGAATACTGGACGACCTTTGAGCGGCGAACCCCGGAATGGCGACATTGCGTTGATCGGCGTACGCTCCGGCTCTGGTTCCGACGATTCCACGAAAAGTATGCAGGTCTAAAGCCGACAGGGCCTTGGGCTAAGTGGTTCTCTATCATCGCGTGGCCCATTACCCACGCTCTTCTGCCGCGCGATCTGCAATCTCAACTGGCTCGCGCGTTGTACCAGTGGCGTTATCAACTAGCCAAAATGCTGGGAGGCGATCCGGCGAAGATTGGTCGCTTCTTGGCGAGCATGTCTGACGATGCCCCATCGCGCTTTCGGAATTTTCTCGAGCAGGAAGAGATTGCGGGCCGGATCGTGATGGCGCTCCTCGGCGGTCGAACCGAGGCGGTTGCGCAGTTCATCCTTCCAATCACCTTGGAGCGTATCGTTGCAGATCTTCAGAAAGCGAGCGCGGCGAGGGCTTGGCTCCGAGACGCGCGCCAAGCCGTCGAACGGCTCCAAGTCAAGGGAACCACGCGCCATCTTCCGGACGGCACCGGCAAAAGCACGTCGCCTCGGGTCGGTGGGAGCGCTCCCCACCCGTACATCAGACCAGTCCTGACACTACGGCGGATGGCGCCTGGGGAATGGAAGGTGTGGGCCGAGTTGCCCACGCTGCGACCGATTGCGGACCTTTCCCCTGACCTCAGTGCCTATCTGCGACGCGCAAGGTGTAGCGTCCTCGGCTCACCTGGTCTGTTACCACCCGGTTGGCTTATGTTGGGGGACCAGCGCCGGGTTTTGGTGTCCTGGCCCGCTTCGCGCCGGCCGCTCTTACAGTTCACCGATCCACCGCTCATCCTAACGCAATTGCTAACCGCGGACGGATGCATCACGAACGGTCCTATTTGGCTGTTTCGCGTTGGAGCGGATGGTCTCGCTCGCGAAGTCATTGGCCGCATGGTGCGGCCGGGCGAAAGCTATGTGCTCGTTTCGAACGCCCCCATCGCGATGGGGCCGATTGGGACGTCGGTGACGATCCTGGCCACGGGTGTGACGGCTGTTAGCTTTGAACTTCCTCAGTACCTCTCGGATGACGCGATCACTGCTTTGCGTGCCCTCGGACTCGGTATCGGGCAATCAGTTCGGATCGCGCCAGCCGGGCTGGAAGCGCGCCGGTGGGATGGGGAAGGCTTTGCCGAGTGGATGGACGGTGAGAGTCCCTGCCTCTCTCTCGAGGCAGACCATTCGATCGATAGCTACCGAGTTCAGCTTGATGGTGGCCTCCCGGTTGAGGTTCCGGCTAATAAGGGGGCGCCGGTTTTCTTGAAACTCACGGATTTGGATGTCGGACAGCATACCGTTTCCGTAGAAGTTCGATCGAAGGTCAACAATGCCACAAAGGCCGCGACCGGTTACATCGCACTCGCAATTCGTCCACATCAGCCATGGATCGCAGGTACTACTGGCCATAGCGGCTTGGCGATCACTGCGGATCCGGCGGAACCAAGCCTCGACCAACTCTGGAAGGGCGAGGTAAGCATCCAGGCACTCGGTCCCGCTCAGCAGCAAGTGCGGATCTACGTGGAATTACTGAACGCTGCTGGCGACGTTCTCGCGACCGAGCAGATCGCCGTGCTTCCCCTGCCGGTAACGCCAGACATATGGTCGCGCACTTTGGCCGCGTTCCTGAAGAGAGAATCAGACCCGTGGGCCTATCTCACAGCGACATCGGGCAGGATCGTTGTTGACAGTGAAGCGAGCGGCTCTTGGCGATTGCCGCTTCAGCGGGACGTAGCGCCCTTGCGGTGGGTCTGGCATCGCGGCCCCAGTCGCACAGCGCTCCGCCTGATCGACGACCATGGCGGCGACACCCCCGTTCATGCGCAGTTTTTTCCGTTTGCACAGCCTGCCAGCCCCAGAGATCTCAACTCAAAAGAACTTGAAACTGAATTCTACCCTAGTGGGCAAGGAGGCCTCTGTGTCGCTTCCTACGGTGACAGATGCGAAACGCTCGTGGTCAGCATGCCCCAAACGCTCGGTAGCCTCTCCGGACTTGCAATCGAGCCCAAAATTGCTCTCGCCTCCGACCTTAAGAATCGCATCGGGCAACTATGCAGAATAATGGAGCAATGGAAGAGCGCAAAGCTTGTTGGACCCCTTGTGTCGCCGCGCAGACAGGCGGTCCTTGACGCCTTCCAACACGAGTTGGCAGTGTTGATCTTCGGATCGGATTGGGTTGCCGCCGAAGCCTGTTACTCACGTTCACGGAAGAGTTGGAAAGACCTGAAGAACCTTATGGCGCAGACCGGCGCTCCAAAGGCCTTTAACTTCGTAATCGCGCGGGACATAGAGAAGTTTCGCTCCATGTCGCTTACCAAGCAATCTACTGAGGTTGAAGTGCTCGCCAGGCGCTACAGTAAAATTCCCAATGGCGCCGCAGCGGCATTGCTGGCGTTGGGCTGGTGGCTCGAAAAGGGCGGCCCTTGGAACGACAAACTTGCAGCCCATCTCAACACATTGAAGTCAGTCCCATTCCTGCTTCGTGCCGCGCGAGTACTTTGTATTGCCACTGCGGTCCCCGTCACGCAACTCAACTCGGCGGAGCATGGCCGTCGATGATCACGGTGGTCTCACCGGCCGTTGTAATGGCGTCCGCTCGGCAGGCACTGCGCCTGCCGGTGGGCGCCGTTGCGGATGATGCGTATTGGATTGCCACCCTGCGCCGATTGGCGGGGTGCCACTGTCCGTGCTCGCCGCGAACATTGATCGCGTCTGTTATCGCGAGTCATCGTAACCTTGTTACTGTTGATGACACTTTTATGGAGAAGATCGAGCGCCTGATTGATTCGCTCGTCGCGGCCGGCGATCTTCTGGAACTGAGCGACGTCACGACGCTTGACGAGACCGTCAAGGCGACCTGGCTTTTCGCCGCTCCGCCAACTTTCATTATCCATCAATCGGGAACGGCTTTCCTTGTAGGTATCGCGGGTGACGATCCGCTGCCCCTGCCCGCGGAGCTACTAGAACGAGTGAAGACACGTGGCGCGATACGGACAATCGCCCCGCTCGAAGGTGAAGATCTTTCCTTGCTGCTGCGCGGCATCGGATTTCGTCAACTATCGCTCGAAACCTGGCTGAAGAATCCCAAGAAGGAAGATGCGGCTGCTCACATCGCAAACATGGATGCGAGGCTTGTTCAGCGATCGCCGATTGGCGATATGACCGATATGCGTCTTCTCGATTGGACGTTGGAAAAGCGCCGCTACCGTGACCGCTGGTACGCACCACTGCGGCAGACAGGCACCTTCATCTTTCGTAGACCTCAGGCTTACGGCGCTGACCTGTGGGCTTATGGTCGGTTCAATCTCGGTCAACTCGAGGCGATGATCGACTTGCCACTTCCAGGGAATCGCTGGCGTGGTTGTGATAGTGCTTGGCGACTCCAGTTGGCGCTGGACGAACGCGCGGGTCGGTCGCAACGCTATCGCGTCCGTTCCAACGACGGGTTCAAGCATTTCGACTTTTTCTTTCCCTTGCCGAGTTGGGCTCGGCGACGCCTCGGCGTTGTGGGCGAAGAGCTAAGCCCGGAGGGGTGCCTGATGTCGTTCCGCGTACCTGTGAATGAAGCGGATACAGAACAGGCATTCCTGCGCGATTATCTTTATTTCGAGAGCGAGTGAGCGAGGCACGGCCACATGACGCGGACCATTCAAGAGACGATCGATGAACTGCACACGTCGCTCAAGGACTATATCGAGGCGACGTATCACATCGGCGACCCCGCCCTCATCGAGCAGCGCCGAACACTGCTCGATCGTCCCGGTGTCACTCATCAAATTCCTTATCTAGAATCGACGCCCAAATACCAGGTCGGACAACGATTCGGAGATATGGCGGGTCTGCCGCCTGCGGCGCTGGCTGTCTACTCTGCGCTCTCCAAGCGCGACGGCGGCAATCCGCGGCTTCTCTTCGATCCGCCATATCGCCATCAGGGCGATGCCATCCGTCATGCGCTGATTGACGACAGCAACTTGGTGATCATGACGGGCACCGGTTCCGGTAAGACGGAGTCTTTCCTGCTGCCGATCCTTGGCAAGTTTGCCCGTGAAGCGGCGGAGCATCCAAAGGCCTTCGGCGATCAACGTGGCGTTCGCGCCCTGCTGCTCTATCCGATGAACGCCCTTGTTAATGACCAATTAGGACGATTGCGCGCGATCTTTGGCGATCCGCGGATCGTCAAAATGTTCACCGAGTGGGCGGGTCGTCCACCTACATTTGCGCGCTATACCAGCCGCACACCCTACGCCGGGGTACGGTCGGGAAAACGCGACGGCAAGAAACTCGCTTCATTCGAGAGCTTCTATGTCGAGATTGAACGCCAAGCATCGGGTCAGCCCTCGGACGATCAAAAACTCGCGGCAAACTTACGCTCACAGTTGCAGGGACGCGGCAAGTGGCCCGCCAAACCTGACCTTGAAAAATGGTTCGGTGCCAAGGGCACGGACTGGGCCAACCGCAAGACCGGTAAGCCGCTCCGCGCCGTGACGTTGCCAGGTGATAGCGAACTGATCACTCGGCACGAAGCGCAAGCTGCGGCACCGGATCTTCTCGTCACAAACTATTCGATGCTCGAATACATGCTCATGCGTCCGATAGAACGGACGATATTCGATCAAACGAGCGCGTGGCTCGCAAACAATCCGGATGAAAAATTTACCGTCGTTCTCGACGAAGCGCATCTTTACCGTGGTGCCGCCGGCGCCGAAGTCGGCCTGCTTCTCCGCCGATTGCGCGCTCGGCTTGGCATTCCTGTGGAACGATTTCAGGTCATCTGTGCGACCGCGAGCTTTTCGGATACCGAGAGGGCCGGCGAGTTCGGGGGGCAATTGTCTGGAGCGCCAGCGCAGAGTTTCGTGGCAATTACAGGCGACCTCGATTTGCGGTCGCATGCAGCCCCGGGCACGGCCGCAGACGCCGAAGTTCTCTCAGCGATTGATCTCGATCGGTTCTACGCATCTGACGAGGCGGAACGCCAAGCAGCCATCGCGCCGCTCTTGGCGCACCGACGCGTCACACCGTCGGCAGATCTGGAGAAGTCCTTATACGCTGCGCTTGAAACCTTCGCGCCGTTAGGTCTGCTGGTAAACATGACGATGAAGGTAGCACGTCCTGTGGCGGATCTGGGGGCGGCGCTGTTTCCGGACGCGCCGGATCTCGCAGACCGAGCGGTGACGACGTTGCTTGCGCTGGGCAGCGTGGCTCGTGAGTCGCCTGAGGCGGCCGGTCTGTTGCCCTGCCGGATTCACAATTTCTATCGCGGCCTACCCGGCCTTTGGGTCTGCATGGATCCCGACTGCACCGAACTGGCGCCGGAAGGTCGCTCAGGCGTCTGCGGTCGCATGTACAGTCAGCCGCGCGAGATTTGTGGATGCGGTTCGCGGGTGCTGGAATTCTACACTTGCCGCAACTGTGGTGCCGCGCATGCCCGCGCGCATTCGGACGATGTCGATACGCCGAACGCGCTCTGGTCCGAACCCGGTCGCCGGCTCAAAATGCCCGGACTCGAGACGGCGCCATTGCTCGACCTAGATCTACTGCTCGCCGAACCGCGGCTGACCGATGTCGTGGAAGCTGCTGAGTACGACCTCGAAACCGGTCGGATCAATCCCCCAGTCCCCGGCCCGCGCAGTCGGACCGTCTATCTGCGCAAGGATCGCACAACCCCCGCCACAGATGAGAACGGCGAAACCGATACCCGCGCGGAGGTTCGTGGACAATTCACACCCTGTGCGGTGTGCGGAGAGACCGCTGCGTTCGGGCGAACATCGGTTCAAGACCACCAGACGAAGGGGGATCAGCCGTTCCAGGCGCTCGTCGCGCGTCAGATTCAGGTTCAACCACCAGGACCGCAGGAGGCAACCAGTTTTGCGCCCTTGCGGGGACGCAAGGTGCTAGTGTTTTCTGACTCGCGGCAGGTAGCCGCGCGCCTGGCCCCCAATCTCCAACTCTATTCAGTGCGCGACGCGCTGCGTTCTTTGATCGTCTGGGGGTTCGACAAATTTCGCCAGCAGCCGATGGTCGCCTCGATGCTGAATCTGGGCGATCTCTATGTTGCTGTCATCCTCGCCTCAAAGGCACTGGGCGTACGCCTGCGGCCCGAGTTGAAGCCCGGCGAGACCTTCGCCACCGACGCTGAGATTGCCGCGGCCGTGCTGGACGGCGCGCTCGAAGATCCGACAAAGATGATGATGCTGTTTTTCAAGCACAGAAGTGATGTGGCGCCCCAGGCGCTGCTCGACGATATCGTAAAGACAGTTCAGGATCGCTACTTGGGCCTCGAAGCGTTGGCACTCGCGTCGCTTCGCGAGAGCGCGGACAAAATTGCCGCGGTACACGCGCTCCCCGTCATCCCAGGAATCGCGGAGAGCAACGAGGAGAAGATCGGCCTTGCCCGCGCGTGGCTGCGTTGTTGGCGGTCAAACGGCTTCTGGCTGAACGCCATGCCACCCACCTGGTACAAGCGTCCCAACAAGGGGCGCGGCACGAGCGTCCGCGCGCAGAAGGGCTCGTTCAGGGCAATGCAGCGTGTGATCCCCGACAGTGCTACGCGCAAAGCGTTCGACAAAACGTGGCAACAGCAACTGATGGCCATCTTCACGGAAGAGATGGAGAGCGGTTACAAACGGCTTGCCGGCAAGAATCTCTCTCTTGAACTCGACGGCCCGTGGGTTCGATGCGGCGATTGCCGCTCCGTTCACCGTCCGATGTCGCGGATAGCGCACTGCCTCGATTGCGCAAGCACCAACATTGCGCCTCTTGATCCATCTGCTGATCCTGTCTTCACCGCCCGCAAGGGCTACTATCGCAACCCCGTCGTGGCGGCGCTCACCGACCCCAACAGCAAACCGATGGCGCTCATCGCAGCGGAGCACACCGCTCAGTTGAATGCGCCACAAAGCGAGGACGTGTTCTCGCGCGCCGAGGAGAATGAGTTGCTGTTTCAGGATGTCGCGCTCGAATGGGGGGCAGCAGCCAAGCGATCAACTGCGATCGACGTGCTCTCGAGCACAACAACAATGGAAGTCGGTATTGATATTGGCGCATTGTCAGGGGTGGCTCTGCGCAACATGCCGCCGGGACGGGCTAACTATCAACAGCGCGCCGGCCGAGCTGGCCGCCGAGGCAATGCAGTCGCGACAGTGGTTGCGTTCGGCAGCGCCGACAGCCATGACGAACACTATTTCAGTCAACCCGAGGCCATGATCGCCGGACCTGTCGTCGATCCAAAGCTGACGCTCGACAATCGTGACATCGTACAGCGACACATCCGGGCGTTCCTGCTGCAAAGCTATCACCAGGACCGGATACCTGGCTTCGATCCGGATGCCGATCCGAGCCTCTTCTCAGTACTCGGCACTGTCGAGGGCTTCAAATCTGGAGGCGAAATCCTCAACAGAAGCGATTTCGCCCAGTGGCTCAAAGCGAAGGAGGCGGATCTGCAGGCCCGCGTGGCGGACTGGATCCCGGACGAATTGCGGGACGAGGACCGTGAGGCGCTGCTGAAAGAAATGGTGCGCGACGTTCTCGAGGCAGTCGATGAAGCTCTGAGTTCCAAATCTCTCGGGGGCGAGAAAATCGCCGAGGAAGATGGGGAAGAGAGGCCCGAGGTTCCCGAGGAGGAAGGAGACGAGGCGCCGCCCGAGAAAGCACTGACGGGTAAGTTACTCGACCGCTTGCTCTACCGCGGCGTGCTCCCGCGCTACGCCTTTCCAACCGACGTCGCGACATTCAACGTCTTCGATGTCGACCGCTCGACGTCGTTCCGGCCCATTATGAAGTTTGCGCCTTCGCAATCCTTGCCTGTCGCGCTGTCTCAATACGCACCTGGCAAGACTGTCTGGATTTCCGGCAAATGCTATACTTCCGGCGCGATTTACGCGCCGATGTCTGATGACCGCTTCGACGCTTGGCAGAACCGACGGCTCTATCGAGAGTGTTCGGAGTGCCATTTCGCCGAGACCGTGCCACTCGACTCGGGGCTGAAGCCGGGTGTCGCGCATGATTGTCATGCTTGCGGTGGCGAAGGCACCTTTGGTCCCACCCATTACTGGATGCGTCCGCCGGGCTTTGCGCATCCCGTTTACGAGGAGGAGATGACCTCACCGGACGACATGCCCGAGACTGCCCACGCCACGCGGGCGAAACTGACGATGCCCACGCCAGCCGACGATGAGAAGTGGATACCGGTCAACGATCGGATCCGAGCAATGCCCGACCGTAAGCACCTCCTGGTCGCCAACACGGGGCCCAAGCAAGAGGGCTACGACTACTGCACCAAGTGCGGGCGGATCGAGGCGTCAGTGGAGGCATCGGCAGCGCTCGGCGGTCCACACCAAAAGCCGTTTCCAGACGATAAGGAACCGCAATGTCCGGGGAGCGGCACTACGCGCGGACTTGTGCTTGGCACGGACTTCATTACCGACATCGCCCTATTCTCGCTCAGAGTCGCTGCACCGCTCAAGCTCAAACCTGGCCTCTACCCCACGGATGTCGCGCTGCGGTCGGTCAGTGAAGCACTGGCTAAGGCTGCGTCCTCGATGCTCGAAATCGAACCAGGCGAGTTGATGGCGGAGTATCGGCCCGCACTGACTCCTGCGGGAACGAGCGGACTTGAGGCAGAAATATTTCTTTACGACACGCTACCGGGCGGTGCGGGGTTCGCCAGTCAAGTCGCCCACCGCGGCAGCGAACTGTTCGACCGGGCACTGAGCCTCATGAAAACCTGTCCTGAGGACTGTGACGCATCCTGTTATCGCTGTCTTCGGAGTTTCAAGAACAAGTTCGAGCACGGGCTTCTTGATCGACACGTTGGCGCTGAATTACTGGATTATCTCATCAGTGGTGAGATGCAGCCATTCAACGCCCGCCGAATCCGGGAATCGAGTCGTCTCCTTCACCAGGATCTCGAGCGTCAGCAGACGGATGGCGTCACATTCGCCGCGAATGAGGAAGTTCGCGTTCCCGGCCTCGGGCCGGTGACAATTCCAATCCTCGCCACACGTGCTGATGGGAAGCGTTTCGCGATTGCGCTCGCGGGCGCTTTGACGGGAGACCATCCGGCCGATCCGGCCATTGCAAGTATGCGTGAGAGGTGGGGCGAGATACCCGTCGTTCCCGTGAACGAGTTGCTGGTCCGCGGAAACTTGCCAACGGCGACTAAGAACGTGCAAAGCGCGCTCGGGCAATAGGGAGGAGCCGCGAGCGTGATAGAGATTCTAGGCGTTTTGGAGGGGCAGGAGTACGAGGCGGCAGTTCACGTGCGGCGCTTGCTTCTCAAGCTCTGGCCGGATTTGGCTCAGAGCCGCGAGGACATCGTCAAGATCTTCGTCGGTTTCAAGATGTATGGATACAAGGTTGAAGATCTCGATCTTATCGTGGTCGGCCAGTTAGCCGCGCCGCGTTCTTTTGATGTCGAGTGGAAATTCTATCCGCGCGATATGGAACCGTTCGTTCCCAGAACTGCGAGCGTCCGCAACTTCGCCGTCGTGATAGAAGTCAAATCCCACGACGCATCGGGGGTTCGCTTCGACGGCAAGGTCGCTTCCGTCCGCTACATCCGCAACGGAAAGACGACATGGGAGTGCGTGACCGAGAAGAACCGGCTGCAGATGTTTGAGTTCAAAAAGTATCTCGGGCGGCATGGACTCGATCAAATCCACGTTCAGGACCTCATTCTATTTACCGGCCTGCGCGAGAGCGATCTACCGAAGCGACCGCACAATTGTTTAGGCGATGACGCCAGCTTCGCGCGCGTGCTGAACGTGCTCGGCCAGATCGCGCGACCTTACCGCAACGGAAATCGTGTAGACCTCGTGTTCGGCGCGGTTGATGTGTTCGAACGCATTCTATCGACGGAGTTCGAACTTTTCGACACGCTCGAGCCAACGCCGCTCGACCGGCGCCGAATGGACATGATCGCTAAACGTGCAATGTCCGATGCGTGGCTGGATGATCTCGGCGAGCGTCAGGTGATCCTCAAAGGTCGTGGGGGCGTAGGCAAGACAGTCATCCTGCTGCAAATGGCATATCGCGCTTATGAAATGCGCCAACAGCGATCCCTACTGCTGACGTTCAACAAGGCCCTTGTCGCCGACCTTCGGCGCACGATGGCTCTACTCGGTGTTCCCAAGAGCTTGGAAAAAGGCGGAATCGCGATCGACACTGTCCATGCCTTCTTCGGTCGCGTGATGCGGCAATTGGGAATCATCGACAGTTATGAGGGCTTTCTCGATGGTTTTGACGAACACAAGGCTGCGCTGCTCGATTATTTGCAATCGGGCACAGTAAACCGTGGGGATCTCGATGCGCTTATGATGCAGCACGGGGCGGATTTTGACTGGGACCTTGTATTCGTCGACGAGGGGCAGGACTGGCCGACTGACGAGATCGCAATCTTGCGGCATCTTTACGGGCCAGAGCGGCTTACCGTTTCGGACGGTGTCGACCAATATGTGCGGGAGTCGATGGCTGACTGGTCGCACGGCGTTTCGAAAAGTTCCTTACGCGCACGACGGCTCACCCGCTGCATGCGCATGAAAGCTAACCTCGCCAGGTTTGTCGGCGATATGGCGTCAAGCCTCGGAATTGAAGATTGGGATCTGGAACCAAACACCGAAGCGCCCGGCGGCCGCGTGATCGTCGTGGAAGGAGATTTGGCAAGTAGGCCAGACCTCTTACAAGGCTGGTGTGGCGACGCCAATGCGCTGGGCAATGCCCCTGTAGATATGCTCGCCTGCGTTCCACCGCTTATGGTCGAAACCGGGCAGTTGGGACAATTGTGTCGCCCAGCACTGAACTATGACCGCGGCGGCGGCAGAGTTTGGGACGGAACCAACCGTGATGTCCGGGAGCATTTTCCGACACATCGCGATGAATTGCGCTTCGTGCAATACGACTCCTGCCGCGGGCTCGAAGGCTGGACCGTGATTAATTATCAACTCGACACGCTTTGGGACTACAAGAGAGATCAGTGGTTCTCTGAAGATCACCTCGTTGATAATCTATACACCACTGCCGAAGAAACCGCTTCGCAGCATGCGTCAAGGTGGGTGATGATCCCACTTACTCGCGCGATTGATACGTTAGTGATCAACGTCACCGGCAAGTCCAACTTCGTTGCGGATGCACTGCGCAGGGTCCAAGAGAAACGACGCGACTTTGTAGATTGGATCGTCTTGGCCTAGCCTCTTCAGAACTCAACGCTAAGCGGGGCAACGTGGTCGACGCCCGGAACGCCGGCCCCACGCCCGGAATAGCTCCGAATAAGCTTCGATGAACTCAAGCCTTCAATTGGGAACGACGTCCACGATTATGTACCCAAAGCAACAGTTCTATCGATCCACACAAAACGCCCACAAGCCCTGCACTCGTTGTAGTTAAAATCCCGACCAGCACGCGATACTAAGCCCACTCGTCAATGAAGCTACAAACTCGTTGTACGGTTGCGGCCTCAAGTTCTCCGATCAAAACGAAACTCCTGTCGTTTAGGCCGTTCATCGAGGGACCGAACAAGCGAGAGTGCCAGAGCATAATAGCCACTTCGCATGCGCTGGGGATCAATGACGCCGAATCGGAAGTAAGCCTCAACCGCAGGCCGCGGAGCTCGTTAGATCGATCCTGTCATCACGGATGAGCTTTGCCACATGCACCACTCACCGACGGGCTTTCCTTCTGATGAGCTACTCGATGGTGCCGCTGGCTTCAAAGAGGGCGTCACCGCTCAGGCTTGGGAGGCGCTGATTTTGACCGCCCCGCGAACGAGCGAGATCATCGGAATGTTTGATGCGGAAGTCGACTTGGATCAAAGCTTCGGACCATCCGGCGACCGGATGAAGAACGGCAAATCCCCAGTCGCTTGAGCGAGACGGATTCAAACTGCCGGGTAGCCAAGCCGTTGATTTTCTGAGAAATGCCGTACTAGACCGATTGTGGGGATTCAAAGATTCGGAGAAAATTCGGTTCTCCGGCGTCGTTCAGGCCCATGTTGGATGGCCAGTGGGTTCTGCGCCCGCCAAAAAAATGCAGGAAAACGGCCGAGTTTTTGGTCTGTCTGCAGCTCCAAGTACGAGATCATTTTGGCCGGGTGGCGGAGAGAGTGGGATTCGAACCCACGGTACGGTTTCCCGCACACACGCTTTCCAAGCGTGCGCCTTAAGCCACTCGGCCATCTCTCCGGAGCGCCCTCTCTTGAAGGGGCGCCGATGATTTTGCAAGGGATCGCGGAGGGAATCGGGCGATTTTCCGCAACTTGTTGTATTTGCGAGATAATATCTGTCGCTGCAGGTGCCTTGACCCGCCTGCCGGCTGAACCGCAGGCGGGTTTGGCGCGACGATTCACGGGAAGCCGCCAAACACGACGGGGTACGCCATGACCACCTGCAGGACCATCGCCGCCCTTGGGCTGATTTCGGCCCTCGGCTCTGCCCTCGCCGTGCCCGCCGCCGCGCAGGTCTGCACCCGGCAAGGCGTCGACGTCAGCTGTGACGACGGCCGGCGCGGGGTGCTTTCGGGCGATGCCATCCTCTGGCCGGACGGCACGCGCTCGAGCTCGACGCCGCATCAGAGCGTGATCGTCGGCAACAAGAGCTCGGTCCATGTCGGGCCGGGCGTATTCGTCGGCCAGGGCAAGGGCGTGGTGCCGCTGGACGATCCCAACGCGCCGAACAAGCGGCAATGCGCGATTCTGGAGGGCGTGTCGTATTGCTATTGAGGGTTCGCGCCATTCGCCTGATACCGTCATGCCCGAGGGTCGTCCCGGACATCCACGGTCTCGGATCCGCGCGGCAAGACGTGACGGCCGGGACAAGGCCGGCCATCACGGCGTGGACAGAGCCTGCGAGAATCTTAAATCAACCGCACGCCTGATATCGCCGACTTCAGCCAGCGCAGTGCCTGCGGCGGCTGGGCTGCGAGCGGCGCGACCGCCGCCTTCTCCGTCCGGCACTTCTCAAGCTCGGCGACGAAGTCGGCGGACCATTGCTGGATGGTGTGGCCGCGCAGCTTCTTCATCATCGCGTCCCAGCGCATCTTGCGCTCGGTGAGCGGCATGGAGGCCGCGACCGCGATCGCACGCGCCATACCGTCGACGTCGTGCGGATTGACCAGCAGTGCGGTGTCCAGCTCGTTGGCGGCGCCCGCGAATTTCGACAGCACCAGCACGCCGGGATCGGCCGGGTTTTGCGCGGCAACATATTCCTTGGCGACGAGGTTCATGCCGTCGTGCAGCGGCGTCACCACGCCGATCTGCGCCGTGCGGTAGAGTCCCGCGAGCACGGCCTGGCTGAAGCCCTTGTTCAGATAGCGGATCGGCGTCCAGTCGACCTCGCCGTGGCGGCCGTTGACGTCGGACACGAGGCGCGCGACCTCGCTCTGGAGACTGCCATAGGCCTCGATACCGCCGCGCGACGGGTTGGCGATCTGGAGCAGCGAGATGCTGCGCGCCAATTGCGGCTGCTCGGTCCAGAGCCGGTCGAACGCGCTGATGCGGTTGACGAGACCCTTCGAATAGTCGAGCCGGTCGACGCCGATCGCGAGCCGCTCGCCGTTGAGGCTGCGCCGCAGCCGCGACACATCGGGGTGCGAGGCAGACTTCGCAGCATATTGCGCGAACTTCTCCGCATCGATGCCGATCGGGAAGACTTCACAGCGGGTGCGCCCATGCTGCGAGATCGCAACGCCGTCCTCGATGGCGAGGCCGAGCTCACCGCCGACATAACCGAGAAAGTTCTGGCGATCCTCCTCGGTCTGGAAGCCAAGCAGATCGTAGGCCAGCATCGCCGTGATCAGCTCGCGATGGTTGGGCACGCCCTGCATCACCGCGGCGACGGGCCACGGCGTATGCAGGAAGAAGCCGATGGGATCATCGACGCCGAGGTCGCGCAGCTCTGCACCGAGCGCGAGGAAATGATAGTCCTGCACCCAGAACGCTGTCTTGGCTTTTCGGAAGCGCAGCAAGGCGCGCGCCATGAAGGCGTTGACCTCGCGATAGCTGACATAGTCCTCCCGCGAGACGCGGATCAGATCGCTGCGCGAATGCAGTGCCGGCCACAGCGCCGAATTGGCAAAGCCTTCGTAATAACCGCCATAATGCGCCGCCGGCAGGTCCAGCGTCGCAATCGCACCGGTCCCGAGCGCCTCGATCTCGGCAAAAGGTTCCTTCTGATGGCCATCGCGCACCCGGCCGGAGGAACCGACCCAGATCGCACCAGAATGTTCCACCACGGGAAGCAGTGCCGCCGCGAGGCCGCCCGTCATGGGCTCGTTGGGTTTGCCGCGCGCGACACGATTTGAAACGACGACTAAGTTCACAGGTCGTCCCCTCCTGTTCATTCCACCCCGTTTAACTGCCGTTCATCAATATGGTTCCTGATCATCGTTTCAACCAATTGAAACCAAAATCGGGCGCGCGCGTGGGAACTGGTTTCGCTTGCGGAACCCTGGGATTTCGCTGCAAAGACGGCTTTTACGGTCGTGTTGCACAGCATGTATCGCGGCGCGCAGTGAGGCTGCGCTCAGGGCTTTGTGTCTGCGAGGTGGCGCTGCCTTCGTTTCACCTCGGATCGAGCAGGCGCGCAAGGAACGCGCGCACATCCGCCGGCGCATCGAAGTGGCCATTCACGCCCATGGCGCGGCGGCCGACGGAAAAGGCGAGACCGTCCATGTCGGGCATGATCGCGAATACCGTCTCATCGGTGACGTCATCGCCGATGAACATCGGGCGCCGCCCCCTGAATGGCTCGTGCTTCATCAATTCGCGCACGCCGCTCGCCTTGGTGAAGCCGGAATGCTTGATCTCGCAGACGAACTTTCCGGGCAGCACCTCGATCGGCGCATTGGGCAGGTCGGCGCGGATCAACGAGACGGCTTCGTAGATCGCCTTCTCCGCATGCGGCGCGAGACGGTAATGCAGGGCAAGCGAGTAGCCCTTGTCCTCGAGCAGAATGCCCGGGCTGAGCTTGGCGACCGCAGCCAGGCGCCGCTTCAGCTCCTTGTCGAGGGGGGGCGCATGGACAGCATCGGCCTCGTTGTCGACCGACAGCCGCATTTCGGCGCCGTGGCCGGCGACGGCACGAAACACGTCCGGCGCGAAGATCAGGTCGATGTCGTTGAGCGAGCGGCCGCTGACCAGCGCCAGCGCGCCGGACGTGCGCTCGGTCAGCCGGCCCAGCGTTTCCGACAGGCCCGGCGGCACCCACACCTCGCGCGGTGTCGGCATCAGGTCGAGCAGCGTGCCGTCGATGTCGAGCAGGATGGCGATTTCATCGAGATGCGGCACCAAGGCATGCGGCACCGGCACCGCTTCGGGCGCATCGTCATCCAGCATGGTGCGCTTCTGGTCCAATGCCATGTCCGCAAGTTCCGATTTCATCAGTCTACTCCATAAAGGCGAGCGGCCGCGCGATTTGTTCGAGCGATTTGCGCTCCGCCGAGACGGCATAGCGCCACGCCACGATCGCAGCCGCGATCATCAGGACTGCCCCCAGCAAATAGCCGGCGAACACGCTGTTGCGTGAACCCGTGTCGATCAGAGCGCCGAACAGCGCCGGCCCGATCACGCCGCCGATGCCGGTACCGATCGCGTAGAACACCGCGATCGCCAGCGCGCGAACCTCCAACGGAAACGTCTCGCTGACAGTGAGATAGGCCGCGCTCGCAGCCGGCGAGGCAAAGAAGAAGATCACCATCCAGGCCACGGTCTGCCCTTGTGCGCTCAGCACGCCGATCGAGAACAGATAGCCCGATACCGCCAGCAGCACGCCCGATGCGCCATAGGTGAACATGATCATGGTGCGGCGGCCGAGCGTATCGAACAGACGGCCGAGCAGCAGGGGCCCGAGAAAATTGCCGGCAGCGAAGGGCAGCAGGTACCAGCCGACTTGATCGGCACTGATGCCATAGAAATCGGTCAGCACCAGCGCGAAGGTGAAGAAGATGGCGTTGTAGAAGAACGCCTGGGCGCTCATCAGCACGAGGCCGACCACCGCGCGCTGGCGATAGGCCGAGAACAACGTATGCGCGACCTCGCGGAGCGGCGTGTGATCGCGCATTCTCAGGCGGATCTTCGTGAAGCGCCCATCCGTCAGGTCCTGATCATGCCCGATCACCGAGCGCTCGATCCCGTCGACGATGGCGTGGGCTTCGTCGGGACGGCCATGGATCATCAGCCAGCGCGGACTTTCCGGGATCCACATTCGCATCAGAAGCACGACGAGGCCGAGGATCGCGCCTATGAGAAAAGCCAGGCGCCAGCCGAGCTCGGGATCGATCACAGCAGGATCGAGCAGCACGATGGCCGCCACCGCGCCCATCGCGGCGCCGATCCAGAAACTGCCGTTGATGACGAGATCGGTCCAGCCGCGATAGCGCGCCGGCACCAGCTCCTGGATGGTCGAATTGATCGCGGTGTACTCGCCGCCGATCCCGGCGCCGGTGAGGAAACGAAACAGTGCGTAGCTCGCGACGTTCCATGACAGCGCGGTCGCCGCCGTTGCCGAGAGATAGAGCGCAAGCGTGATGAAGAACAGCTTCTTGCGGCCGATGCGGTCGGTGAGCCAGCCGAAGCCGAGCGCGCCCAGCACGGCGCCCGCCAGATAGGCGGAGTTGGCGATGCCGAGATCGAGATTGGAGAACTGCAGCGACGGACTCTGCTTCAGCGCCCCCGAGAGCGCACCAGCCAGGGTCACCTCGAGCCCGTCGAGGATCCAGGTGATGCCCAGCGCGAGCACGACGCGGGTGTGGAAACCGCTCCACGGCAGCGCGTCGAGCCGCGAGGGAATGCTGGTCTCGACGATACGGTCGGTCGCGGTCGCCGACGGGACTACGGGTACATAGTTCAGGGCTGGGCTTTGCTGCAATTCCATCGGGTTCGTCTGATCAATGGAAAGGACCCCTCTCACGTGATGTGGACGGGTCGATCCGATCATCGGGGTGCGGCAATTCGCCTGCCACCTGCGACAACGCCTGCGGCGAGGCCAGGTTCCCATGGGAACGTCCGTTGGCACCGCTCGTTTCCGATGGAGCCGCAAGGAGTTGACGCATGGCTCACGTCAGAAAGACGACACATTCAAGGAAGACAGGCGCGCGCAACACCGCGCGTCGCAAGACGAGCACGACGCGCAAGAGGTCGAGTCGCCGTGCGGCACCGAAGCGCTGGTCGCAACGGGTGACGCGGGAGAGCGACGCGCTCGATCTCAAGCGCGGTGTGTTCAAGCTCAAGGACCCCGGGAAGATCGCGGCCTCCCTGAAGCGCTCGGCGGAGCACAGCTCGCGTCGCAAGACCGGCGCCTATCGCTCGGCGCTGTCGATGCTGACCTTCTACATCAACCGCGCCGGCAGGACGCTGCCGAAGACGCAGCGCACGCGGCTGGAGCGCGCGAAGGTGGAGCTGAAGCGAGCCTTCGGGAGAGAATAAGACTCACGCGCTTCTTATTCCGCCGTCGTCCCGGACAAGCGGAGTGTGGGCGACGGCGTGGACTTCAGAGGCCGTGAACCTACGCCGCCCTTATATTCGCCATGAAGCGGTCGAGCTCGGCGCGCAGGCGGGTGCTTTCGCTCGACAGGGTCTTGGCCGAATTCAGCACCTCTTCCGAGGCCGAGCCGGTCTCGGCGGCGCCGCGATTGACCTCGCCGATATCGGTGGCGGCCGTCTGGGTGCCCTGTGCGACCGTCTGGACGCTGCGGGCGATCTCCTGGGTGGCCGCGCCCTGCTGCTCGACCGCGCTCGCGATCGACGTCGAGATCGACGAGATCTGGCCGATGGTCGCGCCGATCTCCTTGATCGCGGCGACCGATTCGGCGGTGGCGCCCTGCATGCCGGCGATGTGCGAGGAGATCTCGTCCGTCGCCTTCGCGGTCTGGCTCGCCAGCGATTTCACTTCGCTCGCCACCACCGCGAAGCCGCGGCCGGCCTCACCGGCACGCGCGGCCTCGATGGTGGCGTTGAGCGCGAGAAGGTTGGTCTGCTCGGCGATCGCCGTGATCAGCTTGACCACCTCGCCGATCTGCTGGGCGGCATGCGACAGCTTGCCGATGCGGCCGTCGGTCTCCTTGGCCTGTACCACGGCCGCTTCGGCGATGCGGCTGGAATCGCGGACCTGGCGGCCGATCTCCTCGACCGAGGCCGAGAGCTCTTCCGTCGCGGTCGCGACCGACTGCATGTTGCTGGACGCCTGCTCGGAGACGCCGGCGACCTGGCTCGACAGGCTCTGCGTGGTCTCGGCGGTGCGGGTCAGCGTCGAGGCCGCCGATTCCAGCTGCACGGCCGAGGCCGAGACGTTGGAGACGATGGCGCCGACCGCGCTCTCGAAATCGTCGGCAAAGCGGATCAGCTCGGAGCGGCGGCTTGCGGCCTGCTCCCGATTCTGGATTTCGCTGGCGGCGGCGTCACGCTCGGCCTTGGCGACCGCCTGAACCTTGAACTCCTCGACCGCGCCGGCCATCTCGCCGATCTCGTCCTTGCGGCCGAGACCCGGCAGCACGACGTCGAAATTGCCCGAGGCGAGCTCGCGCATCGCCTTGCACATCGCGATCATCGGACGCGAGATGCCGTTACCGAGCCACAAGGCCAGCACGGTGCCAACGGCCAGGCCGCCCAGCGCCAGCATCAGCATCAGCTGCTCGGTTTCCACGATGGTGGAATTGGCGCTCGCCTCGATGCGTTGCTGGTCGGCGGTCAGATCCGAACGCAGCTCGGCCGAGAGCTTGAGGATGGTCGCGGCCGTCCTGGTCATCTCGCCGTTCAGCTTGACGATGACCTTCACGTTCTCGTTCAGCTTTGCGAACGAGGTGCGGTACTGCTTCAAGAGATCGCCGATCTCCTTGACGCGATCGGTGATCTTCTGGTCATTCGCGTAGATGGAGACCAGCAGCGTCTCGAGGAACTTGATGCGGGCGATCACGCCGTCGGCGGTCTTCGGCTCCGGCTTGGCCACGAAGGCGCCGACCGAGGTGGAGACCGCCAGATATTGCGAGGTGACGTCCTTGGCCGTGGTCTGAACCGAGTTCAGGCCCGCCAGAGCTGCGGTGTCGGCGAGATCGTCGAATTTGAAGCGGATCTTGTTGCCGACACTGTTGAGCTCATCGGCCGCGATCTTGTTGTTCTCGCGCGTCAGCGTGATGATCTCGCTGAAGACTTTCGTGAAGTTCTGGAACTCGGTCTCGAGCTTGCCGACCTGCTCACGGCGGGCGGCGCCGGTCGTCGCCGTCATCGACTTGGCGATCGCGCTCTTCAGATTGCCTTCAGCGGTCTTGGCTGCGGTCTCATCATCGGCCGCGCCGGTCAGGGTATAGGCCCGCGCCAGCCCCTGATAGGCGACCAGCTCGCGATCGACCGTCCGCGCCAGGTCGGCTTCCGATACGCTGGTGCGGTAGGACGCCACGGCGCCTGCGATTCGCTCGAAGCCGAAATAGGCGAACGCCATGCTGACGGCGAGAATGGCTAGCACCGCCACAAAGCCGAGGATGATTTTTGCGCGAAAACGCAGCGTTGGCAGCTTCGATTTGCTCGACTTCGACTTGACCGACATTCCCCCACCCCATTCCATTCGCGGAAAACCAGGCGCATCCCGGAAGCAGCCCGCTTCCCGGCTCTTCTGCACGTTACGGGGCAAAGGATAAGCTGTGGTAAATTTGTGGCGCCGCAACTGGCGGTTAGGTGACCCAGGGAATTGTTAAGGCGCGCTTTCTCCGGCCGCTACAAATTGACTGCCGCCCAATCTCCGCTGTCGTACCGGACCAGCGCAGCTTCCGACGACGCGCAGCATTGGCGGGAGCGAAGCACCGACCCGGGACGACAGCGGAGATGAGGCAGCGCGGACTTCGGAGGCCGTGAACCTACGCCGCCCTTATATTCGCCATGAAGCGGTCGAGCTCGGCGCGCAGGCGGGTGCTTTCGCTCGACAGGGTCTTGGCCGAATTCAGCACCTCTTCCGAGGCCGAGCCGGTCTCGGCGGCGCCGCGGTTGACCTCGCCGATATCGGTGGCGGCCGTCTGCGTGCCCTGTGCGACCGTCTGGACGCTGCGGGCGATCTCCTGGGTGGCGGCGCCCTGCTGCTCGACCGCGCTCGCGATCGACGTCGAGATCGACGAGATCTGGCCGATGGTCGCGCCGATCTCCTTGATCGCGGCGACCGATTCGGCGGTGGCGCCCTGCATGCCGGCGATGTGCGAGGAGATCTCGTCCGTCGCCTTCGCGGTCTGGCTCGCCAGCGATTTCACTTCGCTCGCCACCACCGCGAAGCCGCGGCCGGCCTCACCGGCACGCGCGGCCTCGATGGTGGCGTTGAGCGCGAGAAGGTTGGTCTGCTCGGCGATCGCCGTGATCAGCTTGACCACCTCGCCGATCTGCTGGGCGGCATGCGACAGCTTGCCGATGCGGCCGTCGGTCTCCTTGGCCTGCACCACGGCCGCTTCGGCGATGCGGCTGGAATCGCGGACCTGACGGCCGATCTCCTCGACCGAGGCCGAGAGCTCTTCGGTCGCGGTCGCGACCGACTGCATGTTGCTGGACGCCTGCTCGGAGACGCCGGCGACCTGGCTCGACAGGCTCTGCGTGGTCTCGGCGGTGCGGGTCAGCGTCGAGGCCGCCGATTCCAGCTGCACGGCCGAGGCCGAGACGTTGGAGACGATGGCGCCGACCGCGCTCTCGAAATCGTCGGCAAAGCGGATCAGCTCGGAGCGGCGGCTTGCGGCCTGCTCCCGGTTCTGGATTTCGCTGGCGGCGGCGTCGCGCTCGGCCTTGGCGACCGCCTGAACCTTGAACTCCTCGACCGCGCCGGCCATCTCGCCGATCTCGTCCTTGCGGCCGAGACCCGGCAGCACGACGTCGAAATTGCCCGAGGCAAGCTCGCGCATCGCCTTGCACATCGCGATCATCGGACGCGAGATGCCGGTGCCGAGCAGAAAAGCAAGGACCGCGCCCAGCAGCGTGCCGCCAACGGCCAGCATCAGCACCAGCTGCTCGGTCCGCCCGATGGTCGCCTCCGACTCCGAATCCAGCCGCTGCTGTTCGGCGAGGAGGTCGGCCTTCATCGTGGTCGCTCCTTGCAGGATCGCACCGGCGGAGCCGTTCATCTCGGTGACGAGATCATCGACCAGCTTGGCATTGGCGATCAGCTTCTCCAGCGCTTCGCGATAGGCGCCGAGCAGAGCCTTGGCATCCTTCAGGCCGGCGACGACCTTGTCGTCCATGGAATAGATCGCACCGAGCGAGTTCTCGACGAATTTCAGCCGCGCCAGCGCGCTGGTGGCGATCGCCTGGTCGGAGGTCAGCACGAAATTGGTCGCCGCCGCACTCGCCGTCTGGAACTGGGCGTTGACCTGCTTCGTGCCGAACTCGATCGCCTGCGCTTCGGAGTCGGAGGCGTTGTTGCCGATATCGTCCAGCTTGTATTTCAAGAGATTGGCGTTGCGGCTGAGCTGGTTCTGCACCAGCAGCGCACTGTCGCGCTTGGCCTTGAGCACCTTTGCGAAGGTCGCGGAGAAGTTGGAGAACTCCTTGGCGAGCTTGTCGAGGCTCTCCTGCCGCGCCGGCGTCTTGGCGCCCTTCACGGCCTGGTCGATGGCGTTCTTCAGGCTGCCTTCAGCATCCAGCGCCGCCTTGGCGTCGTCTTCCTTGCCGGTCACCACGAAATAACGGGCGGCCGAACGATAGGCGAGCAGCTCGCGATCGATGTTGCGGGCGAGATCGGCCTCGGAAACGCTGCTGCGGTACGACCCGACCCCGGAGGCGACCCGCTCGAAGCCGAAATAGGAGAAAGCCATGCTGCCGGCGGAAATCACCAGCACGGCGGCGAAGCCGAGAATGATCTTTGCGCGGAACCTGAGGGCCGGAAACAGTGTACGCTTAGACGGCGACGCGATACGCCCGGACATTCCCACCCCCATTTGTAATTCAGCCGCGATCCGGAGGCGCCCCGCCCCCCGACCTGGATGCGCAAAACTAAGGCAGAATCGATAAGGGGCGGTAAATTTGGCAGGCCCGTACGATGCTCGCCGCATCGGCCAAAGGCCGATCCGGATCGAGATGATTGCTGGCATCCCACGCCAGCCCGGCTGCTCCGCCTCCCAAATCCTCGCGCGCCGAACTGGATCAATGACTTTTCAATGACGCCGGCGACCAAAATCCTAGTTGCAAAGTTCCGGGCCGCTGTCTCTAATTAGAAGCAATCAAAATCAATCCCGGGAGGACTACGCCGTGTCTAAAGTCAACCTGACAGTGAACGGCAAGGCCGTTGCTGTCGACGTCGAGGACCGCACGCTGCTGGTCCAGCTCCTGCGCGATCACCTCAACCTCACCGGAACCCATGTCGGCTGCGACACCAGCCAGTGCGGCGCCTGCGTCGTGCACATGGATGGCCGTGCTGTGAAATCCTGCACGATGCTGGCGGGGCAGGCCGATGGCGCCAGCATCACCACGATCGAGGGCATCGCCAAGGGCGACGAGCTGCACCCGATGCAGGCTGCCTTCCGCGACAATCACGGCCTCCAATGCGGCTATTGCACGCCGGGCATGATCATGTCCGCGATCGACATCGTGCAACGCCATGGTGGCCAGCTCGACGAGGCGACCGTCCGCCAAGAGCTCGAGGGCAATATCTGCCGCTGCACCGGCTACCACAACATCGTGAAAGCCGTGCTGGATGCGGCCGGACGCATGAAGGTCGCGCAGGCGGCCGAGTAGAGCGGCCGTCGCGAAGCAAGAAATCACCACTCCCGCTTTCGAGGGAAAGCGCGGGTCAACAAAAATTCCGGTCGGGAGGACCAGTCATGGGTGTTGAAGGCATCGGCGCACGCGTCGTGCGCAAGGAAGACAAGCGTTTCATTACCGGCAAGGGCCGCTACGTCGACGACATCAAGCTGACGGGCATGACCCATGCCTATTTCATCCGCAGCCCGCACGCGCACGCCAAGGTGAAGGGGATCGACTCCTCCGCCGCGCTGAAGATGCCGGGCGTGGTCGCGGTGCTCACCGGCAAGCAGCTCGTCGACGACAAGGTCGGTAACCTCATCTGCGGCTGGGCCATCACCTCCAAGGACGGCAGCCCGATGAAGATGGGCGCGTGGCCGGCAATGGCGCCCGAGACGGTGCGCTTCGTCGGCCAGGCCGTTGCCGTCGTCATCGCCGAGAGCAAGAATCTCGCGCGCGACGCGGCGGAAGCCGTCGTCGTCGATTACGAGGAGCTCCCCGCTGTCGCCGACATGCAAGCCGCCATCAAGGCCGGCGCGCCCCAGCTTCACCCCGAAGCGCCCGGCAACCAGGTCTATGACTGGGTGATCGGCGACGAGGGTGCCACCGATGCCGCCTTTGCCAAGGCTGCCAATGTGGTGAAGCTCGACGTCACCAACAACCGTCTCGCCCCGAACGCGATGGAGCCGCGCGCGGCGATCGCCGATTACGACGCGGCGGAGGAGCACTTCACTCTATATACGACCTCGCAGAACCCGCACGTCGCCCGCCTCGTGCTGTCGGCGTTCTACAACATCGCGCCCGAGCACAAGCTGCGCGTGATCGCCCCCGATGTCGGCGGCGGCTTCGGCTCCAAGATCTTCATCTATCCCGAGGAGATGGTGGCGCTGTGGGCATCCAAGAAGGTCGAGCGTCCCGTGAAATGGACGGGCGACCGCACCGAGGCTTTCCTCACCGACGCGCATGGCCGCGACCACATCACCCATGCCGAAATGGCGTTCGATGCCAACAACAAGGTCATCGGCTTGAAGGTGAAGACCTACGCCAATTTCGGCGCCTACATGTCGCTGTTCTCGTCCTCGGTGCCGACCTACCTCTACGCGACCTTGCTGTCGGGCCAGTACAACATCCCGGCGATCCATGCCGAGGTGATCGGCGTCTACACCAACACCACGCCGGTCGACGCCTATCGCGGCGCGGGCCGCCCTGAGGCGAGCTATCTGATCGAGCGGCTGATGGAAACGGCGGCGCGGCAGTTGAAGGTGGACCCGGCGGAGCTGCGCCGGAGCAACTTCATCACCCAGTTCCCGCACCAGACGCCGGTGATCATGGCTTACGACACCGGCGACTTCAACGCGTCGCTCGATGCCGCGATGAAGGCGATCGACTATGCCGGCTTCCCCGCCCGCAAGGCCAAGGCGAAAGCCGACGGCAAGCTGCGCGGCATCGGCGTGTCCTGCTACATCGAGGCCTGCGGCATCGCGCCGTCGAAGGCGGTCGGCAGCCTGGGCGCCGGCGTCGGCCTGTGGGAATCGGCCGAGGTGCGCGTCAACCCGGTCGGCACCATCGAGATCCTCACGGGATCGCACAGCCACGGCCAGGGTCACGAGACCACCTTCTGCCAGCTCGTCGCGGAACGGCTGGGCATTCCGATCAGCCAGGTCTCGATCGTCCATGGCGACACCGACAAGGTGCAGTTCGGCATGGGCACCTACGGCTCGCGCTCGGCGGCCGTCGGTCTTACCGCGATCCTGAAGGCCATGGAGAAGATGGAGTCCAAGGCCAAGAAGATCGCAGCGCATGCGCTGGAGGCGTCGGAGGCCGACATCGTCATCGAGAACGGCGAGTTCAAGGTGACCGGCACCGACAAGGCGATCGCCCTGCCGATGGTCGCGCTCGCGGCCTACACCGCACACAATCTGCCTGACGGGATGGAGCCGGGCCTGAAGGAGAGCGCCTTCTATGACCCGACCAACTTCACCTTCCCGGCCGGCGCCTATATCTGCGAGCTTGAGGTCGATCCCGGCACCGGCAAGACCTCCTTCGTCAACTTCGTCGCGGCCGACGATTTCGGCCGGCTGATCAATCCGATGATCGTCGAGGGCCAGGTCCATGGCGGCCTTGTGCAGGGCATCGGGCAGGCGCTACTCGAGCATGCCATCTACGATGCCAACGGCCAGCCGGTCACGGCCTCGTTCATGGATTATGCCATGCCGCGCGCCGACGATGTTCCGTCGTTCAACCTCTCCCACACCACGACGCTCTGCCCGGGCAATCCGCTGGGCATCAAGGGCTGCGGCGAGGCCGGCGCGATCGGGGCGTCAGCGGCCGTGATCAACGCGATCACGGATGCGATCGGCAAGAACACTCTGGAAATGCCCGCAACCCCGGACCGGGTGTGGCGCACGATCCACGCGGCCTAGCCGACCACCGTCGTCATTCCGGGGCGACGCGAGGCGTCGAACCCGGAATCTGGAGCCACGAATTCAACCTCGAGATTCCGGGTCTGCGCCTATGGCGCATCCCGGAATGACAGAGAAGAGATTTCAGGAGCAACCAAGATGTACCAGACCACCTATCATCGCGCCTCCTCGGTCGACGAAGCCGCCAGCCTGTTCGCCAAAGGAAGCGAGGCGAAATTCCTCGCCGGCGGCCAGACGCTGCTGCCGGTGATGAAGCAGCGCCTTGCCGCACCGTCGGACGTCATCGACCTCGGCAGGATCAAGGAGCTGCAGGGCGTCGAACTGTCAGGCGATACGCTGACCATCAAGGCCGCCACGACCTACTACGACATCATGACGAATGCCGACGTGAAGAAGGCAATTCCCGCGATCGCCTATCTCACCTCGGTGCTGGGCGACCCCGCCGTGCGCTACCGCGGCACGATCGGCGGCTCGATCGCCAACAACGATCCCGCCGCGGATTTCCCGGCCGCGCTGCTCGCGCTCAGCGCCACCGTGAAGACCAACAAGCGGTCGATCTCGGCGGATGACTTCTTCAAGGGCCTGTTCACCACGGCGCTCGAAGACGGCGAGATCATCACCGCCGTGTCATTCCCCGTGCCGGCGAAGGCAGGCTACGAAAAGATGCGGCACCCGGCCTCGCGCTTTGCGCTGACCGGCGTGTTCGTGGCGCAGACCAAATCGGGTGAGGTTCGGGTTGCCGCGACCGGCGCCTCACAGAGTGGCGTGATGCGGGTGCCTTCGATCGAGGCCGCGCTAAAGGCGAACTGGTCGGCCTCGGCGATCGACAACGTGACGATTTCGGCGAATGGACTCCTCGCCGATATCCACGGCACGGCGGAGTACCGCGCCAATCTCGTCAAGGTGATGGCGCAGCGCGCGGTCGCCGCTGCTCGCTGATAGCGCCTCCACGCAAATTTTCCGCGGCGCGCACTTCGGTGCGCGCCGTTTTTATTTGGCCGTGCGGCATGAAAACCGCTTGCCTCGCTGACGTGAAGGCGAGAAAAGTTAATCAGTCAATTAACTCGCCCACAGAGGAACGTCGGAAGCGATTGCCGGACCACCGGCACTCTGCTCGCGACCCCGAGGAAACAACAACGTGCTCGATAAATCAGCCCCCACCTCATCCGTCCGCACCTCCGGCCCGCTCTCGGGCTTCCGCGTCGTCGAATTCGCCGGCATCGGTCCTGGTCCGTTCGCCTGCATGATGCTGGCCGACATGGGCGCCGAGGTCGTCACGCTCGACCGGATCGGTGCGAAGAAGAGCATGAAGTCGGTCGCCGGCCGCGGCCGCAAGGTGATCGAGCTCGACCTCAAGGACAAGGCCGCGATTGCACAGGTGATCGACCTGCTTGCCAGCGCCGATGCCCTGGTCGAGGGCTTCCGTCCCGGCGTGATGGAGCGGCTCGGGCTCGGGCCCGACGTGGTGCTCGCACGCAATCCAAAGCTGGTCTATGGCCGCATGACCGGCTGGGGCCAGGAAGGCCCGCTCGCGAATGCCGCCGGCCACGACATCAACTACATCTCCATCACCGGCGCGCTCGCCGCGATCGGCACCACGGAAGCACCGGTGCCGCCGCTCAACCTCGTCGGCGATTTCGGGGGCGGCGCGCTCTATCTCGTCGTCGGCGTGCTCGCAGCGCTCCTGGAGGCGCAGAAATCCGGCAAAGGCCAGGTCGTCGATGCCGCCATGTGCGACGGCGCGGCATCGCTGATGTCGTTCTTCTTCGACATGACCGCGATGGGACGCTGGACCGAGGGGCGCAACCAGAACTTCCTCGATGGCGGCGCGCATTTCTATGGCGTCTATGAATGCGCCTGTGGCCATTTCGTCTCGATCGGCTCGATCGAGCCGCAATTCTACGCGCTGCTGCGCGAGCATGCCGGGCTCACCGACGCCGATTTCGACGCGCAGATGGATCCCAAGGCCTGGCCCGGGCTGAAGGAAAAGCTCAAGACAGTGTTCAAGAGCAAGACGCGCGAGGACTGGTGCAAGATCATGGAAGGCACCGACATCTGCTTCGCGCCGGTGCTGACCATGTCGGAGGCCACGAAGCATCCGCACATGGTCGCGCGAAAGGTCTTCGTGGAGCGCCACGGCATCAAGCAGCCGGGGCCGGCACCGCGCTTCTCGCGCACGCCCTCGACGGTGCGCGAGCCGGAGCCGGCGGAGATCGCCGCGGTGATGAAGGCGTGGGCGGCGGCGAAGTAATTTCCGCTGTCATCCCGGGACGCGCGGAGCGCGAGCCCGGGATCCATATCCACAGGACGTGGTTTGACGAAGACTCGGAGTTGCCGTCTCGCACGACGACTCCTCCCTGTGGCTATGGGTCCCCGCCTGCGCGGGACGACACCTGTTGTGACGCAGCAGTGTGGCTGAAGCAGCGACCTAGGCCGCATCCACCTTCAACACGCCGCGCCGGATCTGATCCTCCTCGATCGATTCGAACAGGGCCTTGAAATTGCCCTCGCCAAAGCCGTCGTCGCCCTTGCGCTGGATGAACTCGAAGAAGATCGGGCCGATCGCATTGGCCGAGAAGATCTGCAGCAGCACCTTTGTCTGGCCGCCCTCGACCACGCCCTCGCCGTCGATCAGGATGCCGTTCTTCTTGAGCCGTGCGACGTCCTCGCCATGCTTGGGCAGGCGCGCATCGATCTTCTCGAAATAGGTGTCGGGCGGCGACGGCATGAACGGCAGGCCGGCTTCGCGCAGGCCTTCGATGGTGCGGTAGATGTCGTGGCAGCCGCAGGCGATGTGCTGGATGCCCTCGCCGCGATAGGTCTTCAGATATTCCTCGATCTGGCCGGAATCGCCGGCATCCTCGTTGATCGGAATCCTGATCTTGCCGTCCGGGCTCGTCAGCGCGCGCGAGAACAGGCCGGAGGCGCGGCCCTCGATGTCGAAGAAGCGAATCTGGCGGAAGTTGAACAGCTTCTCATAGAAGCCGGCCCAGACGTCCATGCGGCCGCGATGAACGTTGTGGGTGAGATGGTCGAGATAGAACAAACCGGCGCCGACCGGTCGCGGATCGCGTGCGCCGAGCCATTCGAACTCGGCATCATAGGCCGAGCCATTGGCGCCGTAGCGGTCGACGAGATAAAGCAGGCTGCCGCCGATCCCCTTGATCGCGGGGACGTCGAGCGTTTTCTGCGCCGATGGCACATCGGCAGGTTCGGCGCCGAGCGAAATCGCGCGGTCATAGGCCGCCTTCGCGTCGACGACACGAAAGGCCATCGACGGCGCGCAGGGGCCATGCGCGGCGACGAACTCGTAACCGTGGGTGCCGGGCTGCTCGTTGACGAGATAGTTGATGTCGCCTTGGCGATAGACCGTGATCTTCTTGGTCCTGTGGCGCGCGACGGGCGCATAGCCCATCAGCTTGAACAGCGCGTGCAACTGTTCCGGATTGGGATGCGCATATTCGACGAACTCGAACCCGTCGGTGCCCATCGGATTGTCGGCGCTGATCGTGGCCGGCGGTGCATCGTGCGGAAACGGACCCATGCGGTTCTCCCAATTTGCTGCCGGGAGGAACTATCCTTCATAGGGCGCGCAAGAGGCGTGCAAACGGGTCGCGATTTCGCTACTTTATGCACGCTTTGTGCAAAAAATGGACGATTGACGCATGATTCCTGTGGACGCCTTTGACCTCAAGATCCTGGGCGCACTCCAGGACGACGGCCGCCTCACCAACCAGGAGCTCGCCGACCTCGCTGGCCTCTCCGCATCGCAATGCTCACGCCGGCGGATGCGGCTGGAGGAGGAGAAGGTGATCGCGGGCTATCATGCCGACCTCTCCAGCGAGGCGCTCGGCTTCGGCGTGATCGCCTTCATCCAGGTGGGGCTCGCGACCCACTCCCCGGACAATTCCAAGCGCTTTCGCGCGCTGGTGAACCGGATCGACGAGATCCAGGAGGCGTATTCGCTCACGGGCGATGCCGACTACGTGCTGAAAGCCGTGCTGCGCGACCTCAAGGGCCTCTCCAACCTCGTCAACGACGTCTTGATGCCGCACCAGAGCGTGGCGCATGTGCGCTCCTCCATCGTGCTCGACAGGCTCAAGGAAAGCTCCAGGCTGCCGCTCAAGGAAATCAGGGCCGGCTGAAATCGAGGGAACTATGGCATTCGCGCGGCGCGCGCGACCTGCGATGATCCGGCTCCACGTGCGGAGATTCGACATGGCCCTCCAGCTTCGGCCGAACTGCGAATTTTGCGACCGCGACCTGCCGCCGAGCGCAACGGACGCGCGGATCTGCTCCTATGAATGCACGTTCTGCGCGGATTGCGTCGAGACCAAGCTGTTCAACGTCTGCCCGAATTGCGGCGGCGGCTTTGCCCCGCGCCCGATCAGGCCGGCGCAAGAATGGCGGCCGGGCGTGTGCACAGCGAAGCAGGCGCCGTCCGACAAACGGGTGCATCTGAAGTACTGCGTAGAAGATATCGCGGCGCATTGCGCGAGAGTCCGCGACGTGCCGCCGGAGAGGCGATAAGCGCTCTCCACGCCGTCATTGCGAGGAGCCCTTGCGACGAAGCAATCCAGAATCTTTCCGCGGAGAGATTCTGGATTGCTTCGCTGCACTCGCAATGACGGTACTTGTGGCGGCGAGCGCTCCTACTCCGCCGGCAGAATCGTCCCCTCGACCTCGCCGAAGCCGACGCGATAGCCGCTGCCCTGGCACCAGCCGCGCATCACGAGGCTGTCGCCGTCTTCCAGGAATGAGCGCTTGGCGCCGCCGGGCAGCTCGACCGGCTCGGTGCCGTTCCAGCTGATCTCGAGCAAGCTGCCACGCTGGTCCTTCTCAGGGCCAGAAATGGTGCCGCTGCCCAGGAGATCGCCGACATTCATGGCGCAGCCGCTGGAAGCGTGGTGCATGAGCTGCTGCACCGAGGACCAGTACATGTACTTGAAATTGGTGCGGCTGATGCCGGCAGGTGCATTGGCACCCGCAGCGCGCAGGGAGACGTCGAGCGCGATGTCGTAGTTCTGCGGCTTCGTCTGCCTGAGATAGTCGAGCGGCGCCGGCTCCTGCTCCGGCCCCTTCAGCCGGAACGGCTCCAGCGCCTCGCGCGTCACCACCCAGGGGCTGATCGAGGTCGCAAACGCCTTGGCGAGAAACGGCCCGAGCGGCACATATTCCCATTGCTGGATGTCGCGCGCGCTCCAGTCATTGAGCAGCACGAAGCCGAAGATCATGTCTTCGGCCTGGCTCTCGCTGAGCATGCCGCCCATCGGCGAGGGTTGGCCGATCACGACGCCCATCTCCAGCTCGAAATCGAGCCGCTTGCACGGCCCGAAGCTCGGCACATCCACATTCGGCGGCTTCAGTTGCCCGCGAGGCCGCTTCACCTTCGTGCCGGAGACCACGACCGTCGATGCGCGGCCGTTATAGGCGATGGGCATATGCAGCCAGTTCGGCTGCAGCGCATTGTCCTTGCCACGGAACATCACGCCGACATTGGTGGCGTGCTCTTTCGAGGAGTAGAAGTCGGTGTAGCCGGAGACGGTGAAGGGCAGATGCAGTTTGGCAGCCGACATGGGAACCAGGGCCAGCTTGCGCAACTCGTCATTGTCGCGCAATTCGGGATTGTCGTGCCGCAAGAGCTCGCTGATCCGCGCGCGGGTCGTCGACCACGCCTTCGAGCCCAACGACATGAACGGATTCAGGCTGCCTGCCGCAAAGGTCCCCGGCTGCCCGACATCGAGGCGGCCATCCTGCTCGAGCTCCCACAGATCAAGAATGTAGGCGCCGATGGCGACACCAACGCGCGGCGCCAATCCATTCGCCGAGAACACGCCATAGGGCAGGTTCTGGATCGGGAAGTCGGAGGCGGGATCGACGTCGATGAAGGAGCGGAGGCTGGGGTCGTTGGGGTGTGTCGTCACGTCTGGCCCGGTCCTTTCTTCCTTCTCCCCTTGTGGGAGAAGGTGGCGCGAAGCGCCGGATGAGGGGTTCTATCCGCGAATCCAGAATGAGAGAGGTCCGCTCGCGGAGAGACCCCCTCACCCGTCTCGCCGCCACGCGGCGAGCCACCCTCTCCCACAAGGGGAGAGGGCACGACCGTCACGGCCGGCTCGGATCGAATTTCTTCTCCAGGCCCTTCCAGCAATCGGCGTAATCGTCCTGGAGCGTCGTAGCCTTCGCCGCATGCGCGGTGACGCGCTGCGGATAGCGGGTCTCGAACATGAAGGCCATGGTGCCGGTCAGCTTCACCGGCTTCAGCTCGCCATTGCTGGCGTGCTCGAAAGCATCGCGGTCCGGGCCGTGCGGCAGCATGCAATTGTGCAAGCTCATGCCGCCCGGCACGAAGCCTTGCGGCTTGGCGTCGTAGACGCCGTAGATCAGGCCCATGAACTCGCTCATGATGTTCATGTGGTACCAGGGCGGACGGAAGGTGTTGTCCGCGACCATCCAGCGCTCGGGGAAGATCACGAAGTCGATGTTCGCTGTGCCCGCGGTCTCCGACGGTGAGGTCAGCACCGTGAAGATCGAGGGATCGGGATGATCGAAGCCGATCGCGCCGACGGGAGAGAAGGTGCGCAGATCATATTTGTACGGCGCGTAATTGCCGTGCCAGGCGACGACGTCGATCGGCGAATGGGGCAGCGTGGTCTTGAACAGCGAACCGCCCCACTTCACGAACAGTTCGGTCGGCGTGTCCTTGTCCTGGTAGTTCGCGACCGGCGTGAGGAAGTCGCGCGCGTTGGCGAGGCAGTTGGCGCCGATCGGACCGCGCTCCGGCAGGGTGAAGGCACCGCCGTAATTTTCGCAGAGATAACCGCGCGCCGGGCCATTCGGAATCTCGACGCGGAACTTGACGCCGCGCGGGATCACCACGATCTCGCCGGGCTCGGCGTCAATGCGGCCGAACTCGGTGACGAGGCGCAAATTGCCCTGCTGGAGCACGAACATCAGCTCGCCGTCGGCATTGTAGAAATGCTGGTCCACCATCGATTTGGTAATGAGGTAGACATGCGCGGCCATGCCGGCCTGGGTGTTCACGTCACCCGCCGTCGTCATGGTCTGCACGCCCTCAACGAAGGTGACATCCTCCTTGGGGAGCGGCGTCGGATCCCAGCGCAGCTGCGCGATCGGCAGCTCGTATTCATGGCAAGGCGCCGAGCGCCACAGGCCGGCATCGACCTTCTCGAAGCGGCCGGAATGCTTCACCGAGGGCCGGATGCGGTACAGCCAGGAGCGCTCATTGGCGCCGCGCGGCGCGGTGAAAGGCGAGCCCGAGAGCTGCTCGGCATAGAGCCCGTAGGCGCAGCGCTGCGGCGAGTTGCGCCCGATCGGCAGCGCGCCCGGCAGTGCCTCGGTCTCGAAGCTGTTGCCGAAGCCGGACATGTAACCCGGCGTCACCTGGGCCGAGCTGCGGATGATCTGGTCAGGCGAGGTATTGATGTTCATGACTATCCTCCTCCTTGCAAGGCAGCCCACATTTCCTGGTCGCGCTTGTCGGTCCAGATCACGGGGTCGTCGATCCCCGACGCCTCGTCATAGGCGCGCGACACGTTGAACGGCAGGCAGTGCTCGTAGATGGCGAAGCTGGAAAATTTCGGATCCATCACCTCGCGGGTCGCCGCCATCGATTCCTTCAGCGTGCGACCACGAGCAACGGAGATTTCGGCCGCGCCGTAGAGCGAGGTGACGAAGTCGCGCGTCATCGCGATGGCCTCGCGCACCGTGGCCGTGCCCTTCAGCGCATCGCCGCGGCCCGGCGCGATCGCCTTGGGATTGAAGTTGCGGATCTCGTTCAACGTCATCGGCCATTCGCGCAAATGCGCATCGCCGCAATAGCAGGCCGAGTGATATTCGATCAGGTCGCCGGAGAACATCACCTCCGCGTCCGGCACCCAGGCGACGATGTCGCCCGAGGTGTGGCCGGCGCCAAGCTGCATCAGGCGAACCTCGCGCTTGCCGAGGTAGATCGTCATCTCGCCTTCGAAGGTCAGCGTCGGCCAGGTCAGGCCGGGGATGCTCTGCGCATCCTGGAACAGCCGCGGGAAGCGGCCGTATTCGGAATCCCAATCCTGCTTGCCGCGCTCCTCGATCAGCCGATAGGTCTCCTGCGAGGCGACGATGCCTTGCGCCTTGTAGGCAGAGGCGCCGAGCACGCGCACGGCGTGATAGTGCGACAGCACGACATATTTGATCGGCTTGTCGGTGACTGCGCGCACGCGCTCGATCACCTTGTTCGCCATCGCGGGCGTCGCCTGCGCGTCGAACACGAGGCAGCCGTCGTCGCCGACGATGACGGCGGTGTTGGGATCGCCCTCGGCGGTGAAAGCATAGAGGTCCGTACCGATCTCGGAGAATGTGATCTTCTTCTCGGAGAGATCGCCAGTGGATGCGAAGTTCTTCGCCATCAATTCGTCCTTCAAGTCACCGGGTTATTGTTGCTGCTGTTGTTGCTGTTGGCCGTCGATCATGCGGCGCTTCGCAAGCCCGATCGCCTCGCGCAGCACGTCGATATCGCCGATATGGTTGGCGAGGATCAGCACCAGCGCCGCGTCGAAATCGGCGCTCTGCTCCTCGGTGAGACCGCGATGCGCCTCGACGATGGCGCGGAAGGCGTCGTCGGGGCGTGCGAAGTTGGAGCTGGTGGAAAGCGGCATGCGAACCTCAATACAAGCCTTCGGCACGCGCCAGCGCTGCCGCGATCGTCGCACGCGTCGGATGGCGGAAGCGCGCCGCGACATAGCCATCCGGCCTCAGCAGATAGGCGGCGCCCGGTTCGGCGCCGTAGCGCTTCGCGACCAAGCCCGAGGGATCGGCAAACCCGCCCTCGCCGCCGATGCGGATGCCCTTGACGCCATCGGGCGCATCGATGGCCGCACCATTGCTGAACGACAGCAGGGTGAAGTCCGTTCCACCCTTGCGGAAGGCATCCGTCAGATAGATCTGCTCGCCGGCCGGCGTCGTGACGGGGGCGTCGAGCATGGAACAGCCGGGCGACGGCCCACCGTGCCACGTATCCGCGTCGAGCGAGGACAAGGGGGAATCATAGCTGCATGGCACCGAAAGCCGGCCGCCATTGACCATGCGCTTGCCGAACTCGGTCTCCTTCGCCAGCGACAGCACCGCCTTGCGCAGCCGCGCCTCCTGATGCGAGTTCGGCGCCATGAAATCGGTCGAGCGGGTCGATTCGCGGATGTTCTCGTCGGCGGCGGCGCTACGCTCGATGTGATAGCTCTCGAGCAGGCTCGCGGGCGAGGTGCCGCGCAGCACGCGATTGAGCTTCCAGGACAGGTTTTCGGCGTCTTCCAGCCCGGAATTGGCGCCGCGTGCGCCGAAGGGCGAGACCTGATGCGCGGAATCGCCGGCGAAGACCACGCGGCCATGGATGAAGCGGTCCATCCGCCGGCACTGGAATTTGTAGAGCGAGATCCACTCGAACGCGAACTTGTCGTGGCCGAGCATACGCGCGATCCGCGGCCGCACGTTCTCGGGCTTCTTCTCGACGACAGGATCGGCGTAGCGGTTGAGCTGGAGATCGATGCGCCAGACATCGTCAGGCTGCCGGTGCAGCAGCGCCGAACGCCCGGCATGGAACGGCGGATCGAACCAGAACCAGCGCTCGGTCGGGAATTCCGCAGTCATCTTGACGTCGGCAATGAGGAACTGATCCTCGAACACCTGCCCGGCGAACTCGGCGCCGACCATCTGCCGCAGCGAGGAGCGCGCGCCGTCGCAGGCGACGACGTATTGGGCGAGCACGCGGTACGCGCCCTCCGGCGTCTCGATCGTCAACGCGACGGAACCGTTGCGCTGCTCGAGCGCCGTCACCTTGTTGCGCCAGCGCAGGTCGATCTCGGGAAGATCGTCGATGCGATCGACCAGATAGGCCTCGGCGTAATATTGCTGGAGATTGATGAAGGCCGGCCGCTTGTGGCCGTTCTCCGGCAGGAGATTGAACTGGTAAAGTTGGGACTCGCCGTGGAAGATGCGGCCAACGCTCCACACCACGCCCTTGTCGACCATGCGGTCGCCGACGCCGAGCCGGTCCCAATATTCCAGCGAGCGCTTCGAGAAGCAGATCGCGCGTGAGCCCTCGCCGATACGATCGGCATCATCCAGAAGGACGACACGCTGGCCGCGCTGAGCAAGATCGATCGCCAGCGACAGCCCGACCGGGCCCGCACCGACGACCACGACCGCGTGCTCGGCCGGGCTCTGGCCGGAACGATCCTGATCGGGGTGGCGTCGATAGCCGAACTGGGATTTGGCCTGTGCCATACACTAACCTCGGCTCTGGTCAGGAGAGGACTGATCTGCTAGATAGTCTCACGTGCAACTATTTTGGACCGGAGCCGGCCGGCCGTCAACTGGAATTCGGAGCGCTTTCCTTGGCGAGGACATCCAGCGACATCGCGCTGAAGGCGCGCGACGCCGACGAGGCTTCGGCGCGGCCAAAGCCACGGCTCGACCTGTTCAAGTTCGTGCCGTTCCGCCTCAACCGGCTCGCAGCGGAAGTCAGTTCCGCGCTTTCGGTCGAATATCAAGAACGGCATGGCCTCGACATTCCGGCCTGGCGCGTGATCGCCACGCTCGGCTTCCGCAACGATGCCTGCAGCGCGCAGTACATCGCGCAGTGCACCCGCACGCACAAATCCACCATCAGCCGTGCGGTGACCGCGCTGCTCAACGACAATCTGATTGAACGGGTCGAGAACGAGGCCGACCGCCGCGAATTCCGGCTGCAACTGACGAGGAAAGGCCGCGCGCTCTACGAAGAGCTTTTCCCGCAATTGCTGCGGCGGGAAGACGAGATCCTCGCCTGCCTTTCCGCGCAGGAGCGCAAGCAACTCTCGGCCCTGCTCGGCAAGATCGAGCAGAGCCTCGACCTGATCCAGACCAGCCAAGAGGCCGACGCCAAGCAGGCGTATTAGCCGATGCCGTCAACTTCTGCATTCCGGATTCGCACTACGCGCGCCCCGGATGGCTTCGCCGTCATTTCGCGAACGATCGCGTCGGCGGCATATGCAGCGCCCAGGCGTCGACCTTCTCGCTGGCGCGCGGATAGATCTCCGTCACGATCGGATCATGTCCGGGAATGAACCTGTCGGGATGGCCGGCAAGGCGCTCGATCGTCTCCCAGCCCTGTGCCATGTCGCCGACATTGTAGACGATCGGGAACGGGCTCCTGCGCTGCAGATTGGCGTAGTAATGCGCGGCATCGGATGCCAGCACCACCGGACCGCGCGCAGTTTCAACCCTGACCACCTGCAAGCCGTCGGAATGGCCGCCGACGCGATGCACTGTCACGCCTGGAGCAACCTCGCCGTCACCCGAATAGAAGCTGACCCGCTCGCGATAGACGTGGCGCACCATCTGCGTGACGTGCTCGACCGAGAACGGATGTCGCAACAGTCCGTTGCACATGCAGCGGCCGGTCGCGTAAGCCATCTCGCGCTCCTGGAGATGGAAGCGCGCATTCGGGAAGCGGTCGAGATTGCCGGCATGGTCGTAGTGCAGATGCGTCACGATGACGTCGCGAATCGCAGATGCGGCGACCCCGAAGCGCTCCAGCGCATCGACCGGGTTGAGTGTCAGCTTGCGCGCCCTCGCGCTCGCCTCCTCGGCATTGAAGCCGGTGTCGACCAGAATGTCGCGGCCGTGCCCTCGGATCAGCCAGACGAAATAGTCGAGGTCCTGCGCCGCACTGTCATGTGGATCGGGTGCCAGGAAGTTCATGCTGGGGGTGCGTGGCGACATCGTCGCGTAGCGAAGGGCGTAGATTTCGTAGACGTTTCCCATGGTCTTGCTTTTCTGAGTTGGATCTTCTGGGACGATCGAGCACACCAAGCCATCGTCGGCAGGAAAGGTCAAATGGGGCATTGCGCCGGGAGCCGGCCCCGCAATGTGAGACCAATCACATTTTTCATCGCCATGGTTGCCTTAAACATGGTGCCGACAGGATCGAACCAGGCCGCGCCGAGTACCGTCATGACAGCCCGTCCATCCCCCTCGGGGCACGCCCATACGTTGCGGTCAATCGCTACGATAATGCCGAATCTCCAAGCGGTTGACGCCCCCCGTCCCCGGTTTGATAATGCAGGAAGCGTAAGTTAAGGTCGCCGCGGCGCAAGCTGGAACGGCGCCTTTTTGGCTGGACCGCGCTGATTATGAAAATTCGCTTCTTTTTTCTTCTGCCCTTGCTCGTCTCGCTTGTCCCGACTGCCCCATCGCTTGCGGCCGGCGACCGTTTTGCGCTTGTCATCGGCAACGCCAAATATCCGGACGCGGATGCTCCGCTGAAGGAACCGATCAACGATGCGCGCGACGTCGCCGATGAGCTCAAGCGGGACGGCTTCTCGGTCGAGATCGGCGAGAACCTGACCGGCGACGCGATGCGCCGCGCCTTCGACAAGCTCTACGGCAAGATCAAGCCGGGATCGGTGGCGCTGGTGTTCTTCAGCGGCTTCGGCATCCAGTCGGCGCGCCAGAGCTACTTGCTGCCGGTCGATGCGCAGATCTGGACGGAGTCCGACGTGCGCCGCGATGGTTTCAGCCTCGAGACCGTGCTCGGCGAGCTCAACAGCCGCGGCGCCGGCGTCAAGATCGCGCTGATCGATGCGTCCAGGCGCAATCCGTTCGAGCGCCGGTTCCGCAGCTTCTCGGCCGGCCTGACCCCGGTCATCGCGCCCAACGGCACGCTGGTGATGTATTCGGCGGCGCTGGCCTCGGTGGTCTCCGACGCCGGTGGCGACCACAGCCTGTTCGTCCAGGAGTTGCTGAAGGAGATCCGCGTCCCCGACCTGATGGCCGAAGAGACGCTGAACCGCACCAAGATGGGCGTCACCCGCGCCTCGCGCGGCGAGCAGGTGCCGTGGATTTCCTCGTCATTGGCCGAAGACTTCTCGTTCATTCCGGGCGCCGGCGGATCGCGTCCCGCAACGACGCCGCCGCCTGCGCCCCCCGCTGCGCCGGCCGTCATCGCCAACAACCCGCCGCCGGCACCACCTGCCCCGCCGACACCGCCTCCGCCGCCGAAGCCGGCCGACACTGCTGCGGCACCCGCTCCTGCTGCTCCAGCTGCCCCCGCACCCGCGCCGCCCCCCGCGCCAAAGCCACAGATCGAGGCCGCCCTGCCGCCGCCACCGCCGCCGGTGAAACCGATCGATCCCGCGCCGAGCACCGACAGCGGACCCAGCGCCTCCGCGCTGGCTGACGATCCCACGATCAAGGGCCTGACCGCCAAGATCGCCGCCAATCCGGACGACGTGAACGCGCTGTATCGGCGCGGCCAGGTCTATGCCAGCAAGGGCGCCTACAACCTCGCGATCAAGGATTTCGACGATACCCTCCGGATCAATTCGAAGGACGTCGAGGCGCTGAACAACCGCTGCTGGACTCGCACCGTGGTCGGCGACCTCCAGGGCGCGCTGAAGGATTGCAACGAGGCATTGCGGCTTCGGCCGAACTTCGTCGATGCGCTGGACAGCCGGGGACTCGTCAACCTCAAGTCGGGCGCGGTGAAGAACGCCATCGCCGATTTCGACGCGGCCCTGAAGATCAACCCGCGCCTGACCTCCTCGCTCTACGGACGGGGCCTTGCCAAGCAACGCAACGGCTCCGCTCAGGAAGGAGCGCTGGACATCGCCAATGCCAAGGCGATGGATCCGAACATCGTTCAGGAATTCGCAAGCTACGGAGTGCGTTGATATTTTTTCGAGTTGGGGCAGTCAAAGCCTCGAACCTTGGACGGGCCAAGAAAGACTAATGGGCGGATGCCGCAAGAGGCCTTTTCCGGGGCCTATTGCCGGAATTTGGAAGCACGCGACTGGCTGAGCAGGAGGGACTGGCTATGAGATTGGCTGCAAAGGGACTTACCGCGATCCTGTCCATCATCATCGTCGGCGCCGCTCTGTCATTGCCGCGCGCGTACGCAGGCGATGACGGCAACAGCAAGAATGTCACCGAGGACGAGATCGTCCGCGCGCTCGCACCGCCGGCCAAGAAGCCCCTGACCCGCGGCCTCTCGATCGGCCCGCAGACCGAATCCGCGCCGAACGCGGCGGAGACCAAGCTGATTCAGTCCGTGCGCGGCCGCTCGACGCGCTCGCTGTCGTCGACCGAGCGCGAGGAAATCGCTTCAGTCGTCAAGGACAAGCCGAACATCGATCTCGAAATCACGTTCGACTACAACTCCGCCAACATCAGCGCCAAGTCGATGCCGTCGGTGCAGGCGCTCGGCCGGGCGCTGACCAGTCCCGACCTGAAGGGCTCGACCTTCGTGGTCGCCGGCCACACCGACGCCGCCGGCGGCGAAGCCTACAACCAGGACCTGTCGGAGCGTCGCGCCGATTCGATCAAGCGCTACCTCGTCGAGAAGTACAACATCTCCGCGACCGATCTCGTCACCGTCGGCTATGGCAAGAGCAAGCTCAAGAATCCGAGCCAGCCGCTGGCAGAGGTCAACCGCCGCGTGCAGGTCGTCAACATGGAAAACAAGACTACCGCGTCGAAGTGAGCTCGACGTAATCCTTTACAGTGAACAGTCGTGATGTGGTGTAAGGTCTCGCTTCCAAAGCGCGTCCCGCAACCTTGCGGGACGCTTTATTTCGGGGAAACGCTCTGTCTGGGCCTCGCACGGACGGCCGTGAGCCAGGCCAGGATGATCCGGCGATGAATCTGACTCAATATCTCAAGCCGGCCGGAACCGTGCTGTTCGTCGCCGTGCTCGGCGTCGGCTATTATCTGTTCGAGCATCGGCATCGCCCCGAAGCGAAGGAGACGCCGGGCGAGGCGCTCGTCATCGTGACGAAGTCCACCAACGCCTGCTTCTCCGACCTGGTGCGGGTGACCGGCTTCTTCGTGCCGCGCCGCGAGGCGGTGGTCGTTGCCGACCAGGAAGGCTCAAGAGTCACCGACCTCCTGGTCACCGAGGGCGCCATTGTCGCCGACAACCAGGAGCTGGCGCGCCTGACTGCGCCGCCGCAGATCCCGGGCCAGCCGCAGCGACCCGGCCCGCAAGGCCCGATCTCGTTGAGAGCACCTGCTCCGGGTCTCATCACCGAGGTCCGCACCATCGTCGGCGCGCCGGCCTCGCCGCAGGCTGGTCCGATGTTCCGCATCGCCGTCAACAACGAGATCGAGCTCGACGCCCAGGTGCCGGCGGTGCACATGTCCAAGCTCAGTTCCGGCGCGACCGTGCGCATCAGCCGCGACGACGCGCCCGATCTGATCGGACGCGTCCGGCTGGTCGCGCCCGAAATCGACCGCACGACCCAGCTCGGGCGCGTCCGCATCAGCGTCACCAACAATCCATCGCTCAAGGTCGGCGTGTTCGCCCGCGCCTCGATCGACGCCAAGCGCAGCTGCGGCGTTTCCATCCCCAAGACCGCGATCGACCATCTCATGGTGCAGGTCGTCAAAGGCAATGTCGTCGAGACGCGCAAGGTGCGGGTCGGACTGTCGTCCGACACCTCGACGGAAATCCTGGAAGGCCTCGAGGTCGGGGAAATCGTCGTGGCCGACGCCGGCTCTTCGCTCCATGATGGCGACCAGATCAAGACCATGTTCGCCGATGAACTCGATCGCACGCGGGTACGCTGATGGCTCTCAATATCTCGGCATGGTCAATTCGTCATCCGCTGCCGTCTGTCGTCTTTTCGATCATCCTTCTGGTTCTCGGCTGGACCTCCTTCACCAAGCTTGCAGTGACGCGGCTGCCCTCGGCCGACATCCCCGTGATCTCGGTTGCGGTCTCGCAGTTTGGCGCAGCACCAGCCGAGCTCGAATCCCAGGTCACCAAGACGGTTGAAGACGCGGTCTCCGGCGTCGAGGGCGTCAGGCACATCACCTCCTCGATCACCGACGGCCTGTCGGTCACCACGATCCAGTTCGCGCTCGAGACCAACACCGACCGCGCGCTCAACGACGTCAAGGACGCGGTGACGCGCGTGCGCTCCAACCTGCCGCAGAACGTCACCGAGCCGCTGATCCAGCGCGTCGACGTCATCGGCCTGCCGATCGTCACCTATGCCGCGATCTCGCCCGGCAAGACGCCGGAGCAGCTCTCCTATTTCGTCGACGACGTGGTCAAGCGCGCGCTGCAGGGCGTCCGCGGTGTCGCCCAGGTCGAGCGCATCGGCGGTGTCGAGCGCGAGATCCTGGTCTCGCTCGATCCCGATCGCTTGCAGGCCATGGGCCTGACTGCCGTCAATGTCAGCCAGAGCCTGCGCGGCACCAATGTCGACGTCGCCGGCGGACGCGCCGAGATCGGCAAGAACGACCAGGCGATCCGCACGCTCGCGGGCGCCAAGACGCTGGGCGATCTCGCCGGCACCATGATCCCGCTGTTCGGCGGCGGCGAGGTCCGGCTCGACGATCTCGGTACCGTCACCGACACCATCGCCGACCGCCGCACCTTCGCCCGCTTCAATGGCGAGCCGGTGGTCGCGCTCGGCATCAAGCGTTCCAAGGGCGCCAGCGACGTGAAGGTCGCCGAAGCCGTGCAGAAGCGCATCGACGCGCTCAAGGCGGCCTATCCCGATGTCGATCTGAAGGTGATCGACACCTCGGTCGAATACACCAACGGCAATTACCACGCGGCGATCTCGACCCTGTTCGAAGGCGCCATCCTCGCCGTCGTCATCGTGCTGCTGTTCCTGCGCGACCTGCGCGCCACCATCATCGCCGCGATCTCGCTGCCGCTGTCGATCTTCCCGGCGTTCTGGGCGATGGACCTGCTCGGCTTCTCGCTGAACCTCGTCAGCTTTCTCGCCATCACGCTGTCGACCGGCATTCTCGTCGACGATGCCATCGTCGAGATCGAGAACATCGTCCGGCACATGAACATGGGCAAATCGCCCTACCGTGCCGCGTTGGAGGCCGCCGACGAGATCGGCCTCGCGGTCATCGCGATCTCGCTGACCATCATCGCGATCTTCGCACCCGCGAGCTTCATGTCGGGCATTGCCGGGCAGTTCTTCAAGCAGTTCGGCATCACCGTCTCGGTGCAGGTGTTCTTCTCGCTGCTCGCGGCCCGCTTCGTCACCCCGGTTCTGGCAGCCTACTTCCTCAAGCACCATACGCATGTGGAACCGCCGCCCGGCCGCATATTGCGGTCCTATCATCGGATCGTGGGCTGGTCGGTGAAGCACTATTTCATCACGGTGCTGATCGGCCTCGGCGTCTTCGCCGCCTCGATCTGGAGCATCACGCTGCTGCCGCAGGGCTTTCTGCCGGCGCAGGACAGCGCCCGCTCGCTGCTTGCCCTCGAGCTGCCGCCGGGCACCCAGCTCGCCTACACCGAAAAGGTCACCGAGGACATCGTCGCGCGCCTGCGCAAGCGGCCCGAGGTCAAGAGCATCTTCGTCGACGGCGGGCGCGTCCCGCCGGGGACCCAGGAAGTCCGGCGTGCCGCCCTGATCATCAACTACACGCCCAAGAACAGCCGCGACATCACCCAGCGCGAGCTTGAATTCTCGATCAGCCAGGAGCTGGAGAACGTTCCCGATATCCGTTTCTGGTTCCTGGACGAGAACGGCCTGCGCGCGATCTCGCTGGTGGTGACCGGTGTCGATCCCAACATCGTCAACAACGTCGCGAGCGAGCTTGCGACGCAGATGAAACGCATTCCCACCATCGCCAATGTGATCTCGGAGACCTCGCTGGAGCGTCCCGAGCTGCGTATCGAACCGCGCGCCGATCTCGCCGCACGGCTCGGCGTGTCCACCGAAAGCCTGTCGCAGACCATCCGTGTCGCCACCATCGGCGACGTCGGCCCTGCGCTCGCCAAATTTGACGTCGGCGATCGCCTGGTACCGATCCGGGTGCAGCTCGAGGATGCCGCGCGCGGCAATCTGAAGACGCTCGAACAGTTGCGCGTGCCGCTTGGCGAGCGCGGCGAGAAGGGCGGCGTGCCGCTCTCGGTTATCGCCGATGTCAAGCTCGACCAGGGTCCGACCAGCATCAACCGCTACGACCGCGAGCGGCAGGCGACCGTCGCGGCCGACCTCGTCGGCTCCGCCGCGCTCGGCGATGCCACCAAGAAGATCTACGACCTGCCGGTCATGAAGACCCTGCCGAAGGGCGTGAAGGTCTCGCCCTCCGGCGACGCGGAAAGCCTGAACGAATTGTCGGACGGCTTCGCGACCGCGATCACGGCGGGATTGATGATGGTCTACGCCGTGCTGGTGCTGCTGTTCGGCACCTTCCTGCAGCCGATCACCATCCTGTTCTCGCTGCCGCTCTCGATCGGCGGCGCCATCGCAGCGCTGCTCGTCACCGGCAAGCAGCTCACCACGCCGGTGTGGATCGGCATCCTGATGCTGATGGGCATCGTCACCAAGAACGCGATCATGCTGGTGGAATTCGCGATCGAAGCCATTCGCGCCGGCAAGCCGCGCGAGGAAGCCATGATCGACGCCGGCATGAAGCGCGCCCGGCCGATCGTGATGACCACGATCGCGATGGCCGCCGGCATGATACCGAGCGCTCTCGCGGTCGGCGCCGGCGGCGAATTCCGCTCGCCGATGGCGCTCGCGGTGATCGGCGGCCTGATCTTCTCGACCATCCTGTCGCTGGTGTTCGTGCCCGCGATGTTCATGGTGATGGACGATTTCGGCGCCCTGATCTGGCGCTTCGCCAAGCGGCTGATCGTGCACAGCGAGGACGCCGAGACGGACGATCATCACGAGACGGGACCAGCGGAGGCGCCCCACGTACCAAAGAACTTCGTGCACCCGGCGGCGGAGTAGGATCGCGCGTCTCAAACGGACGACGCCGCCGGTTGGGTGCGATGATGAGTGCGCGGCGAGCAGGAAGGATCGAACGCCGCGAGCGGCCGCCCCTACTCGTTCCTAGCGATCGCGGTCAGCTTGGTCATGTTCCGCAGCAATATCCGGCCGCGCTGGAGATCGAGGATCGCCTCCTTGCGCCAGGCCTGAAGCTGGCGGTTGACGCTCTCGCGGGCGGCGCCGACGAAGACGCCGAGCTGCTCCTGCGAGATGTGGACCTCGGAGCCGAAATCGGCGGCGAGCGCGCAGAGCCGCCGCGCCAGGCGAACCGGCAGCGGCTGCAGCATGGACTCCTCCATGCGCTCGCTCTGCCAGCGGATGCGCTGGCACAGCAGTGCGATGATCTTGATCGCGACCTTTGGCTCGCGCTCGAGGAAGCCGAGGAAGTCTTCGCGTCGCAGCACGAACAATTCGCTGGTCTCGCCCGCAGTGGCATCCGCCGTGCGGCTCTGGCCGTCCAGCACCGCGACCTCGCCGAACAGGTCGCCGGGCCCCATGAAATTCAGCGTCAGCCGGCTGCCGTCGGAGGCGCCGGTCTCGATGCGGACCTGGCCGCGGCGCACGCCGAACAGCGCGTCCCCGAGATCGCCTTTCTGGAACAGCACCTCGCCGTTCCCCAGATGCTGGGTGTGACAGAGATTGGACAACCGCTGGAGCTCGTCTGCGCCGAGATCGGCGAACATCGGGTTCATCTTCAGGATGACCGCAAATTCGGCCTGCTTGCTCATTTCAATGTCCTTGTGAACGTCACTGTTCCTGTCAAATCGCTTGAAACCATCAAACTTCAGGATCGCGTAAAACCGCGCCGGAGAAGTGTGTCATAAGTCACATAACTTTGCAGCACCCCCGGACTATTTTTACGCGCTTGGAGCCGCTTCCCGTCCGGGGATAAACTAAAGGCGCAAAGGACGGGTCATCTGCCGGATTCGACGCCGATCATCCGTCGTTGGAAAGTCGACATGAGAGCATTGAAATTCGCCGGCGGAGCTTTGGCCGCCGTCATCATCGTGATCGCACTCCTGCTGATGGTGGGAATCCCCTCGGGCTTCCTGACCGCCGCGATCGCCTCGCGCGTCGAGAGCGCGACCGGCTATCGCCTGTCGATCGACGGCACCACGAAGATCAGCCTGTGGCCGACGCTGAACGTCACCCTGAACGACCTCACGCTTGCCGACCCCAGGGATCGCAGCGGCATCACGCGCCTGACGGTCGACAGCGTGCAGGCCGACATGTCGCTCGCGAGCATATGGTCCGGCCGCCCTGAGATCGGCGAACTCGTCGTCACCCATCCCGTGCTCTACCAGCCGCTGCTGCGTGAGCGCCTGCCGAGTGCCGGCGCCCCATCGAAGCCGCTCGCGCTCGATACCAATGGCGCCACCATCGACCGCATCAAGGTGATCGACGGCGAAGTTGCATTCTCGCGCCTGCGCGATCGTGTCGAGGGCCGCATCAGCGCCATCAACGCCGACACGACCGTCGACCACGACCGCAAGGTCAATATCACCGGCACCGCGCGCGTCGGCGATCATCCGACCAAGTTCGACATCAAGGCGGCCGCGCCGTCGTCGCCAGCCGAGCGGCCGACCGTTCCCGTGGATTTCGCCATCGACATGCCTGACGTGCTGAAGTCCCAGCTCACCGGACACGCCGAGATGCGGCTCAACCGCGATGTGGTGATGATCAACGGCGTGAACGGCAGGCTCGGCGACGGCGCATTCAACGGCTGGGCTTCGGTCGACATCGCGAGCAAGCCCCTGGTCAAGGTCGACCTCGATTTCCAGCGGCTCGCGATGCCGCTGGCGAAATCGCCGCAGGGCACGGCCGGACAGCCCTGGAGCGATGCGCCGATCAACGTGTCCGGGCTCAACTATGTCGACGCGCAGTTGCGGATCTCCGCGAACGAAGCCTTGATCGGCGATGCGCGCATCGCGCCGCTGGCGCTCGACGCCAAGCTCGCCGGCGGCGTGCTGAAGGCCGGCACCTCCAATCTCGGCGCCTATGGCGGCCAGGTCTCGGGCGAGGTGATCCTGGATGCGACCAGCGGTGCGCCGAGCTTTGCCATGCATTCCGATCTCGTCGGCGTGCGCGCGCTGCCGCTGCTCCAGGGCCTTGCCGAATTCGACCGCATCGACGGCAAGCTGCAGGCCAAGCTCGCCCTGCGCAGTGCCGGCAATAGTCAGCGCGCGCTGATGGCGAACATGCAAGGCACGGCCTTCGTCAATTTCCAGGACGGCGCCATCCGCGGCATCAACGTCGCGCAGATGATCCGCTCGCTGACGGCAGGCACGCTGTCCGGCTGGCAGGCAAATCAGGACCCTGGCCAGGAACAGAGCACGGATCTGTCGCAGCTCTCGGCCTCCTTCCGCATCGACAAGGGCCAGGCGGTGACGACCGATCTCAATCTGATCGGACCGCTGGTGCGCGTGACCGGCGCCGGCACCATCGCGCTCGACACCAAGATGATGGGCTTTCGCGTCGAGCCGAAGCTCGTGATGACGACCGAAGGCCAGGGCCGCATCTCCGAGCCGGTCGGCTTCGGTATCCCCGTGATGATCCAGGGCAGCTGGTCGCAGCCGCGGATCTATCCTGATATGGCCGGCATGCTGGACAATCCGGACGCCGCCTATGCCAAGCTGCGCGAGATGGGCAAGGGTCTGTTCGGCCCCGACGGCGCCGGGCTCGGCAACATTCTGGGCAGCCTCGGGCTGGGTGGCGCCACCGCGCCAGGCGGCGGCAATGCGCCCGGCAATGCCAATCCGCAAGCCCAGCAGCCGGGACAGAACAATGTGCTCGGCGGCCCGCTGGGGGAGGCGATCGGCAATCTGATCCAGCAGGGGCTTTCCAGTGGCGCAGCAACCGGCACTGGCACCGCCTCCGGCCGCAGCCGCAGCGTGCCGGCAACGCCCTCCACGCCGGCGCCGCAGGCCTCGCCTGCGGCCCCCGCTCTGGAGGACCCGCCGCCGGCGCAGCAGGACAGTCAGCCAATGAACGACGTGCTGCGGCAGCTCTTCAATCGCTGACCGAAGGACTGGCGCGCTGGACGTCACGGGCAAATCCCTGCATCGGCTTCGACCCCTGCGGCTTCCTCCGAGCGGGATGAGGCTGCGGCAATTACTCCCTTCCACCGGCCCGGAAGTCCACCGGGGGTAACCACACCGGCCGGTCCGCCGGCCCCGCCACGGCCCCATGGCCCAAATTGTGGTAGAACGGCCCGCAGCGCCGGCGTCGATGGCGGCGCAAGAGGATCGGGATGGCAGGAGCGAACGACAAGACACGATCTCTGCGCGGGGGCCTGTTCGCCAAATACGTCGTCTCCCTCGTCGGCCTCGTCGTGTTCGTCCTCGCCGTCAACGGGGCGATGGAGACCTGGATCTCCTACCGCGCCACCCGGACGTCGCTGACCGACGGGCTGGAGAACAAGGCCCAGGCGGCCGCCCGGCGGATCGAGCAGTCGATCTCCGAGCTCGATCGCCAGATCAGCTGGGTGACGCGGGCGAGCCAGGACACGCTGGAGAAGCGCCGCGCCGACTACGCGCAGCTGCTGCACCAGGTCTCCGACGTCAACCAGCTGTTCCAGCTCAACGGCGACGGCCGCGAGGTGTTGCGCGTCTCCCGGCAGTCGACCACGACCGGCGGCAATGCCGACCTCTCCCGCGACATGCGCTTCACCGACGCCGTCGCCCGCGGCGTCAGCTATGCGCCGGCCTGGTTCGCCGACCGGACGCCGATGATGTCGATCTCGGTGGCGCATTCCGGCTTCAACGCCGGCGTCACCGTGGCCGAGATCGATCTCAGCTTCCTCACCGATTTCCTGTCCGACGCCCAGGTCGGCAAGGCGGCCTTTGCCTATGTGGTCGATCCGCGCGGCCGGGTGCTTGCGACGTCCTCGAAAGGGCCCGAAATCGGCAAGGACCTCTCCAGGCTGTCGCAGGTCGCAGCCGCGATCGCGCCCGGCCACGAGCCGGACACGTCCGGCACCGACTTCAATGGTCATGCGGTGATGAGCGCCGCGAGCATCGTGCCGAAGCTCGGCTGGAGCGTGCTGTTCGAGCAGCCGACCACGCAGGCCCTGATGCCGATCCGCGACCAGCTGGTGCGCATCGTGCTGCTGATCGGCATGGGCCTGATGGTCGCAATCCTTGCCGGCACGCTGCTGGCGCGCCGCATGATCATCCCGATCACGGCGCTGCGCGACGGCGCCTACAGGCTCGGCGAAGGCGATTTCAGCCACCGCATCGACGTGCACACCTCCGACGAGCTGGAGGACCTTGCCGGGCAGTTCAACCGCATGGCCGACCAGATCCAGGAGACCTATTCGAACCTGGAGACCAAGGTCGAGGAGCGCACCCGCGATCTCGCGCAGTCGATTCACGAGCTCAAGGTGCTGGAGGAGGTCGGCCGCGCGGTGGCCTCCTCGCTCGATCTCAACGCCGTGCTTGCGACGATCGCCGCCCGTGCGATCGAGATCACCCATGCCGACGCGGTGCTGATCTACGGCTTCGACGCCGAGGCGGGCCGCTTCAACCTGGTCGAGGCCAACGGCATCGACAAATCCGCCGACGGCGCGCATGTCACCATCGAGCAGGGCGAGAACATCCTGAGCGAGGCCGCCGCCAGCGGCGAGCCGATCGCGCTTGCCGAGCTCGGCGAGGCCGCCGAGCAGCCGCTGCGCGAGGTCGCGCTCGCGGCCGGCTTCAACTCGGTGCTGGTGGTGCCGCTGATCGACCAGCAGGGCACGCTCGGCTCGCTGGTGGTGCTGCGCCACGCCGGCGGCGAGTTCGCCGGCAGCGTCATCGGCCTGATGCGCACCTTTGCCAACCAGGCCGTGCTGGCGATGCGCAATGCGCGGCTGTTCAGCGAGGTCGACCACAAGAGCCACGCGCTGGAGGCCGCGAACAAGACCGTGCGCGCCCAGGCGGACAAGCTGCGCGAGCAGACCGAGCAGCTCAAGGACTGGAACAAGTCGCTGGAGGCGCGCGTCAAGACCCAGCTCGGCGAGATCGAGCGCATCCGCAAGCTCGAGCGTTTCCTGGCGCCGCAGGTGGCGCAGCTGATCGCCTCCTCCGACAGCCCCGAGGGGCTGCTCACCAGCCAGCGCCGCGAGGTGACGGTCGTGTTCTGCGACCTGCGCGGCTTCACCGCGTTCACCGAAGCGACCGAGCCGGAAGAGGCGATGAACGTGCTGCGCGAATATCACGCCGCGCTCGGCAAGCTGATCTTCAAATATGAGGGCACGCTCGACAAATATGCCGGCGACGGCGTGATGATCCTGTTCAACGCGCCGATCCAGTTCGAGGACCACACCAGGCGCGCGGTGAAGATGGCGGTGGAGATGCGCGACACCATCGGCCCGCTGACCGAGCGCTGGCGCAACCGCGGCCATAGCCTCGGCTTCGGCATCGGCATCGCGCTCGGCTATGCCACGCTCGGCCAGGTCGGCTTCGAGCAGCGGTTGGAATATGCCGCGATCGGCAGCGTCACCAACCTCGCCTCCCGCCTGTGCGGAGAAGCCAAGCCCAACCAGATCGTGGTGAGCCGCCGCGTCTACGGCATGGTCGAGCCGTGGGTCGAGGCCCGCGCCCTCGATGATCTCCAGCTCAAGGGCTTCAATCACCCGGTGCTGGCGATGGAGATCCTGAGCTGGCGCGAGGAGGTGGAGAACGTGGTGGATGCGTCGGTCGCGCGGATGCGCGGGTAGCCGAAGCAAAAAGTGCGAAAACAACCCCATGCACAGTAGACGGGGTCTTAGGAATCAATGGGTTAGCGGGGCCTTTCCGCGGGTGCCAAAGCGTTTGACACGTCGGGCGAAAACAGCGGCAAGACGGTAGCATCCCCACGAACCACATCCCGCCTCCTCGCGACCAACCCTCGCCTCAACGGCGAGGCTGAACCCGGATGGAGCCGACCGTGGCATTTGCCCCGCCTTCGCGTGCTTATGATCTGCAGATGCTGGACCGTCCCGCCGACCGCGTGCGCGATCATGGCTGGGTCTTTGGGCCGCCGCCGGGCATCACGAGCGAACAATGGCCGCTCGATCCGGTCAGCGGCTATCCGCTGATGCACGGGTTCACGCTGTTGCTGCCGGAGGATTATCGCGTGCATGGCGAGGACATCGTCGCGGTGTCGTTCTTTGCCACCGCGCCAGATCACAACGACGGCGGCGCGCCCGATGATCCCGAGATTCGCGAGGCGGTGATGGCGCGCATCTCCCATCCACGCCTGTCGCGCATGACGGACATTCTCGACTACGAATATGCCGCGCTGCTGCTGACACGGGCCGAGTACGAGGGCGCGTTCGCGACGCCGCCGGCACCGCTGGCGACGGCCGAGCGGCCCCGCTGGCTCGACGTCGGCGGGGCCAGCGCCTTCTTCGAGGCGACGCCGCCTTACGCAAGGAAGATGTTCGCCGCTTCGCCGCGCGCGGATCTCGTCGAGAATCGCGCGATCGCCCTGTCGCCGCGCGCGAACGATCCCAATGCCGGCAAGAGCCCGCAGGACGAGCACGTGCGCGGGAAGACGCCGACCGGCTATCAGCCCTACTACTATTATGTCGGCGGCGTGCCCGGCCGCGACAATTTCCGCCTGCATGACTGGAGCAAGGATCACGCCCACAACCATCTCGGCGGCACGATGCGGCCCTGCCAGGCCGTGCCCGAAATGAGCCCGTTCTACATCGAGTTCGAGGAATATTTCGGCGGCTACAATTTCGGCGGCGGCAACGCCCAGCTCGACTTCAGGGATATGAAGTTCGACTGGGCTTGCGGGTGATCACGCCAAGCGTGCCGCTTCTTCTCCTGCTCAACCAAGAGGCGCCAATAAAATCGATTTTCGATTTTCTGTTGACCGCGGGGTGGCGCCTTGCAATCATTCCGCAATGGGTCCGCTTCAGTTCGACATGTCCGGAAACCCCGGCGATGGTCCGCGCAGCCTGACGTCGGCGCTGCATGAGCGGCTGCGCGCCGATATCCTGGCGGCGCGGCTGCTGCCGGCCCAGAAGCTGCACATCGCCGGCCTCGCCAAGCAGTTTTCGGTGAGCCTTGCCGCCGTCCGCGAGGCTTTGTCGCGTCTCGTCGCCGACGGCCTCGTGCAGGCGTCAGACCAGCGCGGCTTCCGCGTGAGCCCGGTGTCGCTCGCCGATCTCGCCGACGTGACACAGACCCGGATCGACATCGAGGGCCTCGCGCTGCGCCGTTCGATCGAGCGGGGCGATGACGCCTGGCTCGCGTCGGTGAAGTCGACCTGGGCGGATCTGAAGGCCGTCCCCTATCACTACCCCGATGATCCGACCGTGCACTACGAGGAATGGGTGATCCGTCACCGCATTTTCCACCGTGCGCTCGTCAACGCCTGCGGCTCGCCATGGCTGCTCGGCTTCCGCGACGTGTTGCACGAGCAGAGTGAGAGATATCGCCGTCTTTCGATCCGACGCGAGCTCGGTGGCAAGCCGCGCGACGTCGAGGCCGAACACGAGGCGATTGTCGCTGCCGTGATGAAACGCGACGCGGACGCGGCAGTTCGCGCCTTGTCGAAGCATTTCGGCATCACCAAGGAGTTTGTCGAGCTCGCCGCCTCGCGCATTGCGGAGGTGAGCCGCACGACCTGACGATCCCTAGAAATTCGGCACAAAAAAAGAGAGACCGGGAGGAAACAATGAAGATCAATCGCCGTCACGCGTTCATGTCGCTCGTTGCCGCCGCAATTTTCGCCGGCCCCGCGAGCGCCGCCGACACCATTCGCGTCGGCCTGCCCACGAAAACTTACTGGCCGACGACGATCGCCGAGACGGCCGTGCGGCAAAAGCTGTTCGAGAAGGAAGGCATCCAGGCCGAGCTGACCATCTATCGCAGCGGCGCGGAGACGTTCGAAGGCATGGCTGCGGGCGCAGCCGACATCATCCTCGATCCGCCCTCGCTGGTTTCCGCCGGGCGCAAGAAGGGCGTGATGTCGCGCATCGTCGCCAACGCCGCGATGGGCAATTTCGGCTGGCAGTTGATGGTGCCGGCCAAATCGACGCTCGACGTCAAGGACCTCAACGGCAAGAAGGTCGCGATCACCGCGGCCGGCTCAGGCTCGGACCTGCTCGCGCTGTGGACCATCCAGGACAAGAAGATCGACTTCACGCGCGTCCCCGTCGGCGGCGGCGGCCTGGTGCCGAATCTGCTGGCCGGCAATGTCGAGGCCGCCGTAGTCTATTCGCCACTGAGCTTCCAGATCTCGAAGTCCGGCGAAGCCAAGACCATCCTCGACTACGCGACCGCGGTTCCGCCGAACCTGACCGCGGGCTGGATCGTGCTCGACAAATTCGCCGAGGCCAAGCCTCAGCTGGTGCAGAAGGCCGTGAACGCTCTCTACGGCGCGGTCGCGTTCATGCGCGCCAATCGCGACGTCACCATCAAGCTGATCGCCGAGCTCTACGAGATGCCGCCGGAGATCGCCGGCCTCGAATACGACAACACAATCATGAAGCTCGAGACCAGCGGCGACATGGGCGCAGCCAACGTGAGCGCCGCCGTGCAGCTCTCGCTCGACCTCGCCAAGCTCGGCGGGCTCAAGGACATCGTGCCGGTCGAGGACGTGATCTCGACCAGGTTCAAGCCCGTCCCGACCAAGTAGTTGGCGATGCAGAGCACGCTTGCCATCAACCTTGCGCGGCTCGCGATTATCGTCGCGATCCTGGCGCTGTGGGAGGTGTTGTCGCGTACCGGCATCGTCAATCCGCGCCTGCTGCCGTCGGCGTCCGACACTTTCGTGACGCTCGGCGATCTCCTGCAGCGCGCGGCCGTGCAGAAGGACCTGATGGTGACCGCGACCGAGGTGCTGGCCGCGTTCGCGCTGGCCGTCCCCTTTGGCGCGGTGATCGGCTTTCTGGTCGCGGAGAACCGCTACTTCGCCGATGTCGCCAAGCCGCTGTTGTTCTTCGCCTTCAGCATCCCGAAATCGATCTTCCTGCCGATGTTCATCCTCGTGTTCGGCGTCGGCTTTGCCCAGAAGGTCGGCTTCGGCTTCTTCTCTACGATCTTCATCGTGATCATGTCGACCACGACGGCGGTTGAGTCGGTCAAGGTCGAGCATCTGACGGTGGCGCGCTCCTACGGCGCCACGCCGATGCAGACGGCGTTCCGCGTCTACCTGCCGAGCATGCTGCCGGTGCTGCTGGAGGCGTTGCGGATCTCCATGATCTTCAACCTGACCGGCGTGATTCTCGCCGAGATGTACGCCTCACGCGACGGCATCGGCCATCAGATCGCGACCTGGGGCGAGAATTTCCAGATGAAGCAGCTCCTCGCCGGCGTCGTGATGGTCGCCGCGATCGCCATGACGTTCAACGAACTTGTCAGATGGGTGGAAACGCGATGCAGCCATTGGCGAACGTGACCCCGTTGAAGCCCGCCGCGCGCGCCGGCGCGATCGAGGTGAAGAATGTCGGCCAGGTGTTCAAGACCCGGTCGCAGGACGTCGTCGCGCTGGAGGACGTCTCGCTCGAGATCAAGCCCGGCCGCTTCGTCGTGCTGGTCGGCCCCAGCGGCTGCGGCAAGTCGACCCTTTTGATGATGATGGCGGGGCTGCGTCAGCAGACCGCGGGCACCATCACGATCAGCGGCGCGCCGATCCTGCAGCCCGACCCCGACAGGGTCGGCGTGGTGTTCCAGGAGCCGAGCCTGTTTCCGTGGCTGACGGCGGAGGACAATGTCGAGTTTCCGCTGGCGTTGCGGGGTGTCCCCAAGGCCGAACGGCGAGCCAAGGCGCAGGATGCGTTGAAGCTGGTCGGGCTCGAAGGCTTCGGCAAACGTCATCCGCACGAGCTGTCGGGCGGCATGAAGCAGCGCGTCTCGATCGCGCGCGGGCTGGTGCAGGATCCACCGGTGCTGCTGATGGACGAGCCGTTCGCAGCGCTCGACGAACAGACGCGCATGACCATGGGCGACGAGCTGCTGCGCATCTGGGCCGCGACCGGCAAGACGGTCGTGTTCGTCACGCACAGCCTGACCGAAGCCGTCTATCTCGCCGACGAGGTGATCGTCATGTCGGCACGGCCCGGCCGCATCGTGGACCATCTCCAGGTCCAGCTGCCGCGGCCGCGCACCTACGAGATGCTGAGCGGCGATGCCTTCGGGAGCTTGCGCGACCGCATCTGGCGGCACATCCGCAAATCGGCGTGAGGCGGAGATGAGTGCCAGGATAAGCGCGAAGACGCTGCGATATCTGATCGTGATCGGCCTGATCGCGCTGTGGGAGCTGTTGCCGCGCGCCGGGCTCATCCCGGAACTGTTCCTGCCGTCGCTGTCGTCCACGTTGATGGCGGGATGGACAGACGCGGGTGAATACGGTCATGCGCTTGCCGTCACCCTCTACGAGGTCGTGGTCTCCATGGCGTTCGCCTGCGGCGGCGGCATCCTGCTCGGCGCCATCGTCGGCAGCCTGCCGCGCCCGCGCGTGCTGATCATGCCGATGGTGTCGAGCCTCTATGCGGTGCCGCTTGTGATCCTCTATCCCGTTTTCACCGTGTGGCTCGGCATCGGCTCCGAATCCAAGATCGCATTCGCCTCGATCTACGGCTTCCTGCCGACGATGCTCGCGACCGCCGCCGGTATCCAGACCATCGATCCGCAACTCTTGCTCGCAGCCCGCAGCATGGGCGCGACGCTGAGCCAGCGGCTGGTCCGCGTCATCATCCCGGCGGCAATCCCGACGGTGCTGTCTGGTCTGCGCGTCGGCGGTGCGCTGGTCATCGTCGGCGTCGTGGTCTCGGAGATGTTGATCTCCTCGGCGGGCATCGGCTACCTGATCTCGCGCTACCGGACGATCCTCGACAGCCCGCACGTGTTCGCGGGCGTACTGCTCGTGCTGTTTCTTGCGATCGGATTCAACGCCGTGATCCGGTGGATCGAGCGCAAGGCGGCGATCTGGCAGACCGGCACCCGCGCCGGTCAGGCCAACGACGACATCGCATCCAGCGCGATGCAGCCGGCGACCTGAGGTACTCGCGTGTACGATTTGACCCTAACATTCGACAACGGTCCCGACCCCGAGGTGACGCCGCGCGTGCTCGACATTCTCGGTGAGCGCGGGATCAAGACCACTTTCTTCGTCATCGGAGAGAAGCTTGCCGATCCCGAGCGGCGCAGACTTGCGGAGCGCGCGCACCGTGAGGGGCACTGGATCGGCAATCACACCTTTACGCATAGCATTCCGCTCGGTGAGCAATCGGGGCGCGATACCGCAGAGAACGAGATCGGACGCGCGCAGGACGCGATTGGCGCTCTCACACATCCGCAGCGCTGGTTCCGGCCGTTCGGCGGCGGCGGCAATCTCGACAAGCGGCTGCTCAAGCCCTCCGTCGTCGACTATCTCGCGCGCAAAAGACACAGCTGCGTGCTCTGGAATTCCATTCCGCGCGACTGGGACGATCCCGACGGCTGGACCGAGCGTGCCCTCGACCAGTGCAGCCGGCAGCCATGGACGCTGACGGTGCTGCACGATCTGCCGACCGGCGCCACGGATCATCTGGAGCGTTTCCTCGACCGCGCCGATGCCGCCGGTGCGCGCTTCCGCCAGGATTTCCCGCCGCAATGCGTTCCGATCCGCTGCGGCGAGATCGTCCTTCCGATCAACGACTATGTCTCCTGCATTGAAGAGAGTGTTTGACCGATGAAAGTTGCAAGCTTCACGATCGCCGGTACTGCGAGCTATGGCATCGTCACCGACAAAGGCGTCATCGATGCCGGCAAGCGCCTGAAGACATATCCGACCTTGAAGGCGCTGCTCGCGAAGGGGGCGCTCGACGAGTTGAAGCAACTCGCCGGCGAGAAGACCGACTACGCGTTGCAGGACGTCGCGCTGCTGCCGACCATTCCCGATCCCGACAAGATCTTCTGCATCGGCGTCAACTACGCCACGCATCTGGCCGAGAGCGGCCATCCGACGCCGGCGCATCCGATGATCTTCACCCGTTTCGCCAACAGCCAGGTCGGCCACGGCCAGCCGATGATCCGGCCGCTGGAATCCGAACGTTTCGACTACGAGGGTGAAATGGCCGTCATCATCGGCAAGGCCGGCCGCCGCATCTCGCGTGAAGCCGCGCTCAGCCATGTCGCCGGCTATGCCTGCTACAATGACGGCAGCATCCGCGACTGGCAGCGCCACACCTCGCAATTCGCGCCGGGCAAGAATTTTGCCGGCACCGGCGGCTTCGGGCCCTGGATGGTCACGACCGACGAGTTGACCGATATCGCAAAGCAGACGCTGATCACCCGGCTCAACGGCGTCGAAGTGCAGAAGGCTCCGATCTCCGATCTCGTCTTCGACGTCCCGGCCCTGATCGCCTATTGCTCGACCTTCACGGAGCTCGTGCCCGGCGACGTGATCGTCACCGGCACGACCGGCGGCGTCGGCGCCTATCGCACGCCACCGTTGTGGATGAAGGGCGGCGACGTCGTCGAAATCGAGATCTCCGGCATCGGCATCCTGCGCAATCCCGTCAAGGACGAAGGATCGGCCGCGGCAACGCGCGCGGCCTGAACAGTCGCGCTCAACAACGACAAGCCACAACAAGAAGAAGAAGGAGAACCCCATGCCCATGCCGACGCACATCCTGCCGACCACCGTGGTCGGCAGCTATCCGCAGCCGGAATGGCTGGTGAATCGCGCCATGCTGTCGAAGGTGGTGCCGCGCACACGCCTGCACGACATGTGGCGGTTGCCGCCCGAACACCTGGAAGAAGCCCAGGACGATGCCACCATCGTCGCGATCCGCGACATGGAGCGCGCCGGCATCGATATCGTGACCGACGGCGAAATCCGCCGCGAGAGTTACTCCAATCGCTTTGCCACAGCGCTCGACGGCATCGACGGGGACAATCCCGCGATGATCGTGGCGCGCACCGGCAACACCCAGACGCCGGTGCCGCGCGTCGTCGGCCCCGTGAGGCGCAAAGGCCCGGTCGAGCTGCACGATATGCAGTTCCTGCGCAAGAACACGGAGCGTGCGGCGAAGATCACCCTTCCCGGACCATTCACGATGAGCCAGCAGGCCAAGAACGAGTACTATAAGGACGACGAGGAGCTCGCGATGGCTCTCGCCGAGGCCGTCAATGCCGAGGCGCTCGATCTGCAAAAGGCCGGCGCCGACGTGATCCAGCTCGACGAGCCTTGGGTGCGCAACAATCCGGAACTCGCCAAGCGCTACGCCGTCAAGGCGATCAATCGCGCGCTGCAAGGGATCACGGTGCCGACCGTGGTGCATCTCTGCTTTGGTTATGCTGCGGTCGTGCCGGGCTCGAACAAGCCGGCCGGCTATTCCTTCCTGGCCGAGCTCGACGACACCACCGCCGACCAGATTTCGATCGAGGCGGCGCAGCCGAAGCTCGACCTCGGCGTGCTCAAGGACCTGTCGTCGAAGAAGATCATGCTCGGCGTGCTCGACCTCGCGGATCCCGCGATCGAGAGCGTCGATACCGTCGCCGAGCGCATCCGCAACGGGCTGAAATATGTCTCGCCGGATCGTCTCGTCCCGGCGCCGGATTGCGGCATGAAATACATGCCGCGTGCGACTGCGTTCGGGAAGCTGAAGGCCATGTGCGACGCAGCGGCGAAGGTTCGGCGGGAGGTCGGCTAAAGCGCGATGCGATGAGGATGAATCGTCATCGCGCTTTAGGTTGTTGTTTCAGCATGATCTTTTCGGAAAACCGCTGCGCACTTTTCCGGATCATGCTTTAGCGACCTTCACGGGAGGCGTTGCGACTCCGGCCTCACGCCCCCCGCTTCGGCCCGATCGACTCGAACCCGGCCTTCTGCTCGTCGCTCAGATCCGCCTGGAAATCGTCGAGCGCATCGGTGACGTCGCCGACGGCTTGCAGCATCGTCTGCAGCCGCGCCTTCACGGCCGGGAGGCGGGCTTGCGGTGTCGCGGCGGGCTCTGTCGGGCAGGCGCTGAGCGTCTGCATGGTGCGCAGGGTGGTGTCCTGGAGCACCTCGAAGCGGGCGCGGGCCACCTCGTCGAGGTGGAGCGTGGAGGCAATGTCGTTGGCGGGCCATTGCTGCTGGACCAGCTGCTCGTATTGGCGCTGCGCCTTTTCGTCATAACGCGGATCGTAGTCGGGCCGGCAGGCGGCGGCCGCCTGCGCATCCTTGACCACATCCTTGGCCGCATCCTTCTGCGAATCCTTGGGCTGGCGGGACGCCAGCGCAGCGCGGCGATCGCTGGCGAGGGCATTGAGCCTGGCCTTCTGGTCGTCATTGAGGAGACCGGTGAATTTCGCCAGCGGCGCTTCGATTGCGTCGATCGCCTTGATCATGGCCTCGAGGCGCTCGCGCATCAGGCCGAGGCGCTCCGACGCAGTCGCGGGCGCCTGCTCCGGGCAGGCAGTGTGGATGGCCTCGCGCGCCCCATTCCAGGCGGATGCGAGCTCGTCGAGCGCAGTGCGCTGCAGCTCGTTCGGTGCCGCGGCCGCGGCGATGCGGTCGACCGGCAGGCCGCCGGTGTCGCTGGCCTCGCAGAGCGTCTCCGCCGTCGGGACCCTTCGTCCACGCCGGCTTTGCGGCGCGGTGTAGGCGGCGAGCTCCGTCGCCGCATAGGGCGAGAAGATCGCGGCATAGATGTCGCCATAGCCATAGAACGAGAGGCTGGTGGTGTCGCCGAACATGATCGCGGTGGTGAGATCGTCATGCGCGAATGGCCAGAACACCGGGCCGACCCAGCCGTAGCTGCCGTCGGGATGGCGCCACCAGCCCTGCGGGCGCCGGCCGCCATGCCAGCCCGAGAGCGCAGCCTGCGCGGTGAGGGCCGCACGCAGGACATAGGGATTGGACAGCTGGCCGCGCTCGGCCCCGCGCAGATCTTGCGACCGCAGCGCAGCGGAGCGGTATCGGCTGCTGCGCACGGCCATGCGGGAGTGGCGCAGGCGCGACACGCCGAGCATGTGGCCGACCGCGAAACGTGCAACGCCAAGCGGACCGCCACGCAATCCGAACTGCGCCTCCGCCTTGTTGGGCAGCAACACTGCCGCAATCACGAGGGTCGCGCCGGCCAGTGCCAGTCCCATGCGTCCCGACATGATCGCCGACCTGACCACCTCGGCCTCCTCCCAGCGCCAAGCGCAATGCGTCGCAGCACAATGACGCGCGAGGGAACCGATTGTTCCGGAGAGACACAGGGCAAAGCGTCGCGGGCGACCGCGCGCTCTGCCCGCGACAGGCGACTTTCAAGACGCCCGCCTGGGCGGGGGAGGATGGAGCGTGCCGTCACTCCGCCTTTTGCGGCATCACGAAAGTCTGGCCGGGATAGATCAGATTGGGGTTGTTGATCTTGTCGCGGTTGGCCTTGAAGATCACCGCGTAACGGGCGCCGTCGCCATAGGCGAGCCGGCTCAGAGCCCACAGACTGTCGCCACGGGCAATGACCCGGCTGCCGCCCGCCGGCGCCGGTGCGGCGGTGAGCACGTCTGCCGGCGAGGCCGATGCGACCGTGGTGTCCGCCGGCGCGCGCGCGAGGACCTTGGGTTTCGGCGCGCCAGTCAATTTCGGCCGGGCCGCCTGCCTGTCAGGCGCTGAAGCCAGACGCGGCGAGGCCGATGGCAGGGCGGCCACGACATCCGGCTTGTCGTCGGGCTTCTCGGCCTGCTTCGGCTCCTGTCCCGCATCTTGCTTCGCTGCCGGTGCGGGCCGCGCGGGCGGCGGCGCCGCCGCGGCGATGGTCACCGGCATGGTCCGGCCGGACTCCGTCACCGTGCCGTCCGGTGCCTTGGCCCGGAGCGTCAATTCATAGGAACCGGAGGGAAGCTGCGGCGGGGTCATGACGAACTGGCCCGAGGCGTCCGCGACCACACTATCGAGCGGCTTGCCGTCGCGCAGCAGCTCGACCCTTGCCCCCGGCGTGGCGCGGCCCGCGATCACCGCCGCCTCGCCGTGATCGTCGACGCGGGCGACGTCGAAACGAGGGCCGCTATCCGCAACCGCCGGCGGCGGCTTGACCGGCGCGAGATCGGCGAGCGCGGCCGTGACCTCGTTCTGAGTCTCGGCCAGCGCGCCCGCCTTCGGCCCGGGGGCCGGGGCCGGCGGCGCGCCGCCGGCGAGCTTTGGCTGTTCCGGCTTGAGCTGGACCTTGGCCTCAGCCTTGGGTTCGGCTTTGGCCTCCGGCTTGGCGGCGACGGCGGTCTTCGTCCCGTCCGGCAACAGGCGGCGCAGCTCGGTCGGGCCGATCACCAGTGCGGTGCCGGCCAGCGCGAGCAGACAGAGGGCAATGAGGACCTTGGATGCGGTGATCATCTGAAAAGGACCTTGGGTGGCAAATCAGCCGAGGCCGGCAAAGTGCGCCGATTTGGCTGCGGCAGCAAGACGGTCGATAGGATGATAAGCCTCCGTCCCGGCGCCCGGGATGAACCGGCGCGACCCCGCCGGCGTCCAACCGTCGAGGCCGCAGCGCGGCATGTCTTCAAGGAATTTTCCCGTGGCCGTATTTCGCCGTCCCGCCCGATGGCTGGCGCTCGTCCTGACGGTGGCGGCTTCACCCGCACTCGCTGCCTCCGGCCCGCCGCCCGGCTTCACCCTGTCCGACAACACGGATCTCGCCTTCACCTCGCCCGACGGCGCCACCAGGATCGAGCAGCACGTGAAGGAGAGCGATGATTTCAACGTCAGGTGGCAGGCCTGGGCTCGGCACGGCGAAGAGATGACCGAGCTGAAGCCGGAGCAGACCTATCCGGCGGGCTTCCGTTTCACCGACGACTCGCGATGGCTGGTGCGGATGCAGAAGACCGGCTCCGGCGAGCAGGACCTCTATCTCTACCGTGTCGAGAAGGCAGCCGTCGTGAGGGCGACCAGCAAGTCGCTCAGCGATCTCGCCTGGGCCTATTTCCACAGCCGGTCCGACACGAAGAGGATGAAGCTCGACTTCCACATCTCGGCCAATCTCGTGAAAGGCACGGAGGATGGCTATCGCCGGCTCGGCGTCCGCTGGCCCAACAACCGCTATCTCGTGATCTCGCTATCGGGCGAGATGGACAGGCATCCGAAGAACGTTGCCGTGAAGGGCCTCGCCGACTGGCGCTGCCGCTATGATCTCGAAACCGGCACTTTCGACGTGCCGTCGATATTCGCCAAGGCGAATGCGGAGGCGCTGCGATGGGAGATCAGGCGGTGAGCGCCACCTCCGATTCATGTTTTCCTAACCTTTAATGGTAACGGGGTCTTGTCGGTTTTGCTGCATCTTGCATCCCACGGGAGGGCCGGATGGGCGCATCGATCAGATGGACCGCGCGAATGCGCGCGTTGCTCCGCCGTTGGCGCGGGGCGCCGCTGACATGGCTGATCATCGGCGGCTTCGTGCTGATGCTTGCGACCGCCATCGGCACCGCGCTCACCGTCGACCGCTTCCGGCAGAATGCGATCGAGAGCGGCCGCGACAGCCTGGAAAACTCCGTCCGCATGCTCGCCCGGCATTTCGACCGCGCGTTCGAGGACTTTGCGGTGCTGCAGAAGAGCATCATCGCCGAGCTCGAGAGCCACGGCATCGAATCCGCTGAAATCTTCCGCAGCGAAATGGGCACGCTCGCCGTGCACGAGGTGCTGCGTGCCAAGGCCAGCGGCTGGTCCGACGTTGCCGGCGCCAATTTGTTCGATTCCAGGGGCCTGCTGATCAACTCGTCGCGGCAATGGCCGGTCGCCGACATCTCGGTCGCCGACCGCGGCTATTTCAACCGGCTCAAGAACGATCCCGCCTCGCAGGAAGAGGTGGAAGTCGAGCCCGCCCGGCTCGGCAGCGGACCGGCGATCGTGTTCGCGCGGCGCGTCTCCGGCCCGCATGGCGAATTCCTCGGGCTGGTCTCGCGTGCGATCGCGCCCGAACAGCTCGAATCCTTCTTTGCCTCGACCGGGCTCGGCGAGGAATCCTCGATCGCGATGCACCACCAGAACGGCCAGCTGCTCGCGCGCATTCCGCATGCGGATGCGATGATCGGGCAGAATTTCCGCAACGGCACGCCGGAGCAGATGGCGGTGTTCGAGCGCACCTTCGTCACCACCCAGCTCGCAAGCCCGATCGACGGCAAGGACCGCATCGTCGCCTCGCGCCTGCTCGCGGGCGAGCCGCTGGTGGTGGTGGCGACCAAGTCGATGGATGCGACGCTGGCGACCTGGCGCACGCAGACGAAATTCTTCGTCACCATTGCCGTGCTGTCGACGGGCCTGCTGGTGCTCACGCTCTATCTGATCTTCCGCCAGATGACGAACCGGCTCTCGCTCGAGAAGCAGCGGCTCGACACCGCGATGAACACGATGACGCAGGGCCTCCTGATGTTCGACCAGGACGAGCGGCTGATCGTCTGCAACCGGCGCTACATCGAGATGTATGGCCTGTCGACGGAGGTGGTGAAGCCCGGCGTCCATTTCCGTGACGTGATCCGGCATCGCCGGGACACCGGCTCGTTCGAGGGCGACGTCGAGGCCTATTGCGACGGCATCCTGAGCAATGTCGGCCGGACCCAGAGCACCATCGTCGAGACCGCCGACGGCCGCCTGGTCGAGATCAAGAATCAGCCCGGCGCCGCCGGCGGCTGGCTCGCCACCCATGACGACGTCACCGAGCGCATCCGCGCCGACGAGCGCATCGCCCATATGGCGCATTACGACGCGCTGACCGACCTTCCCAACCGCGTGCTGCTGCGCGGGCATCTGGAGCGCCGCATCGCCGAGCTCGGCCAGGGCAAGCCGTTCGCGATCCTCTACATCGACGTCGACGAGTTCAAGGGCGTCAACGATTCGCTGGGCCACGAGGTCGGCGACGAATTGCTGCGCCAGGTGGCGAACCGCCTGCGCGCCTGCGTGAGCGGCAACGACATGGTCGCGCGGTTAGGGGGCGACGAGTTCGCCATCGTCAAGGCCGGCACGAACGACGCGGCCGAATTGACGGCGCTGGCGGAAACGATCCTCGGGGCGTTGCGCGCGCCGGTGAGCTGCAAGGGCCAGGACATCCCGACTGATGCCAGCATCGGCATCGCCATCGCGCCCGACCACGGCGACAATCTCGACGATCTGCTCAAGCGCGCTGATCTTGCGATGTATGCGGCGAAGTCGGAAGGGCGCCGCACCTTCCGCCTCTTTGCACCCGAATACGACGCCAAGGCACGGCAGCGCCGGCAGCTCGAGCTCGATCTGCGTCACGCGCTCGTGCGCGGCGAGTTCGAGGTGCACTATCAGCCGCTGGTCGACCTCGCCGCCAATGTGGTCACCGGCTGCGAAGCGCTGCTGCGCTGGCGCCACCCCGAGCGCGGCATGGTCTCGCCCGCGGATTTCATTCCGGTGGCGGAAGATACCGGCCTGATCGGCGAGATCGGCGAATGGGTGCTGAAGCAGGCCTGCCTCGAAGCCGCCTCCTGGCCCGGCCAGATTCACATCGCGGTCAACGTCTCCCCGGTCCAGTTCCGCTCGCGGACATTGGCGCTCAAGGTCGCCGCCGCTCTCGCGGAGTCAGGGCTCGCGCCGGGGCGGCTCGAACTCGAGATCACCGAGACCGTGCTCATCCGTGACGATGCGGAGGCGCTGACGATCCTGCAGCAGCTGCGCGAGCTCGGCGTGCGCATCGCGCTCGACGATTTCGGCACCGGCTATTCCTCGCTGAGCTATCTGCACCGCTTCCCGTTCGACAAGATCAAGATCGACCGCAGCTTCATCAGCGACATCGGCGAGCCCGAGGATTCCTCGCCGATCGTGCAGGCCGTGGTGCACATGGCCGCCGCCCGCCGCATGGCGACGACGGCCGAAGGCGTCGAGACCGAGGCCCAGCGCGAGGTGCTGCGTCAGCTCGGATGCAGCCAGATGCAGGGCTGGCTGTTCAGCCCGGCCGTGCCCGCGGCGGAGTTGAAACGGCTGCTGGCGGCGCAGGCGGTGGCAGCCTGAAGCGCGATGCGATGGGGATGAATCGTCACCGCGCTTCACGCCCCCGCGGTGACCGTCCAGAACGCGCGCCATCCGCGGCGACCGAGCGCAACCACCCGCCTCCAGGACAGGCGGGACAGGCCTGCGACCAGCGAAGCGCGGGCGAGAAGGAGGTGGACGACGACGTCAATCACGGCCACCTCGCGTCCGCAGCGTGCGGCTCGACCGCGATCGCGCCGATGCGCACAAGGACGTGCGCGGCCGTCATGGCCGCGCCTCCAGGATCATATTGAAGGGCGAGGCGGCAGCCTTGCCGATCTGCGAGAAGCCGCCTTGCCGCAACACATGCGCGATGCGCTTTTCGCCGGCCTGCGCCCCGAGTCCCAAACCGACGTCCTGGCTCAGCGACGTCGGAAGGCAGATGTGGGTGGAGCCGGCGTAGTAGACCCGCCCGACCGGATTGAGATTGTCGGCCAGGCTGTCGCCCGCCGCCGGCTCGACCAGCATCAGGGTGCCGTTCTGCTTCAACGCGGCACGAACGTGGCGGGCGGCGCCGACGGGGTCGCCCATGTCGTGCAGCGCATCGAACATCGTCACGAGATCGAAGCCAGATCCCCCGAAATCCTGGGCCTTTGCGACCTCGTATCGCAGATTGCGTGCGCCGGAGATCTCGGCCCGTGCGCAGTCGATCGAGGTCTCGTCGTAGTCGATGCCGATGAAGTCCGAGTTCGGGAATGCTTCGGCCATGAGCCGGGTCGAATAGCCGTGGCCGCAACCGACATCTGCGACCTTGGCCCCTCGCTCCAGCTTCTCGACGACGCCGTCGAGCGCAGGCAGCCATTCGGCGATCAGATGCGCGCGATAGCCGGGCCGGAAGAAGCGGTCGACGCCGCAGGACATGCAATTGCAGTGATCGCTCCAGCGCAGGCCCTTGCCGGTCTTGAACGCTTCGGCCAGTCGCGGCTCATCGTGATAAACCGCCGGCAGCAGGCTGAAGCCGCCAACCATCGCGACCGGACTGTTCTCATCCGCGAATACGGCCTTCTGCTCCGGTGTCATGCTGAACGTGTCCTTCGTCGCATCAAAGCTCACGAAGCCGGAAGCCGCCTGTGAGGACAGCCATTCGCGAACGTAGCGTTCGTGAGTCCCCGTTCGCCTGGCCAGTTCGGCTGACGTCATCGGGCTGTCGGCCAGCGCGCGGAATAATCCCAGTCGGTCGCCGAGGACGACGAGCGCCGCATTGGAGGCGGCGCCGAGTTCGTTGACGACGAGTCCAAGCAGCTGCTCGAGCTTTCTCTCATCCAAGTTCATGTCTGGCTCCTCAGGGCGCGGAGATGCGCCGCTGAGGTGCGACATAGGGTGTCTGGACTCGCGGATGGAGAGGCAGAATAGTCAGTTTCGAGCCAATCGAGCCAGAGGCTGCAGAATGTCACGTGGACGTGTACGCGTGAGTATTCCCGTGTTCGCCGAATGCGATCCGTCGATCATCTACGGCGTATTCGACACGCTGTGGGGCGCGGGACGGATATGGGACGGCGTCAAGGGCGGCACGCCGGAAGGCCTGTTCGAACCACGGCTGGTCGGCGCCGAACCTGGCCCGATCAAGCTGATCACCGGGGTCAGCATCCTGCCGCAGGACTTGGTCGATCAGGTTGAATCGACCGACATCGTGTTCGTACCGAATGTGATCGTCACGGCAGAGACGGGCACCGCCGTGCTCGATCGCCGGCTCATCGCATGGATCAGGCGGATGCACGAAGCGGGCGCGCAGCTGTACGGATCCTGCGGCGGGTCTCTCGTGCTCGCCGAAGCCGGCCTGCTCGACGGATACGAGGCCACCACGCACTGGGTTTACGAGCCGGTGTTTCGAAAGCATTTCCCCAAGGTCAAGCTCCGCATGGAGCGCGTGCTGGTGCAGAACGGGCCCGGTCACAATCTCGTCTGCGGGGGCGGTGCATCATCCTGGCAGGATCTCGCGCTGCTGATCGTCGCGAAATACGGCGGTACGGAAGAGGCGATTCGCATCTCGAAACTCTTTCTCTACCAGTGGCATCGCGAGGGACAATTGCCGTTCGCCTCGATGGTGCAGAACGTGGATCACGGCGACGGCGTGATCAGGAAGTGCCAAGACTACATCGCGCAGAACTACCAGCGGCAGGACCTCATTGCGGCGCTGGTGCATCACTCCGGGTTGCCGAAGCGCTCATTCGACCGGCGCTTCCGGGCAGCGACCGGCTATTCGCCGCTCGCCTATGTGCAGACGCTGCGCATCGAGGAAGCCAAGCAACTGCTCGAGACGTCGGAAACGGCCATCGAGGATATCTGCCGCGAGGTTGGATACGAGGACGTGGCATCGTTCCGCCGCTTGTTTCGAAAGCAGGCCGGCGTGTCGCCGAAGGATTACCGGCGCAAGTTTCAGCTTCCCGACTACGTCACGGGAGCGCGGCCCCCGGCCTCCGGCACATCGGTCAGGCCGCGGCGGGCGGCCGGCTGACGGCAACAGGGATCACGGTGGCGGCAAGGCCTGACGGGCTGCTGCTCAGGACCTCGCCGGAACAGGGGCAAACCCGCGAGCTCGGCAAGCTCACATCGATCGCCGGGCCGCGCGCACTTCGGCGAATTCGGCGTCGGGATGGCTGACGATGGTGGCGACCATGATGCCGCTGATAATCAGCGACCAGGCGGTGTTCCAATAGATCCAAAACACGGCCAGCCTCCGTTTCCATCTCTCGCCCGACGCACCTGGGTAACGGCGTGGCGATGCCGCCGTTCCCTGGCGCGACGACCGTCCAACAGCATGCGGGCGGACGAGGCGCTATTTTGATTTGGTCGGTGGCGGCGCGCGATCGGTTTGGCCGGTGTGGCGCTTTGCCACGACGTCCTCGTCGCGCTCGCCCTCGCGCGGGCGTGGCGGAAGCTTGGGCTGGCCGGCTTGACCGCCATGCTTGCCGCCCATGTCGGGCTTGCCTTCGAGATCGTTTTCACGGGGCATGCCGGTTCAATGCACTCGCGCGGCATTGGTTCGCAGCGGCATCGGCTGTTTTCGACCCGTGAAAGGGCTCATGGGAGCGTCGCGCTCTGCAATGCACTGGCCGCACGGCGGCGATGCGTGGGCTAACCCGGCGCCACCGATACGAATTCGGCATCGATCGATCCCGATTGGGATTTGGTGCGGCGGCACGCCTGCCGCTATCCTCGCCGGCAAAACGACGATGCCGCGATCCGGCCTTAGGAGGAGCCCATGTCGAAACCGAGGCCGAGACCGCGCCGAGCATCCGCATCCAAAGCATCACGCGCTGCGATCGCCACCACCCTGTTCGCTTGCCTCATTCTCGTTTCCGGAGCCCGTGCCGGCATGGCCGAGACCTTCGCCTATGTCGGCAACGCCGACAGCAACGACATCAGCGTGTTCAAGATGACCGAGCGCGGCGAGATGACGCTCGTGCAGACGGCCGCCTTCAAGGACGTCGAAAAGCCCGGCTCCTCGACGCCGCTCGCGATCACGCCCGACCATCGCGTGCTGATTGCCGGAATCCGCTCGCAGCCATACCTCGCGGTGAGCTTTGCGATCGATCCCGGGACGGGCCGGCTCAGCCATCTCGGCAACGGACCGCTCGCGGACAGCATGGCCAACATCGCCCTCGACCGCAGCGGCAGGTTCCTGTTCAGCGCCTCCTATGGCGGCAACAAGGTCGCGCTGAATCCGCTTCTGGCCAACGGCGTCGTCGGCGAACCCAAGCAGGTGATCCCGACCGGGCTGAACGCCCACGCCTTCCTGCCCTCGCCCGACAACCGCTTCGTGTTCGCGACCAATCTCGGCTCCGACCAGGTCCTGAGCTTCGCGTTCGACGCCGCAACCGGTACGCTGGCGCCGAGCGATCCGCCGGCGCACAAGGCACCGCAAAAATCGGGGCCGCGGCACTTCGTGTTTCACCCTGGCGGCAAGTTCGTCTATCTCCTTCACGAGCTGAACGGCGACGTCGCGGCATTCGCCTACGATGCCAGCAGCGGCGCCTGGGACGAGATCCAGCGCGCCACCACGCTGCCGGAAGGGTTCAATGCCAAAGAGCCTGACAAGAAGCCTTGGGCCGCCGACATCCACATCACTCCGGACGGCCGCTTCCTCTACGCCTCCGAGCGCACCACCAGCACGCTCGCCGCCTACAGGGTCGATGGATCAAGCGGCAAGCTGACCACGATCGGCAGCGTCCCGACCGAGACCCAGCCGCGCGGCTTTGCCATCGATCCCAGCGGGCGTTACCTCGCGGCGGTCGGCGAGCTCTCGGACGGCATGACGGTCTATGCCATCGACCAGAGCAGCGGCGCGCTGGCCAAGCTTAAATCCTATCCCACCGGCAGGAAGCCGAACTGGGTCGAGTTCCTGAGCCTGCCTTGAGGGGCCGCCGACCTACGTAAACATCCGTAATTTCGCAAGGTCCGGCTTGGCGGCATATCTCCGGCCATGGATCGACAGATTGTCTTCAAATGCCCTCAGACTGGCTTGAACGTGCAGCATCGGCTTACCGATGAGCCGGCCGACCGCACGCACGTATCCGTGTCATGCCCGGCCTGCACGCGGCTGCATCTGATCGAACGTTCGACCGGCAAGCTGCTGGGCGATCGGCGCGGCTGACGGTTAACGCGGCGCCGCGACCTGTGGCGTGACGTCCTCGACGTGGTGCAGCAGGAAGACCAGATGGCCGGCCGTGTCATGGATCGGCGAGTTGATCGGCTGCCAATGACGCTCCACGAAGGTGCCATCGGAATCCCGGATGTCGTAGCGCTGGATCGCCATGGCATGGGCCTGCCCCGTCTCGCCGACGATCCGTAAGCTGCCGTAGAGATTGCTGACGCCATCGGCGAGCGGATCGTCGGGATTGTCGGGAAACATCTCGAACAGGGACCGGCCGACCACGTCGGCCCGGCTGATGAAGGTCGCCGCCGCATAGGCGTCGTTGATGTCGACGATGGACAGTCCCGGGCCGGGATCCAGCAACATGTAGGGGTGCGGCGAGCTATCGAACTCCGGCTGGAATTGCCGCCGGATCGTTGCGCCGTCGATATGCTGCCGCCGGCGCTGTTCGAGCCGCGTCGAATCGGCGCCGGACGCGGCCGAGTTCAACAACGCCAACTGGCGCTTCGCCGACGCCAGCAGTGCGCGCACGGTACTCTGGACCGTCGGGTCGCTCGTCTCATTGAGCAGCCGCTCGAAATGGACGATATTCTGCTCGCATACGAACTGCTGCATCCCGTCTCGACCAAGAGTTGTACGGCAGCAACGCCGCATCGTTTCTGACGCTAAACCCATACAGGTCGCTGTCGCAGATGAGAAGACCGTGATCGGCCGCACCCGGGGCCCGGACGACCACGGCAAAGCGCACCCCAGAAGCGCGAACCTGTTCACCAATCCCGCGACTAATCAAAGGCTTGCCGCGACCGCCTGCGGCGCGGCATCCTGTTTTGGGACGACGCGGCCATAGTGCGGGCGGCGGCCATCTGCTATCGATTGGAGACATAGCCCCTGTGGAATTTCCGATGCGTCATTTGCCCCGTGCCGTTGGTCGAAACCTGTGTCCCGCAGCCGTCGCCGGCCTGCTCGTCTTCAGCCCCCATCCGGCCGGAGCCGCCGATGACGACGCGCCCAAGGGGCCGGCGGTCACGGTGCTGAAGGTCGCGAAATCCTGCTTCTCCGACATCGTCGAGGCGACCGGCACGATCGTCGCGCGCGAGCAAACCTCGGTGCGGCCCGAACGTCCCGGCCTGAAGGTCACGGAGGTGCTGGCGGAAGCGGGTGATACCACCACCGCCGGCCAGGTGCTGGCTCGGCTGGCGCTGCCCGAAGGCGGCACGCTTCAGGTCACCGCACCGGTGGCGGGCGTGATCGCGACCTCGACTGCGCAGATCGGCAACTTCGCCTCGGCCAAGGGCGAGGCGCTGTTCACGATCGTTGCGCGCAGCGAATACGATCTCGTCGGCCTGGTGGCCACCACCGATGTGCGCAAGCTCGCGGTCAATCAGCAGGCGAGCGTGTGGATCGCAGGCGCCGACGACATCGGCGGCAAGGTGCGCCGCATCGGCGCGACCGTCGAGCCGAACATCCAGCAGGGGATGGTCTATATCGGCATCTCATCGCAGAAGCGTCTGCTCCTGAACGCGAGCGGGCGCGCGCTGATCAAGACCGGACAGAGCTGCAACGTCGCGGTGCCGCTGACCGCCGTGCAGTATTCATCCGCGGGCACCGTGGTGCAGGTGATCCGCCGCAACCGCGTCGAGACCAAGCGTGTCGAGGTCGGCTTGATGTCGGGCGGCAACATCGAGGTCCGCGACGGCCTCAATGAAGGCGATGTCGTCGTCGCCCGCGCCGGCGCATTGCTGCGCGAAGGCGATCCGGTGCGCCCGGTGATGGCGAGCGCGGAAGCCGCGAAGTAGTCGCCACAACCGTCATTGCGAGCGCAGCGAAGCAATCCAGAGTCCCTCCGCGGAAAGAATCTGGATTGCTTCGCTGCGCTCGCAATGACGATGTGGATACAGATGTGCGCAACAACACGCACATCGCAAAGCCCGGAAAAGCCTAGCCGCCGGCTTCGCCGAACTGGACGTCTTCGAGCAGCGAGGAGGAAACGGTCGGGACCTGGTCGCCTTCGCTGGCGCGGGAGATGGCGAGGCGGGTCTTGTTGAAGACGCTCTCGGCGCTGCCCTGCTTGCTGAGATTGTTGAGGAACTCGCTGACCAGCACGCTGTGCTCGCCCTTGCCGTCGTCGACGACCTTGCCGGGCGAGGCGGAAGTGAGGATCAGCGCATTGTCCGACGCACTGATCGGCGCGAGGCCGTGGCTGTAGGAGCGGAAGCGGCGCTCGTAGGGATTACGGCGGGAGGCATCGACCACGACGAGCTTGGCCTTGGCGCCCTGCTCCTTCATCATCTCGAGCACGCCCTCGATGGAGACGCCATGGCGGCGGACGTCGCTTTCCTTCCAGATCACGGCATCGACCGGCAGCATGTAGCTCTCGCGGCCGGCCTGCACGCCGAAGCCGCCGAAGAACAGCATGACGACGCTGTCGTGCTTGATCCGGGACTTCAGGCGGTTGACGGCGCGGACCATGTCGTCCTTGGTCGCGTCTTCCACCATGTCGACGTCAAAGCCGTTCTTGCGCAGCGACGAGGACAGCGCACGGGCGTCGTTGATCGACTGCGTCAGCGGCGCGCTGGCGTCGGGATAGTGTCCGTTGCCGATGACGAGAGCCAGGCGCGAGGTCTGGCCGATCGAACCGGTGATCTGGTCGGTCGAGACGGCCTTGGCGGCGTCGATCGCACGCATGTTGAGAGCAGCATGGGCGCCGATCACCAGCGACACCGTGCCGATGAGGGCTGCGGCGAAGGCGATCGTGCGTCTGGAAAGGTCGAGCTGCTTTACATTCATCTCGGTTCGTTTCCTGTGCCAAAGACCAGCCACGCGCGCGCACACTGTTTGAGTAGCGCGATAGCGTCTTTAGGTTTGAGGGATTGGCCGGGGGAGTGCCCCCGAATTGCGCGCAATTTGCGGCGCCGCACCAAACAAACCCTTAACCGCATATAGGCCCTCGGGCAATAGATTGCTCGAAATTTGAGTTAAGTCTCTGAATAGGTTGGTTAATTCTCCGAGCTGGATGGCTCCATTCTTGACGCCTCCGTAGCATTCCGGAGGCCGTCATGCAGGCCTCGTGCCGGCTTTTTTGTGACGTCTATCACATTTGTTTTTCCTGCGAATCCGGGTAGCTTTTTCAAAGACTTGCAGGGGGTGGTGTGCGGACAGCTGCGCGCTCGCCGGCCCCGGATGAGCCCCCGCGACCAGGTATTTCATGAGCTTTCATTATTTTGCCGGCGCCGCCTGCCGGGCGCTGACGGCGCGGAAGGACGGCCCGTCGCTGTACGACGTCTGCGATCCCGTATTGTCTGACACGGCCAGCGGCGATCTGCATCTGGCCAAATTCTACAAGACCGCACTCGGCAATCCCGCGCTGCGGATCCTGCTCCGCCGCGCCGGCCTGCCCGAGCTGCGCGACGAAGCCAGGCTGACCCGGCTGCGCGAGGCACTCGTCCACGCCCGCGACGAGGTCGAGCCCGACTGGGCGGCGGTCGGGCGGCCGATCGCCGATCTCGTCGACAGCATCGCGCTCGACCACCCCAGGCCGCCGCCGGCGCCGTTCACCGCCGCCATGCCGCAGAGCGCGCAGATCGACGGCGCGATCCGCGATTGCGCGCAGCATCTACTCGGCTCGTACCGCCGAAACGGCTTCCTGCCGACCTATGCCGCCTTCAACCTGATCGGCGATCCCGATTTCCGCGGACGCGAGCTGATCATGGCCCTGACGGGCCTCAACGCGCGCGGCTACAAGAACTCCTCGCTGCTGTTCAATCTCGCCCGCGTCTTCATCGCGCGCTCGTCCGCGCGGGCCGTGGTCAATCCACCGTGGAAAGGCATTGCCGAACCGATGTGGGAGCCGGTGCAGATCCGCCACCGCTCGGCCTATTACGATGCGTTCTTCATCGAGGCGCTGCTGAGCTACGTCGAGACCGGGCTCGCCTCGGTCGCCGACAAGATCGCGGCGGAGCGCGCGATCGCCGACATGGTCGATTTCTGCGTCAACATCAGCCGCGAGGAGGTCGAGGGCATCGACGGCGCGCGCTTCAACGTCATCACCGCGCTCGCGCCGGCGCCGCATCCACGCTTTTCCCGCTACTTCGCGCAGATCAAGCAGGATCTCGGCTTCGGCATCTACGTGCCGGATTGCGACACCACGGCGTGCTCGATCTCCGCGGCGACGCAGGCCGGCTGCACCGATCCCATCATCGACCAGCCATTGCTGGATTTCTACTCCGGCTATCAGGTGCGCGCCGGCGTCAACGCGCCGCGCGTGACCGTGCCGCTCAACGACAATATCGACTATGAGGGTGGGGTTGCGACCTGGATCGACAATCTCGACGGCGAGCGCCCTTACGGCAACGATCTCGATCCGACGCTCAATCTCGACATTCTCGAGGTCAGCTTCCGCAACCTGGCGCGCTGGAAGATTCTGGAGACGCCGGCGCGGCTCGCCACCGTGCATCGCATCATCGGCTTCCAAAAGCGGCTGGCGGCCAGCGGTGCCTTCGCCAACCCGCGCTCGCACATCTATTACCTGCCGGAGCTCTACAGCGCCTATTTCGGCCGCTGCTATGCCGCCTTCCTGGCACTGCCGCTGGCGGCGCAGGCCGCGATCGATCCCGATGGCGATTTCGATTTCATCCGCCACCGCGTGCTGTCCTACGTCAAGGGCGAGATGATGGCGGCCGAGATGAACGTGTTCGACGCCGCGCTCGCGCTGATCGCGCTCGGCCATCTCGGCGCCGACCCGCGCGCCTTCGCGCCGGCTTTGAACGTGATCATCGCAAGCCTGGGCGAAGGCGGCCGCCGCGGCCCGTTCCGCGCCTATGAATGGAACAAGATGAAGACACCGACGCGGATTCTGGTCGGCGGTCCCGAGGTGACCTCGGCCTTCGTGCTGATGGGGCTGGCGGTGGCGAAAAGGGCGATGGCGCGGGGGTGAGCTCCTCTCGTGCCCCGGACGCGGCGCAGCGCGCACTTGCGCGGTGCGCTGCAGAGCCGGGGCCCATACGACTGCGAATTGTGTCCGTGATTTTCTGGGTCCCGGCTCTGCGCAGCAGCGTTTCACGCTGCAGCGCGTCCGGGACAAGAGAGGCGTGGATACTCACCACAATGACGGGAAGTTGAAAGCCCAGTCGTCAGGCATATGCTGGCCGCGAGGTCAAAAGCCGACCACAATTGCGGGCTCTACCGGTATCTCATCACGCGCGGACAGGCATGCTGCGAAGAATCCTGATTGCACTGTCTTTCCTTGCCCTGCCGTCGCTGGCCGAGGCCGCCGACATCACCGGCAACGCAAAGGTCCGCGCGGGCGATGCCGTCGTGATCGGGAACACGCGGATCCGGCTTGGCGGCATCGACGCGCCCGCGGTCGACCAGCTCTGCCTCAACACCAAGACCGAGCGCTGGACCTGCGGCGTCGCCGCCCGCGACGAGCTTGCCAAATACGCCGAGGGCAAGAGCTGGGCCTGCCACACGAGGTCGATCGACCGGCGCGGCCGCACCGTGGCGCGCTGCGAGGTCGGCGGCGAGGACATTCAGAAATGGCTGGTGCGCAACGGCTGGGCACTGGCCTACACCCGCATGTCCCACGACTATGAGGCGGATGAGAAGGCCGCGCGCGAGGCCAAGGCCGGGATGTGGCAGGGCGCCTTCATCGCACCCTGGGACTGGCGCGTGCGCAACAAGAAGACGGCCATCCTGGGCGCCACCAAGCCGCCCGACGGCGCGCATGCGGTGCTGCTCGCCTCGGCCTCGGGGCCGGTCGCGCCCTCGCCGGACTGCACCATCAAGGGCAATGTGAACAGCGCCGGCGAGTGCATCTATCACCAGCCGACCAGCCGCTGGTACACCCAGATCAAGATGAAGATCAGCAAGGGCACTCGCTGGTTCTGCTCGGTGGAGGAAGCCGAAGCGGCCGGGTGCCGGGAGACGAAGCGATAACCCAGCCCTGCATTTTACGTGCTTTTCTCAAGACCCGGCGGCGCGTAAAAGCATGAATCAGCGACCAATCAGCCTGTTCTCAAGCAACAAGGACCAACAGCAATGACCGTTCGCGCGGGCCGGGAGTTTCTGGCCATCCCCGGGCCCACCACGATGCCCGACGAGGTGCTGCGGGCGATGCATCGTCCGGCGATCGACATCTACTCCAAGGAGATGCTCGATCTGACCGAGAGCCTGCTCGGCGACATCTCGAAGCTGTTCGCGACCAAGGGCAAGTCCTACATCTACATCGCCAACGGTCACGGCGCCTGGGAAGCGGCGCTGAGCAACGTGCTGTCGCGCGGCGACAAGGTGCTGGTGCTGGAGAGCGGACGCTTTGCGATCGGCTGGGGCAATGCGGCGGCGCTGATGGGCGCCGAGGTCGAGGTGCTCAAGGGCGACTGGCGCCGCGCGGTGCGGCCGCACGAGGTCGAGGAGCGCCTGCGCCGCGACAAGGAGCACACGATCAAGGCGGTCGTCGTGGTCCAGGTCGACACCGCCTCGGGCGTGCAGAACGACATCGAGGCGATCGGCAAGGCGATCAAGGCCAGCGGCCATCCCGCGCTGTACATGGTCGACACCGTCGCCTCGCTCGGCTGCATGCCGTTCGAGATGGACAAATGGGGCATCGACGTCGCGATGTCCGGCTCGCAGAAGGGCCTGATGACACCGCCCGGCCTTGGCTTCGTCGCCGCCAATGCGCGGGCGCTCGAGGTGCACAAGAAGGCCAACATGTCGACGCCCTATTGGAGCTGGAGCGAGCGCGAGGGCACCGAGAATTATCGTAAATATGCCGGCACCGCGCCGGTGCACCTGTTGTTCGCGCTGCGCCGGGCGATCGACCTGTTGCACGAGGAAGGCCTGGAGAACGCCTTCCGTCGCCATAGCCTGCTCGCCGAAGCCGCGCGCCGTGCGGTCGCCGTCTGGTCGGAAGGCCAGGTGCTCGGCTTCAACGTGGCCGAAGCGAGCGAGCGCTCCAACACCGTCACCACGGTGACCATGAGCAACGGCCACGACCCGGCCGTGCTGCAACGCTATTGCAAGGAGAAGTGCGGCGTCGTGCTCGGCACCGGCATCGGCGACCTCTCGGGACAGGCCTTCCGCATCGCCCATATGGGCCACGTGAATGCGCCGATGCTGCTGGGCACGCTCGGCGTGATCGAGGTCGGCCTGAACGCACTGAAGATCCCGCACGGCAAGGGCGGGCTGGAGGCGGCGGTTTCGTATCTCGGCGAAGAGGTGGCGGCGTAGGCTTTCTTCCTTCTCCCCCACAAGGGGAGAGGGGAAGATCAGCGCTCGAGGCGATACGCTTCGACCTGCGCCTTCAACTGATCCAGCGACGCGGTCGGTTGCTTCGGATCGACGCGATACTCCCCGCTTGCCAGCCACTTCAGCACCATGGCGTCCACCACCGGCGAATGGTGGATGACGTCGCTGTAATTATCGAGATCGTGCGTCACCGCCTTGATCGCGCGGAAATCATGCAGGCGCACGTTGGGAAACTGCGTCAGGCGCCGCGCGATATGCGCCGTCAGTTCGGTGACAATCGTCAGCGTCCCGGGCGAGGCATCGCGCATGGCGACGAATTGCAGGATCGAATAGGGCGGGAAGTAGATGTCGAAGGTCACGTCGGGATGGCGCGTGATCAGGCCGACGGCATCGCGCTCGAAGTGCCGGACCATCGCGTCGTAGCCGTAGCCTTCGCCGAGGAAGCGGCGGCGAACGGGATCGGTGATGTAGGCGAAGGCGGCAAGCGTCCTGGTCGCGTTGTAGCCGCGCGCGACATCGAAATCCCGCGGCAGCGCGTAGATGTCATCGACGTCGGACAGCGCGAACTTGACCGGTAGAAACGGCGCCGCCCGGGTCAGCGGCTCGCGCAGCGACGGCATCGACCGCGCCAGCGCGAACAGGGATTCCTTCGCCATCGCCGCGCTGAACAGATAAGACGCGATGCCCTTGGCCGTTCCGCGATAGAGGTCGACGGAGAGATAGGGATCCGTCTCGATGTCGGCGGCATCGACGAAGATGAAGTCGTCCATCTCCCAGATCACACGCCTTGCGCCGCGGTCGATCGCCTGTTCCAGCACGAAGGCCTGCTGGCGCGAATTGGAGCCGGTCATCGCCAGCTTGAGCGAATGGACGCCGAGCGCACGATCGATCTCGCTCTGGCGGAAATGGATCGCGAGCGATGTGCCCATGAAGGCGGTGTCGAACGACTGGCTGCGGATCAGCCCGGCATTCTGCACGCGCGTGTCGTCGGAGTAGAAGGCCGCCATGAGGCGCGAGGGGCGAAACAGTTGCAGCGGATCGACGACGAAGGTCAGCGCAGCCGCGGCCAGCGCGCACACGATGCTCGCGAGGAGAAGACGTCTCACATTGGTGAACGGTGCGCGCATCAGAACCGGAAATAAATGAACTCGCTGTGGCTCTGGATGCCCAAAATGCCGAACGCGAGCACCAGCGACGCGCCATAGAGAAACAGCGGTCGCATGCGCCCTGCCAGCAGGGCCCCGCCGACGCTGCGATTGCCGTGATCGTAGCCCATGATCGCCTGGGTGTTCGGCGTCAGCCACACCAGCGCCGCGTAGACCGACACCAGCACCAGCGCCGCAATCTCCTCGCGGCCAAAGACGATATCGGCGGGATCGGCCATGGCGCGGAGGATCCGTAGCGCCCATGCGACGCTCTCGGCGCGGAAGAACACCCAGGCGACGACGACGGCAAGAAACGTCAGAACCGCTCCGGCGATGCGGGCCGGGCGCGCCAGTGACGACGGGAGATCCGGCACCAGCGCGTTGAAGGCATGATTGAGACAGAGATAGGCGCCGTGCAGCGCGCCCCACGTCACGAACGTCCAGGCCGCGCCGTGCCAGAGCCCGCCGAGCAGCATCGTGATCATCAGGTTCGCATAGCGCAGCACGCGACCTCTGCGATTACCGCCGAGCGGGATGTAGAGATAGTCGCGCAGGAACTGCGACAGCGTCATGTGCCAGCGGCGCCAGAACTCGACGATGCTGGTCGCCTTGTAGGGCGAGTTGAAATTGACCGGCAGGAAGATGCCGAACATCAGCGAGATCCCGATCGCCATGTCCGAATAGCCGGAGAAGTCGAAATAGAGCTGAAAGGTGTAGGCGAGCGCGCCGAGCCAGGCCTGGTCGAAGCTCGGCGAACGCGCCTCGAAGGCGAGCGCGACCAGCGGCTGGATGCCGTCGGCAAGGCACGTCTTCTTGAACAGGCCGATGGCGAAGATGATGATTCCGCACAGGATCAGATGCGCGTGCGGATGCTTCGATTCCTCCCGCTCGAATTGCGGGATCATGTCCTTGTGGTGGAGGATCGGTCCGGCGATCAGGTGCGGGAAATAGGTCACGAACAGCGTGTAATGCGGCAGCGCATAGGCCGCGACCTGGCCGCGATAGGCATCGACCAGGAACGCGATCTGGGTGAACGTATAGAAGGAGATGCCGACCGGCAGCAGGATGTGGACCGCAACATGCGTACCTAGCAGCGCGTTGATGTTCTCAGCGGCAAAGCCGGCATATTTGAAGATGCCGAGCACGAGGAGATCGCCGACGACGCCAAAAGCGAGCGCGGCCCGGCGCCGTGACGGCTTGAGCTCCGCCACGATGAGGAGATGGCCGACACCGTAGTTGAACGCGATCGATACCAGCAACAGGGCCACGAACTGCCAGCTGCCGATGGCGTAGAAGGCCAGCGAGGCCAGCGCCAGCCAGATCACCGGGGCGAGATTGCTGCGCTGGCCGAGCCGGAAATAGCCGGCCAGCACAACCGGCAGGAACAGCAGGATGAATGGATAGGAATTGAACAGCATCTGGCTGGACCGGCGGCAGGGATATCGTCCCTAAAGCATACAAGGGGCCGGTCAACAACCCGGCGGGCTCGGCGCAGCGGCGCTGGCAATTCGCGGAATCGGGACGATATAAGGGAACGCAGCGAGTTGCCCTCAATCCCCCTCTCCCCGCTTGCGGGGAGAGGGTCGGGGTGAGGGGGAGTCTCCGCAAGACTGGTGAGAGTTGGATTCGCGGAGAGTCCCCCTCACCCGGAATTTGCTGTCGCAAATCCCGGCCTCTCCCCGCAAGCGGGGAGAGGCGAAGAACAGCGACGTCGGACACGAACGAGGACCGAGTGACACAAGCCAAGACGCCTTCGAAGCCCCCCGTCGCCCCGCGCCGGCCGCATTCCTTCACGCGCCACGGCATCACGGTGACCGATGACTATGCCTGGCTGAAGGACGAGAAATGGCAGGAGGTGCTGCGTAACCCTGCGGTGCTCGATCCCGATATCCGCAAATATCTCGACGAAGAGAACGGCTACACCGAGAGCCTGCTCGGCCACACAGCTAGCCTGCAGAAGACGCTGGTGCGCGAGATGCGCGGGCGGATCAAGGAGGACGATTCGAGCGTGCCGTCGCCCGACGGCCCCTTCGCCTATTTCCGCCGGTTTCGCGAGGGCGGGCAGCACGAGCTGTTCGGCCGCATGCCGCGCGATGGCGGCGAGGGCCATATCGTGCTCGACGGCGACGCGCTCGCCAAGGACCACAAATATTTCAAGTTCGGCGGCAGCCGGCACTCGCACGATCACGAGCTGCAGGCCTGGAGCGCGGACACCAAGGGCTCCGAGTATTTTTCCGTCCGCGTGCGTGACTGGGCGACCGGGGCGGATCTCGACGACCTCGTCGAGGAGACCGATGGCGGCGTGGTCTGGGCCGCGGACTGCAAGAGCTTCTTCTATGTGAAGCTCGACGACAATCACCGTCCGATGCAGGTCTGGCGCCACAAGCTCGGCACCAGGCAGGCCGACGACACGCTGGTCTACGAAGAGCAGGATGCCGGCTGGTTCACCCATCTGCACGAAAGCACCAGCGGCCGCTTCTGCGTGATCGCAGGCGGCGACCACGAGACGAGCGAGCAGCGGCTGATCGATCTCGCCAATCCCGAGGCACCGCCGCGCCTGGTCGCCGCGCGCGAGGAAGGCGTGCAATATTCGCTGGCCGACCGCGGGGACGAGCTCTTCATTCTCACCAATGCCGACGACGCCATCGACTTCAAGATCGTCACGGCGCGGCTTGGCTCGCCCGAGCGCAAGAACTGGCGCGACCTGATCCCTTATCGTCCCGGCATCTACATCATCGACCTCGATCTCTATGCCGGCCATCTGGTCCGACTGGAGCGCGCCAACGCGCTGCCGTCGATCGTGATCCGCGATCTCTCGACGAAGGAAGAACACGCGATCGCGTTTGACGAGGCCGCCTATTCGCTCGACACGATGGGCTCCTACGAGTTCGAGACGACGAATTTGCGCTTTGCCTATTCGTCGATGACGACGCCGTCGGAAGTCTATGACTACGACATGGTCAAGCGCACGCGCACCCTGCGCAAGCGCCAGGAGATCCCGTCCGGCCACAACGTGGCCGATTACGTCACCACGCGCATCATGGCGAAATCGCATGACGGGGCCGAGGTGCCGGTGTCGATCCTCTATCGCCGCGGGCTGAACCTCGACGGCTCAGCGCCGCTCCTGCTCTACGGCTACGGCTCCTACGGCATGGCGATGCCGGCCTCGTTCAATGCCAACCGCCTGTCGCTGGTCGACCGCGGCTTCGTCTACGCCATCGCGCACATTCGCGGCGGGGCCGACAAGGGCTGGGGCTGGTATCTCGACGGCAAGCGCGAGAAGAAGACCAACTCGTTCGATGATTTCGCGGCCAGCGCCCGTGCACTGATCGATGCGAAATACACCAGCGCCAAACGCATCATTGGCCATGGCGGCTCGGCCGGCGGCATGCTGATGGGCGCGGTCGCCAATCGCGCCGGCGAATTGTTTGCAGGGATCGTCGCCGAAGTGCCGTTCGTCGACGTGCTCAACACCATGCTCGACGACACGCTGCCGCTGACGCCGCCGGAATGGCCGGAATGGGGCAACCCGATCGAAAGCGAGAGGGATTTCCGCACCATCCTGTCCTACTCGCCCTATGACAATGTCGCGGCAAAGGACTATCCGGCGATCCTGGCGATGGGCGGCCTGACCGACCCGCGCGTCACCTATTGGGAGCCCGCCAAATGGATCGCGCGCCTGCGCGCCACCATGACGGGCGGCGGCCCGGTCCTGCTCCGCACCAACATGGGCGCCGGCCACGGCGGCGCCTCGGGACGTTTCGACCGGCTCGACGAGGTCGCGATCGTCTATGCGTTCGCGCTGTGGGCGGCAGGGATGGCGGAGGCTTAGTTCTTCTCCCTCTCCCACAAGCAGCAGGGCGATCGCATGTAACTTGTAGCGACGGCCGGTGCGCACGCCTCGTCCTTCGAGACGACCGCTGCGCGGTCTCCTCAGGATGAGGCTAAACAGCGTCCGTGTTCGTTGAGCCGATCGCCACGACCTCGGTCCTCATCCTGAGGGCCCGCCTACGGCGGGCGTCTCGAAGGATGGCCACAGGCGAGATCGCCTATATGCGATAGCCCTGCCGCTTGCAGCGAGAGGCGAAGAGACTACCTCCCGTTCTTCTTCCGCCACTCCGCAAAGTCGGTGAGCGTCTGCGGGTCGGTGGCGGGATAGAGGCCGAAGATGCCGCGGCCCTTGCCGACTTCCTCGGTGACGAAGTCCTCGAACGCGGTCATCTCGATGGTCTCGCTCGCGATCTCATCCGCGAGATGCGCCGGGATCACGATGACGCCGTCGGCATCGCCCAGGATGACGTCGCCGGGAAACACCGGGGCGTCACCGCAGCCGATCGGGACGTTGATCTCGATCGCCTGGTGCAGCGTGAGGTTGGTCGGCGCCGAGGGGCGGTGGTGGAAGGCGGGAAAACCGAGTTTTGCAATTTCAGCGGAATCGCGAAAGCCGCCGTCAGTGACGACGCCGGCGACGCCGCGCTTCATCAATCGCGTGACCAGGATCGCGCCTGCCGATGCCGCGCGCGCGTCCTTGCGGCTGTCCATCACCAGCACAGCGCCCGGAGGGCAATCTTCCACGGCCTTGCGCTGCGGATGCGAACGGTCCTTGAAGACGTCGATCGTGTTGAGATCCTCGCGCGCCGGCATGTAGCGCAGCGTGAAGGCCTCGCCGACCATGGTCGGCTGATCGGGACTTAAGGGATGCACATCCTGGATCATCTGGATGCGCAGGCCGCGCTTGAACAGGGCGGTGGCGACCGTGGCGGTGGAGACGGATTTGAGCTTGTTGCGGGTGGCGTCACTGAGTTTGGTCATGGGCATCCTCATCTGTCATTCCGGGGCGATGCGAAGCATCGAACCCGGAATCTCGAGGTTCCGGGTTCGCTTCGCGCCCCGGAACGACGTCAGTAAATCGACGGCTCGCCGATCGGCGCGCCGAAATCGGTCTCGAGGAAATCGAAGTCGCAGCCGTCATTGGCCTGCTTGATGTGCCTGGTGAACATCCAGCCATAGCCGCGCTCGAAGCGGGGCTCGGGCTGCTTCCAGGCGGCGCGGCGCTTGTCGAGCTCGGCCTCGCTCACGTCGAGATTGATCGTGCGCGCGGCAACGTCCAGCGTGATGCGGTCGCCGTTCCGCACCAGCGCGAGCGGGCCGCCGACATAGGATTCCGGCGCGACGTGCAGGATGCAGGCGCCATAGCTGGTGCCGCTCATGCGCGCATCCGAGATGCGTACCATGTCGCGCACGCCCTGCTTCACGAGCTTGGTCGGAATCGGCAGCATGCCCCATTCCGGCATGCCCGGCCCGCCTTGCGGCCCCGCATTGCGCAGGATGAGAATGTGGTCCTCGGTGACGTCGAGGTCGGGATCGTCAACCGCCTTCTTCATCGACGGATAATCGTCGAACACCAGCGCAGGCCCGGTATGCTTGAGGAAGCGCGGCGCGCAGGCGGAGGGCTTGATGACGCAGCCGTCGGGGGCGAGATTGCCCTTGAGCACCGCGAGCGCGCCCTCCTTGTAGATGGGATCGTCGATGGAGCGGATCACGTCGGCATCGTGGACCTCGGCGCCCTCGATGTTCTCAGCCACCGTCTTGCCAGTGACGGTGATGCAACCGAGATGCAGATGCGGCTTGATCCGGTTCATCAGCGCCGGCAGGCCGCCGGCATAGAAGAAGTCCTCCATCAGATAGGTATCGCCGCTTGGACGGACATTGGCGATGACGGGCACCTTGCGGCTCGCGGTCTCGAAATCGTCCAGGCCAATGTCCTGGCCCGCGCGGCGGGCCTGAGCGATGAGGTGGATGATCGCATTGGTGGAGCAACCCATCGCCATCGCCACCGCGATGGCGTTCTCAAACGCCTCGCGGGTCTGGATCACCTTCGGCGTCAGGTCCTCCCACACCATTTCGACGATGCGGCGGCCGCATTCGGAGGCCATGCGGATGTGGTTGGCATCGGCCGCCGGAATCGAGGAGGCGCCGGGCAGCGTCATGCCGATCGCCTCGGCAATCGCGGTCATGGTCGAGGCCGTGCCCATGGTCATGCAGGTGCCGTAGCTGCGGGCGATGCCGGCTTCGATGTCGAGCCAGTCCTTGTCGGAGATTTTCCCGGCGCGGCGCTCGTCCCAATATTTCCAGCCGTCGGAGCCGGAGCCGAGCGTCTTGCCCTTCCAGTTGCCGCGCAGCATGGGACCGGCCGGCAAATAGATCGCCGGGATGTTCATCGAGGTCGCCCCCAGCAGCAGCGCCGGCGTGGTCTTGTCGCAGCCGCCCATCAGCACCACGCCGTCGACGGGATGGCTGCGCAGCAATTCCTCGGCGTCCATCGCCAGCAGATTGCGATAGAGCATCGTGGTGGGCTTGAGCAGCGATTCCGACAACGACAGCGCCGGCAGCTCCAGCGGCAGGCCACCGGCCATCAGGATACCGCGCTTGACGTCGTCGACACGCGACTTGAAGTGCATGTGACAGGGCTGCGCGTCCGACCAAGTGTTGAGGATCGCGATGATCGGGCGATCCTTCCACTCCTCGGGGGCATAGCCCATCTGCATGGCGCGGGAGCGGTGGCCGAACGAGCGCAGATCGTCGGGCGCGAACCAGCGCGCGCTGCGGAGCTGGTCGGGCGACTTCTTCTTGTTGGTCATTTCATTCCTTGTCCGTCCGAAGGATTGGCCCTGCTCTTCTCACAGGCTCTCCATGCCCGGCAAGGCGCTGGGCGGGCCGAGAGCGAACCTCTGCTATGCACTCAGGCGGGCATAGGGACGGTGCGGGGCAAAAAATCGGCACCTCAGGCCGGAGAGGCTCCGAAGTGCTTGCCGGCAGACGAGAATCCGCGCAACAATTTCATGTTTTTGATGGCTTTGATGGTCGCCGGGGACTTCCCCATTGACCCGGAGGATTTCAGACGTGGCCAACATCCTGATCGTGGATGACGATCCGGGCTTGGAGATCACCATCCGGCTGCTGGAACGGGCTGGTTATCACGTGACTGTCGCCGGCGATGGCTGCAGATGACCAGGACACCTCCTCTGCTCCGGGCCAGAACAGACGCGATACGGCAAGCCCGGCGAAAGTCCCCATGAGACTGGCAACGACGCTGGCAACGCGGCTGGCCATCGCGATGATCCTGCTGGTGGCGGTGACCGTGGCCGCAGTCGGATGGTTGGGCTATCGCAACACCACACAGGCCGTCATTCCACGGGTCCTGGAGCGGGTTGAAGCCCAGTCACGCCTGCTCGCGACCAATCTCGAATCCTACGTTGCCGGCGTGCGCGGCGATCTGATCGGCTACCGCGCCGCAGCGGCAATCAACGGCCTCATCCGCGCTCACACCAGTGGAGGAACCGACCCCATCGATGGCGTCTCGGAGCAAACCTGGCGCGAGCGTATCGCGACGCGGCTCGCGGCCGAGATCGACGCCAAGCCCATCTATGGGCAGTTCCGGATCATCGGTGTCGACAACGACCAGCGCGAACTGGTCCGCGTCGATCGCTCCGGACCGGGCGGAACGGCACGGATCGCCCCGGACGGCGAACTGGAGCGCAAGGGCGACCGAGCCTACTTCAGGGAAACCATGCGGCTCCGGCCCGGCGAGATCTACGTGTCCCCGATCGATCTCGCGACCCGCCACGGGGGAACCACGGCCGCTCACGCTCCGACTTTGCGGGTTGCGATGCCTCTGTTCACATCCGACGGCAAGCCGTTCGGCATCATCGTCGCCAATGTCGACATGCGCCCGGCACTCGACCGCGTCCGCTCCACCTCGACTTCAGGAGGAGAGATCTACGTCGTGAATTCGCGGGGCGACTATCTCATCCACCCCGATCGCACGCGGGAATTCGGTGCGTTGCATGACCGTCCCAACGACTGGCGCAAGGACTTTCCGTATTTCGCCGCCTTGGCCGGCACGCTGGAAGTCTCCACGCGGCTCATGACGGACGGATCGGGCCGGCCGAGCGGCGCAGCCATCGCGCCGGCGCTGCTCGTGGGCAAGGAATGGGTCGCAATCATCGAGACGATTCCGGCGCCTGTGTTCGGCCTCGTGCCAGGGGCCATCCAGAGAACCTCCCTGCTCGTCGGTGTGCTGGCCGTGCTTGCAGCGGCCTCACTCGCAGTGCTGCTCGCGCGTTCGCTGACACGCCCGATCGGGCGCCTCACTGCGGCGGTGCAGGCGATCGGCAGCGGACGTCCAGCGGAGATTCCCGTCGACGCCGGCGGCGAGACCGGCGTGCTGGCGCGGGCCTTTGCCCGGATGATCGAGGAGACCCGTGCGAAAACGGCCGCTCTCGAGCGCGAGATCGAGGAGCATCGCCGCACCGAGGCTGCGCGAAGCCATCACGCGGCGCGCGAAAGGCTGTTCAGCGCCGCGGTGGAATCGTCCGACGACGCGATCGTGATGCAGACGCTCGATGCGGTCATCACGGGCTGGAACCCGGCCGCCGAACGTCTCTATGGCTATTCGGCGGACGAGGCGATCGGCAAGCCCACGTCGATCATTGTCCCGCCCGACCGTCGCGCGCACGGCAAGGACTATCTGCAGCGGATCGCGCGGGGCGAGCCGATCGAACGGTTCGAGACCGTGCGCCTGCGCAAGGACGGCACGCCGGTCGAAATTTCGCTCAGCCTCTCGCCGATCAGGGGGCCATCCGGCCAGATCGTCGGCGTCTCCGGGAGCGCGAGCAGCCTGACCGAGGCGCGGCGCGCCGAGCGGGTGTTGCAGCACCAGCTCGAGGAGCGGCGGCAGATCTTCGAGACATCGCAGGATCTGATCATGATCATGGATGCGCGGGGCCATATCGCGCAGATCAGCCCGAGCAGCGAAGCCATTCTCGGCTACCGGCCGGACGAGATGACCGGCCGCAGCGGCGCCGATTTCATTCATCCGGATCATCTGGAGCAGTCGCGCGTCGAGATGCGCGCCTTGCGTCGCGGCGAGCGTCCCAAGCTCGCCGACACCCGCTGCTTCCACAAGAGCGGCCACGAGGTGTGGCTGTCCTGGCTCGGCAACTGGTCCGAGCCGGCGCATCGATATTTCTTCGTCGGTCGCGACATGACAGAGGCACGGCTCGCGCAGGAATCGCTGCGCGAGAGTGAACGGCTCGCCCGCAACATCGTCGACACCTCGCTCGACGCCTTCGTCCAGACCGACGAGACCGGCAGCATCCTGAACTGGAATTCGCAGGCCGAGCAGCTCTTCGGCTGGCGCCGGGACGAGGTGCTCGGCAAGAGCACGATCGATCTGATCGTCGCCGAGAGCGAGCGCGAGAGGGTCAGGGCGGGGCTGAAGCGCTTCCTCGAGGACGAGGACGGCACGACGCTGAACCGCCGCCGCGAGCTCATGTGCCGCCGCCGCGACGGCAGGGAATTCAGGGCCGAGCTGAGCGTCACCGCCCTGAAGCGCCGCGAGGGCCTGCTGTTCAACGTGTTCTGCCGCGACCTCACCGACAAGATCGCCGCCGAGGAACGCATCCGTCACGCCGAGAAAATGGAGGCTGTCGGCCAGCTCACCGGCGGCGTGGCGCATGACTTCAACAACATTCTGACCGTCATCACCGGCACGATCGAGATTCTCGCGGAAGCGGTCGCGAAGGAGCCGCAGCTCGCGGCCATCACCAAGATGATCGACGAGGCCGCCGCGCGCGGCGCCGATCTGACCCAGCACCTGCTCGCCTTCGCGCGCAAGCAGCCGCTCCAGCCGCGCGAGATCGACATCAACTCGCTGATCGTCGACACCGCGAAACTGTTGCGGCCGACGCTGGGCGAGCAGATCCAGATCGAATCGGTGTTCGAGGATGAGAATTGCGTCGCGATCGTCGATCCCAACCAGCTCACCACCGCGATCCTCAATCTCGCGCTCAATGCTCGCGACGCCATGCCCGGCGGCGGCAAGCTGATCCTGGAGACTGGCGCCGCCTATCTCGACGAGGTCTATGCCGGCGCGAACGACGTGCCGCCGGGGCGCTACGTCCTGATCGCCGTGAGCGACACCGGCACCGGCATCCCCGCGAACATGTTGACCAGGGTGTTCGACCCCTTCTTCACCTCGAAAGGACCGGGCAAGGGCACCGGGCTCGGGCTTTCGATGGTCTACGGCTTCATCAAGCAGTCCGCAGGTCACATCAAGATCTACAGCGAGGAGGGCCACGGCACCACGATCAAGATGTACCTGCCGCCCGGCAAGACGGCGACAGCGGTCGGCGAGGGCGTGACGCCGGCGACGATCGAGGGCGGACACGAGACGATCCTCGTGGTCGAGGACGACCGTCTGGTGCGGGACTACGTGCTGACCCAACTGCATTCGCTGGGCTACGTCACCTTGGAGGCCGCGAACACCGCGGAGGCGCTCACGATCGTCGCCAGCGGAAAGCCGTTCGACCTTCTGTTCACTGACATCATCATGCCCGGCAAGATGAACGGACGGCAGCTCGCCGACGAGCTGATGAAGACGCGCCCGGATCTCAAGGTGGTCTACACGTCAGGCTACACCGAGAACGCGATCATCCATCACGGCCGGCTGGATTCCGGTGTTCTGCTGCTGGCAAAGCCCTATCGCAAGTCGGATCTGGCGCAGATCATCCGCAAGGCGCTGAGCACTTGAGGCTGCGTAGCCCGGATGAGCGAAGCGATATCCGGGACTTTGCAGCAGCGGTCCCGGGTGTCGCCTCGCTCACCCGGGCTACAAGAGCTTGCTAAGATGCGCGCTGGGCCGCAGTCATCACGATGCGGATCAGATCGGCGGCATTGCGCGCGCCGAGCTTCTTCATGATGTTGGCGCGATGGTCCTCGATCGTGCGCGGGCTGATGCCGAGCGTGCGGCCGGCTTCCTTGTTGGATGCACCGGAGGCGAACTGCTCCAGCACCTCGCGCTCCCTGCGCGTCAACGGCTCGCGTCCGGGGAAATGCAGCGAGCCGAACTTCGGCGCTGCATTCTGCGCCTGCCTGCGTACATAGGCGCCGATCGCCTCATCGAGCCGGCCGACGATCTCGCTGCCGCGGAACGGCTTCTCGATGAAGTCGAGGGCGCCGCTCTTGATCGCGCCGACCGCCATCGCGATGTCGCCCTGACCGGAGATCATGAAGATCGGCGCCGGATAATCCTCGCCGTGCAACTCCTTCAGGATGTCGAGACCCGACTTTCCCGGAATATGCACGTCGAGCAGAATCGCAGCCGGTGTGCGGCTTCGCGCGACCGAGAGCAGTGCTGCTCCGTCTGCAAAACAGATCACGTCATAGCCCGCCGCCTTCAACACCATCGACAAGGTGTCGCGAACGGCAGCGTCGTCGTCCACCACGAAGATTTCACCGCGAGAGCTTTGTTCGGCCATGTGCCACATCCGGTTGGCATGAAGGACTCGCGTCCGCGCCAACCCTTATGGCGCTCGGCGCGGATTCGGCCCACCCGTATTTGTACGGGACATGGACTTAACGCACAAGTAGCGGCAGGGTGCCTAATTGCGGGACACGGAGATTATCCATGCTAAATTTCGCCGGCACGGCCCCGCTTGTCGCGACGTCTGCAACTGACAGCCGTCAGTTGATCGCAGCCGATCTTCGCTCTCTGATCGCGCGCATCGACATCAGTCTGCGCCTGATCGACGCAGTCATGGCGGAGGAAGACGCGGCGGGGCACGCGAGCGCTATCGCGGGTTCCATTGAGATTTTCGTGCTCGACGACGTCACGCCCCGTTACGCCGCGGCGGGCGCCGCGCTCATTGCCTGCCGGGCGGGGCTCGACCACGCCCTGCAACAATTATCGGAATCCGGCAGGCCGGCCTGAGTTGCAATCAGCGCGGCGGAGCAGCCGCTCGCATGCCAGCTCTGCGCGTCAGGCGCGGTGCCGTTCCACGATCGCGTCGTTGGCGACACCACCCCAGGTGTGGATCGCAGGCAGGCCCATCGCGATCTTGCCGAGATTGGCGAGGCTGATGCGCAGGGCCGCGAGATCCAGCGGCTTCGGCAGGCTCTGCAGCTCGATCCCGACGGAGCGGGCAAAGCTGCGGGCGGCGCTGCGGCGTTTGCCGTCCATGCCGCTGATGACGATCACGGAGCCCGCAAATTTCGCGCTCGCCATCTCGCGCAGCACGTCGATGCCGTCGCCATCCTCCAGCACGAGGTCGAGCGTCACGCAGTCAAAGCGCGCGGCGCGGAGCTTCTCGATCGCGTCCGTCACCGATGGCGCCACGGTGACTTCGTGGCCGGCCTGCTTGGCGGCGACCGCGATCAGGTGGCGCTGCGTGGCGTCGTCGTCGACCACCAGGAGCTGAAGCGCACGCCGCTCGGCGACGTCCGGCAGGTTTGACGAGACGGGGGAAAGAGAACTTCTGGGCATTTCCGTATCCTGAGATTGAGACCCTCAATGGATACACGGCTCGCGCTTAGGCGATGTAAAGCCGCTGCGGCCAATTGATTCGAATGTGTTCAACAAATGTGAAGCAAGGTGCCGGACGGAATGGCGGCAGCTGCGGCCAGATCACGCCGCGGCGTCGTGGCCGCCGGCCGCACCGCGCTTCTTCCTGTTCTTGCCGCGCAGAAACTGGATGTCCATTTCGGCGCCGTTGACGCGGACCAGCTCGCAGCGGCGGTAGGCGAGGCCCGTTGACGACAACAGCAGGAAGAACTCTTTCAGATTCAATCCCTGGATCGAGCCCTCCACCGTGAGGATGGCATCGGTGTCGGAGATTGCGTTGAGCTTGCAGTCCCGCCGCCAGGTGCCGTCGATGGCCATGATGCAGACATCATAGCCGCGGCTGAACGTCACGCGCTCCGCGCCCTTGCCATCGTCGGCCATGTTATTGTCCCGCCATCGCCGCCGCCACTCGCGGCGCCGCTGCGGCGAGAACCGGCTTGGCTGCCGCCGCACGCGGATCGTTCGGCTTGTAGAGGCCGCGCCGCTCCGGAATCGGTCTGAACGTATCGGTCAGTCCGACCACGGTCTCGGCGGCGCCCAGCACCAGGAAGCCGTCCGGCTCGATCTGGCGCGCCAGCCGGTTGAAGATGTTGATCTTGGTGTCCTGGTCGAAATAGATCAGCACGTTGCGGCAGAAGATGACGTCGAAGGTGCCGAGCTGGGCAAAGTCGTGCAGCAGGTTGAGCTGGCGATGCTGGATCATCGCCCGCAATTCGGGATTGATCTGCCAGGTCTCGCCGGTCTGCTTGAAATATTTGACCAGCATCTGGATCGGCAGGCCGCGCTGCACCTCGAACTGGCTGTAGATGCCGGCCCTCGCCTTCTCCAACACCTCCTGCGACAGGTCGGTCGCGATGATCTCGATGCGCCAGCCGGTGAGGGCCGCGCCCATCTCCTTCAGGCACATCGCCAGCGAATAGGGCTCCTGCCCGGTCGAGCCGGCGGCGCACCAGATCCGCACGCTGCGGCGGTTGGCCCGCGCCTTGATGATCTCGGGCATGATGTGGTCGCGGAAATGATCGAACGGGACCTTGTCGCGGAAGAAGAAGGTCTCGTTGGTGGTCATCGCCTCGACCACATCGGTGATCAGCGTGCGCGAGCCGGCTTGCAGCTTCTGCACCAGTTCGGCGATGCCGGAGAGCCCGGTCTTGCGGGCGAGCGGCAGCAGGCGGCTCTCGATCAGATATTGCTTGTCTGCGGACAGGTCGAGACCGGAATTGTCCTTCAGAAACTTGCGCAGATACTCATACTCGGTCGGGGTCACGGATGGCCTCTCGGAAGCTGTACTGGAACACTCTGGCCCAAGCACTCGGGCCAGACACACTCAGACCATGGCTTGTCCGACCGGGATCAAACCAACTTCAGCGAACTTGTCGGCGATAATGTCTTTGTCGAAAGGCTTCATGATGTACTCGTTGGCGCCGCCGCTGAGCGCCTGCGCGATATGAGCCACGTTGTTCTCGGTGGTGCAGAACACCACCTTGGGCTGGTCGCCGCCGGGCAGGCGGCGCATGTGGCCCATGAACTCGAAGCCGTCCATGACGGGCATGTTCCAGTCGAGCAGCACCGCATCGGGCAGCTGCCGCTGGCAGATCTCGAGCGCCTTCGCGCCGTCCTCAGCCTCGGTCACTTCGAATTCCAGACCTTCCAGGATCCGGCGCGCGATCTTGCGCACCACGCTGGAATCATCGACCACCAAACACGTCTTCATTTTGGTTCTCCGGCTTCGATGGTTTCTTTGGTTCAGGCCGCCATCATTTCGGGTGCGAGCTCGAGGACGCGATCGACGTCGAGGACGACCATGAGCTGGCCGTCGAGGCGGTGGACGCCGCCGGCGAGCTTGGCCATGCGGGGGTCGAGGTTGACGGGGTTCTCCTCCATGCCGGCCTCGGGCAGGCGCAGCACCTCGCCGATCTGGTCGATCAGCAGGCCATAGGATTCGCCGCGCAGGTCGACGCCGACCGCCATCGGCACCTTGCCGTCCTCGGCCTTGGGCAGGCCGAGACGGGCGCGCATGTCGACCACGGTGACGATGCGGCCGCGCAGGTTCAACACGCCCGCGATCTCGCGCGAGGACAGCGGAACGCGGGTGACGCGCTCGGGCATGAACACGTCCTGGACGCGGGAGATCGGCAGGCCGAACAGCTGGCCGCCGATCATCGCGGTGACGTATTCGACCATGGCGCCTTCGCTGGACTGGGTCTTGTTGCTGGCCATAAGCCTATCTCCTGATCCCCTGGGTTACGCCGCGGCCCGGCTCAGCTCGGAAGCGCCGGCGGCGCCCGCGGTCTGCTCCTTCAGCGCCGCGATCAGGCCGGGACGGTCGAACTTGGCGACATAGTCGTGGAAGCCGGCCTGACGGCCGCGCTCGATCGCCGCCGGCGACACCAGCGCCGACAGGCCGATGATCGGCGTCGCGGCGAGGTTGTTGTCGGACCGGATCACTTCGGCGAACTCGAACCCGTTCATGTCGGGCATCTCGATGTCGGTCAGCACCACGTCGAAGCTCTGGGCGCGGAGCGCAGCTAGGCCCTCCTGCGCGGTCGGCGCGGTGCGGACGCGGTAGCCGGCGGCCTTGAGCACCGGAGCCAGCATGTTGCGGAAGAAGGCCGAGTCGTCGACCAGCAGCACCGACTGCGAGTGCATCGACGGCTTCATCTCCTTGCGGGTGAACCAGTCGGAGAACGCCATCGGCAGGAAGTGGCCGACGTCGATCACCTCGGTGGCCTGGCCCTTGATCACGGCCGAGCCCAGGATGCCCGAACTTGAACCGCCGACCTCGATGTTGAGCCGTTCCTCGACGATGTCGATGATCTCGTCGACGACGAGGCCCATGGAGCGGCCGTCGTCGGCGAACACCAGGATCGGCTGGACGCCCTGGCTGGCAATGGTGACGCCTTCCATGGCCACCAGCGGCATCAGCTGCTCGCGGTACTGCACCATGTAGCGGCCGTTGCTGAACTCGATCTTGTCGGCCGGCAGCTCTTCCAGGCGGGTGACGAGCCCGAGCGGGACCGCCTTGGGCTGGGACGAGCCGGCGCGGAACACCAGCAGCGAGGTGGTCTGCTCGCCCGATCCGATGTGATGGCCGGCCGCGTCCTCGCCCATGTCATGGGCCGAGGAGCCGGCGGCGCCGAGCGCCTTCGCAATGCCGTTGGGATCGATGATCATGATCACCGCGCCGTCGCCCAGAATGGTGTTGCCGGAGAACATGTCGATGTGGCGCAGCTTGGTCGACATCGGCTTGACCACGATCTCCTCGGTGTGGAACACGCCGTCGACCACGATGCCGAAGGTCTGGCTGCCGACCTGGGTCACCACGATGAAGCCGTTCTCGGGATCGGAGGCCGCGCCGTCGTCGATCTTGAGCAGCTTCTTCAGGTGGATCAGCGGCAGCAGCTTGTTGCGGAGCCTGAGGACCGCGGTGTCCTTGATGCGCTCGATGCGGTGCTCGGAGTTGGCGCGGGCCCGCACCAGCTCGACCACCGAGAGCTGCGGGATGGCGAAGCGGTCGCCGGCGGCTTCCACGATCAGCGCCGAGACGATGGCGAGCGTCAGCGGGATCTTGATGGTGACGCTCGAGCCTTCGCCGGCCACGCTCTTGATGTCGATGGTGCCGCCGATCTGGTCGATATTGGTGCGCACCACGTCCATGCCGACGCCGCGTCCCGACACCGAGGTGATGGCGGCCGCAGTCGAGAAGCCCGGCGCGAAGATGAACTTGTGGATCTGGGCTTCGCTCATCTTCTCCAGCTCGGCCTCGGTGACGAGACCGCTCGAGATCGCCTTGGCCTTGATCTTCTCGGTGTTGAGGCCGCGGCCGTTGTCGGCGATGCAGATGATGATGTGGCCGCCCTCGTGATAGGCGGACAGGCGAATGGTGCCCTGCTCGCCCTTGCCGGCAGCCAGCCGCTCGGCGGGGGTCTCGAGGCCATGATCGGCGGAGTTGCGCACCATGTGGGTGAGCGGGTCCTTGATCAGATCGAGCACCTGGCGGTCGAGCTCGGTGTCGGCGCCGTGCATCTCCAATTCGATCTGCTTGCCGAGCTCGCTCGAGAGGTCGCGGACGATGCGGGGCAGCTTCTGCCAGGCATTGCCGATCGGCTGCATGCGCGTCTTCATGACGCCTTCCTGCAGCTCGGCGGTGACGTTGGAGAGGCGCTGCAGCGGCACCTTGAACTCGGTGTCCTCGTTGCGCCTTGAGATCTCCAGCAGCTGGTTGCGGGTCAAGACCAGCTCGGAGACCATGGTCATCAGGTGCTCCAGCGTATCCACGTTGACGCGGATCGACTGGTTGGCGATGCGGTCGCCCTCGGAGGCGCCCTCGTCGGCCATCGACTTCTTCGGCGCGGCCTTCTCCTTGGGCGCCTTCTCCTTGGCGGCTTCCTTCGCAGCAGGAGCCGGGACTTCGGCAGCCGGCGCGGGCTCGGCCTTGACTTCGGATTTGGCAACGGGCGCGGGCACCGGCGCCTCGATCGCGGTCTCGCGGAAGGCGCGCTCGAGCTCGTCGAGCGAGACCTCGCCGGGACGCAACGGGCGCTCCAGCGTCTGCTCGATCAGCATGCCCGTGGTCAGCTCCTTGGTAGGCGCAGGCGCAGCGGCAGCCGGGGCTTCCGGCGCCAGCGGCGGAGCCTCAGTGACGGGAGCAGCAGCACCGGCCGACGGCATCGGCTGCGCCGAGCCTGCCGCGATCGGCGAAGCCGACGCTGACATCGCCGCCATGCCCTGCTCGACCATCGCCTCCAGCTTGTCGATGAGGTCGCGGTCGTTGCCCTCCGGCTCGGCTTCGGTCGCCTCCAGCCCGGCCAGGATCTCCTTGATGCGGTCGATCGAGGACAGGATCACCGTCACCGCCTGCCCGGTCACCGGCATGCCGTCACGGAACTTGCCCATCAAGGTCTCGCCGGCATGGGCCAGCGCTTCGAGCCGGGGCAGGCCGAGGAAGCCGCAGGTGCCCTTGATGGTGTGGACCAGGCGGAAGATGTTATCCAGGATCTTGGCGTTGTTCGGCTCCTGCTCGAACTTCACCAATTGATTGTCCACGGTGTCCAGGCTCTCGCTGGTCTCCGTCAGAAACTCCCGCAACAGATCATCCATGAGCTACGCCTTACTGACCTGGATTTAAACTGGACGCCCGAGCCACCCTTGGCACGGATGGACGCCCTATCCTCGATCGTTAGACATCCCCTTTCACAGTCCCGTTAATTTCATCCTCCGTCCTACTACGGATATTGAAGAGAAGTTTGCGGTTCGACCGCATGCCCCAGCGCTTTTCGGCAAATCCGTCTCCACGCCGCAAGGAGTCGGCGTGCGAGGTAAACGGGCCGATAACAGCGAGGCGAGACGTGCGGGAAAGTCCTGCTCGCGAAGAGCATTGGAGACGGCCTGCGGGGGTTGGCCCGAGCCGCTCGCAACCGGCGATGCTCTCGTGGCTTGCGCTTCGCGGAATTGCTGCGACGTGCGCCGTCCGCTCATGAGGTAAACGGACTCTTACCCTGCGGCCATAGCGACTCGTGCCGCGCTAACCTAGCCGCGCGCAGCCGAGGCAATGCCGCCGCCACGACGCTCTGGCAGGCAATGCGGCATGACGATGTCGATGATCATCAGATCGAGCTGGTCGTGTTCGAGCGTGCAGCCCGGCTTCGCCAGCCTTGCCATCGTCACCCGAAATTGTTTGGACTAGGTCACAACCTTTGGGTTAATATCTGCCAAAACTACAACTGAGCGACGAACGGCACTTGCCGACGGCATCCGATGGACGCGTCGTGCTGTTCCCCGGAACTGCCTCCATGCTCGAAATCGGAGCTTTCCTTCCAGTCGCTGCCGCAAGCGCGCCGTCTTGCAAGCACGAAGCGCCGCAGGAAGCGATTGCCGCGGCCGGACAACCTGTCTCAATTGCCAATATATCCCGGCCTGTACATGATTGAACTTACCGCACAGGGCCGTGATGTCGCCTGTCGCGATTCGACGATGCAGGAACAGGGGAGGCAGCTTTGGAAACGATGGCCCGTCCACCCAACGGTTTCCTGTCCGCACTGTCGCCGGACGATTACGAATTGATCCGTCCGCACCTGCGAACGGTTGATCTGCCCCATGACGCAGTGCTGGCCGAGACCGGCGAGACGCTGAAGCGCGCCTATTTTCCCCACCGCGGCGTCATCTCGCTGGTGGTGGAGCTGGCCAGGGACGAGCATGTGCAGGTCGCCATGATCGGCCGCGACAGCCTGCTCGGGACGTTTTCGATCATGGGCGAGGCGTCTGTATTGAACACCGCGCTCGTGCTGGTTCCCGGCGTCGCGTCAGTGGTGGATCTGGACCCGCTGCGGATCGCCGCCGACCAGAGCAGCACCCTGCGCACCTTGCTCATGCGCCACGGGCTTGCAGTCTACGTCCAGGTGCAGCAGACCGCCGGCTGCAACGCCGCCCATCCCGTGGAGTCGCGGCTGTCGCGGTGCCTGTTGCACACTCATGATCTGTCGGGCGACTCCCGGCTGCTGCTGACCCAGGAGACCATGGCACAGATGATCGGGGCGCGGCGCAACAGCGTGTCGCTGGTCGCCCACTCCTTGCAACAGGCCAATTTCATCCACTACAGCCGCGGACACATCCAGATCATCGACATCGACGGCCTGCGCCGGACGGCGTGCGCCTGCTACGCTACCGTGAAGGCCCAGTACGACCGGCTGCTCGGCACACGCTGAACGCCGCGGGCGATTGGTAAACCGCCGGCTAATACCGGTCTGCAAACACCGGCCATCCTGCTACCGGAACTGAAATTCCGATGCCGTAGACACGGGACGTACCTCGCGCCGCCACGTGCCGCGCGACAACGAACGATGATCAAGGCAGGCAAGCCATGTTTGACGCCCCCGTCGCGCCTGCGCTGAACGCGCTCGATGCCGACCCCGCGCGTGAGCCGCGCGCGTACGAAGCGCTGGTGCGCGAGATCGGCGAGGATGCTGCCTGTGAAGTGCGGGATGTGTTCTGGAGCGAGACCCGCGCGCGCCTGCAACTGTTCCGCACGCTCTCGCTTGCGCAGCACCACGCCCGGATCGCGCGCGAGGCGCATTCGCTCAAGAGCGCAGCCGGGACATTCGGCTATGTCAGGCTCGCAGCGCTGGCGTTGCGGCTGGAGAAGACCGCGGAGGGCCTCGGCGAGGCCGAATTCCGCGCGCTCCTGGACCGGATGGATGCCGCCTACGCCGCCGCGCGCGCACAAGAGCCGCAGGTCTAAGCGCGATGCGATTGACGCGTTTCCCGTGCGCGAACCGGTATCCGCTCCGCTCGAAGACGCTCGGGTACAGACCACGCGAAGCCCGCCGTACTTCTACGGTTTTGGATCTTCATAGATGGCTAATCATGGGAGGCGATAGTCCCGGGGAAAACCAGGAGGGTTTCCAATGTTCAAGTACGAGACGGCAGACCAGAAAGAGGTTCGTCGCTTCCGCATCGCGCAGTTCAACGGCCGGATGGCGACAGTGAAGGCTGGCGAGTCCACCGTGACCGGCTTCGTGCGTTCGGTGCTTGAGCAGGAATCGAGCGTGCCTCCCCGCTGGACCATCACGATCATTCCGAACGCGCCGAAGGAAGAGATCAAGCCGCTGCGTCGCGCCTCCCCCGCGCGTCCGTTCGCCGAAGATTATTTCTGAGCAGGACGGGTTTCCGAACGTCTCGAGAGATGTCGCGGGCGCATCGCCTGCCGGCGACGCCGCACGCCCGCCTCAGTCGATCGCATGCAGCAGCGCCGCACGGACGAGATCCGCGGTGTTGCGCGCACCGAGCTTGCGCATCGCCTCGGCGCGATGGCTCTCGAAAGTGCGCGGACTGATCTGCATGCGAAGCGCGCCCTGCTTGTTCGAATAGCCTTCGCTGATCAGCCTCAGCACCTCGCGCTCGCGCTTGGTCAGCCGCTTCTGGCCCGACGGACCGACGAGCTCGGCGCTCGGCACGCGCTGCGGCTGCAGCGCGCGAGCGGCCTTCGATTGCGCCTCCTCGGTGCCGGACGGGATCGGCAAGCCGCCCTTGCCGGCAAGCTGCTTGACCAGGCCGCAAACGCGCTCGGTCTGTACCAGCGCGTTCTCCACCACCCGCTGCAGATAGGCACGATCGCCCGTAGCAGGCACGAGCTGATCGCTGTGGTGCTTGATCTCGCCCATGTAGAGCAGGAGCGCAGTCAGGGGGCCGTTGAGCTCGCGGGCAATGGCCGCGGCCATTTCGTCGGCCGCCTTGGCACGGGCGGCGCTCAGGCGGACGAAATCAGGCTCCTCAGCCGGCGCAGCGCCGCCTTCGTCCCATTCCGACGGCCGCGAATCAGTGGCCGTATCATTCGGTGACCCCATGGCACTCGTTTAGCGGAACCGGAGCCGGTCTGTGCTTAACTTTCTGCTCCGTAAGACTACGGTGATTTGGGCCCTTTTGCGCTAAAAAGGCGGCTTCGGCACAATTTGTGCTTGCGTGTGGCCGCCCTCGATCGTGCAGCGGTTGAGTTCCGGCCGACACCTTGAGCCGTCAGGCCGGAAAACTCCCTTCGAGCGCCGCCTGCAACCGGCGTCGGCCCCCGGCTTTTACGGATTAATTAACGGCGACTTGCTTCTCTAGGGCGGTTGAGCGCGCAAATGCCTCCACGCATTGGGCCCGCAAACCAGCGGGACACGCTGCGAAAGATGCGTGCCATGAACGAGATCGATCGACTGTCGGAATTCCTGCAGAGGCTGACGCCGCTGTCGCGCAGCTGTCTGCTCAGCGAGCTCGAGCGGCTCGAGCTGTGCGGCATCGACATGCCAGGCTCGGCCGACATCCAGTCCCGCTTGCGCGCCGAGTTCCGCAAGGACGGATCGACCCAGGCGCGCGCCACCAACCCGTCGCGCTATTTCTTCGCGCCGCTGCAGCTGCTGCTGATCGATGGCGCACCCGAGCATGCCAATCTGGGGCGGATCTCGCGCAACACCCTCACCCCGATCTGGGAGTGGATCTGCCGCGATCTGCTGCCGACCATGGCGCGCGACTACATCAAGGCGATCAACGACCAGGTCGCGGCGAACAACCCGAAGGAGGTGCAGAAGATCGCGTCGACCTTCCAGATCAAGGTCGTCAAGGTCCTCGAAAGCACCCTCACCTCGTCCGAGAGCACCGAATCGGCGCGAGCCAAGCTCGCGCAATACACGGCCTCGCGCACCGCCTTCGACGACGTTGTGAAGATGCTGCATGTGTTGCGCGCCGGCGATGCGCTACCGAAGTTCAACGAGAAGCTGCCCGAGAGGATCGCGAAGTTCGACGACGGCCAGGTCGCTCAGACCACCGCGCAGCTCGACGCCTTCAAGAAGGCCCATCCCGACGCGCTGCCCTTTGCGCTGGCGCTGGTGGCGCGGCGTCTGAAGACGCCCTGGCAATTGGTGCGGCTTGCCACCAAGGCTGCTGCGAGCAAGGCCGCCGCGGACATTGCCGCCACGCCCTATGCCTGCGTCGTTCACATGGTCCTCGACCGGCTCGACGACAAGCGCCTCGCGCTTCGCATCGCGCTCCGAAACAACCGGGTGCTGGTCGCCCGCGACCTGCTCGCCGAAATCTACGACACCGAATATGCGCTCAAGGTCCGCATCGACGGCATCGAGCATTGCGACTGGGGCGTCCGCCTCCAGCAATTGATGGACGCGATCGCGAAGCTGGTCTCCGCCGAGGTGAGCCGCTTCCCCGCCAATGTGGGCCACATTCTCGGATCGCGGCGGCTGCGCAGCCACGACACGCTCGGCGGCAAGCTGACTTATCTGGCCTGGAAGGGACGCGACGCGATGCAGGACGGTGCGGCGGCGTTCCGCAAATTGATCGGGCAAAACTAAAGCGCGATGCGATTAGTTAGGCACGCCGGGCGCGCGGCAGGCTCAGGAAACGGTCGAAAAACCGCCCCGACAGCACGAATCTGAACCACCAATACATCATTCGCCGCATCGACATTGCTGTAATCCTCGACAGCCCACCACCGGCTGCGCGGACCAATAGCGCAGCTGCAGCAATGTGCGTGTGATGCGCTTCACATTCTCGGTCTCCGGCCCGGACCCGTTGTCGCAGAACCACGGCGCGCGACAGCGCAACATGCGCGCAGGACGGGAAGACGAGCTGTTCCGGCGCAGCCGTCGCTCCGATGCGCGCGCTGACGCTCGCGTCGACGACAATGGCGCCGACGTCATCGCCGCAAGGCAATTGCGCACCGACCACAACGACAAGCACCACTAGCCGCGCCCCTCGAACGAGCACGCGGGCTGGCGTGACACGGGAAAGTCGCCGGCAATCAATCCTCCGTCGGCCTCATCCCTGCGCCGGAGCGACAGCGCAACCGCATTGCGCAACGCGGTCGAGCGGCAAAATTGCACGCCCATTGCGCGCGAGAGATTTTTCGCGCGCTTCGACCAGCGTTGCGCATGCGATGCCTGGATATGCGGATTCTTTTCGAAGCTTCTGTCGAAAAGTTAGCTCAAATTGCAGAGCTTAACGTTACTCAAATTATTCAAGAACGATGTGAAGCTCTCCTTATTTGAACCCACGCTCGCCGTTTAAAAAAACGTCACGGAACGGGAGTGGTGTACGATGAACGATGGGATGACTGAACTCGTCGGCCGGAGGCCTGTGACCTTCGGACGACGAAAGGTGACGCCGCGCGCCTGCGTGGCCGACAGCAAGCGTCACCTGCGCGCCTTTCTCAGCGAGGTGCTCGAGGATCTCGGCTTCGTCACCTGCGAATGCGCCAGTGCCGACGAGCTGAAGACCGTGCTCGCCACCGAGTTGCCGGACCTGATCCTGCTCGGCGTCGCCGCCGATGGCATCGAGCCGGGACGATTCCTCGAAATCCTGGTGCGCGAGGCATTTGCTGGCAGGGTCCTCGCCGTCGGTGCCCGCGAATCGATCATCGTCAAAGCCGTGCGGCAGGTCGGTGAGGAGTATGGCCTTGCGATGCTGCCGCCGCTGACCACGCCCTTTGCCGCGGAGACGCTGCGCGAGCGTGTTGCGATGCTGCTGCCGGAGGAGCCGGCGCCGAGCCCGGCGGTGCATGTCGGCGAGGCCTTGCACGCCGGCTGGCTCGAGCTCTGGTACCAGCCCAAGATCGACGCGCGCACGCTCGTGCGCAGCGGCGCCGAGGCGCTGGTGCGGATGCGGCATCCGACCTGGGGCGTGGTACCGCCGGCCTATTTCATCCCGGAGCCGCACGATCCGCATTTCCGCGGTCTGTCGGAGTTCGTGATCGATCGCGCCGTGCAGGACTGGCACTATCTTCTGGAACAACAAAGCCCGGTCGATCTGTCGATCAATCTTCCCGCCTCCTATCTGAGGGAGCCGCACGCGGTGCGCGATCTCTGCCGTCGCGTGCCGACGCATCCGGCCTTCGGCGGACTGACCGTCGAGATCGACAGCGAGGAGGCGATCCGCGAGCTCGATCTCCTGACCGAGGTCGCGCGCGAGGTGGGCCTGCACAATATCGCGCTGTCGATCGACAATCTCGGCACCAACTGGCCGTCGCTGATGGGGCTCGACAAAATTCCCTTCGTCAAGCTGAAGGCCGATCGGCAATTCGTCACCGGCAGCGGCGGGGACCGGCTGAAGCGCACGGTGTGCCGCCACATCGTCGAGCTGGCGCAGGGCTTTGGCGCGCGCACCGTGGCTCAAGGGGTCGAGAGCCGCGCCGACCTCGTGGCGGCGAACGAACTCGGCTTCGACCTCGTGCAGGGCTTTCTGTTCGGCAAGCCGATGCCGCTGAAGAAGTTTGCAAGGAGCGCGCTGACGCGGACGGTGATGGGGGAGGCGTGAGGCACAGCCTCACGCAAACCGCCGCGCGAAGAAGACGCAGACGACCACGAGCGCGGTCGCGGCGATCATGCTCCAGGCGACGGGCTCACGCAGCAGGAAGCCCGCGAGCGCGAGACCGAAGAACGGCTGCAGCTGCTGCAACTGGCCGACGCGGGCAATGCCGCCGACGGCGAGCCCGCGGTACCAGAAGATGAAGCCGACGAACATGCTGAAGACGGAGACGTAGGCGAGCCCGATCCAGGCGGGCACGGTGACGCCGCTCCAGACGGGCGGCCATGTCAGAATCGCGAGCGCCGCCATCAACGGCAGCGCGAGCAACAGCGCCCAGGAGATCACCTGCCAGCCGCCGAGGCGGCGCGACAGCGCGGCGCCTTCGGCATAGCCGAGGCCGCACAGCACGATCGCGGCCACCATCAAGAGATCGCCGGTGAGCGATGCCGAGCCGTCGCCAGCGAGGGCGAAGCCGGCCACCGTGGCGCTGCCGGCCACGGCGAACAGCCAGAACAGCGGTTGCGGCCGCTCACCGCCGCGCAGCACGCCGAAGATCGCGGTCGATAGCGGCAAGAGGCCGATGAAGACGATCGAATGCGCGGAAGTGATGTGCTGGAGCGCGAGCGCCGTCAGCAGCGGGAAGCCGACCACAACGCCGGCCGCGACGATGGCGAGCGAGGCGAGATCACGCCGCTGCGGCCGCGCCTGCCGGAGCAGGCCGAGCACCACTGCCCCGATCAGCGCCGCGATGACGGCGCGCGCCGACGTCAGGAACAGCGCCGAGAAGCCGCCGACCGCCACCCGCGTCGCCGGCAGCGAGCCGCTGAAGATGATGACGCCCAGAAGACCGTTGCCCCAGCCGCTGCCCGCAGATTGCATGTCACCTCATTCCCTGGCGCGGTCATCTACCCGCTTCGACCATGGCGAAGCCAGCGACAATCCCATACAATCTGGCAAAGCTGTATTGGTATGGAGGGTCATACACCTTTGGGCGCCGACACACGCATGAGGGGCCGCAACGGCACGCGGACCGCCGATGTCATGAGCGCGGTCCGCGCCAAGGTCGCGGGCCGCGCGCTCGGTGCCGGCGACCGCCTGCCCTCGATCCGCAGTCTTGCCGCGACCATGGACGTTTCGCCCTCCACGGTGGTCGAGGCCTATGACCGGCTCGCGGCCGAAGGCCTGATCCGCGCGCGCCGCGGCTCGGGCTTCTATGTCTCCCCGACGGCAACACCGCCGCTCGCGCTGGCCGAAGTCGAGCCGCGGCGCGACCGGGAAGTCGATCCGTTCTGGGTGTCGCGGCAGTCGCTCGACGCCGATGCGGCCGTGCTCAAGCCGGGCTGCGGCTGGTTGCCGGCAGACTGGATGCCGGAGGCCGGCTTGCGGCGGGCCATCCGCGCGCTGGCGCGGGCCGACGAGCGCCTGCTGACAGACTATGGCAGCACGCGCGGCGCACTGGCGCTGCGCCGGCTGCTGATCACGCGGCTGGCGGAAGATGCCGTTGAGGCGTCAGTCGACCAGCTCATGCTGACGGGCTCGGGGACGCAGGCCACCGACCTCGTCTGCCGCTTCCTGCTTCGTCCCGGCGACACCGTGCTGGTCGACGATCCCTGCTACTTCAATTTCCGTGCACTGCTGCGCGCACATCAGGCAAGGATCGTCGGCGTGCCCTATACGCCGTCGGGCCCGGACGTCGCGCGCTTCGAGCAGATCCTCGGCAGCGAACGGCCGCGGCTCTACATCACCAATTCAGCTCTGCACAATCCGACTGGCGCGACGCTGTCTCTTGCGACCGCGCACCGGCTTCTGACCGCGGCCGCCGGGCACGACCTCACCATCATCGAGGACGACATTTTTGGCGACTTCGAGCCGGAGCGCTCGCCGCGCCTTGCCGCGCTGGACGGCCTCAACCGCGTGATCCGCATCGGCAGCTTCTCCAAGACGCTGTCGGCGTCGGTGCGCTGCGGCTACATCGCGGCCCGCGCCGACTGGATCGAGAATCTCGTCGACCTCCAGGTCGCAACCAGCTTCGGCGGGCCGAGCCCGGTCGCGACCGAGATCATTGCGAAAGTCCTGATCGGCGGCAGTTATCGCAAGCACATGGACGAGCTCCGACTGAGGCTCACGCGCACGCGTCGGGACGTCGCGCGCAAGCTTCAGGCGCTGGGGATCGAGCCGTGGCTGATGCCGCGCGGCGGCTTCTTCCTGTGGTGCCGCCTGGCCGACGGGCAGGACGCCACGCAGATCGCGCGCGCCGCGCTCCAGGAGAATGTCGTGCTGGCGCCCGGCAACGTGTTCAGCGTGTCGCAGACGGCATTGCGCTTCATGCGCTTCAACGTGGCACAGATGAGCGAGCCGCGAATGTGGGACGTGCTGCGGCGGGCGTTGAAGTCGGCGCCCCTAAGCACCGGCGACTAGTACCACGGCTCCTCATACACCGGCTCGCCGTCGAGCAGCAGCCGCTTGATGGCGGCGCGGCCCGAGGGCAGCACGGCGGCGACGACCCGCAGCTTCTGCTGGTTGCGCGCCTGCTCGAGCTTCCTGCCCTCGCCCTCGGGCACGAAGTAGCTTTCGAGACCATATTTGATCGTCAGCTTGTCGCAGAAGGTGCGGCCGGTCGAACCGCAGGAATGGCTGACGCGGCCACGGATCAGGATTTCAGGCGCCGTGACCGTGACGGGCGCGGCGTGCACCGAAACCGCCTCATAGAGCCCGTTGGCATTCGGTGCGAGCTTCACAAACACGTCAGGATTGCGCTCGGCCGCAGGCTTGCCAGCCAGCGCACCTGCCGGCAGTTGCGAGATGTCGTAGCGGAGCACGACATAGTCGCCGCGCAGGAGATCGCGGGGATCGACCGGCTGGGTCTGCAACGTGACCTCCCTGCCTTCGCGCAGGATCTGCATGCGGTCGGCGACCATCAGGACCAGCAGCGCGCATTGAATGAGGATGGCGGCGACGAACAGCGCCGCTTTCGGAATGCGCTGCCAGAGGCCGGTGAGGGACGCGATCGTGTTGTTCATCGCTCAGCCCTCGGCAGCATGCGGTTGAGCGCGGTTGCGAACAGGACGGCCACCACGCCCGCGGCCGCAAGGAAAGCCGATCGGCGCAGCAGCGAGCCCTTCACGGCCCAGGTGATGCCCGCAATGACGCCGGCGATCCCGAGCCAGCCGGCAACGATGCGCGGGCGCGTTGCATCGAGCATGCCCGACACGACGAGGCACAGCATGGCGCAGAGCAGTGCGGCATAGGCGAACCAGGGCTCGCCGGCCGTGGATGCCGGCCACAGCGGCGCCGCGACCAGCACGAGCCCGATCGCGCATCCTGCCAGGACTTCACCCGGGCGCCTGGTGATCGCGGCGGACACGAGCGCAAGGATCACGCCGGCGACGCCGCACAGGATCGCCCAAAGCGGCTGGGCCGGCACCGTGGCGGTCCGGAGACGGATGATGTCGTCGACGGTCGTCACTTCCAGGACGGCGGCGCCGGCCAGCGACAACGCGCCGTAGATCGACAGAACTGTTCCGAGGCCAAGCGCCCGCGGCGAGGGTGCTGCGGCGATCGCGAGCCCGGCGCCGAACAGCAGGGCCGCACCGTTCGCGAGCACGAATGACGGCTGGGCTCCGGCGAAATCGAAGCGAAGCGACGTCGCGATCCACCACGGCAGCACGGCCAGAGCGACGAGATGAGCCGCGACGCGCGAATTCCAGGCGAAGGCAAGGCTTGCTGCGACCAGCCAGACCGCCACGAACGGAAGATGCAGGACGTCGGGTGCATCGTAAGTCCGCATGCAGGTCCAGATGGTGGCGGCGACGAGACTGACCGCGAGCGCGCCGCGCGATCCGGTCAGCAGCGCCGCGGCAAACGCGCCGATCGACCACAGCAGCATGCCGCCGGCAAAATCCTCGCCGAGATGATACATCTGGCCGACCAGCGCGATGCCCGCACCGAAGATGATCGCACCGACGCTGGCGCAGAGATCGGCGAGAACGCTGCGGCCGCTCGCAGCGAACCAGGCCCCGAGGCCGCCGGTGACGACCATGCCGGCGAGCAGGATCGCGAACCGCATCGGTCGCGCAATCTCCGTCCAATGTGCCGCCACGAAGGCGAGGAATGCCGCCGCGATCAGCAGGCCGCCGACGATGGCGACGACCATTGCGATGTTGATGCCCGCCGGAAGCGGCGGCAGCGCATTGCGGATCGAGGCCGCCGCCGCCGGCGCGATCACGCCATCGGCCTCCCATCGCCCGAGATCGGCTTCGAGGCGCTGCCGGTAGGATTTGTCGAACATCGTTTGGGAATACTCGGGGTGTCGTCGGAGGGCGGGACGTTGCTAGGTCGGACCCCACCCATAACAGGTTCAACCCGTCACCGCTCTGCAGGAAAAAGCGGCCATCTTGAACTGCGGTCTAGACTTTTAGCGCCGACGAACTAGTTCGATCGGTCGAGATGCGGCAGATCGATGCCTGACGCGGGCACAATCGGTCTCGCACTCCGCTCAGAAATATTTCAATGAAAATCGAATGCAGTCATTGGCAATAGTTCGCTCGCGATTGTGCCCGCGACTGAATGCCACTGGATGACTTGACGAATCTCAAGAACGGCTGCCGCCCAATTGCAACGATGGCTTCATCACATGGACCTGGTGAGAAGCCAGGTGGCTCTTCTGGCCGCCCATCCGCCAGATAACGTCAAAGCCCCGGCACGTCATCTTCTGCCCCGGGCGACCGTGAGAATCCTCTCCTCCCGTACATTCGCGAATCGAACTGTTCGAACGCAGCTTCGCTGAGGATTCGGCGCCTACAATTACGATGGTGAAATCAGCGGCAAGTGGCTGAGTTACTGGCTCTGACTAAGTCTAAAACGACGCGATTAACCGTCAGCGAGCGGAGTAATCTACGTGCTGTTTAATTCTTATCAGTTCATACTCGTGTTCCTGCCTGCCGTACTGTTCGGCTATTTCGCCCTGCGTTTCTTTGCAACCAAAGCCGTCACCTTGCTTTGGTTGATTGGCGCATCCCTGGCGTTTTATGCGGCTTGGGACCCATGGAATCTTCTGGTGCTCTTCACGAGCATCGCCCTCAATTTCATCTGCGGCACGAGCCTCGCGGATCGCGCGCGAAGCGGAAGGCCAACCGGACTTCTGCTTGCCGTGGGCATCGCATTTAACCTCTGCATGATCGGCTATTTCAAGTATGCAGGCTTTCTTGCCGCCAACGTCAATACGATTTTTGGAGCCGACATTCCTGTCCTCGATCTGGTGTTGCCGCTGGCGATTTCGTTTTTCACATTTCAGGAGATCGCCTATCTCGTCGATTCGTCACGGGGCGAAACGTACGGGTACCGCTTCAAGGATTACGTACTGATGGTGGTGTTCTTCCCGCACCTGATCGCCGGGCCGATCGTCAATCACCGGATTTTAATGCGTCAATTCATGAGCAACGAGCAATTGAGCGCGAGGGCCCCAACTCTTGCGCTCGGAAGCGGCCTGTTCGTACTCGGCCTTGCAAAGAAGGTGCTGTTCGCTGATGGCATGGCGCCGCAGGCCAATCTGATTTTCGACGGTGTGGCCAGGGGAGCTTCGCCGACCTTTGCCGAAGCCTGGGTTGGAGCCCTGGCGTATACGTTGCAGCTCTATTTCGACTTCTCCGGCTATTCCGACATGGCGATCGGATTGGGCCTCCTGTTCGGGGTTCGCCTTCCGCTGAATTTCAACTCGCCGTACAAGGCAGAAAACCTCATCGATTTCTGGCGACGCTGGCACATGAGCCTGTCGGCATTTCTCCGCGATTATCTTTACTTTGCTCTCGGTGGCAGCCACCGAGGGGAAATACGGCGGTTCGCAAACCTGATCGTCACCATGCTGCTCGGCGGGCTGTGGCACGGCGCGGGATGGACATTCGTCTGCTGGGGAGCGTTTCATGGCTTCGGGCTGGCCATATGCCATTTCTGGATACGTCTCTTCGGTACTGCCCAACGCAGCGGCACCAGTCGATCCGGGGCCATGGCTGGCCGCACCCTTACCTTGATATTCGTCGTGTTTGGGTGGGTGCTGTTCCGCGCGGACTCCATGGGAAGCGCAACCAAGATGATGGGGACGATGATCGGACTGAATGGATTCGATCTCGGGATCAATGCCGACCGGCAACTGACCACCCTGCTGACGCTGGCGTCTATCGTCACTTTGTCGGCGATTGCGCTGTTTGCCCCCAACTCACAGCAGTGGCTGGGTTACGATCCGCAGCATCGGGCTGAAGAGCACTCCTCCTGGGCCAGTCACTTTGCGACTGCCTACCCAGTGCACGGCGTGGCGTTGGGCTGCCTTTTCGTCTTCACGCTGACCCAGATGTCCATCGTGCAATCTTTCCTCTATTTCCAGTTCTAACCGGAGGAATCCAAAATGCAGATGATCCGGACGGGCGATGAAGGTAGCGCCGAACGTCGCGCGCGGGTCTGTCTTGCCGCATTTTCCACTACGGTCCTCCTGTCGGTGGTTGGATTCTTTGCAGCACTCGGAGTTTTGCGGGCCGTTGATCGCCTGCCGCCGCCTCCGGTATCCGGGACGTGGTGCATCGACGGCCGTTTTGTCTGGCTGAGAGACAACCCGGATTGGAAGAATGCGGCGCTCATCGGGGTGGGGTCGTCGGTGACTTGGCGTAATCTTGATTTCCATGTGGTTCGCCCCGAGGGGGGAATCATAAACGCAGCGCCCTGCGCCCTAACCGTCAATCAGACTCGTTATATGACCGAGTTTCTTCTCTCGCGCGCATCGAACGCAAAAACTGTAATGATGGTCCTTGCACCACGAGACTTCCAAGGCTGTTCGAGGAATCCGACTGCATTTTTCGATCCTGATCTGGTCGATCAATTCATCGATCGAAAACTAAGCAACAGACTAGACAGGGCGTGGCTTCGCTTTCGTAACTTTCGTCTCAAAGACGTCTTCTTTCACGTGCTTTACGCCGAAGAGCGCCGCTCCGAGTTGCAGTTTGACGAGTTTGGATCCGGCCCCCTGGTCAGGGACGTGCCGGACGCGGGATACCCGGTCAAGCCGGAGTCGAGTTGCTATGCGGAACTAACCGGCCTCGCCACCTGGCTCGAATCGAAGGGCATTCAGTTCGTTGCGGTGACTTTTCCCGTCATGCCGGGGTGGGCCGCACGTCACGACCGATCCCGCTCGATACGAGAACAATTCAGATCTGCGGTCGCATCGGCGCTTGCCCCTACTAAAGCAATTTTGGTCGATGGCATGACCGAATGGCAAGTGCCGGACTCGGCATTTACAGATCCGGTGCATCTACAATGGGCAGAAACGGCTGCGTTTACCCGTTATGTCTGGAAGGCTGCTCAACAGAGGGGCGCAGACTTGCCTCATCTGAAGAGTGAGGGGAAATGACGGCAGCGAGCAGGTGAGACGAGAAGCAGCTCACCAACATGCGGTAACCGGAAAGAGCCGCCGCGTGCTGCCGGGCCGGCGGATGGTCGCGGGATGTTGGCTTAAGGCCTTTTTTGCAAAGACTCAGATAGGCCCAGACGGCGCATCGTTAGTAACGCAGCCGTTCTTCCCGGTCCTAGCGAAACGTCTGAACTATTGACGGCCCTCGACTCGGATTTCGGCTGATCACCTCGCGCTCGGTGTGCGGGCATTCAGCCGACCATTTCGTCCGCGCCTACGTGTCTCGGTCGGCGCTGTAATAAGGCCTGCCGGTTTGTAGAACGCGCTTGGAATTCTCAGCGCGGGCTATCAGATGGACGTGACGGACCCGCAATGGGCAGACTTCCCTATCATGCGGGATTTTCGGGCCTTCCTCGATCGATATTACCCGAAGCCGATCGCTCGGAGAGCGCTCCCTTCATTGCATTCAACATGCCGTCGGCACTCGTGGAGGTGATCAAACGATGCGATGACGAACTGACCCGCCAGAACATCATGCAAGTCGCTTCAAACCCCGATCTTGCGATCGGAAGTTACGTCCGTGGGGTCCGCATAAGAACCTCCCGCACAGACTATCTTCCGATCGAGCAGCTGCAAATGATGAGGTTTGATTGGCGGAAAGAGAAGGATTCCCGCTTAAATCGAATCAATCCATTTGGAATCATCAGGCCTGGGGAAACAGCATTCACAACCGCCGGTTGAGGCCATGGTTACATTGGCGCAAGCGCCATCCTGCTTCCTCGATGGAATTTTTCCAGCGGCACAGATTCGGGTCTTTCCCGATTTCAGCCAGCGTGAGAAACTCCCGCCAAGCTGAGCGAGCATGAAGTTCTACCCCTTGCCGCGTCGATTCTGCGTTCTGGAGTCGCCCCGTGTTTGGTGTTGGATCATATTCTTCGGTTGCCGGAGCTCCATCGAGCCACCCTTTGCTTCAATGTCGTTGCTATCGAGTAGGCAGCCTTCGCACTGCCCGGCTCGCAAGCGCTTAGTGCCGGGAATTCCGGCACGGCACTGATGATCACGTAATAGCCGTTCGCACCTGAGGGCAGGATCGCGAGGTCCTGTATTTCCTGTCCGGAGCAGGCCATGCATCGTGAGCCGTGGTTGCATGTATGGGACAAGAACGAGTCCTGCGACCGAAAGACATTGCTCGAGTCGCTTGCCGGCGCGGGCATTCGCCCACGCCCCTTCGATTCCAGTGCGGAGGGCGACGGAATTCTGTGTATCGCGCGGTTGAACGAGGACATCTGTGAATTCGTACGCGAGCACACGCGCAATCACGGGCGGGTCCTGGTGCTGGAGACCGCTGGCACGGCCGCAGACGGTGCGCAGGCCTGGCAGCTTTTGCACGCCGGCGCATCGGACCTGCTGACATGGTCGTCGGCACCCGGCGTCGCCGAACGCATCAAGGCGCGGTTCGCGCGCTGGCAGGCCGTCGACGCGCTCATGCAATCCGCAGCGGTCATGGACCGGCTGGTCGGCGTGACCGCAGCGTGGCGCGCGACGCTGCGCCAAGTCATCGAGATTGCCCGCTTCACGTCCGCCTTTGTCCTGCTGACCGGCGAGAGCGGCACCGGCAAGGAGTTGCTGGCGCGTCTCGTCCATCAGCTGGATTCGAACGCGGCCGAAAGCGAGCTGGTCGTCGTCGACTGCACGACGATCGTGCCGGAACTATCCGGCAGTGAGTTCTTCGGACACGAACGCGGCGCCTTCACCGGAGCCGTGGCGATGCGCGACGGCGCTTTCGCGGCGGCCGACGGCGGTGTGCTGTTTCTCGACGAGGTTGGCGAACTCCCAATGCCGCTGCAGGCGCAGCTGCTGCGCGTCATCCAGGAGGGCACCTACAAGCGCGTCGGCGGCAACGTCTGGCGGCATGCCGCGTTTCGCCTCGTCAGTGCAACCAACAAGAACCTGATCGAGGGGATCGCGGACGGCTGTTTCCGCAACGACCTGTACTATCGCATCGCCAGCTGGGTGGTCCGGGTACCCAGCCTGCAGGAACGACGCGAGGACATCCTGCCGCTGGCGCGGCATTTTCTGCGCGTGTTCCGCCCCGACATTCCGGACCTCGACTTCGAGCCCGCGGTGCGCAGTTTGCTGCTCGCGCGGGTATATCCGGGCAACGTCCGGGATTTGCGACATCTTGTGGCGCGCATCGCGAGCCGCCATGTCGGACCGGGCCCGATCACCGTCGGCGATGTGCCCGTCGACGAATATCCCGCGGTCGGCGCCGGAGATGGCCAGTGGCTCAACGCGGATTTCGAGCAGGCGATCCGCCATGCGGTCGACATTGGAGCCGGATTGAAGGAAATCAGCCAGGCCGCCGCCGAAACCGCCATACGCATCGCCATCGACAGCGAGGACGGGAGCCTGCAGCTCGCCGCGCAGCGCCTGGGCGTGACGGACCGTGCGCTGCAGATGCGACGCGCCGCGCGGCGCGCTCACAACGGCAATTCGGGCACTTAAAGCGTGATGGGATGAAGCTTGATTGCGACAGCGACGGAGGTGCACTCCCTCTCCCGCTTGCGGGAGAGGTGAACGACCCGCGGCGATCGATTCAACCTAAAGCCATTCCGCTTTGGTCGAGAGGATCGGTCGAAGCGTTTTACCGTGGCGCGATGACCGCAGGGAATCCCGCTTCGAATTCGAACGTGTCCGGCGGGATCCCGAAGTCGCTTGCCACAGTCGCTCCCTCGTTTCTCCGCGCGATCGTTTCGATGAGCATCGTCATTTGAAGCAAGGGTAGAGGCTGAGAGGATTGATCTGCTGCTTTGCCACCCAGTCTCTCAACCGCCGCACACGCTGCGACACTGCGCTTTGTCGCAGCTCGAACATCTGATTGATCATGCGTATGCCGCCACGGATATTCTCCTCGAGGATGGTCATGTCGCGCCAGATCTCCTTGTCTGTCTTTTTCGGACCTGGTTTGGCGAGGTGAGGGGCCTGGCCCCAGGCCCGAACGGACGGGATCAGGAACTCGATCGCGTCGCTGAATTCCGGTTCTGTCATGTCAACGTACCGGTCGTACCGGTCCACCGCGTCAGCCGTCAGATACCGCATGTCGTTTCCGGGCCGTGCAATCTGGTCAACAAGACACAGGATTCGCCGTCGCTTCGCCTCGTTGATGGGCATGCCGAATTGGTCCCACTTGCCGGTACGGCCAAACAGCTCGCGAGCTCTCAGGATGACCCGCCCGATATATTCGGGGTCTTCCTCGATGTTGGGCGTGGGGGCCGGGAAGCGCGCTCTGACAGGCTCCTGAGCAAATGAAATTTCGCGCCTACTCTCGATGAGCACGCCACGGTTTTGCGCGCGTCCTTGTACCGTGCTGTTGTCGGCAATGTAAGTACCGGGCGATGCCGCGGCAACTCGGACCTTCCCGCCCAGGTACCTCCAGTCGGAGCCGGCAAGCTGCTGGAGCAATTGCGCCATCTGTCGAGCGCGGCCGAGGCGAAGGGCACGATTGTCTTTCTCCCGGCCGACGCAATCGCTGTATCCGGTGATTGAGATGGTGGTGCTGGGATTGGCGCGAGCGACCTGGATGATCTCCCTGAGCCAGCTCCTCAGCGCGGCTTCTCTTCTCAGGGACGCCTTCGGAGTGGGCTGATCGACGCCGAAGTCCATGACCAGCAAGCCGCCGCTGCCGGGCCTGGTGACGTCGGATGGCAGATGCCCCTGCGCGGTTCGGGACCTCTCCACCTCGCCCCGCTGATACGGAGGACACACTGCCCGGGGCGTCGGCGCTTCATATTCATCGAAGGCGCCTTCGGACTCGGCCCATCCGTTCTCGTACTCGTCAAACTCCGGCTCGAATTCGAACGCCTCGGGTTCGATATAGAACTCCTCGGGCGTCGCCCGGCCTTGCGCCGGCCACAGGTTGTGGGTGCGGAACGGCGAAGGACGCTCGAATCCGTCGCGCGGCGCAGGCGCGACGGATTCGAACGGCTTCCGGGAGATATTGAATGGGCTCGTCATGTCACCCTCCCGTTGTCGTCAGTACGCTACTGGCCTGATCGCCGGCCACGACCGGGCGCGGCCCCGGTGACGCGGATGATCTCCGACTTCATGATCAGCACCCCGCGGTTCTGCGCGCGCCCGGCAACCGTGCCGTTGTCGGCGATGAATTCGTCGCTCGGTGCCGCCCAGGCGTCGAGCCTCGAACTGAGGAACGCGCGGTCAGGACCCGCGAGCCGCAGCAGCAATTCTTTCACGCGTTCGGCCCGGCCGCGGCGCAGGAAGCTGTTGTTGTTCTCACGCCCCACGCAATCGCTGAAGCCAATGACCGAGAGCCCGACCGCGGGATTGGCGCGCATCTCGGCGATTGCGCTCGCAAGCCAGGCCTGCAGCGTGGCGTCATGGGCGAGGCTCGGCTTGGTATGGCGCCAATCGACGCCGAAGTCTGCGACCAGCGCCTGGCTTGGCTGCGGGAAGACATCGGCAGGAAGGTGACCCGCCTCGGTCCTCGACTTCGCGACCTCGCCGGGGGCGTAGGCTGGACACCGACCCGTGAGCCGTTTCGGCGTGTACCAGCCCTGTTCGTATTCGTCCTCGAACTCGTCCTGTTCGCCCTCGTAGCCGTATTCCGACTCGAACTCGAAGGCCTCCGGCTCGATAAAGAACTCGCCTGACTGGCCGGTGGGCGGCGGCGCTGGAGGCTCGGCCGGCTCCGGACTTGGCGGCTCGGCGACAGGCGGCGGCGCCATCTGCACCATCGGCGCAACAACCGGAGGCGGTGGCGGCGGCTCGACATAAGCCGGCTCGGGATATTGCGGTTCGTCGTAAGGCTGCGGGTACCGCATCTGGCCGTATGGCCAGCCGCCGCCATACCAGCGACGCCAGCGGCGCCAGCGCGGGGCTATGCCGGCCGTATAAGGCTGCTGCCAGTAACCATAACGTACCGGTTGCTGCATCCCGTAAGCCTGCGATCCATAGACCGGCCGCGCCGGCCACCACCGACTGGCTCCAAGGGGACGCGAACCATAGACAGTCGAACGATAGGGACGCGCCGCGTAGTAGCGCGAAACCCGGCCGGACGGCGAGTAGCGGAATGACGGTGCGCTGACGCGTGATGCGTATGGCCGTTGCGGGTAAGCGCGCGGCGGCAGACGCGGCAACCGACGCCGGTGATCGCGGATCTCCGCTTCGCCGAATTCGGCTTCATCGGACTCCGCTTCGCCGAATTCTGCCTCGCCAAATTCGTCCATCTCGGAATTGAACTCGAAATCGCTGCGTTCGCTCTCGAATGCCCTGTTCATGATGTCCTCGCTGACAGTTTGGTTGCGCGGCCGGAGACGAGATCTCAGTGACGCTGCCGCGGCGGCCCTTCACCGGGACCGCTGCATCGCCAACCGGTTCTGAAGGTGGATCGCCGGCATGGTGTGGTCGACCATCTCGGCATTGGTGAGATCCATGCCGGTGACGGCACGGTAGGCGTGCAGGTATCCCTGGACCTCGGGTCGCCAGGAGCGGGCCCAGTTCTTCGCCGCCTCCTCGTTGTTGACGTCGATCCAGTCGCCGTAGCGGATCGTCAGCAGGATCTGCTCGCCATAGACACCGAGGTCGCGGAAGTAGGTGACCGGAATGTCGGTCCATCCCTGCAGCGCCTTCATGGTGTCGACCGTCGCCATCCACGGCTCCTTGTAGGGCACCATGCGGCGACCCTGCAGGAAGTCGCGCATCTCCGGCCGCGACAGCAGCCATTGCTGCATCAGCATCTCGGCGCGAGCCGTCCACGGCAGATCGCCGAACTGGTTGTTCGCGCCTTCGGCCAGCAGGATGTGCACCTCCTGCAGCGCGTTGAGCAGCGCGAAGCCGTCGGCGATCACCGTTGTGTCGTTGTCCTCCTTGTAGAAGATCGAGCAGCGGTGCAGCAGATGGTGGAATGCCTCGAGGAATTTCGACCGGCTGTCCGCCGAACGCAGCGGCGGCACCGCCTTGCCGTAGAGCTGCAGGCCATACTGATGGTCGTATTCATAGGCGCGGCGCTTCACGGAGAGCAGGTTCGGCTCGTCCTGAATGTAGCCCCACAACAGGTTGCCGAGCGGACGCAGCGGATCGATCTCGAGATGGGCGAGCGGATCGCGGTCTCCCCGCGCCCGCACGTTCTGAAAGCGCCGCGCGATGGCGCCGATGCTCTGCACCAGCATGCCTTCCTCGTGCCAGTACGACCAGATCAGCTCGAGCAGGCACGGCACCTGGATCCGCGAGCTGAGCACGCCATAGCAGTGCAGGCTGGCGATCTCCTTTTCGCCCTGGAAAGCGCTATCGAGCACACGCTTGATGTAGGGCAGCTGTCCGTGCGGGATGTAGGCGCAGAGCCGCGCGCGCAGATCCTCCAGCGTCACCTGCTCGCCGAAGCGCAGCGACTCGTCGTCCGGATCGAGATTTTTGATCTCCGCATGACAGCCGCCGCATTCCAGCAGCAGGAACACCTGCGTAGCGGTCTTCAAGAGCTCGTAGGCTCCGACGCCGTAGCTGAACGGCTGCAGATCGCGCGCGTCGCGCACCAGCCGGCTCGCGAGCATCGAACCGCGGCCGACGAGGTCGGTCTTCTGCTTACAGAGCACGCCTTCGATGAACTCGGCATAACGAGCGCCGCTGATCTGCCCGGTGCAACTGCGGATCAGCGACCAGAATGCCTGGTCACGGGTGCGTAGTGCGGCCGGACGTTGCAGTGACACCCGCAACGTGTCGCCGCGGCCGAGCGGCTGCGCCCTGACGCGTCCCGTGTCGCTAAGGACTACAGGATCGTGCCCGCGCATTACGGCGGCTCCCCGCTCGTCCACCAGCAGGGCACTGACGGTGTGCGTCCCGGCAAACATCCCGCTCGTATCCCAGGAGGCAGTTACCGATTTGGCTTCGACCTTGACGTTACGGATCGCCCCCTTGTTGCCGGTGTCGAAACGCCAATGCAGCTTGGCGCTCTCTACCGATGGACCTCCCACTGTGAGCTTGATTGGTTCGCCCTCTTCAACACCCTTGTCGTCGTCGTCGACGTGGAAATCCCACACCGGCATGTCCTCGGGCTGTTTGGCGGTGCGCACGGTGTGTATCCACGTCTCACCGATCTCATGGCCGGCCACGGCGACCGTCGCGCGGTGCACCCGTGTCGTTATATTTTCCGGCGGCGTCCATCGTGCCATTCGCGGATTGTGTGCATCGAGGTCGATATCCACGCCGTCGATTGCGAACACCAGCGGGCCGTGCTCCGTCGTGATCCTCTCCAGCTCCAGATCCGAGAGATTGACCGTGAGGGTCACGGTGTCACTATTCCGCAGAACCAGGTTGATATTGGCTTCGAGCTCTACCGTCTGAATCTTCTTGATCATCTGATCCTCCTTTGAGCCTTCATGCAGCGCGGGCGCGCGCAACCGGCGCGGCCGCACAGATTTCCGACATGTCCAACGTGGCGCGCAGCGCCCAGAAGGTGAGCAGCTTGCAGAGCAAGAGGCTCTCGTCCTCGGGACCGAGCTTGCCGTCCGAGCGCGCCTGTCCCATCACGGCGAAGACCAGCGTCGGCTTCGCGCGATACATTTCCGACGGCCGCGCCTGCCAGGACTGGAACAGCGCAGCGAGCCGCGCGGGCTGCCGCGCGCCGGTGTCCATCACTTCGGCGAGCGACCGGCCGCGCAACGCCGGCGGCCGGTGGTTGATCAGCGCGGCCGCGAAAGCGGGCATGGTCGCCTGCAACTCCTGCAGCAGCGCCTGTATCTCCGCCGCCACGCCGTCCGCCGGGTAGAACGACTCCCATGTCGCGCTCAGCCGCTGCCATTGCGGGTGCGGATAGAGCGCATCTCCGATCGCCGCGCTGAGCTTGACGCGGATCCACGGCATCGGATGCGGGTCATCGGCGTTGAGGCGGAACACGAAGGCGCGCGGCAGGCTGACGACACCGATGAGCCCGAGGGTGGACGCGATTCCGACCCGCGTGACCGACCAGAAATCGGCGACGATCTCGGAGATCCAGCGTTCCCACAACTGCCAGGCGCGGCGGGCGGCTCCGGCCCCATGCTGCAGCCGCCACAGCGCCGGCCGGAGCGAATTGACCAGGTCCAGCAAGGCCGCCGCCTGATGCCCGACCTCATGCACCAGCGACGACGCGATGCTGGTGCCGACCATGCGCTCGCGCGGAACGCGGATGATGGCCACCGGACTCTCGCCGCCGCCGGGCATGCGCGTGCGTGCGCGCCGTATCGCTGCGCCGATGTCGCGATCGAGATAGCAGATGACCGGCGGCGGATCGCAATAGCCGGGCAGCGCGAGGGCCTCGGCCGCGACCACGTCGAGCCCGGACAGCCAGACGCCCGACTCGTTCTCGCTACGCTGCGTGATCACGTCTGCGAAGGTGTCGAACTGGGTCAGCACCGCGTTGAACTTGAGGCGCAGCACCGCGAAACGGCGCTGCGCCTCCTCGGCGCTGACCTCGTCGCCCGCCGCGTTCAGCCAGGCCAGGTAGCGGCCGACCATGAGCCTCAGCTCGCGGCGGCCGGCGAGCAGGAAGCGGTCGATCGCGACCTCCGCGGCCGGGAGCAACGCGGCGGCGGGCAGCATCGGCTCCTGCAGCGCAAACGGCTTGACCAGCGCCAGCCGCGCCAGCAGGGCGCGCGTCTCGTGCAGCAGCATCGATTTTGCGAAGGAGCCGATCACGATACCCTGCCCTAAACGCCGTAAAGCACGATCTTGTTGCCGCGACGCCGCCAGCGGCCGCGCTGGCCGCAGCGACATGGTCCCAGGTCGGGAGCGGGCGGCCGCAGCAACGCCGGAGCCAGCGCATTCGCCGCCTGGGCGATACCGGCTTGCGCCGCCTCCATCGCCTCGACATGCGGCCCCGCCGCGACCGTGTTCCTGACGGCGTCGGCGCCGACACGCACGAACTGCCGCGCGCCGGCGAATTCGCGATCCTCCTGTTCGAAACTTTCCGCTTCCATCTCGTTGCCCGCCATCGACGCGAGGCCGTTGCCGATCTGCGCACCGAGCGGCCCACCGACGAACGTGCCGAGCGCACCCGCGGCGTGCGGCAGGATCTGCCGGACCGCGCCTTTCAGGATCCCGCCGATCGCCTGGCCGGACGGGGAGCTCACGAAGCTGTCGAGCGCACGCCCGGCCTTGCGGATCAGGTCGCCGAGAAACTGATCGAGCTCCTCCTCGCTGTTGACTTCCATCAGTTGCGCGGCGAGCTCCATCTCCTCGGCCTCGCTGAAGACGGTTTCGCCGAGCCATTCGAGCTGCCCGGCTTCGTAGTTCTCCAACTCGGGATCGGTCTCGAGCTGAATGCGGCCAATGTTGTGCATGCTGTCCTCCGCAGATCGAATGTGGATGGGTCCGCCCGAACGGTCGCGCTGCGACTGCCGCCGACGTTTGCGGCCGCGCGGGATAATCCCGTAGCGCCACAATCCAGGCGCGTTGCGCCGCGCCGCAGCCGCGATTGCGAGTCGAGCTGTTGTGGCCGGGTCCTGCGATCGCGGTGCCCCGATCGCGTCGCCCACCGCCTCGCTGGCGAAGCGCACGAAGCGCCTTGCCGCTGCAAGCTCGCTGTCCTCCGGGCCCAGTCCCTCGAGCTCGAGGCCGAATGCTCGCCCAGCCATGGAGGCCAGTCCGCTGCCTATCGAAGCGCCGAGCGGTCCACCCGCGAAAGTCCCAAGCGTGCCGCCTGCGAGCGGCAACGCCGTTTTGATCACACTTTTCAGTCCGGAGCCGATCGCCCTGCCGAGCGGCGAGTGCACGATCGAGCCGGCCGCGCGGCCGACCTTGCGAATGAGATCGCCGAGAAACTGGTCGAGCTCCAGCTCGTTGCTGACCGCCAGCAATTCGCTGGCGAGATCGAGCTCAGTGGATTCGTCGATGATCTCGCGGCGATCCGAATCCGCCAGCCCCGACGCCTCGGCCTCGAAAGTTTCCCATTCGGGACTGTATTCGGTTAGTGGGCTGGGCATTCCGAATTCCCGAGGCCAGGCCATCGCAACCGCGCGACGCTCATCGTCCCTCTCCACTTCGCAAGGCGTGTGCCAGCCGCACGGTCATTGAAAATACGAAGAAAATCCCGTGATGACCCTCACCCGCGGGGAAGATGGATTCGCCGTAGCGGGGGCGCTGGCGAAATCGCCTTCGGGCTGTCCCGGCGACGCGGAGCTGCAGACATGCGCTGCGAGATAGGTATCTGGAAGGGCACCCGGCCTACCGCGAGCGACGATGGGACGATGCACTCGCGAGGCCTGGTGCCTCACTGGAGGTGATGCCTGGCGACGGACCGTCGATCGCGATACTTCAACGCATCGAAAGCATCAGAGCGAACCCGCCGCCTCGGGATTGGGACGGCTCGTGGCACATCGAGAAACAGCTGACGGAGCACGTCCCTCATGATGCGGCCAAATCAGTCCGCCTTGGCTTTCTCAGTCATTGCTGCCTCGAGTTTCTTGATGTCTGCAGGTGACAGTTGTGGACGGTCGACCTTGATCGTCAACTTGTTGAGCTTGGCGGTCAGCGGGAAAGGCGGCTTGTAGTCGGCATCGTTCACGCCGGTCAGCGTATCCGAGCCGATATCGAAGCTCTCGTCCCATTGCAGGATCATCGGCAGCGTCTTCGGCATGCGCTTCGAATCGACTTCCTTGCCGTCGACCTTGAGCGTACCGGTGCCGGGTTGGGCGAGGCCGCTGAAGTTGTTGTACGCAAGCGTTCCGACGCCAGTACCTTCGTACTTGAAGTCGAATTCGACCGTATGCCGTCCGGGCGGAAGCGCCTCAGCCCCCGCCCACTTGATACGTTCGAGATCGATCATGTTCCAAAGAAACACCGGCTTGCCTTGCAGGAGATAGAAGCCGTAGCCGGAAAAGCGTCCTCCCGACGTCAGGATCATGCCCTCCGCCCCACCGGTCGGAACGTCGATGTCGGCGATGATCGCATAAGAGGTGTTAAGCAGCAGCGGCGAGTCGCCTTGCGGCAATCCCGTCATCGGCCGGGTGTAGACGAACTCGGAACGACCGGCCGTAATGTTCGGGCGCGGCGCGACGATTCGCGCGGCGACCGAGGCGTCCATTGGGAAGACCTGATACTTCTTGGCCTCGGCGATGAATTTCTGCTTCATCTCCTTGACCTTCTGCGGATTCTTCGCGGCAAGATCCTCGGTCTGGCTGAAGTCCTGGCTCAAGTTGAACAGCTGAAGTGTCTGGTTGTTCAGCGGGTCGGAATTGGCGGGGCCGAAAGCCTCCCAAGGCGCGCGATTGACCTTGGTGCTCAGGAACCACCCGTCGTCATACAGGGCCCACTGGCCCATCATCTCGAAGTACTGCGTCTTGTGCCGCGACGCGGCCTTCGCGTTCGCCGCCTCGAACGTGTAGGCGAAGCTCGTGCCCTCGATCGGCGCCTGCTTGATGCCGTCGACGATCTCGGGAGCGCGGATGCCCGCGGCCTCGAGGATCGTTGGCACCACGTCGATCACGTGAACGAACTGTTCGCGCAGCCCGCCCTTGTCCTTGATGCGAGCCGGCCATGACACAACCATGTTCTGGTTGGTGCCGCCGAGTTGCGAGGCGTTCTGCTTGAACCAGGAGAACGGCGCATCGAAAGCCCACGACCAGCCGGCCGACATGTGGTTGTAGGTGTGTTCGGTACCCCACACGTCGTAATACTTGGCCAATTGGACATCGACGGGCACCGGCACGCCGTTGAAGAAGGCCACCTCGTTGGGCGTACCGATCGGGCCGCCTTCGGCACTCGTGCCGTTGTCGCCATTGATGTAGATGATCAGAGTGTTGTCGAGCCTGCCAAGATCCTCAAAAGCCTGAATGACGCGCCCGATCTCGTGGTCGCTGTAGGCCTCATAGGCGGCGAATACCTCCGCCTGACGAATATAGAGCTTCTTTTCGTCGGCTGTCAGCTGGTCCCACTCCTTCAGGATATCCTTTGGCCAGGGTGACAGTTTGGTCTCCTTCGGAATCACGCCCAGCTGCTTTTGGTTCTCGAAGATCCGATCGCGCACCTTATTCCAGCCTTCGTCGAACAGATGCAGCTTGCTGATCTTGTCGACCCATTCCTTGGTCGGATGATGCGGCGCGTGCGTGGCACCGGGCGCGTATTTGATGAAGACCGGCTTCGACGGATCGGTCTGATGGACCCGCGTCATCCAGTCAATGGCATCGTCCGCCATCGCGGTAACCAGATTCCAGGTCCCCGACTCCTTGCCCAGGAACGGGTAGATCTGCGTCGTGTTGCGGAAGAGATTCGGCTCCCACTGGTTAGCATCGCCGCCAACGAAGCCGTAAAAGTATTCAAATCCCATGCCGGTCGGCCACTGATCGAACGGACCAACCTGGCTGGCTGCGAAGGCCGGCGTGTTGTGATCCTTGCCGAACCACGACGTCGAGTAACCGTTGTCGAGCAACATGCGCCCGATCGTGGACTTGTCTTTGGAGATGATGCTGTTGTAGCCGGGAAAGCCGGTCGACTGCTCCGAGATCACACCGAACCCGACCGAGTGATGGTTGCGTCCCGTGATCAGCGCTGCGCGTGTCGGAGAACACAGCGCGGTGGAAAAGACCCGGTTGTACCGAAGGCCGCTGTTGGCGATGCGATCCATGGTCGGGGTCGGTATGACACCTCCGAACGTACTGGGCACGCCAAAGCCGGCGTCATCGGTAATGATCAACAGTACGTTGGGCGCGCCCTTCGGCGGCACGATGCGCGGCGCCCACCAGGGCGTCGACTGCAGCGCTCCATCCTTGATGACGCCGCCGAATTTCGCGTCTGGCGGCGGCAGTTGCTTGCCGTCGATCGTCGAGGTTGCACCGGGCGCACCGAGAGTACCATTGACCTGCTGGCCGGCTGCCGGAAGGGGCACCAGCAACGACAGGCTCCATACGCCCGCAGCAGCGAGAACTGATCGATACAGTTTCATGATTGCTCTCCCGGTACAATCGAACACGATCCAATGCCGCGCCGATGTTGGTCGCCTCAGCGCCTGCCCGCTCGGTTGACGGGACCACCGCGGTTCATGGGCGTGCCCGCGACTCCAACGCCGGGAGTCGCCACGGCGCGCGCGACCGGTCGCGGCCGAAGCACGACACCGGCCCTTGCAACGCAGCCGACGGGATATTCGACATACTGACAGTACACCACGGCACTGGCCGGTTCCGTGCCTGCGGCTACGAAACCAGACGCCAATCCAACCATCAGTAGACCCGAGAATACGATTGATCGCTTCATCATGACGTGCTCCGTTCGATATCCAAAGAGAATGCGCATTCGCGGTCAGACGAATTCGTCGATACCGGTTCGCATGCTAGAATTTGTAATTGATGCCGGTACGAACCGTATTCAGATGGTCCGTATTGGCACCGCTTCCGACAGTGGCGATGTAGAGATATTCGAGTTTCGCGGACCAGTTTTGAGTGAACGCCCACTCGGCACCGAGACCGACCGCCAGTCCCGGCCGCCACGCCGAAGCAGAACAGTTCGTGAGCACGCCGGCCGTTCCGCATGCAGAGCCGGCGATCGAGGTGCCGTCGGCGCTGGATTTGACGAACGCCGCGCCGCCGGTGGCGTAGAACAGCCAGTTGTTCATGGCGACGCCTGCGCGCAGCCTTGCTGTTCCTACGGCGCTGATTTTTGATGCGATGTTGAGCGTGATGGCTTGGGGAACGCCTGCGATGGTCGGAGTGGAGACGCCATTGCCCTTGATGTTTGCCCAATCAAGATCACCTTCGACGCCCAGCACGACGATGCCCTGCTGAATTTGCGCGCCCATCGTGCCGCCGAACATTCCGCCGCTGATATTGAAGCTTGTGCGATCGAACCTGTTGGAAACGAGCGTCAAGGGATCCTGCGAGCCCCAGCCGTATCCGCCGTTCACCCCCACATAAAGACCGGTCCAATTGTAGACTTGCGCGACGGCAGGCGCCGGAACGTAGGCTTTGGTCGGCATGTCGGCCGCATTTGCCGAAACCGCGGCGGTCGAGAGCATCAACGCGGCTGCCCCCAAATGTCTGATGCTGAAATCCATGGCGTATCCCCTTTGAATAATTTGTATCGAAAGGCTGGGTCCGGGTCGCGGTGCGAACCTTGATCTGCATCAAGTCGAAGAAGATCACCGCAGGCCCCAAAGACAATTGGCTCGATGGCGCGCCAAATGCGGTACACATTCGTAAGGGGTGCTTACCGACCGGAAAGACCGAGCAGAGCAGCTTCGCGAGCAAGCAACAAGGTCAGCAGCAAATGAAGCGTGACCGCCGGCCACAGCAACACGCCGACTAATCCATCCGCGAAGCCGACGTAGCCGAGATAGAGCGTGACCAACGCGCTGTAGCTCAACATCCCGACAAGCGGCGGCCCCGGCCAGCATGCGATGCCGAGAGCAATCAAGGCAATCCCGACGACGCGCGCGACCGGTACTGCGATGCCTGTCAGCCGCTCACCCAGCAACAGCTGGCCGACCAGCGCAGGGGCAACGAGCAGAGCCAACCCGGTGGCAGCTTCGGCAACAGCGGCGAACGTCAGAGCATTCTTCATCGTTCCGCCTGCTGTTGCGAAGCAACCAACCACCGGTGCCGCTATGGCTTTGCGCTTGCCTCTTGCTCCGGCGTGAAAGGTTCAAGCTTGAAGGTCAGCTTGTCGATCTCGCCGGTGAACTTGAACGGCGGGTCGTAGCGGTATTCGACCATCGCGACCCCGGAGCGGGTATCCAGGCCGACATCGAAGGTTTCATCCTCGGGGAAGGTGACGGGAATGGTGTTCTTCATGGATTGTCTTGCCACTTCCTTTCCGTCCACGGACAACACGCCGGTACCGCCCTTGCCCAGACCCGGACCATCGGACTTGAAGTCAAAGATGATGGTGTGCTTGCCGGCGCTCAACTCCGGCCCTTCCCACATGGTTCGCTTGAGGTCGAGCAGGTTGTAGAGAAACACCACCTTGCCGCGGCCAACGCCGGCTTCGCCCTTGCTCACGAACAGGCCATAGCCGCCGAAGCGCCCGCCTTCGGTAACGATCATGCCTTCGGCGCCGCCGTCCGGGATCGTGACCTCAGCAGTGATGGCGTAGGACTTGCCCAGGATGCTTGGAGCTGCACTGGCCGGAACGCCCGACAGCTCACCCCTGTAGGAGAAGACCGTTCGTCCCGCCGTGAGGTTTGGGCGCGGCGCATTCCACCTGGCGAGGGTGGAATTGTCGAGAGGCAGCACGTTGTACTTCTTTGCCTCGGAGTAAAACAGGTCCTGCATCTGCTTGAGCTTGTCCGGCATCTTGGCGGCGAGATCGTCGAACTGGGTCGGGTCCTCCTGGACGTTGTAAAGTTCCCACTTGTAGCCGGTGATGACATCCGGAGGCACGGCCGAGCTGAGCGCCCAGGGAAGTGTCGCCGGTGTCGTGGCCGCCACCCATCCGTCCTGGTAGATCGCGCGATTGCCGAGCATCTCGAAGTACTGCGTCGTATGTTGACTCGGCGCCTTCGCATTCGCCTTGTCCCAAGTGTACTTCATGCTGACCCCCTCGACGGGGATTTGCTTGATGCCGTTGATCATGTCTGGTTGCGGAATGCCCGTGGCCTCGAGGATCGTCGGCACGATGTCTATGACGTGGTGAAACTGGCTGCGGATGCCGCCCGGATCGTTGATGTGGCCGGGCCAGGACATGACCATGCCCTGCGCCGTGCCGCCGAAATGCGACGGCACCTGCTTTACCCACTTGAACGGAGTGCCCATCGCCCACGCCCACGGCGCCGCAAAGTGCGGGAATGTCTTGTCCGATCCCCAGAACTCGTACCAGAGAAGCTGGTCCTTGACCGGTACCGCGACGCCGTTGAACGTGGTGAATTCATTCGGCGTGCCGTTGATCATGCCTTCGGCACTCGCGCCATTGTCGCCCCCGATATAGATGATCATGGTGTTGTTGAGTTCGCCGAGATCCTCGACGGCCTGGATGACCCGGCCGATTTCGTTGTCGGCATAGGCGAGATATGCGCCATAGACGTCCGCTTGCTTGATGAAGAGCTTCCTCTCCTCGAAACTGAGAGAATCCCACTGCGGCAATTCTTTCGGCCACGGCGTCAGCTTGGCGTTTTCGGGCATGATGCCCAATCGCTTCTGGTTGGCGAAGATGGTTTCACGCACCTTGTTCCATCCGTCATCGAACAAGTGCATGTCGCTGATCTTCTTTATCCACTCCGGCGTCGGATGATGCGGCGCGTGGGTCGCACCCGGCACGTAATAGACGAAGAACGGCTGGTCGGGCGCGAGCGCCTTGAGCTGCTTCATGTGCTGGATGGCATCGTCCGCCATCGCCGTTTCCAAATTCCACTTCGGATTGCCCTCGAAAGGATAGATGGCCGTCGTGTTGCGGAACAGGTTCGGCTGCCACTGGCTGGCGTCGCCACCGACGAAGCCATAGAAATAGTCGAAACCCATTCCGGTCGGCCATTGATTGAACGGCCCGGCTTGGCTCGACTGGTACGATGGCGTGTTGTGGTCCTTGCCGAACCACGACGTTGCATATCCATTCGCCTTCAGGACCGTGCCGATCGTTCCTTTCTCGATCGGAATGATCGAGTTGTAACCCGGGAAACCAGTAGCTACTTCGCCGACGACTCCGAAGCCGACCGAGTGATGGTTGCGCCCTGTGATCAGCGCCGCCCGCGTCGGTGAACACAACGATGTTGAGTGGAAATTCGTGAAGCGTAGCCCAGCTTTCGCGATGCGATCCATCGCAGGCGTGGGTATCACGCCGCCGAATGTGCTCGGCGCACCGAAGCCCTGATCATCCGTCATGATGAGCAGCACGTTGGGCGCGCCTTTCGGCGGCACGACACGCGGGGCCCACCACGGCTTCGACTCCGACGCCTTTTCGTTGATTACGCCGCCGAACTTCGGATCAGGTGGCGGAATTTGCTTTCCGTCAATTGTGGCGGTGGCGCCGGGCGAACCAAGCGTGCCGGTGATCTGCTGAGCCGATGCCGAAACGCAATTCAGGGCGAGAAAACATGCACCCACGAACATACTGCAAATGGATCTCATGGCGAACTCCCGGTGGGATGGTACGCACGGCAAACTGCGAGCCTGTCAGCAGGACCAGGCCCCCCTTTGATCCAGGTCAACGTTGTCCCGACGGAAAGACTCAACTTGTTGCGGCGCTGAAGTCAGGTGGTTCATTCGACGAGGGGCAGTTCGCAGGGAGCTTCAGTATGAAGGTCGCGCTGTTTTCGATGGCACTGCCCGGAAGCCAACTTGTGATCCCCGTCAGCGGCCGCGTGCCCGAGTTCAATGTCGTAGCGGCATGCAAGGCGACGGTGGCAACCGACAGGGCGATGGGGCTGGACCTGCCCCAGAGCTCTGACGATTGCATATGCGACGAGAAGGCTCCGCGCCAGCAACTCGGCACAGTCGCGATCGCACCATCGCGGTCCTAACGCTGGGGGTGTCGTTGGCACGCAAGCGACGGAGATCCTCCACCAAATCGGGATTGCGAAAGGATCCCATCGGGGAAGAGCCGGCTGTCGCCGAAGCACCGACGTCAACAGGATCAGGAGCCGTTCTGCGCGCGATGCGAATGGCCCGGACGGCTTTCGGGTTCGTACTGGTTTTGGTCTCCGCTTTGGGACTTGCCCTGTGGTTTCTCGGCAGCAGAGGGGCAGTTTCGGACTCGCAAGACGATTCAGGCGCAAGCTTCGTCGGTAGCGAAGTTTGCGCCGGCTGTCATCGTACCGAAGCCAAGCTCTGGAACGCCTCGCAGCACAAGGTTGCGATGCAGCACGCCACCGAGAAGACTGTGCTTGGCAACTTCAACGACGCCGGCTTCGACCATTATGGCGTGTACTCCCGCTTCTTCCGCAAGGACAGCAAGTTTCTGGTCGAGACCGACGGACCGGATGGTCAGCTCGCCGTCTACGAGGTGAAATACACCTTCGGCGTAGAGCCGTTGCAACAATACCTGGTGGAGTTCTCCGACGGCCGCATTCAGGCGCTTTCGATTGCCTGGGACAGTCGCCCGCAAGACAAAGGCGGCCAGCGCTGGTTTCACATCTATCCCAATGAGCAGATCAAGCACGACGATGTCCTGCACTGGACCGGGCTGAACCAGAATTGGAACTTCATGTGCGCGGAGTGCCACTCCACGGGCGTACGCAAGAACTACGACGCCAAGACAGACCGCTTCGCGACTGGCTGGTCAGAGATCAGCGTCGGCTGCGAAGCCTGTCACGGCCAGGGTTCGCGTCATGCCGCCTGGGCGCGCGAGCAACAAAGCTGGTGGCCCTTCGGCAAGCGCGAGGACCCAAGCAAGGGGCTGCTCACGCTGCTCGACGAGCGCCAAGGCGTCACCTGGCCGATCGATCCGCAAACAGGGATCGGCAGGCGCAGCGTCGCGCCTGCCACGCTTCGCAAGGAGGTCGAGACCTGCGGGTTGTGCCATGCGCGGCGGGCCTCCTTCCACGAGGACTGGCTGCCAGGACAGTGGTTGTCTCAGACGCACGTGGTCGAGCCGCTCGCGCGCACGACCTATCATTCCGATGGCCAGATCCGTGACGAGGAAGAGCCGTATAACTATACGCCATTCAAGCAAGGCAAGATGTTTGCCGCCGGCGTCACCTGCAGCGACTGCCACGAGCCGCACAGCGCGAAGCTTCGAGCATCCGGCGAAGGCGTCTGCCTGCAATGCCATGCGCCGGAGAAATACGCCAACGTCGAGCATCATCACCACGGCAGCGTCAAGCCGCAGCCAACCTGCACCTCGTGCCACATGCAGACGCGCACCTACATGGTCGTCGACCCCCGCCATGACCACACCTTCCGTGTCCCGCGCCCCGATCTTTCCCTCACATTGGGTACGCCGAACGCCTGCAACGATTGCCACCGCGACAAACCCGCAGAGTGGACGGCCGCTGCCGTCGAACGGTGGTTCGGTCCCGGCAGAAAGGGTTTTCAGACCTTTGGGCCCGCCTTCCGCGCAGCACGGACCGACCAGGTCGATGCCGCCGCCCTTCTCGGCATCATCGCCGCGGGCAAGAATGCACCAGCCGTCGCACGCGCCAGCGCACTCAGCGAACTCGCCTCACGCGTTTCGCCGGCGAACATCAATGCTGCGCGAAGCGGGCTGTCCGATTCCGACCCGATGGTTCGGATCGGAGCCCTCGACATGCTGGCAAACCTCCCGGCCGCCCAGATTTGGCCGCTGGCATCCCCTCTGCTGGCCGATCCCGTGCGCGGCGTCCGGATCAGAACGGCCTCGCTGCTCGCCGCCATCCCGGCCGCGAGACAGCCCCAGGCGGATCGCGCGCGCTTCGATCAGGCGGCAGCGGAATTCGTCGATGCGCAACGCGCCAACGCGGAAAGGCCCGAGGCGCGGACGACGCTTGCAAACTTCCTGGCCCAGCGCGGACAGTCGGCCGAATCCGAGTCGGAATACAAGGCGGCGTTGCGGCTGAGCCCGCAATACACGGTCGCTGCCGTCAACCTCGCCGATCTCTATCGGCAGCTCGGCAGGGATAAGGACGGTGAAGATGCGTTGCGTACAGTGATCGCGACATCGCCACGCGACGCCGCGCTCCGCCATGCGCTCGGGCTAACATTGACACGGCTGAAGCGACCGGACGAAGCCATCCTCGAATTCCAGAAAGCAATCGAACTGGAGCCGGACAGTCCGCAATAAGCCTATGTCTACGCGGTCGCACTCCATTCAAGTGGCCATGCTGACGAAGCTGTGACGGTCCTGAAGCAAGCCCTGGCAAGCCATCCCAACGATCGCAGCATCCTGTCCGCGCTCATTGCGTTCAGCCGAACGAATGGCGATACGGAAGCCGCGCTAACCTATGCACAGCGCCTCGCCGCCATCGGGCCGGACGACCCCAACCTCACAAAACTGATTTACGAGCTTAGGCAAGGGGCCAATCCAGCCCGACGATAGCTTCCGAAGCGTGCGGAATCCTGCCAGCAGCAACCGCATGTGCGAAATAGTGGGTTTCTTGGGGCTACACTCAAGGGCTCCACCAGGACCCCGCCGGGTATGCAAAAGTCTCTGTTTTACGGGGCTTTCTCGAGGCCGTTCTAATATGGCGGAGAGGGAGGGATTCGAACCCCCGATAGGCTTGCACCTATGCCGCATTTCGAGTGCGGTGCATTCAACCACTCTGCCACCTCTCCTGAAGGCGCCATTGAGGGGCTGCGGCCCCTGTGGTTGGGGGCGTTAATAGGCGAGGATGGCGGGCCAGACAAGGCGCGGGAGACGAAAATCGGGACGGTTTTCCGCCGAACCCTGCGACGGTCGCGGTGCTGGCGGCGCCGATTGCGGATTTTGGCGCGCGTTTGAGCGTTTCGGGGCGGAGTTTTCGCCTCGCCCGGCGCGGGGGCCGAGGCCGCGGACGCAGGGGCGAATCACGGCTCAAAGGGAAAGCAGAAGGGGGGTGGGACCGCCAGACGCGGTAAACACTGGCGGTCCCGTGCCGCTCATTGAAATACTGGCCAGGAAGGGCGGCTTCGCCGGCCGAGTGAAAGCGGCGATTTCGACCGTAGCGTGTAGCCCGCATGGCGCAACGCAATCCGCCCCTTAACCTAACCGGTCAAGGTTACTCCTTGTCTGACTTGCTCTTTTTCTTCCCGTTCTCCGTGGAATCGCGGTCCTTGCCGTTACCGTTCTCCTTGCGGCGGTTGGTGAAGCGCGCATTGCCGAGCCCGGTGCCGATGGTGAGCACGCCCCAGCGCCCGACATCCTGCATGAACGGCACTTCCGACAGGCCCTGAACGACGCCGTCATTGTGCATCAGGATCGCCGTGTCGTGCTCGCCGATGACGGGGATCGCCTCGATGAGGCTCGCCGGCAGGTTGAACTTGCTGCTCTCCCAATTGCCCGGCAGGTTCTGCGCGCCCTTCTCGATCGAGCCGTCCGCGTTGATCACGCCGGGGCAGGCGATGCCGATGAAAGGCGCGAGCTTGTAGCCTTCGTTCTCGGCTTCCGTGATCAGCCCCTTCAGCATCTTGGTGAGCCGCTTCACCGCGCCTTCGCGCGTCGGTTCGTCATCGGCATGACGCCACAGTTCGGAATGCACCACCCTGGCCTTCGACAGATCCTTGGCCTTCTTCCAGCTGGTTTCCACCAGGCCGCAGCGGATGTTGGTGCCGCCGATGTCGACGGCAAGAATGCTGTCATGGGCCTCGAAGATCCAGGATGGCGCCAGATGCAGCGCGCCGATCAGGCCGGCTTCGTCGGGATGATGGCGGATCGGCTGCAGGTCGATCTTGAGGTCCTCCGACTTCAGGATGATCTCGGCGCGGGCGATCACGAGCTCGCCGAGCCGGGAATCGCGAAAGCCGCCGCCGACGACGATGCGCTCGGTCTTGGCCCAGGCCTTGGTCTTGAGGAAGCGGCGCGTGACATAGGCGAGCTCCTGGGCGAAATCCTCGATCGCGCTGTGCACCACGGCCGAGGCCTCGGTGTCGTCGCCGACCAGGATGGCGTCCAGCGTCTTCTTGTTGATCTCCTCCGTCGGCACCTTGCCGAACGGGTCCTCCCCCGTCTTGCGCAGCGGCTTGCGCCAGCGATCGAGGATATCCCGGAACGCGCCCTTGCTGGCGCGGTCGCCGAGAAAGCCGTCCTCGTCCTTGATCTCGATGTTGAAGCTGTCGACATCCACCGACGGCAGCCGCTCGGCGCCGTGCTGGGCGATGCCCGTTGTCTTGACCAGTTCGTCCGTTGCCATGATAGCCCTTGCCCGCGAGAGATTTGCGAGGACAACGGCGAGGGAACCCGATGGTTGCAGCCCGGGCCGAGATTCCCCTCGACCCCTCGCAAACGCTCCAAATCCTTCAGATCTCGGGCCTTTTCCCGCGGTTTTCCTTGACTCGCGGCGTCCAGCGGCTATAAGTCCCACAGCCGGCGCGGGGCGTTTCTCGCGCCGCTTGCGTTTGCGTGGGTTTTCAAAGGGGTAAGTCCCGCCCGCACAAACGCGCATAAACCCTTAGCGACTGACAAAAAGCCGGCCCCGACGATATCCGTCGCGAGGCCGGGATTGAACACGAAGGAAAAAAACGATGTTCGCAGTCATCAAAACCGGCGGCAAGCAATACCGCGTCGTGCCGGATGATGTCCTGGAAGTAGGCAAGATCGAAGGCGAAGTCGGCTCGATCGTGCAATTGAATGAAGTTCTGGTGGTCGGCGGCGACACGCCGGTGCTGGGCGTCCCGACGGTGGCAGGTGCGTCCGTTGCGGTCGAGGTGCTCGACCACAAGCGCGGCCCCAAGGTCATCGCGTTCAAGAAGCGCCGCCGCAAGAATTCGCGCCGCAAGCGCGGCTACCGCGACGAGATCACCGTGCTGCGCGTCAGCGAGATCCTGACGGATGGCGCCAAGCCCACCAAGGGCCCGCGCCCGAAGCGGGAGAAGGTGGCCAAGGAGCCGGCAGCCGAAGCCGCCGAGTAACGAGAACCGATCACGCCAGTTCACGAATTGATGCGTGAGACCTTTTGAAATGATTCCGTCAAGGAATTGACCTAGACATACGCAGGATTTCGGAGACGAGCCATGGCTCACAAAAAAGCAGGCGGTTCATCGCGTAACGGACGCGATTCCAAAGGCAAGCGCCTCGGTATCAAGGCGTTCGGCGGGGAGATCGTCACTCCCGGCAACATCATTGCGCGTCAGCGCGGCACGACCTGGCACCCCGGCCTTAATGTCGGCATGGGCACGGACCACACTCTGTTCGCCAAGATCGAGGGCCGCGTTGCGTTCCAGGCTAAAGCCAACGGCCGCACCTTCGTATCGGTACTCCCGATCGCCGAGGCGGCTGAATAGACGGTGGATCAAATTTGGAGTCCGCCGGGTCCTGACTGAACCGGCGGAGTCCACAAGCAGGCTCCAGGGGAGGCGGGAAACCGGCCTCCCCTTTTCTTTGACTTGCTCACTTCGAATTAGTGACTTTCACGGAGCCGGACATGTTGCAGGATTTCTCGAGCGTGACCTTGCAGGAGGCGAGACCCAGCGTCGTCGCCACCGAGCGGCTGACCTTGCGGCGGCCGACCCTCGCCGACGTCAGGACGATCGCCCGGCTCGCCAATGACCGCCGTGTCGCCGAGAACACCCGCCGCCTTCCGCACCCCTATTCGCAGGACGACGCCGTCGCATTCATCCGCGCCACGGCCGCGCTCGGCAGCGAGACCGTGTTCCTGATCGAGCACGACACCGAGCCGGTCGGCATGGTCGGTATCGACTGCTCCACGCCCGGCAACGCCGAGCTCGGCTACTGGCTCGGCGTCGAGCACTGGGGCCGGGGTTATGCGACCGAAGCCGCGCGCGGCGCGATCGACTTCTTCTTCGAGGAGTTCGAGGACGAGCATCTCCATGCCGGTGCGCGCGTCACCAATCCGGCCTCGCGCAACGTGCTGGAGAAGTGCGGCTTCCAGTGGAGCGGCGTGCAGCTGCACCGCTTCCTGGCGCTGGGCTCCTCGACGCCCGTCGACTGCTTCCGCCTGTCACGCGGGGTCTGGGCGTCGCTGAAGAGCTGGAGCAGCGCGCGACGCATGAGGTAGGGCAAGAGCGCGCCACATTCTCCGCTGTCGTCCCGGGCTCGCGCTTCGCGCGCCCCGGGACGACGAAGGCGCGTTCACGCAGGCGGGTTCACGTCGGCACCCGCGCGCCCGAGATCGCGCTCGCGCAGATAGATGTAGAAGCCGGCGCCGATGATGATGGCGGCGCCGACGAGGGTTGCGATCGACGGCACGTCGCCGAACACGACAAAACCGAAGATCACGGCCCAGACGATCATCGAATATTGGTAGGGCACCACGACGCTCGCGGGCGCCAGCTTGAGCGAGCGGTTGACGCAGAACAGCGCGGTCACCGAGATGCATCCGGCCAGCGCGAAGATCACGAGGCTGCCCGGCGTCGGCGGCACCCAGTGGAACGCCGACAGCACGGCACCCAGCGAAAACGTGCCTATGAATTGCGAGGACGCCATCACGATGTCGGGCGTCTTGCGCAGGCTGCGCGTGATCAGCATCAGGGTCGCAAACGACAGGCTGCCGCCGAGCGCGATCAGTGCCGGCAGGCTGACGGTCTGCGCGGAGGGGCGCAGCGCGATCAGCACGCCGCAGAAGCCGATCAGGATCGCTGTCCAGCGCCGCCAGCCGACCTTTTCCCCCAGGAAGATCGCCGACATCGCAGTGACGAAGATCGGACCGGCCAGATAATAGGTGATGACGTCGGCAAGCGGCAGATAGACCGTCGCGAGGAAGAAGGCAGCCACCTCGAGCGTCGACAGCACGACACGGAACAGCTGCAAGCCCGGCCGCTCCAGATGCAGGAACTGGCGACGCTGCGTCCAGATCATCGGCGACAGCAAGAGCAGCGCCGCGCAGGCACGCAGGAACAAGAGCTGCCCGACCGAATAGGTGCCGACCAGAAACTTGCCCATGGCGTCGCCGAACGAGAACATGAAGATCGACAGCACCATCAGCGCGATGCCGGCCAGCCGCGCCGAGCGGTCGTCATAGGCGGAAAGGTTCTTGAACAGGGGCATCGACAGGGTTTGCTTCGGGAAACGCGTCATTGCGAGCGAAGCGAAGCAATCCAGGCTGTCACCACGGCGGCAGCCTGGATTGCTTCGTCGCTGCGCTCCTCGCAATGACGGAGGACAGGGCAGCAGCGCGATCGATAGAGCGTCGGAAGGTCCTTTTAATGGCGACACGGCACCAAACAAGTCCGCGTTCGATCAATTGAACGCATTGTCGCACTGCGCGCGGCGCGATACGGATCATTCTCCAAGTCCGTTCCGATGGAAGTCCGTTCCGATGGTGCAGCGCATGACCGACTTCGATCCCACCCAGCATCGCATGATCCCCGCGCAACGCTGGTTTGAGGATTTCGTCGTCGGCGAGCGCTTCGTGCTGCCGAGCCGCACCCAGACCTCGGCGGTGTTCGCCGCATTCCAGACCGCGAGCGGCGACACCCATCCGGTGCACTACGACCTGGAATATTGCCGCAGCCGCGGCATGCCGCATCTGCTCGCCCACGGCTTCCAGACCTTGATCCACACCGCGCCCGGTGCCGGCCTGTTTCCGTTCATGGTCGAGGACTCCCTGATCGGCTTCCTCGAGCAATCGAGCCGGTTCCTCAAGCCGGTGTTCGCCGACGACACGATCTACCCCGCGCTCGAGGTCACCGAGCTCACGCCGGGCCGCTCGACCGGCGTGGTGACGCTTCGAAGCACGATCTTCAACCAGCGCAAGGAGCTGGTGCTGGAGGGCATGCAGAAATTCCTGATCCGGCGCCGCCCGGCAGGTTAAGCAAGGCGCGACTTCGGGAGAAATTCGGCCAATCCGCGGGGCAATGCGGGTTGCCGCAAGGCACCGGCTGGCCTACCTATGGCCCATGAAATTCCTCGACGAAGCAAAGGTCTATATCCGCTCCGGCGACGGCGGGAACGGCTGCGTGGCGTTCCGCCGCGAGAAGTTCATCGAATTCGGCGGTCCCTCCGGCGGCAATGGCGGCCGCGGCGGCAATGTCATCATCGAAGTGGCCGACGGGCTCAACACGCTGATCGACTACCGCTACCAGCAGCACTTCAAGGCCCAGAAGGGCGAGAACGGCTCGGGCTCGGACCGCCACGGCGCCAACGGCAAGAACATCGTGCTCAAGGTACCGGTCGGCACCCAGATCTTCGACGAGGATCGCGAGACGCTGATCCACGACTTCACCAAGGTGGGCGAGAAGTTCGTGCTGGCCGAGGGCGGCAATGGCGGCTTCGGCAACGCGCATTTCAAGTCGTCGACCAACCGCGCGCCGCGCAACGCCAATCCCGGCCAGCCCGGCGAGGAGCGCTGGATCTGGCTGCGGCTGAAGCTGATCGCCGATGCCGGACTCGTCGGCCTGCCCAATGCCGGCAAGTCGACCTTCCTCTCCAAGGTCAGCGCGGCGAAGCCCAAAATCGCCGACTATCCCTTCACCACGCTGCATCCGCAGCTCGGCGTCGTGAATGCCGACGGCCGTGAATTCGTGCTGGCCGACATTCCCGGTCTGATCGAGGGTGCGCATGAAGGCGCCGGCCTCGGCGACCGCTTCCTCGGCCATGTCGAACGCTGCCGGGTGCTGCTGCATCTCGTCGACGCGACCTGCGAGCACGCCGGCAAGGCCTACAAGACCGTGCGCAAGGAGCTCGACGCCTATGGCGGACAGCTCGCCGACAAGATCGAAATCGTCGCGCTGAACAAGATCGACGCGGTCGAGCCGGACGAGCTCAAGAAGCAGAAGGACCGCCTCAAACGCGCGGCGAAGAAGACGCCGCTGCTTCTCTCCGGCATCACCGGCCAGGGCGTCAAGGAAGCGTTGCGCGCGCTTGCCGACGTGATCGGCGAGAGCCCCGTCTCCGCGAAGGCGAAGAGCGCGGCCGAGGCGGAGCCGTGGTCGGCGTGATTTGGCCCCTGTGAGAACGCAGCCCCGAACTTGACACCTCTCCCACAGGGAGAGGTCGGCGCGCAGCGCCGGGTGAGAGGCTCCGCCCTCTCGTGGGACCTGAACCCCTAACCCGATTTGCTGCGCAAATCGACCTCTCCCTTCGGGAGAGGTTGTCATCGCGGCTCCTATATCGCAGCATCAAACGACGAATGTGCGGAAAGGGCAAGGCATGGCGCGCGCGAAGAACGTTCTCTGGATCATGTGCGACCAGCTTCGCTATGATTATCTCGGCTGCACCGGCCATCCCACGCTGAAGACACCGAACATCGACGCGATGGCGAAGCGCGGCGTGCTGTTCAGCAAGGCCTATGTGCAATCGCCGATCTGCGGGCCGTCGCGGATGTCGTTCTATACCGGCCGCTACATGCGCTCGCACGGCTCGCACTGGAACGGCTGGCCCTTGCGCGTCGGCGAGCCTACGCTCGGCGATCACCTCAAGAAGATCGGCGTGCGCAACGTGCTGGTCGGCAAGACCCATATGGCGCCGGACCTCGAGGGCATGAAGGCGCTCGGCATCCCGCCGGAATCGATCATCGGCGTGCACGTCGCCGAATGTGGGTTCGAGCCTTACGAGCGCGACGACGGCCTGCATCCCACGGGGCGGCCGCGACCGAAATACGATGACTATCTGCGCCAGCAGGGCTTTGAGGCGACCAATCCCTGGGAGCATTGGGCCAATTCAGGCGCAGCCGACGATGGCTCCCTGCAGAACGGCTGGCTGCTGGTGCATGCCGACAAGGCCGCGCGTTTGCCGGACGAGCATTCCGAGACGCCCTACATGACGCGGCGCGCGATGGACTTCATCACCGAGGCCGAGACCGACGGCCGGCCGTGGTGCCTGCACCTGTCCTACATCAAGCCGCACTGGCCCTATATCGCGCCCGAGCCCTATGCGAGCATGTATTCGACCGACGACATGATTCCGGTGATCCGCTCCGAGCGCGAGCGCCAGAATCCGCATCCCGTGTTCGGCGCCTATATGGACATGCGCTATTCCCGCAACATGGCGCGCGACGATGCCCGCGAAAAGGTGATTCCGACCTATATGGGCCTGATCACGCAGATCGACGACCAGATGGGCGTGCTGATGAAGTTTCTGGAGGACCGAGGCCTCTTGGACACCACCATGATCGTGTTCACCTCCGATCACGGCGATTATCTCGGCGATCACTGGATGGGGGAGAAGGATCTGTTCCACGAGCAGTCAGCGAAGATCCCGCTCATCATCATCGATCCCTCGAAGGAGGCCGACGCCACGCGGGGCACGCGCAGCGACGCGCTGGTCGAGGCGATCGATCTCGCGCCGACCTTCGTCGATTATTTCGGCGGCAAGGTGCCGGGCCACATCCTCGAAGGACGTTCGCTGCTCCCGCTGCTGCGCGGCGCCACACCACCGGACTGGCGCAAGGTGGCATTCTCCGAATACGACTACGCCATGCAGGACGTGCGGCTGAAGCTGAACCAGCCGATCGAACGCTGCCGCCTGTTCATGGTGTTCGACGGCCGCTGGAAATACATTCACGCCTCCGGCTTCCGCCCGATGCTGTACGACCTGGAAACCGATCCTCAGGAATACGTCGATCGCGGCGACGATCCGGAATGCGCGGGCATCATCGCGCGCCTCCAGGCCGAGCTGTTCGACTGGGCGCTGCATCCGAACGGCCACATCACGACGCCGCGCGAGAAGATCGCGGCCTATGCGGACAACCAGCTCCAGGTGAAGGGCGGGATCCTGATCGGCATCTGGGACGAGAAAGAGCTCGCGGCGATCAAGGACGGCATCGCGCAGCGCGCGAAACTATAAGACCCTCATGGTGAGGAGGCGCGACAGCGCCGTCTCGAACCATGCAGGCCGAGCCGCAGCAGCGGGGCCTTTCATCCTTCGAGACGCGCGCAAAAGCGCGCTCCTCAGGATGAGGGGATAGAGAGAGCGCGCCGCTCTCTCTAGGCATCAAGCCCAGCGACGACCGCGCAAATGCTGCCGACTAACGGTCGACCAAACGGCCTTCAAATTTCGGCTTACCTGGCACCAGAAAGAGCCGGTACCACTCCATATCCTTTCGCTCGGCGATTTCAGCGTCCGAGAGTTTGGCCGTCTCACCGAGGCTCGACTGGTCAACTCCGAGATTTTGCCCAGCCACGTAGACTGCGTAGTCACCCCGCTCGATATCCGCAGAAATTGGAGGATCGGTGTCGATCACCGACATGACGTGAATATGCCCGCTCCCGCAACTGAAATGCACGCACGTGATCCGCTGCCACTCATCCGATGAAGGCGGCCCGTCACTCGACACCAGCTCAACCCAATGGTCGTTGAGATCGGCTTCGGTGCCAATCATTCGAAACGCCGGCACGCCGGCAAAACCTTGCCTGGTTTTCTCCGCGTCCCAGTTCTCCTCGCTCTCAAGGGACCTGAATGGATCGTCGCACACGACGATCTGATAATTGCTCGCAAACACGCGCGCCGCGCCGAGTAACCGCTCTGTCATTGTCGACCAAACAGATTCAATTCTCGATCTTGTAGCCCGTCGCCTTCACGATCGGCTGCCAGAACGCCGTGTTTGCGGCGAGCTCCTTCGTCAATCCTTCCGGCGTCGACCCGACCGGGATCATCCCGATCGCCGTCAGCTTCTCCTTCACCTCGGGCTTGGCCAGCGCCGCGCTCGCGGCTGCGCCGAGCTTGCCGGCAAACTCCGGCGGGCTGCCGGCGGGAAGCCACATCCCGTACCAGGCGTCCGCGACGAGATCGATGCCGTTCTCCTTCAGAGTCGGAACGTCGGGCGCGAACGGCGAGCGCTCGGCGCTCGCCACCGCGACGATCTTCACGCCCTTGGCGCGATGCTGCGGCAGCGCGTCGGCCAATGTCGTGATGCCGAACGAGATATGGCCACCGACGAGGTCGTTGAGGATGGGTGCGCTGCCGCGATAGGGCACGCGGGTCAGGGGAATGCCGAGATCCTTCTCGAGCTTGGAGCCCGTGAAATGAGGGATGGTGCCGTTGCTCGGCACGCCAAACGACGTCTTGTCGGGATGCGCCTTCAGCCAGGCGACAAAGCTCTTGAAATCCGGGACGTCGATCCCCGGGCCGATCACGACGGCGAATTCGAACCGCGCCAGCAGCGACACCGGCATGAAGTCCCTGGCCGTGTCGAAGCTCGGTGTCGTCTCCACCATCGGCAGCAGGTACATGGTGGGGCCGGTCGTCACCAGCACCATGCTGCCGTCGGGGCTTGCGCCCTTCACCGCCTTGATGCCGATCAGGCCGTCGCCGCCGGTGCGGTTCTCGACCACGATGGTCCGTTGCAGCACCGGGGCCATCTCCTGCGCGATCAGCCGGCACAGCGTATCGCCGCCGGCTCCCGCTGCGAACGGGAAGATGATCTTGCTCAGCCCGGCCTGCGCCTGCGCTCCACCCGCATGCGCGAGGAGCGGCAGGCCGAGGCATCCGGTCATGAATTTGCGGCGATCCATACGTTTCCTCTCCAACCCCGTTTTTGGTTGCCGGCATTAGAACCGGGTTGGCGTCCAAGACAAGGCCGACGTTGGCCGTTTACCATCTCGCCCGCCTTGCGCCGGCCATCGTCCTGCTGCAAAAGCAGGCCTCACCGGCGCCGCTCTTTCGCTCCGCCGCTTCCGATGCAGAGCAATTCGTCACACGCGCCAGCACATACACACATGGCCAGCCCCGAACTCAGTCAATTCCGCCGTATCGTCGTCAAGGTCGGCTCCGCACTGCTGGTGGATTCCGACAAGGGCGAGGTACGCGCGTCCTGGCTCGCCGCGCTCGCGGACGACATGGCCAAGCTGCACAACGAAGGACGCGACGTCCTCGTCGTCTCCTCCGGCTCGATCGCGCTCGGCCGCAGCCGCCTCAAGCTGCCGCGCGGTCCGTTGAAGCTGGAGGAGAGCCAGGCCGCTGCCGCGGTCGGCCAGATCGCGCTGGCGCGGATCTGGTCCGAGGTGCTGGGGGCGCACGGCATCGGCGCCGGCCAGATCCTGGTGACGCTGCAGGACACCGAAGAGCGCCGCCGCTATCTCAACGCCCGCTCCACCATCGGCAAGCTGCTGGAATGGCGCGCCATCCCCGTGATCAACGAGAACGACACGGTGGCCACCAACGAAATCCGCTACGGCGACAATGACCGCCTCGCCGCGCGCGTCGCCACCATGGCGAGCGCCGACCTGCTCGTGCTGCTGTCCGACATCGACGGGCTCTACGACGCCCCGCCGAAGAACAACCCGGACGCAAAGCTCATACCCGTGGTCGAGAGCATCTCCTCGGAGATCGAGGCGGTGGCGGGCGACGCCGAGTCCGAGCTGTCGCGCGGCGGCATGCGCACCAAGGTCGAGGCGGCCAAGATCGCCACGACGGGCGGCACCCACATGCTGATCGCCTCCGGCAAGATCGAGCATCCCCTGCAGGCGATCGCCAATGGCGGCCGCTGCACCTGGTTCCTGACGCCGGCCAACCCCATCACCTCGCGAAAGCGCTGGATCGCAGGCACGCTGGAGCCGAAGGGCACGCTGACGATCGATGCCGGCGCCGTGACGGCGCTCCGCGCCGGCGCCAGCCTGTTGCCGGCCGGCGTGATCAAGGTGGAGGGCCAGTTCGCCCGCGGCGATGCCGTCATCGTCCGCGGCCCCGATACCAGCGAGGTCGGCCGTGGCCTGATCGCCTATGACGCCGAGGTCGCCGAGCGGATCAAGGGCCGCTCCTCCCCGGACGTGATGAGCATCCTCGGCATCAGCGGCAGGTCGGAGATGATCCACCGCGACGATCTCGTGGTGGGCGGGTAGATCCCTTTGCGCCGTCATTCCGGGATGGTCCGCAGGACCAGACCCGGAATCTCGAGATTCCGGGCTCGGTGCTCACGCACCGCCCCGGAATGACGTCGGGAGACCAGCCATACCCTCCCGACCCTTCGCAAAAGCGGGATTTCCGTGCTAGGACACCGCCTTAGCAGAAGGTTGAACCCCATGGCCGCCCCCCTCAAAGCCGTTGACGGCAATGCCGATCGAGCTGGCGATCTCTTGGCGCTGATGTCCGATCTCGCCGCCCGAGCCCGCGCTGCCGCGCGCGTGCTGGCGCTGGCGCCGCCGGAGCAGAAGAACCGGGCGCTTGAGGCCATGGAGCGGGCGATCCGCGCAAGCTCTGCTGCGATTCTCGCCGCCAACGCCGAGGACGTCGCAGAAGCCCGTGCCTCCGGCAACATGACCGCTTCCTTCATCGACCGCCTGACGCTGACGCCGGCGCGGATCGAGGGCATGGCCGAAGGTATCGCCATCGTCCGCGGCATCGCCGATCCCATCGGCGTCGTCACCGAGAGCTGGCAGCGGCCGAACGGCATGACCATCGAGCGCGTGCGCGTGCCGCTCGGCGTCGTCGGCGTGATCTTCGAGAGCCGGCCGAACGTGGCGGCGGACGCCGGCGTGCTGTGCCTGAAGTCCGGCAATGCCGTGATCCTGCGCGGCGGCTCCGACAGTTTTCGCTCCTGCCGTGCCATTCATGAGTGCCTGGTGCAGGGCCTGCGCGAAGCGGGCCTTCCCGAAGCCGCGATCACGCTGGTCCCGACGCGCGACCGCGCCGCGGTCGGCATGATGCTGTCAGGCCTGAACGGTGCGATCGACGTGATCGTGCCGCGCGGCGGCAAGAGCCTCGTCGCGCGCGTCGAGCAGGAAGCGCGCGTGCCGGTGTTCGCGCATCTCGAAGGCGTCAACCACGTCTATGTCGATGGCAGCGCCGACCTCGCAATGGCGAAGTCGATCGTGCTCAATGCCAAGATGCGACGCACCGGCGTCTGCGGCGCGGCCGAGACGCTGCTGGTCGATCGCGCCGCTGCCGGCAAGAACCTGAAGCCGCTGGTCGAGATGCTGCTCGATGCCGGCTGCGAGGTGCGCGGCGACGACGCCGTGCAGAACATCGATGCACGGGTCAAGCCCGCCAGCGAAGACGATTGGGACACCGAATATCTCGACGCGATCATCGCGGCGAAGGTGGTCGACGGCGTCGACGGCGCGATCGCGCACATCCAGAGCCACGGCTCGCATCACACCGACGCGATCGTGAGCGCGGACGAGGCTGCCGCGAAGAAGTTCCTGAGCGAGGTCGATTCCGCGATCGTGCTGCACAACGCCTCGACGCAGTTCGCCGACGGCGGCGAGTTCGGTTTCGGCGCCGAGATCGGGATTGCCACCGGCCGGTTCCACGCCCGCGGTCCGGTCGGCGCCGAGCAGTTGACGAGCTTCAAATATCGCGTCCACGGCACCGGGCAGACCCGGCCGTAGACATCGCGAGGCGCGGGCATTGAGCAACAATTTCGTCGTGCCGCGTTCCCCGGCGCAAGCGGTCCCGCCCCACACGCCGGGCATGCGCATCGGCCTGCTCGGCGGCTCCTTCAATCCGCCGCATCAGGCGCATCGCGCCATCAGCCAGTTTGCGCTGAAGCGATTGAAGCTCGATCGCGTGTGGTGGCTGGTCACGCCCGGCAATCCGCTGAAGGAGAACGGCACGCTGCACGAGCTCGGCGCGCGCATGCAGGCCGCGCGCGACGTCGCTGATGATCCGCGCATCGAGGTGAGCTGTCTCGAATCCGTCATCCGTACGCGCTACACTATCGACACGATCAACACCTTGCGCCGCCGCTTCCCCGGCCTGCGCTTTGTCTGGATCATGGGCGCCGACAATCTCGCTCAATTCCACCGTTGGCAGGACTGGCGGCGCATCGCCGCCCAGGTGCCGATGGCCATCATCGATCGCCCGCCGCAGAGTTTTCGTGCCCTCGCCTCCCCCGCCGCCCAGGCGCTATCGCGCTACCGCCTGCCCGAGACGAAGGCGGCAGGACTTGCGGATCGGCCGGCGCCCGCCTGGGTGTTCCTGACCGGATTGAAGCTGAACCTCTCCTCGACGGGCCTGCGGAACCCGGACGGAAGCTGGAAAGGTACGAAGTGAGACGAAGTGTGCGGGCTGGAGGCTCTCTGGCATATTGAAACCCTTAACCCCACATGATGTAGTGTAACCAGTGAGCGCCGGATTCGCGTTCGCGATACAGTGAAAGGAATGGTCCCTGACCACATCTGTATTGTCCAAGTCAGCTTCGACGAAGCCTGTTTTACCCAAGGTTGCCAAGCCTACGCGTAAAACATCGACCAAAGCTGCGGCCTTGAAGGCGCAACCCGACGCCGACAAGACGCTGAGCCTGATCCTCTCCCGCCTCGAGGACATGAAGGCGGAAGAGACGGTCACCATCGACCTTCGCGGCAAATCGGCGTACTCCGACTACATGATCGTGACCACCGGCCGGGTGAACCGGCACGTCGGCGCGATCGCGGAAAACGTCACCAAGAGCCTCAAGGAAAACGGCATCAAGAACATCCATGTCGAGGGCTTGCCCAATTGCGACTGGGTGCTGATCGATTCCGGCGACGTGATCGTGCACGTGTTCAGACCCGAGGTCCGCGAGTTCTACAATCTCGAGAGATTGTACACCCAGGGCCCGGGGGCGGCGAAGGCGATCTAGGCTCATCGAGCCGATTTCGAATCGGCTGACGCGCATGCTAGCGTCGTGTGCGCGCGCTTATGGCGCGCGGTCTTGAAACACGACCCTGACGATATCAGACCCTGAAGATATCATGCGTGTTGCTGTCATTGCGGTGGGCCGGCTGAAGCAGGGCCCCGAGCGGGAGCTTGCGGACCGCTATTTCGAGCGGTTCGACGAGGCCGGCCGCAAGCTTGGATTCCGCGAGCTCAGCATCCACGAAATTCCCGAGAGCCGCGCGCGCGATACCGCCACCCGGATGGCCGAGGAGGCTGCGGCGATCTCGGCGCATATTCCGGAAAGATCCATCCTGGTGGCGCTGGACGAGCGCGGCCAGAATCTCGAGTCCACCGTGTTCGCACGGCATCTCGGGCGCTGGCGCGACGAAGGCGCCGGACATACTATTTTCGTGATCGGAGGGGCGGACGGACTTTCGCCCGAATTGCGCCGTAAGGCCAAGCTCGCGATCGCGTTCGGCTCTGCGACCTGGCCGCACCAAATGGTCCGCGTCATGCTTCTGGAACAGCTTTATCGGGCCGCCACCATTCTGGCCGGCCATCCCTATCACCGCGCGTGATGCGCGCCACAACGAGCACTTTTGCCGAGAAGCGATGCGAGCGCCGATTCTCAACCTGCTGCTGATCGCCAACGTCGCCGGCGCAAGCCTGGCGCAAGCCCAGACGGCAACACCGGCGCCGCAGACCGCAGCCATCTCGCCCGACGCGATCAAGCAGCGCGAGCAGGAGCTGGAAGCCGCGCGCGCCAGGCAGAAGAGCGCGGAGGAAGCGCAGGCCAAGCTCAAGGCCGAGATCACCGCGCTCGGCCAGGACCGCACCCAGCTCAATCAGCAGCTGATCGAGACCGCCGCCAATGTGCGCACCGTGGAGACCAAGATCGACGAGGCCGAAGCGCGGCTGCGCGCGCTGAACGGCCGCGAGCAGCAGATGCGTGCTTCGCTCGATTCGCGCCGTGCCGACATCGTCGAAGTGCTCGCGGCCTTGCAGCGCGCCGGCCGGCGCACACCTCCGGCGCTGCTGGTGCGGCCCGAAGATGCGCTGCAATCACTGCGTACGGCGATGCTGCTCGGCGCCGTCGTGCCGGAATTGCGCGGCCGCGCCGAGAAGATCGCGGCCGAGCTCGGCGAGCTCGTGGCCTTGCGCAAGACCATCGCCACCGAGCGCGACCAGCTCGCCTCTGACCGCGACAGGGTCCGCAACGACCAGACCCGGCTCGCCGCCTTGGTCGACGAGCGGCAGCGACAGCAGGCGGCGCGCGAAAAGGACCTGGACGCCGAGAGTTCGCGCGCCATCGCGCTTTCAAGGCAGGTCGGCGATCTCCAGGGGCTGATCGCCAAGATGGAGCAGGACCTGCAAAGCGCCGCCAAGGCTGCCGAGAAGGCCGCGGAGGCCGCAAGGCAGGCCGAGGCGAAAGCGGCCGCCAGCGCCAAGTCGGGCCCGGGCGCCTTCAAGGACAAGTCCCGCACCACCCCGGCGATCTCCTTCGCTTCCGCCAAGGGACTCCTGCCTCTGCCGGTTAACGGTAACAAGATCAGGGACTTTGGCGGTTCCGACGGGGTTGGCGGGGTCCAGAAGGGGATTTCGCTGGCCACCAAGCCCGGCTCCCAGGTCACGACGCCGTGTGATGGCTGGGTGGTCTATGCCGGGCCGTTCCGCAGCTATGGACAACTCTTGATCCTCAACGCCGGTGGCGGGTATCATGTCCTGATCGCCGGGATGGAGCGCATTTCGGTCAACATCGGACAGTTTGTGCTCACGGGGGAGCCGGTCGCGACCATGGGGTCGACCTCTCAAGTCGCCTCCATTCTCGCCACGAACGCGAGTCAACCTGTGCTGTATGTCGAGTTCCGTAAAGACGGCACTCCAATCGATCCAGGCCCATGGTGGGCCGCAAGTGAAGGCGAGAAGGTTCGCGGATGATGCGCAAGACTTCAGTAATCCTCCTCAGCGCCGCCACCGGTGCAGCGCTGACGCTGTTCGTGACCCAGCCCCGCGCGGTGTTCATGGGCTCAAGCGCGCGAGCCGCCACCGCGGACACCTATCGCCAGCTCAATCTGTTCGGCGACGTCTTCGAGCGCGTGCGCTCCGATTATGTCGAGAAGCCCGATGACACCAAGCTGATCGAATCCGCCATCAGCGGCATGCTCACCGGCCTCGATCCGCATTCGAGCTACATGGACGCCAAGAGCTTCCGCGACATGCAGGTGCAGACCCGCGGTGAGTTCGGCGGCCTCGGCATCGAGGTCACGATGGAAGACGGCCTGATCAAGGTGGTCTCGCCGATCGACGACACACCGGCCTCGCGCGCAGGCGTCATGGCCAACGATATCATCACCAATCTCGACGACGAGGCGGTGCAGGGCCTGACCCTGAACCAGGCGGTCGAGAAGATGCGCGGCCCGGTCAACACCAAGATCAAGCTCAAGATCATCCGCAAGGGTCAGGACAATCCGATCGACGTCACGCTGGTGCGCGACAACATCCGCGTCCGCTCCGTGCGCGCGCGCATCGAGCAGGACGACATCGCCTATATCCGCATCACCACCTTCAACGAGCAGACCACCGAAGGCCTCAAGCGGGAGATCGGCAACCTCACGAACCAGATCGGCGGCGACAAGCTCAAGGGCTTCATCATCGACCTCCGCAACAATCCGGGCGGCCTGCTCGAGGAGGCGGTCACCGTCTCCGACTCGTTCCTTGAGAAGGGCGAGATCGTGTCGACCCGCGGCCGCAATGCCGAGGAGACCCAGCGCCGCACCGCGCATGCGGGCGACCTGACCAAGGGCAAGCCGGTCATCGTGCTGGTCAATGGCGGCTCGGCCTCGGCGTCGGAAATCGTCGCCGGCGCGCTGCAGGACCACAAGCGTGCGACGATCGTCGGCACGCGCTCGTTCGGCAAGGGTTCGGTGCAGACCATCATTCCGCTCGGAAGCGGCAACGGCGCGCTGCGGTTGACCACCGCCCGCTACTACACGCCGTCGGGCAAGTCGATCCAGGCCAAGGGCATCGTGCCCGACATCGAGGTGCTGCAGGACGTGCCGGACGAGCTGAAGTCGCGCACCGACACCAAGGGCGAGGCTTCGCTGCGCGGCCATCTGAAGAACGACGGCGACGAGAAGACCGGCTCGCAGTCCTACGTCCCGCCGGATGCCAAGGACGACAAGGCGCTCAAGCTCGCCGGCGACCTGCTCCACGGCATCAAGAACAGCGCCTCCGCCGCCCCCACGCCGGGCGACAACAAGGCCACGACCGACAAGCCCAAAGCGGCGAACTGAGTCCTCGCATTTCCGCGATCTGACGAAAAGGGCGGCTCCTGGAGCCGCCCTTTTGCTTGCAAGTCCGATCCCCCGGCCTATCCCGGCCTGCCGCCGCTTGACCTCGGCATGGTATCGTCGGCTGGAGTGATTCGGGATCTCGCATGACTGAAACGGCCGATGATCTGAGCGCGCCGCTCGGACAGGACAAGCCGCGCCGGAAACGCCGGCTGCGGCTGCCGTTCACGGCCATGCAGCTGCTTGCCGTCCTGCTCGGACTTTTCCTCCTCACCTTTGCCGGCTTCGCCATCTTCAACAAGGATCCGCTCGGCGGCGAGCCGATGACCCGGATCGCGATCCGCGCTCCCGATGCCACGGACGAGAAGCCGGCGGCCTCCGGCCACGGCTCGGAGAGCAAGCCGGAGGGCAAGCACGAGACCAAGGAGGCGCCGAAGCAGGCCGCCCCCGGTGAGCAGAAGACCATCACCATGATCGACGGCTCGACCGGCGCCCGCCACGACGTGGTGATCGGCGGTGGCGATGCCGCCGACAAGGGCGAGGCAGCATCCGCCCCGCCGCCCGTCATGGCCGGGATCAATCCGAAGCTCTTGGAGAAATCGCGCTACGGCATGATCCCGGTGGCCGCTGACGGGCTGAAGCCGTTCGACGTCTATGCGGCGGACGCCGACCGCGCCAAGGCCGCCAAGATGCCGGTGGTGGCGATCGTGATCGGCGGCCTCGGCGTCGGCGCCGCCAAGACCACCGACGCGATCATGAAGCTGCCGGCGGCGGTGACGCTGGCCTTCACGCCCTATGGCTCCGACCCCGGCAAGCTCGCCGAGCGCGCCCGCGCGCAGCGCCACGAGATCTTCCTCCAGATCCCGATGGAGCCCTATGACTTCCCCGACAACGATCCGGGACCGCAAACGCTGCTGACCTCGCTCAGCCCCGACCAGAACATGGACCGTCTCTATTGGCACCTGAGCCGGATGCAGGGCTATGCCGGCCTCACCAATTTCATGGGCGCGCGATTCATCGCGACCGAGCCGGCGATGCAGCAGATCATCCGCGAGGCCGCCAAGCGCGGCCTCGGCTTCTTCGACGACGGCTCCTCGCCGCGCAGCATCGCGCCCCAGGCCGCGGCGAACCAGGCCATGCCGTTCGGCAAGGGCGACATCGCCATCGACGTGGTGCCGACGCCGACCGAGATCGACCGCGCTCTGAACAAGCTCGAATCGACCGCACGAGAACGCGGCATCGCTGTCGGCACGGCCTCGGCCCTGCCCGTCTCGATCGAGCGCATCGGCGCCTGGACCAAGACATTGGGCGACCGAGGTATCCTTTTGGTGCCATTGACAACCGCGATGCTGAAATCAAAATCCAGCTAAATCAACGAATTGGTACGGCACGGCTCCCGCGGGGCCGCATCAAGCCGGACCTGAGGCATGCGAGAGGTCTGGCGGAATGGCGCGTTACGAGGATCTGCCCTACCGGACCTGCGTCGGTGTGATGCTGCTCAATCCAAAGGGACTGGTGTTCATCGGCCGCCGCGCCGGCGGCATCGAGCATGTCGACGACACCCATGTCTGGCAGATGCCGCAGGGTGGCGTCGACCCCGGCGAGGACACCTGGGAAGCCGCCAAGCGCGAGCTCTACGAGGAGACCAGCGTGCGCTCGGTCGAGCTGCTCGGCGAAGTCCCGGACTGGCTCACTTACGACATTCCGCGCACGGTTGCGGGGCGCGCCTGGAAGGGCCGCTACCGCGGCCAGCGCCAGAAATGGTACGCGGTGCGGTTCACCGGCAAGGACAGCGAGATCAACGTCGAGAAGCCCGGCGGTGGCGGCCACAAGGCGGAGTTCGTGAGCTGGCGCTGGGAATCGATGAAGAATCTGCCTGAGTTGATCATCCCCTTCAAGCGCCCGGTCTATGAGCGCGTGGTGAAGGAATTTTCTGCGCTGGCGGATGAATGATCCACTGTCGCTCCGGGGCGATACGAAGTATCGAACCCGGAGCCTCGAGATTCCGGGTTCGATGCTTCGCATCGCCCCGGAATGACGGCAAGGGATCCGCGCGTGACCAATGAAAAGCCCTACCGCCCCAACGTGGGCATCGCCCTGTTCAATGCCGACGGCCGTGTGCTGATCGGCCACCGCTTCAAGGGCGACGGGCCGGAGATCGTCCTGCCGGGGCTCGACTGGCAGATGCCGCAGGGCGGCGTCGACGAGGGCGAGGATCTGCGCGATGCGGCGATGCGCGAGCTCTGGGAGGAGACCAATGTCGTGAGCGCCGACTTTCTCGGCGAGACCGACTGGCTCACCTACGAATTCCCGCCTTACGACGGGCCGCAGACGCACCGGCTGGCGAAATTCCGAGGCCAGCGCCAGAAATGGTTCGCGCTGCGCTTCACCGGCCGCGATGACGAGATCGATCCGCTGACACCGCGCAACGGCCAGCCCGCCGAGTTCGACGCCTGGCGCTGGGAGCGCCTCGACCGTGTCGCCGATCTCGTGGTGCCATTCCGACGTGAGGTCTACCGGGCGGTGGCGAGAGAGTTTGCAGCCTTCGCAAGCTAAAGCGCGATGCGATTAGGAACAATCGTCATCGCGCTTTAGGTTATTGTTTGAGCATGATCTTTTCGGAAAACCGCTGCACACTTTTCCGGATCATGCTCCAAAACTGCGAAAACAACCCCATGCACAGTAGCGAAGTGTTTGACACCTCGCGATAAAATCGGCGGCAGCTCCAGCGATCCCGCAATAAAGTCTCAGCGCCCGCCACGGTCGTGACGAGCGCTGAACCTGTTCGGGATTTGCAGGCTTGAGCCCCGGAGCGGTGCCCCGGGGCTTAGTGCATAGCCGTGGAGCTGAGCTGCTGCTGGATGCTCTTGAAGTGGTCGAGCCGCTCGATGGCGTGATCGAGCTCGCCGCCTTCGTGCTCCTTCAGTCCCTCTTCCATCTCCGCGATCGTCTCGGCGAGCTGCGCACGGTCGAGCTCGGCCAGCGACGTCGCGACGTCGGCGAGCACGGTCAGCCCCTTGTCGGAGACCTCGGCGATGCCGCCGAGCACGATGATCTTCTCGTGCCTGCCGCCGCTGGTGATGGTGAGAATACCCGGACGGATCGCGGCCACGACCGGCGCATGTCCGGCCAGCACGCCGAAATCACCCTCGACGCCGGGGATGTCGACCTGATCGACCTCGCCCGAGAAGGCGAGCTTTTCCGGAGAGACGAGATCGAAGTGGAAGGTGGCCATGGGAAACCTGCGAATAGCGAGTGGCGAATAGCGAGTGGGCGGTCGGGAGCAGCGGACTATTCGCTACTCCCCATTCGCCATTCGCCTCTTAAGCCGCTTCAGCGGCGAGCTTCTTGCCCTTCTCGACGGCTTCTTCAATGGTGCCGACCATGTAGAAAGCGGCTTCCGGCAGGTGATCGTACTTGCCTTCGACCAGGCCCTTGAAGCCCTTGATGGTGTCGGCGAGCTCGACGAACTTGCCCGGCGATCCCGTGAAGATCTCGGCGACGTGGAACGGCTGCGACATGAAGCGCTCGACCTTGCGGGCGCGGGCCACCGTCAGCTTGTCCTCTTCCGAGAGTTCGTCCATGCCGAGAATGGCGATGATGTCCTGGAGCGCCTTGTAGCGCTGCAGCACCTGCTGGACCTGACGGGCGACCGCGTAGTGCTCCTCGCCGACGACCAGCGGGGAGAGCATGCGCGAGGTCGAGTCGAGCGGGTCCACCGCCGGGTAGATGCCCTTTTCGGCGATCGAGCGCGACAGCGTGGTGGTCGCGTCAAGATGCGCGAACGAGGTCGCGGGCGCCGGGTCGGTCAAGTCGTCGGCCGGAACGTAGATGGCCTGCACCGAGGTGATCGAACCCTTCTGCGTGGTGGTGATGCGCTCCTGCAGCGCGCCCATGTCGGTGGCAAGCGTCGGCTGATAACCCACGGCGCTCGGGATACGGCCGAGCAGCGCCGACACTTCCGAGCCGGCCTGGGTGAAGCGGAAGATGTTGTCGACGAAGAACAGCACGTCCTGGCCCTTGTCGCGGAAATCTTCCGCGATGGTGAGGCCGGTGAGCGCGACGCGGGCACGGGCGCCCGGCGGCTCGTTCATCTGGCCGAACACCAGCGCGCATTTCGACTTCACGCTCGGATCCGGATTCTTCGGATCGGCGTTGACCTTGGACTCGATAAACTCGTGATAGAGATCGTTGCCTTCGCGGGTACGCTCGCCGACACCGGCGAACACGGAATAACCACCATGCGCCTTCGCGACGTTGTTGATCAGCTCCTGAATCAGCACGGTCTTGCCGACGCCGGCGCCGCCGAACAGGCCGATCTTGCCGCCCTTGGCGTAGGGCGCGAGGAGGTCGACGACCTTGATGCCGGTGACGAGAATTTCGGCTTCGGTCGACTGGTCGGTGTAGCTCGGTGCTTCCTGGTGGATGGCGCGCAGGCCTTCCGACTTGACCGGGCCGGCTTCGTCGATCGGCTCGCCGATGACGTTGATGATGCGGCCGAGCGTGCCCTCGCCCACGGGAACGCGGATCGGCGCGCCGGTGTCGGTCACTTCCTGGCCGCGGACCAGACCCTCGGTGGTGTCCATCGCGATCGTGCGCACCGTGGATTCACCGAGATGCTGGGCGACTTCGAGCACCAGGCGGTTGCCGCCGTTCTTGGTCTCGAGCGAGTTGAGAATGGCCGGGAGGTGGCCTTCGAACTGCACGTCGACGACGGCGCCGATGACCTGGGTGACGCGACCGACCTGGGCTGCCATTGAATGTCTCCTTCGATCCGAATTCAGCTCATGATCCGATCAGATCGGATCGTGAGCTAGTTTACTTTTTGAGCATGATCTTGCGGAAAACCGGTTCCCACTTTTCCGGATCATGCTCGTTAGACCACGGTCAGCTTGACCGGGATGTTGCGTATGATGGGTACCGACGCGCCTTGATCAGACGGCCTCGGCGCCCGAGATGATTTCGATCAGTTCCTTGGTGATCTGCGCCTGACGCGTGCGGTTGTAGACCAGCGTCTGCTTGCGGATCATTTCACCAGCGTTGCGCGTCGCGTTGTCCATCGCGCTCATCTGCGCACCGTAGAACGAGGCGTTGTTCTCGAGCAGCGCGCGGAAGATCTGGACCGCGAGATTGCGCGGCAGAAGGCGGGTGAGGATCTCATCCTCTTCCGGCTCGTATTCGTAGGACGTGGTGCTGGCAGCAGCGCTCTCCTCGACGACCAGCGGGATCACCTGCTGGGCGGTCGGGATCTGTGCGATCACCGATTTGAAGCGCGAATAGAACAGCGTGCAGACGTCGAACTCGCCGGCCTCGAAGCGGGCCAGGACCTTCTTGGCGATGTCCTCGGCGTTGACGAAGCCGAGCTGGCGAACGCTGCGCAGATCGAGATGCTCGACGATCTGCTTGTCGAACTGGCGGCGCAGCTGCTCGTAGCCCTTGCGGCCGACGCAGAAGAACTTCACGTCCTTGCCCTGCGCCATCAGCGCCAGGGCGCGCTCGCGCGCCAGGCGCACGATCGAGGAGTTGAAGGCGCCGGACAGGCCGCGCTCGCCGGTGCAGACCAGCAGCAGGTGCACCTGATCCCTGCCGGTGCCGGCCAGCAGAACCGGCGCGCCGGGCGAGCCCGCGGCGGCGCTGGCGATGTTGGAGATCACCGCGCTCATCTTGTCGGCATAGGGACGCGCCGCTTCCGCGGCGGTCTGCGCACGGCGCAGCTTCGAGGCTGCGACCATCTGCATGGCCTTGGTGATCTTTTGCGTCGCCTTGGTGGAGGCGATGCGGACGCGCATGTCTTTAAGTGACGCCATTCTTCGTTCACCCCGGCGGTTCGACCATTACGGCCAAGCCACTAGCCTATCCCAGTCGTCATGCCCGGGCTCGTCCCGGGCATCCACGTCCCGTCTTGCACGCCAATAGACGTGGATGGCCGGGACAAGCCCGGCCATGACGGTTGTTTCTTAAGCGAATGACTTCGCAAAGCCCTCGACAACCGACTTCAGCTTGGCAGCGGTGTCGTCGGTGAGGTCGCGGGTGTCGCGGATCGAGTTGAGGATCTCGACGTGCTTGCCGCGCAGCAGCGAGAGCAGGCCGTCCTCGAACGCGCGCACCTTGTTGAGCGGGAGCGGATCGAGATAGCCGTTGGTGCCGGCCCAGATCACGCAGACCTGCTCTTCCATCTTCAGCGGCGAGAACTGCGGCTGCTTCAGCAGCTCGGTCAGGCGCGAACCGCGGTTGAGCAGGCGCTGGGTCGAGGCGTCGAGGTCGGAGCCGAATTGCGCGAACGCCGCCATTTCGCGGTACTGCGCGAGCTCGCCCTTGATCTTGCCGGCGACCTTCTTGGTGGCCTTGGTCTGCGCCGACGAGCCGACGCGCGACACCGACAGACCGACGTTCACGGCAGGACGGATGCCCTGGAAGAACAGGTCGGTTTCCAGGAAGATCTGGCCGTCGGTGATCGAGATGACGTTGGTCGGGATGTAGGCGGACACGTCGTTGGCCTGGGTTTCGATGATCGGCAGCGCCGTCAGCGAGCCCGAGCCCTGGTCCTTGTTCAGCTTCGCCGCGCGCTCGAGCAGGCGGGAGTGCAGATAGAACACGTCGCCCGGATAGGCTTCGCGGCCCGGCGGACGGCGCAGCAGCAGCGACATCTGGCGGTAGGCGACGGCCTGCTTGGAGAGGTCGTCATAGATGATGACCGCGTGCATGCCGTTGTCGCGGAAGTACTCGCCCATGGTGCAGCCGGTGAACGGCGCGATGTACTGCATCGGCGCCGGATCGGAGGCGGTGGCGGCGACGACGATCGAATATTCGAGCGCGCCCTGCTCTTCCAGCACCTTCACGAACTGGGCGACGGTCGAACGCTTCTGGCCGACGGCGACGTAGACGCAGTACAGCTTGATGTTCTCGTCGGGCTGCGCGTTGAGCGGCTTCTGGTTCAGGATGGTGTCGAGCGCGATCGCGGTCTTGCCGGTCTGGCGGTCGCCGATGATCAGCTCGCGCTGGCCGCGGCCGATCGGGATCAGGGCGTCGATCGCCTTGAGGCCGGTCGCCATCGGCTCGCTCACCGACTTGCGCGGAATGATGCCGGGCGCCTTGACGTCGACGCGCATACGCTTCTCGGCCTGGATCGGACCCTTGCCGTCGATCGGGTTGCCGAGCGCATCGACGACGCGGCCGAGCAGCCCCTTGCCGACGGGCGCGTCCACGATGGCGCGGGTGCGCTTGACGGTCTGGCCTTCCTTGATCTCGCGGTCGGCACCGAAGATAACGACGCCGACGTTGTCGGTTTCGAGGTTCAGCGCCATGCCGCGGGTGCCGTTCTCGAACTCGACCATTTCACCGGCCTGGACGTTGTCCAGACCGTAGACGCGGGCGATACCGTCGCCGACGGACAGCACCTGTCCGACTTCGGAGACTTCAGCTTCCTGGCCGAAATTCTTGATCTGGTCCTTGAGGATCGCGGAAATTTCCGCGGCGCGGATGTCCATCAGCCTGCCTCTTTCATCGCGTGCTTGATCGAATTGAGTTTGGTGCGAAGCGAACCATCCACCATGCGGCTGCCCAGCTTGACGACGAGGCCACCAATGATCGAGGGATCGACTTTCACGTTCAGCGCGACGTCCTTGCCGGTCACCGACTTCAGGGCAACCTTGAGGGCATCGAGATTCTTGTCCGAGAGCGCTTCCGCCACGGTGACGTCGGCCGTCGTCTCACCCTTGAACTTGGCGACGAGGGCGCGGTAGCCGCGGATGACGTCGGCCACCACGAACAGGCGGCGGTTGGCGGTCAGCACCTTGAGGAAGTTGGCGGAGATGCCGGCGATGCCGGCCTTGGCCAGCACGGCCGAGAGGGCCCGGGACTGGGCGTCGGCCGCGAACACCGGGCTGCGGACGAGGCGCTTGAGATCCGCGCTTTCGTTCAGCAAGGCATCGAATTTGTCGAGATCGGCTTTGACCTCGTCGACCACTTTCTGGTCGCGGGCCAGTTCAAACAAGGCCGTTGCATAACGGCCGGACACACCAGAAACGGACGTATCTTCTGCAGCCACAGACGCGCTCTTTTTGCTGTCAAACTCGCAAGGGAAAAACCGTCGCCACGAAGCGGCGCCTAGCGATCCAAGCCCTTGGAATTCAAGCGGGACTTCGATTTTCGACCAGCACGGGAGGTGCCGGGCTCGTTAAAATCGCGGCTTTGCTAACATAGCAGGCGCGCAGGTGCAACATGACGCCAAATTAAAGGCACGAGGTTCTCTCGCCAGTTCGTCGCAGCGAACGACGCCGCGAGGGCGGCGCTGGCGCGTCCGGACCGACGACCTCCCGCATCGCGGAAATTGCCGGAAGCCTCCCGGCGGTTGGTTCCTGCCCCCAGCGCATAGCGGCCATGAACACGGATCACTGAGGCGTGATTCCGACGCCGCCGGTTCCACTGGCCGAATACTTACCGAATTCTGAACAATCGAAACGATCACTTCGATTTACAGTATTTAGAAGTAATCATGAGGTTAATGAATCGTTAAAGCCAAAGATTACGGAACATCCTCTGATTATCGTACAACGGTAACAAGATGTTTCATGACGAAACATACCCAATTTACTGCCCAATTCACGCCTCATTGGGAATCGAAACGCCAAACCGCTCACAAACTGATGGGGGCTCCACTAGCCACATATGTGGCAATACTAGCTTAGGGACCAGTAAATGCTGTCTTTGAAGACGCTGGGCTTTGTGACCCGGCCGCGTACGGCGATCGCTTTCGTCGCCGCAACCCTTCTCGTCGGTGGAACCGCCACCGAAGCTTCCGCCAAATCCCGGCATCACCGGCATCATCATCACCGCCACCACGCCCAGACCGACACCAACGCGACCTCCGATTGGCGCAACGCCAATGCGTCGATGACGCCGACCTCCGGCACGGGCCGCAGCTTCTCCGGCGTGGCTTCCTTTTACGGCAACGAGTCCGGCAGCCGGACGGCGTCGGGCCAGCGCTTCAACCAGAACGCCATGACTGCGGCGCACCGTTCGCTGCCGTTCGGCACCAAGCTGCGTGTCACCCATCGCGGCCAGAGCGTGGTCGTCACCATCAATGACCGCGGCCCGTTCATTCGCGGCCGTGTCCTCGACCTCTCCACGGGCGCTGCCCGCGCCATCGGCCTCACCGGCGCCGGCGTCGGCCGCGTCACCGCGGAAGTCGTCTCCTAACGGGGCACCTCAAGCGCCTCTCCTCACACGCGCAGTTTCCATCAGTTTGCTGCGCGCGTGAGACAAGCCCGTGGTCTTGGGGGACCGCGGGCTTTTTTTATTGGGGCTCGGCGCGTGTCCCGGACAAGCAGCAACGCGCGCGCGTTGCTGCGCAGAGCCGGGACCCAGGAGCCGCGAGCTCCTCAGCGACATGGGCCCCGGCTCTGCAGCGCAGCGCTGAAGGGCGCTGCGCCGCGTCCGGGGCACGCGAGGAGAGATTTGCGCACCACTCTCTCACCGTCATTGCGAGCGCAGCGAAGCAATCCAGAATCTTTCCGCCGAGAGACTCTGGATTGCTTCGTCGCAAGAGCTCCTCGCAATGACGCGGGAGAGAGAGTGTCGCTACAAGAAGCTCTGCGGATCGACGTCCACTTCGAGCTTGAGATTGCCCGTCGCCTTCGGGCACACCGCGAGCCAGCGGCGCAGATAGTCCGACAGATCGAAACCGCGCGCCGATTTCACCAGGATGCGGAAGCGGTAGCGGCCCTTGATGACGGCGAGCGGCGCTTCCGCCGGCCCCAGCACCACCACGCGTTCATCGCGCGGCGCCAGCGCGACGAGCTTGCGGCCGAAACCTTCCGCGCTCGGACGGTCGCCTGCCGAGATGATCAGGCTCGCGAGCCGGCCGAACGGCGGATAGAGCGTCTTCTCGCGCAGCTCGATCTCGCTGTCGTAGAAGGCCTCGCGGTCGCAGGCGATCAGCGCCTTCATCACGGGATGATCGGGCTGGTGGGTCTGGAGATAGCCGACGCCGCGACCCTGCTCGCGTCCGGCGCGGCCGATCACCTGATTGAGCAATTGCCAGGTGCGCTCCGCCGCGCGCGGATCGCCGTTGCTGAGGCCAAGATCCGCATCGACCACGCCGACCAGATTGAGCCGCGGGAAATTGTGGCCCTTCGCCACGAGCTGCGTGCCGATGATGACGTCGACGCGGCCCTCCGCGATCTCGGCGAGCTCCGAGCGCATCGTCTCGATCGAGGTGATGAGATCGCTGGACAGCACCATGGTGCGCGCTTCCGGGAACAGCGCGGCCGCCTCCTCCTGCAGGCGCTCGACGCCGGGACCGACCGCGACCAGCGATTCCTCGGCGGAACAGTTCGGGCAGATGTGCGGACGCGGCATCGAGAAGCCGCAATGGTGACAGACGAGGCGCTGGCGGAAGCGATGATCGACCAGCCATGCATCGCAGATGGTGCAGGCGAAGCGATGGCCGCAGGCACGGCACAAGGTCAGCGGCGCATAGCCGCGGCGGTTGAGGAACAGCAGCGCCTGCTCGCGCCGCTCGATCGCGATTCTGATCTCGCCGGCAAGCCGCGGCGAGATGAAGCGGCCGCGCGCGGGCGGCTCGCGCCGCAGATCGATCGCCTCGATATGCGGCATGTGCTGGCCGCCGAAGCGCGAGGGCAGCGCGATGCGCTGGTAGCGGCTCTTGCGCGCATTGACCTCGGACTCCACCGAAGGCGTCGCGGAAGCCAGCACGACCGGAATCCTGGCGATGTGTGCGCGCACCACCGCCATGTCGCGGGCGTGGTAGTGCACGCCGTCGTCCTGCTTGTAGGCCTGGTCGTGCTCTTCATCGACGACGATGAGGCCGAGATTGGCATAGGGCAGGAACAGCGCCGAGCGCGCGCCGACCACGACCGGCGCGGTGCCAGCGGAGATCGCCGCCCAATTGCGTGCGCGGGTGCGCGGCGTCAATTCAGAATGCCATTCGATCGGCCGCACGCCAAAGCGCTGCGCGAAGCGGTCGAGGAACTGGCCAGTCAGCGCGATCTCCGGCATCAGGATCAGCGACTGTTTTCCACGGCGGATGGTTTCCGCGACGGCTTCGAAATACACCTCGGTCTTGCCCGAGCCGGTGACGCCGTCGAGCAGCGCGACATGGAAGGTGCCGTTGGCCGCGAGCGCGCGCATCGCATCCACGCCGGCACGCTGCAGCGGCGAAAAATCCGGCCGGCCGAAATCGGGATCGGGCGCGGGAGGGGGCGGAGGCGGCGGCATCGGCTCGACCGTGAGCGTGCCTTCGTCGACGAGGCCGTCGATCACGCCTGAGGAGACGCCCGCTTCCTTGGCCGCCTCGGACTTGCCGTGCAGCAGCCGGTCGGACAGCACCGCGATCAACCGCTGCCGCGCGGGCGTCAGGCGCTTGGGGGGATCGCCGACCAGGCGAACGCCGGCGCGCACCCGCTCCGGGCCGAGATTCTCGCCCATGCGCAGGCACATGCGCAGCACCATGCCGCGCGGACTCAGCGTGTAATTGGCGACCCAGTCGACCACCTGGCGCAGCTCGGGCTTGAGCGGCGGGATGTCGAGCTTCTCGCTGACCTCCTTGAGGCGATTGTGCAGGCGCGGATCGGGATTGGCGTTCTCGCCCCAGACCACGGCGAGCACCTCGCGCGGGCCGAGCGGCACGCCGACGAGATCGCCCGCCTTCAACTCCATCCCGCGCGGCACCTTGTAGGAATAGGTCTGGTCGAGCGCGACCGGCACCAGCACGTCGACCATGCGGGTCGCGTTGGCGGGGGCGGTCGGGCTGCGCGACGAATGATCCATGAGGGGAGAATCGGAACCGGGGGTGCTCAAGGCTAGCGCCACGGGCCGGCCTTAGCGAACGATAAACGAGTGTGATGCGATATACTGTGCGGAATCACCACGTCCAGAGCGCATGAGCAAAGCGGCCGTCCCACAGATCGAGCTCGCCAGCGCCGATCCCTCGATCGCGCAGGAGATGGCACGCTGGCTGTCGCATCTCGGCGCCGAGCGGCGGCTGTCGCCGAAGACGCTGGAGGCCTATGGCCGCGACCTGCGGCAGTGCCTGGATTTCCTCAGCAATCATTGGGGCGAGCGCGTCACGCTGGCGCGCTTCGCGGCGCTGGAAGCCACCGACATCCGCGCCTTCATGGCGATGCGCAGGGCCGACGACATTGCCGGCCGCAGCCTGATGCGCGCGCTGGCGGGCCTGCGCTCGTTCGGCCGCTTCCTCGAACGCGAGGGGAAGGGCAAGGTCGGTGCATTGTCCGCAATCCGCGCGCCAAAGGTTGCGAAGAGCCTGCCGAAGCCGCTGCCGATGGCCTCGGCCAAACGGCTTGCCGACGCCGACGAGCGCGCCGGCGAGGACCGCGAGACCTGGATCCTGGCGCGCGACGCTGCGGTGATGGCGCTGCTGTATGGCTCGGGCCTGCGCATCTCCGAGGCGCTCGGCCTGAAGCGCCGCGAGGTGCCGCGTCCCGGCGAAGGCGACGTGCTGGTCGTGACAGGCAAAGGCAACAAGACGCGCATGGTGCCGGTGCTCCAGAACGTGCTGGAGCTGGTGCAGGAGTACGTCGCGATGTGCCCCTATCCGCTGCCGGCGGATGGGCCGATCTTCGTCGGCGCGCGCGGCGGCCCCCTGAGCCCGCGCATCATCCAGCTGGCGATGGAGCGGTTGCGCGGCGCGCTGGGCCTTCCCGACAGCGCCACGCCGCACGCGCTCCGCCATTCCTTCGCCACGCACCTGCTCTCGCGCGGCGGCGACTTGCGCGCCATCCAGGAATTGCTCGGGCATTCCTCGCTCTCGACCACGCAGGTCTACACCGGCATCGATTCCGAGCGGCTGCTGGAAGTGTACGCGAGCGCGCATCCGCGGCGCTGACACACTCTCGTCATAGCTCGCGTGCCTCTTGCGCGGCAGCCGCGGTTCGGTCAATCGTTGCGGAACCGACCAAGAGGGGAATCATGGGCGCACACGAAAGCATGGAGCACGCCGAGCACGCCGAGCACGCGTCCGGCTCGAACAAGAAGATCGCGCTGCTGATCGCGGTGCTGGCGCTGTTCCTGGCGATCTCGGAGACGCTCGGCAAGGCCGCCCAGACCGAATCGATCAGCAAGAACGTCGAGGGTGCCAATCTCTGGGCATTCTTCCAGGCCAAGAGCATCCGCCGCACCGTGGTGATTACCGCGGCCGAGCAGGGCAAGCTGACGCTGGGCTCGCTGGCCGACGACGCCGCCATGAAGCCGGCCGTGCAGAAGCAGATCGACGACTGGACCAAGACCGCACAGCGCTACCGCTCCGAGCCGGAGACCGGCGAAGGCACCGAGCAGCTCGCGGAGAAGGCCAAGCACGCCGAGCATGCGCGCGACGAGGCGACCGCGAAATACCACCATTTCGAGCTGGCCTCGGCCGCGTTCCAGATCGGAATCGTGCTGGCCTCGGCCACCATCATCACCGGCATGCTCGCGCTGGCCTATGTCAGCGGCGTGCTGACGGTCGCCGGCCTGATCATGACCGCGCTCGGCCTGTGGTGGCCGCATCTGTTGCATTTGCATTGAGGGCTACGGCCGACGCTATTAATCCCGTCATCCTGAGGTGCGAGTGGCGCGATGCAAAAAGCATCGCGCCGGGAGCCTCGAAGGATGAGCGGCCACCGCTGCCACCGCGCAGAGAGAGCCGGGCCGTCGCCCTTCGAGGGCCGCTGAAGAAGCGGCCACCTCAGGGTGACGGTGAGAGAATGATTGTGCCGGCGCTCACCGCGCTTCGTGCACGCTCTTGCGGAAGCGCTGAATCAGGCGAAGCGTGCGGACGGACCACCCCTGCCCGTTGCCGGCGATCAGCTCGCGGATGCGGCGCTTGATCGGATCGACCAGTTCGGCGGCCTTGGCGCGCACCTTCAGCACCAGATCGTAGATCCGCTCGAACCAGTGCATCTCCAGGAGCTTGTGGCGCGTCACGTCGAACACGAAGGCGGTGACGCCGACGCCGACCAGCTTTGCGAACACGATCATGAAGACCGCGCTGGTCCAATATTCGTGCGCGAGCAGCCACAAGCCGACCAGCTTGAGCGGGAACAGCGGGACGATGGGGACCGCGAACACGATCAGCGTCATGGCCGGCGACAGCGCATTGACGCGCTCCGTCAGCCAATGCTTGAACCGCGCGAGCGGGATGGCTGCGACGACCCTGGCAACGATCGGCTCGAGATGGTCCCACAGCCAGGCTTCGATCAGGAAGATGATCGCAAGCAGGACCCAGACCGGTTGAAGGAGGCGGCGCAGCATGTGTTTCCCGCCCGATTCGGTGCTGGGCGCGTGCCTACATATGGATGGCCCGCTTGCCGACCGCAAGCGCGGCTTCCTTGACGGCCTCCGAGCGGGTCGGATGGGCGTGGCAGGTGCGCGCGAGGTCCTCGGCACTGCCGCCGAATTCCATGAGAACGCAGGCTTCATGGATCATTTCGCCGGCTTCGCGGCCGATGATGTGAACGCCGAGCACGCGATCGGTCTTCGCATCTGCGAGAATCTTCACAAAGCCGTCAGTGGTCTGGTTGACCTTGGAGCGGCCATTGGCGGTGAACGGAAACTTTCCGACGGTGTAACCGACGCCCGCCTGCTTCAGTTCCTCCTCGGTCTTGCCGACGGAGGACACTTCCGGCGTGGTATACACGACGCCCGGAATGACGTCGTAGTTCACGTGGCCGGCTTGGCCGGCGATGATCTCGGCGACTGCAACGCCCTCGTCCTCGGCCTTGTGCGCGAGCATCGGGCCCGCGACGACGTCGCCGATGGCATAGACGCCCTTCAGGCTGGTGGCGAAATGCGGATCAATCTGCACGCGGCCGCGCGCGTCGAGCGCGACGCCGGCCTCCTTCAGACCGAGACCGTCGGTGTAGGGCACGCGGCCGATGCAGACGAGCACGACGTCGGCTTCCAGCGTCTCGGCAGCGCCGCCGGCAGCGGGCTCGATCGTCGCCTTCAGCGTCTTGCCCGAAGTGTCGACCGCGGTGACCTTGGCCCCCAGCTTGAACGCAAAGCCCTGCTTCTCGAGGATGCGCTGGAATTGCTTGGCGATCTCGCCGTCCATGCCGGGCAGGATGCGGTCGAGGAATTCGACGACGACGACTTCGGCGCCGAGACGGTGCCAGACCGAGCCGAGCTCGAGGCCGATCACGCCGGCACCCACGATCAGCAGCTTGCCGGGGACCTTGTCCAGCGACAGCGCGCCGGTGGACGACACGATGCGCTTCTCGTCGATCTCGATGCCCTTCAGACGCGCGATGTCGGAGCCGGTGGCGATGACGATGTTCTTCGCTTCGATGACTTGCGACTTGCCGTCGGCGGAGACCTCGACCTTGCCGGTGCCTAGGATCTTGCCGGTGCCCTTGAGCACGTCGATCTTGTTCTTCTTCATCAGGAACTCGACGCCCTTGACGTTGCCGTCGATGCCCTGCTGCTTGAAGTTCATCATCGCGGGCAGATCGAGCTTCGGCGACGAGACCGCCACGCCCATCTTGGCGAAGGAATGGCCGGCTTCCTCGAACATTTCGGAGGCGTGCAGCAGCGCCTTCGACGGCATGCAGCCGACGTTCAGGCAGGTGCCGCCGAGCGTGGCGTTCTTTTCGACCACGGCGACTTTCATGCCGAGCTGGGCTGCGCGCACCGCGCAGACGTAACCGCCCGGTCCGGTGCCGATGACGACGAGATCGTAGGTAGCCATGAGTGAAAGTCCCGTGAAGTTTGGCGTGATGAGGATGTGTCAGCGTCCGCCGGTGCGTCAGCGTCCGCCGGACACATCGAGAATGGCTGAGGTGACGTAGGAGGCCTCGTCCGACATCAGCCAGACGATGGCATTGGCGATTTCCTCGGCGGTGCCGACGCGCTTCATCGGCACCATATGGGCCAGGCGATGGGCGCGGTCCGGCTCGCCGCCGGCCGCGTGGATCTCGGTGTCGATCAGGCCGGGACGGATGGCGGCGACGCGGATGCCTTCGCCCGCGACCTCGTAGCCGAGGCCGACGGTGAAGGAATCCACCGCGCCCTTGGACGCGGCGTAATCGACATAGGTGTTGGGGGCGCCGAGCCTGGCAGCGACGGACGAGAGGTTGACGATCACGCCGCCCTCGCCGCCGTGCCTGGTCGACATCCGCTTGATGGCTTCGCGCGCGCAGAGGATGGAGCCGGTCACGTTCACCGCCATCACGCGCTGGATGCGCTCGGCCGACATTTCGTCCACGCGCACGCCGCTCTTGCCGACGATGCCGCCGTTGTTGACGAGCGCGCCAAGCGTGCCCAGCTCGTCAGCTTCCTTGAACAGGGCGAGGATGTCGTTTTCTTCGGCGACATCGCATTTCACCGCGATGGCCTTGCCGTTGGCGGCCTCGATCTGAGCGACGACCTCGTCGGCCGCCTTCTTGTTGCTGGCATAGCCGACCACGACGCGATAGCCGCGCGCGGCCGCCGCGATCGCGGTCGCCCGCCCAATGCCGCGGCTGCCGCCGGTGATGACAACGACCTTATCCGTCATGCGCACCTCCATGGTTCGACACGCGCCGCCGCGCTGATCGCGACGGCGCTCGCAGAGCAACAGGGATCAGAGATCGAGCACCAGGCGCGCCGGATCTTCCAGGCTCTCCTTGACGCGGACCAGGAAGGTGACGGCTTCCTTGCCGTCGATGACGCGGTGATCGTAGGACAGCGCCAGGTACATCATCGGGCGAACCTCGATCTTGCCGCCGACGACCATCGGGCGCTCCTGGATCTTGTGCATGCCGAGGATGCCGGACTGCGGCGCGTTCAGGATCGGGGTCGACATCAGCGAGCCGTAGATGCCGCCATTGGTGATGGTGAAGGTGCCGCCCTGCATCTCGTCGATCTTGAGCTGGCCGTCACGGGCGCGGCGGCCGAAATCGGCGATGCTCTTCTCGATGTCGGAGATCGACTTGTGGTCGCAATCGCGCACCACGGGCACGACGAGGCCCTTGTCGGTGCCGACGGCGACGCCGATGTGGTAGTAGTTCTTGTAGATCAGGTCGGTGCCGTCGATCTCGGCGTTGACCGCCGGGATGTCCTTCAGCGCCTGCACGACGGCCTTGGTGAAGAAGCCCATGAAGCCGAGCTTGGCGCCGTGCTTCTTCTCGAACGCGTCCTTGTAGTGCGCGCGCAGCGCCATGACGTTGGTCATGTCGACCTCGTTGAAGGTCGTGAGCATGGCCGCGGTGTTCTGCACGTCCTTGAGGCGGCGCGCGATGGTCTGGCGCAGGCGGGTCATCTTGACGCGCTCTTCGCGGGCTGCGTCATCGGCCGGCGACGGCGCGCGAACCTGCACGGCGGCGGCGGGCTGGTTGACCGGGGTCGGCGCCGAGGCGGCGCGCTCGATCGCAGCCAGCATGTCGCCCTTGGTGACGCGACCGTCCTTGCCGGAGCCCGGCACGGTCGAGGCGTCGATGCCGGTCTCGGCCGACAGCTTGCGCACGGACGGGGCGAGCGGCGCATCGGCCGGCGGCGCCTTCGGCGCAGCGGCGGCAGCAGCCGGAGCCGCAGCGGCCGGAGCCGGAGCCGCGGCCGGCTTGGCGGGAGCGGCGGCGGGCTTGGCAGCACCGGCCCCCTCGGTGATCTGGCCGAGCAGCGCACCGACGGCGACAGTCGCGCCGTCGGCGGCGATGATCTCGCTCAGCGTGCCCGCGGAGGGCGCCGGGACTTCGATGGTGACCTTGTCGGTCTCGAGCTCCACCAGGGGCTCGTCGACGGCGACGGGATCGCCGGCCTTCTTGAACCAGCGGCCGATGGTGGCCTCGGTGACGGATTCGCCGAGCGTCGGCACACGAATTTCAGTCATGGTCTTTTCCTTAAGGAGATCGCGGTCTTGAATTCATGTGTCATCGCCCGCCTTGTGCGCGCTTGCGCACGGGGGCGGGCGATCCAGTACGCCGTGACGTCGATGAGCAGAACGAATGCCGCGGAGTACTGGATGCCCCGCCTTCGCGGGGCATGACTCAGTTTGAAATTGCCTAGCTCAGTGCTTCGTCCAGGAACGCCTTCAGCTGCGCCTGATGCTTGGACATCAGACCCGTGGCGGTCGCGGCGGAAGCGGCGCGGCCGACATAACGCGGACGCCGGCTCACGCCGTTCACCTGGTTCAGCACCCATTCCAGATAGGGCTCGATGAAGTGCCAGGCACCCATGTTGCGGGGCTCTTCCTGGCACCACACCACTTCGGCCTTCTTGAAGCGCGAGAGCTCGGCCACCAGCGCCTTCAGCGGCACAGGATAGAGCTGCTCGATGCGCATCAGATAGATGTCATCGATGCCGCGCTTCTCGCGCTCCTCGTAGAGGTCGTAATAGACCTTGCCGGAGCAGAGCACGATGCGGCGGATCTTCTCGTCCGGAACGAGCTTGATCGCCTCGCTCGGCAGCATCTGGGCGTCATCGTACAGGATGCGGTGGAAGGTCGTTCCCTTCGCCAGCTCTTCGAGACGCGACACCGCCCGCTTGTGACGCAGCAGCGACTTCGGCGTCATCATGATCAGCGGCTTGCGGATCTCGCGGTGCAGCTGGCGGCGCAGCGCGTGGAAGTAGTTCGCCGGTGTGGTCGGGTAGACCACCTGCATGTTGTCTTCCGCGCACATCTGCAGGAAACGTTCGAGGCGCGCCGAGGAGTGTTCCGGTCCCTGGCCCTCATAGCCGTGCGGCAGGAGGCAGACGAGACCGGACATGCGCAGCCATTTGCGCTCGCCCGAGGAGATGAACTGGTCGAACACGACCTGCGCGCCGTTGGCGAAGTCGCCGAACTGGGCTTCCCAGAGCGTCAGCGTGTTCGGCTCGGCGAGCGAATAGCCGTATTCGAAGCCGAGCACGGCCTCTTCCGACAGCAGCGAGTTGATGACCTCGTAATGGCCCTGCTGGCTGCCGAGATGGTTGAACGGCGTGTAGCGGCTCTCGTCCTCCTGGTCGATCAGGACCGAGTGGCGCTGCGAGAAGGTGCCGCGCTCCGAATCCTGTCCGGACAGACGGACATGGTGGTTTTCCTGGAGCAGCGTGCAGAACGCCAGCGCTTCGCCGGTCGCCCAGTCGATGCCGGCACCGGTGTCGATCGCCTTGGCGCGGTTGTCGAGGAAGCGCTGGATGGTGCGGTGGACGCGAAAACCGTCCGGCACCTTGGTGATCTTGCGGCCGATGTCCTTCAGGATCGGAAGGTCGACGCCGGTGACGCCGCGACGCGCGTCCTCTTCCTGGTCGGCGATCTTGAAGCCGGACCACTTGCCGTCGAGCCAGTCGGCCTTGTTCGGCTTGTAGGAGGTGCCGGCCTCGAACTCGGCATCGAGCCGGGCGCGCCAGTCGGCCTTCAGCTTGTCGACCTCGCCCTCGGTGACCACGCCTTCGGCGATCAGGCGCTTGGAGTAGAGCGTGAGGGTCGAGGGATGGGCCGCGATCCGCTTGTACATCACCGGCTGGGTGAAGGCCGGCTCGTCGCCCTCGTTGTGGCCGTAGCGGCGATAGCACCACATGTCGATGACGACGGGCTTGTGGAATTTCTGCCGGAACTCGGTCGCGACCTTGGCCGCGAACACGACGGCTTCCGGATCGTCGCCGTTGACGTGGAAGATCGGCGCGTCGATCATCTTCGCCACGTCCGACGGATAGGGCGAGGAGCGCGAGTAGCGCGGATAGGTGGTGAAGCCGATCTGGTTGTTAACGATGAAGTGCACCGAGCCGCCGGTGCGGTAGCCCTTCAGGTCCGACAGGCCGAAGCACTCCGCCACCACGCCCTGGCCGGCGAACGCGGCGTCGCCATGCATCAGGAGCGGCATGACGGAGATACGCATGTCCGGCGGATCGCCGTGCTGGTCCTGCTTCGCACGCACCTTGCCGAGCACGACGGGATCGACGATCTCGAGATGCGAGGGGTTGGCGGTCAGCGACAGATGGATCCGGTTGCCGTCGAACTCGCGGTCCGAGGAGGCGCCGAGGTGATATTTGACGTCGCCGGAGCCCTCGACCGCGTCGGGATTGGCCGAGCCGCCCTTGAATTCGTGGAACAGCGCGCGGTGTGCCTTGCCCATCACCTGGGTCAGCACGTTGAGGCGGCCGCGATGCGGCATGCCCAGCACGATCTCCTTCACGCCGAGATTGCCGCCGCGCTTGATGATCTGCTCCAGCGCCGGGATCAGCGATTCGCCGCCGTCGAGGCCAAAGCGCTTGGTGCCGGTGAACTTGGTGTCGCAAAACTTCTCGAAGCCTTCGGCTTCGATCAGCTTCATCAGGATGGCTCTGCGGCCTTCGCGGGTGAACGAGATCTCCTTGTCGGGTCCCTCGATGCGCTCCTGGATCCAGGCCTTCTGCGCGGCATTGCTGATATGCATGAACTCGACGCCGAGCGTCTGACAGTAGGTGCGCTCGCAGATCGCGGTGATCTCGCGCAAGCTGCCGTATTCGAGGCCGAGCACGTGATCGAGGAAGATCTTGCGATCGTAATCGGCCTCGGTGAAGCCGTAGGTGCGCGGATCGAGCTCCTCGCGGTTGCGCGGCGCTTCGATGCCGAGCGGGTCGAGCTTGGCATGGAAATGGCCGCGCATGCGGTAGGAGCGGATCAGCATCAGGGCGCGGACGGAGTCGCGCGTGGCCTGGAGGATGTCGGCGGAGGAGATGTCGGCGCCCTTTGCCTGCGCCTTGGCGGCGATCTTGGTGCCGACCGCCTTCTCGACTTCGGCCCAGTTGCCGTCGAGCGCCGAGGTCAGATCGTCCTTCGGCGTCAGCGGCCAGTTGGCGCGCTCCCAGGACGGACCCTGGGCGTTCTTCCGGACGTCAGAGGGCTGGTCGTTGAGGCTCTTGAAGAACTCCTGCCACTCGGCATCGACCGAGGACGGGTCCTTCTCGTAGCGGGCGTAGATTTCGTCGATGTAGGTGGCGTTGGTGCCCTGCAAAAAGGAAGACAAGGCAAAGGCTGCGTTCGCGTCCTGGCGAGACATACTGGAGTTCCTGGCGATTTCGGTTCGCGCATAACAAACGGCGCTGGCGCCGAGCTCCCCGGCAGAGGCTCGGCGCGACAGGCACCCTTTACCCTATTTGCTGCGAAACTTCGCCCGGAAAAGCACGAAAGAGTGAATTAGCCTTTCAACTTTTCGGCAAGCGTGTGGCCGAGGCGGGCGGGCGACGGGGACACTGTAATCCCAGCCGATTTCATCGCTTCGGTCTTGGAACCGGCATCGCCCTTGCCGCCCGAGATGATCGCACCGGCATGCCCCATGCGGCGGCCGGGAGGGGCGGTGACACCGGCGATGAAACCGACCATCGGCTTCTTGCGACCGCGCTTGGACTCGTCCTTGAGGAACTGGGCGGCGTCCTCCTCGGCGGAACCGCCGATCTCGCCGATCATGATGATCGATTCGGTCTTGGGGTCGGCGAGCAGCATCTCCAAGACGTCGATGAACTCGGTGCCCTTGACCGGGTCGCCGCCGATGCCGACCGCCGTGGTCTGGCCGAGGCCTTCCTGGGAGGTCTGGAACACGGCTTCGTAAGTGAGCGTGCCCGAGCGGGAGACGATGCCCACGGAGCCCGTCTTGAAGATATTGGCCGGCATGATGCCGATCTTGCACTCGCCGGCGGTCATGACGCCCGGGCAGTTCGGCCCGATCAGGCGCGACTTGGAGCCGGCCAGCGAACGCTTCACCCGCACCATGTCGAGAACAGGAATGCCCTCGGTGATGCAGACGATCAGCGGGATCTCGGCGTCGATGGCTTCGCAGATCGCATCCGCCGCGCCCGGCGGCGGCACGTAGATCACCGAGGCGTCGGCGCCGGTCTTCTCACGCGCCTCGCGCACGGTGTCGAACACCGGCAGACCCAGATGCGTCGAGCCGCCTTTGCCCGGCGAGGTGCCGCCGACCATCTTGGTGCCGTAGGCAATCGCAGCCTCCGAGTGGAAGGTGCCGTTCTTGCCGGTAAAGCCCTGGCAGATGACCTTGGTGTTCTTGTCGATCAGGATGGACATGAGGTCTGCTTTCGCGAACTAACGAGTGAGAGGTCAGTGGATGCGGCGGTAGACGCCGGTGAGCACGTCGGCCCAGCCTTCCGCGTCCGGCGAGAACTGGATCTTCAACGAATAGGAATCGTCGTCGATGATCTCGTAGACGTGGCGCGCATTGCCGCGGAGCGAGCCGCGCACCAGCGTCAGGGTCTTGCCGACCCACCCGCCCGAAGCGGGCGAGGGCGGCGTGTAGCCGAGCGAGTCGTACCAGAACAATTTGTAGGTCCGGTCGTCGGGATCGTAGGTGAAGATGCCGTGAGTGGCGAAGACCTGCTTGCCGTCGCGCATCTGAGCCGAATCCTGGATCAGGTAGAACCCGTTGAGGTCCATGCGGGCGACGACGCGAGAGGTCGCCGGCCCGCCTTCCGTCCAGCGCGACGGGAAGACCACCTCTTCGCCATTCCATTCGCCGGCGAACGCGGCGAGACGCGCGTGCTCGGGAAGCGGAGATGGTGCGGCGAGATGGTCCTGGGCCATGGCCTTAGCCTCCCTTGACGGCCTTCACGATCTTCTGCGCGGAATCGTCGAGATTGTCGCCCGCAACGACGTTCAGTCCGGATTCATCGATGATCTTCTTGCCGAGCTCGACATTGGTGCCTTCGAGGCGAACCACCAGCGGCACGTTGAGGCCGACTTCACGAACCGCCGCCGTGACGCCCTCGGCGATCACGTCGCACTTCATGATGCCGCCGAAGATGTTGACCAGGATGCCCTTCACGTTGGGATCGGCGGTGATGATCTTGAAGGCGGCTGCGACCTTCTCCTTGCTGGCGCTGCCGCCGACGTCGAGGAAGTTCGCCGGCGACATGCCGTAGAGCTTGATGATGTCCATCGTCGCCATGGCAAGACCGGCGCCGTTGACCATGCAGCCGATGTTGCCGTCGAGGGTGACGTAGTTGAGGTCGTACTTGGACGCCTCGATTTCCTTGGCGTCTTCCTCGGTCTCGTCGCGCAGCGCGAGCACCTCGGGGTGACGGAACAGCGCGTTGTCGTCGAACGACACCTTGGCGTCGAGCACGCGGAGCTGGCCCTGCTTGGTCACCACCAGCGGGTTGATCTCCAGCATCGACATGTCCTTGGCGACGAAGGCGGCGTAGAGCTGCGCGGTGAGCTTCTCGGCCTGCTTGGCGAGATCGCCGGAGAGCTTCAGCGCGTTGGCGACGGTGCGGCCGTGATGGCCCATGATGCCGGTGGCGGGATCGACCGAGAAGGTCACGATCTTCTCGGGCGTATTGTGCGCGACGTCCTCGATGTTGACGCCGCCTTCGGTCGACACGACGAACGAGACGCGCGAGGTCTCGCGGTCGACCAGGATGGAGAGGTAGAACTCCTTGTCGATGTCGGAGCCGTCCTCGATGTAGAGGCGGTTGACCTGCTTGCCGGCCGGGCCGGTCTGCACGGTCACGAGCGTCGCACCCAGCATCTGCTTGGCGAATTCGGAGACCTCGGCCGCCGACTTGGCGATGCGGACGCCGCCCTTGTCGCCGGCAGAGGCTTCCTTGAACTTGCCCTTGCCGCGGCCGCCGGCATGGATCTGGCTCTTCACCACCCAGACCGGGCCAGGCAGCGCCTTGGCAGCAGCTTCGGCGTCGGCGGCTTTGAGGACCGGGACGCCCTTGGAGATCGGCACACCGAACTCACCCAGCAGCGCTTTGGCCTGATATTCATGGATATTCATATGGTCGCTCCCTGAACCCGCGGGCGGTGACCTCATGGGCCCACCTCAGTCTTGTGGCTGGCATACCATATACCACAGGAACTGCAACCTGGATTCTTTGACTTCGAGATCTGGACTGCGCCGGAACCCGCCCGGTCACGGGCTCCGGAAGTGAAACCGCCGAAGACCGGGTTTCGATCTTCGGCGGGGTATTGCTTGCGGCTTAGCGGCCGAGAAGATCGGGGGCGATCTTCTTGCAGGCATCGACCAGGCCCCGTACGGCGCCGACCGACTTGTCGAAGGCCTCGCGGTCCTTGCCGGCGAGTTCGATCTCGACCACGCGCTCGACGCCCTTGGAGCCGATCACGACGGGGACGCCGACATACATGTCCTTCACGCTGTACTCGCCGTTGAGATAGGCGGCGCAGGGCAGCACGCGCTTCTTGTCCTTCAGATAGCTCTCGGCCATCGCGATCGCGGACGCGGCCGGGGCATAGAAGGCCGAGCCGGTCTTGAGCAGGTTGACGATCTCGGCGCCGCCGTTGCGGGTGCGGTCGACGATCTCGTCGAGGCGCGCCTGCGAGGTCCAGCCCATCTTGACGAGGTCGGGCAGCGGGATGCCGGCGACGGTGGAGTACTTCACCAGCGGCACCATGGTGTCGCCATGGCCGCCGAGCACGAAGGCGGTGACGTCCTCGACCGAGACGTTGAACTCGTCCGCCAGGAAGTAGCGGAAGCGGGCCGAATCCAGCACGCCGGCCATGCCGACGACCTTCTTGTGCGGCAGGCCCGAGGCCTTCTGCAGCGCCCAGACCATGGCGTCGAGCGGGTTGGTGATGCAGATGACGAAAGCGTCGGGCGCGTACTTCTTGATGCCGGCGCCGACCTGCTCCATGACCTTGAGGTTGATGGAGAGGAGGTCGTCGCGGCTCATGCCCGGCTTGCGCGGCACGCCGGCGGTCACGATGCAGACCTTGGCGTTGTCGAGCGCCTCGTAGGAATTCGCGCCGCTGTAGTGCGCGTCGAAGCCGTCGACCGGCGAGGACTGCGCGATGTCGAGCGCCTTGCCCTGCGGCACGCCCTCGGCGATGTCGAACATCACCACGTCGCCCAGCTCTTTCAGGCCGATGAGATGAGCCAGCGTTCCGCCGATCTGACCGGAGCCAATCAAAGCAATCTTGTCGCGCGCCATGTGAACCTGTCCTTTAGACACGTAAGGAGGGGAAAACTGAGACGGGTGGTTATCCCTTTCGTCTCCCCCGTTCAAGTCGCCGAATGCCCAATTGTCGGGCTTGCCGAGAGAGGCGCCAGCCACATCCTCGTCATTCCGGGATGCGCCGCCGGGCGCAGGCCCGGAATCCATCGGGCGGCGGAGTCGACGGACCGATGGATTCCGGGCTCGCGCTCCGCGCGCCCCGGAATGACAGCGGTGGCAAATAGGACTTAAGTCTCCACCAGGCCCTTGGTCGAGCCGCTCGCGGTGGAATCCTTGCGGCCGTGAGGCAGCGCCAGATAGGTTTCCGAGCTCATTTCGATCAGGCGCGAGGCGGTCCGCTTGAACTCGTTGGCCTCGTTACCCTCGGTAGCGAGGTAGAGCGAGATCGGATTGGCGTCGGCCGAGGCCATCAGCTTCACGGCGTTGTCATAGAGCGCGTCGATCAGCGTGATGAATCGCTTGGCGGCGTTGCGCTGAGAGAGGTCCATCACTGGAATATGGTCGACCAGGATGGTGTGATAGTCGTGCGCCAGCCTGAGGTAGTCGGATGCGCCTAACGGCTTCTCGCAGAGGTCGGCGAACGAGAACCGCGCCACGCCATGGGCCGAGCACGGCACATGCAGGATGCGTCCCTTGATCGAAATGTCGCGCGACCTGCATTTGGCGCCGCCTGACATCCGCTTCCAAGCGCGGTCGAGCGCGGCGTCCGCATCGCCATCCGCCGGCGTCAGCCACATCGGCACGCCCTGAAGTTTCTCCAGCCGGAAGTCGGTCCGCGCGTCGAGCCGCGCGACGTCCATGTGGTCGGTGATCTGCTTGATGAAGGGCAGGAACAGCGAGCGGTTCAGGCCGCCCTTGTAGAGATCATCAGGCGCGACGTTGGAGGTCGCGACCACCACGGTGCCGAGCTCGAACAGCTTGGCGAACAGGCGCCCCAGGATCATCGCGTCCGCGATGTCGGTGACGTGGAATTCGTCGAAGCAGAGCAGCCAGCTCTCCTCGAAGATCGCGTTCGCGGTCAGCGCGATGACGTCGCCGTCGGCGATATCGCCGCGCGCGATGCTCTGGCGAAAGTCGTAGATGCGCTCATGCACATCCGCCATGAATTCGTGGAAGTGCGCGCGCCGCTTGTGCTCGACGGTACTGTGCTGGAAGAACAGGTCCATCAGCATGGTCTTGCCGCGGCCGACCTCGCCGTGGATGTAGAGCCCGCGCGGCACGTCCTCCTTGTCATTGCTGCTGAACAGGCGGCTGAGCAGGCCCTGCTTGCGCTGCGGCTTGTAAGTGGCGAGCCGCTGGTCGAGCGCCGCATAGGCCTCGGCGACCTCGGCCTGCGCGGCATCGGGCTCGATCGCGCCGGAGGCGACCTGGGCCTGGTATGCGTCGCTGAAGGGGGAACTGGGAGTCGAGAGCATGGCCCTTTACCGCCAGAGACCGGCGGAAATTGCAACTGCGTATTGGCACACCGGGCATGCGCCGTCCTCGGCGAGCAGAACGCGCGTTGATGCCGCGACGCTCAGCTCGGGGCCTAGTCTGTTGTTGCGCTGACCCGGGCTAGAATATACCTATTAAGGAACCAAGGAACCTCGAAATGGCCCTGAGCATCAAGGACCCCGAAACAGAGCAATTGGCGCGAAGCCTGGCGCAATTGACGGGCGAGACCATCACGGCCGCAACCAAGCGCGCCATCGAGGAGCGATTGCGCAGGCTCGGCGGTCAAAATCGCAGGGACGCATTGCTGGAGGACATGGCCGAGATCAGGCGACGCTGGAGCGAAATGCCCGTGGCCGACGACCGCACGCCTGAGGAAATTCTCGGATATGACGAGCATGGATTGCCACGCTGATGGTGATCGACACATCTGCGATCGTGGCCATTGCGTTCAATCAAGCCGATGCAGCCAGTATGGAGCGACTGATCGCGGACGATCCAATCCGCCTGATCTCTGCCGCAACCGTGCTCGAAGCAACGATGGTGATCGAAACGCGGCTCGGTGACGCCGGCGGGCGCGAGTTCGATCTCTGGCTCGTCAAGATCGGCGCAGAGATCGTGGCAGTAGATGCCTTTCAAGCCGATGCGGCACGGCGCGCCTGGCGGCGTTACGGGAAGGGGCGTCACACCGCATCGCTCAACTACGGTGATTGCCTTTCTTACGCGCTGGCCATGACCCGCAGCGAACCATTGCTGTTCAAAGGCGAGGACTTCGCGAAGACCGATGTCAGCCGACCGGTCGCGGCGCCGCTCCGATAGCGCGCGCGGGGCGAGGCCCCTCTCACGCACACAGCTCGTAGGCGTCCTCGACGACATACGGCCCGCCGCCGGTGGAGGCGCGGGACGAGAACAGCACGAAGCGCTCCGCCATGAACGCCTTGCTCGGGAAGTAGCCGCGCAGCGAGAGATAGTCGGCGACGTCGCGGTCGGAGGCGTCGTACAGCCGGGCCAGCGTGACGTGCGGTGTGAACTTGCGTCCCTCCGGATCGAGGCCGATCCGCTGCATCATCCGCTCGAGCTCGGCCTGCAATTCCATCAGCGGCTTGCTCGGCGCGATCGTCGCGACGACTGCCCTCGGCTTGCGGCCGCCAAAGCTCGTGAGGCCCTGCACCTTCACCTCGAACGGCTTGCGGTCGACGCGAAACAGCATCGAGGCGATCTCGTTCGCGGAGACGCCGTCGATGTCGCCGATGAAGCGCAAGGTGACGTGATAATTTTCGGGATCGATCCAGCGGGCGCCGGGGAGGCCGCCCCTCAAGTTGGAAAGCGACTGGCCGATCTCGGCCGGAATTTCCAGACCCGTGAACAAACGCGGCATCGTTTCGCACTCCCGATGCTTGGGTACGATCCCTGAGCAGGATCATATCCAAATTAGAGCCGGCGACGAATCACCGGTACCCTGATTCCTATCGCAGTTGTGTGACTCTGCGAAGCATGCCGCGCCTCACCTCCGTAAAACCCTGGGAATTAGGGTTAGCGCTGCCTGCATTTCAACGCCGTTGCTCAGCTATCGTGCCAAGGAATGCCTCCACGGTGGGCATGATGTTGCCGACGATGATGTCGACTCCGGCCGCAGTCGGATGAATGCCGTCGGCCTGGTTGAGCTTGGCGTCGGCCGCCACGCCTTCGAGGAAGAACGGGTAGAGCGGCACGTCGAATTTTTTCGCCAGATCCGGATAAATCGAATTGAAGCGCGCGGCATAGTCGGCGCCGTAGTTCGGCGGCGCCAGCATGCCGCAGAGCATCACCGCGATCTTGCGCGCCTTGAGCCGCTGGATGATGTCGGTCAGCGCGGCCCGCGTCAGGTCGGGATCGATGCCGCGCAACGCATCGTTGGCGCCGAGCTCGACGATGACGCCATCGGTTCCATCGGGCACCGACCAGTCGAGCCGGTCGCGGCCGCCGGAGGAGGTGTCGCCGGACACCCCGGCATTGATCGTGTCGACGTCTATGCCTTTGGCCTGCAACGCTTTTTTGAGCTTCTGGGGGAACGCCTCCTGGGCCGGGAGGCCGAGACCGGCGCTGAGGGAATCGCCGAGAACGACGAGCCTGATCGGCTTTGCGGCGTCCGCCCAGGCGGGGGGCGCGATCGTCATCAAAGCGAGCATCAACACGGCTATGTGCATGAACAAACCGTAACGCCTCTCGACCGCGCTGTCGGAGTTGCCATATGACCGGACCATGGACACTCGCATCGACCCCTCTTCGCTCGCCGCTACCGCCGCGGACACCATCGCCATCTCCAACGTCAATCTCTCATTGGGCGCGGGCGCGGCACGCGTTCACATCCTCAAGGATATCAGCCTGCGGGTCGCCTCGGGCGAGACGATCGGCCTGATCGGCCCGTCAGGCTCGGGCAAATCCACGCTGCTGATGGTGATGGCGGGGCTGGAGCGTCCTGATAGCGGAGAGGTGGTGGTCAATGGCACGCCTTTCAATGCCCTCGACGAGGACGCGCTGGCCCGCTTCCGCGGCCGCCAGGTCGGCATCGTCTTCCAGTCCTTCCATCTGATTCCGACCATGACGGCGCTGGAGAACGTCGCCGTGCCGCTCGAGCTTGCCGGCAATCCCGATGCCGCGCGGCGCGCGGCGCAGGAGCTCCAATCGGTCGGGCTCGGCGACCGCCTGCATCACTATCCGACGCAGCTCTCCGGCGGCGAGCAGCAGCGCGTTGCGCTGGCGCGCGCGCTGGCGCCCGATCCCGCGATCCTCGTCGCCGACGAGCCGACCGGCAATCTCGACGAGACAACCGGAAAACAGATCGTCGATCTCCTGTTCAGCAAGCACGCCGAGCGCGGCATGACCCTGGTGCTGGTCACGCACGATTCCTCGCTCGCGCATCGCTGCGATCGCGTCATCCGCCTGCGCTCGGGGCGCATCGACACGCAGTCTGCGCCGGCATGAGCGCGGCAGTCGAACCATTCGCGAGGCCGGGCGGCGTTGCGCTGTCGCTGCGCTATGCCCTGCGCGAATTGCGCGGGGGCCTGCGCGGCTTCTATGTCTTCATCGCCTGCATCGCGCTCGGCGTGATGGCGATCGCCGGCGTCGGCTCGGTGTCCGCGAGCCTCTCCGACGGCCTCGCGCGCGAAGGCCGCACGCTGCTCGGCGGCGACGTCTCCTTCGTGCTGTTCCAGCGCGAGGCCAAGCCCGAAGAGGTCGCCTTCCTGCGCTCGCGCGGCACGCTGTCGACGGCGGCGACCTTGCGCGGCATGGCGCGCACGACTGACGGCAAGCTGGCGCTGGTCGAGATGAAGGCGGTCGACGACACCTATCCGTTGCTGGGCCAGCTGACGCTGGCACCGCCCCTGGCGATGTCCGACCTGCTCGCAGAGCGTGACGGCGCGTTCGGCGCCGCCGCCGATCCGACGCTGCTGGCGCGGCTCTCGCTGAGGACCGGCGACCGCGTCACCATTGGCTCGGCGACCTTCCAGATCCGCTCGACGGTCGAATCCGAGCCCGACAAGCTCGCCGGCGGCATCGGCTTCGGGCCACGCTTCCTGATCAGCGAGGCGGGCCTGCGCGCCACGGGCCTGATCCAGCCCGGCAGCCTGGTGCGCTGGGTCTACCGGGTCAAGCTGCCCGATGCCGCGAACAACGAGCGCGCCACCGAAGCCTTCATCGCGGACGCCCGCAACGCCGTGCCGCAGGCCGGCTGGGAGATTCGCAGCCGCTCCAATGCCTCGCCGCAGCTCGAGCGCAACATCAGCCGCTTCACGCAGTTCCTGACCCTGGTCGGCCTCGCGGCGCTGCTGGTCGGCGGCGTCGGCGTCGCCAATGCCGTGAAGAGCCATATCGACCGCCGGCTCGAGGTGATCGCGGCCCTCAAGGCCGTGGGCGCGACCGGGCGCGACGTCTTCGGCATCTATCTTGCGCAGGTCATGCTGCTCGCTTGCATCGGCTCGGTGATCGGCCTCGTGCTCGGCGCCGCCATGCCCTTTGCGATCGTCGGCCTGTTCGGCAAGCTGCTCCCGCTGCCCGTGGTGCCGGCCGTGCATGCCGACGAACTCGCGCTGTCCTTCGTCTACGGCCTCTTGACCGCGCTGGCCTTTGGCCTGTGGCCGCTTGGCCGCGTGCACGACGTGCCGGTCGCCGCGCTGTTCCGCGACACCATCAGCTCGGAATGGCACCGGCCGCGCCTGGGCTATCTCCTGTTCATGGGGCTCGTGATCGCCCTGCTCATCGCGGTTGTGATCGGCCTCTCCTTCGACAAGCGCATCGCCGCGGTATTCGTCGCCTCCTCGGTGGTCGTGTTCGCCCTGCTGCGCGGCATCGCCGCCCTGCTGATGACCATCGCGCGGCGGCTGCCGCGGACGCGGCTGCCGATGCTGCGCCTGGCGATCGCCAACATCCACCGGCCCGGCGCGCTGACGCCTTCGGTCGTGCTGTCGCTGGGGCTCGGGCTCGCCGTGCTCGTCACCATCACCCAGATCGACGGCAATCTGCGCCGGCAGTTCCTCGCAGCTCTGCCCGATCAGGCGCCATCCTTTTTCTTCATCGACATTCCGAGCGCGCAGGCCGAGCAGTTCGACCTCTATCTGCGCCAGATCGCGCCCGGCGCGAAGGTCGAGGACGTGCCGATGCTGCGCGGGCGCATCGTCGCCGCGCGCGGCGTCCGCGCCGAGGAACTCAAGCCGACGACCGATTCCGAATGGGTGCTGCAGAGCGACCGCGGCCTGACCTACACCGGCGAGCTGCCGAAAGGTTCCAAGGTAGTCGAGGGCGAATGGTGGAGCGCCGACTATTCCGGGCCGCCGCTGGTCTCGATGGAGAAGAAGATCGCCGACGGACTCGGCCTCAAGCTCGGCGACGAGATCGTGGTCAACGTGCTCGGCCGCGACATCCCGGCGAGAATCGGCAATCTGCGCACCATCGACTGGCAAGGGCTCGGCATCAACTTCGTCCTGGTCTTCTCGCCGAACGCCTTCAAGGGCGCCCCACATACCCATATCGCAACCCTGACCGAGGCCGGCGGCAATGCCGCGGGTGACGGCAAGATCATCAAGCAGGTGGCCGACGCCTATCCGATGGTGACGAGCGTGCGCGTGCGCGAGGTGATGGAGACGGTCGGCTCGGTGGTGACCAACCTGGCGCTGGCGATCCGCGGCGCCAGTGCCGTCACCCTGATCTCGGCGATCCTGGTGCTGGGCGGGGCGCTCGCAGCCGGCCACCGCCACCGGGTCTACGATGCGGTGATCCTGAAGACCCTGGGCGCGACGCGGCTGCGGCTGCTCGGCGCCTATGCGCTGGAGTACCTCCTGATCGGGTTCGCCACCGCGGTGTTCGGCGTGATCGCTGGCAGCATCGCGGCCTGGATGATCGTGACGCGGCTGATGACGCTCAGCTTCGTCTGGCAGGCCGGCAGCGCGGCCGGCGTGGTCGCGGCCGCCCTCGTGGTCACCGTCGGGCTGGGACTCGCCGGCACGCTGCTGGCGTTGAACAAAAAGCCCGCGACGGTGTTGCGGAATTTGTGACAAAATGTAGCGGGTCGCCGCGCGGGAGCGGAATCGCACGATTCCTGCGATTAACCATGGCCGCCCGTCAGGATTGTAGCCGAGGGCGACATTCAGCCGCGCGTGGACGGTTGCACCGAATGTGTTAGTTTCCCACATATCGGATGGGTTCGGAGACCCGATTGTTAGCTAGAATTTAGTCGGCAGCGATTGGTAATCCGAGATAGAATTTGACGAACCGGCGGCATGGCGACCCTCATGCCGGACCGGCCAACCAGCGGGATTTCGACCATGTCGGACCTAGACCGTAACTACGCTTCTCCTTTCGGCAGGGCCGCCGGGCGTGTTGACGCCGCGACGGTCGATGCCGGCCTGCGCGCCTACATGCTGCGCATCTACAACTACATGACCATCGGCTTGGCCATCACTGGCCTGGCCGCCCTCGGCGTCTACATGGCCGCCGTGACCGACGTTGCGACCCCGGAAGCGGTCCGCGTCGGCAAGCTGTTCCTGACGCCGTTCGGCTACGCCATGTTCGTCAGCCCCCTGAAGTGGCTGTTCATGCTCGCGCCGCTCGCGATGGTGTTCGTGATCTCGGCGGGCATCAACCGTCTCGCCCCCTCGACCGCCCAGATCCTGTTCTGGGTGTTCTCGGCGCTGATGGGCATCTCGCTGTCGTCGATCTTCCTGGTGTTCACGCACACCTCGATCGTGCGGGTATTCTTCATCACCGCGGCGACCTTCGGTGCGCTGAGCCTGTACGGCTACACCACCAAGCGTGACCTCACCGGGATGGGTTCGTTCCTGTTCATGGGCCTGATCGGCATCGTCCTCGCCAGCCTGGTGAACCTGTTCCTGGCCAGCTCGATGCTGCAGTTCATCGTGTCGGTGGTCGGCGTGCTGGTGTTCTCGGGCCTCACCGCCTGGGACACGCAGCGGCTGAAGAACGACTACATCTACGGCTACGCCTCGGCCGGCGGTGACATCGCAGAGCGTGCGGCCATCACCGGCGCGCTGTCGCTGTACCTGAACTTCATCAACCTGTTCACGCTGCTGCTGCAGCTGCTCGGCCAGCGCGAGTAAGCGCAACGACGAGAGAGAACGGACATGAACCCCGGCCGAAAGGCCGGGGTTTTTGTTTGTGGACCCATGCCTCTCCTCGTCATTGCGAGGAGCCCTTGCGACGAGGCAATTCAGAGTCCCTCCGCGGATGCATTTCTGGATTGCTTCGCTTCGCTCGCAATGACGGGTGCTGAGGCAGCCGGGGCTCTTCCAGCCTCCGTGCGAACGCTCTAATCTCCGCGCCATGTCCGCACCCGAAATCAGGCCCACCACCGAGGCCGACCTTCCCGCCATCACCGCCATCTACCAGCAGGCCGTCCGCGAGGGCACGGCGACATTCGAGCTGGAGCCGCCCGACCTCGCCGAGATGACGCGTCGCTACCGCACGCTGATCGACGGCGGCTATCCCTATTTCGTCGCCATGCTCGACGGCAGCATTGCCGGCTACGCCTATGCCGGCGCCTACCGGCCGCGGCCGGCCTACCGCTTCACGGTGGAGAACTCGATCTATCTCGATCCCTCCTTCCACCGCCGCGGCGTCGGCTCGTTGCTGCTGGAACGGCTGATCACCGAATGCGAGGCGCGCGGTTTTCGCCAGATGATCGCGGTGATCGGCGATTCCGCCAACGCCGGATCGATCGGCGTGCACACCAAAGCCGGCTTCAAGATGATCGGCACGCATCCCAATGTCGGGCTGAAATTCGGCCGCTGGCTGGACACGGTGATGATGCAGCGGGACCTCGGCGAGGGCGCAAGCACGGTGCCGGAGAGGTAGGTTCTGTAGCCCGGGTGAGCCAACGGGTCGGCGCAAAGCGCCGCCCGATGACAGGCTCCGCGATACCCGGGAACGCTGCGAGACAAGACCCGGATGTCGCTTCGCTCATCCGGGCTACGAAGTTCGCGCACATCACGGCTGCTGCAGGATGGGCAAAGCGAAAGCTGCCCACCAAACGTAACGATGGCGAGAGATCGTGGGCACGGCGCTTTGCGCCTTTGCCCACCCAACGCACCCTTCGTACGGCTACACCACCGCCAGCTTCCGATCGATCACCAGCAACACCCGCTCGAGCTCATGGCCGCGGCGCAGGATCAGCCCGGTCGCCGAGATCACGCTGTACATGCCCTGCTTGCGCGCGAGCCGCGGGTCCTTCTCGATGCGATAGATCGGCACCTCCGAGGCGCGGCGATAGACCGAGAACACGGCGCGGTCCTTCAGGAAATCGATGGCGTAGTCGCGCCATTCGCCGTCGGCAACCATGCGGCCGTAGAGATTGAGAATCCGGTGCAGCTCGAGCCGGTTGAACGTCACCCGGTTCGGCTGCGCATTCGCAGCGGCGGGGCGCGCCGCCGCGCGCTGCTCGCTCGGATCGGCATCCTCCGACATCAGGCTCATGGGAAGCGCCTCCTCATCGCACGCCATGACCGCGTCCGCGAAGACCGTCCCCGGAACCGCGCTCATGACAATTGCATGATTGCGCCAACCGTTCCGCGCCGCAAGGGGGCTCAACCCACCGAATCCGCTGCGAGTCAGGGCACACGCAGGGGTGGAACTTTGTCGCGGCAAACCGTCACGGGATCGTTAGCAGGAATCATAGTATCGCCGCTTTTCCGCCCACCGCCCGCCGCCCTGCACTGCGATAAAGAGTCCTGTGCGTTGACCCGGTCCTTTCGGTTCCGGATTCCTCAGCCCCCAGCCCCCCGGGGTCGAACAGGATCGGGTCTGTGCGCACGGCAAGGAGGGCCAACGCGAGTTGGTCCTTTTTTGTTTGTGTTGTTTCTATCGCGGCGAGTGACGGTCTCTCCAAACATCTCCGGAAAGACACTCTCCCCTCATCCTGAGGGCCGCGCTCTACGCGCGGCGTCTCGAAGGATCAAAGGCCACGCTGCGGGAGCAGGGCCTGCATGGTTCGAGACGGCGCTGACGCGCCTCCTCACCATGAGGGTTGAAAAGTGTTCGAGTCGGAAGAGTCGAAGCGCGCCTTCAATGCAGCGACGTGTAGGCCGCACCAAGCATCGGGCCGGGCTTCTCCCGGCTGCCGTCCTGGACATAGACCACCGCGCCGTCGACGCCATCGCGCGTGAGGTTCTCGATCGGCACCGTCCAGCTTTCCGGACGGCCGGTCCAGTCGCCGACCTTGAGCAGGTTGCGCACCACGTTGTGATAGGTGACCTGCTGTCCGCGATTCTCGCCGCGGGTGATCGCGATCGGCACCGACTTGGCGATCGAGCAGATCCAGACCTCGCCGTGCGAGACCGCGGGCTCCTTGCTTTCGGCCACCGAGACGTTGATGTGCTTGCCCGACAGTGACATCGTCACCGGCACGCTCATCACGCCGGTGCCCTTGTCGGTCTTGCCGATCGCATTCTCGATGCCGGCGCGATCGCTGCCGATGACATGCGTGGAGCCGTTGACGACGGCCTGCGGCGTGTAGACCTCGCGGTCGCCGCGCATGCGCGAATAGGCACGCTGCCGTGCAGAGAAGCGCGAGTCCGCCAGCGTGTCTTTCCAGCCGAGATAGTCCCAATAGTCGATCGGCATGCTCAACGCGATGATCGAGGGGTCTTTCGAGAGATCGCCGATGATCTGGTCGGCGGGCGGGCAGGAGGAGCAGCCCTGCGAGGTAAACAATTCAACAACGGCGCGGGGATCAGCCTGCGCGGGGCGGATGACGGCGACGATCGCGCAGATGCCGAGAGCTCCCGTCCAGAGGGCATTGGACCAGCGCGAAATCGGATGAGAAGCCGTCATTGTCGTCATGTCGAACGCCGCACACCATTGCTCGTGGGAAGGGGAATCTTATCGCCGGATGGTCACCGTAGTCTTACGGGGCACGGTACATTCGTCCGTCCAGCCAACCGTCCAAGGGAAGGTTTTCCGCCGGGCGAGCCCATCTGAAACGTACCGCAAACGCGCGAAGGCGGCCTTTGATAGGCCGCCTTCGTTTAGGCTTCTACTCACTTCGCAGTGAGCCATCGTTCACAAATCCGCGCTTACGCCGCGAGCTTGCGCAGCACGTAGTGCAGGATGCCGCCGTTGCGGTAGTAGTCGAGTTCGTCCAGCGTATCGATGCGGCAGAGCAGCGAAACGCGCTGCAGCGAACCGTCGCCGGAGACGATCTCCGCGGTCAGCTTCTGGCGCGGCTTGAGGTCGCCGACGAGGCCACGCAGCGTGACCTTCTCGTCGCCCTTCAGGCCCAGCGACGACCACGAGGTGCCTTCCTCGAAGGTCAGCGGCAGCACGCCCATGCCGACCAGGTTGGAGCGGTGGATGCGCTCGAAGCTCTGGCAGATCACGGCGCGCACGCCGAGCAGACGCGTGCCCTTCGCCGCCCAGTCGCGCGAGGAGCCGTTGCCGTATTCGGCGCCGGCAAACACCACCAGCGGCACCTGCTCCTGCTGGTACTTCATCGCGGCGTCGTAGATCGACATCTGCTCGCCGTCGGGCCAGTGCTTGGTCAGGCCGCCTTCCGGAATGTTGCCGTCGGCGCCCTTCAGCATGAAGTTCTTGATGCGGATGTTGGCGAAGGTGCCGCGCATCATCACTTCATGGTTGCCGCGCCGCGTGCCGTACTGGTTGAAGTCGGCCGGACGCACCTGGTGCTCGCTGAGATACTTGCCAGCGGGCGAGGTCAGCTTGATCGAACCGGCCGGCGAGATGTGGTCAGTGGTGATCTTGTCGCCGAACATGGCGAGGATGCGCGCCTCGACGATATCGGTGACCGGCTCCGGCTCCTTCTTCATGCCGTCGAAATAGGGCGGGTTCTGCACGTAGGTCGAAGACATGTTCCAGCGATAGGTCTCGCTCTCGACCGTCTTGATCTTGCGCCAATTGGTGTCGCCCTTGAACACGTCGGCATATTTCTTCTTGAAGATCGACGCGGTCACGAACTTCTTCATGAAGGCGTTGATCTCCTTCGTCGTCGGCCAGATGTCCTTCAAGTACACCGGCTTGCCGTCCTTGCCCTCGCCGAGCGGCTCGGCGGCAAGGTTCTTGGTGACGCTGCCGGCGAGCGCGTAGGCAACGACCAGCGGCGGCGAGGCCAGATAGTTGGCCTGCACGTCCGGCGAGACGCGGCCCTCGAAGTTGCGGTTGCCGGAGAGCACGGCGGCCGCGACAACGCCGTTGTCGTTGATCGACTTCGAGATCTCCTCAGGCAGCGGACCGGAATTGCCGATGCAGGTGGTGCAGCCGAAGCCGACCAGGTTGAAGCCGACCTTGTCGAGATGGGGCTGCAGGCCGGAATTGGCGAGATATTCCGCAACCACCTGGCTGCCCGGGGCGAGCGAGGTCTTCACCCACGGCTTGGCCTTGAGGCCCTTCGCCGCGGCGTTGCGCGCGAGCAGGCCGGCGCCGATCAAGACGCTCGGGTTCGAGGTGTTGGTGCAGGAGGTGATCGCGGCGATCACGACGTCGCCATGGCCGATATCGAAATTCTTGCCTTCGACCGGGAAGCGCTTGGTGGGCTCGTCGGCCTTCTTGTACTCGCTGCCGAGCGCAAGCGAGAAGCCCTCCGCGACGGTCGGCAGCGCGATGCGGCCTTCGGGACGCTTCGGGCCCGCCATCGACGGCACGACGTCGCCGAGGTCGAGGGTCAGCGTTTCCGTGAACACCGGATCGGGCGACTTGGCGGTGCGGAACAGGCCCTGCGCCTTGGCATAGGCCTGCACCAGCGCGACGCGCGCCGAGGCGCGGCCGGAGGTCTTGAGGTAGTCGAGCGCGGCGGCGTCCACCGGGAAGAAGCCGCAGGTCGCGCCATATTCGGGCGCCATGTTGGCGATTGTGGCCTTGTCGGCGACCGAGAGATGGTCGAGGCCCGGGCCGAAGAACTCGACGAACTTGCCGACCACGCCGAGCTTGCGCAGCATCTGCGTCACGGTCAGCACGAGGTCGGTCGCAGTGACGCCTTCCTTCAGCGCGCCCTTCAGCTTGAAGCCGACGACGTTGGGCAGCAGCATCGACAGCGGCTGGCCGAGCATGCAGGCTTCCGCCTCGATGCCGCCGACGCCCCAGCCGAGCACGGCAAGACCGTTGACCATAGTGGTGTGCGAATCAGTGCCGACGAGCGAGTCGGGATAGGCCACCTCGAAGGTGCCGGTCTTCTTGCCGACCGTCATCTTCTCCTTCCTGGTCCAGACCGTCTGGGCCAGATATTCGAGGTTGACCTGGTGGCAGATGCCGGTGCCGGGCGGCACGACGGAGAAGTTCGAGAACGCCTTCTGGCCCCACTTCAGGAACTCGTAGCGCTCCTGGTTCTGCTTGTATTCCTCGGTGACGTTCTTGCCGAAGGCCTTGTTGTCGCCGAAGAAGTTCACGATCACGGAGTGGTCGATGACGAGATCGACGGGAACCAGCGGGTTGATCTTCTCTGCATCGCCGCCGAGCTTCTGCATCGCGTTGCGCATCGCGGCGAGGTCGACCACCGCCGGCACGCCGGTGAAGTCCTGCATCAGGACGCGCGCGGGACGGAAGGCGATCTCATGCTCCAGCGACTTCTTGCGCAGCCATTTCGACACCGCGACGATGTCTTCCTTCTTGACCGAGCGGCCGTCCTCGTTGCGCAGCAGGTTCTCGAGCAGGACCTTCATCGAATAGGGAAGTTTCGAAATTCCCTTCAGACCATTCTTCTCGGCCGTGGGCAGGCTGTAATACACATAGGTCTTGGCGCCGACCTTGAGGGTCTTTTTGCATTTGAAGCTGTCGAGCGAGGTCATGTAGGAGATCCCAATTGTTAGCTATACCCGGCAGGGTATTTTAACACCGTCAGCGTATCAGGCTGGGCCGCTTGCAGGGGCAGGTTGAGTTGCTGCATCAAGTAGTTCCGGGCTTATAGAAGCTTTCTAACGGCGCCGCCACAGCCACAATCGTGCCGCAGCAATCCGCGAGCCAAAAATTCCCATGCGCTACCCCAAGATTTCCTGAGGCCTGGCTTTGAGCGGGTTGAAACGAGGCGAGATGCGGCTTTCAGGTCACGGGCTCAGATGCGTGCGGGGCGGACGCGAGGTGTTCGCCGGCCTCGAATTCGCGGCCGCCTCGGGCGAAGCCGTGGCGGTGACGGGTCGCAACGGATCGGGCAAGACCTCGCTGCTCCGGCTGATCGCGGGCCTGCTCGTTCCCGCCGCCGGGACGATCGCGCTGGACGGGGGCGACGCCGAACTGACCGTGCCGGAGCAGTGCCACTATCTCGGCCATCGCGATGCCCTGAAGCCGGCCCTGAGCGTGGCGGAAAATCTGGTCTTCTGGGCTGATTTCTTGGGCGGGGAGCGCAGTGACGCGGCTGAATGCCTCTCCACCGTCGGCCTCGACCATGCCACCCATCTTCCGGCCGCCTTCCTCTCCGCCGGCCAGCGCCGCCGCCTCTCGCTGGCCCGGCTGCTGACCATCCGCCGCCCGGTCTGGCTGCTGGACGAGCCGACCAATGCGCTGGATGTGGCCGGCCAGGATATGTTCGGTGGCCTGATGCGTGAGCACCTTGGACGGGGCGGCCTCATCGTCGCAGCGACCCATGCCCCGTTGGGGATCGAATCACGGGAGCTGCGGATCGGGGGGAAGGCGTGAAATCAGGCCACCCTCAGATTTCCTGCGCTCGGATGGAGGTGCAGCGGCTGCCGGGGCAGCTATTTCGCTGGCATCGGGTGTCGCCGCGAGCTCCCTTGCCTCTCCCGCTTGCGGGAGAGGTCGGCGCGCAGCGCCGGGTGAGGGTTCTCTCCGCTGGGGGAGTCTTCGTTGTCGAGACACCCTCTCCCCGACCCTCCCCCGCAACCGGGGGAGGGGGCGCACCGCCGCTGCGGCTCTCTGGGAGCCCTCCATGACCGCCCTGTCCGCCCTGATTCGCCGGGACATCCGGATCGCGCTGCGCGTCGGCGGCGGGGCGCTGATCGGCGTGCTGTTCTTCCTGACTGTCGTGGTGCTGATGCCATTCGCGGTCGGGCCGGATCTGGCGCTGCTGTCGCGGCTGGGGCCGGCGATCCTGTGGCTCGGCGCACTGCTGGCGAGCCTGCTCACCCTCGACCGGCTGTTCATGGCCGACCATGAGGACGGCTCGCTCGACCTGATCACGATGAGCCGGACGCCGCTGGAACTCGCCTGTGCCGCCAAGGCGCTGGCGCATTGGCTGGCCGCCGGCCTGCCGCTGATTGTCGCAACCCCCGTGCTCGGCCTGTTGCTCAACCTCGACATGGTCGCAACCGGCGCAGTGGCGCTGACGCTGCTGGCGGGCACGCCGGCCCTGACCTTCACCGGCATGATCGGCGCGGCACTGGCAGTGACGCTGCACCGCGGCGGGCTGCTGATGGCCGTGCTGGTGCTGCCGCTGTCGATTCCCGTGCTGATCTTCGGCGTTGCGGCCTCGCAGGCCGTGATCGTCGGTCCCATGACGTTCGGGGCGCCGTTCTCGATCCTCTGCGCGCTGTCCCTGGTCAGCCTCGTCATCGGCCCGTTCGCGGCGGCGGCGAGCCTGCGCCATGGTCTCGATTGAGATGGCTCGACCGACCTTGACTCCGATCAATTTTCGCTGCGGCCTTTCGTGCTGATTGCCTGAGCGGCCCCCGGTGATTATCAGGATACCATGACGCTGATCGACCTCGCCAATCCGACACGGTTCCTCGCCCTGACGGCGCGGATGTTGCCGTGGCTCGCGGCCGCGACCGTCATCCTGCTCGCGATCGGCCTCTATCAATCCGCGCTCGCGCCCGACGACTACCAGCAGGGCGCGACCGTGAAGATCATGTTCATCCACGTGCCCAATGCCTGGCTGTCGATGTTCGTCTGGGGCGTGATGAGCATTGCCTCGCTGGGCACGCTGGTGTGGCGGCATCCGCTCGCCGATGTCGCCGCGAAAGCGGCAGCTCCGATCGGCGCCAGCTTCACCTTCCTTGCGCTGCTCACGGGCTCGCTATGGGGCCGGCCGATGTGGGGCACCTATTGGGAATGGGATGCGCGGCTGACCTCGGTGCTGATCCTGTTCCTGATGTATCTCGGCCTGATGGCGCTGTGGCGCGCGGTCGACGATCCCTCGCGCGCGGCGCGTGCGGCTGCGGTGCTCACCCTGGTCGGTGCCATCAACCTGCCCATCATCAAGTTCTCGGTCGACTGGTGGAACACGCTGCACCAGCCGGCCTCGGTGATGCGCATGGGCGGCTCGGCGCTCGACAAGTCGTTCCTGATTCCGCTGCTGGTGATGGCGATCGCATTCACGCTGCTGTTCGTCACGCTGCATCTGGCTGCGATGCGCAACGAGATCCTGCGCCGCCGCGTCCGCTCGCTGCAGATGATGCAGGCGAGCCGCATCGCGTTCTCGAGCGAAAGCGGTTCGCGTGGTGAAGGCGCTTCAAACGAAGTCGGGGCCGCTTGATCATGTCGCTCGGTCCCTACGCCTCTTTCATCGTGACGTCCTATGCCGCGGCGGCCGCCGTGGTTGCGATCCTGATCGGCTGGATCGTGCTCGATTATCGCAATCAGACCCAGCGCCTGCGCGAACTGGAAGAGCGCGGCATCACCCGTCGTTCAGGTCGCAGCGCGACGGAGCTGCGATGAGCGACCAGTCGACCTCCGCCCCGCCGCAGCGCCGCACCTTCCTGATGGTGCTGCCGCTGATCGCCTTCATCGGACTCGCGCTGCTGTTCTGGTTCCGGCTCGGCAGCGGCGACCCCTCGCGGATTCCCTCGGCGCTGATCGGTCGGCCGGCGCCGCAGACGGCGCTGCCGCCGCTGGAGGGATTGCAGGACAACGGCACCCAGGTGCCGGGGCTCGATCCCGCCGCGTTCAAGGGCAAGGTCAGCCTGGTCAACGTCTGGGCGTCCTGGTGCGTGCCGTGCCACGACGAGGCGCCGCTCCTGACCGAGCTCGCCAAGGACAAGCGTTTCCAACTGGTCGGCATCAATTACAAGGACGCCTCCGACAATGCGCGCCGCTTCCTCGGCCGCTACGGCAACCCGTTCGGCCGCGTCGGCGTGGACGCGAACGGCCGCGCCTCGATCGAATGGGGCGTCTATGGCGTGCCGGAAACCTTCGTCGTCGGGCGCGAGGGCACCATCGTCTACAAGCTGGTGGGGCCGGTCACGCCGGACAATCTGCGGACTGTGCTGATGCCGCAGATGGAGAAGGCGTTGAAGGCGGGGTCGTAAGGCATCTCGTGCCCCGGACGCAGCGCAGCGATCCTTCATCGATGCGCTGCAGAGCCGGGGCCCATGTCACCACGACGTCACGTTTGGAAAGAGACTGGGTCCCGGCTCGCGCTTCGCGCGTCCGGGACACGAGACCGTCAGCCCTTGCTCACATCCCCCGCCTCCGCCTCGCTGGTCTCCAGCGACACCGGCTCGAGGTGGTAGCGCTTGGTCAGCGGCATCTGGGCGATGGCGAAGATCATCGTGATGGGCGTCACGCCGAATACCTTGAAGTTCACCCAGAAGTCGGTGCTCTGGGTGCGCCAGACGATCTCGTTCAGCACGGCCATGCCGGCGAAGAACAACGCCCAGCGCAGCGTGAGGATGCGCCAGCCCTGCGGCGTCAGGTTGAACATCTGGTCGAACATCACGGCGATGAAGGAGCGGCCGAACAACAGGCCGCCGCCGAGGATCGCAGCGAACAGGCCGTAGATGATGGTCGGCTTGACCTTGATGAAGGTCTCGTCGTGCAGCACCAGGGTCAGCGTGCCGAACACCAATACGATCACGCCCGTCACGATCGCCATGATCGGGATGTGGCGCGTCACCACATAGGAGGCGGCCATCGCCACCACGATCGCGACCATGAATGCGCCGGTCGCGGCGAACAGATTGAACTTCGCATTGACGAAGAAGAACACGAGCAGCGGACCGAGCTCGGTCGCGAGCTTGAACAGCGGATGCGGCTGGGTCTTGTCCATTACCTGACCTTCTTTGCTGTCATCCCCCGCGAAAGACGGGGGATCCAGTATTCCAGAGGCAGCTCGGCTGAACCGAGAAGCTGCGGCGTACCGGATGCCCGCCTTCGCGGGGCATGACGAGGAAACCTACGACTCGATTCCGGCGATGGCGCGGGCGAAATCACGCGCGGTGAACGGCGCGAGATCGTCGACGCCTTCGCCGACGCCGATGAAATGCACCGGCAGTTTGAATTTCTCCGCGAGCGCCACCAGGATGCCGCCGCGCGCGGTGCCGTCGAGCTTGGTCATCACGAGGCCGGTGACGCCAGCGGTGCGATGGAAGGCCTCGACCTGCGACAGCGCGTTCTGGCCGACGGTGGCGTCCAGCACCAGCAGCACCGCGTGCGGCGCGCTGGCATCCACCTTGCGGATGACGCGCACGACTTTTTCGAGCTCGTTCATCAGCTCGGCCTTGTTCTGCAGGCGGCCGGCGGTGTCGATCAGGAGCACGTCGATGTTCTGCTCCTTCGCCGCCGTCAGCGCGTTGAAGGCGAGGCTTGCCGAATCAGAGCCCTGCGCACCGGCGATGACGGGCGTCTTCGTCCGCTCGCCCCAGACCTTGAGCTGCTCGATCGCCGCTGCGCGAAAGGTGTCGCCGGCGGCCAGCATCACCTTGCGGCCCTCGGATGCGAATTTTTGCGAGAGCTTGCCGATCGTGGTGGTCTTGCCGGAGCCGTTGACGCCGACGACGAGGATGACGAACGGCTTCCTGGCCGCATCGATCTCGAGTGGCTTCGCCACCGGCGCCAGCACCTTCTCGACCTCGGTGGCGACGACGTCCTTGACCTCGTCGGCCGAGATCGCCTTGTCATACCGCCCCGTGCCGACCGCGTCCGCGATCCGGACCGCGACCGAGGTGCCCAGATCGGCACGCAAGAGCACGTCCTCGATGTCGTCGAGCATGGCGCGGTCGAGCTTGCGCTTGGTGACGAGGTCGGCGACCGCGGTCCCCAGCGAGGACGACGTGCGCTTCAGCCCGTTGGACAGGCGGCGCCACCAGCTCAGCTTGGGGGTCTCGGAGGTATCGTTCATGTGCTCGTGCCGCCGATTTGAAGTTCCTACTCTCTTGCCGCAAGTTCGGTTAGGAACTTCAAATCGAGGAGCGGCCCGAGCGAAAATTTCTTTGCCAGTGCGGCTCTTGGATTTGGCATTCGCTTCGCGCTTGCGGCGAACACCGGGCGAATGCCAAATCCGCCGCACTGGTGTGTGTTAGCCGTTCCGACGATTAAACGAAAGTCTTGCAATTGCTCGATGTTCCCGAATTGACCGCCGAGGAGATTTTGTCGCGCGTGCTCCATCGCGACGGCTTGATGCTGGTCATCAACAAGCCGGCCGGCCTTCCCGTGCATCGCGGTCCCAAGGGCGGCGCCAATCTGGAGGATTCCTTCGACGCGCTGCGCTTCGGCCTGCCGCGGCCGCCGGTGCTGGCTCACCGGCTCGACAAGGACACTTCCGGCTGCCTCGTGCTCGGCCGCCATCGCAAGGCCACTGCATCGCTCGGCCTGCTGTTCAAGCATGGCAAGATCGGCAAAACCTACTGGACCGTGGTCGAGGGCGGCCCCGCGGAAGACGAAGGCACCATCGACATGCCGCTCGGCCGCCTCAACGCCGAGCGCGGCTGGTGGCAGAAGCCCGACCCGGAGGGGCAGAAGGCCATCACCAACTGGAAAGTGATGGGCCGGGGCGAGGGCCTGACCTGGCTCGCCATGGAACCCGTCACCGGCCGGACCCATCAATTGCGGGTGCATTCGGCCGCGACCGGCTGGCCGATCTTCGGCGATAACATTTACGGCAACGGCCCGCGCTTCGGCGAGCCAAAGCTGCACCTGCATTCCCGCGAGATCGTGGTGCCGATCTCCCGGAACAAGGAGCCGGTCCGCGTCGTGGCGCCGGCCCCACCGCACATGCACGAGAAGCTCAGGGCTTGCGGGTGGAATGGGGAATAGGTGCCGCTGATGTTCACCTCTCCCGCTGGCGGGAGAGGTCGCGGCGCGAAGCGACGCGGGTGAGGGCTCTATCCTCTTGGGGGTCCTCGCTTGCGGAGACACCCTCTCCCCACCCCTCCCCCGCGAGCGGGGGAGGGAGCCGACTGTCTTCGTGGCCGCTCTCAAGCCCCATGGTTTACGAAACCTTCAGCGCTCCTCTCTAATGATAGCGTTTGCTTAGAAAAAGCTTCCGTTAACCGCTCGGGACGAGCAGCGCGTGATGTCCAAGGCCCAGCAATCGATCATCGACGAGGTCGAATCCGCGATTCGGGCAGGCTCGCCGGAAAAGGGGCTGGAGACGGCCCGGCGCGTCACCGACCTGTTCCTGACTTCCGCCGGCAGCTTTGACGACGAGCAGATCGCACTGTTCGACGACGTGCTCGAGCGCCTGATCGGCACCATCGAGCTGCGCGCCATCGCCGACATGGGCGCACGCATCGCGCTCGCCGAGATCAGCGCCCAGCTCGCGCCGGTCGCGCAGGCACCGCCGTCCGTGATCCGCCGCCTCGCCAACAATGACGAGATCCGCATCGCCGGTCCCGTGCTGCAGGAATCCGCGCGCCTCGACGACGGCGAACTGGTGAAGATCGCCTCCAGCAAGGGCGAGCCGCATCTGCTCGCGATCGCCGGGCGCTGGTGGCTGAAGGAGATCGTCACCGACGCGCTGCTGGCGCGCCGCTATCCCAGCGTCAGCCGGCGGCTCGCCGCCAATCCCGGCGCGCGCGTCTCCGGAGGCGGATTTGCCATCATCGTCGGACAGGCCGAGAGCGATCCGGAGCTCGCCGTCAGCATCGGCGTTCGGGTCGATCTGCCATCGGATCTGCGTCGCCAATTATTGCGCTCGGCGACGGACGCCGTGCGCGCCCGCCTGTTGTCGCGCGCGCCGCCGCATCTGTTCGAGGAGATCCGGAGCGCGATCGCTGCCGTCACCATCGGCGTCGAGCGCGAGATGTCCGGTGTCCGTGATTTCGAAGGCGCCAAGCGCGCCATCGCGGGTCTCAAGGCGACCGGCCAGCTCGACGAGGCGGCATTGCTCGGCTTCGCCAGACAACGGCGCTATGAGGAGACTGTGGCGACCCTTGCGGCACTATCCGGATCGACGGTCGAGGTGATTCGCCCGCTGATGCAGAGCGTGCGCGAGGACGGCCTGCTGGTGCCATGCAAGGCCGCGCAGCTCAGCTGGGAGACGACAGGCGCCGTGCTCGAAAGCCGATTCGCGACGGGCGCGATGAAGCCGGCCGATCTCGCCAGGGCGCAAGCGCACTACGCGCGCATGACGCCGGAGAATGCAAAGCGGACGCTGCGGTTCTGGCAGGTCAGGGCGTCGTAAATTCTGTTTGGTGGATGCGGCGTTGCACGTTTCTTCCCTCTCGCCTTGTGGGAGAGGGTGGCTCGCCGCGTAGCGGCGAGACGGGTGAGGGGTATCTCTCAGCGAGCGAGCCGCTCGCAATGGCGTATGCTGAAACAACCCCTCATCCGGCGCTACGCGCCACCTTCTCCCACAAGGGGAGAAGGAAGAAGCAGAGCTACGCAGTCAGCCGCTCGCCATCGCTGCCGGTAATCTTGCGCGACACCACGCTTCCAACACACTCGCCCGCAACAGCCACCGGAAGATAATGCTCCGTTCGGCCCTGCCCCGCGCTCTCGATCAGCACATCGCGCGTGGCGCCGATCTCGGTTTGCAGCCGCCGCCGCAACGCCACCTCCCCCGCCGCGCGTAGTTGTCTCGCGCGTTCCTTGATTTCGGGCCCCGCAACCTGCGGCATTCGCGCGGCCGGCGTGCCGGGCCGCGGCGAATAGGGAAAGACGTGGAGGAAGGTGAGGCCGCATTCCTCGACGAGGCCGAGCGAGCGCGAGAACATCTCCTCCGTCTCGGTCGGAAAGCCCGCGATGATGTCGGCGCCGAAGGCGATGTCCGGGCGCAGACGGCGGACCTGGTCGCAGAACGCGATCGCATCCTGCCGCGAATGCCGCCGCTTCATGCGCTTCAAGATCATGTCGTCGCCCGATTGCAGCGACAGGTGCAGGTGCGGCATCAGTCGCGCGTCGCCGGCGATGGCATCGAGCAGATCGCTGTCGGCCTCGATCGAATCGATCGAGGAGATGCGCAGGCGCTTCAGCTCCGGCACATGCCGCAAGATCTGCCTGGTCAGCAGGCCGAGTTTTGGCGCGCCGGGCAGATCGGCGCCGTAGCTGGTGAGGTCGACGCCGGTCAGCACGATCTCGGCATGACCACGCTCGACCAGCGTCCGCACCTGCTCCACCACGGCACCCATCGGCACCGAGCGCGAATTGCCGCGGCCAAACGGGATGATGCAGAAGGTGCAGCGATGGTCGCAGCCGTTCTGCACCTGCACGAACACACGCGGCAGGCCGCTCGCATAGCCGTCGACGAGGTGCGGCGCCATCTCCCTGATAGCCATGATGTCGCTGACGGCGATCTTCTCGCTGGTGCCGACGCCGAACGCCGCGTGCGTCTCGCGCCACGCTTCGCCATGCAGCTTGTCGTCATTGCCGACGACACGATCGACCTCGGCCATGTCGGCGAACATCGCAGCTTGCGTCTGCGCGGCACAGCCAGTGACGACGATGCGCGCACCGGGCCGCTCGCGCTTCAATTTACGGATCGACTGGCGCGCCTGCGCCACTGCCTCGTTGGTGACGGCGCAGCTGTTGATGACGATGGTGTCGGAAAGGCCTGCGCCCTCCGCCTTGCTGCGGATCACCTCGGCCTCGAAGGCATTGAGGCGGCAGCCGAAGGTGACGACCTCGACGCCCATCACGTGACGGGCGCGAACAGCGCCGGATCGAAACGGCCCTCATATTCGAAGGTCGCCGTGCCGGTCATCAGCACATGGTCGTCGCGCTCGCGCCATTCGATGCCGAGCTTGCCGCCGGGCAGCATGATCTCGACCTTGCGCTCTGCGCGCTTCAGCCGCGCCGCGGCGACGGCCGTGGCGCAAGCCGCCGACCCGCAGGCCTTGGTCAGGCCCGCACCGCGTTCCCAGGTGCGGATCGTGATGTGCTGGGGATCGACGATATGGGCGAGCGTGATGTTGGCGCGCTCGGGGAAGATCGGATGGTTTTCCAGCAGCGGACCGAAACGTTCGAGGTCATAGGCGTTGACGTCCTCGACCCAGAACACCGCATGCGGATTGCCCATGCTCACCACGGAGGGTGAATGCAGGATCGGATCGTCGATCGGCCCGATCTGCAATTCGATGTAGCGGGTGTCGCGAAACTCTTCCGCCAGCGGAATGTCCTGCCAGCCGAACTTCGGCACACCCATGTCCACGGTGTAGAGATCGGCCGCTGGGCCCTGCCAGGCATTGAGCAGGCCGGCGGCCGTTTCGAAGGTCGCGGCGGTCTGCCCGGTCTTCTCGAAGATGCGGCGCACCACGCAACGCATGCCGTTGCCGCAGGCGCCGGCCTCCGAGCCGTCATTGTTGTAGATGCGGATGAAGGCTTCGGTGCCGTCCAGCCGCGGCTTCTGCAGCACCATGAGCTGGTCATAGGCGATGCCGCCTTGCGCAGCCGCTACCGCCCGCGCATCGTCCGGCGTCACCCGGCCTGCGGAACCGCGCATGTCGACAACAACGATCTCGTTGCCGATGCCGTTCATCTTGGCAAATGCGTGGTTGGCCAGCGCGCTCATGAAAATTCCCGAATTTCGCCCGCCTTATATGGCGATCCTTGCCAGCTTGGCCAGTGATTTGCGGCCGCGAGCCAGGACGTCGGCCATGACGCATCTGTCATGGGACGAATTCGGCGCTCGCGTGTTAGAACGGCGCGGTTCGCGCGAACCGGGACGCGCGGCCAGGTTGAGGCCTTGGTGGGTAAGGCCTTGATGAATTTGGGCCTTGGTGAATCCAGGCCTTGGGGAGAATAGAATGACCAGTTTTCGTCGTCTCGCTCTGGCCGCGCTGATCCCGGCGGCCATGTCGATTGGCCTGTCCGGGGCTCCGGCACAGACACCCAGCCCGGCACCGGCCGCGTCGGCAAGCCCCTCGCCTGCGCCATCGGCGGCACCCGCCCCCGCGGCAAGCGCGTCGCCAGCCCCGGCAGCGACGCCTTCGCCCGCCGCCAGCGCTTCACCCGGCCCGGCGGCGTCCCCGCCCGCGGCGGCCGCAAGCCCCGCTCCGGTGCAGACCGCCGATCCCTTCGGCCTCGAGACCACGCTCGAGGCGAGGAAGGTCGTGATGGTCAAGGGCACTGCCAATTGGGATTCGGCCTTCGACACGCTGATCGACGCCTTCAAGGCCCTCAATGCGCTGCTGGACAAGCAGGGCATCAAGCAAGCCGGCAATGCGATGATCGTCTACACCTCGACCGACGACACCGGCTTCACCTTCCTTGCCGAGATCCCGGTCGACCAGGATCCGAAGAACTTGTCCAAGGACATGAGCATCGGCAAATCGCCGGAGGGCAAGGCGTTGAAATTCGTCCATCGCGGGTCCTACGACAACATGGACAACACCTATGAGGCGATCACCAACCATCTCGACGACAAGAAGCTGGAAGCCAAGGACACCTTCATCGAGGAGTACCTCACCGATCCCCTGAAGACGGCCGAGGACAAGCTCGTGATCAATGTTTTCGTGCCGCTGAAGTGAGAATGATGAAAAAGCCTGCCCTGCTCGCCGCCGTATTCGCCACCGCACTGCTGACGGCGCCCGCACGCGCCGACGATTTTCCGTCCGCCATTTCGGTGAGCGGCGAAGCCACGATTTCCGCAGCCCCGGATCTCGCGCAGATCGATGCCGGCGTCGCCAACGATGCCAAGACGGCGAAGGAAGCTTCCGACGCCAACAATGCCGCGATGGGCAAGGTGCTGCTGGCGCTGAAGGGCGCAGGGATCGCCGAGAAGGACTTCCAGACATCGCGCTTGTCGCTGCAGCCGCAATACGGTCAGAACAAATCCACCGGCGCCTCGCCCGTGGTCGGATTCCGCGCGAGCAACCGCGTCACCGTGAAGATCCGCGACGTGACCAAGGTGGCCGGCATCATCGACACGCTGGTCAGCGCCGGCGCCAACGATATCGGCAATATCTCCTTCGAGGTGACGCAGGCGTCAAAGCTGCTCGACGATGCACGCGAGCAGGCGATCGCCGATGCGCGGCGCAAGGCGGAGGTCTATGCCAAGGCCGCCGGCGTGACGCTGGGCGCGCCGCTCAGCGTCACCGAGGGCGGCGGCCCGGTGCCGCTGTTCAAGGGCCGCATGGCAGCGCCAATGGCCGCTGCACCACAGGCCGCGGTGGCGCCGGGCGAGGAGACGCTGTCGGTGACGGTGAATGTGAGCTGGGCGATCAAGCCGGGACAGTAGGTCTCGTGTCCCGGACGCGCTGCGGCACGCAGTGACGCTGCGCAGAGCCGGGACCCAGCAGCAACACGATACCACGATACAATGCAGCGACATGGGCCCCGGCTCAGCAGCGCATCACTGACGTGCTGCGCTGCGTCCGGGGCACGAGCTGTGCGTGTGGAGAGCTAAATCTCCACCACTTGCCCAGGCTTCATCGCCACGAATCTGTCCTGCGGAATCTGCGCGGCATCGAGCGCTTCCACCAAGGCCTTCGCCGGCGCGTCGATCGCTTCATCCGTCAGTTGGAACGTGCCGTGATGGTGCCCGAGCGCTTGCTCGGCGCCGCAGTCGAGCAGCGCCTTGACGGCATCTTCCGGGTTCATGTGCTGGTCGCGCATGAACCAGCGCGGCTCGTAGGCGCCGATCGGGAGGATCGCGAGGCGTAGTAGCCCGTGCCTCTCGGCGACGCGGCGGAAGTGCCGGCCGTCACCATAGCCGGAATCGCAGACGACGTAGATCCGGCCGGCCGGCGTCTCCAGCACGAAGCTCGCCCACAGCGCCTTGTTGCGATCGAACATGCCGCGCGCGGTCCAGTGCCGGGTCGGCACCAGATGCACGGCGATGCCGCCGCCGAGTTCGACGCGATCGTGCCAGTCGAAGGCCTCGACCTTGATGGTGGGATCGGCGCCGCGCATCGTGACGTCATTGCCGAGCGGGGTGACGACGCGCGGGGCGAAATTCTTGGTGAGCCGCGACAGCGTCGCGATATCCAGATGATCGTAATGCCCGTGCGAGACCAGCACGACATCGATCTGCGGCAGCTTCTCGAAGGCGATGCCGGGATCGTTGTGCCGCTTCGGCCCGGCCCAGGCGACCGGCGAGACCCGCATCGACCAGACCGGATCGACCAGGATGTTGAGGCTGCCGGCCTGGATCAGCCAGCTGGCGTGGCCGACGAAGGAGAGCCGCACCTTGTCGCCCTCGACGCGCTCCGGCGGGATGTCGGCATGCGGGCTCGGCGCCCAAACGGGCCATTTCGCGCGCTGCCGTTTGCCGCCAAATTGCCAGCGCAGCACCTCGCGAAGCGATTTCGGCGGTGCCCCGTCCGGATCGAAGAAGTGCAGGCCGTTGAAATGGTCGGAGGCGGGGCCGTCATAGGTTTTCATGCGGAAGATCCAGCGCGAGGACGCCGACCGGAGCACCGGCGCCGGCGAGCGGCCCCCAGAAGTCGGGTGACCGGCAGGCTCGTAGGGATAGTCGGGCGGTAAGACATCACCGGCTATATGGGCCGGGCTGGCAGAAAAGGAACCCATGGCCAAAAAGGTCACATTTTCAGTACCTTGCCTTATCAAGGGCGCCCCGGCACCCTAACTTTCCTTGACTTTTGGGCGGGAGCGGCGTTTAACCCCGCCACTTTCTCGGAAAGGCTTTCTTTTCGACCCGCCGACTGGCCTTAGGACCAGAGGTCAACGCCCGACAGCGCTGTGCGCCCTCGGGCGCAAAGGTGTTTGGAAGATCGCTTGCCCAGGAAAGCGGTCATCCTCCGCGAAGGCGGGGGATTCAGTATTCCAGAGGCGGCTCGGGTGGAACCGAACAGCCACGGCGTACTGGATGCCCCGGTCAAGCCGGGGCATGACAGTGGTGAACGCGGCAACCCTGCGCGAGCAGGACAAGGGACAACGGCATTGTTCGACAATCTGTCGGAACGGCTTGGCGGCATTCTCGATCGTCTGACGGGGCGCGGTGCGCTGACCGAAAAGGACGTCGACGCCGCGATGCGCGAGGTGCGCCGCGCGCTGCTGGAGGCCGACGTCGCGCTCGAGGTGGTCCGCAGCTTCACCGAGCGCGTCCGCGAGCAGGCGATCGGCGCCACCGTCGTCAAGTCGGTGACCCCCGGCCAAATGGTGGTCAAGATCGTCCATGACGAGCTGGTCAATACGCTGGGCAGCGAAGGCCAGACCATCGACGTCAATTCCGTGCCGCCGGTGCCGATCATGATGGTCGGCCTGCAAGGCTCGGGTAAGACGACCACCACCGCAAAGCTCGCCCGCCGCATGGTCCAGCGCGACAAGCGCAAGGTGCTGATGGCCTCGCTCGACGTCTACCGTCCGGCGGCGATGGAGCAGCTCGCCGTGCTCGGCCGCGACCTCGACATTCCGACCCTGCCGATCGTGGCGGGGCAACAGCCGCCGCAGATCGCGAAGCGTGCGCTGGAAGCCGGCAAGCTCGGCGGCTACGACGTCGTGCTGCTCGACACCGCCGGCCGCACCACGCTCGACGAAGACATGATGGCGGAGGCGGCGGCGATCAAGGCCGCGGCGAACCCGCATGAAGTACTGCTGGTCGCCGACAGTCTCACCGGCCAGGACGCCGTGAATCTCGCGCGCTCGTTCGACCAGCGCGTCGGCCTCACCGGCATCGTATTGACCCGCGTCGACGGCGACGGCCGCGGCGGCGCCGCGCTGTCGATGCGCGCGGTCACAGGCAAGCCGATCAAACTGCTCGGCACCGGAGAAAAGACCGACGCGCTGGAGGATTTCCATCCCGATCGTATCGCCGGCCGCATCCTCGGCATGGGCGACGTGGTGTCGCTGGTCGAGCGCGCCGCCGCCAACATCGATGCCGAAAAGGCTGCGCGCACGGCCGAGCGCATGCGCAAGGGTCAGTTCGACCTCAACGACATGCGCGAGCAGCTGCTGCAGATGTCCAGCATGGGCGGCATCAGCGGGCTGATGGGCATGATGCCCGGCATCTCCAAGATGAAGAACCAGATCGCGGCGGCCGGCATCGACGACAAGATCCTGAAGCGCCAGGTGGCGATCATCGATTCCATGACCCGCGACGAGCGCCGGCATCCGGATATCTTGAAAGCGAGCCGCAAGAAGCGCATCGCCGCCGGCAGCGGCCAGAGTGTCGAGCACGTCAACAAGCTGCTCAAGATGCACCGGAACATGGCCGACGTGATGAAGGCCATGGGCTCGGGCAAGCGCGGCCCGCTCGCCGGCATCGCCCAGGCGATGGGCTTTGGCGGCGGCATGAAGCCTCCCTCTCCGGAAGAGATGAAGGCGCTTCAGGAGAAGATGCAGAGCGGCGGCGGACAGGGTCTGCCGAACCTGCCGAAGGATTTGCCGGCGGGTCTTCGCCAGGGTCTGCCCAACCTTCCTGGACTGACCGGGCTGAGCGGCAAGCCCACGCTGCCGGGCCTCGGCGGTTTTCCGGGCAAGAAGAAATGAGGAATTCGTCGCGGGGGACTGCACCGGTCCCACGCAACGCGGAATACCAATCAACCGAACAAACTGTACTTTGAAGGAGAACTGAATGTCCGTCGTTATCCGCCTCGCCCGCGCAGGCACCAAGAAGCGTCCCGTCTATCACGTCGTCGTTGCCGACTCGCGCTTTCCGCGCGACGGCCGCTTCATCGAGCGTCTGGGCTATTTCAATCCGCTGCTGCCGAAGGACAACGAGGCGCGCCTCAAGCTCGACCTGGAGAAGGTGAAGGCCTGGGTCGCCAAGGGCGCGCAGCCCTCGGACCGCGTGGCGCGTTTCCTCGACGCTGCCGGCGTCAAGAAGCGCGAAGCGCGCAACAACCCGGAGAAGGCCGTGCCGCGCAAGGAGCGCAAGGCGCAGGCCGAAGCCGCCGCCAAGTCCTAAGGCCAGATCATGTCGGCGCTGGTCTGCGTCGCGCGGATCGGCGCCGCGCATGGTGTGCGCGGTGCGGTCAAGCTCTGGACCTTCACCGAGGATCCCTTCGCCGTCAGGCGCTACGGTCCGCTGCTGTCCAAGGACGGCAAGCGCCAGTTCGAGGTCGCAACGGCGCGCGAGGCGAAAGATCATCTGGTCGCGACGTTCAAGGGCGTCACGACCCGCGATGAAGCCGAGCGCCTCAACGGCATCGAGCTCTACGTTCCGCGGGACAAGCTGCCCGCGACCGACGCGGACGAATATTACCACACCGACCTGATCGGTCTCGCCGCCGTCACCACGGACGGCGATGCGCTCGGCCGCGTCGTCGCGATCCAGAATTTCGGCGCCGGCGACATCATCGAGATCGCCCCGTCCAAGGGCCCGACGCTGCTGCTGCCGTTCTCCAATGCGGTGGTGCCGGAAGTCGATCTCGCCGGCGGGCGCGTGGTGATCGCGCTGCCGCAGGAAATCGAGGGCGACGAACATCCTTCCGCGAGTGGTCCCCGCCTGGTGCGCAAAGCGCACGGGGGCGGGGACGCATAGTCACAGGCCGTGGTTTTTTGGCTAAGCTGGTAGCCCCCATCATCGCAAAGCGAAGTGCGGTGGTTATGGGTCCCGGGCTCGCGCTTCGCGCGCCCCGGAACGACGAGACATTTTGGATCCGATGACCAATCCCTCACCCTGGCGCGCGACCGTGCTGACGCTGTTTCCGGAGATGTTTCCGGGGCCGCTCGGCGTGAGCCTGGCCGGCCGGGCGCTGGCGTCCGGACTCTGGCAGCTCGAGGCGCGGGACATCCGCGCCTCCGCCACCGACCGCCACCGCAGCGTCGACGACACCCCGGCCGGCGGCGGCCCGGGCATGGTGCTGCGCGCGGACGTGCTGGCTGCCGCCATCGACGCCGCGGAGACCGGACCGGAGCGGCCGCGCCTCCTGATGAGCCCGCGGGGTCGGCCATTGACCCAGGCCCGGGTCACGGAGCTGGCTAGGGGCCCCGGCCCCCTGATTGTCTGCGGGCGGTTCGAGGGGGTGGACCAGCGGGTGATCGACGGACGGGGCCTCGAGGAGATCTCGATCGGCGACTACGTCCTGTCCGGGGGTGAAATCGCGGCCCTGGCCCTGATCGACGCCTGTGTGCGGCTCCTGCCCGGGGTGATGGGCAAGGAGGCCTCGGGAACCGAGGAAAGCTTTTCGGACGGGCTGCTCGAATACCCCCAATACACCCGCCCGCAGCTGTTTGAGGGGGTCCCGATCCCGGAAATCCTGACCTCGGGCGACCATGCCAAGGTTGCAGGCTGGCGGCGGGCGCAATCGGAGGCCCTGACGGCGGCCCGGCGGCCGGATTTGTGGGCGCAAGTGCCGACCCCCGTCCCGAATCGGGCCGGGCGCCAAAAAACGCCAAAAACCAAGACAGACGGGTGACAAACGCTCCGGCTTGCCTTATAGGAGCGGCCACATCCGCAATGGCTGGATAGACGAATTTCGCGCAGCCCCCGTTTGAAAAGGCTGGGCGCGCCGATGGAGATTTACCCATGAACCTGATCAAGCAGCTCGAGCAAGAGCAATTCGACAAGCTGTCCGCCGGCAAGGACATTCCGGAATTCGGCCCCGGCGACACCGTGATCGTCAACGTGAAGGTCGTCGAAGGCGACCGCACCCGCGTGCAGGCCTATGAAGGCGTCTGCATCGGCCGCTCCGGCGGTGGCCTCAACGAGAGCTTCACCGTCCGCAAGATTTCCTATGGCGAGGGCGTCGAGCGCGTGTTCCCGGTGATGTCGCCGATGATCGACTCGATCAAGGTGGTGCGCCGCGGCAAGGTGCGTCGCGCCAAGCTCTATTACCTCCGCAACCTTCGCGGCAAGTCGGCCCGCATCGTCGAGAAGCAGGACCGCCAGGCCGCCGTCGGCGAGTAAGCTTCGCCCCACCGGGCAAGTTTCCAAAGCGCGGGGCTCGGCTCCGCGCTTTTTTGTTTGGCCTCAAGCCGCGCATGCGGTGCCGCCCCTCACCCTGAGGAGCGCGGAACGCGCGTCTCGAAGGGCGAGGCCGCAGACCGGGCCTTCATCCTTCGAGACGCGCGCAAGAGCGCGCTCCTCAGGATGAGGGTCATGCCCTGACCGCGCATTGAAAGCACTCGCGATTTCAATTCGGCCTGCTATATATTCTTGGAATGTTTCCAGATCTGACCAGCCCCTCGTCCGCCAAGCGCATCGTCATCGACGATCGCTCGCGGCTGCCTGGCCGGTTCTTCGGACGCTTCGCGACCTCGGCAACGTCAGAGCTTACGCGCGCAGCCTAAAAGCTGCGCTGACGGTTTTGTTGCCCGCGCGCCAGGCGCGCTCATCGCTGACACACATTCTTCGGAGCTGACGCTCATGTCCAAGCCGACCACCCTGTACGACAAGATCTGGAACGACCATCTGGTGCACGAAGCCGACGACGGCACGTGCCTGCTCTACATCGACCGCCACCTGGTGCACGAAGTGACATCGCCGCAGGCGTTCGAAGGCTTGCGCGCCACGGGACGCAAGGTCCATGCGCCCGAGAAGACGCTCGCCGTCGTCGACCACAACGTGCCGACCACCGATCGCAGCAAGCCGAATCCCGATCCTGAAAGCATCGAGCAGATCAAGGCGCTGGCCGAGAACGCCAAGGAATTCGGCGTCGAATATTACAACGAGTTCGACAGGCGCCAGGGCATCGTCCACGTCATCGGCCCCGAGCAGGGCTTTACTCTGCCCGGCACCACCATCGTCTGCGGTGACAGCCACACCTCGACGCATGGCGCGTTTGGCGCGCTCGCGCACGGCATCGGCACGAGCGAGGTCGAGCATGTGCTGGCGACGCAGACGCTGATCCAGAAGAAGGCCAAGAACATGCGCGTCACCGTCGACGGCAAATTGCCTGACGGCGTGACGGGCAAGGACATCATCCTCGCCATCATCGGCGAGATCGGCACCGCGGGCGGCACCGGCTACGTGCTGGAATATGCCGGCGAGGCAATCCGTGCGCTCTCGATGGAAGGCCGCATGACGGTCTGCAACATGTCGATCGAAGGCGGCGCCCGCGCGGGTCTCGTTGCGCCCGACCAGAAGGCGTTCGACTTCCTGCGCGGCCGCCCGAAGGCACCGAAGGGTGCGGACTGGGATGCGGCCATGCGCTATTGGGAGACACTGCGCTCCGACGACGGCGCGCATTTCGACCACGAGCTGCGCCTCGATGCCGCGAAGCTGCCGCCGATCGTGACCTGGGGCACCTCGCCTGAAGACGTCATCTCCGTGACCGGCATCGTGCCCGATCCGGACAAGATCGCGGACGAGGCCAAGCGCATCTCCAAGCATCGCGCGCTCAAGTACATGGGCCTGACAGCGGGCACCAAGATCACCGACATCAAGCTCGATCGCGTCTTCATCGGCTCCTGCACCAACGGCCGCATCGAGGACCTGCGCGCGGCCGCGAAGATTGCCGAAGGCAAGACCGTTTCAGCGAACGTCAACGCCATGGTCGTGCCGGGCTCCGGCATCGTGAAGGAGCAGGCGGAAGCCGAGGGTCTGGACAAGATCTTCATCAAGGCCGGCTTCGAATGGCGCGAGCCGGGCTGCTCGATGTGCCTTGCCATGAATCCGGACAAGCTGAAGCCGGAAGAGCGCTGCGCCTCGACCTCGAACCGCAATTTCGAGGGCCGCCAGGGTTTCAAGGGCCGCACGCACCTCGTCTCGCCGGCGATGGCAGCGGCGGCGGCGATCGCCGGTCACTTCGTCGATGTCAGGGACTGGCGGTAAGCCGGTTCCTGCAATTGTAGCGATCGCGGCAAACCGCCGTTAATCCGCCTCGCCCACATTGTGTCCTCGCGACGGTTCGCGAGGACGCGCCTCATGGCCAACAAGCCGGAATATGTCGATCTGATCAGTGACGCGACGCGCCAGCACCGCCGGCGCGCAACGCCGCTGCGCATCGTCGCCAAGCCGGAGGTCGAGGAGACCTCCAGGCTCAGCCGCTGGCCGCCGGCGATGTTCAGGCAGTGGAAGGTCGAGAATTTGATGCGGTGGAAGGCTTCGTCATGGAAGCTGAAGGATTGGCTCTAACCAGCCTCTCCGTCATGCCCGGGCTCGTCCCGGGCACCCACGAACTCTCTGTGCAAGCCCCAAGAACGTGGATGGCTGGGACAAGCCTGGCCATGACGGATGCAGGGCCAGCAATTCACTCACGTCACCAATAGCGGTACGGATACTGCCAGCGCGGCCAGTGGCAGACGCGGCGCGGGCCGTAATAGGTCCAGATGATCCGGCAGCGGCGCGGATAGTTGTAGTAGGGATAATACCCGCCAACGTAATAGGGCCGGCGGAAGTGTCGATAGCCGTAGTGCGGGCGATGATGGCCCCAGTGACGGTGGTAGCCGCCATATCCGCCAGGCCGAAAGCCGCCGTGCCGAAAGCCGCCGACATGACGGTGATGAAAGGCCGGCCCGGCGCGGAAGCCACCGACATGGCCGCCGCGGAAACCGCCGCCGTGGAAGCCGCCGATATGTCGCCCGCCGCCGTGGAAGCCGCCTCCGCGGAAACCTCCGCCGTGAAAGCCATGTCCACCATGCCCGCCACCGTGGCGAACCTGCGTGACGAGATCGTCGGCCGCGGCCTTCGTTGCGGGTGACGTCGCCGGATTGATCAAGGTGAGTGCTTCAGCCCGACGCGCGGTGCCGGCCGACAGCATCAGCGTCGCGGCGGCCGCAAGCCCGAGCAAGCGCATCGGGCTCGTCCCGAGGCCGAACATTCTCAGCATGGAATCCTCCCTGAATCTGGACAGCAGAGCTGCGGCGCGACGTCTCGGCTGCGCCATTGCTGTTCAACAACGGTCGCTCCCTCGGGTAAACTGAGGAGAGCGAGGTGAACGCGCCATGAATGAACGACGCTGGGTCCCGCGATGCGACGCAGTGCCGCGACGGGAGGAATTTTGCAGATGACTGTCTACGCCATTGCACAATTGAAGATGACGGACCGCGCGGCCTATGACCGCTATCAGGCGCGATTCTTCGACGTGTTCAAGAACTACAACGGACGGCTGCTCGCCGCCGACGAACATCCGCGCGTGCTCGAAGGCGCATGGCCGCATGACAAGCTGGTCATGATGTCGTTTCCCGACGAGGCCGCGTTCCTCGCCTTCTCGAACTCGCCCGAGTACGAGGACATCTCGCGTGATCGCAAGGCCGGCGCGCAGGCGACCGTGCTGCTGGTCAGGGGATTTGCGCCCGGTTAGAGCGGCGCCTCACCAGAAGGGCCCGTAGCTGAACACGAAAGGTGCGGGCACGCCGTAAGGATAGGGGCGGTAGTAGACGGGCCGCGCGTAATAGCGTGGATCAGGGCGCGCAGCAGGCCGCACGATGTCACGGGTTCGCGCGTGTCGTCGCATATCGAAAACCGCGATCCCCGCCGAGGCCTCGGGTATCGTCACCCTTTGCGCCGCGGAAGCAGCGCGAAGCAGGCCGGCGGCAAGCGCGACGGCAACGGCCAATGCGATCCATCTCGCCATCACGACCCCCACGAGGCCACCGCGCTGTTCGCTGGCGCGGGCATTGAACTGGTCAGCCCCGGCGCCAGTAGCAGCTCACGCGCGGCACGATCACGGTGCCGCTCGGCCGGTACTCCTGCACATAGGTGGCGTTGCACACGCGGAGTGCGTCGGGCCCCGGATTGTAGCGGGGATAGACACCGTCCGGGCTGTAATAGGGCGTGACGCGCAGGCGCGCCGGGGGCCGCTTGCGTGGCGGGGGAACGTCGTCAGGCGGAGCCGCCTGGGCGAGGCGAATCCCGGGGCTGGCGGTCTGGGCGTCCGCGCCGACGCAAAACTGCGAAAACAACCCCATGCACAGTAGAGTCAGCGCTGTTTTCGCTCGCATTTTTCCGCCCACCTGAAACGTCCCATCGACGGCCCCACGCTCCCCGTTTTGGCGGCGCCCGTCAACCTCGCCGCGCTTATAATGCCAGATGCATCGCCGCGGAACCCGCGACAGAGCTCGTTCTGATGGAATCGGAACAGGCCCCGGATTCTAGTTTGACGCGTCCTCTTCACGCGAAACCGGTATCCACTGCGCTCGAAAACGCTTTAGAAGAAGCCCATGTGGACGGAATTGAAAGCGCCCTCGCTGGCCGAGATGGAAGCGATGGCTCACGAGGTGTTCGAGCGCCTGCCGGCGGAATTTCGCAAGCTCTGCGAGGGCGTGATTGTCCGCGTCGACGACTTCCCGACCGAGGAGGTCCTGGACGAGATGAGGTGCGAGAGCGAGTTCGACCTGCTCGGGCTGTTCCAGGGCGTAGGCCTGCCCCAGCAGAGCTTTGGCGACGTGGCGCGGCTGCCGAACATGGTCTGGCTCTACCGCCGGCCGATCCTGGATTACTGGGCCGAGCACGACGAAAGCCTCGGCCATATCGTCCGCCACGTCCTGATCCACGAGATCGGCCACCATTTCGGCCTCTCCGACGACGATATGGCGGCGATCGAAGCGCGGGCGGAGTAGCGAGGGCCACGAAGACGATGCGCTCCCTCCCCCGCTTGCGGGGGAGGGTTGGGGAGAGGGTGTCGCCGCAACGGGACCGTCCCCTAGAGGAGAGAGCCCTCACCCGCGCCTTCGGCGCGACCTCTCCCGCAGGCGGGAGAGGTGAAGTCCCGACGCCGCGCCAGTCCGGTCTCAAACTCGCTGAGCAGGCTAGCCCTGCCCAATTTGGCCTAGGATTCCTGCCCCGATCGCGATAAATACCCGTTCCTCCAGACCCATCCGGGAAAGCGCAACCATGGACAAGTTCACCACGCTGGAAGGCGTCGCGGCGCCGCTGAAGATCATCAATGTCGACACCGACATGATCATTCCGAAGCAGTACCTCAAGACCATCAAGCGCACCGGCCTTGGCAAGGGGCTCTTCTCCGAGCAGCGCTACAAGGACGACGGCAGCGAGAACCCGGACTTCGTTCTCAACCAGCCCGCCTATCGCAACGCCAAGGTTCTGGTCGCCGGCGACAATTTCGGCTGCGGCTCGAGCCGCGAGCACGCGCCCTGGGCGCTGCTCGACTTCGGCATCCGCTGCGTGATCTCGACCTCGTTCGGCGACATCTTCTACAACAACTGCTTCAAGAACGGCATCCTGCCGATCCGCGTCTCGCAGGAAGACCTCGACAAGCTGTTCGACGATGCCGAGCGCGGCGCCAACGCGACGCTGACGATCGACCTGCCGAACCAGGAGATCCGCGGCCCCGACGGCGGCAAGGTCAAGTTCGAGATCGACCCGTTCCGCAAGCACTGCCTGATCAACGGCCTCGACGACATCGGTCTCACCATGGAGAAGAAGGCCTCGATCGACAGCTACGAGGAGAAGCTCAAGCGCGAACGCGCCTGGGCCTGACTTCATATTCTTTGAGCATGATCTTTCCGGAAAACCGCTGCACACTTTTCCTGATCATGCTCTAGTTCTCGTTCGAGCCCCGGTGCGCCATCCGCGCCGGGGCTTTTTCTTTGCTCCGGATATCCCGTATAGCTTTTCCTCATGCTGCCCGAGATCGTCACCTTCTGGCATGGCCCGATGGATGCGCTGCGCCGGACCTGTCTGCGCTCGCAGCTCGCTGCCGGCCACAAGATCACGGTCTACAGCTTCGACACCATTCCCGGCCTGCCTGCAGGAATCGCCAATGCGGATGCCGAGGCGATCCTGCCGCACGCCTTCTCCGAACGGCTGCGGCCGCCGCAGCCGGACGGCAGCTGGCGCGACTGGACCAAGCTGCAGTTCAGCGACTTCTTCCGCATGAAGCTGATGGCGAAGGGCCTCGGCCTCTGGCTCGATGCCGATGTGCTGCTCTTGAAGCCCATCGAGATCGATCCGGCAAAACCGTACTTCGCCTGGGAGCGGCCGCGCCAGCTCGGCAACTCCGTGATCTATCTTCCGCGCGGGCACGGCATCGTGCGCGCGTTCGAGGAGCTGATGGAGCAGGATGAGCTGACGCCGGACTGGCTGTCGCTGCGCCACCGCGTCACCTTCATGATGCGCCGCCTGCGCGGCGGCTCGAACCGCCTTTCGGATATTCGCGTCGCGATCTACGGCCCTGCCGCGCTGACCGCGCTCGCGCGCCGCACCGATGAGTTGCACAACGCACTTCCGAAGCAGTCGTTCTATGCCGTGCATGCCGAGCCGAAACGCTTCTTCGACCCATCGAGCTATCTCGGCCTCGTCACCAGCCCCGAGATCATCGGCCTGCACATCTCGCCCAAGGGCCGCGGCGGCGAAAAGCCGATTCCGGGCAGCCTGTATGCCTGGGCGGCGGAGCGGTTTGCGTAGCTGCCGCGCTGGAGGTGCGCTCCCTCTCCCGCTTGCGGGAGAGGGTTGGGGAGAGGGTTGGGGAGAGGGTGTTTCCGCAATGGGACAATCCCCAAGAGGAGAAAACCCTCACCCGACGCGCCGGACGATGCTTCGCATCGCCCGCGACGCGTCGACCTCTCCCGCAAGCGGGAGAGGTGCAGCGGAGGCCGCGGCCCCTTCCCAGTTTGATCCAGCGCAACGCGCTCCTGCACCATTGTGCTTAATTCGCTCCAATTCCGACGTCCGAATGGAGCGTTCCATGAGCACCGCAAGCAAGCCTTATCCCATCGTTCAGGACCTCATCGAGTCCTTTGCGAACTGGCTGAAGCATCGCCGCGAGATGAACGAGATGCGGCAGCTCGATCGCGCCGATTTCGACCGGATCGCGAATGATCTCAGGATCGCGCCCGACGATCTCGAAGAGCTGGTCCGTCACGGCCGGCACGCCGCCGACGAACTTCCGAAGATGCTGGAGCAGCTCGGCATCAGTGCGGAGCGGCTCGGGCAGGCGCAGCCCCTGCTGCTGCGCGACATGGAGCGGACCTGCTCGCTCTGCGGTCACAAGGGACAGTGCGACCGCGATCTCGCTGAGGGCACCGCCGCGGAGAACTATCACGGCTATTGCGCGAACGCCTCGACGCTGGAGTCGCTCGATCGCGCCGACCTCGCGCCGCGCTGAGCTGCACCCCGTCGGACCTCACTTGCCAGCCACGAAATAGAAGTCCTGCCGTCCGGAGATCGAGCCGTAGCTGAACGGCTTTTGCCTGCGGCCGGTCGCTTCCATGACATCGTCGCGAACGAAATCGAACAGCCTGCGGACTTCGAGGCCCGGCGTCGGAAGATTCTTGACGAAGGCGGTCGCGAACGGACTGTTGATCCCGTCACCGTCGAGCGCGGTCTCGCCGTCCTTGGCGGCATAGACGACCAGCGTTCCAGCCTCCGGCTCGAGCGGGGCGAGACCTCGCGACACGGAACGCGACGCCATCGTCATCGTGCGTTTCATCTGGGCGGCGAACGGATTGTCACGGCACGCATCGAGAATGACGAGGCGCAATTTTCTGGCGCGCTCGGCGGCATTGAGGACCTGATCGACCGGCACTGCTTCAAACCCGATTTCGCGGTCCGCGGCGATCCTCGCATCGGTCGGGATGAGATAATTGATGCCGCCGACCTCCATGCCGTGTCCGGCATAATACACGACCGCCCAATCCGCCGTTTCCGCACGTGCAGCGAACTCGCGCAAGGCATTCACCAAGGCATCCTTGCGCAGATCGGTCAGCAGAGTGACCGCTTCGAACCCGGTGAGCCTCAGCACATCGGCGACGAGGCTCGCATCGCGGACGGGGTTCGGCAGTGCGGCGACGTTTTCGTAAGCGGAATTGCCGATGACGAGGGCGATACGGCGATCACCGTTCGCAACCCCGGGCGCCGCGACGGACGGGGGTACGCCGGCTTTCTCGACCAGGATCGTAGCTGGCCGCGGCGGCGGCAGGGCGGAGAGCCGCTCACGCGCCTTGTCGAGAGCCCATCTTGTGGCGCTCTGAGTCAGTCCGAGCGTGGCGTTGAAATCGGCTCTTGCCTTGGCGAAATCTCCGCGCTTCTCGTAGGCCAGCCCGCGATTGACATACGCGTTCGCATAGGTGGGATCCACGCGTATCGTTTCGGTGTAGTCGGCGATGGCACGGTCCGCGTCGCCCTTGTTGCCGTAGGCGTTTCCGCGATTGAAATACGCGTTCGCATTCGCCGGCTGCAGGCGCACCGCCTCGGTGTAGTCGGCAATGGCGCGATCGGTGTTGCCCTTGTTGCTGTAGGCGTTGCCTCGGTTGTAGTACGCGTTGGCATAGGCCGGATCGAGCCGGATCGTCGCCGTGTAGTCAGCGATGGCCCGGTCCGTGTCGCCCTTGCTGCTGTAACCGTTGCCCCGGTTGTAATACGCGTTCACATGCGCCGGATCGAGCCGGATCGTCGTCGTGTAGTCGGCTATGGCGCGGTCCGTATCGCCGCTGGCGGCGTAAGCATTCCCTCGGTTGTAGTACGCATTCGCGTCCTTCGGATCTCGCCGGATGGCCTCCGAGGCGGTGGCAATGGCCGGGTTTACGTCGCCTTTGACGCGGTCAATAGCGGCTGCGGGGCCTGCGAGGACAAGGATTACGCAGCACCAGAATAATTTGCGAAGCATACCAAAGCCCATTCGCCATATCCGGGACGGGAAGCAGTATTTAAGCGACGCGAATTTATCGAAGCAAGCAGCCGGCCTGTGTGATCCAAATCACAGGCATGTTCGCGCCAAGCAACGGCCGTTGCGGTGCACAGCGACCGGCAAGGGAAATCCGCGCTAGGCAGATGTCCAGGAAGAGATACTCAACGCGATTGGTAGAGCAAGACGCGAGCGGCTGCTCTGCTGGTCGGCGCCCTTTCCTATCCCGTGCTCAGTCGTCGGCTTGGCCCATTGAACTACAGGATGCTCCGAGGACGTGATCGTCTGATCACGCGCGACCAGCCATCGCCGCGGCTTCGGCCGCGGCACGCTGCATGCTGGTCGACATCTCGTTCGTCACCGTGCTCTGCTCCTCGATCGCTGCGGCGGTCGAGGTGACGTACTCGCTGACATTGTTGATCGCCTGCTTGATCGCACTCAGAGCGTCGACGACGTCGCCCGAGATCTGGTTGAGGCTGCCGATCTCCTGACCGATCTTGTCGGTCGCCTGCTTGGCCTGGTTGGCGAGGCCCTTCACCTCGGAAGCGACCACGGCGAAGCCGCGGCCGGCTTCGCCGGCGCGGGCCGACTCGATCGTGGCGTTGAGCGCGAGCAGGTTGATCTGCCCCGTGATGTTGTTGATCAGTTCGACGATGCCGCTCATCGCCTGCGCGGCCTCGGTGAGGCGCTGGGCCTGCGCGTCGGCAGCCGAGACCTGCTCCACCGCGCTCATCGCGGTTTCGCGGGATTTGGTCATCGCCTCGGAGATCTCCCGCACCGAGGCGTTGAGCTCCTCCGAGCCGGCGGCGACCGATTCCATCATGCCTCGGACGCGCTCATTGCCCATGCGGACCAGCACCTGCTTGGTGGTGTCGGTGGCGTATTTCACGACCTTGAACGGCCTGCCGTTGAGATCGAGGATCGGATTGTACGAGGCCTGGATATAGACTTGCTTGCCGCCCTTGCCGATGCGCTTGTATTCGGCCGCCTGGTATTCGCCGCGATTGAGCGCGGCCCAGAACTCGCGATAGCCGGCGCTGTCGCGCTCGCTGGGCTCGACGAACATGCTGTGATGCTGGCCCTTGATCTCGGCCAGCGAATAGCCGAGCGCGCCGAGGAAGTTGGCATTGGCGGTGATGATCGTGCCGTCCATGTTGAACTCGATCACGGCCTGGGCCTTGTCGATCGCCGCGACCTGGCCGGCGAGATCGGCGTTCTTCAGCTTCTCGGCGGTGACGTCGGTCGCGAACTTCACCACCTTGAAGGGGTTGCCCTTCTCGTCGAGGATTGGATTATATGAAGCCTGGATCCAGACTTCCTTGCCGCCCTTGCCGATGCGCTTGTACTCGGCGACCTGGTATTCGCCGCGGTTGAGCGCGGCCCAGAACTCGCGATAGGCTGCGCTGCCCCGCTCGGCCTCGGCCACGAACATGCTGTGATGCTTGCCCCGGATCTCGTTCAGGGTGTAGCCGATCGTATGCAGGAAGTTCTCGTTGGCGCTGCGAACGGTGCCATCCATGTTGAACTCGATGACCGCCTGCGAGCGGTTCGCGGCGGCAACCTGAGCCCCGAAATCGAGGTTCTGCAGACGAACCGAGGCATCGGACCATTCCACCACGACGCCCGCCCGGCTGCCGTCGGCGCTGCTCAAGGGAGTTGCAACGAGGTCGAATTCCCGCTCGCCGATCTGGATCGTCGCGCGATGCACACCACTGAGGCTCGCGAGCATCCTGCGCTGATGTTGCTGATTCCTGAGAAATACGTCGATGTTGGTCCCGACGAGCGTGTCGAGGTTGAAGTGCGGCAGCCCCTTCTTGAGATCGCTCTCGGCGGCACGAAGCAGATCCGTCACAGCGTCGTTCATGTAGACGATCTTGAGGTCGTTATCCGCGATCATCAGATTGGCACTTACGACCTTCGCCGCCATCAACGTCAACGCGTCGGAGCTCGACTTGCGCTTGAACATGATCTCTCCAATATCAACCCGGTTGTGTGCACGCCGAGGCGGGTTTCTGCTCGCAATACGAACTGGGATATCTGAATCGAATTATCGAACTATTTGTCCGATCGCAGACACAATGGCCGGATTTTGCCAAAGCGGCTAACCTGACAGCGACGCGCGACCGGGCGGCGGCGGCACGGGCCCTGAACTTGCAAACGCGGTCCTAAAATCACTATCGCAATCTGACAAAGCGCTCGCAGCAAGCATTCGCTTACCGTCGGCATCGCGGCGCGCAGCTGGCCGGTGAGCGAAGTCGATGTCGTTCGCAGCTACAGTGCGCGTCCGGGCATTTCGTCGCAGCCGCCATGGGTGCGGTTCATGCCGCCTCGAGTGATCCAGGCACGTCCGACAGCCGTTGCATTCAATCTCGAATTGGTGGCGCCTCGTAGGCGATACGGTAGTTTGCACGGTGAGGAACTCTGATTTGGGCACCGTTATTTATCTTGACCGCTATCCCTTGATTCGGTCGCGCGACAGCGAGTTCGCGCGCGACCGCCTGTTTGCGGCCTACGGCGCGGATCGGTTCGACAAGTATGACGATGAGTTCGGCATAGAGGCCAATTTTGCTCGCTTGAGGTCCATCGGCCTCGCCTTCTGCGCCTACGAGGGCGCGGCATCGCTCTCCTTTCCTGAATCGCAGATTCTCCGCCAGCTCTTTTCCATCCAGGGATCTGCGGGCTTCCGAACGAAGGGAAATAGCCAGCCGATCGAGGCCTGGAGCCCGATCATCTCCGGCGACGCCAGGCTGGATCTCGACTTTGCGCCAGGCTACCGCCAGCTGGTGGTGAGGATAGATGCCGCCGCGCTGGAGCGCCTGCTGAAGAGCATGCTCGGCGACGACAGTGACATCAAGCTGCGTTTCACCGCAGGCGAAGCCAATCCCGCGGTCATGACGCATGTGCGCCAGGAGGTCTTCAGGTTCGCGGAAGAGCTGGATCGATTTGGGCAGGATTACTCACCCATTGCCATCGCAGAGCTGGAGCGTGCGCTGATGGTCCGGATTCTCCTGGCGCATCGGCACAATTTCTCCAGCCGGCTTCAGCGTTCCGCTCCGGGCGCCAACCGGACCGCGATCGACATCGTGGAGTCCTACATCGAGGCTCATTGGGGCGAACCTCTCGATCTGGAAAGGATCGCTGGGATCGCCAATGTGAGCGTGCGGACGATTTTCCGCGAGTTCTCCGATGCCGGACGCGGATCCCCCGGCCAGTTCGCGCGCCGCGTTCGGCTTCAGCACGCGGCCGAGCTGTTGCGTCGGCCCGATGTACAGACCAGCGTGCTGGCCGTGGCGTTCAAATGCGGCTTCCGAAACCTCGGACGCTTCGCGTCCGAATATCGGCGGACCGTCGGTGAGCTGCCATCCGAGACTCTGAAGAATGCGCGACGAAGGCAGTAAGACGATGATACACGCTCTATATCGCGGTGGGCGCGCCGCGGAATGATTGCGAAGGTGCGCGAGCAGCGGATCGGCACAGCCGGGGACAGCACGACCTCGCATCTTGTAGCGGGCAGAGCCGAGCCTACCCGCTCAGCATCGACAGGACCACGCGAGAGAGATCAGAGGGTCGCTCCACCAATTGGTCTGCACCGGACGATTCGAGTTCCTCCCGGCTGCCATATCCCCAGAGCACACCGAGGCCGCGCATCTCGACCGCGTGAGCGCCGGCAATGTCGTGGCGACGATCGCCGGCCATGAGGCCGTAAGAGGCGAAGACATTCTCTTCGGACAGGATATGGGCGAGCAGCTCCGGCTTATGATCCAGCTTGCCGCCTGGCACCGAGCCGTAGATGCCGTCGAAGTGCTGCGACAAGTTCAAGTTTTCCAGAATTCGCCGCGCGAAGACTTCGCGCTTCGATGTGGCGAGATAGATCCGCAATCCGGCGCGACGCATCTCGTCAAGCGCATCACTGATCCCGGGATAGAGTTCACTCCCGAGCAGACCGGTTGTGCCGTAGTGCTCGCGATAGGCCACGACGGCTTCATTGACCCGGTCGTCGCCGTACGCGGCAAGCAATACCTGCAGGATGTCTTCGAGCGGTGGCCCGATGGTTATATCGGGTGCCTTGGCGGGATCGTGTCCGAGCACACGCAATGCGGCTGAGCAGCTCGCGACAATGCCCGGGCGGGAATCGACCAGAGTTCCGTCGAGATCGAGGAGAACGGAACGGGTCTGAGGCACACCTCAGCCCTTCCCCATCGCTGCGATCGCGTCCGCGATCTCGATCGTGCGCCGGGCCATGTCGGCGTGCAGGCGCTCCACCATGGCGCCGTCGAGGCGGATCGCGCCGCGCGAGGCGTTCTCGGGCAGCTCGAACGCGGCGATGATCTTTCGGGCGCGCGCGACTTCCTCTTCGGGAGGCGTGAAGATCGCGTTGCAGGCGTCGATCTGCGAGGGGTGGATCAGCGTCTTGCCGTCGAAGCCGAGATCGCGGGCTTGCGCGCATTCGGTGGCGAAGCCGTCGGAATTGGCGATGTCGCTGTAGGGGCCGTCGAGGATCTCGAGGCCGTGGGCGCGCGTCGCCAGGATGCAGTGGGTGATCATCGGGATCATCGCGGCGCGGCCCGGCAGCATCCTGATGCGGGTTTCGCGCGAGATATCATTCGGGCCGAACACGAAACCGGAGAGGCGCCGCGATGGATCGCGTCCGGCGGCGGCCAGCTCCTCGGCGTGCAGCACCGCGCGCGCGGTCTCGATCATGGCCCAGACCTTCACGCTCGGCGCGGCGCCGAGCTCGGCGAGGCGGCGGCCGATGGCGTCGAGATCCTCGATGCTTGAAACTTTTGGAACCAGGATGCCGTCCGGCGATGCCTTGGCGGCCATCGCGACGTCATCGGCCCACCACGGCGTGTCGAGACCGTTGGTCCGGATCAAAATCTCGCGCTTGCCAAAACCCTTGGCCGCAATGGCGGCGGCGATGCCGTCACGTGCCGCCGCCTTGGCCTCGGGGGCGACCGAGTCTTCCAGATCGAGGATCAGCCCGTCGGCGGAGAGATTGCGCGCCTTTTCCAGCGCGCGGGGGTTGGAGCCGGGCATGAACAGATGGCTGCGGCGCGGGCGGGTCATGCAAGCGTTCCTTCCTCGTCTGTCGTCTGACATCAGCCGATAGCACTTGGACTGCCCATTCGAAAGGCTTGTTCACCCCAGCGGTCTATGATTAGGCATAGGTATGATGACATTCCCGAAGCATTTGCTGGAAGGCTACAAGGCCTTCGCCACCCAGCGGCTGCCGACCGAGCAGACCCGCTATCGCGAGCTGTCGGTGAAGGGGCAGTCGCCGGAAGTGATGGTGATCGGCTGCTGCGACAGCCGCGTCTCGCCGGAGGTGATCTTCGACGTCGGCCCCGGCGAATTGTTCGTCGTCCGCAACATCGCCAACCTCGTGCCGGTGTATCAGCCCGACGGCACCGCCCACGGCGTCTCGGCGGCGCTGGAATATGCCGTGACGGTGCTGAAGGTGAAGCACATCGTGGTGCTTGGCCACGCGCAATGCGGCGGCATCCGCGCCTTCGTCGACAAGATCGAGCCGCTCACGCCGGGCGACTTCATCGGCAAATGGATGCAGATGTTCATCAAGCCGGGCGAAGTGGTCGAGCAGCGCGAGCACGAGAGCATGGCGCAGTTCGTCGAGCGCATCGAGAAGGCCGCCGTGTTCCGCAGCCTGGAAAACCTGATGACCTTCCCGTTCGTGCGCAAGGCGGTGGAGAGCGGCCAGATGCAGACGCACGGCGCCTATTTCGGCGTCTCGGAGGGCTCGCTGTTCGTGCTGGACAAGACGACGAAGGAATTCAAGATGGCGAATGGCGAATAGCGAATGGCGAATGATCCACTCGCCATTCGCAACTCACCATTCGCCAGTTACGCCGCCTTCTTCTTCGCGCTGATCAGCTTGCGGTTGATCAGCACTTCGGCGATCTGGATCGCGTTGAGCGCTGCGCCCTTGCGGAGGTTGTCCGACACGCACCAGAGCACCAGACCGTTCTCCACGGTCGCGTCCTCGCGGATGCGGCTGATATAGGTGGCGTCCTCGCCGGCCGCCTCATAGGGCGTGGCGTAGCCGCCGGGCTCCTGCTTGTCGATGACGAGGCAGCCCGGCGAGGTGCGCAGGATGTTGCGGGCTTCGTCCGCGCTGATCGGGTTCTCGAACTCGATGTTGACGGCCTCGGAATGGCCGACGAACACCGGCACGCGCACGCAGGTGGCCGTAAGCTTGATCTTGGGATCAAGAATCTTCTTGGTCTCCGCCATCATCTTCCACTCTTCCTTGGTGTAGCCGTCCTCCATGAAGACGTCGATCTGGGGGATGACGTTGAAGGCGATGCGCGCAGGAAACTTCTTATTGACGATCTCGCTGTTGGTGTAGACGGCCTTGGTCTGCGAGAACAGCTCGTCCATCGCGTCCTTGCCGGCGCCCGATACCGATTGATAGGTCGAGACCACGACGCGCTTGATCGTGGCCTTGTCGTGCAGCGGCTTGAGCGCGACCACGAGCTGCGCGGTCGAGCAGTTCGGGTTGGCGATGATGTTCTTCTTCTTGAAGCCTTCCGTCGCAGCCGCGTTCACTTCCGGCACGATCAGCGGCACGTCCGGATCCATGCGCCAGGCCGAGGAGTTGTCGATCACGACCGCGCCGGCGGCGCCGATCTTCGGCGACCATTCCTTCGACACCGCGCCGCCCGCCGACATCAGGCAGATGTCGACGTCGGAGAAATCGTAGTGCTCGAGCGCTTTGACCTTCAGGGTACGGTCGCCATAGGAGACCTCGACGCCGACGCTGCGGCGCGAGGCCAGGGCCACGACCTCGTCCGCGGGAAATTTGCGCTCATCCAGGATGTTGAGCATTTCCCGTCCGACATTGCCGGTCGCGCCGACCACTGCGACTTTGTAACCCATCGTTCACTCTCCGATGAAAAAGCCCGTTCCTGAAGCTGACGCTTAAACAGGAAGAGCAGCGCTTCTATGCGAGAACCGGCCTCAAGACAACGTGGGACCATGCCTGAAGGCCGTGGATGCAGTCGCCTGAGGCCAGCACGGCCGTTAGCCCTACCCGGACCGCCATCCAGCTGGCGCTGCTCGCTTTCGCCGACGAGGTCGTCGGCACGCTGGCGCGCCTGTTCGCCTATGTGGGGACGCTCGCGCTGTTTGCCATCCTCGCCCTCGCAGCGCTGGGCCAGCTGCCCGATCTGCGCGACGACGAGCCGGCCGGGAGACCGGGCTGGAGCGTGGCGGACCGTTCACACCCGGCCTTCGCCGTCAGCCGACACGATTCTTCCGACAAAACAGCGTCTTACACCATCCTGAGGCACCCCGAAGGCGGCCGTAGGGACGTGCTGCGCTGGAGCGATGACGCGGGCAGGCCCGTGGCTGAGCTTGAAATCTACCGCCAAGGCGCCGAATTCGACGTGACACGGCCGGCGACCGCGGACCTCGCCGCCCGGATGGGCTTGGGCGCGGCCACCGCGCTCGAGCAGGCCGGCCTGATCGACACCAAATTCGGCCCCGTCGCCCTGTTCCGGCCAACCGGCACAATGGAGGGCGCGCAGGCTTGTCTCGGCTACCTCAAGCGCGGCGAGGAGCCGGCGCTCCAGATCTCCGGATTCACCTGCCAGGGCGACAGCCTGCCCGCCCGGCGCGCGGCGATCGCCTGCACGCTGAACCGGCTGACGCTGCTGGCCTCGGGCAACGAGCCGAGGCTGGCGGAATTGTTCGCCCATGCCGAGCTGAAGCGCGGCCGCTGTGACCCCGCGGGCCCGGCGGACTGGCTGCTGGGCGCCGCGAACGCGCAATTGCGCGGAGCGCTTTGATCAGCATCAAGCTCAAGTAGCTGGTTTGCATGCAACTTTTGCCGATGCGCACGATTATTCCCCGCTGGTGTGACCCAATTGACCTAGTTGCAGTCACCCCCGCCGGGCTAGTATGCGGTGAAATCGACTGGCGGCCTGCCGCCTGAAGGGGACGTGATGAGCTCGAAATTTTCTGCGGCGAACAAATTGGCGACCTGGCTTGCGGCGGGCGCCGTGATTGCCATCGCGTTCGCGACTCCGGCCTCGGCCGACACCAAGTCCAAGCAGCGCTATGACGATCGCGGCCGGCCCATCTACGGCCCGAGCGGCCCCAACGCGGTCTATCAGCAGGGCCGCACCCGCATCTATGTGAGCAAGCGCTCCTGGCTGGATGGCGGCACCGAGGTCAATCCGGGCGATCGCAAGTTCACCGACTACGCCTTCCCGCCGGCCGTTGGCTATCCGTCCTTCGCCCGCGAGAACCTGAACCGCCCGATCGATCGCCAGCCGCTCTCGCCGCCAGGCGATGTCGGCGGCTATCCGCAGAACTTCCCGCTGTACTGAGCGGACGAGGCGATCCAAATCAAAATGGCCGGGCTCACGCCCGGCCATTTTTGTTGTGATGAGATGGTCCGCCTCACGCGTTGGCCGCCGGGTCGTAACGCCGGCAAAATTCCCCGATCGCCTCGGAGCGGAAATCGCCGAGGCGCTCGAAGATGAGCGCATCCGGCCAATCCCACCAGGCGATCCGGCGCAGGCTTGCCGCGACCGATTCGTCAAAGCGCCTGCGGATGGGACGCGCGGGAACGCCGCCGACGATGGTGTAGGGCTCGACATCGCGGCTGACGACGGCGCCTGCGGCAATCACCGCGCCGTCGCCGACGCTCACGCCCGGCAGCAGGATGGCGGCGTGCCCGATCCAGACGTCATTGCCGACGATGACGCGGTCGCCGCGGCGCTCCGCGAAGAAGTCGCGGTCACGCGTCGCGCTCGTATCGTAATATTCGGGGCAGTAGGTGAAGCGATGCTGGGACGGCCGGCCCATCGGATGATTGGGCGCGCCGATCCGCACCGCGTTGGCGATGGCCGTGAACTTGCCGATCACCGCGTCGGCGACGTCGCAATTCTCGCCCAGATAGGAGTAGTCGCCGAGCGAGGCATATTCGATGCGCGTGCCCGCGAGCACCTCGCAACGGCGCCCGATCTGCGCCTCGCGCAGGCGCACCGTTTCATGGACGATGGTTTCCGCGATCTTGGGTCGGGAAGAGGCATCCATGAGGCGGGCTCCGAGAAGTCGTAGCCCGGGTGAGCGCAGCGACACCCGGGAACGCGACGGGCAAGTTCCCGGATATCGCTGCGCTCATCCGGGCTACGACAGATCGCTTACGCGTGCAGCTTCTGCAATTCCTTCAGGATCGCTTCGCCCATCTGCGTGGTGGAAGCAGCCGTGGTGCCTTCCGACTTGATGTCGGCGGTGCGCAGGCCGCTGGCGAGCACCGCGGCGATCGCGGCATCGACCTTGTCGGCGAGATCGCCCATGTCGAAGGAATAGCGCAGCGCCATGCCGAAGGACGAGATCATCGCGATCGGATTGGCGAGGCCCTTGCCGGCGATGTCGGGCGCGGAGCCGTGCACGGGCTCGTACAGCGCCTTGCGCTTCTTGCTCTTGACGTCGATCTCGCCGAGCGAGGCCGAGGGCAGCATGCCGAGCGATCCCGTCAGCATCGCCGCGATGTCGGACAGCATGTCGCCGAACAGGTTGTCGGTGACGATGACGTCGAACTGCTTCGGCCATTTCACCAGCATCATGCCGCCGGAATCGGCGAGCTGGTGCTCGAGCGTGACATCGGGGTATTCGCGCTTGTGAACCTGGGTCACGACCTCGTTCCAGAGCACGCCCGACTTCATGACGTTGCGCTTCTCCATCGACGTCACCTTGTTCTTGCGCTTCCTGGCAAGCTCGAAGGCGACGCGGGCGATGCGCTCGATCTCATAGGTGTCGTAGACCTGGGTATCGATGGCACGCTTCTGGCCGTTGCCGAGATCGGTGATGGTCTTGGGCTCGCCGAAATAGACGCCGCCGGTGAGCTCGCGCACGATCATGATATCGAGACCCTCGACCGCCTCGCGCTTCAGGCTGGAAGCATCGGCCAGCGCCGGGTAGCACACGGCGGGACGCAGGTTGGCGAACAGAGCGAGATCCTTGCGCAGGCGGAGCAGGCCGGCTTCGGGGCGCACCTCGTACGGAACCGCATCCCATTTCGGTCCGCCGACCGCGCCGAAGATCACGGCGTCGGCGTCCTTCGCCTTGGCCATGTCGCCTTCTGAGATCGAGACCTTGTGGGCGTCATAGGCGGAGCCGCCGACGAGACCGGTGTCGGTCTCGAACCTGGCGATCCCGGCCGCATTGAGCCAGTCGATCAGCCGCTTCACCTCGCCCATCACCTCGGGGCCGATACCGTCTCCGGGGAGCAGCAGCAGTTTGTGGGTCGCCATGGTCGTTCTTCCTCCGTTTCGTCATGGCCGGGCTTGTCCCGGCCATCCACGTCCTGGCTTGCGGCGCGAAGAACGTGGATGCCCGGCACAAGGCCGGGCATGACGGCATCTCGTGAATTTCGGCCGGAGTGCTAGAGCGGCGTTGCGTGCTTGGCAAGACACCATTGCCGGGGAGGCGGCTGTGCAAAACGGATGGAGCCTGCCACACTTCCTCCGCCGGAGTACCCCTTGCACGCCCCTGACGGCCTACCGCCCAACGCGCACCTCGCGCGGCTGATCCTGACCCTGTCGCTGGCTGCGACGGTCGGGCTCGGAATCGGCCGCTTTGCCTATGCGCTGGTGCTGCCGGACATGCGGGAGGACCTCGGCTGGTCCTACTCGGCCGCCGGTTTCATGAACACGATCAACGCCGTCGGCTATCTCGTGGGCGCGCTGGTGGCGTCCCGGCTGATCCAGCGCATCGGCTGGTCCGCGGCGATCCGCGGCGGGACCCTGGCCTGCCTCGCCGCGCTCGCCACCTGCGCGCTATCAGGCAATTTCGTCGCGCTGAGCCTGGCCCGTCTCGTGCTGGGCCTGGGCGCGGCAGTCGGCTTCGTCGCCGGCGGCGCGCTGGCCGCCACCATCGCGCAGTCGCGCCCGGAGCGGGCCAATTTCCTGCTGAGCCTGTTCTATGCCGGGCCCGGCATCGGCATTCTCGCCTCCGGCCTGATCGCTCCGTTCACGCTGCAACATTTCGGACCGGGCTCGTGGTGGATCGTCTGGTGGGCGCTGACGCTGCTGTCCGTCGCGATGACGATCCCGCTGTTCCTGATCCGCATCGAGAGCAGCGTCCGCTTCTCGGAAGGCAGCCACGCGTCGTTCGCGATCCTCCCCGTGCTGATCTACCTCGCCGGCTATTTCCTGTTCGGCGCCGGCTACATCGCCTACATGACCTTCATGATCGCCTATGTGCGCGACGGCGGCGGCGGGGCTGCGGCGCAGGCCGCGTTCTGGAGCCTGATCGGGCTGAGCGCCTTCGTCACGCCCTGGGCCTGGCGCGGGGTGCTGGCGCTGGACCGCGGCGGCCTCGCCACCGCGATCATCCTGGGTACCAACGCGCTGGGCGCGGCACTGCCGATCCTCGGGCATTCGCCGGCATGGCTCGCGGTCTCCGCCGTCGTGTTCGGCGTCGCCTTCTTCGCCGTGGTCGGCTCGACCACGGCCTTCGTGCGCTTCAACTATCCATCCGAGGTGTGGCCGACCGCGATCGCCGCGATGACGATCTCGTTCGGCGTCGGCCAGACGCTGGGGCCGATCGTGGTCGGCGCGATCACGGATGCGCTGGGGAGCCTGAGCTACGCGCTGAACGTGTCGGCGGGGTTGCTGGCGCTCGGGGCGGTGCTGTCGCTGTGCCAAAGGAAGGTGGCCTAGAGGGCGAATGGCGAATAGTGAGTGGCGAATGGGAACGGACTGGCTTCAGTGCTTCTCTATTCGCTACTCCCCATTCGCCATTCGCCCTTTTAGCTCCCACTAAACGAATTATACCCCTGGTCTTCCCAATAGCCGCCCTTGTAGTCGTTGGTGACTTCCATGGAGACCACGTATTTCGGGTTCTTGAAGCCGAGCTTCGTCGGCACGCGGATCTTCATCGGGAAACCGTACGCGCGCGGCAAGATCTCGCTCGCGTATTTGAACGTCATCTGGGTCTGCGGATGCAGCGCGGAGCGCATGTCGAGCGGCGAGTTGTAGCCGTCCTTGTCGGCGCACTGGAACCAGACATATTTGGCGCGGGTGTCGGCGCCGATCAACTTGAGGAAATCGCGCATGGGCGTGCCGGTCCAGCTGCCGATCGCGCTCCAGCCCTCGACGCAGATGTGACGCGTGATCTGCGTGACCTGCGGCAGCTTGTAGAGCTCGTCCAGCGTCCATGACTTCTTGTTGTCGACGAGACCGCGCACCTCGAGCTTCCAGTCGGCGCCGTCGATATCGGGCGCGTCGTCGAGATCGTAATAGGCGTTGAACGGAAACGGCTTGGTGATCGCGCTCTCGGGAAAGGTCGGCGCCAGCGCATCCGGATTGAACATCCAGGCCTGCACGGCGTCGTTGAACTTCGAGACCTTGGCGAGCATGGTTTCGGCCGAGGACGAGTCGACGACGTCGCAGCCGGTGAGCAGCGTCAGCGCCCCGAGACTGGCACCGCCTGCGATGAAGCGGCGGCGGGTGACATCGGGCATCGTCTTGAGGGAGTCCTTGATCAGGAGCCGCTTGTCGACGCCGGGAATCAGGAATGAGCGCTTTGCCATAGTCTCCTCCTCAGCGGCCGATGATCATGGCGCGCAGGCTCTTCGGCACCAGCAGCGCGAGAAGGACATGGATGACGAGGAATGCGCAGATCGCGGCCATGCAGAAGAAGTGGACATAGCGCGCGGCCGGATAATCGCCGAACAGCATCACGAGGTAATAGAGCTGCACCGGCTTCCATATCGCAAGCCCCGACAACACGATCAGCACGCCGACCACGATGATGCCGGCATAGAGCAGGCGCTGCACGTAGTTGTAGACGGTGAGATCGTCATGGCCGAGCTTGAAGGTCAGCGCCGCCCTGGCGTCGTGAAGCACCCCGGACGCCGTGATCGGCAGCAGCTTCCTGCGGAAGCGGCCGGTGACGATGCCGGTGACGAGATAGGCGAGGCCGTTGATCATCAGCAGCCACATCGCCGCAAAGTGCCAGAGCAGGCCGCCGCCGAGCCAGCCGCCAAGCGTATATTCGCGCGGGAAGCTGAAGCCGAACAGCGGCGAGGCGTTGTAGATCTGCCAGCCCGACAGGATCATCAGGATCATGGCAAGCGCGTTGACCCAGTGCATGATCCGCACCCAGGCCGGCTGGATCACTTTGGCCGGGGTGACCCCGACCCGCTCGTCGGTGACTGTGAGACTCGCCATGCTGGTTCCGTCCTGAAGATCGTCTGACGGTAATTATACGCCGAAGTTTCCGCTTTCGTTACGCCCTGTCCGGCATCGAATCGATGCTGCGAGCTTATCGCGGTCACAAAAAAGCGAGCCGGGGACCCCCGGCTCGCCGTCTCGAAGCACCCTGTTCGGGGGATGAAACGGGGGCGCGCGGTGTTACGTCGCCGGCATCAGCACGGTATCGACCACATGGATCACGCCGTTCGACTGGTTGACGTTGGAGATCGTCACCATCGAGGTGCCGCCCTTGGCATCGACGATCCAGACCTTGCCGTCCTGCTTCTTCACAGTGAGCTCCTCGCCCTCGGCGGTCTTCAGCTTCTTGCCGTCGGTGAGGTCGGAGGCATCGAGCTTGCCGGGCACGACATGGTAGGTGAGGATCTTGGTCAGCGTCGCCTTGTTCTCGGGCTTGACCAGATTGTCGACGGTGCCGGCCGGCAGCTTGCCGAAGGCGGCGTTGGTCGGCGCGAACACCGTGAACGGACCCTTGCTTTCCAGCGTCGGCACCAGGCCCGCCGCCTTCACCGCCGCCACCAGCGTGGTGTGGTCCTTGGAGTTGACCGCGTTCTGGACGATGTTCTTCGACGGGAACATCGCAGCGCCGCCGACCATGACGGTCTTCTCCTCGGCGCTGGCCGGCGCGACGACGGTCGCGGTGATGGCGAGGGCGCTGAAGGCGGCGGCAGCGAGATAGGCAATGCGCTTCGACATGGAGATCTCCCGATTGAATGGTGACCGGCGTGGCCGGCATTGAGTTGGGGCAACAACGGCAGCTGCGACAGTCGAGGGGTGATGCAGCAGCGCCGTCGTTGCACCGAACTACGGGAGGGTTTGGGTTGCGGTTTCGCGGAAAAATTCTTTGTGATGCGTGAAACTATGCGGCGGCGCGTCCGTGTATGAGGCGAGCACGCTGCGACACACTCAAATGTCGTCCCGGACAAGCGAAGCGCAGATCCGGGACCCATACGCACAGGGAGCAGTTTGGCGAAGACTCGGAGTGACCCGTTGCGCGCGACAATTTCTCCCTGTGGTTATGGGTCCCGGGTTGGCGACTGCGTCGCGCCCCGGGACGACGAGGAGAGTTTGCCGCACGGTCTTCGCGTCTCAATCCCTGTTGTTCGGCGTCTGGATGAAGCCGCGATTATGCGTCGGGCTGATCAGCAGCTCGTTGATGCAGACGCGCGGCGGCATCGACGCGATGAACGCGCCTGCTCCTCCTCGCTCGGCACCACCGGGCGCAGCTTCAGGATCGGGGTCGCCACTTCGCCCGGCATCAGGCAGCAGGCGCGCAGGCCGTTGACGCATTCGTCCATGTTGAAGGAATGGGTCAGCGCCAGCACCGCATGCTTGGTCGTGGTGTAGGCCGGACCCGGCATCTTCGAGACGTGTCGGCCGGCCCAGGACGAGACGTTGATGATCGCGCCGTCCTTCTGCTTGCGCATCGTCGGCAGCACGGCGCGCATGCAATAGAGCACGCCATTGAGATTGACCTGGACCAGCTTGTCCCAGCCTTCCAGTTCCATGTCCTTCCAGCTGCGCTTGGGGAGATTGATGCCGGCATTGTTGACGAGGAGGTCAATGCGGCCGTGCTTTGCGACGATCTGATCGGCCGCCTTCTGGGCCTCGGCCGCATTGGAGACGTCGAGCGCAATGGCCTCGGCCGCTCCGCCCGCCCCGGTGATCCTGGCAACCACGGTATCCAGGGCATCCTTGCGGCGGCCCGAGACCACCACCGTCCAGCCGTCGGCAGCCAACGCCTCGGCGCCGGCTTCCCCGATCCCACTGCCGCCGCCCGTGACCCAGGCCACGCGTTTCCCGTTTTTTGACATGCAAACTGTCTCCGTTGCTTCTGCGGGGCGGTTTTTGCTAATCCAGCCCTCGGTTTTGACCGGCCTCTGCCGGCGAGGAATGTTGCATGAACCAAGCTGCCGACGCCAACCTGTTTTCCCGCCTGTTCGATGGCCTGGACGATCCCAAGCGGCTCGCGATCGAGACGCATGACGGCGTCCATATCAGCTATGGCGATCTGATCGCGCGCGCGGGGCAGATGGCGAACGTGCTGGTCGCCCGCGGCGTGAAGCCGGGCGACCGCGTCGCGGTGCAGGTGGAAAAGTCGGTCGCCAATATCGTTCTCTATCTCGGGACGGTGCGGGCCGGCGCGGTCTATCTGCCGCTCAACACTGCCTATACGCTGAACGAGCTCGACTATTTCATCGGCGATGCCGAGCCGTCGCTCGTGGTCTGCGATCCCTCAAAGGCAGAAGGCCTCGCCCCCATTGCGGCGAAGGTGAAGGCCAAGGTCGAGACGCTCGGCCCCGACGGCAAGGGCTCGCTGACGGAGGCCGCCGACAAGGCGGGCAGCGAATTCGCGACGGTGGCGCGCGAAAACGACGATCTCGCCGCGATCCTCTACACCTCGGGCACCACCGGCCGCTCCAAGGGCGCGATGCTCACGCACGACAATCTCGCGTCGAACTCGCTGAGCCTCGTCGACTATTGGCGCTTCACCGATAGGGACGTGCTGATCCACGCGCTTCCGATCTACCATACGCACGGCCTGTTCGTGGCGACCAACGTGACGCTGTTCGCGCGGGCGTCGATGATCTTCCTGCCGAAGCTCGATCCTGATCTGATCATCAAGCTGATGGCGCGCGCGACGGTGCTGATGGGCGTGCCGACGTTCTACACGCGGCTCCTGCAGAATCCCGCGCTGTCGCACGAGACCACGAAACACATGCGGCTGTTCATCTCGGGCTCGGCGCCGCTGCTCGCCGACACCCACCGCGAATGGTCGGCGCGCACGGGACATGCGGTGCTCGAGCGCTACGGCATGACCGAAACCAACATGAACACGTCGAACCCCTACGACGGCGAGCGCGTGCCCGGCGCGGTCGGTTTTCCCCTTCCCGGCGTTTCGGTGCGCGTCACCGATCCCGAGACCGGCAAGGAATTGCCGCGCGAGGAGATCGGCATGATCGAGGTGAAGGGCCCGAACGTGTTCAAGGGCTATTGGCGCATGCCGGAGAAGACCAAGGCCGAATTCCGGCCGGATGGATTCTTCATCACCGGCGATCTCGGCAAGATCGACGCCAAGGGCTACGTCCACATCCTCGGCCGCGGCAAGGATCTCGTGATCTCCGGCGGCTTCAACGTGTACCCGAAGGAGATCGAGAGCGAGATCGACGCCATGCCTGGTGTGGTCGAGTCCGCCGTGATCGGGGTGCCGCATGCCGATTTCGGCGAGGGTGTCACGGCGGTGCTGGTCTGCAACAAGGGCGCCGATGTCAGCGAAGCCTCGGTGCTCAAGGCGCTCGACGGCCGGCTCGCCAAGTTCAAGATGCCCAAGCGCGTCTTCGTCGTCGACGAGCTGCCGCGCAACACCATGGGCAAGGTGCAGAAGAACGTGCTGCGCGATACGTACAAGGATATCTACGCGAAGACGTAGCGTGCTCCGCTCTCTCGGCGTCATTGCGGGGAGCTCTTGCGACGAAGCAATCCAGGCTGCCTTTGCGGAAGGATTCTGGATTGCTTCCGCCTTCGCCAAGGCTTCGGCGGACAGGTCGCTGCGCTCGCAATTGACGAACGTTGCGGCGGCTACAGCCCGCCCACCAGACTCAGCACGAACCGGCTGCCGACGATCAACAAATAGCACCCGAACGCGGCCTCCAGCGTCCGCTTCGACATCGCATGCGCGGCTCTCACGCCGAGCGGTGCCGTCACAAGACTCATCGGCATCACCAGCACGGCACCGATCAGCGAGACGTAGCCGAGCGCGAAGGGAGCCTGCAGGGCCGCGACGGCCGGATATTTCGCCGCCGCCGGCCAGCCGGCATAGACGTAGCCGAGCGCGCCGGGAATCGAGATCAGCACCGCGAGCGCCGACGAGGTCGCAACGGCCTGGTGGATCGGACGGCTATAGAAGGTCATCAGCAGGTTCGAGAACAGGCCGCCTCCGATGCCCATCAAGGTCGACAAGATGCCGACGCAGAAGCCGTAGACGCGCATCAATGGGCCCTTCGGCAGATCGTCGCCGAGCTTCCAGGTCTCGCGCGCGAAGATCAGCCGGACCGCGGCCGACCAGGCGACGGCCACGAACACGATCTTGAACAGCCGCTCCGGCGCGTAGCGCGCGATCACGCTGCCGGCGAGGACGCCGATCACGATCGGCAGCCACCAGACGCGCAGGATCGTCATGTCGACCGCCCCGCGCTTGTAATGCGCCTGGAACGAGCGGATCGAGGTCGGGATGATCACGGCGAGCGAGGTGCCGACACACAGCGGCATCCGCACCTCTAGCGGTACGCCGGCGATGCGGAAGCACTCATAGAACACCGGCACGAGGATCGCGCCGCCGCCGATGCCGAACACGCCGGCCAGAAATCCCGAGAGCGCGCCGGTTGCGATCAGCAGCAGCGCGAGCTCGACGATTTCCTTGATATCGAGACCCGCGATCACCCCGAACTGCCCCGCCGACTGGCGCAGCTCCTCCGAAGCATCGGCTCGGATCTGGCTGCGGGCAAAGCTGTAGGCGATCTGACCGATCTGGTCGACATGCCGGGGCAGCCCGGCTGGGGTGGAATGCGGGCTGCGCATATCGGCCGTCAGCGCGCCATGGCGCCGTTGAGCTGCGTGCGAAGATTCCGTCCCAGGGAATGAGCGGCAGGCTGCGCCGATGCGCTGGCCGGCGCGAACCGCCGATGGCAAATGGGCGGATTAGAGGAGTTCCAATAGCGATTTCAATGCGCCTTGCCGCGTCGACCCAAAAATATGAATCTATATTCCTATCTTGGTTGGTGGACCGCGGGCCTGGTATACCAAGAGCCGGATTGGCCTTGGTTCATCAAGACCATAGAGCTGAACCCAAGTTCGATTTATGGCGATTTGGTGATTGCGCCGGCCAGATCGACTCCGTAAATAGAGCCGACCTTTCGCGATCCCCGCGCGCCCCATGCTGGGCCGCAACAAACATCAAAAGCCGCCCATGACCGCACGGATCGAACGACCGCTTTCGCCGCACATCCAAACCTATCGCTGGACCCTGACGATGGCGCTGTCCATCGTTCACCGTGCCACCGGCATCGCTCTCTACGTCGGAACGCTGCTGCTGGCCTGGTGGCTGATCGCGGCAGCCTCCGGCCCGACCGCCTACGCCCACGTCCAGGCCTTCACCGGCAGCATCATCGGCCGCCTGATCGTGTTCGGCTACACCTGGGCGCTGATGCACCACATGCTGAGCGGCATCCGGCATTTCGTGTGGGACCTCGGCTACGGCTTCAAGGCCAACGAGCGCGAAGCCCTGACCTGGGGCGCCCTGATCGGCGGCATCGTGCTGACGGTGCTGATCTGGATCATCGCCTATGCGATCGGAGGCGGACGATGAGCTACAGCGAATCCCACGGCTCTCCGAAGCCGCCGTCGATGCGTACCCCGCTCGGCCGCGTCCGCAATCTCGGCGCGGCGCATTCCGGCACCTCCGATTTCTGGCGCCAGCGCATCACTGGCGTCGCCATGACGCTGCTGATGATTCCGGTTGTGGTCATCGTGATGATGCTGCTCGGCCGCAACCAGGCCGGCGCTGCCCAGATCCTCGGCTCGCTGCCGATCGCGGTGATCCTGCTGCTCTTCATCTTCGCCAGCGCCTGGCACATGAAGATCGGGATGCAGGTGGTGATCGAGGACTACGTCCATAACGAGAAGCTGAAGCTCACCGCGATCATGCTCAACAACTTCTTCTCGATCGCCGTCGCACTCGCCTCGACCTATGCGATCCTGAAACTTTCTTCCGGAGTGTAACCCATGGCCGCCACAACGAATGGCACGGGCAACGGCGCTCCCGCCACCAACGGCAAAGCCTATCCGATCGAAGACCACACCTACGACGTCGTCGTGGTCGGCGCCGGCGGCGCCGGCCTGCGCGCGGTGGTCGGCTGCAGCGAGGCCGGACTTCGCACCGCCTGCATCACAAAGGTGTTTCCGACCCGCTCGCACACGGTCGCGGCGCAGGGCGGCATCTCCGCCTCGCTCGGCAACATGCACAAGGACGACTGGCGCTGGCACATGTACGACACCGTGAAGGGGTCGGACTGGCTGGGCGACCAGGACGCGATCGAATACATGGTGCGCAACGCGCCCGAGGCGGTCTACGAGCTCGAGCATTGGGGCGTGCCGTTCTCGCGCACCGAGGACGGCAAGATCTACCAGCGCCCGTTCGGCGGCATGACCCTGGACTACGGCAAGGGCCAGGCGCAGCGCACCTGCGCCGCCGCCGACCGCACCGGCCACGCGATGCTGCATACGATGTACGGCCAGTCGCTGCGCCATGCGGCCGAGTTCTTCATCGAATTCTTCGCCATCGACCTGATCATGGACGACCAGGGCACCTGCCGCGGCGTCATCGCGCTGAAGCTCGACGACGGCACGCTGCACCGCTTCCGCGCCCAGACCGTGATCCTCGCCACCGGCGGCTATGGCCGCGCCTACGCCTCCTGCACCTCGGCACACACCTGCACCGGCGACGGCGGCGGCATGGTGCTGCGCGCCGGCCTGCCGCTGCAGGACATGGAGTTCGTGCAGTTCCATCCGACCGGCATCTACGGCTCGGGCTGCCTCGTCACCGAAGGCGCGCGCGGCGAAGGCGGCTATCTCGTCAACTCCGAGGGCGAGCGCTTCATGGAGCGCTATGCGCCGTCGGCGAAGGACCTTGCCTCGCGCGACGTGGTCTCGCGCGCGATGACGATCGAGATCCGCGAAGGACGCGGCGTCGGCAAGAAAAAGGATCACATCTTCCTGCATCTCGACCATCTCGATCCCGCCGTGCTGGCCGAGCGCCTGCCGGGCATCTCGGAATCCGCAAAGATCTTCGCCAATGTCGACGTGACGCGCGAGCCGATCCCGATCGTGCCGACGGTGCACTACAACATGGGCGGCATCCCCACGAATTATCACGGCGAAGTCCTGACCAAGAGGGACGGCGACGACAATGCGGTGATCCCCGGCCTGATGGCGATCGGCGAAGCCGCCTGCGTCTCCGTGCACGGCGCCAACCGGCTCGGCTCCAACTCGCTGATCGACCTCGTCGTGTTCGGCCGCGCCGCAGCGCTCCGCCTCGCCGAGAAGCTCACGCCTAACGGCAAGCAGCCCGAGCTGCCGGCGAACTCGGCCGAGATGGCGCTCGGCCGCCTTGACCATTTCCGTTATGCCTCCGGCGGCACCCCGACCGCGAAGCTGCGCGAGGGCATGCAGCACGTGATGCAGAACAATTGCGCGGTGTTCCGCACCGGCGAGGTGCTGAGCGAAGGCCAGAACCTGATCCAGAAGGTCCACAGCGGCATCAGCGACATCGCCGTGTCCGACCGCTCGCTGGTCTGGAATTCGGACCTCGTCGAGACGCTGGAGTTCGACAACCTGATCTCGCAGGCGGTGGTGACGATGAACTCGGCCGCCAACCGCACCGAGAGCCGCGGCGCCCATGCGCGCGAGGACTTCTCCGAGCGCGACGACAAGAACTGGATGAAGCACACGCTGGCCTGGCTGGACGATACCGGCAAGGTCAGGATCGAGTACCGCCCGGTTCACGACTACACCATGACCAACGACGTGCAGTACATCCCGCCGAAGGCGCGCGTGTATTGATCGAACAGTAGCCGTCATTCCGGGATGGTCCGAAGGACCAGACCCGGAATCTCGAGATTCCGGGTTCGATGCTGCGCACCGCCCCGGAATGACGAAAGGTTAGAGCAATGGTTGAATTCGCACTTCCGAAGAACTCCAAGATATCGGGCGGCAAGACCTGGCCGAAGCCCGCGGGCGCGACCGAGCTCCGCGAGTTCAAGGTCTATCGCTGGAACCCGGACGATGGCAAGAATCCGAGCGTCGACACCTATTACGTCGACACCAATGATTGCGGTCCGATGGTGCTGGACGGCCTGATCTGGATCAAGAACCACATCGACCCGTCGCTGACCTTCCGCCGCTCCTGCCGCGAAGGCGTCTGCGGCTCCTGCGCCATGAACATCGACGGCCAGAACACGCTGGCCTGCACCCGCTCGATGCACGACGTCAAGGACGGCGCGGTGAAGATCAATCCGCTGCCGCACCAGCCGGTGGTGAAGGACCTCGTCCCCGACCTCACCAACTTCTACGCCCAGTATGCGTCGATCGAGCCCTGGCTGAAGACGACCTCGCCGACGCCGCAGAAGGAATGGCGCCAGAGCCACGAGGACCGCGAGAAGCTCGACGGCCTCTACGAATGCATCCTGTGCGCCTGCTGCTCGACCTCGTGCCCGAGCTATTGGTGGAACAGCGAGCGCTATCTCGGACCTGCCGCGCTGCTCCAGGCCAACCGCTGGGTCTCCGATTCCCGCGACGAGGCAACCGGCGAGCGGCTCGACAATCTCGAGGACCCGTTCCGCCTCTACCGCTGCCACACCATCATGAACTGCGCCAAGGCCTGCCCGAAGGGGCTGAACCCGGCGGAAGCCATCGCCGAGCTCAAGCTCAAGATGGTCGAGCGCCAGATCTGATCGGCCCTGTGTGAGCGAGGACGCGTCTCACTGGGGCCCGGAGCGTTGTCGGTTCTGATCGAATCAGAACCGACGCTTAAGATCATTCTCAAACGATGATCCAAGCGCGACGTCGATCACCCGATCCCCCTCGCGCTTTATTGATGCTCCACTACACGCTTGGTGCCAGGCAGGGGCGACGCTGCCGCCGCGCCAGGTTTTGAATTCCCGCGTTCGATTGCCCAGCGCAGTTGGCGGTCCGTGGCGCGCAACTTAATCTCGTCCGAAGCGAGCGCGGCGAGATTGGCAAGGATCTGCTTCTGCGTTTCGTCTAGCGCGCGTGGCCGAGTGTCGATCACGCAGAGCGACCCCAGGGTAAAGCCGTCGGGATCACTCACTGCGCAGCCAGCGTAGAACCGAAACGCCAGCTCACCCTTCACCGCCGGATTCTCCGCAAAACGCAGGTCGGTCGCGAGGTTCTCGGCGACCATGATGCCCTTCTGCAGAATGGTGTAGTTGCAGAACGCCCAGCCGCGCGGCGTATCGACCATATCGAGCCCATAGCGCGACTTGAACCATTGTCGGGTCGGGGTCAGCATCGTCAGCAATGCCACGGGAGCATCAAGGCTGCGCGCCGCCAGCCAGGTCAGACGATCGAAAGAATCTTCAGGCGGCGTGTCGACGAGGCCGGAGCGTTCGAGTGCGAGAAGCCGCTGGCCCTCATTGTCCGGGAAGGGAAAGGAAGGCGGCGTCTCGAACGGAAAGGGGTGTCCGACGGGGGCTTTGAAAACGGTTTCGATTGCTGCAGGCAACGCGGGCAATTCGTCGACGAACACCGTCATTCTGGAGCCGGGCCCGCCCCCGCCTGATCGCCGGGTTCCAGCCGAGCGCCCGACGACAAGGATCTCGGTACTGCCGAGTGATGGATCGGCGCGCAAGCTCTCCAGCATGGCGAGTCTGCTGGCGTCCGATGTTTCGGCTTCGATCACAACGGCAGCCGGCAACCGCGTGCCGATCGCAAGCAGCGCGGTGTAGATGTCCGAGTAACTCTCGACGACACAGAAATCGACCTCCGCCAAGGCCGCCTTGTAATCGGCCATGCGTTCTTGCCGCGCAATGAGGATCACCCGGGCGGAAGCAAGCATCGGCGGCTCGCCGGAGCCGGCGATCAGCCCGAGAACGTCGCGGCGGTAGACGCGGCGATGACCCCCCGGGGTTTTCCAGGACGGGATCGAGCCGCCTTCGATCAGAAGCTGAGCCGTGCGCACGGAGACGCCCAGTATCTTGGCAGCCTCCGCCGTCGTCAGAATGTCCTTGGCCATACCATCCATCTTTACCCCCGACCGCGCGCCGGCCGGCCTCGTCCCAGACCTCACAATGTCGTGCTCCCACTTGTGTTGACAAGAGCAGGCGGCTGCTATTTTGATAGATTTGATGATAACGATAGATTTGATAAATCTGATAGAATGGCTCCGCACTGCATGGCAGATGCGAGCTGCCGAGGGGCACGTCTTCCTCTGGAAGAAGCCGGGCTCTGGCCCTGAGCCGCCCGGCGAATCGTCCTCGCGCAAGCCGAACCGCCGCGCGGCTGGCCACTCCACACACTCTCAACCACGGGAATGTCGCGATCCGTGACGCCTCCCGACCGAGCTTCGTCCCGGCGACGCCCCCTCTTCATCTCCCTTACCGCCGTCTTCCCTGGCGCGTTGCGTCCCCCCGCACCGTCGATTTGTCTGGAGCATCCTCATGAGTGACTTTCTGCCTTCCGATCTTCCGGAGTTTGCTGACCGTGTTGCTGCCAATCAGCGTCGCCTCCACGAAAATTCCAGCGGCAGTTACGACTTCGTCGTTTGCGGCGCTGGCAGTTCCGGGTCGGTCGTCGCGCGCCGCCTCGCCGAAAATCCCTCCGTCACTGTTCTGCTGATCGAAGCAGGGGGAAGCGACGAGGTGCCGACCGTCATGGAGCCGTCGGCATGGCCGGGAAACCTCGGCAGTGCGACCGATTGGGGCTTTGTCGCAGAGCCCAACCCGCACTTGAACGGGCGCGCACTTCCGATGTCGATGGGCAAGGTTCTCGGCGGCGGCTCCAGCATCAATGTGATGCTGTGGGCGCGGGGTCACCGCAGTGATTGGGATTTCTTCGCCGAGGAAACCGGCGATCAATCCTGGGGTTATGACGCAGTCTCGAAGATTTTCCGGGAGATCGAGAACTGGCAAGGCCCGCCTGATGCGCGTCATCGCGGCACCGGCGGCCCCGTTTTCGTGCAGCCGTCACCCGATCCCGGCCCAGCCGCATTGGCCATGCTCGGCGCCGCGGAGGAGATCGGCATTCCGACCTTTGAAAGCCCCAATGGTGAAATGATGGAGGGCGAAGGCGGCTGCGCCGTTACAGATATCCTGGTCCGGAACGGCAGACGCCATTCCATCTTCCGCGCCTATACCTATCCCTATCTCGATCGGCCCAATCTCACCCTGCTGACCGGCACGCAGGTCTCCCGCGTCCTGCTCGAACGCGGGAGAGCTGTCGGTGTCGAGGCCATGCGTGACGGCCAGGTGTTGCGGATCCATGCGGCCCGGGAACTCGTACTCGCGCTCGGAGCGATCCAGACGCCGTCCGTGCTGATGCGTTCCGGCATCGGCGATGAGGCAGAACTTCGACGGCTTGGGATTCCCGTGGTCCAGCACCTGCCCGGTGTCGGGCAGAACCTGCAGGATCACGTATCGTTCGGATGCATTTGGGAGTATCGCGAGCCGATCGCGCCGCGCAACACCGGCAACGCGGCGACGCTCTATTGGAAATCCGACTCTGCACTCAGGACTCCCGACCTGCTGTTCTGCCAGGTCGAGTTTCCCGTGCCGAGTCCCGAGACGGCAGGCCGGGCCCCTGCCCATGGCTGGACGATGTTCGCCGGCCTTGCATTGCCGAAGAGCCGAGGCAGGGTGAGGCTCCGAAACGCCGAGCCGCTTGCGACGCCGCGGATCGAAGCCAACATGCTGTCGCATCCTGACGATGTGAAGACGGCGATCGCCTGCGTCGATGTTTGCCGTGAGCTCGGCAATACCCGCGCCTTCGAGCCGCTGGTGGCGCGCGAGTCGATGCCCGGCCCTCTCGGCGCCGCCGAGATGGAACGCTTCGTGCGCGACTCCGCGGTGACCTACTGGCACCAGACATGTTCGGCCAAGATGGGACGCGATGCGATGTCCGTGGTCGACAGCAAGCTCAAGGTCTACGGTATCGACCGCCTTCGCATCGCCGACGGCTCGGTGATGCCGCGGATCACCACCGGGAACACGATGGCGCCATGCGTCATCATCGGGGAGAAGGCGGCCCGCGCGCTGCGCGACGAGCACGATATCTGACGCCCCCCTCCGGTAGCGCGATGGACCGCGGATGCGCCGGCCTCCGCTCCATCGCTCTGCATGCCACGCGAACTTGCCGCCCCTTGGCCGATCATGCGTGACATTCCAAGACCTGCCCCAATTTGAGTAGAATCGTTCTTGACCCGCATGGCGGGCGAACCCATAAAATTGCAACCAATGGTTACGATCGCAACCGACTTCCTTCCCGGCGCGAAATTCAGTTAAGCTCACGATCAGGGACTGGAGCGACTGTGCAGAGGGCGCAACGCAACTCGCTGAGGCTGTTGCAGTGGATGATGGCGGCATCCCTGGCGCTGCCGATTGCGCTCTTCGCCGTTGCCGCCACGATCTCCTACACCTCCACCAGGGATATCGCCGACCGTGAGATCGAGCGGACGGTCGACGTCGCTCATGAGCACGCGCTCAAGGTGTTCGAGACCATCGACCGCAGCCTCGCCGAGCTCAACGAGGTCGTGCGTGGCTTGCCGGACGACATCATCCGCGCGCGAGAACCGGCACTGCATCGCCGCCTCAAGCGGCTGACCGATGCGCTGCCGCAGCTCAAATCGGCCTGGATCTTCGATGCGAACGGAAAAGCGCTGGTCAACAGCCTTGCCTCGCCGCCGGCGGACCTCAGCTTTGCCGATCGCGAATACTTCTATGCCCACATCGACCAGAGCATCGGCACTTTCATCGGCACGACCCTGACGCCACGGCCACCCTATCAGGGCGCGCGCTTCTTCGGGGTCAGCCGCCGCCGCGACTCCGACGACGGCAGCTTCATCGGCGTGATCCAGGCCTCGGTGCTGCCGGAATATTTCGAGAGCTTTTACGCCAGAATTGGATCGGATCCCGGCAGCTTCTTCGCGATGGGACGTGCCGACGGCGCGATGCTTACGCATTTTCCCCGCCTTGACCACGAGTTTCGGCTCGATCCGGCCGGGCCGGTGGGCCGGAAGATCGCGGCTCAACCCGAGCACGGCCTCATCACCGTCGGCTGGCCCTCGGACGGCATCGAGCGGCGCATCGCCTACCGGCGTGTCGCCGAATATCCGATCTATGTCAGCGCCGGGCTCGAGACCTCGGCGATCCGCGCGCGCTGGTTCGCCACCATGGGCCAGCACCTGGTGTTCGGCATTCCCGCCACCGCGCTTCTGTTTCTGTTGCTGGCGCTCGCGTTGCGGCGCACCCGGCACCTTCAGGCGGAAGCTGCAAAGCGGCGCGAGGCCGAGGAGGCGCTCAAGCACAGCCAGCGCCTGGAGGCGCTCGGGCAGCTCACCGGCGGCGTCGCGCACGACTTCAACAACCTCCTGACCGTGATCCGCGCGTCGGTCGACCTCCTGAACCGGCCGCAACTGACGGAGGAGCGCCGACAGCGCTACATCACGGCCATTGCGGATTCGGTGGCGCGCGCGGCCAAGCTGACCTCGCAGCTGCTCGCCTTTGCGCGGCGCCAGACCCTGAAGCCGGAGGTGTTCGACGTCGGTGCGCGGGTGCAGTCGCTGCACGACATGCTCGCCACGCTGCTGGGCCCCGCGATCGAGATCGTCATGCGGCTGCCGGCGGAGCCGTACCTCGTCAATGCCGATGCCAGCCAGTTCGAGACGGCGCTGATCAACATGGCCACCAACGCGCGCGATGCCATGCGGGGCAATGGCAGGATCGTTTTCAGCGTCGAGGCCGCAACGACCGTTCCGGACACGCTGGCGAAGCTTTCGGCCAACCAGACCTTGGCAAACCATGGCTTCGTCCGCGTCAACGTCAGCGACACCGGTGTCGGCATTCCCGCCGCACGGCTCGGACGCATCTTCGAGCCGTTCTTCACCACCAAGCAGATCGGCCACGGCACCGGTCTCGGCCTGTCCCAGGTGTTCGGTTTCGCCCGGCAGTCCGGCGGTGAAGTGACCGTCACGAGCGAGGTGGGACACGGCAGCACCTTCTCGCTTTATCTGCCGCGCGTGTCGCCGGAGTTGCTGCCGCAACGCCAGGCGCCCAACACTGCGCCGGCAATGGCCGGTACCGGCATGTCGGTGCTCGTGGTCGAGGACAATATCGAGCTTGCCAATTTCGCCGCGGATGGCCTCACCGAGCTCGGCTACAGCATCACGCTGGTCGACAATGCCGCCGATGCGCTTGCCGAGCTCGTCGTGGACGCGGATCGTTTCGACGTCGTGCTCTCGGACGTGGTGATGCCCGGGATGACCGGGCTCGATTTGGTACAGGCGATCCGCGAGCGCAGCATCGCCGTGCCGGTCGTGCTGACCACGGGCTACAGCCAGGCTCTGTCACAAGAGGGCGCGGCCGGCTGCGATCTCGTGCAAAAGCCCTATTCGATCGAGGAATTGTCGCGCGTTCTGCACCGGGCCGCGCGGCTGCGGCACGTCCGCGACGGCGCCGCCGAGTGATCCGGCGGCCGGAACCGAAGGGAACCGATTGATTTCCCTGTGCGTTGTCCGCCCATGCACAAGCCGGCCACAACGCGCGAACAGGGCAGGAAGCCGCCCATTGTGGAAATCAAAGGCGAGAACGGCGATGACGTGGCACCGCCCCCGCCCGAGCTGGTCGAACCCGACCCCGAGCTCTCACCCGAGGAAGCCGAGCAGGCCCGCAAGGATTATCTGCTGACCCGGTTCTGGATTAGCGCCCGCGGCTTCTGGGGCCGCAACGGCGACCGCCTGGCCTGGCCGTTCTCGATCGGTCTCGGCCTGCTGATCGTGCTGACGGTTGGCTTCCAATACGGCATCAATGTCTGGAATCGCGCGATCTTCGACGCGATCGAGAAGCGCGATGCGGCGAGTGTCTTCCATCTCACGATGGTGTTCTTCCCGCTCGCTATCGGCAGCATCGTGCTCGCAGTGGCGCAGGTGTTCGCGCGGATGGGTATCCAGCGACGTTGGCGCGCCTGGCTCACTGCGAGCGTGCTGACGCGATGGCTCAAGAACGGGCGCTACTATCAGCTCAATCTCGTCGGCGGCGACCACAAGAATCCCGAATACCGCATCGCCGAGGATCTGCGGATTGCGACCGACTCCCCGGTCGATTTCCTCGCCGGCGTGACGTCCGCACTGCTGTCAGCCGCGACCTTCATCGTCGTGCTCTGGACCATCGGCGGCGCGCTCACCGTCACGCTCGGCGGCTCGGCCATCACCATCCCCGGCTTCCTCGTGATCGCCGCGATCCTCTACGCCGCGATCGCATCCAGCTCGATCGTGGTGATCGGCCGGCGCTTCGTCCAGGTCTCCGAGGGCAAGAACCAGGCCGAAGCCGATTTCCGCTACACGCTGACGCGCGTGCGCGAGAACGGCGAGAGCATCGCGCTGCTCGGCGGCGAGGAGGAGGAGCGCGACGGCATCGATCGCAATTTCACCCGCGTGCTGCGGCAATGGGCGCGACTCGCCGGCCAGCACATGCGCACCACGCTGGTGTCGCAGGGATCGAGCCTGGTTGCGCCGGTGGTGCCGCTGCTGCTGTGCGCGCCAAAATTCCTCGACGGCAGCATGACGCTGGGGCAGGTGATGCAGGCGGCCTCCGCCTTCACCATCGTGCAGAGCGCATTCGGCTGGCTGGTCGACAATTATCCCCGGCTGGCAGATTGGAACGCCTGTGCGCGCCGCATCGCCTCGCTGATGATGTCGCTCGACGGCCTCGAACGCGCCGAGCAGGGCGATGGCCTTGGCCGCATCAAGCGGGGCGAGACGCGCAACGACGCCATGCTGGAGCTGAAGGACCTCTCCGTCACGCTCGACGACGGCACCGCCGTGGTCGGCGAGACCGAGGTCGTGATCGAGCCCGGCGAACGACTGCTGGTCGCCGGCGAATCCGGCACCGGCAAGAGTACTCTGGTGCGCGCCATCGCAGGCCTATGGCCATGGGGCGGCGGCAGCGTCAATTTCCATGTCGATCGCCGGCTGTTCATGCTGCCGCAGCGGCCTTATGTCCCCTCGGGCTCCTTGCGGCGGGCGGTCGCCTATCCAGGCGCGGCCGACCACTGGACCGTCGAGGAGATCGGCGAAGCCCTGCACAAGGTCGGGCTCGATCATCTCAAGGAGAAGATCGAAGAGGAAGGACCCTGGGACCAGACGCTGTCCGGCGGCGAGAAGCAGCGCCTCGCCTTCGCGCGGCTGCTGCACAATCCCGACATCGTCGTGCTCGATGAGGCGACCTCGGCGCTCGATGAGAAGAGCCAGGACAAGATGATGAAGATGATCACCGACGCGCTGCCGAAGGCGACGATCGTCAGCGTCGCGCATCGCGCCGAGCTGGAGGCCTTCCACAGCCGCAAGATCGTGCTGGAGCGGCGCAAGGGCGGCGCCAAGCTCGTCAGCGACATCGACCTGATTCCGCGCAAAGGCAAGCGCAAGCTGCTTGGCCGCTTCCTGAGGCAACGCAAGAGGGCGGCGTAGTACTCTCTCCGTCGTCCCGGACAAGCGCGCGCCGATCCGGGGCCCATACCCACAGGGAGCAATTTGGCGAAGACTTGGAGTGGGCATCTCGCGCCACATTCGCTCAAGCGCGATGACGCGCAAGACCCGACGCAATACATTCCTGTCATGCTGATAGGGACAAACAAGGGAGGTTGCCATGATCGACCATCTGGGTATCTCGGTCTCCGACTATGAACGCGCGAAGGCGTTCTACACGACGGCGCTGGCGCCGCTGGGCTACGGCCTGGTCATGGAGGTCACGGCCGAGCAGACCGGCCACGCTTCCGCCGCAGGCTTCGGCGCCGAGGGCAAGCCCGATTTCTGGATCGGCGGCGAAGGCGCCATGAACAAGCCGGTGCATGTCGCCATTCGCGCCAAGGACCACGCCACGGTCGACGCCTTCTACAGGGCCGCAATCGCGGCCGGCGGCCGCGACAACGGTTCGCCCGGCATCCGCCCGCATTACCATCCGAACTACTACGGCGCGTTCGTGCTCGACCCTGATGGCCACAATATCGAGGCCGTCTGCCACGCGCCGGAATAGGAAGGATTCGGCAGGAACATCGTTCCAGGCAGGCCGTTATCGTTCCTTGCAAAAAGGAGCACGACATGGCCAACGACAATGCCGGCGACGTCGATCGGGTCTGGGATCTGATGCAGAAAATCGGATTCGCGATGCTGGTCACGCGCGACGGCGACAAGCTCCGCGCGCGGCCGATGAGCGCCCGTCTCGACCGCGACGCGAACACGATTTTTTTCCTGACCGATGCACGGCGTCACAAGGATGAGGAAATCGCACGCAGTCCATCCGTCAACCTGTCGTTCGCGGATGCCGGTAGCCAGAAATATGTGTCGCTGACCGGCACTGCCGTCGTTTCCAACGACCGTGCCAAGATCAAGGAGCTGTTCTCGACGCCGGCCAAGGCATGGTGGGACTCTGCGGAAGATCCCAACATCCGCGTGCTCGAGGTCACACCTGACGACGCCGAATTCTGGGACTCGCCGGGGACGGTGATCTCCTACGTGAAGATGGCGGCCGCGGCCGTCACGAACACACGTCCGGACATCGGCGAGAACCGCAAGGTCTCGATGTGATGCCGATCGAACCGCCCGAGATTCCGCCGTCGACACCCGGCACGCCAACAGAACCGCCGCCCGGAATTCCCCCTGGCAATCCGCAACCCGAGATCACACCGCCGGTTCGCGAGCCAGGCGAATCACCGCGCCCCGACGAATTGCCGGGCCGCATGCCCGAAGAGATTCCATCGCGCGGTCCGAATGGGCCGCTCACGCCAAATCCTGCGACGGACTTAAGTTCGCCGCAGGACTACGCATGAGGCGCGACCCATCACATGCAAGGCGATTGCAACCAGCGTCTGAATGCGCAATGAACGTCGCCATAGTGAAATGATTTGCATGCAGAAATAAATCGGGCTGCGGCTGCATCGCCTGCCACAATGCGGCCTAACGCGTAGATGTTCATCCCGACACTTCGTCAAAGAACCTTCCGGGGAAGTTCACCACCATGACCAACCTTCGTTTCGTGCTGCTTGCGACGACGGCTCTGACCGCGATGCAATTGGCAAACACCGCATCGCATGCGCAAGACGCTTCGCCGCTCGTGGTCGCGCAGGCCCAGCCTCAAGAGACGGGCCCTGACGGAAAACCGAAGCAGCCGCCGAAGGGACCGCCAGCAGCGGCTCCGCCTGCAGCACCCGCACGCCCGGCGGCACCACCGCCCGCGGCTGCACCGCCCCATCCGCCCGCCGCGCCTCCGCCGGCAGCCGCACCGCCGCGTCCGGTTGCGCCGCCACCGCCACCTCCTCCACCTGCGGCCCGTCCGGCGCCACCGCCTCCGCCTCCACCTGCGGCCCGTCCGGCACCTCCGCCGCCCCCGCCGCCGCCGGCCGCTCCAAAGCAGCCTGCGCCGCCTCCGGCTGCGGCTCCGCAGCAGCATGCTCCGACACCGCCTGCCGCGCGCCCGGCTCCCACGCCGCCAGCACCGCCGCCTGCCGCGCCGAAGCAGCCTTCGCCGCCTCCCGCCGCGGCTCCGCAACACGCGCCCACACCGCCGCCGCCTGCGGCTCGCCCGACTCCGCCGCCACCGCCTCCTCCAGCGGCTCCTTCGGCACGGCCCGCGCCGACGCCCACGGCAACACCCCCTGCTCCGACAGCGGCGCCCACGGCTCGCCCGGGCGCACCTGCCCCGGCGACCACACCCGCACCGGCAACGACTCCCGCACCGACTGCGACCCCGGCCCCCGGCGCGACGCCGCCCGGCGTGCGTCCCGGCACGCCTCCGGCTGCAGGATCACCTGCTCCGGGTGCCACGCCCGCTCCAGCGGCCACGCCGGCACCAGGTGGCGTCACTCCGACGACACCGCCCGCACGTCCCGGGACCGCACCGACGCCTGCACCCGGCGCAACCCCGGCCCCAGCCGCGACGCCGACCCCCGGCACAGTGACACCGACGCCCGGCCCTCAAGGTGGTACGCCGCCTGCAGGCGCACCCGCTGCCGGCACTCCGCCCGCGTCACCGCAAGCCGGCGCTCCGGCTCGCCCACCGGCGCCTCCGGCCGGCGCTGCGGCGCCGACGGTGGTTCCCGGCACGCCGGCCGCCGCACCGCCGCCGAACAAGGCGCAATACGCCCCGCCCACGGTGACGCCCGCGTTCCGGGCCGCTCCCACGGTTGCTGCACCGCTGCCGCCGCCGCCGCGTCCGCCGCAGCGTGACCTCACGCCGCTCGCGATCGGTGCGGGCGTCGTGGCCGGCGCCGTGATCGGTGCCACCATCGCCGATCTCCACAATCAGCGCCGCGAGACCATCGAAGGCGGCCGCACCGTCTACACCGAGCCGGACCGCATCATCGTCCGCGATCCGGGCGGGCAGGCCTATGTCCGCGGCAACGATCTCTATCGCTTCCGCTATGGGGCCCGCGACATCCGCACCGACACCGTCGGCGGCGAAACCCGCACCGTCGTGATCCGTCCCGACGGCAGCGAGATCATCACCGTGGTCGGCACCGACGGCCGGCTGATGCGGCGCATCCGCAGAGACCCCGCCGGGCGCGAGGTCATCATCATCGACAACACCTACCGCGATCCGCGATCGGTCGGCGGCTTCTATGTCGACGTACCGCCGCCGGTCGTGAACATGCCCTATGATCGCTACATCGTCGATGCCGAGGAAGCGTCGCCAGACTTGATCTACGAGACCATGGAGGCGCCGCCGGTGCAACGGATCGATCGGCGTTACTCGCTCGACGAGATCCGCTACAGCCCCAATGTTCGCATGCAGATGCCGAGCATCGACGTCAACACGATCAACTTCGAGACGGGATCGTGGACCATCCCACCGGACCAGGCGGCCCGGTTGCAAGCGATCGCCGACGGCCTCAACCGTGCGATCCAGCGCAACCCGCGCGAGGTGTTCCTGATCGAGGGGCACACCGACGCGGTCGGCAACGAGGTCGACAATCTGTCATTGTCGGACCGTCGCGCGCAGTCCGCGGCCGAACTGCTGACGCAGCAGTTCGGTGTGCCGGCAGAGAACCTGACGTCGCAAGGCTACGGCGAGCAGTACTTGAAGGAACAGACGCAAGGACCGAGCGTGATCAACCGGCGCGTCACGGTCCGCCGCATCACGCCGCTGCTCAACGGCGGCCAGGCCTCGCTGCCGCCGCCCCCGCCCGGCACCGCGCCGCCGCGCTGAGGCACAAGCCACAAACGCAAATGGCCGGGAGCGATCCCGGCCATTTCATTTTGCATGTATTACGCACTCATCGCTTCTGGCGGCAGGCAGGCCTCGCAAACGGCCGCAACGTGTCGGTGATCGGTACCGCAACAGCCGCCGAGAATCCGCATCTGCGGAAACGCGCGCCTGAGCGAAAGGTAACGGCGGCCGAGATCGACGGGATCGCCGCTGTCGAGCGTCTCCGACTCGTCGAGCTCGGCATGGCTCTTGATCGACGCGTTGGCCCTGATGCCGTGGATGCGCTGGACCCACGATTCGCCGGCCGCGAGTGCGCCGTCAAAATGGGTCGGATGCGCGCAGTTGATCAGGAAATATTCGCATGCGCGCTCCGTTGCGTCGTCGACCGCTTCGATCGCCTCGCGCAACGATTCCCCCCTGACGAGGCGGCCATCGGTCTCGACCGTGAAGGAGATCGCGACCGGAATTTCCTGCGTCCTGGCTGCACGCACCACGCCGACGGCTTCGTTGATGCTGTTCAGCGTGAACGCCGTCACCATGTCGGCGCCAGCCTCGGCGAAGGCAGCGATCTGGGCCGAGTGGTAGACCTCCGCCTCCGCCGCGTCCATGTTGCCGGCCTTGTAGCCGTCGCCGCGCGGACCGATCGCGCCGTTGATCACGCATGGCGTGCGAGGCGATTCCCATGTGCCGCGCAATTCGTCGAGAAAGCGAATGGCGCCCATGTTGACGGCCTTGAGCCCGGCCACATCGTAGCCGAGCTTGGCGCCCCAATCAGGGTTGGCGCGCCAGGTCGGGCTGTCGAGCACGAAGCCGAGTCCATGCTGCCGCGCGATGCGGAGATAGGCTTCGTAGTAGCGCTTCAGATGCGCGCAACCATCCGCGCTGTCCAGCAGCACGAATGCCGCGAAGTGCGGCAGCTCCAGCCCTTGGTGGAAGATCAGGGTGGTTTCCATGCCGCCATCGGTCAAGAAGATGCCGCCGCGGTGCTGCGGCAGATCGTGTCTGTACTTGGCCATTGATCGCTCCTTCGCTTGGCGCCAGCCGCTCCACTTCGGTCGCGTCGCGGCGCCTTCGGTCTCGCGCGAGTGGTGCCGCATAATGTCGCGCCGCTCTAGAAGTCTGATGGTGCGGCTGAACCTCCACCTGCAAACGGATACAAAATCAGAGGCTTACGCGAAGCGCCGGGAGCGGCGCGGATTTCGCACGCGGCGGATTCCACACCGTTGGTACGGTTTTGGAGGCATCGATGGGAAAGGGCGAAGCGACGCGCGAACGCATTCTCGAGATCGCCGAAGCGGCGGTGCTCGCGAAGGGCTTCGGCGCAACCTCGATCGATGAGGTCATCGCCGAGGCCGGACTGACCAAGAGCGGATTCTTCTATCACTTCAGGGACAAGAACGCGCTCGCGCGGGAGATGCTGCGCCGCTATGTGGAGACGAACGATCGCCTGTTCGAGGAGATCTTCCAGCGAGGGCGTGAGCTCTCGGACGATCCGCTGCAATCGTTCCTGATCTCGCTGAAGCTGCTGGCCGAGGTCATGGCCGATCTGCCCAACGGCCATCCCGGGTGCCTGATCGCCAGCATCTGCTATCAGGAGCGCCTGTTCGACCGCGAGGTTCGCGACCTGACGGCGCAATCGGTCCGGGCCTGGAATGCGCATTTCCGCGCGATCCTCGACGGCATCGCAGCGGTCCATCCGCCGCGCGAATCGATCAACCTCGACGATCTCGCAGAGATGATCTCGTGCGTGGTCGACGGCGCGATCATCATGTCGAAGACACTCAACGATCCGAAGCGGCTGGAGCGGCAGATTCTGCTCTTCCGCAGCTGTGTGAAGCTCGTCTTCGCGCCGCCTCCCTCATCGTGAAATGCATGTGACGTGAGCGAGCCAGGTGCGGATCGCCTTGCCGCGCCCGTTTGCGGGAGGAGTGCAACCGGGTGGTTCGCAATGGAACCTGTGCATCATTGCCCCGCAGCCAATCCCAACGCATCGGCCATGACGCGGAACACGTCGGTATTGTCCATCGAGCCATGCACGCGCTCGCTGCCCGGTCCGGTCGCGGTCAGGATGACGTCCTCGCCCGAATGCACGCTGGCGCCGATCATCGCCGAGAGATTGCCGGGGCGCAGCACCGCGCCCGGGACGTCCTTGTATTTGTCGTTGGCCTTGAAGGTCCCGTCGGCGCCGGCCTTGACGGTCGGCTCGTTGGGATTGTCCAGCTTCGGACGGAACGTCTCGTAGTGATCGGGCAGACTGGCGGAGAAGATGGCGAGCCGCCGGCTGACGTCGATGCGTGCCGGATAACCTTCCGCGTCGGGAGCCGGATAGTTGGGAAATCCAGCCCGATCGTAGACTCCGACGCGCTCGCGCAAGGGAACGTTGGGCGTGGTGGCCATGTCGTCATTCACCGTGCCGACGAGGCTGTTGGGATGATTGTGGTCCGCCAGCACCAGGATGAGAGTGTCGTCGCCGCGCGCCCGCGCCCATTCACGCGTCTGGCGCACCGCATTGTCGAGCATGATCGTGTCGTAGACGGCCCGCTCCATGTCGAGCAGATGCGCATATTTGTCGATCATTCCGGATTCGACCATCAGGAAGAAGCCGGCCTCATTCCGCGACAGCAGTTGCAGCGCTGCCTGCACCTGCTCGGTCAGGTCGGGCTGCTCAGGAAACTTCTTGACGCCGCCACCCTTGAGGAATTTGCGGTCGAGCACACCGTCCATGTTGCCCGTGGCGAACAGGCCGAGCAGCCTGGCCGTCTCGGGCTTTGCCGAGACAGCGCCGAGTTCGCTCGCGGTGGTCGCCACCTGATAGCCTGCATCGCGGAACTTGGCGATGTAGTCGGTCTCGTCCTTGCGTTTCGAGCCGGCGGCCGACTTCGGCAGAAAATTCGCGCTGCCGCCGCCCATCAGGACGTCCGGCTTCGCCGCAAAGAACTGCTCGACGATCTCGTCGTAGGCGGCACGGCGGCGCGTGTGCGCAACCATCGCCGCCGGCGTCGCGTCTTCGATCTCGGTGTTGGTGACGACGCCGATCGCCATGCCGTGCTGCCTCCTGGCAAGGCTGGTGATGGTTTCGACCCGGGGATCGTCGAACGGACTTGCGGTGCGGTCCGCATAAACGCCGAGCGCGTTGACGGCGCTCTTGTGCCCGGTCGCGTAAGCGCTGGCCGCGTTCGCGGAATCGGTGATGATCGAATCCGAGCCTGCGGTTGCCACCAGCGCCATGTGAGGCATGTCGTCGATGGCGAGCTTGCCGCGACTTTTGCCCTCCGAAATCCCCTTGGACAGGATTCGGGCTGCGACCCGGTGCGCCGGCGACATGCCGTCGCCGATGAACAGGATGACGTTCTTCGCCTTGCGCGGCCCCGTATCGTAGACCGTCCATGTGACGCTGTGCTGGCCCATGCCGTCGCTCACGTCCACGACCACGTTGCCCGGCCTGGTCAGCGTGACGTCGCGCAGGATCAGGGCCGACTGATCCTTGCCATCCTCGCGCTCGATGAAGGTTCCGGCACGGCCGAACGCGGTCGCGTAGTCCACGCCGTTCACCGTCACCTTCAACTTGGCGGGATCGACCAGCCCAGGGAGCTCGACCTTGAAGTCGAATTTGGCTCCGGCCAGGATCTCGGCACGATCGATCGGATAGATCGTCTGCGCCGACAATGACGATGCCCAACAGAGGACGATGAGAGAGGCGAGTGCCGATCCCCTGACCATGCTCGATGCTCCGCAATCCGGTTTCCGACAGGAACGGCAAGCGTAGCGATCGAGAATGACACCGTCATTAAATTCGTAGCCCCGGATTCACGGCGATAAATCCGAGCTACGAAGACGTCAGCCCTTGTCGCTCTCCAGGCGGAAGATCTGCGAGCCTTCGCTGCCCGAGAGCAGGCCGGTGTCGCTGTAGAGCTTGAGCTTGGTGCGGGTGTCGGCGATGTCGAGGTTGCGCATGGTGAGCTGCCCGATGCGGTCGGCCGGCGTGAAGGCGGCGTCCTCCACCTTCTCCATGCTGAGTCTTTCAGGCGCATAGGTGAGGTTGGGGCTCTCGGTGTTGAGGATCGAATAGTCGTTGCCGCGGCGCAGCTCGAGCGTGACTTCGCCGGTGACGGCGCGCGCGACCCAGCGCTGCGCGGTCTCGCGCAGCATCAGGGCCTGCGAGTCGAACCAGCGCCCCTGATAGAGCAGGCGTCCCAGGCGCATGCCGCTGATGCGGTACTGCTCGATGGTGTCCTCGTTGTGGATGCCGGTGACGAGGCGCTCATAGGCGATGTGGAGGAGCGCCATGCCCGGCGCTTCGTAGATGCCGCGGCTCTTCGCCTCGATGATGCGGTTCTCGATCTGGTCGCTCATGCCGAGGCCGTGGCGGCCGCCGATGGCGTTGGCTTCGAGGAACAACGCGACGGGATCGGAGAAGGTCTGGCCGTTCAGCGCCGTGGGCTGGCCTTCCTCGAAACGCACCACGACCTTCTCGGCCTTGACGACGCAGTCGTCGCGCCAGAACGGAACGCCCATGATCGGGTTGACGATCTTGATGCCGCTGTCGAGGCTCTCGAGATCCTTGGCCTCGTGCGTGGCGCCGAGCAGGTTGCTGTCGGTCGAATACGCCTTCTCGGCGCTCATCTTGTAGGCAAAGCCCTGGGCGGTCATGAACGCCGACATCTCGGCACGGCCGCCGAGCTCGTCGATGAACTGCTGGTCGAGCCAGGGCTTGTAGATCTTCAGGCCTGGATTGGTGAGCAGGCCGTAGCGGTAGAAGCGCTCGATGTCGTTGCCCTTGAAGGTCGAGCCGTCGCCCCAGATGTTGACGCCGTCTTCCTTCATCGCCGCGACCAGCATGGTGCCGGTCACCGCGCGCCCCAGAGGGGTGGTGTTGAAATAGGTGATGCCGCCGGTGGAGATGTGGAAGGCGCCGGACTGGATCGCGGCGATGCCTTCGTGCACCAGCTGCGTGCGGCAATCGACCAGGCGCGCCTTCTCGGCGCCGAACTCCATCGCCTTGCGCGGGATCTCGTTGTAGTCGGCCTCGTCAGGCTGGCCGAGATTGGCGGTGTAGGCGTAGCAGCGCGCGCCCTTCTGCTTCATCCAGAGCAGCGCCGCGCTGGTGTCGAGGCCGCCCGAAAACGCGATGCCGACTTTCTCGCCCTTGGGCAGGCTTTTCAGGATCGTGGTCATGGGGCTTCCAATCGGGTCTCAAGGGCTGATGAAGGTTTCGAACTTGACCGCGCGAATATCAAATTTCGCAGGGCTCGGCACCCCTTTAATGGCTCAAACCGACGGCTCGGGACCGGTCTTGCGGCCGAACAGGCGCTGGCGGAGCCGGTAGCCGGGCATGCTCAGCCGGGTCAGGGCGGCATCGACCGCCTCGTCCGAAAACCGCGTCCGCGGCCAACGGTAAATCAGGGCGTAGGCGAACCAGATCACGACGAAGGTGACGAGGCCGGCGATGGAAACGTCGGTGAAGAAGTGGCCCCCGAAGGCCATGCGCAGCCCGCTGGTCAAGGCGCCGAACACCACGGCGGCGGCATAGGCGAGCGGGCGCCACGGCGGGGGCGCCAGCGCAGCCGGCGCGAGCGTCCAGAACGCGGTCGCCCCTTCGCCGGAGAAGAACGAGCAGTTGCGCGCGCAGCCGCCGCGCGGATCCCACCACGGCACGAATTGCTGGTCGCCGGCAAACTCGGTCACCACCACCGGGCGTGGCCGGCCCCAATAGGTCTTGAAGGTGAGATTGGTGAGGATGCCGGCCGACAGGATGATCGTGACCAGCAGGAACACCATCGCGCGGCCCGACACCATCAGCGGCCGGTCCGGCCGGATCATCTTGACCACGAGTGCGACCAGCGATGGCAGCACGAATGCCCAGGCGACCCACATCGCAGCGTCACGCGCGAAACTGGCCCAGCCGTTCAGCTTGAGCGGAAACGTCCTGGTCTCGGGATCGAAGAACAGCGCGGCGAGCTTGAGGTCGAGCTCGGGATAGAGGCCGAAGACGACGCCGATCACGAGCCACAGCGCCAGAGCGATGAAGAGTCCAGTCCGGTTCATGGCGCGCGGTTTAGCGGAGAGGGAAGGAGATGAAAACCCCGCGCCCGTCATTCCGGGGCGGTGCCACGGGACCATCCCGGAATGACAGGCGCAAAACTAGCGCGCATCCGGCCGCGACTGTGAAGGCAGTGGCGGAGGCGGACGGCGCGCGGGCGGCGGATCGCGCCAGGCGCCGGCATTGCGGCCGGCGATCAGCCAGTAGACCACGCCGGCGACGATGCCCGCGCCGGTCATGATCTCCAGGTGACGGCGCACGATGCCCTCGAACTGGAACGTGTCGGGATGAAAGGGAACGAGGCCGAGATAGCAGACGAGCCCCACGACGCCGCCGCCGACGGCGTAGGCGAGCGCGCTGCGGATGTAGAGCGCTTCGGTGATCGCGACGATCACCGCTGCCGGCACCAGCGCAAAGCCGGAGACGAAGATGAAGCCGAAGCCGAGCAGGATGTCGATCGTGCCCTGATCGACGGGACCGGCGCCGAGATCGGCGAATTCCGGGAACAATAGCGCGACGACGACGATCATGCCGCCGACAAAGCAGGCGGCAAGGAAACCGATGAAGATGACGATGAGGCGGCCAATCAGGGACATTGCGCCACCCTCACGTCATTGCGAGGAGCGTAGCGACGAAGCAATCCAGACTGCCGCCGCGGAAAGGCTCTGGATTGCTTCGCTTCGCTCGCAATGACGGGGATGCGAGAGCGCGGGCACGCATCCTCAATCCGTCATCGCCATGGCGCGGAGCGCCTGACGTTCGCGTGCGCTGAGCTTCTCGGTCTCCGACTTGAGCTGGCCGCAGGCGGCGAGGATGTCGCGGCCGCGCGGGGTGCGTACCGGAGAGGAATAGCCGGCGTTGAAGATGTATTCGGAGAACTTCTCGATCTGGTCCCAGTCCGAGCATTCATAGGCGGTGCCGGGCCAGGGATTGAACGGGATCAGGTTGATCTTGGCCGGAATGCCCTTGAGCATCTTCACCAGCAGCTTCGCATCGTCGAGCGAATCGTTGACGCCCTTGAGCATCACATATTCGAAGGTGATGCGGCGCGCGTTCGAGGCGCCGGGATAGTCGCGGCAGGCCTGCAGCAGCTCCTTGATCGGATATTTGCGGTTGAGCGGCACCAGCTCGTTGCGCAGCTCGTCGCGCACCGCATGCAGCGAGATGGCGAGCATGACGCCGATCTCCTCGCCCGCACGCACGATGTTCGGCACCACGCCGGAGGTGGACAGCGTGATGCGGCGGCGGGAGATGCCGATGCCTTCGTTGTCGCCGACGATGAGAAGCGCATCGCGCACCGCGTCGAAATTGTAGAGCGGCTCGCCCATGCCCATCATCACGATGTTGGTGACGCGGCGCGTGCCGTCCTCGCGATCGGCCCAGTCGTTGAGACGATCGCGTGCGACCATCACCTGTCCGACGATCTCGCCGGCGGTGAGATTGCGCACCAGGCGCTGCGTGCCGGTGTGGCAGAACGAGCAATTCAAGGTGCAGCCGACCTGCGAGGATACGCACAGCGTGCCGCGGTCGGTTTCGGGGATGTAGACGCATTCGACCTCATGCGCCTTCTGAACGGAATCGCCGCTCGGCAGCCGCAGCAGCCATTTGCGGGTGCCGTCGTTGGAGATCTGCTCGGCCACGACCTCAGGCCGGTCGACCGTGAAATGCCGGGCGAGATCGGCGCGGATGCCCTTCGAGATCGAGGTCATCTCGTCGAAGTTCTGGGCGCCCCGGAAATAGATCCAGTGCCACAGCTGCTGCACGCGCATCTTGCGCTGGGCCGGAGCGACGCCGATCTCGCCGAGGCGGTCGGCAAGCTCGGTGCGCGACAGACCGATCAGCGACGGCTTGGCCGGCGGCACATAGGTTTCGAGCGGAGTCTTCTCCACCAGGGTTGCGTTGTGCGGCTCGGTCGTCGGTTGCATTGATGGGACCTGGACTACTGCTGTTTGAGTTCGTCATGCCCGGGCTTGACCCGGGCAACCACGTCTTTCGTCAATCGCGGTTGCGCGTGGATGGCCGGGTCAAGCCCGGCCATGACGACCGAAAATCTGGAACCGCCCCTATATAGCAATCGGACCGGCCGATTGCGACCTCATCGCCGGCAGCCTTAACGCTTGCGCCCTTACCGCTTGCAATCCTGCGCGATCTTGTCGAGCGCCTGGGCGAGGCCCTTCAGCGAGAAGGTGTCGGTCGTCTCCGTGCCCTTGGCCGAGACCCCCTTGACCACGAGGTCGGCGGATTTGCGCATGGCTTCGACCATCCGCTCCTCTTCGGCCGCGTTCTTGATCCAGAGGCCGTCGCCCTGCGTGTACATCGCGAAGGAGGCGCCGCCGACCTCGACGGTCGATTCCGAGCCCGGCTTCAGCGCGTAGCCGATCATGACCGAGACTTCGTTGTTGACCTTTTCCGCCGGCCGGGTCGAGACGAACGCATAGGCGGGATCACGCGGCCGGTTCGGCGGATTGGTCTTCGACGACGAAGGCTTGGCCAGCGCGAAGCAGACCTTCTTGCCATTGGGCGTGGCCGCATAGGCCCCCCAAGTGCCGAACTGCCCGATCAAGCTCGGCTCGGCGCCACCCGCAACCGCGGCGGGCGAGGCCGCCGGTTTGCTCTCGGGCTTCGAAGCCCCCTTTGCCGTCGTATGGGCCGGCGACGCAGCCGGCTTCGGTGTCGCCTCTTTTGGAGCAGACTCTTTTGGTCCGGCCTTGGGCGCCGGTTGCGCCGTCTGCGCCCGCGCGGAATCGGCGATTCCCCCGGCCATGACGCCAGTCATCAAAGCTAAAATCAGCACCCGCCACATGCTCGGAGTGGTTCCCTCAATATTGTGACTGGAAGATGGCCCGATCGCGCTTTGTCCCCGGGCACGCATAGCCGGGAAAGTCCAATTTGGGAAGGCAGTTAGCGGTATCGGCTGCGGCTAGGCCCTGGATCGCGCGGCGCGTTGGGTGGCCCATTGCGCCTCAGTCCAGCCGAGCAAATCCTCGGCGCCGGAACTGCGCAAATGCGCGCCACCGTCGATCACCACCATTTCGCCATTGATGTAGCCGGCGCGGTCGGAGACCAGGAAGCTGGCGAGATCGGCAAGCTCGCTATGCCCGCCGGTCCGTCCCAGCGGGTTGCGCGCGGTCCAGCTTTCGTCGCGGCCCTCGGGGCGGAGCTGCCCGGACGCCCCGGCGGTCGGAAACGGACCGGGCGCGATCGCGACGGTGCGGATGCCCTTCGGGCCCCACTCCACCGCAAGGCTCTTGGTCATCGCCAGCAGGGCGGACTTCGCCATCGCCGACGGAACCGTGAAGGCGCGACCGGTGATGGTGGAGGTCGAGAGGATCGACAGCACGACGCCGCCATGCGTGCCGTCGATCCAGCGCCTGCCGGCGGCGAGCGTGCAATACATCGCGCCATGCAGCGTCGGCGCCAGGATCGCATCCGCGGCGCGGAAGGAGAGATGCTCGCTCTGTGCGATGAAGGTCGCGGCAGCATTGTTGACGAGGATGTCGAGCGGCGCCTCGCGCCAGATCTGATCCATCATGCCGTCGACGGCTGCGCCATCGCGAATATCGCAGCTGATCGTCGTGACCTTGCCATCCGTCTGCTCGCGCATCTCGCGCGCGGTTGCTTCCAGCCGGTCGAGCTTGCGGCCGCAAATCACGATCTCTGCGCCGAGCGCGAGGAAGCGACGGCCCATCGCCGCGCCAAGGCCCGAGCCGCCGCCGGTGACGAGGATGCGCTTGTTCTTGAGCAGGTTTGTTTCAAACATCGTTTGAATCCCCATCTCCGTGGATTTCGTCGTTGCGAGCGCAGCGAAGCAAATCCAGAATCCGTCCCGCGGAAATAGTCTGGATTGCATCGCTGCGCTCGCAATGGCGCGAGGATAGGGCTGTGCATCGCTTTGGGCAAAGAAACCGGATTGTCGCCCGTGCCTAAATCCGGCAGAAACAGGTCAACTATAATTCCACTCGAAACGCTTCAGGTGCCGCCATGAAAGCCATCCTCTGCTCGCAATATTGCCAGCCCGACGATCTCGTTCTGGCCGAGGTGCCGGATCCGGTGGCCGGTCCCGGCGAAGCCGTGATCGCGATCAAGGCGGCGGCGCTGAACTTCTTCGACATCCTGATGATTCAGGGCAAGTACCAGATCAAGCCGCCGTTCCCGTTCTCTCCGGCTGCGGAAGTCGCCGGCGTGATCGAGAGCATCGGCCCCGGCGTGACCGATCTGAAAGTCGGCGACCGCGTCGTCGCATCCTGCGGCCACAACGGCGCGCGCGAGAAGATCGCGCTGCCGGCGGCATCGATCGTGAAGATCCCCGACAATCTCGACTACGACCGCGCGGCCGGCATCATCATCATCTACGGCACCGCGCTGCATGCGCTGGAGGACCGCGCGAGCCCGAAGCCCGGCGAAACGCTCGCAGTGCTCGGCGCGGCCGGCGGCACCGGCCTCGCAGCCTGCGAGCTCGGCAAGCTGATGGGCCTGAAGGTGATCGCCTGCGCCTCGTCGGACGAGAAGCTCGAATTCGCGAAAGCGCATGGCGCCGAGCTGACGCTGAACTACGGCAAGGAAGATCTGAAGGAAGGCCTGCGCAAGCTCACCGGCGGCAAGGGCGTCGACATCATCTTCGATCCGGTTGGTGGCGCTTACGCCGAGCAGGCGCTGCGCTCGATCGCCTGGGAGGGTCGCTTCCTCGTCATCGGCTTTGCCGCCGGCGACATCCCCAAGATGCCGCTGAACCTCGCGCTGCTGAAGGGCTGCGACATCCGCGGCGTGTTCTGGGGCGCCTGGACGAGACTCAACCCGGCCAAGAACCGCGCCAATCTGGAGAAGCTCGTGAAGTGGACGGCGGAGGGAAAGATCTCATCGCATGTCGACCGCACCTTCCCGCTGGCCCAGACTGCGGACGCGCTGAAGGTGCTCGCGGGACGCCAGGCCATGGGCAAGGTGATCCTGCATCCGTGAGGATGTCGTGGCGAATGGTGTCGCGACGCCATCGCCACATACCCAACTGTCGTCACCCGCGCAGGCGGGCGATCCAGTATTCCGAGACGGTAGCGATGAACCGAGAGGCCGCAGCGTACTGGATTCCCCGCTTTCGCAGGGAATGACAGCGCGCTCGTGGTGAGCGCTCCTAAGCTTCCGCTGATTCTTCCGCCTCATCCACCCCACGCCGCAGCGCGGCGCGGGCGGCCTCACGATGCTCGTTCGTGATGTGGCTGGCGACCATGCGGATGGCAGTGGCGAGCACGGCGGCGTCATCGGCGAAGCCGAGGATCGGCATCACGTCCGTGACGAAGTCGAACGGCAGGATGAAGTAGGCGATCGCCCCGAGCAGCGAGGCCTGGACGTGGCGCGGCGTCTGCCGGTCGAACGCGCAGTAATAGGCGGCAAGCAGGTCTTCCGCGAACGGCAGGTGCGCGGCGACACGCTTCAGCTTGCGCCAGAAGCGGCGGCGCACGCTCTCGCGATCTTCCGCGAGCCGATCGGCCGGCTCGAAGCCGACGCTGTGCTCGGCAGCCATGCTCAAAAACTCCCCGTTCTGCCGGAGGCGGCGGGTCGTCCCGTCCCGGCTGATCACAAGATGGGGATGCGGCCGATCCCTGCAAGACGTCAGCCAAGTATCCGTCAAGTGTCAGCCTGCGATCGCGTTCATCGCCTTGGCCAGCGCGATGTCGCGCGTGGTGACGCCGCCGGCGTCATGGGTCGACAGCACCACCTCCACCGTCTTGTAGACGTTGCGCCATTCGGGGTGGTGATCCATCTTCTCGGCCACCAGCGCGGCGCGGGTCATGAAGCCGAACGCCTCGTTGAAATCCCTGAAGACAAAGATTTTCCCGATGGCGTCGCGGCCTTGGACCTCACTCCAGCCCGATAGTCCGCCCAGCGCCTGCCTGCGCTCCTCCGCCGAGAGCCGTTCTGCCATGATCGTCTCCTTGCCTTTTGGGGGGAACTTTACTCTAACACCGCGCCGCTGCCCGGGTTCATACGGGATTTCCTGCGTCCGCTAACCATGACGGAGATGTAACCCCGCCGGACAAGGAAATTTGCTACAATTGCAACGGTAGATCGCCGGCCAAGATGAAACTGAGCCTGAAGCGCCTGTTTGGGAGATCGATGACCGGGGGATTGGACCTGGCCGAAGCGCCCCCTCCGCCTTCGCCGCGATCGGCGGCGCGGAAGACGGCGCTCGTGTCTCTGGCACTCGTGCTTGCGATCGTGGGCGCGCTCGCCGGCGGATACTACTTCGCGATGCGTCCGGTGACGCTCAAGATCGCGGTCGGCCCGGCCAACAGCGATGACATCAAGGTCGTGCAGGCGCTGACGCAGGCCTTCACCCAGACCAAGGCTCAGGTACGGCTGCGGCCGTTCCAGACCGACGGCGCCACGGCGAGCGCCGACGCGCTCGCGGAAGGCAAGGTCGATCTCGCCATCGTGCGCGGCGACGTCGACGTACCCAAGAACGCGCAAGCGGTCGCGACCCTGCGCAAGAACGTCGTGGTGCTGTGGTCCGTGCCGGGCAAAGGCAAGAAGCGGGGCGCGAAGGTCACCAAGATCTCGCAGCTCGCCGGCCATCGCGTCGGCGTGGTCGGCCGCACCCAGGCCAACGTCAATCTGCTCAAGGTGATCCTCCAGCAGTACGGCATCGATCCCGCCAAGGTCGAGATCGTGCAATTCCCGGCGAACGAAGCCGCCGAGGCGATCAAGGCGCAGAAGGCCGACGTCTATCTCGCGGCCGGCCCCGTCAACAGCAAGATCACGTCGGATGCGATCGCCGCCTCCACCAAGGATTTCGGGGCGCCCACCTTCCTTGCGATCGATTCGGCGGATGCGATCGCGCAAAACCATCCGGTCTACGAAGCGTCCGAGATTCCCGCCGGCACCTATGGTGGCTCGCCTGCCCGCCCGGAGGACGAGGTGAAGACCATCAGCTTCTCGCACCACATCGTGGCGCGCAAAGGCGTGGCCGAAACCACCATTGCGGCGTTCACGCGCCAGCTCTTCGCCGTTCGCCAGCAACTGGTCACGGAATTTCCGCTCGCGGCGAAGATCGAAACGCCTGATACCGACAAGGATGCGGTGATCCCGGTGCATCCCGGCGCGGCGGCCTTCGTCGACGGCGAGGAAAAGACCTTCCTCGACAAATACAGCGACTACATCTGGTGGAGCCTGATGGCGCTTTCGGCCATGGGCTCGATCGGCGCCTGGTTCGCCGGATACCTGAAGAAGGACGAGCGCGACAGCAACAATCATCAGCGCGAACGCCTGCTCGACATGATCGCCGCTGCGCGCAAGTGCGAGACGGCCGAAGAACTCGACCAGATGCAGACCGAAGCTGACGACATCCTGCGCGATACGCTGCGCTGCTACGATCACGGCGCGATCGAGGAAGGCGCGCTCACCGCCTTCAACATCGCACTCGACCAGTTCCACTCTGCGGTCGCCGACCGCAAGGCATTGCTGATGAGCCTGCCGCAGAACCTGCAGCGCGCCGGCGCGCAGTTCAGGGCCGCCGGCAACGCGTAGGCGCTTGCCGGCGTAATGGCTGCGTCACATTGTCTCAATATAGCTCCCTGTCATTCCGGGGCGATGCGCCAGCATCGAACCCTGGTGCGCAATTGCGCACCCGAGAATCTCGAGATTCCCCGGTGCGCAATTGCGCACCTGAGGTCTGGTGCTGGCGCACCATCCCGGAATGACAGCGAAAGCTGCGCCAGTCAGCGAGCCATCTTCATGAACATCAAATTCTCCCGCCGCCGCTTCCTCGCCACCAGCGCCGGTGCGCTCGGCACGATCGCAATGCCCTATCTCTCGCGCGCGGCCGATCGGCCGGCGGTCACTCATGGCGTGCAGTCTGGCGACGTCACCGTCGATGGCGGCGTGGTGTGGGCGCGTACCGACCGGCCGGCACAGATGCTGGTCGAGGTGGCGACGACTGATACGTTCAGGGATGCCCGTGCGCTGCCGCCGATCGCCGCGCTGCCCGAGAGCGACTTCACGGCAAAAATGCTGCTGGAGAATTTGCCGGGCGGCCAGGACATTTTTTACCGCGTCCGCTTCCGCGATCTCTCGCACAGCGCGGTCGAGGGCGAGGCGGTCGTCGGCCGCTTCCGCACCGCGCCGGCCGACCGCCGCGACGTCAGCTTCGTCTGGGGCGGCGATGTCGCCGGCCAGGGCTGGGGCATCAATCCCGATGACGGCGGCATGTTCACCTTTTCGGCGATGCGCAAGCACCGGCCGGATTTCTTCCTGCATTCCGGCGACACGATCTATGCCGACGGTCCCATCCAGTCCGAGGTGAAGCTCGCCGATGGCAAGGTCTGGAAGAACGTCACGATCCCGGAGAAGGCCAAGGTCGCGGAGACGCTGGACGAGTACCGCGCCGCGCACAAATACAATCTCACCGACGCGAACCTCCGAGCCTTCAATGCCGAAGTGCCGATCTTCGTGCAGTGGGACGACCACGAGGTGACCAACAACTGGTCGCTGTCGAAGGAGCTGCCGGCCGCCTACAAGGTGCGCGACATCTCGCTGCTCGCGGCCCGCGCGGGGCGCGCCTTCCACGAGATGTACCCGATGCGGGAAAGCATCGTGGAGCCCGGCCGGGTCTATCGCCAGATCGCCTACGGCCCGCATCTCGACGTGTTCGTGCTCGACGAGCGCAGCTATCGCGGCCCGAACGGGCCCAATCTCGAGACCGCTTACGGCCCCGCCAGCTCCTTCCTCGGTCCGGACCAGATCGCCTGGCTCAAGCGCGGCCTCCTCAATTCGCGCGCGACATGGAAGGTGATCGCGTCAGACATGCCGATCAGCCTGATTGTCTCGGACACGCCGAAGGGTGGCTCGGAAGCCATTGCACAGGGCGACGGTCCGGTGCGTGGTCGCGAGTTCGAGATCGCCGACATCCTCCGCTTCATCAAGATGGCGCCGGTCACCAACACGGTGTGGCTGACCGCGGATGTGCACTACGCCGCCGCGCATTATTACGATCCGAACAAGGCGCAGTTCCAGGAGTTCGAGCCGTTCTGGGAATTCGTGTCGGGTCCGCTGCACGCCGGTACGTTCGGTCCGAACGCGCTCGACAACACCTTTGGCCCCGAGGTTCGCTTCGTCAAGGCACCGGGCAAGGACAGCCAGAACCTGCCGCCGTCAGCGGGCATGCAGTTCTTCGGTCACGTCAAGATCGACGGCGCCTCGGGTCAAATGACGGTGACCCTGCGCGACCGCGCTGATGTGGCGCTGTGGTCGACCACGCTCGATCCGAAGCAAGGCTAATTGCTAATTGGCGGCGCGTAGCTTGAGCGCCGCTTCCAGCGCATCGCTCGAACACGGTTTCTGCAACCGCGGCCGGCCCGCCAGTTCGGGCGGAATGCGCGCCTCGGCGCCATAGCCGGTGACGAAAACGAACGGAACCTCCAGCGCGGTCAGCCGCTCGGCGACCGCAAAGCTGGTCTCGCGGATCAGCTCGACATCGAGCAGCGCGAAGTCGGGCGTACGCTTCGTAATGGCGTCCAGCGCCTGCGTCACCGAACCGACGGTCCGCACGCCGGTCACACCAAATCCGAGCAGACGGTCCTCGAAATCGATTGCGATGATCGGATCGTCCTCGACGATCAGAACATCGGCCGGCCAGCCTGAGCCGTTGGAAAGTGCGGGTGCCATGATCGCATCTTGCGTTGAGGTTTTAGGATCAGGACTGCCGCGACACGATGCCTGCGCGCAGCGCATCGGAGGGTTCCCGGAACGAAACTCACCACATCATCGTTGTTCAGTCTGTCCACTTGTGCACACAGGGGTGGCGCGGAACTCGCTAAGGTGGGAGGAAGGACGGGAGTTTCACGATGGATGCGCGTATCGGCAAGGTCACCGAGGTCGAGAGCCGGCCGGCCAACAATCTGCTGCGGCGTTTGAGCCAGGCCGACTACGCCCTCCTTGCGCCGCACGTGACTTTCGAAGACTCCGCAGCGGGCCAATTGCTCTATAATCCCGGCGATGACGTGCAGGTCGTCCACTTCCCCTGCGGGCCGTCGCTCGCGACCTTCCTCGTCCCCAACGAGGACGGCCGCGACGTCGAAACCATTCTGGTCGGCCGCGAAGGCGCGGTGGGCGGCATCGTCAGCGAGGGATTTCTGCCGGCCTATACCCGGATCTGCGTGAAGTTCGGCGGGCCGTTTGCGCGCATTCACGTTGCCAAGCTGGAAGCGGCCAAGCTGCGCTCGGCGTCGCTGCGCAACATCTTCGCCCGCTATGCCGATTGCATGCTGGCCCAGATCTTCCAGTCGACCGCCTGCAACGCGATCCATTCGATAGAGCAGCGGACCGCCAAATGGATTCTGGCGGCGATGGAGCGGACCGGCGACGAGACCAGTGTGCCGCTGACCCACGAACAGCTCGCGACGCTGCTCGGGGTCGGGCGCAGCTATGCCAGCCGCGTGCTTCAGTCGTTCAAGGCCGAACACATTCTCGACACGAGGCGCGGCTCGATCCTGGTTCGCAACCGCGATGGCCTGAAGCTGCGCGCCTGCCTGTGCAACGATGCCGTGAAGATGCATTTCGAGGAGGTCCTGCGCGGCGTCTATCCAACCGAGGAGCGGGAGGCGGGGTAGCGGCCTGGGGGCACAGCGATGCGCGGCGCGCTTTTCTGAACGTGATCGTGCTATGCTCCCTCCCGCATGGGCGGGGCTTTCCTTCACACTCTGTTCGATATCGCAGCGTGGCTGGCGGCCGCGGTGGCCGTCTACTGGCTGGCGCGACGGGGCTTGCAGTTTCCGGCGCAATCCTTCGAGCTGCCCTATATCGCCGCGCTGGTGTTCGGCGCCGGAATTGGCGCCTATCTGTTCGGGTCGGCCAATCTGTGGCTGTCCGGACAGAGCGGCATCGCGCGCTCGGTCGAGGGCGCGCTGGCCGGCGGCATCGTCGCGATCGAGCTCTACAAATGGTCCGCAGGGATCGCGGTGCGAACCGGCGCCCGGTTTGCGCTGCCGTTGGCGCTCGGCATCGCGATCGGCCGCCTCGGATGCTACTTCGCGGGCCTCGACGACTTCACCTACGGCACGCCGACGGCGCTGCCTTTCGGCCATGATTTCGGCGACGGCGTCCTTCGCCATCCCGTCCAGCTCTACGAGAGCGCAGCCATGGCCGTATTCGCGATTGTCTATGTGCTGGCGGTCTTGAACCGAAACGCCTTCACCATCACCAATGGTTTCTACCTGGTTCTCGCCTATTATGGAGCGCAGCGCTTCCTATGGGAATTCCTCAAGCCCTACGGCACGCTGATCGGTCCTTTCACGCTGTTTCACCTGCTGTCGCTGTCCATCCTGCTCTACGCCGCATTCATGCTGGCGACGGCGGCCAAAGCGAGATCCCTGCATGAACGCGCCGTTGCGTAAGTCGCGTCCCTACATCTTCTGGGGCCAGACCCAATCCCTTTGCGAGACCTGCCTGAAGCTGGCGCCGACCAAGATCCAGATTTTTGGCAACGAGGTCTGGTACGAAAAGCGTTGCAAGGAGCACGGCGTTCAGTCGACGCTGGTGTCGACGGACGCGGCCTATTGGCGGCTGTGCAAGGATTTCATCAAGCCGGGCGACCGGCCGCTGCAAGTCCAGCACCGCACGGAATTCGGCTGCCCCTATGATTGCGGCCTCTGTCCCGACCACGAGCAGCATTCCTGCCTGGCGCTGATCGAGATCACCGAGCACTGCAACCTCACCTGCCCTGTCTGCTTTGCCGAATCCGCGCCGGCACGAACGAGATTCACGCCCCTCGCGACGGTGGAGAGGATGCTCGACGCGCTGGTGGCGAGCGAAGGCGAGCCTGATCTGGTGCAGATTTCCGGCGGCGAGCCGACATTGCATCCGGATTTCTTCGAGATCCTGGACGCGGTGCGCGCCCGCCCGATCCGCCACGTCATGATCAACACCAACGGCCTGCGCATCGCCCGCGAAAAGGACTTTGTGGCGCGGCTCGCCGAGAACAGGCGCGGGCTGGAGGTCTATCTCCAGTTCGATTCGCTCCAGCGCGATGCGCTGATCGATCTGCGCGGCGCGGATCTGCGAAAAATCCGCCAGCAGGCGCTGGAAAATCTCGAGCATTATGGCGTGTCGACCACGCTGGTCGCGACCATCAAGCGCGGCGTCAACGACGCCGAGATCGGCGACATCGTCCGCCACGCGCTGACCTGGAAATGCGTGCGCGGCGTCACACTGCAGCCGGTGCAGGACGCCGGGCGCAACGAGAATTTCGACAAGACCACCGACCGCATCATGCTGTCGGATATCCGCAAGCGCGTCATCGAGACCGGCGTGTTCGGCGACAAGGACATGATCCCGCTGCCCTGCAATCCCGAGAGTATCTCGATCGGCTACGGCCTGCGCAACGGCGAGAAGGTATTGCCGCTGACCTCGCTGATCCCGCAGGAGCAGCTCGTTGCAGTGATGCCCAACACCATCAGCCCGGAAAAATATCCGATGCTGCGGGAAAAATTCCAGGAGAAGTTCTTGGACCTGTTCTCGCTGTCGTCGGGACCGCTGAACACGAGCGAGCGCGTCTGCGAACTCTTGTGCTGCCTGCCGAGCTTCGAGGTGCCGCAGGGGCTCACTTACGAGAATGTTTTCCGCGTCACCATCGTGCAATTCCTCGATCGCTTCAATTTCTGCGTCGGCAACGTCAAGCGCAGCTGCATCCATTTCGTGACGGAGCAGGGCGCGATCATTCCGTTCGACACCTACAATTTGTTCTACCGGAACGGAAAGATCGACGGCATCCGCGCCGGGTTGGCCGCTCAGGCGACCGAAGGGGTCTTGCAGGCATGAGCATCAGCGACACACCGCCGCCCGCGCCTCCCGTTCCGCCGCCGGCGCAAAAGCGCAGCGGCTGCCTGACCGCGCTCATGGCGATGTTCGGGATCATGCTGCTGCTGCCGGGTGCCTGTGCGCTGCTCTTCGGCGGGATCTCGGTGTTCGAGGATGGCAAGATCGCCTCCGACATCGCGCCGCTGGTCTTCCTTGGGCTGGTCGTCGGGATCGGGGGCGTTGCCCTGATCTGGGCCGCCATCAAGGGCCGAAAGGCCCCGGCTCACCCAGGAACCCGGTCTTAAGCTCCGGGAATTCCCGGACAAAATTCAGTCAACCAACGGCCAAAGAACACATTGTTTTTTGGCCGTTTTTGCATATATTGCGCCGCAACGCGCAGGGTGCCCGGTCGATATGGCCGGGCTTCCCTTTTGGGCGGCGAGCGCCCGTTTCCAGTCTTCCAGCGTTGTTTCGAGAAGAGGTCCCGGTCCGACCGGCGAGATCGCGCTTAACCCATTGTTCGAACGCAAAGAAGCTCTCCCATGAACCTCCGTAACGTCGCCATCATCGCCCACGTCGACCACGGCAAGACGACCCTGGTCGACAAGCTCCTCCAGCAGTCCGGCACGTTCCGCGAGAACCAGAAGGTGACCGATCGTGCCATGGACTCCAACGACCTGGAGCGTGAGCGCGGCATCACCATTCTGGCCAAGGCAGCCTCGGTGCAGTGGAAGGACACCCGCATCAACATCGTCGACACCCCCGGCCACGCCGATTTCGGCGGCGAGGTCGAGCGCATCCTGAACATGGTGGACGGCGCGCTGGTCCTGGTCGACGCCGCGGAAGGCCCGCTACCGCAGACCAAGTTCGTCGTGTCCAAGGCGCTCAAGGTCGGCCTGAAGCCGATCGTCGTCATCAACAAGGTCGACCGCCCCGACGCGCGCCCGACCGAAGTCATCAACGAGGTGTTCGACCTGTTCGCTGCGCTCGACGCCAGCGAGGAGCAGCTCGACTTCCCGATCCTCTACGGATCGGCCAAGCAGGGCTGGATGGCCGACAGCCCGGAGGGTCCGAAGGACAAGGGCATGGAGCCGCTGTTCGACCTGATCCTGCGCCACGTCGCGCCGCCAAAGGTCGAAGAGGGCCCGTTCCGGATGATCGGCACCATCCTCGAAGCCAATCCCTATCTCGGCCGTATCATCACCGGCCGCATCTCCTCCGGCGTGCTCAAGCCGAACCAGCAGGTCAAGGTGCTCAACGCCGAGGGCAAGCTGGTCGAGTCCGGGCGCATCACCAAGATCCTGGCGTTCCGCGGCCTCGAGCGCACCCCGCTCGATGAAGCCGAAGCCGGCGACATCGTCGCCATTGCCGGCCTGACCAAGGGTACCGTCGCCGACACCTTCTGCGATCCGACCGTCGACGTGCCGCTGCCGGCGCAGCCGATCGATCCGCCGACCGTGTCGATGTCGTTCATCGTCAACAACTCCCCGCTCGCCGGCACCGAAGGCGACAAGGTGACGAGCCGCATGATCCGCGACCGTCTGTTGCGCGAAGCCGAGGGCAACGTCGCGCTGCGTGTGGTCGAAGCCGCCGACAAGGACGCGATGGAAGTCTCGGGCCGCGGCGAATTGCAGCTCGCGATCCTGATCGAGACCATGCGCCGCGAGGGCTTCGAGCTCTCGGTGTCGCGCCCGCGCGTCGTGTTCCAGAAGGACGAGGCCACCGGCGCCACCATGGAGCCGGTCGAGGAGGTCGTGATCGACGTCGACGAGGAGCATTCCGGCGTCGTCGTGCAGAAGATGAGCGAGCGCAAAGCCGAGCTGATCGAGATGAAGCCGTCCGGCGGCAACCGCCTGCGTCTGGTGTTCTACGCGCCGACCCGCGGCCTGATCGGCTACCAGGGCGAATTGCTCACCGATACCCGCGGCACCGCGATCATGAACCGCCTGTTCCACGGTTACGCCCCGTACAAGGGCGAGATCCAGGGCCGCCGCAACGGCGTCCTGATCTCGAACGACCAGGGCGAGGCGGTGGCTTACGCCATGTTCAAGCTGGAAGACCGCGGCCCGATGATGATCGAGCCGGGCTGGAAGGTCTACAAAGGCATGATCGTCGGCGAGCACACCCGCGACAACGATCTCGAGATCAACGTGCTCAAGGGCAAGCAGCTCACCAACATCCGCACGACCTCGAAGGACGAAGCGGTGCGCCTGACCCCGCCGATCCGCATGACGCTGGAAAAGGCGCTCGCCTATATCGAGGACGACGAACTCGTCGAGGTGACCCCGAAGTCGATCCGCCTGCGCAAGAAGCACCTCGACCCCAACGAGCGCAAGCGCGCGGAAAAGGCCAAGGAAGCGGTGGCGTAAGAGTTACCCCCCGGCTTCGCCCGGCGCGTCCTCGCCGCGACCGACGAGGTCGATCGTCGGTGTCCCGTCGGAAAGATCGACCGCGTCGCGCAGAGCCGCAAGATGCGGCGCCTTCCAAGTATCGGGCTTCCGGTCGACATTCCAATAAGCGGTGTGGGTGAAGAAGTCCGCACCGCCGGCCAACTTCGTCGAGACCGGCAGGTCGACGATGTGCCGGCCGAAGATCGGGGCTAACGGCCCGCCGATCGCGTCGCCCCAGAAGATCTGTTCGATCGGAAAGTAGATATTGGTCCAGCGCGTCAACCCGAACAGCGCGCCGTGGTGGATCTGCCGTATCTTCTTCCTCGGATTGTCGAAGGCAAGCAAGCCATCATGCTGGAGCCGCTTCGGCGGACAAGTCGGAAACTCGCGCTCCTCGACACGACGCCTGAAATCTGCTCGCAACCTTTCGTGTCCATTCTTCTCGGCGACATCGGGCTCCTTTGTCTCCTCGCACATCAGGAAATGAGCGTGGGACAGGGCGCTCCCGAGCGTGACGAAGTCGGTTACCAGCCAGCTCTTGAAATGCCGCTGTTCGACAGGCCGCCTGACGGTCACATCGGCAATGTTTGCGATCAACTGCCGTGCCTTACGGCGGAGCTCCACTTTCTCCTCATGGGTGGCCACTTTCTCGGGCTGCCACGGCGCACCATCGACGTCCAAGAACTCCTGGCCGAGCAGTGTGATCGGCGGCAACTCGTCGCAAATCCTGCTGAAATAGGCTCGCAGCATATCGTAAGCGACGACAGTGCCCAGGCTGTGGGCGACGACGACAATACGGTCGTATCGGCCGCTATCATGCAGGCGCGCCAGCGTATCCACCGCCTCCTTCCGGATGGCCCGGCGAACGGCGACATTGGCTGGTGAGCCGCGGAAATAGCGCGCGGCATCGCCGAGATAAGGCTGGAGGAATGCACCGTTGGCGGCGAGATAGATGCCGATCACACCAAACGCGATGGGGGCGCTCCAGGGCGAATTCAGTCCCCAGGGCCATGCCCTGAGCACGGTTTCGGCTAGTGATCTGTCGTACCAGTGCTGATCGGCCCAGATGAAGGCAAGGGACACGAGCAGCGAGACCGCGAGTGTGCGCCAGAACGCACGCGCTCCCTGCTGTCCCATCACAAGGTACGTCGCCAGCAACGCATCCAAGGTCGGAAGACCGATCAGCGTCAAGATCTCGGCACCATCGAGGACTCCGTTTCCGCCGGGGAAAGTACCCTCAAGCCACAGATAGCCGAGGCCGGCGGCGAAACCCGCAACGCAGAAGGCAGCCAGCCACAGGATGAGACGAAGAGCCTGCCATCTGAGCGCGACGTAAAGGCCGAACACGACGCTGCATAGAAGCAGAAGGAAGGGCGCAATCAGGATATTTTGCGCGCTAGTCTCCGAGAACAGCAACACGCCCCTGAGTGCCAGCACGGCAAACGAGAGGTTCATCAGGCATAGAAAGATGGACACGGCCCACCAGAGCGCGTTCAGCCCGGTTCTCATTACCGGCCCCTTGCGGCACAACTCGTAGAGCCAGAGCAGCACGGCGACCGCCTTGGTCTCGCTCATGAGATGAGCCCAGTAGAGTTCGTGAAAATCGACCACGCGCTTGTCCGCCGATCCCGGCACTTCGCTGGTCGTCATCACCGTCAGATCGATGTCGACGCCGCTTTTCTCCGGATGCGTCCAGAGCTTGTTTTCCTTGTCGTCGGGATTGCCCTTGTTGCGCCAGACACCGCGGATGACGCCGCGCACAGTTTCCAGCGCGCGCTGGCTGCCTATACCGTGAACCACCAGAACTGCGGTTCGCTTGTGCTCGACACCCGAGTCGATGTTCAGCATGGGGGAAATCCCTTGAAGAATGGGCGAAAGAGAATACCAAATTGAATACAACCTTGGCACGAAAGACAAGTCGGCTCGGGCCGATGCCGCACCGGTCTCCTTCACGAATGTCGCGCAGTCGGAGAGAAGGTGGCATCCTGGATCCGCGTGCGCTGCGGTAGGTATGCGCCGGCCGGCTTCAGCGCGCTCAGCGAACGTGCTAGAGCCCGCCCATGACCTCCCTCCCCTCCTCCGTCGACGTCGCGATCATCGGCGCCGGTGCCGCCGGCCTTGGCGCGGCGCACGCGCTGCGAGGCTCCGGCCTCTCCGTGATCGTGCTGGAGGCCCGTGACCGGCTCGGCGGCCGGGCCTGGACTGTGCAGGCCTCGTCCGAGGTGACGTTCGACGTCGGCTGCGGCTGGCTGCATTCGGCGGACAAGAACTCCTTCGTGCCGATCGCGCGACAACTCGATTTCGAGGTCAACAAGGACCTGCCGCCCTGGCGCGAGCGCGCCTTCGGCAATGCCTTTCCGCAGGCCGAGCGCGACGACTTCATGCACGCGATGGACGCGTTCTATGAGCGCCTGTGGGAAGCCGCGCAAAAGGGCAAGGACGAACCCGCGAGCCTGAGCCTCGAGGCCGGCAATCGCTGGAATCCCATGATCGACGCGATCTCGACCTACATCAACGGCTGCGAACTCAAGGACATGTCCACGCTGGATTGGGACGCCTATGAGGATACCGGCCTCAATTGGCGCGTCCGCCGTGGCTATGGCGCGCTGGTTGCAGCGTATGGTGCACCCTGCCCGGTGGCGCTGAACTGCAACGTCACGCTGATCGACCATTCCGACAAGCGCATCCGCATCGAGACGTCGCGGGGCACGCTGACCGCGGCCAAGGCAATCGTCACCGTTCCGACCAATCTGATCGCCCTCGAGGCGATCCGCTTCTCGCCGCCGCTCCCCGCCAAGGTCGATGCCTCAGCCGGTCTGCCGCTGGGCGTCGACGACAAGGTAACGCTGGCGCTCGACGACGCCGAAGCCTTTCCGAAGGAAGCCAATCTGCGTGGCGCCACCATGCGCACGGACATGGGCACCTATCACATCCGCCCGTTCGGCCAGCCCTGCATCGAGGGCTTCTTCGGCGGCAGCTTTGCGCGCGAGCTGGAAGATGCCGGCGACGGCGCCATCGCCGCGCAGAGCATCGACGAGATCGCGGGCTTCCTCGGCAACGAGATCAGGCGCAAGCTGAGGCCGCTCTGCGAATCCCGCTGGGCGCGCGATCCGTTCGCGAGAGGCTCCTATTCGCATGCGCTGCCGGGGCACGCCGGGGATCGCGCGGTGCTGGCCGCACCGGTCGATGCCCGGCTGTTCTTCGCGGGCGAAGCGACGTCGCCGACTTTCTTCACGACGGCGCATGGCGCGCGGGACAGCGGCGAGCGGGCGGCGAAGGAGGTGCTGGCGGTTTTGGACAAGCCGTAACCGCACACGCCGTCATTGCGAGCTCGCAATGACGCGCTACTCGATCACCCGCGCCCGCAGATCGGCATCAGGCACGAAGCAGGCATCGTACCTGCCGAAGATGCGATAGCGGTTGCGCGCGACCAGGCTGTAGATCGGGTCCCGCACCGGTTTTGGCACGGCAAACAATACGCGCACCCAGCTCCATCCCGGCAGCTGCGACAGCACTGTCAGCGCGGCGTCGGATTTCATGAACGCCTCGCCGCCGTGGACGACCGCGTTCGTGTCGGGATCATCCGGATCGATGCCGAACGTGCGCGCAAGCCGAGCCCCATAATCCGACTGGATCGGCGTGAACCGGAACCGTTTTGCCGTGTCGCGCCTGGCGACGAAGCGGACCCAGCGCGAGCAGAAGATGCAGACGCCGTCGAACAGGATCACGTCATCGTCGGGCCACTTGCTCATCAGCGATTGTCCAGCATGAGCAGCGCGACGAGCATCAGCACGATGGCCGGTCCCGTCTTCACCAGCGCGCCGAGCGGCTCGATCCAGAGGTCGGGAGTGAGGATCGCCGCGCCAACCATGTAGCCGAGCGAGGCGACGATGCCCGCGACCAGCCCGATCGCCGCGGTCCGGCGGAAGGCGATCAATATGCCGATGCCCATATCCATCAGGCTGGTGCCGATGGTGATGGGATCGACGAGCGCGGGCGGGAAGTCATGCGCGCTCAAAATGCCGGCGGCGGCGCGGTAGGACACGAACAGGGCGATGAAGCCGGAGACGAGCCAGAATGCGACCAGGCTCGCGAAGATCAGCGCCTTGACCAGGAACAGCCGCGCGAACCATTTGTCCTGGATGGTGGCGGGATGGCGCCCGAGCGCATCAGCCAGCCGCTTCGGCGCGATGCCCGTGGCGGCGATCCAGACCGTGGGATCACCTCGCACGCCGCGGCGCAGCTCTGCGATGGCCGTGGAACGCATCGGCGGCATCCAGCCGAGATGATTGGCGAGATCGCCGATCTTGGCGCCGAGATCGAGCACGAAGCGCGGCATCGCGAAACGCGGCCAGCCGGCCGCGCCGAACGCGAGGCGAAAAGGCTCGATGACCCCGGCCATCGTGACGGGCTCCGCCTGCATCAGGTCCCAGCTCACCGCCTTCACGGCGGCATCGTCGGCGTCGCGTGCGGCGAGCCAGGCGATGGTCGCCGAAATGTCCTCGATCGCGACGGGTTGGAATGGCGTGGCCAATTCCTTTGCCGGCAAATCGACCGGGAAGGCAGCAAGCGCGCGGAGCATGGCGCTGCCGCCATAGGCTGCCGGCGCGACCACGAAGCCGGGCCGCAGGATGGCATGGGGAATGCCGGAGGCCGCGATCAGGCGCTCGGCCTCGCGCTTGCTCGTGGCGAAGGCCGTGCGATCCGTCTCGGCGGTGCCGGGAATCGAGATATGCACCAGCCGGATCGCGCGGCTGCTGTCGCCGATCGCCTGAAGCAGGCGCGCGACGAGATCGCGATGCACCGCGCTCGTGTTGCTGCCGGGACCATCCTGGAGCACGCCGAGGCAGTTCACGACGACATCGACGGCATGCTCGCCGAGGAGACGCATCAGCGCGGCCGCATCGAGCGAGAGGATCGGTAGCTCGATGTCCAGCGCGCTCATTCTCTGCGTCGGCGACAGGCTGCGCGCCACGCCGACAACACGAAATCCTCGCCCGCGCAGATCGTCGGTGACGAAGCGGCCGATCAGGCCGGAGGCGCCGAGCACCAGGATGGTTCGCTGATTCATCGCTGCACTCAGAAGGGTTTTGCGATCATCAACCACAGGATCGTCATCGTCGCCCCGAAGCCGGGGAAGCCGAATGCGAACCAGCGGCGGAATAGCGCATGGTAGCACTGTGGCAGCGCACTGCGCTGAGCCGCGGCCTTGCGCGCGAGGTCGCGCATCTCGATCTGCATGAACACGACGGGAATCCAGAACAGGCCGGCGATAGCGTAGAGCGCCAGCGAAGCGAGCAGCCAGCGTTCCGTAATCGACGTGGCAGACAGCATCATCAACAGGCCGCCGCTGACCGGCTGGAGGATCACCGCCGACAGCGTGAAGATCGTATCCGCAATCACCACCACGGAAGCGGTACGCGCGATGAACTCCACGTCGTGCGTACGATGCGCCATCAGCATGAAGAAGGCGATGCCGGTTCCTGTGCCGAGGATGACGATGGCGCCGAGCACATGGAGGAACTTGACCAGGAAATACAGCGTCATGGCTTCTTGGTCGCCACAGGCTTGGGCGGGTTCAGCGTACGTTCGAGCGCACTGCCAGCGGCTTTGACGCCGGCTTCGGTCTCGATCATCCAGTGGCCCTCGCTGCCGACGGCCGGCAGGAAGCGCAGGTCGGCGTTGCCGCCACTTCCGCGAAATGCATCGGCGAGCTTCTGCGAAAATGCGGGCGCGAAATAGCTGTCATTGCCTGCAACGAGCCATGTAACGGGAATGCGCGCCACCTTGCCGAACTCCGCCGCCGCGGCAAGCAGCGTATGCGGCGCACAGATGCGGTTCGGCTCATCATTGGCATGGCCGCCGCGCCCCGGCGCAAACACTGTGATCGCGGAGATCACCTTCGGATCGGCATTGGCGAGCGCCAGCGCACCCCACCCACCGGCGGAATGGCCGATCACGATCGCGGCATCCTTGCGGATGAAATCCTGCTTTCGCAAGAAGCCCAGCGCGAGCGAAATCGCGTCGGCCGTTGCGCGGCCCGAGCGCACATAGTCGGCCTCGTCACATCCGCCCTGATCCTCGACATAGCGGCCGCCCGTCGCACCATGGCCGAGCCGCTCCGGCACCAGCACGGCAAATCCACGCGCGACGAGATAGGCGGCGAGCGGACGGTATTCCGGCTGCGGCATTTGCGCACGACGCAGCGCGTTCTGCGTCGAGGCGTGCGCGATCACCGCGAGTCGGAACGGACCCGGGCCCGGGGGACGAAACAGGAGAGCACGCGCGGCAAGGTCGGTATCCGGCGCGGGCACCCGCCACGCTTGCCGGCGAAACGGTTCGCTCTCCCCTCCCGAGGGGCCAAACGTGACCTCGGCGCACAGAGGGGACGCAATCAGCAAAGCCAGCAGAGGCACGAGCGCGATGGTATTGAGGAGCCGCATGAATTGGCCGAAGGCGAACGCGAACAGCGACAGCCAGATTAGTAGGAACGAATCAATTTCGGCCGACTTTCTGCGTTGCCATTGCCGTCCCCTCGCCGCCGAGACGTAGTTTTGCACCGGCGCGCGGCACGCGGTTGCGGTTCGAGGCAGCGGCTTGTCCTCTTTCGGCACAACATGGTCGAAATACTGATGCAGAAAGTCCACAGGTTAACCGATAATTAACGATAGGTCTTGCCGCCGGCGCGGTGACTTGGTTTGATCGTGTCCATGAGCACAACCCTGATCGAGGTCCGGCCGGCCAAGGCTGCAGATGCAACTGCGGTGGCGTCCACTCATGACGAAGCCTGGCGCTCGGCCTATCAGGGCATCATTCCCGGCGCCGAGCTGGAAAAGCTGATCAACCGCCGCGGTCCGCAGTGGTGGGACAGCGCGATCCGCAAGGGCAGCCGCGTCAGCGTGCTCGTGTTCGGTGACAAGATCGCGGGCTATGCCAATTACGGCCGCAACCGCGCCCGCAGCCTGCATTTCGACGGCGAGATCTACGAGCTTTACCTGCGACCGGAATTCCAGGGTCTCGGCTTCGGCCGCCGCCTGTTCGCTGCCGCCCGCCGCGACCTCATGCAGAGCGGGCTGAAGAGCATGGTGGTGTGGGCGCTCTCGGACAATGATCCGGCCACGGAGTTCTACCGTGCCCTGGGCGGCCGCATGGTGGCGCGCTCTTCCGAGCGATTCGGGCCCAAGTCGCTCGACAAGGTTGCCTTCGCTTGGACCAATTGAGCTGCTGAAATCGTACCCGGCAGCGTTTCCGTCCGTCGATACCGTCGCCTTTCGAGCCGGTGATCGCAGGATTCATTATTTCACAAAAACGCGATGGATCAGCGGGCCAAGCCCGCGTATGACAGCGCCAAAATCGCTGCCGGGCGCGATTTCACCTCGGCAACAACGGAGCCTTGAATGCGTATCGATGCGGTCTCGATCGGGAAAAACGTACCACACGACGTCAATGTCATCATCGAGGTCCCCGTGGGCGGCGAACCGATCAAGTACGAGATGGACAAGGAGGCCGGCACGCTGGTGGTCGACCGCTTCCTCTACACGCCGATGCGTTACCCCGGTAACTACGGCTTCATCCCGCACACGCTGTCGGATGACGGCGATCCCTGCGACGTCCTGATCATCAACACCCGCGCCATCATTCCCGGCGCCGTCATGAGCGTGCGTCCGGTCGGCGTGCTGTTCATGGAAGACGAAGCCGGCGGCGACGAAAAGATCCTGGCGGTGCCGTCGTCCAAGCTCACGCAGCGCTATGACAAGGTGAAGAGCTATTCCGACCTGCCGGACATCACGCTGCAGCAGATCCAGCACTTCTTCGAGCACTACAAGGATCTCGAAAAGGGCAAATGGGTGAAGATCCTGCGCTGGGGCGGCGCAGAGGAAGCGCACAAGCTGATCCTCGAAGGCATCGAGCGCGAGAAGAAAAAGAAGGGCTAGGTTTCTGTGCCCCGGACGCGGCGCAGCGTGAAACGATGCGCTGCTGAGCCGGGGCCCAGTACAGTGGCGCCATGGGTCCCGGCTCAGCGTCGCGTCATTTCATGCCGCGCCGCGTCCGGGACACGAGAGTTTACTTACACCGCCGGTTTCGGCAGCCCTGCGATCGCACAGGCTGCGCGCAGCGTGTTCACCAGCAGGCACGCCACCGTCATCTGGCCGACGCCGCCCGGCACCGGGGTGATCGCGCCGGCAACGCCAAGCGCTTCCTGATAGGCGACGTCGCCAACGAGACGGGTCTTGCCGTCGTCCTTCGGGATGCGGTTGATGCCGACGTCGATCACGGTCGCGCCCGGCTTCAGCCAATCCCCGCGCACCATCTCGGGCCGGCCGACCGCGGCATAGACGAGGTCGGCGCGCCTTACGAGACCCGGCAGATCGCGCGAGCGCGAATGCGCGATCGTGACCGTGGCATTTTCATTCAACAGCAGCTGCACCAGCGGGCGGCCGACCAGGTTGGAGCGGCCAATGACGATGGCGTTCATGCCCTCGAGCGAAGCATGCACGCTCTTCGTCAGGATGATGCAGCCGAGCGGCGTGCAGGGCGACAGCGCCTCGAAGCCGCCGGCGAGCCGGCCGGCATTGTTCGGATGCAAGCCATCGACATCCTTTGCGGGATCGATGGCGTTGATGACGGCTTCGGTATTCAGCCCCTTCGGCAGCGGCAATTGCACGAGAATGCCGTGCACGGCCGGATCGCGATTGAGCTTTGCGACCAGCGCCAGCAGGTCGGCCTGCGAGACGTCGGCCGGCAGCTTGTGCTCGAACGACGCCATACCCGCAGCCTGGGTCTGGGTGTGTTTTGAGCGGACATAGACCTCGCTGGCGGGATCGTTCCCGACCAGGACCACCGCAAGGCCGGGGATCAGGTTGTGCTCGCGCCTGACCCTGGCAACCTCCCCGGCGACCCGGGCGCGCAGCTCCGCGGCAATGACTTTTCCATCGATGATCCTGGCCGTCATGTCAGTTCCCTCAGTCTTTCGATTTGGCCGACACAAGCTGGCGAAGGGCCTCTCCGAGCCGCGCCGGATCGCCGTCGACCGCGATCTGCTTCAACCGTGAGGTAGCTCCGGATAGCAGTCTTACGCTGGCCTTGGTCACGCCGAGCGATTTCGCGAGGAGCACCAGGACGGCCTTGTTGGCCTCGCCGCCATCGGCAATGGCGCGCACCCGCACCTTGAGCACCGTACGCCCGTCCGAGAGTTGCTCGATCCCGTCGATGTCGTCGCGGCCGCCGCGCGGCGTTACCCTCAGAGCGATGCTGATTCCTGTGGCCGAGTAGCGCCAGGGATCTTTATGAGCTTCCTTGGCAACCAAAGGCGCTCCAGCGGTCTCAGATCACGTTCGGGTAGATGTAGTACAGGATCACCCGCTCAATGAACATGATGATCAGGATCAGGATGATCGGCGAGATGTCGAGGCCGCCAAGACTGGGCAGGAAATTGCGAATCGGCGCCAGGACCGGCTCGGTGATCCGGTACAGGAACTCCGCCACCGCCGACACGAACTGGTTGCGGGTGTTCACCACGTTGAAGGCGATCAGCCAGGACAGGATCGCGGAAGCGATCAGCAGCCAGACGTAGAGGTCGAGCACGATGATGACGATGTCGAGAACGGCACGCATGGCTTTTGAAAACTCTGGGTCGGTCGGGATTGACGGCTTTTGCTAGATATCGGTTCCCCCCGGCCCAAACAAGGGAAGTTCGGGCACCGGAATGGCTAAAACCGGGTTACGCCCGTCCTTGACTTGACCTTGGCGGGGACTTAAATGGCGCCCGGTTGTCGGCCGCATTCACCAGAGCGGCCAGCAAAGGGGCCATAGCTCAGCTGGGAGAGCGCGTCGTTCGCAATGACGAGGTCGGCGGTTCGATCCCGCCTGGCTCCACCACGCTTCGCCCTTCGGGCTACGCGTGGCGCTGCCGCGACGGAGCCCGAAGGGCGAAGCGTGGTGTCCGGCGAAGCCCGCAAGGCGAAGACGGGCTGTAGCTGATAGATCCCTCTACCTGCCCGTAAACCTCGGCGGCCGCTTCTCCATGAAGCTCGCGACGCCTTCCCTGAAATCACTCCCGTTCAACGCCACCATCATCTCCCGGTTGGCCTCGATCGTCGCCTCGGCAAGCGTCTGGAACGGGACCTCGTAGAGCTGACGCTTGATGACGGCCATGGCGCTCGGCGAGACGAAATCGGCGAGGTCGCGCGCATAGGCGTAGGTCTCCTCGCGCAGCTTCTCCGGCGAGCAGAGCCGGTTGACCAGCCCGATCCGCAACGCCTCCTCGCTCGATACGCGCCGCGCCGAGAGCAACAGATCCAGCGCATTGGCGTGGCCGACGATCCGCGGCAGCATCCAGCTGATGCCATGCTCGGCGATCAGGCCGCGCCGCGCGAAGGCGGTCGTGAACACGGTGTTGTCGGCAGCAAAGCGCAGGTCGCAATAGAGTGCGTGCACGAGTCCGATGCCGGCCGTGGCGCCATTGAGCATGGCGATCACAGGCTTCTTGATCGACGGATAATAGCCGTAGCGCGTCTGCCAATCCGGCCGGCGATTCATGTCGAAGGGCGGCAGGTTCGAGGCACGCCTGACGTCATCGGGGTCGAGCCCCTTCAGCGCATCCATGTCGGCGCCGGCACAGAAGGCGCGGCCGGCGCCGGTGAGCACGATGACGCGGACATTGTCATCGGCACTTGACGCTTCCATCGCGTGACGCACGTCGCGTTCCATGATCGGCGTCCACGCATTCATGCGGTCGGGGCGGTTCAGCGTGATGGTCGCGATCCTGTCGCTCACCTCGTAGAGAATGTGTTCGTAGGCCACGGCGCTCTCCCTTGTCGGCCGGCACGCATTGGTGCGTGCTCGTTTGCGGAGAGCCTAGCATATCCAGGGAAGAGGCAAGGACTTGCGCGAAGGCGCGAAAAGACTTGCGCGAAGACGCGATCACTCGGCGGCTTGCGCCAGCACCGGCCGGCGTGCGAGCCAGCCGTCGATGAAGTGATCGAGCCAGGCGCGCTCCGCGACATCGTAGACGGCACGATCGGCGAAATGATGATGCCGCTGCCGCGCACCGGGCGCGCTGAAGCCGTCATAGCCGCGCGTGGTCCAGCGATGCATCATCGCGTAGGTCACATCGGGGTGGAACTGCACGCCGAAAGCATTGCCGGTACGGAACGCCTGCACCGGAAAATCATCGCCTTCGGCGAGTAGCTCAGTGCCAACCGGCAACTCAAATCCCTCGCGATGCCAGTGATAGACCTGCGCCGGCCAGTGCGGACAGAGCGCATGGCCCGCAGCGGTCGGCCTGATCGGGTAATACCCGATCTGCGTCAGCGCCTCCGCATGGGGGGCGACGCGCGCCCCGAGCTGCATCGCCAGCATCTGCGCACCCAGGCAGATGCCGAGGAACGGCCGCTGCTCGCGGAGCGGAATTTCGATCCAGTCGATCTCGCGGCGGATGTAGTCATCGGGATCGTTAGCACTCATCGGGCCGCCGAAGATCACGGCGCCGGCATGCCGATCGAGCGTCTCGGGCAGGGGATCGCCGAAGCGCGGACGGCGGATATCGAGGCGATGGCCGAGCGCGCGCAGCGCATTGCCGACGCGGCCCGGTGTCGAGCATTCCTGATGCAGGACGATCAGAACCGGCCGCCGGGTTTCGGAGGCGGCGGCGCCCGGCGCCTTCCGTGGGAAGGCCACCACCTCTGCGCCACCAAACCTGTCCGTCCGGAACGACATGGCCTCTGCGAGTGCTATCGGTTCAGACCGCCAGCATAGCTAAGCGATGGTTAACATCGTGTGAGTTCGCGCACATACGCGCGATACTGAAGCAAACTCCGGGCCACTACGGGGCCTCTAGTGCCTGTGCCTTTGAAACCGGCTGGTCGCCGCAAGGATGAAGCCGCGCGGGAAGAAACGCAGCGCGAACGGCACAATCTTGATACCGAGACCAGGCAGCACTGCCCGCTTGTTGGCCATCAGGCCACGATATGCCTCCCGCGCAACTTCGGTCGCGGAGACGTTGAGAACGGCCGTATCATGTCCGGACCCAACGCCGGCGCGGGCCTGGAATTCGGTCGGCACCGGGCCCGGGCAAAGCACGGTGACGCGGACGCCGAGCGGTGCAAGCTCCGCCCGCAACGCTTCGGTGAAGGAGATCACATAGGCCTTGGACGCGTAGTACACGGCCATGCCGGGACCGGGCAGAAAGCCGGCGACGGAGCCGACATTGAGAAGGCCGCCCTTGTTCCTGATCAGCTGATCGGCAAAGCGCAGCGACAGATCCGTCAGGGCCCGGATGTTGACATCGACGATGCCGAGCTGCTCGACGCGATCGCGCTCGATGGCATCGCCGAACACGCCGAAGCCGGCATTGTTGACGAGATGGTCGAGCTCGACGCCTTCGGCTGCAAGGGCTGCCGCGATCGTCTCGCCGGCATCCGCTTTCTCGAGATCGCAGGCGATCACGATCGGCTTCTTGCCGCCCTTGGCAGCGAGCTCGTTCGCGAGCGTTTCGAGCCGATCCGCCCGTCTCGCGGTCAATGCGAGGCGGTGTCCATTGGCGGCAAACACACGCGCCAGCTCCATCCCGATGCCCGCCGAAGCACCAGTAATCAACGTCACCCGCTCAGCCACGATCGAAGTCTCTTGAATTCAACTATTTTAGCCCCGCAACGGCGGAACGAGAGCATAGGCCGTGCGCAACAGGCAAGCGGCACCGGCAGCATGGCCGCTTGAGCAGAACGACCGACAATGCAGAGAAGCCGTTGATTTGCAGGCGTATTCGGCGCAGGCGACGAACATATTAAACTTTCGTCATGTGCCCACGCGGGCCGCGATCCGCCGAGTCCAGTGCCGTCAACCGACGGCGCTGTCCTTGAGCTGTCCACCGGCACGCTCCGCGACCGCGTGCTTCAGCTCGATCCGGTCGCGCTGGGAAATCCCGAGCAGGTCGGAAGCACGCCAGACGACATTGTCTTCGAACTCGCTGACTTGGCCGTCGGCATAGACCAGCTCCCACATCATCCGGACGATGCGCCTGCGGCCCTCTTCGTCGAGCGAGCGCATGATGACGCTGGTGAAGTGATAGAGGTCCACCGCCTCGCCCTCGACCTGGGTGGCGTCCGCGATCAGACGATCCGCAGTGCCGCGATCGAGCCCGAAATGGCTCTCGATCAGGCTGTGCAGCTTGCGCTGCTCGGCCGCGCTCGGCTGGCCGTCCAACGAGACCACGTGGACCAGCAGTGCAGTGGCCGCCAGCCGATAATCGCTGTCGCCGAATGCGCGGTCCGAGGCTTGAGGACCGACAATGTCGGCGATGAATTGACGTAAGCCGTCGAGCATAAGGTCCTACCGAGATCGATGACAGCCGCAAGGAGCGCGGCTGTTACCAGCATTATATGAGAGGGAAACTCAACGGGCGCAATGTGCGTCAGTTCCGCGCGCTGCATTACGTTTCGGCAATCTCTTCATCGTCATTCCGGGGCGCGCAAACCCGGAATCTCGAGATTCCGGGTTCGATGCTAACGCATCGCCCCGGAATGACGATCCGAACTCACGGGATCTCGTACACCACCATCTTGTCGGCGATGCCGCGGAGCGCTGCCTGTTTCTGGATCGGCTTGATCGCGCGCTGCTCCAGCACCTCGGCGACCGCGGGAGCGTCCAGCACCGGACCGGTGATGTGGATCTCCTGCGCAGTCGACAGGCTCTGCACGCGCGCGGCGATGTTGACGGTCTGACCGAAATAGTCCTGCCGCTCGTTGAGCATGACCGCAAGGCAGGGACCTTCATGGATGCCGATCTTGAGAACGAGGTCGTTGGCGCCGCGCTGCTTGTTCAATTCGTCCATCGCCGCGCGCATGCGCAGTCCCGCGGTGATGGCGTGCTCGGGCCTGACGAAGGTCGCCATCACGGCATCGCCGATCGTCTTCACGACCGCCCCCTTCTCGGCGGCGATGATCTCCAGCAGTGCGCGAAAGTGCGCCCGCACGAGATCGAAGGCGTTGAGGTCGCCGACCCGCTCATACAGCGCTGTCGAGCCCTTCAGGTCGGTGAACAGGAACGTCAGGGACGTGATCTTCAGCCGCTGGTCGACATTGAGGTTGTCGGCCTTGAAGACGTCGCGGAACGTTTGGTTGGACAGCATCCGCTTGGCCGTCAGGATCGGCTTGCGCTTGCCGATCATCTCGTGCAACGCGTGGTCGGCAATCCAGACCGAAGGCAACACGCGATTGTCCGATTGGTTCTCGAGCATGAGACGCAACGGTCCGGGGCGCATCACGGTGGTCCCCGTCGGCGCCTCCAGCTTGTTGAACATGATCGACAGCTGCTGACGCTCGCTCGTCGGTTCGCCCTGAACGTCCAGGAAATGGGCGGAGTGGGTAACCGGCTCGAACACGATGATGAACTGGCTGGGCAAATTGAGCGAGAGGATCGCCTTCTCGCCGGCGGGCAATTCGAGGGCTTCGAGTGTCACCTCGTTGATCAGGCGGGAAAACGATTCATCGTTGATGTCGACGCCTGAGCTCCAGAACATCTGCCGCACATATTCCCAGATCGGCAACGTGTCGGGGTCATGAGCACCGATGCGGCGGACCCGCGGACTGACGGTGAAGGCCACCTCGACCATCTCGTCTACCGAGGCCTCGTATCCGGCGGCGCAGAGCGCGCAATTGTAGTCGTCGTGCTTCAACGACTTCAACGTGGCGTGCGCCCCCAGCACACCTCCGCAGCCGGGACACAGCACGTTCCAGCTCATGTCGAACAGGCCGAGCCGCGAAGCGTGCAGGAAGCCGGAAATGACCTTCTCCTGGTCGAGCCCGGTACGGTTGGCAAAATCCAGCGCATTGATCCGGTTGAGATCGCGATCGTGACCGTTGGCGATCAGCTGCGCGATGGCCTCCACCACAACGGGATCGGCGGTCTGCTTGAGAACGGAAAACTGGGCCTGGATGTCGCTCATGGCGGGGCTCTATCTAGGGTGGATCACGCCATCGGCCAGACGAGCGCCTGTCACCGACGCGTGATGCGGAACATGGGTGAGTGGTCCGGCTGGGTGGTGACGACGCCGAGCGGGATCACGGGATTCGCCGGGTCGGCAAGCTCGACACGGAATGCGCCGATCAGCCGGGCCAGGGCCAGCACGGATTCGGCCTGGGCAAACGGCGCGCCGATGCAGACGCGCGGACCTGCGCCGAACGGCAGGTAGGCAAAACGGTCAGGCGCCTCCTTCGACATGAAGCGCTTTGGAACGAACGCGTTCGGCTGATCCCACAGCTTCTCGTGCCGGTGCAGCAGCCAGGGCGCAATCATGATGATGTCGCCCTTGCCGATCCCGACACCGGCCGCGTTGTCCTTCTCGCGCGCGGCCCGCGCGACCAGGAAGGCCGGCGGATAGAGCCGCATGGTCTCGTCGATCACGGCGCGGGTGAATTTCTGGCGATCGATATCGGCCATGCTGTCGAGATGCTCTCCGCGGGTCTCGGACGCCACCTCCTCCTGCGTATCGGGATCGAGCGCGAGCAGATAGAGCGCCCAGAACAGCGCCGTCGCCGTGGTCTCGTGACCGGCCAGGATCATGGTCGCGACCTCGTCCACGAGCTGCTCGTCCGAGAAGCCCTTGCCGGTTTCAGGATCACGCGCCTCGTCCATGAGATCGAACAGGTCGCGCGGCGGCGCACCGTCCTTCTTGCCGGCCGCACGCCGTTCCGCGATCAGCATCGCGACGAATTCGGTCCAGCGCCTGCGGAAGCGCGCGCGGGCGAAATCCATCGGGCTCGGCCAGGATACCGGCAGCACCATATCGAGGAGATACGGGCGCCCCAACCGCGCGGCGTATTCCATGATGAAGTTGCGCAAGGTCGTACCATGCCGATCCATGCCGAACGAAAACATGGTGCGCCCGGCGATCTCGAGCGTCATGCGCTGCATGATCTCGCGCAGATCGGCCGGCTCGCCCGTTTGCGGATCGAGCTTCGCGATCGTCTCGTCGAGCACCGCCGTCATATGGGGAACGAGATTTGCGGTGGCGCGCGGCGTGAAGGCCGGCGCGAGGGTGCGGCGTTGAAAGGTCCAGGAATGACCTTCCGCGATCAGAAGGCCGTCGCCGAGCACCGGGCGCAGCATGCGGATGCCGGCCGGCGTGCGCGTATAGTTCTCGTAATTGCTGAGCAGAACGTGCCGGATCGCGTCCGGCTGGTTCAGGATGAAACTGTTGCGGAAAAAGAAGCGACCCAGGATGACCTCTTCCTCATAGGCGCGCTGCCCCCAGGTCGCGATCATGTTCTGCCGGACCACCGCGAGACGGCCGAAGAACGACATGTCGTCGGGCGCACGCGCAGGAGCCGGAGGGATGATGGGCCGACGCACGCTGGCGAAGTTCATGGCTCTCTCCCGCAGATGTGACGCAGCTAAACAGCTAGTAAGTCAGCTCGGCGATCGCAATCCTGTTCTCGGCGGCAGGCCAGGCGCGCGCCACGATCCGTTCTTCGCCGAATTGGGCCACGATGTTACGCCAGATCTCGCTGGCCGGAAGCCGCAGGGTTGCTGCCGCATCCGTGGGCACGCCCTGCTTGACGTCGGCCGGCTCCTTGCCATCGAACAGAACCACGTCCCGCGGCAGGCCGAAATAGCCGCGCGGCCGCGACATGATCACGACCGCCCCTGCGTCCTTGTCTGCCGGTCCGAGCGGTCGCGCAGGCCGCAGGTGCACGACGTCTGACGAGCGCGGGAACGGAGAGCGGTAGATGTGCGTCGTCGGCGCATCCGGCGAGGTCAGGACGAATTCGAGCGACCAGGCCGGATCGACCTGCGCCGGCCCCCAGCGGCCGTCGGCAGCGGTCTTTGCACTGTGCAGCGCACCACCCTTGCGCTCCCCGGTATTGGAATCGACACGGAAGACATCGACGGTTGCACCCGCGACCGGACGATTGGTCGGCACACCGCCTGGCATTCCCGTGACAAGCCCGCTCAGCTTCACGCCGGTCTCCGGCGCGATCGCGATGCGGGCGGGCTCCCGGCCGGCGATGAACTTGTAGATCTCGCGGAAGGCGCGAGGGTGAAACGCCACCTCGCGATGATCGAGCGCGCCGAGCGCGAGGTTGGTGGCGCCCTTCAGTTCGGGCCCCTCGGCGGTCACACCGGTCGGCGTGCCAGGCTTGCCGATGAAGCGGCCGTCAGCTTGCGCATATTTGTCCATGCCGTCGCTGCGCAGCGTCAGGAAGGCAACACCCGACGTCACCTCGCTCTCGCCCTCGTTCAGGCCGCGCAGGAATACGCCGCGGCCGTTGAATTCGTTGTTCGGCTGGTCATCGGTCGCGAACACGCCGTGGTTGGGCGTGCCGCACAGGACGGCGTGGCTGACATCGCCAGCGCCGCCGTTCCCGATGACGTTGCGGATCGCATAGCCGCCGCGCGAGCTGCCGACCAGGGCCACCCGCGCCGCACCGGTCCGGCGCTTCAATTCAGTGATGGCAGCGGCGAGCTCGCGGCGCTGGTCCTCGGTCGAGGAGCGGTTCGCCTGCTCGACCTTGTCATCGCTGCGCGCCAGGGGATCGGTGAAATTGATCGCCATCATGCGCTCGCGGGCGATGCCGTTTGATTCCATCCGCCACAAGGTCGTCATCCAGAGCGCGTCGTAATCGCCATTGCCGTGGACGAACAGGATCGGCGGCACCTCGGTGCTCGGCGGGACGCCCGGTGCGGTTTGGGCGATCGCGCCGGCCCGCATGCTCGCAACCGCGAAAGGCAGGCTGCCGGCTCCCAGCAGGATCGTCCGTCGCGACAGCCTCATCTGTTCCTCCCGGCAAAACCATGCCTTTGCACCGCTTATACCTGCCTAACCACTGGACAGCGAAGGACTTTCGCAGGCATCAGTGATCCGATCGGAATCGCTGAAGCTAGTTCTGACACCCGATATGGAAGGGGATATGACCGAGCAGACGAAACGCCAGACATTTGCCGGCGACGGCATCACCGCCCCGCTGCGGTACACATTGTTCCGGCGCATCTGGCTCGCCAGCCTGCTCTCCAATCTCGGCCTCCTGATCCAGGGCGTAGGCGCAGCCTGGGCGATGACGCAGATGGCCGCCTCGGCCGACAAGGTGGCACTGGTGCAGACCGCACTGATGCTGCCGATCATGTTGATCTCGATGCCCGCCGGCGCCATCGCCGACATGTATGACCGCCGCATCGTCACCCTGGTCTCGCTGTCGATCGCGCTGATCGGCGCGAGCGCGCTCACCGTTCTGGCCGGCCTCAACCTGATCACCCCCGAATTGCTGCTCGTCTTCTGCTTCGTCGTCGGCAGCGGCAATGCGCTGTTCGGCCCGGCCTGGCAGTCCTCGGTCAGCGAACAGGTGCCGCCTGAGGCATTGGCGTCCGCGGTGGCGCTCAACGGCATCAGCTACAACATCGCGCGCAGCTTCGGTCCTGCGGTCGGCGGCGTCATCGTCGCTGCGCTCGGCGCCGTGGCCGCGTTCGCCTGCAATGCGATCCTCTATCTGCCGCTGCTGGTCGTGCTGCTGCTCTGGCGCCGCAGAACCGAGCCCTCGCGCCTGCCGCGGGAAAAGCTCAACCGCGCCATGGTCTCGGGCGTGCGCTACATCACCAATTCGCCGCCGATCAAGATCGTGCTGTTGCGCACGCTGGTGATGGGCCTGATCGGCGGCGCCGTGATGGCCCTGATGCCGCTGGTCGCGCGCGACCTCCTGCATGGCGGCGCGCAGACCTACGGCATCATGCTCGGCGCCTTCGGCATGGGCGCGGTGATCGGCGCACTCAACATCCACGAATTGCGCAAGCGCATGAGCGGCGAGGCCGCGATCCGCGCCTGCACCATCTCGATGGCGTTCGCGATGGCCGCCCTTGCGGTGAGCAGCGAGCCGGTGCTGACGGCGACGGCGCTGGTGCTGGCCGGCGCGGTCTGGATGGCTGCGATCGCGCTGTTCAACATCGGCGTGCAGCTGTCGGCACCGCGCTGGGTCGCGGGCCGCTCGCTCGCGGCGTTCCAGGCCTCGATCTCCGGCGGCATCGCGATCGGCGCCTGGGGCTGGGGCCGTCTGACGGACTATGCCGGCGTCGAGATCGCATTGCTGACGGCGGCAGGCCTGATGCTGATCTCGCCGTTGCTCGGCATCTGGCTCACGATGCCACGCGTCGGCGCGCGCAACGAGGATGCGGACGTGCTGGCCGATCCCGAGGTCAAGCTGTCGCTGACCGGACGCAGCGGACCGCTGGTGGTCGAGATCGAATACCGGGTCGCCCAGGAGAACGCGCGCGCGTTCCACAACGTGATGCAGGACGTGCAGCTCTCGCGCCAGCGCAACGGCGCCTATGGCTGGTCGATCGCGCGCGACATTGCCGATCCCGAACTATGGACCGAGCGCTATCACTGCCCGACCTGGTTCGATTACCTGCGCCAGCGCAACCGCTCGACCCAGTCCGAACGCGCGCTGCATCAGCAGGCGATCGACTTCCACATCGGCCCCGAGCCGGTGCGGATCCGCCGCATGCTCGAGCGCCCGTTCGGCTCGGTGCGGTGGAAGGACGAGACGCCGGACCGCGCCGATGGCGAGGTGCTGCCGGTGGTTGCGACCGCTGCAGGCAGCAGCACGTAGCCTCTTTCAGACCGTAGCCCGTATGAGCGAAGCGACAGGCGGGGCCAAGCGTCCCGGATATCGCTGTGCTCGTCCGGGCTACGGGAATCATCACTGCCCGTGATCCGTCAGCACCTTGTCGCAGGCCTTGCTGAGGCGGGTGCGGTGCTGCTTCAAGCAAGCGAGCACGGCGCCATCGCCATTGTTCATGACGGCGCGGCAGAAGCGCGTGACGTCACGCGCGCAAGCGTCCTGGCCCAGCTGCTGCGCCGACGCGGCCGATGCGAACATGAGCAAAGGGATGATGAAAAGAAATCTGGTCATCGCGTAATGCCTCTTACCCGGAAAGATGTGCGGGCGAAGCTAGTGCGACGATCCCGGGGCTGCAACGGCTTTGTGGCCGGGCGGGACGAGCGCCGCCGCGGGGGGCTTCGGCTTGACGCCGGGGCACATCGCGAGGGGAGCTGACCGACGCAACGATCTCGGTTGCGCGTTCTTACTGCTTGTCCTGGGCGTCAGCGACCTTGCGCGAGGCGCCCTTGGCGAGGTTCTTGTCCATCACCGCGCGGCAGCCGGCGCTCAGGTCCGAGCGATGCTTGATCATGCACGCCGTGATCTTCGGGATGTTGGGGATCTCCGCCGAGCACAGGCGGAAGGCATCGCCGGTGCACATCTGCTGCGCCTCGGCCGAGAACGCGAAGCTCGAGCTCGTCGAAGCGATCGAGACGATGGCGGCAAAGCCCAGAGCCAGGCTGGTGTCGCGGATCTTGCTGGTAAACGACTTGGTGTTCAGAGACCTGGTCATTTGAAGCTCCCATTGGCTCCGCGCTAAGCGGGCCGGTTGTTGATGGGAGCCACGATGCTCCGGCAAAACCGTTTCCACTGTGATGACGCTCACGGGAGACCCATCATCTGTGATCCCGGTCACTTTGGCGCACCCCGTTGAAATTCCTCCACAGCCGCCGTCGTGTTGGTGTCACGTTAACTCTTACTTCGCATTAATGGCTGGTCGCGCGGAAAATTCCGCTGGTTTGGTTGCGTAATTGGAAAGAGTAGCGATGCGTAATGCGTTGGGCCTTATGCTGGCCAGTGTAGTTGCGGCGGTCGTGATCGCCGCCGGCGGTTGGTTCTATTATTCCGCGCGCGCCGACCAGGGCGCTCCCAAGACAGTTGCCGCTCGTGCCGCCGATCAACTGCCGGCACAGGCGAAGCTCTCCGCCAAGGATGACGTCGAGACCACCGCGACGATCGCGGCCAAGTCCACGGCAGCCGCTCCGGCAGCCGCGCCCGCCCCAGTCATGCCGATGCAGCCGAGACAGGCCTGCGCCAATCCGAACGCGCTGGGTGTGTCCCGCGTCGTCGAGATCGACACCACGGGCGGTCCCGGCTTCGGCTTCGAGCACTTCAAGCAGTTCGACTTCCTCACCGACAAGGAGGTCGTGCTGACCTTCGACGACGGTCCGTGGCCGGTCAACACGCCCGCGGTGCTGAAGGCGCTCGCCGACGAATGCACCAAGGGCCTGTTCTTCTCGGTCGGCAAGCACGCGACCTATCATCCGGAAATCCTGAAACAGGTGCTGGCCCAGGGCCACACGGTCGGCACGCACACCTGGTCGCACGTCAACCTCAACAGCAAGAAGATGACCGAGCAGCAGGTCAAGGACGAGGTCGAGAAGGGCTTCAGCGCGGTGAGATTCGCGCTCGGCACCAACCCGGCGCCGTTCTTCCGCTTCCCGCAGCTCCAGCACAATCCCGCGATGGTGACCTATTTCGGGACCCGCAACGTCGCGATGTTCTCGACCGACATCGACTCCTTCGACTTCAGGAAAGGTGCGACGCCTGAGAAGATCGTCGAGACCGTGATGACCAGGCTCGACAAGCTCGGCAAGGGCATCATCCTGATGCACGATTTCCAGAAGCACACCGGCGAAGCCATGCCGGCGCTGCTCGCGCGGCTCAAGGCCGGCGGCTACAAGGTCGTGCAGATGAAGGCCAAGGCGACGCTGCAGACGCTGCCCGAATATGACGAGGCGCTGATGAAGGACATGAAGGTGCCGACCGCCGGCACGAATACGCGTCCGATCGGAAGCGTGGTGCAGACGGTCTCGCAGTAGGCACTGCCATCCGTTCAGATAGGTTCAACCAGCGACATGGCCGGGCTTGTCCCGGCCATACACGTTCTTGGACCTGGATGCGCTGGTCGAAACGACGGGATTGCGGGCTCGGATGAACCGGCACGAGGTTGCCACCCATGTCTTAGGTACGACATGTGACCGATGTCTCCGGCTGGACAACGAAAAGGCTGGTGCCGCAAGAGGGATTCGAACCCCCGACCCCGTCATTACGAATGACGTGCTCTACCGACTGAGCTATTGCGGCGAACCCTGCCGGGACCTCGGCGATGCCGGTCCCGATACGTGCGATCCTGATATCGGGCATGGCCCGAATTGGCAAGGACAAGCCGGGTCTGAAATGCGCTTCACGCGCCCCAGCGGGACCAGAATCCGCGCCAGCCGCCGGCCTGGGCCTTCGGCGTGCCGATTTGTTCCGTAAATTCATCGCTGGGGCCGTCGTCGTCGATTCCGGGATCATCCGGCGCACGGACGATCGGGATGACGGCCTCGACCGGCGCCGATGTCGGCTTGCCGAGGTCGGCCCGGGTTCGGAACACCGGCGTCGCCGCCAGCGGCGATGATTCGGCGGGCGCCGGAGCCGGATTCGCGGGCTCGGAGGGCGTGACCACCGGCTCCTCCTTCGCGGATTCCCCGGCAACCTCCTGGGCCTGAGGCGGCGAATTGTCCTGGGCGGCCGGCGCTGACACCGGGGCCGTCACCGGCGGTTCCACCGGAGCTTCGCTGGGAGCGGCGGCCACCCGCTTCGGCGGCGGAGCGGCCAGCATGGCTTCCTCGAAGGCCGAGGATTCGAGCGTGGGGCCCTTGTCCGAGGGCAGGCTCGCGACCGGCGTCTGCCACTGGAACGCATCGAGGCGGCCGGTGACCGGGGAGACCGGACGCCAGCGGTCGCTGACATAGCCGTCCGCGGTCCAGGCGGGATCGAGGCGGGCGCGCACCGCGCGCAAGGTCCAGGCGCGGGCGCGGCCGCCGTCACCATGCTCGGTGCGCTCGAGCTCGGCCATCAGCAGCGCGACGCGCTGGGTCGGATCCTTGAGATAAGGCGCGAGCGCCTCGCGCGCGCGGGCGAACTCCGAGGCGTCGATCGCAGCGCGCGCGATCGCGAGCTGCCCTTCGACATGACCGGGCTTGTCGGCGGGCGTCTTGGCGGCGAGGGTCTCCACCCGCTGTAGGCGGTGCCATGCGGTATCGCCGAGCTTCACATGCGCATAGGCGTCCGCGAGATCGGGATGCGGATTGGCGAGCCAGGCGGCTTCCACCAGCTTCATGGCGCGGCGCACCTGATGCGCCTCGCTCTCGAATTTTGCCGCGAGCACCGCCGCCGGCACCAGGGTCGGTGCGAGCTTGACCGCCTCCATCGCGCTCTCGCGCGCGACGTCGCGGTCCATCGTTTGCAATTCCAGCGCGCGCGCGGTGAGTAGGACGCCGCGCTGCCGGCGATAGGTATGCCTGTCGATCTGCCCCGCGCGCAGATTCGAGTCGAGGATCGCGAGTGCCCCGCGCCAGTCGCCGCGCGCGCAACGGAAGCCGAGCACCGCATGCGAGGCCCAGGTCGAGGACGGCGACAGCTTGATCGCTTCCTCCGCGATCAGCACCGCGCCGACCGCATCGTCGGCGCGCTGCGCCTCGATGAACAGGCCGCGCAGGCCGAGCAGCCGCGTGTCCTCGCGCTCGGCCATGACGCGGAAGACGCGCTGCGCCTCGTCGCGATTGCCTTCGAGCTGGGCCGACTGCGCGTGCAGCAGCAGAGCGAGCGGATCGTTCGGCGCATGCCGCCGCGCCGCGTCGGCGTGACGGCGGGCCAGCGCGGAATCGCCATGACCGATCGCGAGCAGGCCGTGGGTGATGGCGTGGCGGCCGCGGGCCTGGCGCTTTTCGTGGCGACGGCGGCGCAGACGCCCCGGCGTGCGCCAGATCGTGGTCAGGATGCTCCAGACCAGCACGACGGCCACGGCAAACAGGCCAAGCAAGAGAACGAACCTGGGAAGCGTCGTCGAGATGCGGAAACCAGCCGCGGTCAGCACGAGATCGCCGGGCTGATCGGCAACCCAGGCCGCGCCGGCCGCCGCCAGTGCGATCAGGACAAGAAAGAGGACGATGCGAAGCATGGCGATCCCTATACGCGCCGATTGTTGCGCGAACTTTTACTGAAGAGGCTTGACCGGATCAGATTTGGCGAGATCCGCCATGGCATCGTCGGCGAACTTGCGGGACGCGGCGAGCGCGGCTTCGCGGGCATCGGTCTTGTCGAGCCAGGCCTGCGCCGGGGCACGATCGGCCTCGGGCAGAGTCTTCAGCTCGCGCCGCGCTTCCACGAAATCGTTGCGAAGCGCCGCCGCGGTCACGCGCGCAACGATGGCACCGCGATCGTTGCCGACCCCGTCGGTACGCTCGATGCGGACGAGCTTTGACGCGCCGGCCTGGAGACGCTCGACGATGCCGGCGTCGCTCGACGGAGCTTCCGGAGGCGGCGACAGCTTCGGCACGATGTTGAGGAGCTCGCGGCTCAGCGCGGCCGGCGTCGGGATGCCGGACGACGCAAACGCGTCGAGCGGCTTCAGCATGTCGGGCTTGGCCGCAAATGACCGCGCCGCCGCCAATTGCGATTGATAGGGATCGCCGTGGCGAACGGCGACGTCGAGGAGGGACGCCGCTACCACATGGCGGAGCGGCTTGTCGTCCATCGTCCTGGCCTCGGCGATCTTCTCGCCCTGCCGCGCAAGCTCGGCGCGCTCCGTCTTGCCGGCGCGCTCGAGCTGGGCGATGCGGTCGATGATAGCGGCAAGATCAGGCGCTGCAGCGGGCGAGGCAACCTTCGCGTCGTTCAAAGCGCTCGCAGTCTTGTCGGACTGCGCACGCAGATTGGCCATGTCGCTGCGCAGGCTGCTTGCGGATTTCTCCAGCGCGTCGATCCGCGCCGCCATGGCCGGATCGGCTGCGGGCCTGCCGGCCTTGGCTTCGACCGCAGCAACGCGTGCGCTCAGTGCATCGATTGTCGCACGGGTTACCTCAGGCGCGGCCGGCGGCGCCTGCACCGCGGGCCAGCCCAGCATCCAGCCCACCGCGATCACGACCGCAGCCGCGACAGCGCCGGAGAACGGCGCGATGACCCAGGGCGAAATCGGCGCCGACACGGGTGCGGCCGCGACGGAAACCTGCTCCTCTGCAGGCTCGGACCGAGGCTCGGCCTTGACCTCCTCGGATCCGGGTTCTTCGGACCTGGCCTGCTCCTGCGCGACATGCTCGGACGCCTCGGGCTCATCCGCGACCTGCTGCGGCTGGGTCGAGACTTCCGTCGCCTCAAGATCGATGGTGGGCGGGGTGCGCTTGGTACGACCCGTCTCGGGCGCCAATCCAGCGTCTTCAGGCTTGTCGTCGGCCATCGTGACGGTTCCTCACACTTCCATACCCGGGTGAACTAGATTGCGTCGGATTCGGCCTGACCTCTTACGCCAAACGGGTGCGCAACGCACGCTCCAAGGTGTCGAATAGGGCACTTTCGTCCGGCGTTGCGGCCACCAGAACCCGTGACGCGCCGGCGTCGCGCAGCACGCTCGCAACCGTCTCGGACAGGCAGCAATGCGGTATGGCCAGCGCCGAGATTTCGACGCCTTCGTCCCGCGCCGCATCCAGGAACGCGCGTGCGCTGCGCCGGGAGTAGTGCAGCACCGCCTCGACCCCGTGCGCGGCAAAACCCTCGCAAACCTCGCGCGGCAGATGCTTGACCGGCGCCATGCGATAGGCGGTCCGCGTGACGACGCGAAAGCCCTCCGCACCGAGTTCGCCGCCGAGGTCGCGCGACAGATCGGCGCCGGCGAGATACAGCAGCGCGCTCTTTTTCTTCAGCACCTTGTCGCGCGCGCTTTGCATCACCTTGTCGCGCAAGGAAGCAGCATCGCCGCCGGCGACGATCACCTCGGCGAAACCGGCCTCGCGCGCCGCAGCAGCCGTATGCTCGCCGACCGCGAACAAAGGCAGCTTCAGGAGCCCGAGCTCCGGCAATTGCGGCGCGACGGCGCGGATCGCGTTGGCCGATGTGACGAGAACGGCGCCGTAGGGACCTTCACTCTCGTCATGGACGGCGACCGGCTCGAACTTGAGCACCGGCGCGAGCAGCACCGCATGCCCCCGCGCGCGCAGACTTTCCGCCGTCGCCTCATTGTCGGGATGCGGCCGTGTGACAAGAATGGACATCGCTGGTGTTCCCGAACCACGTGGCGGTGGCGCATTGACCTAGACGGTTGCGCGTGACGATTGCGCAAGCCGACCCCGGAATGCTACCGGACGTACCAGAACGCTGGTTTATGGATGAGCGCAAGGGCGCAAATTGGATAACAATTCGCCAATGCTGGTGCTGGGCATAGAAACCACCTGCGACGAGACCGCCGCGGCCGTGATCGAGCGCGCGCCTGACGGCAGCGGCAGGATCCTGTCCAACATCGTGCGGTCGCAGATCGAGGAACATGCCCGCTTCGGCGGCGTGGTGCCAGAGATCGCCGCGCGCGCGCATGTCGATCTGCTCGACGGCATCATCGACCGCGCCATGCGCGAGGCCGGCATCGGCTTTGCCCAGCTCAATGGCGTCGCGGCCGCCGCGGGGCCGGGCCTGATCGGCGGGGTCATCGTCGGGCTGACCACCGCGAAGGCGATCGCGATGGTGCACGATACGCCGCTGGTCGCGGTGAACCATCTCGAAGCGCATGCGCTGACGCCGCGCCTCACCGACGGAATCGAATTTCCCTATTGCCTGTTCCTCGCCTCCGGCGGCCACACCCAGATCGTCGCAGTCACCGGCGTCGGCCAATATGTACGGCTCGGCACCACGGTCGACGACGCGATCGGCGAGGCCTTCGACAAGGTCGCGAAGATGCTGGGACTGCCTTATCCGGGCGGACCGCAGGTCGAGCGCGCGGCGGCGGGCGGCGATGCCACCCGCTTTGCGTTTCCGCGGCCGATGCAGGGACGTCCCGATGCCAATTTCTCGCTGTCGGGATTGAAGACGGCGGTGCGCACCGAAGCGGGCCGGCTGGCTGAGCTCACACCGCAGGACATCAGCGATCTCTGCGCGAGCTTTCAGGCCGCTGTGCTCGACTCGACCGCCGACCGGCTGAGCGTCGGCTTGAGACTTTTTCGCGAGCAGTTCGGCGCGCCGCGCGCGCTCGTAGCCGCCGGCGGTGTCGCCGCCAATCAAGCGATCCGCGGCGCTCTGCATGACGTTGCAAGACAGGCCGGGACGCAACTGATCATGCCGCCGCCGGCGCTCTGCACCGATAACGGCGCGATGATCGCCTGGGCCGGCGCCGAGCGCCTCGCGCTCGGCCTGACCGATACGATGGACGCGCAGCCGCGCGCGCGGTGGCTGCTCGACGCCAACGCGACGGCGCCCACAGGCTACGGCAACACGCGGGCGGGATTCTAGCGATGGCCGCGCTGCAATCCGTCGCGGTGATCGGCGCCGGCGCCTGGGGTACGGCGCTCGCCACGGTGGCAGCGCGAGCCGGGCGGAGCGTCACGCTCTGGGCTCGCAATGCGGAGCATGCCGCGCGGATTGCGTCGAGCCGCGACAATCCGCGGCTGCCCGGCGTGCGGCTTGCTGCGGAGATTGTCGTCACGGGCGAGCTGGCGCTCGCCGCACGCGCCGACATGCTGCTGATCGCAACGCCCGCGCAGCATCTGCGCGGCGCCGTCAACATGCTGGCATCGCATCTGGCGAGGCCGGTACCGATCGTCGCGTGCGCCAAGGGCATCGAGCACGGCACCCATAAGTTCATGACCGACGTGATCGCGGAGGCCGCGCCTCACGCGCAGCCGGCGATCCTGTCGGGCCCAAGCTTTGCCGACGACGTCGCGCGCGGCCTGCCGACGGCGGTGACCCTGGCGGCAAACGATGAGGCGTTGGCGCGCACGCTCGTGCAGGCGCTGGGCTCGCCGACGTTCCGGCCCTATCACTCCACGGACATCCGGGGCGTCGAGATCGGCGGTGCGGCCAAGAACGTGCTGGCGATCGCAGTCGGCATCGCGGTCGGGCGCAAGCTCGGCGCCTCCGCACAGGCTGCGCTCACGACCCGCGGCTTTGCCGAACTGGCGCGTCTTGGCCGCGCGCTCGGCGCGCGCAGCGAGACGCTCTCCGGCCTGTCCGGCCTCGGCGACTTGATCCTGACCTGCTCGAGCCTGCAATCGCGCAACTTCGCGCTCGGACTTGCGCTCGGGCGCGGCGAGCAGCCTCCCGCCGGCAAGCTCGCCGAGGGAGAGTTCACGGCACCTGTGCTGATCGAACTCGCAGCTTCGCAAGACATCGAGTTGCCGGTATCAGAAGCGGTCGCGGCGATCCTGAGCGGCCGAAGCACGATCGATGCCGCGATCTCGGGGCTGATGACGCGCCCCTTCAAGGCAGAGGAATGACGTCTTCTCGTCATGCCCGCGCTTGTCGCGGGCATCCACGTCTTGATATTGAACTGGTGACAAGACGTGGATGGCTGGGACAAGCCCGGCCATGACGAATGGATAGGGCGCGTTGTCATGAACTACTGGCTCGTGAAATCCGAACCGTCGGTGTGGTCCTGGGACCAGCAGGTCGCGAAGGGCGCCAAGGGCGAGGCCTGGACCGGCGTGCGCAATTTCACCGCGCGCCAGAACCTCGTGAACATGAAGAAGGGCGACAAGGCGTTCTTCTATCATTCCAACGAGGGCAAGGAGATCGTCGGGATCGCGGAGATCATCAAGGAAGCCTATCCGGACCCGACCGACAAGACCGGCAAGTTCGTCTGCGTCGACATCAAGGCCGACAAGCCCCTGAAGACGCCGGTGACGATGGCCGCGGTCAAGGCCGAGAAGAAGCTCGCCGACATGGCCCTGGTGAAATATTCGCGCCTGTCGGTGCAGCCGGTGACGGCGGAGGAGTGGAAGCTCGTCTGCAAGATGGGCGGGGTGTAGTTTCTCACGTCTCCGGGAGCGCGAACACCTGGCACGGCGCGGCAATGCCGCGCAGCGAATGCGACCCGAGCGCGACCAGCGGCATGTCCGTCTCGGCGGCGATCGCGCCCGACACCAGCACGGTCCGCCCCAACGGCTTGCACAATCCTTCGAGGCGGCTGGCGAGATTGACGGCAGGACCGATCGCGGTGAAATCGAGCCGGTTCGCGGCACCGATATTGCCCCAGAGCATCTCGCCGAGATGGAGCGCAGCACCGAACGCCAGCGGCGGCAAACCCTCGGCGCCGCGCTCGGCATTGAGATAGGCCATCCCGGCCTCGGCGGCGCCTACAGCACGCAGAGCGGCCTCGCAGGCAGGGCGCGGCGATGCCTCGACCACCGGAAAGATCGCGAGCACGCCGTCGCCGATGAATTTCAGCACCTCGCCGCCGAAGGCGTGAACAGCGCCGGCGATGCGATCGAACCAGGCGTCGAGCGCGGCGATGACCTCGCCAGGCGGCGAGGTTTCCGACAGCGTCGTGAAATTGCGCAAATCCGCATAGAGCAGCGCGGCCTGAATGGTCTCGCCGAGATCGCGCCGCAAGGGTGCCGCCAGCACCCGCTCGGCGCTGCGCCTGCCGAGATAGGCATCCAGCGTTGCCCGCAACGTGGCGCGCGCGGCGAGCACGGCGAGCGGCGTCGCGGCGAAACGCGCGGCCTGGCGCAGTTGCCCGATTTCGTCTGCGGTGAACGGCCGCGGCCCGATCCAGCCGAGCAGCGGCCCCTCTTGCCGTCCGACGATGTCTTCGTGCAGCTCGCCACGCGCGATGTCGCGCAGCCAGCGGCGACCGGCATCGTTCGGCGGATCCGGTGCGAGCCCGCCAGGCGCGAAGCCGAGCGCTTCGATCACCTGGCCGCTGTCGGCCCGCCATAGCCATGTCCGCTTCGCGATCAGCGGATGCGGCACCTCCAGCGTTAGGGCACCCGCCGCAAGCGGCACGCCGTCGGCCATGAGATGAGCGCCGAGTTCCGCGAGCAGGCGGTCGGCCCCGGCACTGTCCGAGGCGACATCGACAAGCCAGGCGAGCGTCGGGGAGAGCTGCATGGCCCGATCATGGCGAAGGCGGGCCGGGTTTGTCACGGGCAATCCTTGACGGGCCGCCCGCGCGCCGCCATGTCCCAGTGTCAGCGAAGGGATGATCGCCCATGACTGAACCGTTCATCGTGCGACGCGAGACCCAGATCGCAGCTCCACGCGCTACCGTCTTCGCTTACCTGACCGACCCCGAGAAGATCCTGAGCTGGATGGGCTCGGAGGTGACCACGGAGCCGCATCCCGGCGGGCTCTATCTGCTCAAGGGCGTCGGTCCGCGCGGCGGCGTCGCCCGCGGCGCCTTCCGCGAGGTCGTGCCGGTGCATCGTCTGGCCTACACGTTCGGCTGGGAAGGTGGCCAGGAAGTGGCGCCAGGCTCGAGCCTGATCGAGATCGACCTGATCGAACGCGATGGCGGCACGCTGCTGCGCATGACCCATAGCGGCCTGCCGAGCGAAGCGCAGGCGGCTTCGCACGCGACAGGGTGGGCGCATTATCTGGAACGGCTGACGATCGTGGCCGCAGGCGGCGATCCCGGTCCCGATAACGGCGTCTCGGCCAAGTCGTAGCTCTGTAGGGTAGGCAAAGCGCAGCGTGCCCACCATTGCATGCCGGAATTCGCAGCGAGATCGTGGGCACGCTGCGCTTTGCCCACCCTAGGGCAGTGTCGTTACACCGCCGCCGTCGCGACCACCTGCTGCAAGAGCTGCTCGCGCCGCGCCTGCGAGCGCTGGCCCTTCATGGTCGCGGCAAAGCGTTCGAGGATGCCCTCCTCGAACGCGGTGACGATGGTATCGTGGACGTAGCTCTTGCGGCAGATCGCCGGCGTGTTGGAGAGCTTGTCCGCGGCGGCGCGGATGGCGTCCAGCACCTGCTTCTTGCGGCCGCGCTGGCTCGTCGCCGGCGTGATCCGCGACAGCGATTCCACGACGACGGCGGACGCCATCAGCGTCCGAAAATCCTTCAGCGATATCTTGATTCCGGCGATCTCGCGCAGAAACGCATTGACCTGGGTGGTGTTGACCGCGCGCACGATGCCGTAGGCATCGCGATACTGGAACATGCGCTTGCCGGGGACGCCCTGCAGGATGCCGATGGCGCGCACCAGCTTGGCGGCGTCGCACTCCTTCCGCACCGCCTTGCCGCCCTTCGCCTTGAAGGTCAACACGAAGCAGTCGTCTTCGAGCGTGACGTTGGACTTCAGCAGCGTGGTGGCGCCGCGGGTGCCGTTGAGGCGGGCATAGGATTCGTTGCCGGGGCGGATCGCGGTGCGCGCGATCAGCTCGATCACGGCCGAGAGCGCGAACTCGCGCGTCGGCTCGTCGCCCGACAGGAACGCCGAGACCTTGCGCCGGATTTTTGGCAGTGCGCCGACGAGCTTCTCCAGCCGGTGCGCCTTGCGGTGCTCGCGGACCTTCTCCCAATCGGCGTGATAGCGATATTGCAGCCGGCCCGCGGCATCGCGGCCCACCGCCTGGAGGTGCGAGCTGGGATCGGCGGAGTAACGCACCTCGCGATAGGCCGGCGGCACCGCCATCGCGTGCAGCCGGCGGATGATGCGTGCGTCGCGGATATGCGCGCCGTTGGGACGGACGAAGGAGTAGCCCTTGCCGCGCTTGATGCGCCGGATGGTGAGCTCGTTCTGGTCGCCGAGCCGCAAGCCGTGCTCCCTGGCGAGCGCCTCGACCGTCGCCGGCGCCGCATCGAAGGTCTTTTTCGGGCTGGGGCGCCTGAAACTGGGCGGTTTGGGCCATTGTCCGAGGGCTTTGGCCAGGGCAATGGCCGCAGGATCGGCTGAAGCGAGCCGCTTCGTCCCGAGATTCTGCTGATCCATCATAGCCTTACGCCTTAGCCCTGCCTGTTATCGATCAATGCCGCTGTTCTGATTTTTGTTCCGAGGGGTCTCTTTGGACCCGGGTTGGCCATTTAGGGTGTTCCGAACCGTATTGCGAGTCCCGAATCAGTGAGAGGCGGTTTCTAAATACCTCCATTCGCGCATGAGAGCTCTGCACCGCCTGACCCGGGCCTCCGGGCCGAGGCCCAAAAGCCGCCCCGCGGGCCTGTTTCAGATCTGCGACAGTCGCGGCGGGTCGCCTTGATCCTCCGCATGGCCGGTAGCCCGCCGAAGGTCCAGCTTGTGCTCCTTGTCGGGTCCGGTTAGCCCGACGCATAATCAGTCAATGATCAAGTCGGCTCGCCGATCGCTGGCGTTCGGCCTGCCGCATGTGGAGGGAAGCATGTCCGAGAAGATCTACGACGTCCCCGCGGAGTGGGCGAAGCGCGCCTGGGTCGACCAGGCCAAGTACAAGGAGATGTACGCCCGCTCCATCTCGGACCCGAACGGCTTCTGGGCAGAGCAGGCCAAGCGCATCGACTGGATGAAGGCGCCGACGAAAATCGAGAACGTCTCGTTCGCGCCCGGCAACGTCTCGATCAAATGGTTCGAGGACGGCGTCCTCAACGTCGCCCACAATTGCATCGACCGGCATCTTCACACGCGCGCCAGCCAGACCGCGATCATCTGGGAAGGCGACGATCCCTCGCAGTCAAGGCACATCACCTATCAGGAGCTGCACGACGAGGTCTGCCGGATGGCCAACATCCTGCGCACCCGCAACGTCAAGAAGGGCGACCGCGTCACCATCTACCTGCCGATGATTCCCGAAGCCGCCTATGCGATGCTGGCCTGCGCACGCATCGGCGCGATCCATTCGGTCGTGTTCGCGGGCTTCTCGCCGGACAGCCTCGCCCAGCGCATCAACGACTGCCAGTCCAAGGTCATCATCACCGCGGACGAAGGCCTGCGCGGCGGCAAGAAGGTGCCGCTGAAGGCCAATGTCGACGCGGCGCTCACGAAGGCCGACGGCGTCGACTGGGTGGTGGTGGTCAAGCGCACCGGCGGCAAGGTCGACATGAACCCGACGCGCGACCTCTGGTACCACGAGGCGGCGGCGATGGTGACGACGGAATGCCCGGTCGAGCACATGCATGCCGAGGACCCGCTGTTCATCCTCTACACCTCGGGCTCGACCGGCCAGCCCAAGGGCGTGCTGCACACCACGGGCGGCTATCTCGTGTTCGCCTCGATGACGCACCAATACGTCTTCGACTATCACGACGGCGACATCTACTGGTGCACCGCCGACGTCGGCTGGGTCACCGGCCACAGCTACATCCTCTACGGGCCGCTGGCGAACGGGGCGACCACGCTGATGTTCGAAGGCGTGCCGAATTACCCTGACAATTCCCGCTTCTGGAACGTCATCGACAAGCACAAGGTCAACATCTTCTACACCGCGCCGACTGCGATCCGCGCGCTGATGCAGGGCGGCGACGAGCCCGTGAAGAAGACCTCGCGCGCGAGCTTGCGCCTGCTCGGCTCGGTCGGCGAACCCATCAATCCCGAAGCCTGGGAGTGGTATCACCGCGTCGTCGGCGACGATCGCTGCCCGATCGTCGACACCTGGTGGCAGACCGAGACCGGCGGCATCCTGATCACGCCGCTGCCGGGCGCGACCAAGCTCAAGCCCGGCTCGGCGACGCAGCCGTTCTTCGGCGTGGTGCCTGAGATCGTCGACGCCGATGGCAAGGTGCTGGAAGGCGAGACCACCGGCAATCTCTGCCTGACGCGGTCCTGGCCCGGCCAGATGCGCACGGTCTATGGCGATCACGCCCGCTTCGAGCAGACCTATTTCTCGACTTACAAGGGCAAGTACTTCACCGGCGACGGCTGCCGGCGTGACGCCGACGGCTATTACTGGATCACCGGCCGCGTCGACGACGTCATCAACGTCTCCGGCCATCGCATGGGCACCGCGGAGGTCGAGAGCGCACTGGTCGCGCACGAGAAGGTTTCGGAGGCGGCGGTGGTCGGCTTCCCGCACGACATCAAGGGCCAGGGCATCTACGCCTATGTCACCCTGATGGCCGGCGTCCAGCCGACCGAGGATCTGCGCAAGGAGCTCGTCACCTGGGTGCGCAAGGAGATCGGCCCGATCGCTTCGCCCGACCAGATCCAGTTCGCGCCGGGCCTGCCCAAGACCCGCTCCGGCAAGATCATGCGCCGCATCCTGCGCAAGATCGCCGAGGACGAGCCCGGCAGCCTGGGCGACACCTCGACCCTGGCAGATCCCGCTGTCGTCGACGACCTCGTCAAAAACCGGCAGAACCGGAAGTCGGCGTAAGATCTTGCGCCCCGGACGCAGCGCAGCACGTAAGTGGTGCGCTGCTGAGCCGGGGCCCATGCAGCGGCAGAACGTGTGTGGCCCCGTGGGACCCGGCTCTCGCAACAGCGCTAAGGCGCTGCTGCGCGTCCGGGACACGAGAGCAACAGGCAGCTTGCGCGGCCCTTCCAAAACAACAGCCGTTCACGTCCTCACGCTCTTGTCAGGGCGCGCACCGGCGCGACCGGCATCTTTCCCGGAAAGTGTTGTTTTCAGATCATTTACTCTATTTCGAACATTTCCTTTGTTCCCGCTGCCGGCAGGCCCTCGGCGGCCGCGCGTGGAAACCATCCGGTTAACAGGCGCGGTTAAGAATGAGCGCTGACGAGGGCCTGGCGCGGCGACGATTGCCGGTTCTGCGTAATTTTTGGACGATCCGTTTGGGGCAAGGGGAAGCATCGATGTCGATGAGGATTGCGGTGGCGCTGGCCGCCACCATCGGGGTTGGGGTCTTGATGTCGACCGCGGCAGAGGCGCGGCCGGAGCTGGTGGGCGCACACCTCGCCGACTATTCGCCGGGCACCATCGTGGTCAGGACCAGCGAGCGGCGGCTTTATCTCATCCTCGATAACGGCCACGCCGTCCGCTATCCGGTCGGCGTCGGCAAGGCCGGCAAGCAATGGGCCGGCACGACGAAGATCGAGGGCAAGTATCTCAACCCGGCCTGGGCGCCGCCCGCCGAGGTGAAGCGCGACAAGCCTGATATCCCCGACGTCATTCCCGGCGGCTCGCCGCGCAACCCGATGGGCGTCGCGGCGATGACGCTGACCGGCGGCGAATACGCCATCCACGGCACCAACGTGCCGGGCTCGATCGGCGGCTTCGTCTCCTATGGCTGCATCCGCATGCTCAACGACGACATCACCGATCTCTACGGCCGCGTCTCGGTCGGCACGACGGTGGTCGTGACGCGCTAATCGCCTGAATCGGTCGAGATGAAAGCCGCGTGTTGCGACGCGGCTTTCTTGTTACCACAAGCGCCAGCCCCGCGCGCACCAGCCGTCGCGATGGCCGCCATTGTAGCTGCGCACATAACCGCCGGCGAGCATCGCCGCCGCAACGCTCGCGGTCTTCCGGGTGGCGACGTCGGCGAGAACACGGCCGTATTTGTCGGGGCCGAGATTGGTGATCGTCACGCCCCCCTGACTGAGCAGATCGCGCAACGCGCGGGCAGCAGCTTCGGCCTTGTTCAGCTCCTCCTGGCAGGACGCCTTCAGTTCGGGCGCATCGATGCCGCGCAGCCGGACACGTGCGACGAGATCGCCGCCATTGTGCTGGTGCACGCGCGCCAGAAACGTGTCGCCGTCGACGGTGCGAAGGACCTCGACCGGTTGACGAGCGCCCGCCGCGCCGGACTGCTTCAGGATGATTTCGGCATCGCGCGACCGTTCGTCATCCACATGCGGAATGGGCCAGATCGTTCCCTGGCGGAAGCCGAGCACGACGGCCGTCACAACGCCGACCACGAACATCCACGGCAACAGTCCGGAGAAGCGACGGCCGAACGGCGAGCCGCTGTATGAAGTCCGGTATGGACGGCTGGGATCGAAGCGCGACATCCGCGCACGCTAGGGCTGAGTCGGCCGAACCGGCAAGATGGCTCATGAGGAGCGCGCGTAAAGCGGCGTCTCAAAAGTCCGAAGCGATGCCGTTGCGCTCCCAGTCGCCGTAGCGGGTTGGCTCCGGACCCTTTGGCCCCTGCAACTCCTTCGGCGCGGCTTCATCATGCGCGGCCGCCGCAGCCTGCCGGCGCGCCTCGGCTTCGGCCAAGGCCCGCTGGGCGGCCGGCGACAGCGGCTTGCGATCGGGAAGGGAGGGCTGGTCACTCATCTCGGCGGGTTCCTAACGCAGGATGACGGGAAGTGCGAGGTCCAATAACGCATTGCTGAAATGGTCATTGCGGGCTGCAATCGCGAGTGCCCATTCTTACATTTGGCATATTCGCGTGCCAGAGATCAGTCTCTCGAGGCATGCGCCATTGCGGCGGAACTGCCGCTCGCTCAGAACCTTGCTTCCGCATGCCATCTCAACGTTTCGTCCCTCCATCCGAAGTGCCCGGTCTAGCGGCACGGCGGATTGCCGCCGACATCGTCGACGGCGTGCTGCACAAGCACCGCACGCTCGACGACCAGCTCGACGGCAGCGGCGCCCATCCCGGACTGAAGACGCTGGCCGACCGCGACCGCGCGCTGATGCGCCGCCTCGTCGCCACGGTGCTGCGCCGGCTCGGCACGCTCGGCCATGTGCTGTCCCGCCTGCTCGACAAGGGAATTCCCTCCGATGCGCCCCGTGCGCAGAGCGCGCTCCTGATCGGCGCGGCGCAGATCCTCTGGATGGACGTGCCGGATCACGCCGCGGTCGACCTCTCCGTTCGCCTCGTGCAATCCGACCGCCGCGCCGCGCGTTATGCCGGCCTCGTCAACGCCGTGCTGCGCCGCTGCGCGCGCGAGGGCAAGGGGCTGATCGAGGAGGTCGCGACACAATCGCTGGACCTGCCGCCATGGCTGTTTGCGCGCTGGAGCGCGCACTATGGCGAGGCGACCGCACGCGACATGGCGCTGTCGCTCGGCCACGAGCCCTCGCTCGATCTGACGGTGAAGTCCGATCCCGCGCAATGGGCGAGCCGCCTGCATGGCGAAACGCTGCCGACGGGAACGGTGCGGATGCTGCTGCACGGTTCGGTGACCATGCTGCCCGGCTTCGCCGAAGGACAATGGTGGGTACAGGACGCCGCTGCCGCCTTGCCCGCCCGGCTGTTCGGCGACGTCAAGGGCAAGTCCATTGCCGATCTCTGCGCCGCCCCCGGTGGCAAGACCGCGCAGCTGGCGCATGCCGGCGCGCGTGTCACGGCCATCGACCGCTCGCCCGCGCGAGTGGCGCGGTTGCGCGAAAACCTGGCGCGACTGTCGCTCCAGGCGGAGACTGTCGTTGCTGACGCCTTGGAATGGGCCGGCCCGGCCGAGGCCTTCGACGGTATTCTCATCGACGCGCCCTGTACCTCGACCGGCACGATCCGCCGCCATCCCGACGTGGCATGGCTGCGGCAGGAATCCGACATCGCCGCCCTGGCGACGCTGCAGCAGCGGCTGCTGCGAAAATCGGTGTCGCTGCTCAAGCCCGGCGGCACGCTGGTCTATTGCACCTGTTCGCTGGAACCCGAGGAAGGCGAACAGGCCGTAGCGGCGCTGCTCGCCGCCGAGCCTGCGCTTCGCCGTGTTCCGATCGACGCGTCGGAGGTCGCAGGTCTCGACGAAATCCTCAACCGGGACGGCGATCTTCGCACCTTGCCCTGCCATCTGCCGAACGCCGATCCCAAGCTCGGCGGCCTCGACGGATTTTTCGCGGCCCGGCTCGTTAAATCCTGATTTTGCACTGGATTTTGCCATCACGACGCTGATTCGCGCCGTTCAAGGTGGTGTCAGCCGTCCGATTTTGGGATTAATAAGGATTCGTCGTCCTCTCCCCCTTCAAGGCAAGGCGTGTCGGTCGCTCAACGCAGACATATCTCGACGCTGGTCATGAACCGCTTCGCGCGGAACATGCTCGCGCGCGCGAGCGGCGGTTCCGTTGCGCTGTCGCGGGTCTGGCCCGGCCGCACCGACCGGCTGATCATCGCACCGCACGACCTGCGCACCGCGGACGCGACTCGCGCTGCCGAAATCTATGCCGGCCGCTTCGTCTTCGCCGGCAAGATCGTCAATTGCCACGGCCGCTCGATCTTCGATCTTGAGCCGCCGTCGGAGGATTGGGAAGTTGCGCTGCTCGGCTTCGGCTGGTTGCGTCATTTGCGCGCCGCCGACACTGCGCTGACGCGAGCGAATGCGCGCGCGCTCATCGAGGACTGGATCGCCAACCCCGCCAACAAGCGCCGCCCCGTCGCGCGCCGCGCCGACGTGCTGGCCAGGCGCGTGATCTCGCTGCTGTCGCAGGCGCCGCTGGTGCTGGGCGAGACCGACAACAAGTTCTATCGCCGTTATCTGCGCGCCTTGGCCCGCGAGATCCGCTTCCTGCGCTACGCCATGGTCGACATTCCCGACGGGGTGCCGAAGCTCCAGGTGCTGATCGCGCTGTGCTATGCGGCCCTGTGCCTCGCCAACCAGGCGCGTCACATCCGCAGCGCCTCGAAGAAGCTGTCGGACGAATTGCAGCGGCAGATCCTGCCCGACGGTGGACACATCTCCCGCAACCCGGGCGCGCTGATCGAACTCCTGATCGACCTGCTGCCACTGCGGCAGACCTTTGCCGCGCGCAACATCGCGCCGCCGCCGGCGCTGCTCAACGCGATCGATCGCATGATGCCGATGCTGCGCTTCTTCCGGCACGGCGACGGCAATTTCGCCCTGTTCAACGGCATGAGCGCGACCTCTTCGGACCTGCTCGCCACGCTGCTCGCCTATGACGACACCCACGGCGTGCCGATGGCGAACATGCCGCATACCGGCTTCCAGCGCCTCGATGCCGGCCAGACCACGCTGATCATCGACACCGGCCCGCCGCCGCCGGCCGGCGTCAGCCACGACGCCCACGCCGGCTGCCTGTCGTTCGAACTGTCGTCCGGCATCAGCCGCATCGTCACCAATTGCGGCATGCCGACCACGGGCCGCGACAATTGGCGGCCGTTCGCACGCAGCACGGCGGCGCATTCGACGTTGACCTATCACGAGACCTCGTCATGCCAGTTCGTCGAGATGTCGGCGATGAAGCGGCTCCTGCACGGCGCGCCCATCACCAGCGGTCCCGTCGAGGTCGAGAGCTATCGCGAGATCGTGCAGAACGGCACGCTGCTCACGACATCGCATGACGGCTACCTCGCCAAGTTCGGGGCAATCCACCGTCGCGTGCTGATGATCGCCAACGACGGCGCCCGCATCGACGGCGAGGACACGCTCTCGCCGCCGCAGGGCCGACGCTTCAAGGGCGCGGATGCCGATTTCGCGCTGCGCTTCCATCTGCATCCGGCGGTGAAGGCGAGCCGGCTCTCGGATGCCCGCGGCGTGATGCTGGTGCTGCCGAACCGCGACGTCTGGACCTTCGAGGCGCTCGACGACAAGGTCGACCTCGAGGACAGCGTGTTCCTGGCCGGCAATGACGGCCCGCGCCGCACCGCCCAGATCGTGATCCGTCAGGACGCGCGGCAGGCGCCCTCGATCCGCTGGAGCTTTGTCCGCTCCACCGCCTCGCCGGCCGTCACCAATGCCCGCCGCAACGCTCGCCGCGAGCCGGAACTTCCGCTGTAGGCGCGCGAATTCAACGCATCTCGTCGTTGTGAAAACGGGCAAAAGCTGCTAACGAACACGCGCTCGCGCGACTGGCGACCTTGGATGGAGCACCATCGGGAAGCGCGGGACACATCCGCCGCGCGCCTGGGCATAGACACTCCTTAAGACAGAGGATCTTGCTCATGACTGACCATCCCCGCCGCGTCACCCGCGCTCTCCTTTCCGTCTCCGACAAGACCGGCCTGGTCGAATTCGCAAAGGCGCTCGCCGCGCACGATGTCGAGCTGGTCTCGACCGGCGGCACCGCCAAGGCCATAGCCGCGGCCGGGCTCGAGGTGAAGGACGTGTCCGAGCTGACCGGCTTCCCCGAGATGATGGACGGCCGCGTCAAGACGCTGCATCCGAAGGTGCATGGCGGTCTGCTCGCGATCCGCGATAACAAGGAGCATGCCGACGCGATGAAGACGCATGGCATCGCGCCGATCGATCTTCTCGTTGTCAATCTCTATCCGTTCGAGGCGACCGTCGACAAAGGCGCGGGCTTCGAAGACTGCATCGAGAACATCGACATCGGCGGGCCCGCGATGATCCGCGCCGCCGCCAAGAACCATGACGACGTCGCCGTCGTGGTCGAGGCGCAGGACTACCAGGCCGTGCTCGACGAACTGGCCGCCAACAAGGGCGCGACCACGCTGAAGCTGCGCCGGCGCCTTGCCGCGAAGGCCTATGCCCGCACCGCGGCGTACGATGCCGCGATCTCGAACTGGTTCAACCGTCAGCTCGAGATCGACGCGCCCGACTTCCGCGCTTTCGGCGGCCGGCTGATCCAGTCGCTGCGCTATGGCGAGAATCCGCATCAGACCGCGGCGTTCTACGCCACGCCCGACAAGCGCCCGGGCGTCTCCACCGCACGGCAGCTCCAGGGCAAGGAGCTCTCCTACAACAACATCAACGACACCGATGCTGCCTATGAATGCATCGGCGAGTTCGACGCCAGGCGCACCGCGGCCTGCGTCATCGTCAAGCACGCCAATCCCTGCGGCGTCGCGGAAGGCTCCAGCCTCGTCGACGCTTATCGCAAGGCGCTGGCCTGCGATTCCACCTCGGCGTTCGGCGGCATCATTGCGATGAACCGCCCGCTCGATGCCGACACCGCCCGCGAGATCACGAAGATCTTCACCGAGGTCATCATCGCGCCCGACGCCAGCGAGGAGGCGATCGCCATCATCGGCGGCAAGAAGAACCTCCGCCTGTTGCTCGCCGGCAGCCTGCCCGATCCGCGCGCGCCGGGCCTGACCGCCAAGACGGTGGCCGGCGGCCTGCTCGTGCAGAGCCGCGACAACGCAGTGGTCGACGACATGACCTTCAAGGTCGTGACCAGGCGGGCGCCAACCGATGCCGAGATGCGCGATCTCAAGTTCGCGTTCCGCGTGGCCAAGCACGTCAAGTCCAACACCATCATCTACGCCAGGGATCTCGCCACCGTCGGCATCGGCGCGGGCCAGATGAGCCGGGTGGATTCAGCCCGCATTGCCGCGCGCAAGGCGCAGGATGCCGCAGCTGAGCTCAAGCTCGCCGAGCCACTCACCAAGGGCTCGGTGGTGGCATCGGATGCGTTCTTCCCGTTCGCCGACGGTATGCTCGCCTGCATCGAGGCCGGCGCCACCGCCGTGGTGCAGCCCGGCGGCTCGATGCGCGACGACGAGGTGATCAAGGCCGCCGACGAGCACGGCATCGCCATGGTGTTCACGGGAACACGACACTTCAGGCATTGAGCTTGCTGTCATTCCGGGACGCGCGAAGCGCGAGCCCGGAATGACGGTGGGGATGCTACTTCCGCACCCGCATCAACAGCCCCAGTCCTGCAACGAAGAACACCACCAGCACGGCCATGCCGGCCTTCTGGCTTGCGGTCACGGCGGTGATCATGCCGATCAGGAGCGGGCCGATGAAGGATGTCACCTTCCCGGTCAATGCGAACAGGCCGAAATACTGCGCGATGCGATCCTTCGGTGCGAGGCGGATCAGCAGTGTGCGGGAGGCGGCCTGGAGCGGGCCGCCGGCTGCACCGATCAGGCAGCCCAGCACGAGATAGGCGCGCTCCGCCGCGCTCCAGAACAGGGGAGCGCCTGCTTGCGGCGGCTCGACCTTGACGAACAGGACGCTGTCCTTGTCGACCAGAAGGATCGCGGCCACTGCCAGCAGCAGAACCAGCAGACTGCCGGCGATGACACGCTTCGGCCCGAGACGATCGTCGAGCTTGCCGCCGAACCATGCGCCGAACGCGCCGGCGATCGCGAGCATGATGCCGAAGGTGCCGATCTGGATCGTATGCCAGCCGAACGTACCGGCGGCATAGATGCCGCCAAACGCGAACAGCGACACCAGACCATCGGTGTAGATCATGTTGGCGAGCAGGAATGCCGCAAGCGACTTCTGCCTGGGCAGGGCGTTGATCGATCGCTTCAGTTCGGACAGACCTTCGCGCAGCGCCTCGCGCAACCGGCGCTTCGCCGGATAATCCGGCGTGAACAGGAACATCGGCGTCACGAAGATGATGAACCAGAGCGCGGTCAATGGCCCGGCAGCACGGTCGCCCTGATGGGTCGCGGGATCGAGGCCGAACAACGGCGTGAAGCCGAGCAACGTGCGACCGGTCTCGGGATTTGCGGCGAGAAAGCCGAGCACGATGATCAGGCTGACGATGCCGCCGACGTAGCCGATCGCCCAGCCGGTGCCGGAGAGCCGGCCGATGCGCTCCGGCGGCACCAGGGTCGGCATCATCGCATTGTTGAAGACGGTGGCGAACTCCGCACCCACGCTGGCGAGCGCGACGGCGGTGAGCAGCGACGGAATGATGGCGTAATCGCCGGGTTTGCCGATCCACAGCGTGCAGGACGCCAGGACCAGCACCGCGCCGAAACCTGCGATCCATGGTTTCCTGCGGCCCGATGCATCCGCGATGGCCCCCAGCACCGGCGACAGCAGCGCGATCGCAAGGCCCGCGGCGGCCATTGCAAAACCCCACAGCGACTGCCCGGTGGCGGGATTTGGCGCAACGCTGGTCGCGAAATAGGGGGCGAACACGAAGGTCGTGATCAGCGTGAAATAGGGCTGCACGGCCCAATCGAACAAGATCCAGCTGACGACGGCGGCGCGCGGCGGATAGGTCCGCTGCGCGCCGGCCATCCGCACATCGGGGGCAATCGTCGTCATCCGGCAGTCCTCATCACGAACAGTTTTGTCCCTCTTGGAGCAAACCGTATAGCATTGCAGCGAGGTGTGTGAACTGGCCCGAGGCCGCGGCAGACGTTTTGATGATGTCATCATATTCGACACGACGGACATTCTTCGCCTTCATAGCCACTTTGGCGTTCAGTCTCGCGCCTGCGACCGCGCAGGATGCGCGGCGGGGCTACGTGCCGCCCGCGCGCGACGCGGTTCGCGCTGTCGTCGCCGAGCACGGCATGGTGGTGGCGCAGGAGAGGTTGTCTGCGCAGGTCGGCGCCGACATCCTGCGGCGCGGCGGCAATGCGGTCGACGCTGCGGTCGCGACCGGCTTTGCGATGGCCGTCACCTACCCACGCGCCGGCAATATCGGCGGCGGCGGCTTCATGGTGATCCATTCCGCCGATCGCAACGAAGACATCACGATCGACTATCGCGAGACCGCGCCGGCTGCGACGACACCACAGATCTTCCTCGGCGCAGACGGCAAGCCTGACACGACGAAGTCACGGGATTCCGCGCTCGGCGTCGGCGTTCCCGGCACGGTCGCGGGCCTCGCGCTGGCATTGGACAAATACGGCTCCGGCCGGTTCACGCTGGCGCAGCTGCTCGCGCCCGCCATCGCGCTCGCACGCGATGGCTTCATCGTCAGCGACGACATCGCCGATACGCTGCCGAGCTGGTACCCACGGCTGGCACGCTGGCCTTCCTCGGCCAGGATCTTCTCGCGGCCTGACGGCACGCCGCTGGGCGAAGGCGACCGGCTGCTGCAGGGCGATCTCGCCGAAACGCTGTCGGCCGTCGCCGCGCTCGGGCCGCGCGGCTTCTACGAGGGGCCGGTCGCCGAGAAACTCGCCAAGGCCGTAGCCGACGCCGGCGGCATCATGACGCCGGCCGACCTCAAGGCCTATCAGCCGGTCATCCGCGCGCCGGTGCGCGGCACCTATCGCGGCTACGACATCGTGTCGATGCCGCTGCCTTCGTCCGGCGGGGTGGTGCTGCTGGAGACGCTCAACATCCTCGAAGGCTTTCAGCTTGCCGATCTGAAGCAGGGATCGGCGGCATCGCTGCATCTGCTGATCGAAGCCATGAAGCGTGCCTATGCCGATCGCGCGCGCTATCTCGGCGATCCCGCCTTCGTCAACGCACCGATCGAGACGCTGATCGCGAAGGACTATGCCGCCGAGCTGCGCGCGGGCATATCTGCCGAACGCGCCACGCCGTCGAAGGAGCTCGTGTCCGCTTCTGCCGCGCCGCGTGAGGGCAGCAACACGACGCATTTTTCCGTCGTCGACGGTCGCGGCAACGCCGTCAGCAACACTTATACGCTGAACTTCAGCTATGGCGTCGGCCTCGTCGCCGACGGCACCGGCGTGCTGCTCAACAACGAGCTCGACGATTTCACCGCGGCAGTCGGCGCTTCCAATGCCTATGGCCTCGTCGGCTTCGAGGCAAACCTGCCGGGCCCCGGCAAGCGGCCGCTCTCGTCGATGTCGCCGACCATCGTGCTGAAGGACGGCAAGCCGGTGCTGGTGACGGGTTCGCCCGGCGGCAGCCGCATCATCTCGACCGTGCTCCAGGTGATCGTGAACGTGCTCGACTACAAGATGGATATTGCGGCCGCGGTCGCAACGCCGCGGCTGCATCACCAATGGCTACCGGATGAGGTGCGCGTCGAGCGCGGCTTTCCCGACGACGTGCTGCTCGCGCTGAAGGCCATGGGCCACCTCGTCGTCGAGCCGATGGGGCAGACATCGGCGAATTCGATTCTCGTGACGCCGAAGGGATTGCTTGGCGCGGCCGATCCGCGGACGCGCGGCGCGGAAGCGGCGGCGCAGTAGCCCGCTCTCCCTGCATGGCACGGCAGCGCGCAGCGGCTTGCACAGGCCGGCGTGCGTGCTACCACCGGCCCGGCCAAAAGCAATTGCCGGGGAAACGCGCATGACCACCGCCGATCCGAACCAGCGCATCGAACGCGCGGAGATCGAGGACACCAGCCTGCTCGCCTTCTATCGCGACATGAACGCGCCCGAGCGGCGGACGTTCTGGGCCTGCGCTGCGGGCTGGGCGCTCGACGGCATGGACTTCATGATCTACCCGCTGGTGATCGGCACCATCATCGCCCTGTGGAAGGTCGATGCGGCCTCGGCCGGCCTTGCCGGCACGGTGACGCTGCTCGCCTCTGCCATCGGCGGCTGGCTCGGCGGCTATCTCTCCGATCATATCGGGCGTGTCAGGACGCTCCAGATCACCATCATCTGGTTCTCGTTCTTCTCTCTGGTCTGCGCCGTCGTGCAGAATTTCGATCAGCTCCTGATCGCACGTGCCGTGCTCGGTCTCGGCTTCGGCGGCGAATGGGCGGCGGGCGCCGTGCTGATGGGTGAGGCGATCCGGCCGCAATATCGTGGGCGCGCGGTGGGCTCGGTCCAGTCGGGCTGGGCGGTCGGCTGGGGCCTGGCCGTGCTGTCGCAGGCGATCCTGTTCTCGCTGCTGCCGGCGGAGACGGCTTGGCGCTGGATGTTCGTGATCGGTGCGCTGCCGGCACTTCTGGTGTTCTACATCCGCCGCTCTGTCACCGAACCGGCGATCGCAGTCGAGGCACGCGCCAGGCACGCGGAAACGGGCAGTCATCCGAAGCTCTGGGAGATCTTCACCTTCCCGATCGTGAAGACCACGGTGCTTGCGTCGCTGATGGCGACGGGCTGCCAGGGCGGCTACTACGCCGTCACCTTCTGGGTGCCGCAATTCCTGACCAAGGAGCGGCACCTGTCGATCGTCGGATCGACCGGCTATCTCGCGACGCTGATCATCGGCTCCTTCATCGGCTATCTCGTGGGCGCGTGGCTCGCCGACCGGATCGGGCGGCGCAATCTGTTCCTGATCTTCTCGCTCGGAGCCATGGCGGTGGTGCTTCTGTACACACAGCTGCCGCTGACCAACGAGATCCTCTGGATACTCGGTTTCCCGCTCGGCTTCTTCGCCTCGGGCTATTTCTCCGGGATCGGCGCGTTCCTGACCGAGCTCTATCCGACGCGGCTGCGCGGCTCGGGCCAGGGCTTCTGCTACAATTTCGGCCGCGGCATCGGCGCGCTGTTTCCATTCCTGGTTGGCGCGCTGTCGGCGACGACGTCGCTCGGCAATGCGATCGCGATCTTCGCGGTGGCGGCGTACGCAGTGTTCTTCATCGCCGCCTTCGCGCTGCCGGAGACACGCGGGCGCGTGCTGTACGCGGATTAGTAGCCACTGTCATCCCGGGGCGGCTCGAAGAGCCGAACCCGGGATCTCGCGTCACAATCTCGAGATTCCGGGTTCGCCCTTCGGGCGCCCCGGAATGACGGTGAAGAAACTACCGCCCGACCTGATACGGCCCGCCCTTTTCCAGCGCGCGCGCATAGGCCGGCCGCGCGTGGATGCGCTCCAGGAACGCCATCGCCCTGGGATGGCCCTGCTCGAGCCCGCCGCGCGCCTGGGCCGCTTCCAGCGGAAAGCTCATCTGGATGTCGGCCGCGGTGAACTCGCTGCCGGCGAACCACTCGCTCTTGGCAAGCTCGCCTTCCCAATAGTCCATGTGCTGCTTGAGCTGCGGATTGACCAACGCGGTCAGCGCCTGGTTGCAGACCTTGCGCACCAGCGGGCGCAGCAGCGCCGGCGCGCGCTTGGGCATCAGCGTGAACAGCAGCTTGAGCAGCAGCGGCTGCATCGCGGATCCTTCCGCATAATGCAGCCAATAGGTGTAGCGCAACCGCTCCGGCGTGTTCGGCGGCGGGATCAGCCGGCCGTTGCCGTAGGTCGCGATGAGATATTCGATGATCGCGCCCGACTCGGCGATGGTGTTGCCGTTGTCGGTGATGACCGGCGACTTGCCGAGTGGATGGATGGCGCGCAGCTCCTTCGGCGCGTGCATGTCCGGTTGGCGCTGATAGCGCACGATCTCGTAGGGCACGCCCAACTCCTCGAGCAGCCACAGCACGCGCTGCGAGCGGGAATTGTTGAGGTGGTGAACGGTCAGCATCGCGGGGTCCTCAGGGCTAGGCGTGGTCGATCGGCCGAGCGTTCGTGCCAGCCCGGGAACACATTGTCGAGGCGGCGGCGCGGATATTTTCACCCGGGTATATTGACGCGAGTAATTTACCCGGGTATTAAGCTGCCAACACGATCAATATGGCAATGATTCCAATGCAAGGGACTTACACAGCATTCGCCGGCCAGCGCCGGCTGGCCTCCGGTCCGGCCGGCGAGGTCGCGCTCGCCGTCAAGCGGGCAACGCAGCCGATAGACCAGCCGATCATCATCTTCGACGACGGGACCGGGCGGTCGATCGACTTCGACCTGCGCGGCGAGGATCGCGAGGTGCTGGCGCGGCTGGAGAAGCTGGCGCCGCCGCCGGCCGAGGCGGCCGAGGCACCCGCAGAGTCGCGCGGCCGCGGCCGGCCCAAGCTCGGCGTGGTCGCGCGCGAGGTGACGCTGCTGCCGCGGCACTGGGAGTGGCTCAACGCCCAGGCCGGCGGCGCCTCGGTCGCGCTGCGCAAGCTCGTCGACGAGGCGAGGCGCGCCAGCGGCGCCAAGGACCGCGAGCGCCAGGCGCGCGATGCGGCCTATCACTTCATGTCGACCATGGCCGGCGATCTGCCGCAGTTCGAGGAGGCCTCGCGCGCGCTGTTCGCAGATGACCGGCGGCGCTTCACCGGACTGATCGCCGACTGGCCGGCTGATATCCGCGACCACATCGTCAAGCTCGCCTACAGCGACCGCGCTTAAAGCGCGGCGCTCTTCACAACCCCATCGACGGCCGGGCCGCGCATTGCGCGGCAACGGCTTCGCACGCCCTGATGAAAGGCCGATCCATGTCCGCTCCAAAACCGCTCTGGACCACATTCCTCCACTTCCTCGCACCCTTGATGCTGAGCAACGCGCTGCAATCGCTGTTCGGCACAGTCAGCAATGTCTATCTCGGCCAGATGATCGGCGTCGATGCGCTCGCCGCGGTCTCTGTGTTCTTCCCGGTGATGTTCTTCCTGTTCGCCTTCGTCATGGGGCTGAGCACCGGCGCCACCGTGTTGATCGGCCAGGCCTTCGGCGCGGGCGAGCACGGCCGGATCAAGATCATCGCGGGCACGACACTCGCAGTCGGCCTGCTGCTGTCGATTTCGGTTGCACTGATTGGCGGCCTCTTCAGCCGTCAATTGATGATGGCGCTCGCCACGCCCGCCGACATTCTCGATGAGGCCAGCGCCTATGCGAGAATCATGCTGCTGACGATGCCGCTCGGCTTCGTCTTCCTGCTGATGACCGCAATGATCCGCGGCGTCGGCGACGCGCTGACGCCGCTGCTGGCGCTGGCGCTCTCGACTGCGACCGGCCTGATCCTGACGCCATTGCTGATCCGCGGCGCGTCCGGATTGCCGGCGGCGGGCATCACCAGTCCGGCATGGGCATCTGCGATCGCCAATGCGACGACGCTGATCGTGCTCGCGGCCCATCTGCTGCGGAAGAAGCACGCGCTCGCGCCGGACGCTGTGTTGCTGGGTCACCTGCGGCTGAACGGCGCCGTGCTCGGAAAGGTCCTCGGCATCGGGCTGCCGAGCGTCATCGGCATGGTGGCGATGGCGATCGCCGAGCTGGTGCTGCTCGGCCTCGTCAACGGCTACGGGTCGGAGGCCACGGCCGCCTACGGCGCGGTCAACCAGGTGATGGGCTACACGCAGTTCACGGCGATGTCGATTTCGATCGCGGTCTCGATCCTCGGCGCCCAGGCTGTCGGCGGCAGCGACAGGACGCGGCTCGACGGCATCGTCCGCACCGGCCTCATGCTCAATATCGTGCTGACCGGCGGGCTGGTGGCGCTGATCTATCTCGCGCCGCGCGCGGTGCTCGGCATCTTCATCACCGATGGCGCCGTGCTCGATCTTGCGAAAGGGCTGCTGTACATCGCCTTGTGGAGCTCGGTGCCGTTCGGCCTCGCCACGGTGTTTTCAGGCGCGATGCGTGCGGCCGGTGTCGCGTTCACACCGATGCTGCTGTCGATCTTCGCGATTGTCGCGATCGAACTGCCGGCCGCGGTGATCCTGAGCCGCACGATCGGCCTTGCGGGCGTCTGGGCGGCCTATCCGATCGTGTTCTGCGCCATGTTCATTTTGCAGATGGGCTATTACCTCCTGGTGTGGCGCAAGCAGGCGATCCAGCGTCTGATCTGACGGGACCTTAAGTATTATGACCGTCATTAAACGGTGGACCTGTGGCGCGGCCTGCGCCACAATGACGAAAAGCGACGTCAGGGAGCATGATTTTGACCCGTACCGCCCCGCAATTCCTGTTCGACTTCGGCAGCCCCAACGCCTATCTCAGCCATCTGGCGATTCCGGCGATCGAGCAGCGGATCGGCGTCAAGTTCGAATATGTGCCGATCCTGCTCGGCGGCATCTTCAAGTCGACCAACAACAAGTCGCCGGCGGAGACCCTGGCCGGCATCAAGAACAAGCGCGAATTCCAGGCGGTCGAGACCGAGCGCTTCATCAAGCGCTTCCATGTCCAGCCCTATGTCTGGAATCCGCATTTCCCCGTCAACACGCTGAACCTGATGCGCGCGGCAATCGCGGCGCAGCTCGAGGGCGTGTTCGAGAAATATGTCGAGGCCGCCTTCCACCACATGTGGCGCGAGCCGAAGAAGATGGACGATCCTGAAATCGCGGCGAAGGCGCTGGCGTCCTCCGGCCTCGACGCGCAAAGGCTGTTCGCCCGCGCTGGGGAACCCGAGGTCAAGGGCAAACTGATCAAGAACACCGAGGAGGCGGTCGCCCGCGGCGCCTTCGGTTCGCCGACCTTCTTCGTCGGCAACGAGATGTTCTTCGGCAAGGAACAGCTGCGCGAGGTCGAGGAGATGGTGCTGGAAGGGGGCGAATAGGGAAAGGCGAAGAGCGAGTCGTGAAATTGTGACTCGTCATTTGCGGCCTCTCACCCTATTCGCTATTCCCTACTCGCCATTCGCCTCGTTCAACGGAGTTCTGCAATGCGTATTCTCGTGGTCGGCGCCGGCGCCATTGGCGGCTATTTCGGTGGCAGGCTGTTGCAGGCCGGCCGCGACGTCACCTTCCTGGTCCGGCCACGGCGCGCCAGCGAGCTCGCGAGCGCCGGCCTCATCATCAAGAGCCCGAATGGCGACGTGACCTTGAGAAATCCGCCGACCGTGCAGGCGGACGCGCTCAAGGACAAGTTCGACGTCGTGCTCCTGAGCTGCAAGGCGTTCGACCTCGACGACGCCATCAAGTCGTTTGCCGCGGCGGTCGGTCCGAACACCGCGATCATTCCGATGCTCAACGGCATGAAGCATCTCGACACGCTGGATGCCCGGTTCGGCAAGGAGCGGGTGCTCGGCGGCCTCTGCGCCATCGCCGCGACCTTGAACGAGAAGCGCGAGGTGGTGCAGCTCCAGCCGATGCAGTCGATCAATTACGGCGAGCGCGACGGCAAGATGTCGGACCGGGTGAAAGCGATCGACGAAGCCTTCAAGAGCGGCATCACTGGCGCCACCGCCAGCCAGAACATCATGCAGGACATGTGGGAGAAGTGGGTGTTCCTCTCCTCGCTCGCGGCATCCACCAGCCTGATGCGCGCCTCGGTCGGTGACATCCTGGCGGCTCCGGGCGGCCGGGACTTCCTGCTCGGCATGCTGGACGAGACCAGCGCGGTCGCCGCCGCGTCCGGCTATCCGCCGGGCGGGCCGTTCTTCGAGCGGGTGAAGGGCAACCTCACCGCCGAAGGCTCGCCGATGACCGCCTCGATGTTCCGCGACATCAAGGCTGGCTTGCCGGTCGAGGCCGATCACGTCATCGGCGACCTCATCGCGCGCGCCGACGCCGCCAAGGTGCCGGTGCCGAAGCTGCGCATCGCGTACACGCATCTGAAGGCGTATGAGAAGCAGCGCGCGGGGTAGGCGCTTCGTACATAGCCGTCGTCCCGAGCAAGCGAACGAAGTGAGCGCTGATCCGGGACGACGCGGAATTTGCGGTAACAGATCCGCGCTATTTCAGATGCGCGAGATAGTGCGAAACGGCCGTGATCTCCTCGTCGCTCATGTGATAGGCGACATCGGCCATCGCGGCGACGCCGCCGCCGACGCGCTGGCCGGCCTTGTAGTCATGCAGCGCCTTGACGAGATATTCCTCGCGTTGCCCCGCGAGCCGCGCGACCGCCTTGGTGCCGGCATAGCTGTCCGTGTGGCACGAAGCGCAGCGGCGGCCGGCGGCAACCTGCGCGCCCTTCCTCGACAGGTCCGGATCTCCGTCCTCGGCTCCCTTCGGCGGCGCGAGCTGTGAAAAATAGGCGCCGAGATTGCGGATGTCCTCGTTGGTGATCTCCTCGACGATCGGCTGCATCTGCTCGTTCTTGCGCGAGCCGGCGCGGAAGAACACCAGCTGCCATTGCAGGAATTGATCGGGCTGGCCGGCGAGCGAGGGGATGTTCTCGGTCTGCGAGACGCCGTTCTCGCCGTGGCAGCCGGCACAGACCTGCGCCTTGGCCTTGCCGGCGGCGACGTCGGCGGCACGCGTGGCCGGCGCAATCAGAAGCGTGGCTGCCAGAACTCCCGACCAAACTGCTCGCATGAATGATGTCTCCGACTGTCATTGCCGGGCCTTCCCGGCAATCCATCCCATTCTTGAAGGGCTTCCCGCTTGATGGATGCCCGGATCAAGTCCGGGCATGACGAACGCGTTCCGCTGTGTGCTTGCTGTGTCAAACAAAAGGCTGCGGCGCCTTCCGGCCGCCGCAGCCTCGTGTCGTGCGCGCGCTACTTCTTGCTGTAGCTGATGCGGTAGATCGCGCCGGCCCAATCGTCGGCGACGAGGATCGACCCGTCCTTGGCGAGGATGATGTCGTTGGGACGTCCGAGATAGCCCTGGTCGCCCTCGAGCCAGCCGGAGGCGAAGATCTCCCGCTTGGGATTCTTGCCGTCCGGCCCGACGATCACGCGCACGATGCGCGCGCCCTGGTACTTGTGGCGATTCCAGGAGCCATGCTCGGCGATCAGGATGTTGTTCTTGTACTCGGCGGGGAATTGGTCGCCGGTATAGAACTTCATGCCGAGAGGAGCGACATGGGCGCCGAGATTCAGCACGGGCGGTGTGAACTCGGAGCATTTGTGGCCCATCGCGAACTTGTCGTCAGGCAGATTGCCCTGATGGCAATAGGGATAGCCGAAATGCTCGCCGATCCTGTTGATCATGTTCAGCTTGTCACTGGGCAGATCGTCGCTGATCCAGTCGCGGGCATTCTCGGTGAACCAGAGCTTGCCGGTGCGCGGATCGACGTCGCCGCCGACCGAGTTGCGAACGCCGAGCGCCCAGATTTCGGCGTTGCCGGTCTTGGGATCGACGCGGCGGATCTGCGAGACGCTGGTCGGCGGGATGCCGATATTGAAGGGCGGTCCGAACGGCAGGAAGAACCAGCCTTCCTTGTCGACCGCAATGTATTTCCAGCCATGCGCGGCATAGGACGGCATGTCGTCATAGACGACCTTGCCCTGGCCGAGATTGTCGAGATTGGCTTCGGCGTTGTCGTAGCGGATCAGCTTGTCGACGGCGATGACGTAGAGCGCGCCGTCCCTGAAGGCGAGACCGGTGGGCATGTTCAGGCCCTTGAGGACGGTTTTGACCTCCTTCTTTCCGTTGTTGTCCTTGATGGCATAGACGTTGCCGAGGCCGAACGAGCCGACGAACAGCGTGCCCTTGTCACCCCAGGCCATCTGCCGCGCGGCCAGCACACCCGAGGCGTAGACCTCGATCTTGAAGCCCGGCGGCAGCTTGATCTTCTTGACGACGTTGGCGAGCTCGGCGTCGGAGGCGCCGGTCGGCGGGCCCGAGGGCGGCGCAAGGCCCTTCTGCGCCTCGGTCTCGTCGCCGAGGAACCAGTCGTCCGGCGGATGGGTCCAGAACTCCTTGGTGCCGGATTCGTATTTCTTCAGCGGCTTGCTCTTGTCCTGCTGTTGCGCATTGCCGGCGCTGGTCCCCGCAAGAAGGGCAAACGCTGCAAGCGCCAGAACGGACTGAAAGACGGATCGATGGAATTTCATCGCGTCACTCCCCTAAGGCAGCCGTCAGGGCTGCGCGTTATTTTGGTTTTGCCAGTCGAGAGACGAAGTCTTGGGTCCGTCAGAACGACAGACCCAAAAAGGTTAGCACATCTGCGAACGGTGAGAAGCGCGCCGCCTGCACCGCGTTCGCGCTCCGAAAAAATTGAGACGGAATGTCAATGAGGGGGCGAACGCAGCGACGACAACGCTCTCGCTGCAGCGCGGAATCAAGATGGCGCGCGGATCGTCTGCGCGCAGCACGAGGGGTGCTCGTGCAAAAACGCGAAAACAACCCCATGCACAGTAGAACGGCTGAGATCGGCGCGCTCCCGGCGACGCCGGCCAGACATCTGAAGCGTCGAGCAAAATGGCGATCGCGGCGCTTACGAGGCGACGGGGTAGGGGCCGTCGTCGAACACCGTGTCATGATAGCCCTTCGACCCGATCTCGCGGGCCAGCGTGCTGCGAAAATCGCGGTCGCCTTGCAGGCTGCGCAGCACATGCGCGAAGTCGAATTCGGGCCGCCAGCCCAGCTCGCGCCGCGCGCGGTCGTTGACATAGACGCGGTCGATCGCGGGGAAGAGCCGCCAGCCGCGCGCCGCGTAGAGCTGCGCGCATTCCGGATAGAGCTCGCGCACCATGCCCGCCGCATCGCGCGCGAGCGCGGCGAGATGACGCTGCTCGAACGGGCTGGTGGCCGAGACGATGTAGCGGGCGAAGCCGATCCTCGGCGCGCGTTCGGCGGCGAGCAGATGCGCGCTCACGGCGTCCGCGATATCCAGCCGGCGATAGAGCAGCTCGTTGGCCTGCGCGTTCTCGAGCGCGTAGGCCGACCGCACCGAGGGATCGTCGTCGTCCTCGGGGAAGAAGCGCGAGGTCCGCAAGACCACCACCGGCACACCGCGCTCGCGAAAGAACAGCTCGCAGAGGCTCTCCGCCATCAGCTTGGTGGTGCCGTAGATGTTCTTCGGGATGGACGGCAGATCCTCGGTGACCCACACCGCGGCCTGTCCCGCCTCGGGGCGGAGCTGCGAGCCGAACGCGCTGGTGGTGCTGGTGAAGACGAAGCTCCTCACACCCGCCGCCGCAGCCGCCTCGAGCAGATTGAGCGTGCCCGTGACATTGGTGTCGACGAAGTCCTGCTTGGAGTGGGTCGCCACATGCGGCTTGTGCAGCGTCGCGGTGTGGATGACGGCGGTGACGCCGTCCATCTGCTCCCGCACGAACGCGGGATCGACGATCGAGCCGACGGCGTCGGTGAAGGGCGAGGGCTTCAGATCGATCCCGCGCACGGATGACCCGTGGCCACGGAGCGTGCGGAGAATGGCTTCGCCGAGGTGGCCGGCACTGCCGGTGATCAGAATTGTCATGTGAGTCCCAAAAATACAGCCGTCAGCGGCGTGGAAACCACGGCCCGACCCGGTTCGGCTGGATGCTCTGGGAGAAATTGGAGCGGGCGAAGGGGCTCGAACCCTCGACCCCGACCTTGGCAAGGTCGTGCTCTACCACTGAGCTACACCCGCATCCTGTGTCGGTCGCGTGACGCGCCGGCAACGGCTGTCGTATGCCAAAAGCGGGAGGGGAATGCAACAGCTACCGGCGGCATAGATTCGCAATCGGGGGCCCCATTTGGGCCCTGAAAGCGACCGAACCACCCGAAAAGGCCCCGGAACCGGCGAATCGGGTCGCCTGGATTGAAATTCGGCCACCCCGGCCCAATTTAGGTGCCGACCACAAGCATATGATGTGGCGGCGTGCTAAAGAGCCGTCATTCCAGACATGACGAGGGAATCCCGTGACGATCATCGACCAGGGTAACGGAGCGGCAGGCCCGGCTGCGGCCGACCTGATCAAGGACACCACCACCCAGACCTTCGTGAAGGACGTCATCGAGGAATCGAAGCGCCAGCCGGTGCTGATCGATTTCTGGGCGGAGTGGTGCGGCCCCTGCAAGCAGCTCACCCCCGTGCTGGAGAAGGCCGTGAAGGCGGCCAAGGGCAAGGTCAAGCTGGTCAAGATGAACATCGACCAGCATCCGGCGATCCCGGGCCAGATGGGCATCCAGTCGATCCCGGCCGTGATCGCTTTCGTCAACGGCCAGCCGGCGGACGGCTTCATGGGCGCGGTGCCGGAGAGCCAGGTCAATGCCTTCATCGAGCGGCTGACCAAGGGCGTCACCGCGCCGGGCGAGGTCAACGTCGCCGAGATCGTGCAGGAGGCCGATGCGGTGCTCGCCGAGGGCGACACGGCGGCGGCGGCGCAGATCTATGCCGAGGCGCTCCAGCATGATTCGACCAATATCGCGGCACTTGCGGGCCTCGCGAAGTGCTACGCCGTCTCCGGCGCGATGGAGCAGGCCAAGCAGACGCTGGCCATGGTGCCCGAATCCAAGCGCAACGACCCGGCCGTGAAGGCCGTGCAGACCGCGATCGATCTCGCCGAGCAGGCAAAATCGCTTGGACCGGTCGCCGAGCTGGAACAGAAAGTCGCCGCAAACCCGCTCGATCATCAGGCCCGATTCGACCTCGCCACCGCGCTCAACGCACAAGGCAACCGCGCCGCCGCGACCGAGCAGCTGCTCGAGATCATCAAGCGCGACCGCAAGTGGAACGACGACGGCGCCCGCAAGCAGCTGGTGCAGTTCTTCGAGGCCTGGGGCGGCACGGATGATGCAACCGTCGAGGGACGCAAGCGTTTGTCGACGATCCTGTTTTCGTAAGGGCGCGCTGGCGACGCCAGGGGGACCGGGCAGATGCCGATCAACATCGAATATCGCGGGCCCGCCGACCTCCCGGAGATCATTCCGGTGTTTCCGCTGCCGGGCGCGCTGCTGCTGCCCCGCGGCCAGATGCCGCTCAACATCTTCGAGCCGCGCTACCTCGCGATGGTCGACGATTCCTTCCGTGACGGGCATCGCCTGATCGGCATGATCCAGCCTGACGTGGCGCATTCGCCGAAGAATTCCGACAAGCCGGCGCTGTTCCGCGTCGGCTGCGTCGGCCGGATCACCCAGCTCGCCGAATCCGGCGACGGCCGCTACATCCTCGAACTCACCGGCGTCGCGCGCTTCAAGGTTGTCGAGGAGCTCGAAGTGCTGACCGCCTACCGGCAGTGCAAGGTGGACTTCTTCGCTTTCGTCGACGACTTCACCGCGCGCATGGGCGAGGAGGAGGTCGATCGCGAGGCGCTGCTGACGGTGCTGGCCGACTTCCTGAAGGCCAACAATCTCAAGGTCGACTGGGAGGGCGTCGAGAGCGCGCCCAACGAGGCGCTCGTCAACGCGCTGGCGATGATGTCGCCCTACGGCCCGGCGGAGAAGCAGGCGATGCTCGAAGCGCCCGACCTGAAGACCCGCGCCGAGATCCTGATCGCAGTCACCGAGATGGATCTCGCCAAGAGGCGCACCAGCGGCGATCCGCCGCTGCAGTGAGACTGTAGGCACTACAAGCTCCGTCATGCCCGGGCTTGACCCGGGCATCCACGTCTTTGCCACACAGAAGAACGTGGATGGCCGGGACAAGCCCGGCCATGACGAGGAGGGAATGTGGCCTTCGAAATTTTTATGAATGGTGCCGGATGCGCTTGCGCCCGGTGAACATCGCGCGGACCAGGTTCTCGCGCTGGAGAATCCCCATCACCAGCACGCCCAACACGTGCAGCACGACCAGAACGATGACCGCGTCCGATGAATAATGGTGGGTGTCTTCGACCCACCACACGCCGAAGAAGGTGACGGTGACCGACATCGCGCCCGTGATCGTCGAGACGGCGAGCGAGGCCAGCAGCGCAACCAGCATCAAGCTGCCGGCGGGATTGAGCCCGATATAGCGGCCGGTCATGCCGCGCCGCAGATTCCACAGATAGTTCGGCGCGGCGCGCAGCCTGACGCCGAGCATCCGGAAGCGCGAATAGCGGCTTCCCATGAAGCCCCAGAGCAGGCGGAAGGCGAGCAGGCCGATGACCGCATAGCCGACGATGCGGTGAACGCCGTCATGCACGGTCGGCGTGAACCACGCGATCGCAACCGAAATCGCGAGAACCCAGTGCCAGAGGCGCAACGGGAGGTCCCAGACCGCGACCGTCCGCGAGACGTGTCGATTCGCGGGCGTCCTGTCGGACACCCCGCGCTCCTCCGGCACTGCTTTCATCAAACCCAATTCGCTTCGGGGCTCAGGTGCGCAGCCTACTTGGCGATCGTGTGCTTCAGGCTGAGATCCTCGGGGCTGTAGAACAACTCGTAGAGCTTGCCTTCCTTGACGCCGTAGACCTCGTAGCACGAGCCCTCGACCTTGGAGCGACGCACCTCGTAGCCCGCCGCCTTGGCCTTGGCTTCGGCTTCGCTGGCCGGCTTCCACGACGCCTTGTCGAGCTTGGTGCAGTTCTTGAAGCCGTCGGCCATTGCCGCCGATCCCATGCCAATCCCGAGCGTCAGTGCAATGGCAACAACACGAATGACCTTCACGAACGTCTCCTCCTCTCGTGTGCGCACCGCAGTGCCGCGGGGCGCACCGAAGGAAGCAAAGGAGGTGATGAAGTCAATCGGGTACGGGCCTGGTTCGCTTTAGATAAGTTCTAACATGAGCGAAAACGTGAGCGCGCCCGGTGCACAACCCGGATTCGCCCCGCCGCTGCCGCCTTACCCCTCGCAGGCCGGATGCGCAGCGCGAAAGCATGATCCGGAAAAGTGCGCAGCGGTTTTTCGAAAAGATCATGCTTAAAACAACAGCCTAAAGCGCGATGACGATTCATCCTCATCGCATCGCGCTTTAGTAGCCGGCGACCGCGAGCGCGACCACTGCGCCCATGCCGACCCAGCCGAAATGGCGGCCGCGCATGGCGAAGGCGTTGGCGAGGGCCGCAGCGCCGAACACGATTGCGAGCGTGGCAACGATCCAGTGCCGGGCAAGGCTCGACTCCAGCCGGGGCGCAACCAGCAGCAGCACGCCGCCGCCGACCCACGCCACCGTGCCGGCCTGCCATACCAGTCGGATCAGCGTGCGCAGGCGCGCCGGCTCGATGCTGGCGCGGGCGAAGACCCTGGTCTCGCCGAGCACGCCGTGGATGAGCGCCAGCACGATCGCGGCGAGGCCGGAACATTGCAGGAGAAGGTCGCGCATGGGGCATGCTCCATCCGTACAGTACTGTATGGATATATGCACCTGCTTGCTGGAGGCTGTCAATACATTAGTGTATGGCCGCCATCTGGAGCCCGGCATGACCGAACAGCTTTCCGCCGACGACTGGACCAAAGAGGGCCTGAAGGTGCTCGCCAAAAGCGGCTTCACGGCACTGAAAGCCGATCCGCTGGCCAAGGCCATGGGCGTCTCGCGCGGCAGCTTCTATTGGCATTTCGCCGACCTGGCCGCGTTTCACGCCGCCGTGCTGAAGCGCTGGCGCGACATCGCGGCCGAGCAAATCATCGCCGAGGTCGAGGCCGCCAGCGACGAGCCGCTCAGGATGCTGCTGCGGAGATCGTTTGGCGCGCGGCTCGACCTCGAGCGCGCGGTGCGCAACTGGGCGGCGTTCGATGCGGCGGCGCAAGGGGCGGTGCGCGCAATCGACCGCCGCAGGCTCGACTACATCGAAGAGCTGCTGGACAAGCGTGGGCTCACCCCGGCGACGGCGCAGGCCCGCGCGCAGATCCTGTACTGGACATTTCTCGGTTTCGCCCTGTCAGGCCCGCCGGTGCCGGCCGCGCGGCTTCAGGCCCTGCTCGACGAGCTCCTGGCGATGGTCTCGGCTTAGGCCTGCGATGGGCGGGCGCGAATTTCTATGCTAAAGCGCGACGCGATGAGGATGAATCGTCATCGCGCTTCAGGTTGTTGCTTAAGCATGGTCTTTTCGGAAAACCGCTGCGCACTTTTCCGGATCGTGCTTTAGAGGCAGCCGAGTGCCGGAGAATCCCATGAACGCGCCCACCGAACGTGCCGAAGCCAGCGTCGATCCCAAATTGCTGGAGATTCTGGTCTGCCCGCTGACCAAGGGCCCCCTCGAGTTCGATGCCGCAAAGCAGGAACTGATCTCGCGCAGCGCCAAGCTCGCCTATCCGATCCGCGACGGCATCCCGATCATGCTGCCGGAAGAGGCGCGCAAGATCGATTGAATGTGAGCGAATAGGGAGTAGCGAATAGCGAATGGACCTACTCGCCAATCGCTATTCGCCCCTACAACGCCTCGCCCTTCAACAGCCGCGGCACCTCGCCGGTGAGGCCCGCGGCCTGGCGGATGAAGAGGTTCTTCAGCGGCGGGGCGCGGTCGACGAGGCCGAGGCCGATGTCGCGCACCGTGCGCAGCAGCGTCGACTGGTTGGAGAACAGGAAGTTCAGCGAGTTGGTGGCAACGCCCATCGCCATGGTGTCGAAGCGGCGCCAGCGCTGGTAGCGTTCGAGCACGTCGGCACCGCCGATATCCATGCCGAGCCGTGCGGCATCGACGACCACTTCCGCCAGCGCGGCGACATCCTTCAGGCCCATGTTGAGGCCCTGCCCAGCGATCGGGTGGATGACGTGGGCGGCATCGCCGACCAGCGCCAGCCGCTCGGCGATGAAGGAACGCGCAACGAAATAAGACAGCGGAAACGCGCGCGGCTTGTCGAGTGCCTTCACCTCGCCGAGATGCAGGCCGAAGCGCCGCTCGAGCTCACTGTGAAATTCCTCGTCACTGAGCGCGATGATGCGCGCGGCCTCAGCTCGGCGCTCGGTCCACACCAGCGACGAGCGTTTGCCCGACAACGGCAGGATCGCGAAGGGACCTGCGGGCAGGAAATGCTCTTCGGCGCGGCCCTCATGATCGCGCTCATGGCCGACGGTGACGACGATGCCGGACTGGTCGTACTCCCAGCCATGCGTGGCGATGCCGGCGCGCTCGCGCAGCTTCGACCTCGCGCCATCGGCGGCGACCAGCAGGCTCGCCGCGATGACGCTGCCGTCGCCAAGCGTCACGTCGATGCCGTCGGAACGCGCGTCGTAGGACGCCACGGTGGTCGCACGCAGATCGATGCCCTCGGCCTCCGCACGCACCACCAGCGCATCGATCAGGCGGCGGTTCTCGACCATATGCGCGAAGGGCTCACCCGGCGCGACATCGCCGGCAAAGTTGAGGAACACCGGACGCGTGGCGTCCTCCAGCTTCGAATCCGTGACGACCATGTCGAGGATGGGCTGCGCCTCGCTCCTGACGGCGTCCCAGGCGCCGATCGTCTCGAACAGGCGGCGGCAGGCGGCCACGATCGCGGTGGCGCGGGGGTCGCGGCTCGGCCGCGTGCCGAGCGCGGGATCGGCGACGATGACGGGGATCTCGGGCCCGAGCCCCTGGCGCAGCGCCAGGGCCAGCGCAAGCCCTGCAAACGCGCCGCCACCGATGACAATACTACCCTGTACCGACATACCAAGTTTCCCGGTCAATTCTCGGTCTTGCTAGCAGACTTGAGCTGGGCGAAACAGTGCGGTGAAACAAGGGCCGAAGGGCCCGATGTGTCATTCCGGGGCGCGCGTCAAGCGCGAACCCGGAATCCAGAGGTTGTCAGCTCGGGATTCTCAGGTGCGCAATTGCGCACTATAGTTCATCGCTATCGCGATGCCCCGGAATGACGAGATCTTCGAAAGCATCATCATGTCCAAAAGCCTGATCGACCTCATTTCGATCCTCGACCTCGAGCAGCTCGAGGTGAATCTGTTCCGTGGCAACAGCCCGAAGACGAGCTGGCAGCGGGTGTTCGGCGGCCAGGTGATCGGGCAGGCGATGGTTGCCGCGTGCCGCACCGTCGAGGGCCGGCTGCCGCATTCGCTGCATTGCTATTTCATCCTGCCGGGCGATCCGCAGATCCCGATCATCTACCAGGTCGAGCGCCTGCGCGACGGCAAGAGCTATTCGACCCGCCGCGTCACCGCGATCCAGCACGGCAACGCGATCTTCTCGATCATGGTGTCGTTTCACGCCGAGGAGGAGAGCGCGTTCGACCATCAGGACAAGATGCCCGACGTGCCGCCGCCGGAGAAGCTCACGGCGGAGGAGGTCGCGAAGCAGCCGATGTTCAAGGAGATGCCGGAGTTCATCCGCCGCTACTATGAATCCGACCGCCCGATCGAGCTGCGCCCGGTCGAGCTCGGCCGCTATTTCGGCCAGAAGATCGACGACGGCCGCATTCACGTCTGGATCAAGACCGCGGCGAAGCTGGCCGACGATCCGGCGCTGCATATGTGCGCGCTCGCCTATGCCTCGGATTTCTCGCTGCTCGATGCGATCATGGCGCGCTATGGCCGCACGCTGTTCGACAAGCGCATGATGCCGGCGAGCCTCGACCACGCGATGTGGTTTCACCGCCCCTTCCGCGCCGACGAATGGCTGCTCTACGCGCAGGATTCGCCGAGCGCACAAGGCGGCCGCGGCCTGACCCGCGGCTCGATCTTCAAGCCCGACGGCACGCTGGTCGCCTCCGTCGCGCAGGAAGGCTCCGTGCGCGAGCGGAAGGCATAGCGCCACGGGGCGCGATGGATCGCGCCGGTGGCTGTCCGGGTCATGCTCCGAACGAACCGCGCGGAACGAGCTCGGTCTGCGAGGCGAACCAGTTCATGATCCAGCGATAGACCCACGGAATCGGGATGATCAGGCTGCACAGGATCGCAGCGACGATGCCGCGCCAGAGGATGTCGAGACCGCTCCCCTTGAACACGACCTCACGCCGCGTGCCCTCGACGCTGCGGCAGAACCAGCGCATCTGGGCCGCGGCGACCCAGGCCCACCCGATGATGGTGATGATGGAGATCGCAAACAGCAGATTCCAGCCGATATAGGCCCAGATCGTGCCGGTGAAGCTCAAGCCGAGCGGCTGCCCGTTGGAGGCGAGGTTCGCGATCATCCATTTGATCAGGAGCCAGTAGAGAACGATCTGCGCGACGAACAGCAGGTTGCTCAATATATCGCTGCCGATGAAGCCGAGGGCGATCGCCAGAACGATGAAGCCGAAATACCAGGGCACCAGCGTCATCGCGTCGCCGATGAAGCTGAGATTGGGCCGGCCCGGGACCTTCACGCAGGACACGATCCATTTCGTGTACCAGACGAAAACCCACGGCGCCGGGATGATGAAGATCATTCCGATCAGCAGGACGATGCTGCGCCAGGTGAATTCCAGGATGCCGAAATCGACCGCCAGAGAGCCGCCGCTGCCTGCGCCGGCATAGCCGCCGGAACCCATCATCGGTGGACCGCCGGCCGGCATCATCGGCGGGGCGCCGCCGCCGATCAGGCCGGGGACTTCGGCAGCCTTCTGCCAGCCCGCCATGCCCTCGGTCCATACCAGCGTATCCGGGCGGACGATGCCCTGGGCGATGAGATCGCGGAATTGTCCCTCCGGAAAAGGCCCCTGCTGCTTGCCCTCGGATGCGTAAAACCAACTCGCCATGAAGCGTCCCCCAAAACTCTTTTGTACCGCCCGACCGCCGCGGGTTCACCGCATCCATGCCAAAAATGCATTGTGAATGATGAACGGTTGCCCTGTACAGAGGCGGCCGTTGACATGGCCAGACGTTTTTCCGCTTCAGTCTGCAACTTTTTTATGCCATTTGCCCGGAAAGATGCCAGATTGACGCTGCGCCGGGGACATGCGGCGCGGCGCATCCCGGGGAATAGGCCTGACCATGAAACTCGTCGTCGCGATCATCAAACCCTTCAAGCTCGATGAGGTCCGGCAGGCCCTGACCGCGATCGGCGTCCACGGCATGACCGTGACCGAGGTGAAGGGTTACGGCCGGCAGAAGGGCCACACCGAGATCTATCGCGGCGCCGAATATGTCGTGAACTTCCTGCCCAAGCTGCGCATCGAGATCGCGGTCGCTTCCGACGTTGCCGACAAGGCGGTCAGCGTGATCACCGCGACCGCCCGCACCGGGCAGATCGGCGACGGCAAGATCTTCGTCACGCCGATCGACCATGCGCTGCGCATCCGCACCGGCGAGACCGACAGCGACGCGCTCTAGGCTTCGGTTTGACACGTTTTCTCGACGCGAACCGGTATCCACTTCGCTCGAAAGCGCTCTGATAAATCTTCGATCGCACCGGGCAACGACGCCACAGCGTGCGACGCCAATTGATGCCGGGGGGAAACGACATGGCGGGATTGTTGCGCCGCGCAGCGTGCATGGCTGCGCCGATCGGGCTTGTGTCCGTGGTGGCCTTGCCGGCGCACGCCGCGCCCTCCGGGATCAACACCGCCGACACGGCCTGGATGATCGTCGCCACCGCGCTGGTGCTGATGATGACGATCCCGGGGCTCGCGCTGTTCTATTCCGGCATGGTGCGCAAGAAGAACGTGCTCGCCACCATGGCGCAGAGCCTCTCCGCGGTGACGCTGATCTCCATTCTCTGGGTGGCGTTCGGCTATTCGCTCTGCTTCGTCGGAGACGGGCCGTGGATCGGCACGCTCGACCGCTGGTTTCTCGCCGGCATGACCATGGACAGCGTCAACCCTGCGGCGAAGACCATCCCGGAATCGCTGTTCATGCTGTACCAGATGACGTTTGCGATCATCACGGTCGCCCTGGTCGCGGGCTCGGTCGCCGACCGCATGCGGTTCTCCGCCTATCTCCTGTTCTCCATCGCCTGGTTCATCTTCGTCTACATCCCGCTGGCGCATTGGGTGTGGGGCGGCGGCTTCCTTGCCAGCATGGGCGTGCTGGATTTCGCCGGCGGCCTCGTGGTGCACCTGTCGGCCGGCACCGGAGGCCTCGTTGCGGCCAAGGTGATGGGGCGTCGTCACGGCTACGGCACCGACAATCTCTCGCCGTTCGATCTGTCGCTCGCGGTGATGGGCACCGGCCTGCTGTGGGTCGGCTGGTTCGGCTTCAATGGCGGCTCGGCTCTTTCAGCGAATTCACGCGCGGTGATGGCGATCATCGCGACCCATCTTGCCGCCTGCGCCGGCGCGCTGACATGGGCTGCGATCGAATGGTCGACGCGGCGCAAGCCTTCCGTGCTCGGCATGATCTCCGGCGCGGTGGCCGGCCTCGGCACCATCACGCCGGCCTCGGGCTTCGTCGCGCCCTGGCACGGCATCGTCATCGGTATCGTCGCCGGGGCGGTCTGCTACTGGGCCTGCACCTGGCTGAAGCACCGCTTCAACTATGACGATTCGCTCGACGTGTTCGGCGTCCATGGCATCGGCGGGCTGACCGGCACCCTGCTCGGCGGCGTGTTCGCGACCAGCGCCATCGGCGGCACCGCGGGCCTTCTGGAGGGCCATCCTCAACAGGTCCTGATTCAGTTCTACGGGGTCGCCGTCACTTTCGTCTGGTCGGGGGGCATGAGCTTCATCCTGCTCAAGCTGGTCGGCCTGTTCGTGCCCTTGCGCGTATCCCGTGAGCAGGAGCTCGAGGGGCTGGATATTTCGCAGCACGGTGAAGCCCTGCAATAGGCGACTGCACTACGAAATTACCTTCTTGCTGCCCGACGCGTGAGCAACATTGTGTCGGCAGTCTGTTCTGCACTGGATTTGAGCAGACATGACCACGTTTTAAGCGCGACGTAATAGCGCACCGCACCGAAATACCCGTCAAACGCGAAAACACCCGTTTTCATAGTCCGTTAGGCAACACGTCCGATCTGGCACGGCATTTGATTCTAGGGGTCCGGCTGTGCCCGCGTAGTGAATTTTCTCCCTCGTGGCGAACCAGTCGAGAAACGCCCGGCCACGTCCGGACCGGGCCCAAGCGGGGATAGGACCCATGAAAATTGTTATGGCGATTATCAAGCCATTCAAGCTGGAAGAAGTCCGTGACGCCCTGACCGCCATCGGCGTTCACGGTCTCACGGTGACGGAAGTCAAGGGGTATGGCCGCCAGAAGGGTCATACGGAAATCTATCGCGGCGCCGAATATGCCGTGAGCTTCCTGCCCAAGATCAAGATCGAGGTCGCTGTCGCCTCCGACCAGGTCGACAAGACCATCGACGCCATCACGTCCGCGGCGAAAACCGGACAGATCGGCGACGGCAAGATCTTCGTCATCAACCTCGACCACGCGGTGCGCATCCGCACCGGCGAGGCCGATGCCGCGGCCCTCTGATTTCGCGCTCAACCTTATCCAATCAGGAGTAAATAATATGACGTTCAAGCGTCCCTATGGCGCGGGATTGGCGGCTCTCGCAGTCGGCCTGTTCGCTGCGACCGCAGCCTACGCCGAGCCAACGGTCAACAAGGGAGACAACGCCTGGATGCTGACATCGACAGTGCTGGTGCTGTTGATGACGATCCCCGGCCTCGCGCTGTTCTACGGCGGTCTCGTCCGTTCCAAGAACATGCTCTCCGTCCTGATGCAGGTGTTCTACACCGTCTGCGTCGTCACCGTGATCTATGCCGTGTATGGCTACAGCCTCACCTTCACCGGCGGCTCCGACTTCATCGGCGGCTTCTCCAAGGCCTTCATGATGGGCGTCACCACCGACTCGAAGGCCGCGACCTTCTCGGTCGACGCCAACATCTCGGAGCTCATCTACATGTGCTTCCAGATGACCTTCGCGGCGATCACGCCCGCCCTCATCGTCGGCGCCTTCGCTGAACGCATGAAGTTCTCGGCGCTCGCTCTGTTCGTCCCGCTCTGGGTGACGCTGATCTACTTCCCGATCGCACATATGGTCTGGTACTGGCCCGGTCCGGACCTGATCCAGGACGCGGCCAAGGCTCTCGCTGCGGCGGGTGATGCGGCGGCGAAGACCGCGGCGCAGGCCAAGCTCGACGAGGTCAATGCCGACGCCGGCTGGATCTTCAAGATGGGCGCGATCGACTTCGCGGGCGGCACCGTGGTGCACATCAACGCCGGCATCGCAGGTCTCGTCGGCGCTCTCCTGATCGGCAAGCGCGTCGGCTACGGCAAGGAGCTGATGGCTCCGCACTCGCTGACCATGTCGATGATCGGCGCCTCGCTGCTCTGGGTCGGTTGGTTCGGCTTCAACGCCGGCTCCAACCTGGAAGCCAGCGGCGGCGCTGCCCTCGCCATGACCAACTCCTTCGTCGCCACCGCGGCCGCCGCGCTGTCGTGGATGTTCGCGGAGTGGATCATCAAGGGTCATCCCTCCGTGCTCGGCGTCATCTCCGGTGCTGTCGCGGGTCTCGTGGCCGTCACACCTGCAGCCGGCTTCTCCGGCGTGATGGGCGCGATCGTCCTCGGCCTCGTGGTCGGCGTGGTCTGCCTGTTCTTCTGCACCGTCGTGAAGAACGCGATCGGCTACGATGACTCGCTCGACGTGTTCGGCGTGCACTGCATCGGCGGCATCGTCGGCGCCATCGGCACCGGCATCCTGGTCAACCCCGCTCTCGGCGGCGCCGGCATCGTCGACTACACGGCCATCCCGCCGAAGGTTGCCGATTACGACTTCGCCACGCAGATCCTCGCCCAGATCAAGGCCGTCTGCACCACGCTGGCGTGGTCGGGCGTCGGTTCGGCGATCCTCTACAAGGTCGTCGACGTGATCGTTGGCCTCCGCGCCAATGTCGAGAGCGAGCGTGAAGGCCTCGACATCACCGAGCACACCGAGCGCGCCTACAACATGTAAGTCTCCTCCCGGGACGGGGTCTCCCCGCAGACCACGTCCACAACTCCGGTTCGGGCACATACCCGGCAATGCCCTGACCGTTGAGGGGCTCCAGCGCAAGCTGGAGCCCCTTTTTCTTTTGATCGGGGCCTGAAGAAAGGGGTTGCCGAAGGCGATCCGATGATGCCGGCGCAGTGCCATTGCGCGAGTGTTCCCGCAGGCAAGCGGGAGAGGTGGAGGAACCAGCCGGGCCCTGTAGCCCGCATCCTGTTTGTGATCCGGCCTCGATATTCCCGCTCTGGACGCGGGCGGCGGCCGATGGTTAATCGCGTCTTAACCTCGCCCTATCTATGGTGAACTGAACCGCTTCCCGCCGGTGCCTTCGCGCGACCGGCTGTTCCAAGAGTGCTGGCGCCCAGAATGGCTATGACCGCTTCATCCCGTGCGCCGCAGGCCGGTGGAAGCCCGGACACCGACCGCTCGCCCTTCATCCGGCTGAACGAGCTGCTGGCGCCGCATCAGCCAGGTAAGCCCTTGATCACGCTTGCAGTCGGCGAGCCCCAGCATCCCGTGCCCGACTTCGTCGGCCCGGTACTGGCGAAGCACATCGCCGATTTCGGCCGCTACCCGCTCGGCAAGGGCATCGAGCCGTTCCGCAAAGCCGCCGGCGCCTGGCTGTCGTCGCGGTTCAAGCTGCCGCGGCCGCTCGATCCCGAGAGCGAGATTCTCGTCCTCAATGGCAGCCGCGAAGGGCTTTTCTTCGCGGCGATCACCGCGGCGCGCTATGTCGGGCCGCGTCCCGGCAAGCCTGTGATCCTGATGCCGAACCCGTTTTATCCGGTCTATGGCGCCGGCACCCGCGCCGCGGCATGCGAGCCGGTCTATCTGCCGACCACGGTCGAGAACGGCTTCCTGCCCGATCTCGATGCCATCGACGAGGCGATTTTGGCGCGTACGGTGGCGTTCTATCTGGCTTCGCCGGCCAATCCGCAGGGCTCGGTCGCCCCGCCCGATTATTTCAAACGATTGAAGCAACTCGCCGACCGCTACGGCTTCGTGATCCTCAGCGACGAGTGCTATTCCGAGATCTACACCCGCGAGGCTCCTGGCAGCGTTCTGGAATGCGCCGGCCCCGACTTCACCCGCGTGGTTGCGTTCCAGTCGCTGTCGAAGCGCTCCAACCTGCCGGGCATGCGCGTCGGCTTCGCCGCCGGCGACAAGAAGTTCATCGGCATGTTCCTGGAGCTGCGCAACGTTGCGGCGCCCCAGGTGCCGGTGCCGCTCCAGCATGTCGCGACCGTTGCCTATGGCGACGAAGCGCATGTCGAGGAGAACCGCAGGCTCTACCGCATCAAGTTCGATCTCGCCGACCAGATCATCGGCAATCGCTACGGCTATCGCCGGCCCGATGCCGGCTTCTGCGTCTGGCTCAACACGTCCGCCCTCGGCGACGACGTGTCGGTGACGCTGAGACTTTTCAAGGAAGCAGGCGTGCGCGTGGTGCCCGGCAGTTATCTGGCCCGGCTCCAGCCCGATGGCTTCAATCCCGGTGCAGGCTACATTCGCCTCGCACTGGTGCAGGATGGAGAGACCACGGCGCAGGCGCTGCACCGCCTGGTCGAGACTCTGGGTTAGGCGGGGCCCATGAGCATGTCGGCAATCGAACGTGTCATTCCGCTGGTCGGCCATCTGCCGCCATCGATCCGCGAGGGTCTGGCGCGGCGCATGCGCGAGCTCACCGGCCTCGGCCTGATCGCGCTTGCGGGCGTCGCCTCGGCCGCGCTGATGACGTGGTCGGTGCAGGATCCCAGTCTCAGCCACGCCACCTCGCGGCCGATCCGCAACATTCTCGGCTATGCCGGCGCGATCGGTGCAGACCTTGCGATGCAGATCCTCGGGCTCGGCGCGATCATGCTGGTCCTGACGGTTGCGGTCTGGGGCTGGCGCATGATGACCCATCGCCCGTTCGACCGCGAAGCACTGCGGCTCGGCTCCTGGATTCTCTGCACGGTGATCGCGGCGGGCTTCGTCAGCTGCTGGCCGCATGGCGGCGCATGGCCGCTGCCGACCGGCCTCGGCGGCGTGGTCGGCGACGCGCTGGTGCGTGCGCCGGCAGTGATCTTCGGACCGGCCGGCACGATCTATCGCATCGTGCTGGGCACGATCCTGTTCGCCGCGATGACCGCGACCTTCCTGATCGCCTGCGGCCTTGGCGCCCGCGAGCAGGACGACGAGCTCGCGGAGATCGAGGATGACGACAAGCCGCTCGACGAAGACGAGGAGAGCGACCGCGGCTCGGTGTCGCTGGGCTGGCTGTTCCACGCGCTGATGAGCACCAAGGCGCGGCTGATCTGGCTGCTTGGCGCCGCCTACCGCTCGCTGGTCTCGAGCGGACCGAAAGCCAAGGCCGCTGCATTCAGCCGCCAGGAGCCGAATCTGGGCGGCGGCCGCGCCGCGCCCTCGATCTCGCCGCAATCCGAAGACGTGGACCACGAGGACGAGCACGAAGAAGAGGAAGACGAGGAGGAGGAAGAGGAGCAGCCGGCCGCGCGCGCCCCGCGCAAGAAGGCTGCACCGAAGGCCGCGGCCAGGAAGTCCTCCGACAAGTTCGACCTTCCCTCCGTCTCGATGCTGGCCGCCCCGAAAGCGGGCGATCGCCAGCCGCTCAGCAAGGCCGAGCTGGAGACCAACTCCCGTTCGCTCGAAGGCGTGCTGCAGGATTTCGGTGTGCGCGGCGAGATCGTGAAGGCCAATCCGGGTCCCGTCGTTACGCTCTACGAATTGGAGCCGGCACCCGGCATCAAGTCCTCGCGCGTGATCGGGCTTGCCGACGACATCGCCCGCTCGATGAGCGCGCTGTCGGCGCGCGTCGCGGTCGTGCCCGGCCGCAACGCGATCGGCATCGAGCTGCCGAACGCGCATCGCGAGAAGGTCTATTTGCGCGAATTGCTGGTGGCGAAGGAGGCGACCGACACGGTGGCAAAGCTGCCGCTGTGCCTCGGCAAGACCATCGGCGGCGATCCCGTCATCATCGATCTCGCCCGCACGCCGCACATGCTGATCGCCGGCACCACCGGCTCGGGCAAGTCGGTCGCGATCAACACCATGATCCTCAGCCTGGTCTACCGGCTGCGCCCGGACCAGTGCCGGCTGATCATGGTCGACCCGAAGATGCTCGAACTCTCCGTCTATGACGGCATTCCCCATCTGCTCACGCCCGTCGTGACCGATCCGAAGAAGGCGGTGGTCGCGCTGAAATGGGCCGTGCGCGAGATGGAAGAGCGCTACAAGAACATGGCCAAGCTCGGCGTGCGCAACATCGACGGCTACAACACGCGCCTGCTCGAACTGAAGGCCAAGGGCGAGGAGCCGACGCGCACGGTGCATACCGGCTTCGACAAGGAAACCGGCAAGGCGATCTACGAGGAAGAGAAGCTCTCGCTCGACCCGCTGCCCTACATCGTCATCATCGTCGACGAAATGGCCGACCTGATGATGGTCGCCGGCAAGGACATCGAAGGCGCGGTGCAGCGTCTCGCGCAGATGGCGCGCGCCGCCGGCCTGCACGTGATCCTGGCCACGCAGCGTCCGTCGGTCGACGTCATCACCGGCACCATCAAGGCGAACTTCCCGACTCGCATCGCCTTCCAGGTCACCTCCAAGATCGACAGCCGCACCATTTTGGGTGAGATGGGTGCCGAGCAGCTGCTCGGCCAGGGCGACATGCTCTACATGGCCGGCGGCGGCCGCATCAGCCGCGTGCACGGACCTTTCGCCTCCGACGAGGAGGTCGAGAAGGTGGTGCGTCATCTCAAGACGCAGGGACAGCCGGAATATCTCGAAGCCGTTACCGCCGAGGAGCCGGCCGAGGACGAGGACGGCGCCGTGTTCGACGCGACCGGCATGGGCGGGGATGGCGGCGGCGATTTATTCCAGCAGGCGGTTGCCATCGTCAAACGCGATCGCAAGGCCTCGACCAGCTATATCCAGCGCCGCCTGCAAATCGGCTATAATCGCGCCGCATCACTGATGGAGCGCATGGAACTGGAGGGCATCGTCGGCCCAGCCAACCACGCCGGCAAGCGCGAGATTCTGGTCGAGGAAGAAGACAGCCATATGTGAGGCGAAGGGCCTCTGAACATCATTTCACGCAGAATCGATATCTGCTTTTGCCAGAAATCACGCTAAAAGGGCGCCCAGCCATACAGGACGACGTGTTGATCAGACATCCGGACATTCGATTCGCCGCCACCATCGCCGCGCGAAGTGCGCGCGTGGCCGGCGTGCTTCTCGTCACCGCCGCGATGGTGACTGCGACGTCGTTCGCGCAGACCGTCCCGGTGCCGAAGCCTGCACCGAAGGGCCGCAGCGACGGCGGGCCGGCCGGTGGGCCCGCTGTGACCGGCGCGACGCAGACGCCGCCGAATCCGGTCATCCCGGATCCGCGGCGCAACGTGCCGACCAGCATCTTCCAGACCTTCGATGCCAACCAGAAAGCGCAGGCGGCCAAGGTCAGCGCCTATCTGTCGTCGCTTCAGACATTGGTTGGTAATTTCGTCCAGGTCGGCCCCGACGGCAGCAAGACACAGGGCGATTTCTACATCCAGAAGCCCGGCAAGGTGCGCTTCGAATATGACGCGCCGAGCCCGATCGACATCGTCGCCGACGGATCCTCGCTGGTGGTGCGCGACCGCAAGCTCGCGACCCAGGACATCTATCCGCTGTCGCAGACGCCACTGCGTTTTCTGCTGTCCGACCGCATCGACCTGATGAAGGACACGAACGTCGTCAACGTCTCGGCCGACGACGTCTTCGTCAGCGTCACCATCGAGGAGAAGCAGGCGCTGGTCGGCACCAGCCGGCTGCTCCTGATGTTCGGCGCCAAGGACGGACAGCTCAAGCAGTGGACCGTCACCGACCCGCAGGGCTACGACACCACGATCGCCGTCTACAATCTGGATTCGAGCAAGAAGCTCGACCCCAACATGTTCAAGATCGATTTCACCAATTATGGCCCGTCGCCGGGTTGAGATTGCATGGCCGCTCCAATCACCTCATGCCCGGGCTTGTCCCGGGCATCCACGTTTTTGGGTCCGACAAAAAGACGTGGATGGCCGGGTCAAGCCCGGCCATGACGGATGGAGTTTGTTAGATCGTCGCCATGCGTCTTTCTCTGACAACCTGGAACATCAATTCGGTGCGGCTGCGCATCGACCTGGTCGCGAAATTCTTGAAGAGCGCGCGGCCGGAGGTGCTGTGCCTGCAGGAGACCAAGTGCATCGACGACGCCTTTCCGCTGAAGCGCTTCAAGCGGCTCGGCTATGAGCACGTCGCGCTGAACGGGCAGAAGGGCTATCACGGTGTCGCCATCGTCTCGAAGATTCCCTTCGAGTCCAAGGACATCCGCACCTTCTGCGACAAGGTGGATTCGCGCCATATCTCGGTGTCGTTCGGCGAGAAGGCGGGCATCGCAAAGCCTTTGGTGCTGCATAATTTCTACGTGCCCGCCGGCGGCGACATCCCCGATCCCGCGCTGAACGAGAAGTTCGATCACAAGCTTCGCTTCCTCGACGAGATGAAGGCATGCGAGCCGCTGCATCCGCGCGGCGAGGACCGCCACATCCTGGTCGGTGACCTCAACGTCGCCCCGCACGAGAACGACGTGTGGTCGCACAAGCAGCTTCTGAAAGTCGTCTCGCACACACCGGTCGAAACCGAGAAGCTGAAGGCGGCGCTCGCCGCCGGCGAATGGATCGACGTCGCGCGCGAGCGCATCCCGATGTCGGAGAAGGTCTATACGTGGTGGAGCTATCGTTCCGCCGACTGGACCGTCGGCGATCGCGGCCGCAGGCTTGATCACATCTGGGTCTCGCGCGCGCTGAAGGACGCGGTCAGCGATTTCAGGATCCTGCGCGACGCGCGGAGCTGGGAGCGTCCATCGGACCACGTGCCCGTCACGGTGACGCTGGAGGTCTAGGGATCCCGTCGTTCTCCGGAACGCGCGGAGCAGTTACGACGTCAGCTTCGCGCCGGCCATCAATATATCGCTGGCGATCTGGCTGGAGCGCACCGCGAATTCGTCGCGCAGGCGCACGGCGGCGGCGGGGTCGCTCTCCAGCACGCGCTGGAACAGGCTGCGTGCGACGCGGATGACGGAGGAATGCTCCAGCGCGATCGCACGCGATGGCCGCTTCATCGGCACCACCAGTGCGAGCTCGCCGATCAGCGCGCCAGGACCGGCGATCATTTCGGCGCCGGCGCCGTCTTCGACCCTGAAGGCGCCGCGCTGGACCACGAAGCCGGCATCGGCGGCGTCACCGAGATCGAACAGGACATCACCGCGGACGAAGTCACGCTGCTCGGAACCGATCGCCAGCATGCGCAACGAGGCGTCTCCCAACAGGCGCAGTGTCGGGACACGCTCGAGAAGCGCTACGTCGTCGTCGATTGACATTCTGGTCCGTGGCTCGAGAAACGCGCCAATTTACGACGAATCGCGCGTTTCCGGAACGTATCACGGCACCAGCTTGTAGCCACCGGCTTCGGTAACCAGGATCTCGGGGTTGGCGGCGTCCTTCTCGATCTTCTGGCGAAGCCGATAGATGTGGGTTTCCAGCGTGTGGGTGGTGACGCCGGAATTGTAGCCCCAGACCTCCTGGAGCAGGGTCTCGCGCGACACCGGCATCTGGCCGGCCCGGTAGAGGAAGCGGAGAATCGCCGTTTCCTTCTCGGTGAGGCGGACCTTGCGCGCATTGGCCGCGGTCAGCATCTTCGAGCCGGGACGGAAGGAGTAGGGGCCGACCGAGAACACCGCGTCCTCGCTGGCCTCGTGCTGGCGGAGCTGGGCACGGATGCGAGCCAGCAGAACGGCGAAGCGGAAGGGCTTTGCGACATAGTCGTTGGCGCCGGATTCCAGCCCCAGGATCGTGTCGGAATCGGTGTCGTGCCCGGTCAGCATGATGATCGGGGCCTTGAATCCTCCCTTGCGCAAGGAACGGACGACTTCGCGGCCGTCGGTATCGGGCAGGCCGACATCCATCAGGACGAGATCGGGAGAATTCGCCTTTGCGGCGCTCGCGCCCTTGGCGCCGGTGTCGACCGCGGAGGCTTCGAATTCTTCGTGCAGCGATAATTGCTCCACCAACGTATCGCGCAGATCGGTATCGTCATCCACGATCAGGATCTTGCGGGCATTGGCCATAGGGGGTCATCCTTTTAGGGTCCGGCTCGGCGCGCATCCATGCCGCACCCAGCCGCGAGGGAAGTTTAGGGTCGCCGTTTTATTGTTGTTCGTGTTGAAGTAGTGGGCTGTTACCGATTCACAAGCCGGAAGCACTCTAACTCAGAATAGCAGGGCGATTTGATGAATGTCCTGTAATGAATTCGACATTGCACGTTCACATGAAAAATAGAGCAGCTTCAGTCGGTTACGCCAGGAATCGACGCGCCGGGCCGCTGTCTGCGATCCGCGTTAAGGCTGCGGCCGGAAATCCGCGCCGGGGCTGGCTGACGGTTGGAACGCTGACCATCCCGGTTGCGTTGGGGCGGGGCGGCATTCTGGCCAACAAGCGCGAGGGCGATGGCGGCACCCCCAGGGGCAGTTTCCGTCCCAGGCGGCTGTGGTGGCGGGGCGACCGGCACAGCCGCCCCCAGACGTTCTTGCCGGCCCGGATGATCACCGGCGCAGACGCCTGGTGCGAGGATCCACGGGACCGCCATTACAATCAGGGCATCCGGCTCGGCGAGGGGCAGGGCGGTGACCGGCTCAAGCGGGCCGACCACCTCTATGACTTCATCATCGAGATCGACCACAACACCAGACCGCGCATCGCCGGCCGCGGCAGTGCGGTGTTCCTGCACCTGGCCCGCGACAATTTCGGCCCGACCGCGGGCTGCGTCTCCATGACGAAGTCTGCGATGCTGCAATTGCTGCGGCGCTTGGGCCCGCGAACACGAATCATCATCGGGTGAGGGTGCATGCTCGACAAGGATCAGATCGCCGTCGCTTCGCAGATCCTGGTTCAACACTGGCGCGACGGCACCAAGCTGGACGCACTGGAGGCCCGGCTGCGGCCGCAGAGTCGCGCCGAGGGCTACGCCATCCAGGCCGCGCTCGAACGACAATCAAGCGGGAAATTGTTCGGCTGGAAGATCGCGGCTACCAGCGAGGCCGGACAGAAGCACATCAATGTCGCAGGCCCCATGGCCGGACGCATCATGAGCGACACCGTGATCGCTGACGGCGGGACTACATCGATGAAGGGCAACGAGATGCGCGTCGGCGAGCCGGAATTCGCCTTTCGGATCGGGCGCGATCTGCCGCCGCGCGCGGCGCCGTACACCGTCGACGAGGTGCTCGCCGCCGTCGAGACGTTGCATCCCGCGATCGAGATTCCCGATTCGCGCTTTGCCGATTTCGCCCGCGCCGGCGAGGCCCAGCTCATCGCCGACAATGCCTGCGCGCATCTGTTCGTGCTGGGCGCGGCGACGTCGGCGGACTGGCGCGCGATCGATCTCATCGCGGAACGCCCGCAGATCATGCTGCGCGGCGAGCACTATGTCGGCCACGGCAGGAACGTGCTCGGCGATCCCCGCGTTGCGCTCGCCTGGCTTGCCAACGAGCTGCGCGGGCTCGGCCTCACGTTGCGGGCGGGGGAGGTGGTGACGACAGGCACGTGCCATCCGCCGCTGCCGATCCAGGCCGGCGATCATTTCGCGGCAGATTTTGGCGTGCTGGGCAAGGTGTCGGTGGGGTTTGTGTAGACAGCTCCGCCGTCATTGCGAGGAGCCCTTGCGACGAAGCAATCCAGACTACCTCCGCGGAAAGATCCTGGATTGCTTCGCTACGCTCGCAATGACGAACTCAAGAACTCGGGTGGGGCACGGCCCTCGCTTACGACAATCACCTGTGCCCGAAGATCGCGCTACCCACGCGCACATGGGTGGCGCCCAGCATGATGGCGGTGGCGAAATCGGCGCTCATGCCCATCGAGAGGTTCTTCAACCCGTTGCGCGCGGCGATCTTGGCGGTGAGGGCAAAATGCGCGGCCGGCGGTTCGTCGACCGGCGGGATGCACATCAGTCCGGAGATCGTGAGCCCATAGGTGTCGCGGCAGCTCGCGAGGAAAGCATCGGCCTCGCCGGGCGCGACGCCGGCCTTCTGCGGTTCCTCGCCGGTATTGATCTGGACGAAGAGCTGCGGGTGCTTGTTCTGGGATTCGATTTCCTTGGCTAATGCCTGGCAAATGCTCGGGCGATCGACCGAATGGATCGCGTCGAACAGCGCGACCGCCTCTTTCGCCTTGTTGGATTGCAGCGGCCCGATCAGATGCAGCGCGATATCGGGGTAAACAGACGTTAACGCCGGCCACTTGCTTTTGGCCTCCTGCACCCGATTCTCGCCAAATACCCGCTGCCCGGCGGCGATGACCGGGATAATTGCATCGGCGGCGAAAGTTTTGGACACCGCGATCAGCGTCACGGAGGCGCGGTCGCGCCGCGCGTCCGTGCAGGCGCGGGCGATTTCAGCTTCGACCGCGGCGAGCGCGTTTGGTGAATGGCCGGTTACCGGCGCGGCGATGGCTTCTGTCATGACGTCTCTTGGCCGGGATCGTAGCCCGAGTTAAGTCCAATTTTACCGAGTTCAAGAAACAGTTTTTGAACCCTTCGCTTTACCTTGGCCCATGGGGTGGGTAACGAAGATGGCAAGCGTCAGTCTCAACCGCAAACGCGCGAAACTCAAGCAGGTTCTGGGAATCCGGGCGCGGCTTGCGTTGCTTGCGGTCATTCTCGTGGCGCCGTTAATGCTCGAGCGCATCCGCTCGCTCGAAGACACGCGTGTGCGGCAGATCGCGCAGGCTGCGGCCGAGTTCACCACGGTGGCAAGGCACAGTGCCGATGCGCAGCGCGAGGTGATCTCGTCGGTCGAGACCATCCTGAAATCGGAAGCCTTCATCCGCGCCTCCGCCGGCGGCATCAGCAAGAGCTGCGACGTGCTGCGCGCAAGCCTGCCGTCGAGCCTTCCCTGGATCCGCACGCTTTTGATCGCCGGCCAGGACGGACGCATCCAATGCGCCACCAACAACATGTATGTCGGGCTCGATCTCAGTGACCGGCCCTACTTCCAGCAGGCACAACAAACCGGCCGCTTCGTTCTCAGCGATTTCATCCTGTCGCGGCCGGTGCTCTCGCCGACCGTGATGGCGGTCTATCCGGTCTCGGCCTTCAGCGGGGTGCCCGATGCCGTCGTGCTCGCCACCGTCAATCTCGACTGGATGTCGAAGGTCATGAGCAATCTGGGCGGCCGCGCCGGCATCACCGCGGTGCTGGTCGACAGCGCGGGCACCGTGCTGGCGGCTCCCGCCGATCAGCACAGCGCGGTTGGCCGTCCCCTCGACAACATGCCGCTGATGTCCGCAATCGCGGACAAGGCGCTGCGGTCCGACCAGGACGAGGGTTCACTGTCGTTCCTCGCCGCCGACGGCTCCCGCCGCGCGGTCAGCTATATCCGCATCGCCGGCACCAATGCCCGCCTGATCGCCAGCATCGATGAAGACAAGGTGTCAGCCGCGGTCAACCGCGACATCCGCACCGCCTATCTGCAGCTCGCTTTTGTCGTCGTGTTCGTCCTGCTCGGCGCGCTGATTGCCGCCGAGAAACTCGTCATCAAGCCAATCGAGATGCTCGCCGACATGGCCAAGCGTCTCGGCGAGGGCGACCTGTCGGCCCGCGCGGCACGCAATCGGCTGCCGGCCGAATTCGTTCCGCTGGCCCGCGCCCTCAACGCGATGGCTGCGCAGCTGAGCCAGCGCGAGCGCGAGCTGATTGCGAGCAACGACCGGCTGACGGTGATGGCCTCGATCGACATGCTGTCGGGGCTCGCCAACCGCCGCGGTTTCCAGAGCCGGCTCGATTTCGAATGGATGCGCGCGCAGCAATATGGCAGCGACCTCGCGCTTCTGATGATCGACGTCGACCATTTCAAGCTGTTCAACGACACTTACGGCCATCTCGAAGGCGATTCCTGTCTGACCCGGCTCGGCGAGTCGCTGTCCGGCATCGCCGCCGACACGATGGGCTTTGCGGCACGTTATGGCGGCGAGGAATTCTGCCTCTTGCTGCCGAATACCGACGTGATGCGCGCCGCCGAAATCGGCGAACAGGTGCGGGCGGCCGTGCTGAGACTCTGCCTGCCGCACATCACGTCCGCGCATATGATCGTCACGGTCTCGATCGGCGTCGCCGCGACAAAGCCGAACGAGTCCTTGCGTCCCGGCGACCTGATCGAAGCCGCCGACGCCGCGCTCTATGCCGCCAAGCATCGGGGCCGCAACAATGTCGTCGAGCACGGCGTGCAGGCGATCGAGACCGGCGCGGCTGATATGATGATGGTGGCCAGCGCCTAGCCCGCGGCCCCGGCCCGCTCAAGCTCGACCTCCGTCACGACGCGATTGCGACCGCCGCTCTTGGCGAGATAGAGCGCGCGGTCGCAACGCTCGATGAGATCGGTGATCGCCTCGCCGGTCCGGTACTGCGCCACGCCGATCGACACGCTGATATTCGGCAGGATCTCGCCGGTCGAGCGGCGCGTGATCGTGCATTCGGCAATCGCGCGCCTGATGCGCTCGGCGATCTCGGCACATGTACCGAGATCGGCGTCCGGCAGCACCGCGATCAGCTCCTCGCCGCCATAGCGGGCCGGCAGATCCTGCTCGCGAACTTTCTCGCGCAGCACCTTCGCCATCAGGCGCAGCACCTGGTCGCCGACGCCATGGCCGAAATTGTCGTTGAAGGCCTTGAAGTAGTCGATATCGAGCATCAGCACGCCGAGCGGCTCGCCCCATTCCGCGGTCGTCTGCGCCTTGCGCAGGAATTCGTCGAGGGCCCGCCGGTTCGCCAGCCCCGTCAACATGTCGGTCCGGGCGCGCTGCTCGGACCGCGACAGCGAATCGCGGATCACGTCGAGCTCGCGGGTCTTTTCCGCAAAACCTGCCTCCAGCCGCGTCGCCCTTGTGGCGGCCCGCGCGAGCTCGTTCATGAGCTGGGCGACCAGCAACTTTGGATCGACGCCGGCCCTGCCCTGGTCGGCCACTTGGCTGATGACCTGCATCTGCGAATGATTGTCGGCGATCGCGGTCGCCAGAAATTCCTTCGCGGCCCCCATGAGCGTCTGCAGCCGCTCGGAGGTGTCGACCGCGGCGGCACTCGCCTGGGGCGCGACGTAGGTCTCGAACAGATCCTGATTGGTTCGCGCATCGAAGGGACGATTGTGGTCGATCAGCAGATCGATCGCGTTGCGCAGATCGTCATGACTGCCCGCGAAATACTGGAACCAGACCGCGAAATTGGCCGGGGTCGGCGCAATGCGCTGTTCGGCCATGCTCCGCATCGCCCGTCCGGCGATGGACGCGGCATAGTCGTAATCGGGATCGTCGAAGCTGGAATCCATCGCGGTCATGCGGCCTTGTCGGGCCGCAAATTGGCATCGACCCCTTAATCACACCCCAACGCGGGCCCTCGTAGTTATGCGGAGGCGCGGTCGAAGTTCCAGAACGCGGCAACCCATTGACCCCCTGAGGTCTTCTATGGCCTAGTCCGCCGTCTTGAGACGGCCGAACCCACGAAAACCCAACGATTCCATGACCTCCGAACGCTATAACGCCCGCGACGCCGAACCGCGCTGGCAACGCCTCTGGGACGAGCAGGCGATCTTCGTCTCCAGGAACGACGATCCGCGGCCGAAATACTATGTGCTCGAGATGTTCCCCTACCCTTCCGGGCGCATCCATATCGGCCATGTCCGGAATTACACCCTGGGTGACGTGCTGGCCCGCTTCATGCGCGCCAAGGGCTTCAACGTGCTGCATCCAATGGGCTGGGATGCCTTCGGCCTGCCGGCCGAGAACGCCGCGATCGAGCGCAAGGTCGCCCCGAAGGCCTGGACCTACGACAACATCGCCGCGATGAAGAAACAGCTCCGCTCGATCGGGCTGTCGCTGGACTGGAGCCGCGAGATCGCAACCTGCGATCCCAGCTATTACAAGCACCAGCAGAAGATGTTTCTGGACTTCCTGCGCGAGGGTCTCGCCGAGCGCGAGAAGCGCAAGGTGAACTGGGACCCCGTCGACATGACCGTGCTCGCCAACGAGCAGGTGATCGACGGCCGCGGCTGGCGTTCGGGCGCGGTCGTCGAGCAGCGGGAAATGAATCAGTGGGTCTTCAAGATCACGAAGTACTCGCAGGAGCTCTTGAGCGCGCTGGACGGGCTGGACCGCTGGCCCGACAAGGTGCGGCTGATGCAGCGCAACTGGATCGGCCGCTCGGAAGGCCTGCTGGTCCGCTTCGCACTGGATCCGGCGACGACGCCGGCCGGCGAGAGCGAGCTGAAGATCTTCACGACGCGCCCGGACACGCTGTTCGGCGCGAAATTCATGGCGATCTCGGCGGATCATCCGCTGGCGCAGGCCGCCGCTGCGAAGAACCCTAAGCTTGCGGAGTTCATCGCAGAGATCAAGAAGATGGGTACCGCGCAGGAGATCATCGACACCGCGGAAAAGCAGGGTTTCGACACCGGAATCCGCGCGGTGCACCCGTTCGACCCCAGCTGGAAGCTGCCGGTCTATGTCGCGAACTTCGTACTGATGGAATACGGCACCGGCGCCATCTTCGGCTGCCCCGCGCACGACCAGCGCGACCTCGACTTCGTCAACAAGTACAGTCTCGGCAACACGCCTGTGGTGTGTCCGGAGGGCCAGGACCCGAAGTCGTTCGTCATCACCGACACCGCCTATGACGGTGACGGCCGCATGATCAATTCGCGCTTCCTCGACGGCATGAGCATCGAGCAGGCCAAGGAAGAGGTGGCGAAGCGTCTCGAGACGGAGCTGCGCGGCAACGCGCCGATCGGCGAGCGGCAAGTGAATTTCCGCCTGCGCGACTGGGGCATTTCGCGCCAGCGCTATTGGGGCTGCCCGATTCCCGTCATTCACTGTCCGAAATGCGATGTGGTGCCGGTGCCGGACGCCGACCTGCCGGTGGTGCTGCCGGACGACGCGACCTTCGACAGACCGGGCAACGCGCTCGATCATCATCCGACCTGGAAGCACGTCACCTGCCCCAAATGCGGCGGCATGGCCCAGCGCGAAACCGACACCATGGACACCTTCGTGGATTCGTCCTGGTACTTTGCGCGCTTCACCGATCCCTGGAACGAGAACGCGCCGACGACGCCTGCGGTCGCCAACCGGATGCTGCCGGTCGACCAGTATATCGGCGGCGTCGAGCATGCGATCCTGCATCTGCTCTACAGCCGCTTCTTCACCCGCGCGATGAAGGCGACCGGGCACATTGCGCTGGACGAGCCGTTCGCCGGCATGTTCACGCAAGGCATGGTGGTGCACGAGACCTACCAGAAGGCCGACGGCACCTACGTGCAGCCCGCCGAGGTGAAGATCGAGGTCGGCGGCAACGGGCGCCGCGCAACGTTGCTCGCCACCGGCGAGGACATCCAGATCGGCCCGATCGAGAAGATGTCCAAGTCGAAGAAGAACACGGTCGACCCCGACGACATCATCGAGACCTACGGCGCCGACGTGGCCCGCTGGTTCATGCTCTCGGACTCCCCGCCCGACCGCGACGTGATCTGGAGCGACGAGCGCGTCCAGGGCGCCTCGCGCTTCGTGCAGCGGCTGTGGCGGCTGGTGAACGATTCCGCCGAACTCGGCAACGGTGCGCCGGCGGCCCGGCCGGCCAGCTTCGGCCCGGACGCGACCACCTTGCGCAAGGCCGCCCACGGCGCGCTGGACAAGGTCACAACCGGCATCGAGCGGCTGCACTTCAACGTCTGCCTCGCCCATATCCGCGAATTCACCAACACGTTCTCGGAGGTGCTGCAGCGCCCGGGCCAGCCCGCAGCCGACCTGGCGCCGGATCTGGCCTGGGCGATCCGGGAGGCCAGCCAGATCCTGGTGCAGCTGTTCTCTCCGATGATGCCGCATCTGGCCGAGGAGTGCTGGCGGGTTCTGGGCCAGAAGGGGCTGGTTTCGGAAGCCGATTGGCCCCAAATCGAACGCGATTTGCTGGTCGAAGACAGCGTGACCCTGGTGGTCCAGGTCAACGGCAAGAAGCGGGGTGAGGTCACAGTTGCAACAGCGGCCCAGAATCCGGAAATCGAGGCTGCCGTTTTGGCCCTCGATGCGGTAAAGCTGGCCCTGGACGGCAAGCCCGTCCGCAAGGTGATCATCGTTCCCAAGAGGATCGTGAATGTTGTCGGCTAGGATCCGTATCGCAGCCCGCTTGCTGGCAGTCGCTGCATTAGCGGCGCTGACGGCAGGCTGCTTCCAGCCGATGTATGCCGAGCGCACTGACGGCACCCCCGGTCTGCGCGAAAGGCTGATGGGCGTCGAGCTACCCCCGATCAGCAAGCCCAATGCTTCGCGCGAGGCCCGCGTCGGCGTCGAAATCCGCAACGCGCTGGCATTCAAGCTTTACGGCACGGCGACGGGCATGCCGCCGACGCATCGACTGGATATCCGCTTCACCACCAGCCGCTCCTCGCTGATCGTCAGCGCCGCGACCGGACTGCCGACCAGCGAAAATCTCGGCATCGACGCCCAGTACAATCTGATCGACGTCGCGACCGGCAAGTCTGTCATGACTGGCTCGACATTCTCACGCGTGTCCTATGACATGCCGGGGTCCTATCAGCGCTTCTCGCGCACCCGCGCCGTGCGCGATGCCGAGGATCGTGCCGCCAACGAGATCGCCGAGAACATCTCCACCCGGCTCGCCTCGTTCTTCACCGCAGGCACTTAAGTCGTTCCCGTCATTCCGGGGCACGCGCAGCGTGAACCCGGAATCTCGATCCCAAACCTCTGGATTCCGGGTTCGCGCTGCGCGCGCGCCGGAATGACGATCTGGACCATGGTCGCACTGCGCGGAAAAGAGATCGACGCCTTCCTCGCTCGGCCCGATGCCGGCCGTCCGATCATCCTGCTCTACGGTCCCGATGCGGGCCTCGTGCGCGAGCGCGCCGATGCGCTGATCGCGTCCAGCGTCGACGATCCCAACGATCCGTTCTCGCTGGTCAAGCTCGACGGCGACGAGCTCTCCGCCGAGCCCTCGCGCCTCGTCGACGAAGCCATGACCGTGCCGCTGTTCGGCGGCCGCCGCGCCATCCGCGTTCGCGCCGGCTCGCGCAGCTTCGCCAGCGGCATAGAGACGCTGGCCGAGATGAACGTGAAGGATTGCCGCATCGTGATCGAGGCCGGCGAACTTCGCCCGGAATCGCCGCTGCGCAAGACATGCGAGCGCGCCAAGACGGCCGTGGCGATCGGCTGCTATCCCGACACTGAGCGCGATCTGGCCAGGCTGATGGAGGACGAGCTCCGTATCGCGAATTTGCGCATCGCTCAGGACGCCCGCGCGGCGCTGATGTCATTCCTCGGCGGTGACCGCCAGGCCTCGCGCAACGAGCTGCGCAAGCTGACCCTCTACGCCCACGGCAAAGGCGAGGTCACGCTGGATGACGTCATGGCCGTGGTCGCCGATGCGTCGGAGCTGAAGCTCGATCCGATCGTCGACGGCGCCTTTGCCGGACGGCCCGACATCGTCGAGACCGAATTCGCCAAGGCCATGATCGCCGGCACCTATCCAGGCGTGATCATCTCCGCCGCGCAGCGGCAGGCTGCGTGGCTGCACAAATCCGCGCTCGCGATCGCCGACGGCACGCCGGCATCCGCCGTGCTCGATGGCGGCTTTCCGCGCCTGCATTTTTCGCGAAAGCCCGCGGTCGAAACCGCGCTGCGCAATTTCAGCCCGGCGCGGCTTGCCGCGATCATCGAGCAGCTCGCAACCGCGGCGCTCGACACCCGCAAGCAGTCCACCCTCGCCGCAGCCATAGCCCAGCGCGCGCTGATGGCGATTGCGGCGAACGCGAAGCGGCGGGGCTGAGCTCTCTCCGCGTCACTGCGAACGCAACAAAGCAAGGGGCCAAATCCGTCATCCTGAGGCGCGAGTGGCACGATGCTACGCATCGTGCCAGGAGCCTCGAAGGATGAAAGGCCGCGCTGCTACAGCCGGGCCGTCGCCCTTCGAGGGCCGCTGAAGAAGCGGCCACCTCAGGATGACGGGTGGAGATCAGTGCCCGCGGCACGGGACAGCGGAGTTACAGCGCGCCCTTGGCGAGCCGCTTCATCACCTCGTCGAGCTGATCGAGGTTGCGGTAGTTGATCTGCACGGAGCCGCCGGGATCGCGATGATTGACCGTGACCTTGAGACCCAGCGCGTCGCTGACGCGCTTTTCGAGGTCGATCGTATCAGGGTCCTTTTCCTTGCCCCCAGTGCTGCGCGCCTTCTGCGGCTTGCGCTCGGGCACGCCTTCCTCGTGCGCCAGAGCCTCGGCCTGGCGAACGTTGAGCCCCTCCTCGACGATGCGCTTGGCGGCGGCGAGCGGATCCGGCACGCCGATCAGCGCGCGGGCGTGGCCCGCCGTCAATTCACCGGTCGCGATGAAGGCCTGCACCTCGGCCGGCAGCTTCGTCAGCCGCATCATGTTGGCGACGTGGCTGCGGCTCTTGCCGACGACCTTCGCGATGTCCTCCTGGCTGCGTTTGAACTCGTTGGCGAGCGCGTGATAGCCCTGGGCCTCTTCCATCGGGTTGAGGTCTTCGCGCTGCACGTTCTCGATGATCGCGAACTCCAGCGCGTCGCTGTCGCTGATGTCGACCGGAACGATCGGCACGTCATGCAGGCCGGCGAGCTGCGAGGCGCGCCAGCGCCGCTCGCCCGCGATGATCTCGTAGCGATCCTGCGCGCCCTTCAGCGGACGCACCACGATCGGCTGAATCACGCCGTGCTGCCTGATGGAGTCGGAGAGCTCCTTGAGCTCGGTCTCCGAAAAGGTGCGGCGCGGGTTGCGCGGGTTGGGCTTGATGAATTCGATCGGCACCTTGCGCTGTGCGCGCGGACGATCGACATGCTGAGCCTCGCCGCCGACGTCACCGATCAGACTCGCAAGACCTCGGCCCAGTCGCGAACGCGCTTCGTCGGCCATCGCCAGCTCCCTTGGATTCACGGTGCAGCACTCCAGAACTGAATTGTCGTAGGGTGGGCAAAGCGAGGCGTGCCCACCGATTGTTTGCGGAAGACGATGGGCACGGCGAAGGCGCCTTTGCCCACCCTACGGCAGCCTCAATGCGCCGTGCGCAGTTCGCGCTCGCGCTGGATCACTTCGGTGGCGAGCCGCAGGTAGGCTTCGCTGCCGACGCATTTGAGATCGTAGACCAGCACCGGCTTGCCGTAGGACGGCGCTTCGGAGATGCGCACGTTGCGCGGGATCATGGTCTTGTAGACCTTCTCGCCCATGAACTGGCGGACGTCGGCGACGACCTGGTTCGAGAGGTTGTTGCGCGAGTCGAACATGGTCAGCACAATGCCGTGGATCGACAGGTTCGGATTGAGCGTCGAGCGCACCTGCTCCACCGTCTGCAGCAATTGCGACAGACCCTCGAGCGCGAAGAACTCGCATTGCAGCGGCACCAGGATCGCGTCGGAGGCCGCCATCGCGTTCACCGTGAGCAGGTTGAGCGAGGGCGGGCAGTCGATCAGCACATAGGTGTAGTCGGCGTCCGGCGAGACGTTGTTGTTGAGTGCGCCGATGGCGTCGCGCAGCTTGAAGGCGCGGCCGGGCGTGGTGCCGAGCTCGAGCTCGAGACCGGAGAGGTCCATGGTCGAGGGCGCGATGTGCAGCCGCGGCACCGCGGTCGAGACCACCGCCTCGCGCAACGCGGCTTCGCCGACCAGCACGTCGTAGGTCGAGCAGGAGCGGTTGCGGCGATCGATGCCGAGGCCGGTCGAGGCGTTGCCCTGCGGATCGAGATCGACGATCAGGACGCGCTCGCCGATCGCCGCGAGCGCCGTGCCGAGGTTGATCGCTGTGGTTGTCTTTCCCACACCGCCCTTCTGATTCGCCAGCGCCAGGATGCGCGGGTGGCCATGCGGGACCTCGTTGGTCTCCTGGGCCGTCTGTTCTTGCTGCGGTTCGTCAATCACGCTCATCGCAATTCCCCACTCCCCCTGAACGCCTCACCCGCGTCGTTCGACGGACGTCAGCTCCACGATCCAGCCGTCACCCGTGCGGCTTTGATGGAGCTGAGGTTGAATATTCCAATATTTAGCGGCTTCGGTCAATTCAGCCTCTACATCTTGACCCTTCGGAAACAGCGCCTTTGCGCCTTGGCGCATCAGCGGCTCCGCAAAGCCGATGAGTTGATGTAGCGGAGCCAGTGCGCGTGCGGTGACGCAATCGACGGGGCCGGTGATTCTATCCACATTATCCCCGATCTCAGCGAGATGTACGACTCCCGGAGATGTGGTGACGCGAATCGCTTCGCGCAGGAAAGCCGCCTTCTTGGCGATTCGCTCGACGAGGTGGACGCTCGCGCCCGGCGTCCCCGCCATGGCGCAGGCCAGGACGACTCCGGGGAAGCCGCCGCCGCTGCCGAGGTCGGCCCAGCGTCTTGCGGTCGGCGCGAGATCGACCAGCTGAAGCGAATCGGCGATGTGCCGCGTCCAGAGATGCGGCAAGGTCGAAGGCGCGACCAGATTGGTCTTGGCCTGCCACTCGCGCAGCAGGGCGATGTAGCGATCGAGCCGGGCTTCGGTTTCACGTGAAACGGGCGCGAGCTTGAGTGCCGCGACCTTGTCGGCTGCGATGATTGCGTCCAGCGACTGATCGTTGGCGTTGGCCTTGTCGATCTTCGGTCGGGCCGGTGTCGAGTCGGATTGGCGCACGGCGGCACCTGCTCCGGGTCGTCGCAATAGCGGCCTGTCCCCGCTCGGTCCGCGCTGTTTCACGTGAAACGCCTATGCAATGGCCTTGGAGGTTTTCCGAGCTTCACGGCGCAGATAAGCCGCGAGGATGCCGAGGGCAGCCGGCGTCATCCCATCGATCCGGCCAGCCTGGCCGACGGTAAAGGGGCGGGCCTTCTCCAGCTTGGCCCGGACCTCGTTGGAGAGACCCGGGACCTGCTGGTAATCGACGTCCGAGAGCACCATGCCCTCATCGCGCCTGAACGCTTCGACGTCGGCGCTCTGGCGCTCCAGATAGACATCGTATTTCGCATCGATCTCAAGATGGGTGGCGATGACGGGATCGATCGCCGCCAACTCCGGCCAGATTGCGCGAACCTGGCTCCAGCCGATCTCCGGATACGCCATCAGCTCAAAGGCCGACCGGCGCTGGCCATCCCGGTTCAGGGACAGGCCGTGCTTGCTCGCCTCGTTCGGGGTGATGGTCAGGGACTTCGACAGCGTCCGGGCTGCGTTCAGAGCATCCATCTTGGTGCGGTGATGCCGGGTTCGGGCGCTGCCGACACATCCCAAGGCGATGCCTTTCTCGGTCAGGCGCTGGTCCGCATTGTCGGCCCGCAGCGTCAAACGATACTCGGCCCTGGAGGTAAACATCCGATAGGGCTCGCTGATGCCGCGGGTGACGAGGTCATCGATCATGACGCCGAGATAGCCGTCCGCCCGATCGAACACCGTCAGCGCGGCCCCACTGGCGGACAATGCCGCATTCAGCCCGGCCACGATGCCCTGCCCGGCAGCCTCTTCATATCCGGTGGTGCCGTTGATCTGCCCGGCCAGGAACAGTCCGCGCAGGCGCTTGGTCTGCAGGGTCGGATCGAGCTCGCGGGGATCGATGTGGTCGTATTCGATGGCATAGCCCGGCCGCACCATCTTCACCGGTTCCAGGCCCGGAATGCTGGCGAGGATCGCAAGCTGGACCTCCTCCGGCAGCGAGGTCGAGATGCCGTTGGGATAGACGGTCGTATCGTCCAGCCCTTCCGGCTCCAGGAAGATCTGATGGCCGTCACGGTCGCCGAAGCGGACGATCTTGTCCTCGATCGAGGGGCAATAGCGCGGGCCGGAGCTCTTGATCTGGCCGGAGTACATCGGAGAGCGATGGACATTGGCGCGGATCACCTCGTGCGTCGCGGTCGTGGTCCGGGTGATCCCGCACTGGATCTGCGGGGTCGTGATCCGCTCGGTCAGGACCGAGAACGGCTCCGGCGGCTCGTCCCCGGGCTGCATCTCGACAGCGGACCAGTCGATCGTCGTGCCGTCCAGACGGGGCGGCGTGCCGGTCTTGAGGCGTCCGAGGGTGAACCCGGCGCGCTCGAAGGAGCTTGAAAGGCCCATCGCAGGAGCTTCGCCGACCCGGCCGGCGGGCCAGCTCTTCTCACCGAGATGGATCAGACCGCGGAGGAATGTGCCGGTGGTGACCACAACCGCCCCTGCCCGCAGCTCACGGCCATCACCCAGGCGAAGACCTGTAACCCGCCCTTCGGCCACGATCAGCTCGTCGGCCTCGCCTTCGATGACCGAAAGGCCCTCGGTCTCCCGGATCGCGGCCTGCATGGCGGCCGCATAGAGCTTCCGATCAGCCTGGGCGCGAGGACCGCGGACTGCGGGGCCTTTGCGGCGGTTCAGGACGCGAAACTGGATGCCACCGGCGTCGCCCACGCGACCCATCAGGCCATCGAGAGCGTCGACTTCGCGGACCAGATGACCCTTGCCGAGACCACCGATGGCCGGATTGCAGGACATCGCGCCGATAGTCGAGAAATGGTGCGTCACCAGGGCGGTGGCCGCACCCATCCGCGCAGCAGCGGCCGCTGCCTCACAGCCGGCGTGGCCGCCGCCAATCACGATGACGTCGAAGCTTGCTCGCTCTGTTCGCATGGTGGGACTTCTATCCCAGAGCGCAAAAAGCCGGAAGTGGAAACTCGGGGTCGGCCGTGTTTCACGTGAAACAGGTGTCGCCGGCCGATCCCGGCTTTCGCGAAAACAACCCCATGCACAGTAGAAGGAGCGTTGAAGATGCTGTTGTTTCACCACGCCAAAACGAACCACGGGGCCGTGGTAGATTGTGCGGATGCGATCCTGGCGATCCATCGAGAAAGCAGATCAGCACCGCGCCGTCATGCGAGCGCGGCGAAGCGATTCGGAGTATGCCAAAATAGAGACAGTTGGATCGCTTTGTCGAAAGGCTCCTCGCAATGAGGCGATCGCGGCCAGCGGCCCTAGCGTCCACTCGTGCTAAGCGGGCCCCAAGTCGCGCAATGTGCGAGCGAATTGGAGCGTAAGATCGCCCCGGTGTTTCACGTGAAACAGGCCGAAGACGTTCCCTGCGCTGTTTCACGTGAAACACAAGGAATGGAACAAATCCTAGTTCTACAATGAAGAACTAGCCCTACTTTCCGATGCAGAATTTCTGAAAGATCGCCCCGAGGACGTCCTCAACGTCCACCCGGCCCAGCAGACGGCCCAGGGCATAAGCGGCGGCGCGCAGCTCTTCGGCCGCCAGCTCTTCGCCCTCTTCTACAAGCTGCAGACTCCGGCGCAAGCTGTCCGACGCTTGGCGCAGCAGATCGCGCTGCCGCGCCCGGGTCACCAAAGCGCCTTCCGTCGTTCCGAAGAAGTTGGCGGCGAACGTTACGAGCGCCTCGACCAGCTCCGGAATGCCGTCGCCCCGGCTCGCGGAGATCGGGAACTCGCCCGGCAGCATCGGGCCCTCGCGCCGGTCGAGATCGATCTTGTTACGGACGATCCAGACCGAGCCGCCCGGCGAAGTAGCACCGTCGCCGGATATCCGAAGCGAGCGCATGGCTTCCGGGTCGACAGCTTGCCCGTCCTCCACCAACCACAGGACCAGGTCGGCGTCCCCGGCTCGTGCACGCGCCCGACGCACGCCCTCCTGCTCCACGGGATCGTCGGTCTCGCGAATGCCGGCTGTGTCGATGACAGTGACGGGGTAGCCGTCGAGATCGAGCTGCACCTCGATCACATCGCGCGTGGTGCCGGCATGAGGCGAGACGATCGCGACCTCGCGCCGCGCGAGTTGGTTGATCAAGGTCGACTTACCGACGTTCGGCTCGCCCGCGATCGCAACCACCAGGCCGTCACGCAGACGTTCAGCTTGTCCCTGTGCCGCAAGGACTTTTGAAATTTCGTCATGCAGGGCTTGGATTGCCCTGACTGCCGGCGCCTTCAATTCGGCCGGCACATCGCCTTCGTCGGAAAAATCGATGCCCGCCTCGATCAGCGCGGATGCCTCGATGATGCGTTCGCGCCAGTCGCGCGCGTGATCGCCGAGGAGACCCTGCAACTGGCGCAGCGCCTGGCGCCTTTGCCGGTCGGTGTCGGCGTGGATGAGATCGTCGAGACCCTCGGCCTCGGTGAGGTCGAGCTTGCCGTTCTCGAACGCGCGCCGCGTGAACTCTCCAGGCTCAGCGGCGCGTGTATTCGGAATATTCGAAATTGCCGCGAGGAGCGCCGCAAGCACCGCGCGTCCGCCATGGACGTGAAACTCGGCGACGTCCTCGCCGGTCGCGCTGGCCGGTCCTGGAAACCAGAGCACCACCGCATCGTCGATCGGCTGGCCCGCGCCGTCACGAAGCAACCGGCGGCTCGCCTGCCGCGGTGCCGGCAGCCGGCCCGCGAGCCTTGTCAGCACCAAGCCGGCCTGCGGGCCCGACACACGCACCACCGCGATCGCGCTGGGCGCCCGGCCGGATGACAGCGCAAAAATGGTCTGGTCTCTCGGATGCATGGCCTATTTGTCCGCCTCCCGGCGAAAAGGCAAACGTCCGTTTCCGCCGGCCAGCCGGAGGATTTGCTGCACCAAATCCTGCAGCAATGCCTATGCTGCAACGCAACATAACTCCAGCATTTTGCTGCAAAGTTCCGTACCCGAGAAAGTTCGGGTCGAGTCCAATCCCAACTTTCCTCGCGATATCAACGTATTATTAAAACGCGCGATCCGGGTGGGAACCAACCTTTCATGCCGCAACTTCGCTGCAGCAAAGCCGCACAACAAAAGGGCGCCCGAAGGCGCCCTCTAATCCCTTGCTGCAGTGCACTCAGGTATTCATCGACTCGAAGAACTCCGAGTTGCTCTTGGTCGAGCGGAGCTTGTCGAGCAGGAAGTCGATCGCGTCCATCGTGCCCATCGGATTGAGGATGCGGCGGAGCACGTACATCTTCTTGAGCACCTGCGGATCGGTGATGAGCTCCTCCTTGCGGGTGCCGGAGCGTGAGATGTCGATCGCCGGGAAGGTGCGCTTGTCCGACACCTTGCGGTCTAGGATCAGTTCCGAGTTACCGGTACCCTTGAACTCTTCGAAGATGACTTCGTCCATGCGGCTGCCGGTATCGACCAGCGCGGTCGCGATGATGGTCAGCGAGCCGCCCTCCTCGATGTTGCGGGCGGCGCCGAAGAACCGCTTCGGGCGCTGGAGCGCGTTGGCGTCGACACCGCCGGTCAGCACCTTGCCGGATGATGGCACCACGGTGTTGTAGGCGCGGCCAAGGCGGGTGATCGAATCGAGCAGGATCACGACGTCGCGGCCGTGCTCGACCAGGCGCTTGGCCTTCTCGATCACCATCTCGGCGACCTGGACGTGACGCACCGCCGGCTCGTCGAAGGTGGAGGACACGACCTCGCCCTTCACCGAGCGCTGCATGTCCGTGACTTCTTCCGGACGCTCGTCGATCAGCAGCACGATCAGATAGCATTCGGGATGATTGTGCGTGATCGAATGCGCGATGTTCTGCATCAGCACGGTCTTACCGGTGCGCGGCGGTGCGACGATCAATGCGCGCTGGCCCTTGCCGATCGGCGCAACGATGTCGATCACGCGTGCAGACAGGTCCTTTCGCGTGGGATCGTCGATCTCCATGCGGAAGCGCTGATTCGGAAACAGCGGCGTGAGGTTGTCGAAATTGACCTTGTGCTTGGACTTTTCCGGGTCCTCGAAATTGAGCGTATTGACCTTCAGCAGCGCGAAATAGCGCTCGCCCTCTTTCGGACTACGGATATGGCCTTCGATGGTGTCGCCGGTACGCAGGCCAAAACGGCGGATCTGCGATGGTGACACGTAGATGTCGTCGGGGCCCGGCAGATAATTCGCATCGGGCGAGCGGAGAAAGCCGAAGCCGTCGGAGAGCACTTCGACGACGCCTTCGCCGACGATGTCGGTCTCGGCGAGCGAGAGCTGCTTGAGGATGGCGAACAGCAGCTCCTGCTTGCGCATGGTGCTTGCGTTCTCGACCCCGTTCTCTTCCGCGAACGAGACGAGCTCGGCCGGGGTTTTCGACTTGAGGTCCTGGAGTTTGATTTCCCGCATTGGGGTGGTCCTGTGGGGTAGCCTTAGAAGAGGGGGGTGCGAGGAGGCTCTGAAATGCGGACGTGAGAAGGTAAGGTCCGCAGGACTGGCAAGGTGAGCGCCGGGAGGCTTCAAACCTGATGCGGTATCCGGCTTCTGGAAAGCCCGGACACAACCACATCCGCCTGCGTTGGGTGGGATGTCGACAATATAGAAAATCGCTTCCTGCTCCGCAAGCCGAAGCGCTGAGCGAATCGTCGGCGCGATGTGCCTAGAACGGCTTCACGATCACCATGATGACGATGAAGATCATCAGAACGGTCGGCACCTCATTGATTATTCGATAGAATTTCTGGCTCCGCGGGCGCCGGTCGGCGGCGAAATCCTTCAGCCAACGGGAAAAAAAGCCGTGGACCGCGGACATCGCCAGGACCAATGCCAGTTTTACGTGCAACCAGGGCGATGCGAACCAATGGCCGGACCACGCGAGATAGAGACCGGCCAGCCAGGTCACGATCATGGCCGGGTTGATGATAGCCTTGAGCAACCGGCGTTCCATGACCTTGAACGTTTCCGACTGCTTCGAGCCGATCTCCGCCTCGCAATGATAAACGAACAGCCGCGGCAGATAGAGCATGCCGGCCATCCAGGAGATGACCGCGATCACGTGCAGCGCCTTGATCCACTCGTACATTCCGGCAGCCTTCCGTGTCTTGCCTTTCGCGTTTTATGGACGCGAACCGGGATCCATGTCGTTCGAACGCGCCCTGTCTCACCGGACAGTGGATGGAACGAGCTCGGTAAGAATTCATTCATAGATTTGGGTGCACACACATATCCGCGTGCTCGGCTCTTCTAAACCTAAAACTTTTAGAATCTTAAGGTTTGAGTCTATGTGACCGTGGATTGGACTCACACAATTCCGTCCGCCGCTTCGCATGCGCTTGTTCACATCCATCAACATATCCAGCGTGGCCTCGAGCCGTTCGGATAAGCCGCCCGGACTCAAGAGCTTGCGCTTCCCCGTCGGCAGCTTATCAAGAGGGTTATCCGCGCAATCCCGCTCGCCTCATCAGAGGGCGCCGGACTTGTCCTGAGGGGCAGTGGTGTGAAGAAAATTGGCCGTTGTCCCGCCCCTGGTGTCGCACATCCCTTTCCAAGGGGTTAAGCTCCACAGAAATCCACAAACCGCCCCGCCCTCATACAAAGAGTTTCTGTGCCGACCTCGAACAATTATTTCCATCTGCATCTGGTTTCCGACTCCACTGGTGAGACGCTCATCACCGTGGCGCGCGCGGTCGCGGCCCAATACGCCAACGTGACACCGGTCGAGCACGTCTATCCGCTGGTGCGCAGCCAAAAGCAGCTCGACCGCGTGCTCGATGAGATCGAGGAGGCGCCGGGAATCGTGCTGTTCACGCTGCTCGAAAAGGATCTGGTCGCCAGGCTCGAGGACAAGTGCAAGCAGATCAATGTTCCGAGCCTGTCGATCATCGGCCCGGTGATGCAGCTGTTCGAAGCCTATCTCGGCGCTGCGACCACCGGACGCGTCGGCGCGCAGCACGTCCTCAACGCGGAATATTTCAAGCGCATCGACGCGTTGAACTACACGATGATTCATGACGACGGTCAGCACGTCGAAGGTCTCGACGAGGCCGACGTGGTGCTGGTCGGCGTGTCCCGGACGTCGAAGACGCCGACCTCGATCTATCTCGCCAATCGCGGCATCCGCACCGCCAACGTGCCGCTGGTTCCAGGCATTCCGGTGCCCTCGCAACTGGAGACGCTGACGCGGCCGCTGGTCGTCAGCCTGCACGCGACGCCGGAACGCCTGATCCAGATCCGGCAGAATCGCCTGCTGTCGATGGGAGCCGAGTCCGGCAGCGACACCTACACCGACAAGCAGTCGGTCACCGAGGAGGTCGCGTTTGCTCGCAAGCTGAGTGCCAAGCATGACTGGCCGCTGCTCGACGTCACCCGCCGCTCGATCGAGGAAACCGCGGCGGCGATCATGAAGCTCTATAGTGATCGCCAGCGCAACCGGCCCTCGGAATAGTTTCTGCCATGGTTCTGTGGCGCGGTACATCTCCGTTGATCCTGGCCTCGCAAAGCAGCGCGCGCAAAATGCTGCTGGCCAATGCCGGGCTCGGATTCCAGGCCGTGACGGCCGATATCGACGAGCGCGGCATTCAGGCCGCATCGAGACTGTCAAACCCGCGCGAGATCGCCCTGTTGCTGGCGCGAGAAAAGGCCAAGGCGGTTTCGGCGAGTCATCCAGGAAGCTACGTGATCGGCGCCGATCAGACATTGGCTCTCGGGATGCGTCTCTTCAACAAGCCTGCAGGCCGCGCACAGGCGCTGGCGCAATTGCGCGATCTCGCCGGCAAGAGCCACGAGCTGAATTCGGCCATAGCCGTTGCGCGTGACGGCAAGATTGTTTTCGAGGACGTGTCAGTCGCCCGCATGACCATGCGAGAGATGACCGATGCCGAGCTTTCGGCCTATCTCGACGCCGCCGGCGATGCCGTCACGACCAGCGTCGGCGCCTATCAGCTCGAAGGCCTCGGCATCCATCTGTTCGAGCGGATCGAGGGCGATCATTTCACCATTCTCGGCCTGCCGCTGCTGCCGCTGCTTGCGTTCCTGCGCCGCGAGCGGCTAGTTGCAGTGTGACCGACAGACATGGCTATGGCTTGATGCGGATCCTCGGACTGACCGGCTCGATCGGGATGGGCAAATCCACCACCGCGAAACTATTCGCGGAGGCCGGTGTGCCCGTCTACGATGCGGATGCCGCCGTGCATCAGCTCTATGAAGGCGAAGCGGCTCCCGCGATCGAGGCTGCCTTCCCCGGCACCACCGTCAACGGCAAGGTCGACCGCACAAAACTGTCGGCGCGCGTCGTGCACGATCCTGCCGCGATCAAGCAGCTCGAGCAGATCGTTCATCCGATGCTGGGCGCCTCCCGGCAGAAATTCTTCGCCGACGCCGAGGCCGCCAAGGCGCCGGTCGTGGTGCTGGACATCCCCCTGCTGTTCGAGACCGGCGGCGACAAGCGCGTGGACGCCGTGGTCGTGGTCTCGACGTCGCCCGAACTCCAGCGCCAGCGGGTGCTGGCGCGCGGCACCATGGACGAAGCCAAGCTCGACGCCATCATCGCCAAGCAGACGCCGGATGCCGAAAAGCGCCGGCGTGCCGATTTCGTGGTGGATACGTCACACGGACTTGAACCGGTGCGGGCGCAAATCGCGCACATTCTGGCCGAGGTCGTTAAGATGCCGCAGCGGCGAGCCTGATTCGCCGTCTCACACGGCGACCAAGACATGCGCGAAATCGTCCTCGACACCGAAACGACCGGCCTCGATCCGCTCCGCGGCGACCGGCTCGTCGAAATCGGCTGCGTCGAGATCCTCAACCGCATGCCGACGGGGCAGACCTTTCACGTCTACATCAATCCTGAACGGGACATGCCGGCGGAAGCGTTCGCGGTGCACGGATTGTCGTCCGAATTCCTGGCGACGAAACCATTGTTCCACGAGGTCGCCGACGAGTTTCTGGAGTTCATCGGCGACGCCCCGCTGGTGATCCACAACGCCTCGTTCGACATCGGCTTCATCAATGCCGAGCTTGACCGCATCAAGCGCGCCGCGATCCCGCGCGAGCGGCTGGTGGACACGCTGCTGCTGGCGCGCCGCAAGCATCCCGGCGTGTCGAACCGGCTCGACGATCTCTGCTCGCGCTATGCGATCGACAATTCACGCCGCACCAAGCACGGCGCGCTGCTGGACGCCGAGCTGCTGGCCGAAGTCTATGTCGATCTGGTCGGGGCGCGACAGTCGCAGCTGCTGCTGGCTTCGGACACCCAGGAGATCCGCGTCAATGCGGGCGGCGATGCGCCGCGGCGGCAGCGCCTGGTGCCGCTCGCGCCGCGGATTTCGGAGGCCGAGCGAGAGGCCCATCGGGCCTTCATCGCGACACTCGGCGACAAGGCGATCTGGAACGAGTACCTGCCCGCTCCAGCCGCCGTGGCGGTCGGTCAGGCCTGACCGGCTTGACCTTGAGCGGCCATTTGCCGCTCCATGTTCTGGCGATAGAGACCGACGAAGTCGACCGGATCCAGCATCAGGGGCGGGAACCCGCCGTCGCGCACCGCGGTCGCGATGATCTCGCGGGCAAACGGGAACAACAGGCGCGGGCACTCGATCATGACCAGCGGATGCAGGTTCTCTTTGGGCACGTTGACGATCCGGAACACGCCGGCATAGGCGAGCTCGAACGAGAACATCACCTTGCCTGCGGTCTCGGCCTTGCCTTCGACCGACAACGTCACCTCGAACTCCTGTTCGCTGAGATTGTTGGCGTTGACGTTGATCTGGATGTTGATCTGCGGCGGCTGGCTCTGCTGCTGGAGCGAGCTCGGCGCGTTGGGATTTTCGAACGAGAGGTCCTTGGTATATTGCGCCAGCACATTGAGCTGGGGAGCCTGGGCCGCCTCGGGAGGGGTGCCGTTACCGTTGGTCATGAAAGTCTCTCCTTACCCGATTGGGGCTGAATTTCGCGGCGGTTGGCTAACATAGGGCCGCCTCGTTCCACAAGGACGAACGGCCCCGGATCGGGGAATCGGGCCGCGCCCGCCGTTTGGACGGTCATCCTGCCTTTTCCGCCAAATTGCGCCTTAAATGATTGAAGATGCGCGATTTCCCGGCAGGATCGGGTTTCCCCTCAAGCATAAAACGCGCTACACTTGGAGCTGTGCCAAAAGGCGCCATTGGCCCAGCGAGATTTCGTGCCTACATCCCACGGACCCGATACGGACCCAAAATGGTGATGTGGACTTGCCGTTTCCGTGGGGAACGGTCTACTGGCCGGATTGATTTTCCCGGCGACGACCCCTGAAAAGACCAGAAAGCGAATACGACGTGGACATCTACACCATCATATTCCTGGCGCTGGCAGTCTTCATCTTTTTGAGACTGCGTAGCGTGCTGGGGCAGCGCACGGGCAACGAGCGGCCGCCGTTCGATCGCACCGCCGCCCGCAATGCGCTGGGAGGTGCCCAGGACAACAACGTCGTGACCGTGCCGGGCAAGGTGATCGACCAGGCCCCGCTCGCGCCGACGGCCGAGCCGACCCCGCCCTCCGATCGCTGGAAGGGGCTGACCGAGCCGGGCACTGCGCTGGCGCAGGGCCTCGATGCCATCGTCGAGAAGGATTCCACGTTCGACCCGCGCCATTTCATCTCGGGCGCCCGCGGCGCCTACGAGATGATCGTGCTGGCCTTCGCCAATGGCGACCGCCGTGCGCTGCGCGACCTGTTGTCGTCGGACGTCTATGACAGTTTCGATGCCGCGATCAAGGAACGCGAGAAGAACGAGCAGAAGACGGAGACGCGCTTCGTCTCGATCGACAAGGCCGAGCTCGTCGGCGCCGAGATGCGCGACCGCACCGCCCAGCTCACCGTGCGCTTCGTTTCCCAGATGATCTCGGCCACCCGCGACAAGGCCGGCAACATCGTCGACGGCAGCGCCGACACGGTCGCCGACATCACCGACATCTGGACTTTCGCCCGCGACACCTCCTCTCGCGATCCGAACTGGAAGCTGGTTGGCACCGGAAGCGCGAACTAAGGTCTTTCTGAAGAACAGCGCGACGGCGCTTTGCGCGTGTGCCGTCGTGCTCTCGTCGTTTTCGCTCGGTGCCGAGGCGGCGCGGCGCCACCATCGCAGCCATCATCATCACGCCCGGCAATTGCCCGCCGCCCCGCCGCGGGCCTTGCCCTATCCGCAGCTCCCCCTGCCGTTCGAAATTCCCGGCGCGCAATATCTGCCGCTGGCTTGGGCGGACGTGAAGGGTTGGGAAGAGGACGACCATCTCGCCGCCTACAAGACGTTCCGCGCCAGCTGCCGGCCGATCAATGCGCAGAACGGCGGGGCCGAACCCAAGGCCTTCGAACCCAAGGCCCTCGAATCCAAGGCCTTGGGCGCCTCACTGAGCGAGCCTTGCCGCGCCGCCAAGACGCGCGATCTCGCCGACGACGCCAAGGCGAAGACCTTCTTCGAGGAGAACTTCACGCCGCTGCGGATCTCGCGCCTCGGCGAGCCCGACGGTTTCGTCACCGGCTATTACGAACCGGTGCTGGAGGGGTCGCGCACGCAAACCGATGTCTACAACGTGCCGGTCTATCGCCGTCCCTCGAATCTGTTCGTGCGCGGCTACAAGCAGGATTCGGTCAGCCTGCCCAACAAGGGCCCGGTCTATCGCAAGATCGGCCGCCGCAAGCTGGTGCCCTATTACGACCGTGGCGAGATCGAGGACGGCAAGATCGCCGGCCGCGGGCTGGAGATCGCCTGGCTCAAGGATCCGACCGATCTTCTGTTCGCCCAGATCCAGGGCTCGGCACGGATCAAGTTCGAGGACGGCAGCTCGGTTCGGCTCAATTACGACGCCTATAACGGCTATCCCTACACGGCCGTCGGCCGCATCCTGATCGAGCGCGGCATCATCCCGAAAGAGGAGATGTCGATGCAGAAGATCAGGGAGTGGATGGCGCAGAACCCCGACGGCGCCAAGGAGTTGCGCCGCGCGAACCGTGCCTACATCTTCTTCCGCGAGGTCAACCTCTCCGACAAGGACGAGGCGGTGGGCGCGCAAGGCATTCCGCTGACCGCCGGCCGCTCGATCGCGGTCGACAAATCGCTGCATGTCTACGGCACGCCGTTCTTCATCGAGGGCGAGCTGCCGATCGAGTCCGAACGCGCCAAGACGCCGTTTCACCGGCTGATGATCGCGCAGGACACCGGTTCGGCCATCATCGGCCCCGCACGCGCCGATCTGTTCTTCGGCGCCGGCCAGGAGGCCGGCCGTGTCTCCGGGCGGCTGCGCCATCCCATGCGTTTCGTGATGCTGGTGCCGAAGAGCCTCGATCCGGGCCCGCGCGCCGCGAAATTGCCGATACCGGACGCCAGGCCCTCGGAGAAGATCGCAAAGCTGTTTCCGCAAACCGTCCCGGCCAAGGCGGCAACGCCCGCTGCCGCCGCGGCGCAAGACAAGAACGAAACGGTTGCCATCGCCGGTCCCGTTCCGATACCGGTGCCGCGTCCCGCGATCGACCCTGCCTCTGAGCCGCGCCGTCCGGTGAAGAATCGTCCTCATCGGCAGCAATGAAACGATCGTCCCGTCCGCCCGTGCTGGAGCCTCGCCCCTCGCCGCGCCGCCGTGCGCTGAGCGATGAGGAGCGCGAGCTGTGGGACCTCGTTTCGAGGCAGGTCAAGCCGCTGAGGAAGCACCGCGTGCCAAAGGCGCATGCCGCGCCGCGCCCGGAGTCGTCACCCGCCGGTCCGGCCAATCGACCCGCGTCATCGCCGCGGCCCGTCGCTGCCGCGCCGTCGCCGCGCGTGACGAAGCCGTCCATTCCGCCCCTGGCGCCGCTTGGCAAGCGCGAGCGGACAAAACTGTCGCGCGGCCGCAGCGAGATCGAGGCGCGGCTCGATCTGCACGGCATGACCCAGACGCGCGCCCATCGCGCGCTGACCGGTTTCCTGCACCGCGCCCATCAGGATGGCCTGACCTTCGTGCTCGTCATCACCGGCAAGGGCCGCAGCGGCGGCGAAAGCGGCGTGCTCCGCCGTCAGGTGCCGGAATGGCTCAGCCTGCCGGAATTCCGTGCCTTCGTCGTCGGCTTCGAGACCGCGCATATCGGCCACGGCGGCGAGGGCGCGCTGTATGTGCGGATTAGGCGGGCGAGGGGTTAGCAGTCCCGACGTGTGCGGCTTCTCTTGCCTCTCCCGCTTGCGGAGAGGGAGCGCACCGCCTCAAAACGGCCGCACGATTCCAACGCGTGGGATCAGCGTGACGATGAGGCCGAAGATGTTCGTGTTGCGATCCTCCGCCGGAATCAGCGCAGCCTCCTGCTTGGCCGGCAGCATCTTCACCGCATGCAGGATCAGGAACACGCAGACCGCCCAGTTCGAGATCCAGCGCGAATAGTCGAACACCATCGCGAACATCACGACATAGGCGAGGCTGATGCCGACCAGCGCCGCGACGACGAGGCGGCGGTTCGTTTCGCTGTCGAGTGCGCCGATCAGGCGCGCAAGATAACGCCACAACGGCGCGTGCAGCCAGATCAGCAGGACGAACACGGGCACGCCGAGAATGTTGTGCGGCAGGCGGCCCCAGGTGTCGGCAACCTCCTTCGCCAGCGGCTGGTACCAGATGTAGGCAAATTGCAGCAGGTCGGTCCGCGCGGGATCGGCCATCCGGCTTTTCAGATAGGTGACGAAATCCGCTTCGGGGATCGGCATCGTTCCCCAAAACTGCGCCGCGAAGAACAGCGCGGAGACGACGGCGAGGGCGACGCTACCGAAAGCAATGTTGCTGCGATTGCAGCCATGGGTCAGGTAGTGCCTGATCACGACGATGGTGATGATCGTCGGCACATACATCAAGAGATGAATGTGATGGATCAGCACGAGAACGATCGAGAACAGCGCAGCCGTGGCGACGAACAGCAGCGAGCCCGCGGGCATCAGCAGCAGGATGATTGCCAGCGCGCAGCCATAGATGTCGAAATGGCCGAGCGTGTGCATGAAGTTCTTCAGGAAGAACGGCGAGCCCGCGGTGAAGACGAACAGCGGCAGCGTCCTCGCGGTGAAGCCGAAGGTCTTCTGAAACAGCCTTGCGTAAAGTGCTGATGTCACCAGCCACGTCGCCCCGCCGAGCGCAAACACCAGCCAGACCGGCACCTTGTCGGTGAAGAGGGCGACGACCGCGCCGATCAGCGCGCGCTTGATGAAGCCGAAATGATAGTCGACGAGGAGGTGAATATAGGGGACGTAAGGCGGCAGCTGGATCTTGTGGACGAAGACGCCGACGAGGACGGCGGCGTTGATCGCGAGCAGCAGCCGCCAGGGATTTTGCAGGATGTGTACGGTCACGCCGCATCAATAGCGTGACCGCCTCAAATTACAAAATGAACCGGCTCAGATCCGCGTTCTTGGCGAGATCCCCGACGTGCTTCTGCACGAAATCCGCATCCACCTTGATCGTCTCGCCGCTGCGGTCGGGGGCGGTGAACGAGATCTCGTCCAGCACCCGCTCCATCACGGTCTGGAGCCGCCGCGCACCGATGTTCTCGACCGTGGAGTTGACGGCCACCGCGACGTCGGCGAGCGCGTCGATCGCATCGTCGGTGATGTCGAGCGTCACGCCCTCGGTCTGCATCAGCGCGATATATTGCTTGATCAGCGAGGCCTCGGGCTCGGTCAGGATGCGGCGCATGTCGTCGCGGGTCAGCGCCTGCAGCTCGACGCGAATCGGCAGGCGGCCCTGCAATTCCGGCAGCAGGTCGGACGGCTTGGCGACGTGGAACGCGCCCGAGGCGATGAACAGGATGTGGTCGGTCTTGACCGCGCCGTGCTTGGTCGAGACCGTGGTGCCTTCGATCAGCGGCAGGAGATCGCGCTGCACGCCCTCGCGCGAGACGTCGCCGCCGACGCGGCCGTCGCGCGCGCAGATCTTGTCGATCTCGTCCAGGAACACGATGCCGTTGTTCTCGACCGCGCTGATCGCCTCCAGCGTCAGCTGCTCGGTGTCCAGCAGCTTGTCGGATTCCTCGTTGACGAGGATCTCGTGCGAGCTCTCCACCGTGAGCCGCCGCGTCTTGCTGCGGCCCCCCAACTTGCCGAAAATGTCGCCGAGCGAGATCGCGCCCATCTGCGCGCCCGGCATGCCCGGGATCTCGAACATCGGCATGCCGCCGCCGGACGATTGCGTCTCGATCTCGATCTCCTTGTCGTTGAGCTCGCCGGCGCGCAGCTTCTTGCGGAAGGATTCGCGCGTCGCCGAGCTCGCATTGGCGCCGACCAAGGCATCGAGCACGCGCTCCTCGGCGGCGAGCTGGGCACGCGCCTGCACGTCCTTGCGCTTGCGCTCGCGCACCTGGGCGATCGCGACCTCGACGAGATCGCGCACGATCTGCTCGACGTCGCGCCCGACATAGCCGACCTCGGTGAATTTCGTCGCTTCCACCTTCAGGAATGGCGCGTTCGCGAGCCTGGCGAGCCGTCGCGCGATTTCCGTCTTGCCGACGCCGGTGGGGCCGATCATCAGGATGTTCTTCGGCAGAACCTCCTCCCGCAAGGAGCCGGAGAGCTGCTGCCGCCGCCAGCGGTTGCGCAGCGCGATCGAGACGGCGCGCTTGGCGTCGCCCTGGCCGACGATGAAACGGTCGAGTTCGGAAACGATTTCGCGGGGAGAGAAGTCTGTCATGTGTGCTTAGCTAGGGTCAGATGCGGGCCGGGACAAGCCGCATTTCAGGTCAGATGATCGGCGGCCCCGATTGCCATTGTTTCACGGCCTCGATCGGATGGATCAGCATCAGGATGTTGAGCGTCAGATTGTCGCGAATGTGGAGCGCCAGCATGATCTCGAAGGCGATGCCGAGCAGGACGGTCGCTGTGACCGGCAGCACGCGTGCGGCCAGGAACCCCAGGATCATGGCCAGATTGTCCGCGACCGAATTGACGATGCTGTCGCCGTAATAATCCAGCGAGATCGTGCCGGCGCGATAGCGCTCGATGATGAACGGCGAGTTCTCGACGATCTCCCAGGCTCCCTCGATCAGCATGGCGACGATCAGCCGGGCCGGCCAGGACAAGGGCAGGAACGGCAGCCTTGCGAACAGCAGCCAGGTCAGGCCGTAGAACAGGAAGCCGTGCAGCACGTGCGAAAAACTGTACCAGTCGGCGATCTGCTGGGAATTCTCCGAGCTGTTCACCACCCCATGCCAGAGCTTGATGGTGCCGCAGGTGCAGATCGGCACGCGCCCCATCGCGAGCAGGATCGAGGCCTGCAGCGCCAGCAGCAGCAGCGCGATGCCGACCCAGGCGAGCGGCGGAAATGCGGTCTTGGCAGTGGGGGTCACGGCGAGCGTCATGGGTCTCGGATCATCAGGAGGGCCGGACCGTCGGGCGTGACGATGACATGCTGCGGCACAAATCCGGCCTTCTCATAGGCACGGATCGCACGGGCATTGGCGGGACTCGGATCGATCACGATGCGCGGCACGCCGCGCGCGAAGAGTTCGTCGGTGAACGCGCGGATGAAAGCGGAGCCGTGGCCGCATCCGAGCATGTCGGCCTCGCCGATGAACTGATCGAGGCCGCGTGTGCCTGTCGGCTGCGGACCGAAGCCGAGGTGCCATTCGCCGAGCTGGTAGCACTGCAGATACGCCAAGGGCCCGTCCTTGCTGACGATGAACTGTGCCAGGTCGGGATGATCGAGGTCGCCGCCGACGAATTCAAGCGTCTCCGGATCATGCCACCATTCCGCGACATGCGGTGCGTCCAGCCACCGCCGGATCAGCGGCATGTCGGCCGTGGTCATCGGGCGGAAAGTGTAGGTGGTGGTCATCTAGCGGCCCCGGCGGTGCTGTGACCCCTCGCCCGCTTGCGGGAGAGGGCGGGGGAGAGGGTGTCTCCGCAATGGGACGATCCCCACGAGGAGAAAACCCTCACCCGGCGCTGTGCGCCGACCTCTCCCGCAAGCAGGAGAGGTTACAGCCAGTCCGGAGCGCCGCTGTTGAGTCACAGATAGGTCCTAGCCCGTCGCCAGGCCTTCGATCGTCACATTCCGGTTGGTGTAGACGCAGATGTCGGCGGCGATGTCGAGGGAGCGGCGGACGATGGTCTCGGCGTCCTTGTCGGTGTCGAGCAGGGCCCGTGCCGCCGCAAGGGCATAGTTGCCGCCGGAGCCGATCGCCATCACGCCGGCCTCGGGCTCGAGCACGTCGCCGGTGCCCGTCAGCACCAGGGAGACGTCCTTGTCGGCGACGATCATCATGGCCTCCAGCCGCCGCAGATAGCGGTCGGTGCGCCAGTCCTTGGCGAGCTCGACCGCGGCCCGGGTCAGCTGTCCCGGATATTGCTCGAGTTTGGCTTCCAGCCGTTCGAAGAGCGTGAAGGCGTCGGCGGTCGCGCCGGCGAAGCCCCCGATCACGTCGCCCTTGCCGAGCTTGCGGACCTTCCTGGCATTGGACTTGATCACGGTCTGGCCGATCGAGACCTGGCCGTCACCGCCGATCACCACCTTGTCGCCCTTGCGGACCGTCAAGATCGTGGTGCCGTGCCAGACCGGCGAGCTGTTCTGGGGAGCCTGCATGGATGATCCTCGTTGTCCGGCCTGATTTAGGCGGTCGGGGCAAAGGGCACAACCTGGGCACAACGGGCCGTTCCGGCCCTAGATTTCGCTCACCATAGGCGGAAGTGCCGGGCTGACGGAGCGTTCCCGCAGTAGCGAAGCCGTCATTTGGCTGTTAAAAGACCGCCGTTTTCGGGCAAACCATAGCGAAAGCTTTCAATGCGCACCGCGACGATCAAGCGCAAGACCAAGGAAACCGACATTGAGGTCTCCGTGAACCTCGATGGATCAGGCGTGTCCAATATCGCGACCGGCATCGGCTTTTTCGACCATATGCTCGATCTCCTCGCCCGCCATTCCCGCATCGACCTCACGGTCAAGGCGGTGGGCGATCTGCACATTGATCATCACCATACCACCGAAGACACCGGCATCGCGCTCGGCCAGGCGGTCAGGCAGGCGCTCGGCAACATGGCGGGCATCACCCGCTATGCCGGCGTGCACATGCCCATGGACGAGACGCTCTCGCGCGTGATCATCGACATCTCGGGCCGCCCGTTCCTGGTGTTCAAGGTCGATTTCCCCCGCGACAAGATCGGCGAGTTCGACACCGAGCTGGTGCGCGAGTGGTTCCAGGCTTTCGCCATCAACGCAGGCGTGACTCTCCACGTCGAGACCCTATATGGCGATAACAGCCACCATATCGCCGAGTCCTGCTTCAAGGGTCTGGCGCGGGCGCTGCGGGCGGCGGTCGCGATCGATCCGAAGGCGGCGGGCGAGATCCCGTCCACCAAGGGTTCGCTCGGCGGCTGACATCTTCGTCTCGGTGGCAAAACGCTGCCGGCGGCATCACTGAATTCAGAGAACGGGGCATCACCATGCCTGTCTACACAGTTCACGCTCCCTTCCCTGGCGGAGCCGATCTGCGCGCGACCGACAAGTTCGTCTTCGTGCGCGACGGCTTCCATTTCTGGGCGATGATCTTCGGTCCGTTCTGGCTGCTGTGGAATCGGCTGTGGCTGGCGCTGATTGGCTGGGTGCTTTTCACGGCCGCGTTCAGCGCGGGGCTGTCCAGCCTCGGTGTCGGCCGCAGCTCGGTCGTCTTTGCCAATCTCATCATCGCGCTGCTGATGGGTTTTGAAGCCTCGAGCCTGCGCCGCTGGACCTTGTCGCGCGGCAAATGGCGGCAGCTCGACGTGGTGGTCGCCGACAACGGCGACACCGCCGAGCGCCGCTTCTTCGAGCGCTGGAGCCAGAAGCAGCACGGCATCGTCAACGATCAATGGGCCATCGATCGCGGCGGTCCGCCGCCCACCCGCAACACGCAGGGTCAGTCGTTTTCGAACCCGCCGCCAATTCCGGCCGGCGGCATCATTGGATTGTTTCCAGAACCGGGAGGGTCAAGATGAGCGTCGCCATCATCGATTACGGTTCCGGCAATCTGCATTCCGCCGCCAAGGCGTTCGAGCGCGCCGCGCGCAGCCTGGAGAGCCCGCAAAAGATCTTCGTCACCAGCGATCCGGACCAGGCTTACGAGGCTGACCGCCTGGTGCTGCCGGGCGTCGGCGCCTTCGCCGATTGCCGGCGCGGCCTTGATGCCGTCAACGGCATGGTCGAGGCGATCACCGAGGCGGTGCGGGTCAAGGCGCGGCCCTTTTTCGGCATCTGCGTCGGCATGCAGCTGATGGCGAGCCGCGGCAAGGAACATGTTATCACCGAAGGCCTGAACTGGATCGGCGGTGACGTCGAGAAGATCACGCCACGCGATGAAAGCCTGAAGATCCCGCACATGGGCTGGAATACGCTCGAGGTGCTCAGGGAGCATCCGGTGCTGAACAAGCTGCCGCTCGGTCCGAAGGGCCAGCACGCTTATTTCGTGCACTCCTATCACCTCAACCCCGCCAGCGAGGCGGACGTGCTCGCGCGCGCCGATTACGGCGGCCCCGTCACCGCGATCGTGGCGAAGGACACCGCGATCGGAACGCAATTCCACCCCGAGAAGAGTCAGCGTTTCGGGCTGGCCCTGATCTCGAACTTCTTGCGATGGAAGCCGTGATTCTCTTTCCCGCCATCGACCTCAAGAACGGCCAATGCGTGCGCCTCGAGCAAGGCGACATGGCGCGCGCGACCGTGTTCAACCTCAATCCGGCCGCGCAGGCGCGGAGCTTTGCCGAGCAGGGCTTCGAATATCTCCACGTCGTCGACCTCGACGGCGCCTTCGCCGGCAAGCCCGTGAACGCGCAGGCCGTCGAGGCGATGCTGAGGACGATCAAGATCCCGGTGCAACTCGGCGGCGGCATTCGCGATCTCAAGACCGTCGAAGCCTGGCTCGACAAGGGCATCACCCGCGTCATCATCGGCACCGCCGCGGTGCGCGATCCTGAACTGGTGAAGTCTGCGGCGAAGAAGTTTCCCGGCCGCGTCGCGGTTGGGCTCGACGCGCGTGACGGCAAGGTCGCGGTCGAAGGCTGGGCCGAGACCTCGCAGGTCACGGTGCTCGAGATCGCGCGGCGTTTCGAGGATGCCGGCGTTGCCGCCATCATCTTCACCGACATCGCGCGCGACGGCCTGCTCAAGGGATTGAATCTCGACGCGACCATTGCGCTCGCCGAGGCCATCTCCATTCCCGTGATCGCCTCCGGCGGTCTCGCCTCGATCGAGGACGTCAAGGCGATGCTGACGCCGCGCGCCAAGAAGCTCGCCGGCGCGATCGCCGGCCGCGCGCTCTACGACGGCCGGCTCGACCCCGCCGCCGCCCTCGCCTTGATCCGCAACGCGCGCACTTAGGAGACATCTGATGTTCAAGGTGCGCGTGATCCCCTGCCTCGACGTCAAGGACGGTCGCGTCGTCAAGGGCGTCAACTTCGTCGATCTGCGCGATGCCGGCGATCCCGTCGAGGCCGCGATCGCCTATGACGCCGCCGGCGCCGACGAGCTCACCTTCCTCGACATCACCGCGACCCATGAGAACCGCGGCATCATGCTGGACGTGGTCCGGCGCACGGCGGAGGCCTGCTTCATGCCTGTGACCGTCGGCGGCGGCGTGCGCGAGGTCAACGACATCAAGACGCTGCTGCGCGCCGGTGCCGACAAGGTCTCGATCAACAGCGCCGCCGTGGCGCGGCGCGAGTTCGTCAAGGAAGCTGCCGAAAAATTCGGCGAGCAGTGCGTGGTGGTCGCGATCGACGCCAAGCGCGTCAAGCGCCCCGGCGGCGACCGCTGGGAGATTTTTACCCATGGCGGGCGCAACTCGACCGGCATCGATGCCATCGAATACGCCCAGGAAGTGGTCTCGCTCGGGGCCGGTGAAATCCTGCTCACCTCGATGGATCGGGACGGCACCAGGCAGGGGTTCGACATTCCGCTGACCCGTGCGATCGCCGACAGTATTCCCGTTCCCGTGATCGCCTCGGGCGGCGTCGGCAATCTCGACCATCTCGTCGACGGTATCCGCGACGGGCACGCCACGGCCGTGCTGGCCGCCTCGATCTTCCATTTCGGGGAATTCACCATCCGCGAAGCCAAGGAGCACATGGCGCGGCGGGGACTCCCCATGCGCCTGGATGCCTGACGACTCCTGTACTCAAGAATGCTAGATTGGCGGATGGCCGCCGTAGCCCTGTGTGTTTCCGAGTGAGTCCGATGCCGCGTTTCACGATCCACGATCTGGCCGAGACCATCGACGCCCGCGCGGCCTCGGGTGGCGAAGCCTCCTATACCCGCAAGCTCCTCGACAAGGGCGCCGAGCATTGCGCCAAGAAGTTCGGCGAGGAAGCAGTCGAAACCGTAATCGCTGCAGTCGAAAACGATCGCGCGCATCTGATCGCTGAAAGCGCCGACCTGCTCTATCATTTCCTTGTGCTGCTCAAGGTACGCGGCGTAAAGCTGGAAGAGGTCGAAGCCGCGCTGGACAAGCGTACGAATATGTCAGGGTTGGAAGAAAAGGCGTCGCGCAAGAGCGGCAGCTAGCCGAAGTGGAGAGGTCGCGTTATGGATATCCGCGCACCCGAGCAGCAGTATAATCCGTACCGCGTCTATACGCGCGAGCAGTGGGCGCGCCTCCGCGACGATACGCCGATGACGCTGGAGCCGGGTGAATTCGACCGGCTGCGCTCACTGCATGACCGCCTCGATCTCCAGGAAGTCGAGGACATTTATCTTCCGCTGTCGCGCCTGTTGTCGATCTATGTCGACGCCATGCAGCGCCTGTATTACGCAGAGCGCCAGTTCCTCAACATCAGGGATCGCAAGGTCCCCTACATCATCGGCGTCGCAGGCTCGGTTGCGGTCGGGAAATCCACCACGGCACGCGTTCTTCAGGCACTGCTGGCGCGCTGGTCGCCGCGGCCGAAGGTCGAACTGATCACCACCGACGGATTCCTCTATCCCAACGCGGTGCTCGAGCGGCACGGCATGATGCAGAAGAAGGGTTTTCCGGAGAGCTACGATCTGCCCCTGCTGCTCAGCTTCCTCTCCGACATCAAGGCCGGCCGCCGCCACGTGCGCGCGCCGGTCTATTCGCATCTGACCTACGACATCGTGCCGAACCAGTGGGCCGAGATCGACCAGCCCGACATCCTGATCGTCGAGGGCGTCAACGTGCTGCAAACCGGCAAGCTGCCGCGTGACGGCAAGGCGGTGCCTGTCGTCTCCGACTTCTTCGATTTCTCGGTCTATATCGATGCCGACGAGGCGGCATTGCGGCAATGGTACATCAAGCGCTTCCTGGCGCTGCGCGACACTGCATTCACCAATCCAAAATCCTACTTCAACCGCTACGCGCTGCTGTCGGACGAGGAGGCCACGGCCACCGCGATCGCGATCTGGGAACGCACCAACCTCGCCAATCTCGAGGACAACATCCTGCCGACCCGCCCCCGGGCGACGCTGATCCTGAAGAAGGGCGCCGACCACACGGTGGAGAGCGTGGCGCTCAGGCGGCTGTGACGGCGCCGTGAACGTAGCGCTGGCCGGTTCGAGCCGAAAGTATCTTTTGTTGCAGACCAACAATGGGTATTCCGCTATTCCTTTGGAAACGGCGGGAAAGGCAGCATGGTTGATCGTCTCAGAAGCGCTGCGGAGCAGCTCGAAGCGCCGATCTGCCCCGACTGCCATGTCGAGATGAAGTGGTTTCGCTCCGAGCTGCTCGCGGACGAGCCAACCCCGATCATCGCGCATCTCTTCGTGTGCCCGCATTGCAAGCGCGCCGCCAAGGCAGACACCATCTTCCGGGGAGGCCAAGCGCCGCCCGACAAGCTGTCTGCGCCGCGGTTTATTGATTATGCGGCATAACGTTCCGGGTCGGCCGGATTCCAAGCCCGGCTGGTGCCCATCGCCCGCTCGAGGCTCGGAATGACGATCATTTCCGGACCCCCTGTTGCGCCTTCGAGGCGACGAAGATGTGCCACGTCGTCAGGAACATCGCGGCGACGAGCGGGCCGATGACGAAGCCGTTCGCTCCGAAGGTCGCGAGGCCGCCCAGGGTGGCAAGCAGCACGACATAGCTCGGCATCTGGATCGACTGGCCGACCAGGATCGGGCGAAGAAAATTGTCCGCCAGGCCAATCACGAAGGTGCCGAAAGCGAGCAGAATGAGGCCCTTCGTGACTGCGCCTGCCACGAGCAGATAAAGTGCGGCCGGAACCCAAATCAGGGCGGAGCCGAGCACGGGCAGCAGCGAAACCAGCGCCATGAGCGCTCCCGCCAGCAGCGGCGCAGTCAAGCCGAGCAGCCAGAAGATGAGCCCGCCAAGCGCCCCCTGTATCAGGGCGACGAGAACGATCCCCTTGATCGTTCCGCGCACCGCGAGGGTGAACGCATCGAGGATCTCGGCGGTCTGGCTCGGGCGCAGCGGGAGTGCGTCGCGAATGCGTGCGCTCAGGTCTTCGCCGTCGCGCAGCAGGAAGAACAGCAGGTATAGCATCACGAGCAGGCTTGCGACGAACTCCAGCGTCAACTGACCGATGTTGATCGCATGCCCGGCGAGCTGTTGGCCGGCTGGGACGACCAGGCCCGACAGGCGTTCCTTCAGCGCCGAAAGATCCATGCGGGCCAGGCGATCTGACAGCGAAGCAGCCCAGCCAGGCAGTGCGGATCTCAATTGCTGCAGGGGATGAGCGAAACTGATCTCCCCGCTCTGAACGCGCTGATACAGCTCCCCGCCCTGGTCGACGAGCGAAGCGATGACGACCGCCACCGGGATCAGCACCATGACGATCACGACGACGACAGTAAACAATGCGGCAAGGTTGTGCCTTCCCGGGAGGGTTTCCAGGGCGCGCCGATAGAGGGGTACGAAGATGATGGCCAGCAGGATGGCCCACAACAATGCGCCGGAGAATGGCCAAAGCACCCACCCGAACGCAACGGAGATCGCGGCAAGCAAGATGAGGAATGAGCGGTCTTCTGATGTTCTCACGTCGTCGCCAGCCTTTCGGTCGCTCGTCATAAGATGTCCGTATCACAACAACGTGGCGGAGCGGAAAGTCACGCCGGGCCAATCGCTACGCCGCGTCGCCGCAGGAACATGCGCTCGTGAACCGGCCCAATGCCGGCCCTCCAGCTGGCGGCTCCGACCGTTCATCGCAACGTGGCTACGCGATCAGACGTGAGATCCGGAGTTTCCTGCGCACCGGCAGCAGTCCCGGCCGGATGCCAGGCCCCTCACCTGCCTGCTTTCGCGTTCCAGTCCGCAAGCTTGATGCGCCCCGCGAAGGTGGCAGGGCCGGAGCCGTTGGCCTTGTAGACGAAGGCTTCGCCCTCCTGCACGTCGCCGGCTTCCTTGCCGAAGGCATCGGCGATGTTCGTTTTGTGGGTGACCAGGAAGGTGTTGGTGCCTGCCTTCGGCGGCGCATCGACGAGCTGACGCACGGCCTGCCCGGCCTTTGCATTGGCACCGGTCGGGTTTGCCATTCCCGATGCGCTGGCATTGCTGCTGTCCGTGAGCGCATCGACCGGCCTGACCTCGCGGCCGGAGATCAGCCTGCCCGCCTCGGCCGCGCGGTTCAGCCTGCTGGTGTAGACCTCGCCGATCGGGATCGCCTGCTCCCTGATCGCCGCCCCGATCTGGCGCGCCATGTCCCTGCCCTTGTCGCTGAGCTGACGCTGGGCGCTCATGTCGTCGAACTTGAACGGGTAGACGTCCTTCTGGCTGTCGTCGGTCGCGGTGTGCCGGAAGATCAGGACGTAACCGCCTTGCTTGAGCGACGAGATGAGGTCCGGGGCATCGGCTGCGGCGTGCCGGGAGATTCCAGCGAGGAGGGCAATAAGCGCGAGGCGGCAAAGCACGTTCATGCGCAAATCCTCTTTTGCAAATGCCCCCGGAGGATGGTGACGCGCAACGCGCTCGATTTCAATTAGCGATTGCCGGCGGGGATCGGGTTCCCGTGATCCGGGACTGCCAGATGCCGCGATGCGGCCAGCCCGGCCAGCGCCTCGTCCAGCTTCTCCCGGTCGAGCGGCTTGATCAGAAATCCGTTCATGCCCGCCTCGAAGCAGGCATGGCGATCCTCCGCCAGCGTGTTGGCGGTAAGCGCCAGGATCGGCGTGTGCTGACCGCCCGTGGCGGCCTCATGCGCGCGGATGCGTTTTGTCGCCTCGATGCCGTCGAGCTGCGGCATCTGGATGTCCATCAGCACGAGATCGTAGGGCGTGCCGGCGGATGAGGCGGCGAGCCAGGATTCCAGCGCGGCCTCGCCATGGACAGCGATGACGACGCGGTGGCTGAGCTTGATCAGCAGCGAGCGCATCAGCAATGCGTTGATCTCGTTGTCCTCGGCGACGAGGATCGACAGGCTCTTCGCCGGCGCTGTACCGGTGGATGCGGCCGGCGGCTCCGGCGCGAGATCGGGCGAGGCGACCTCCGGCGTCAGGGCCAGGCGGGCGGCGAGCGAGGCGGCCCGCAGCGGCTTCATCAGAAAGCCGGTGAAGGCCGGCGACAGCTTCTCGTGGCGCGAGCTCGACGTCAGCAGCACGAGGCGCTGCAAGGCATGCGCGCGGGCCGCGTCACCCAGTTGGTCGGCAATGGCAGGGCCGATCGCGCGATCGATCAGCACCGCGTGCCACGAGCGTTCCGGCAACAGCGCTTCGGCGACCGCCGCATCCGCAACCAGGCAGGTCTGACCGCCCCAGCGCGCGAGGCGCCGCGCGATCAACGAGGCCTCGATGCCGTCGGCGACGAGGAGCATCGACTTGCCGGTGAGATCGGGGCTCGGAAATGCCGTCTGTCCGGCGCCGGCCTGCGCCGGCGGAAGCGGCACCGCGACCTCGAAGGTCGAGCCCCTGCCCGGCTCGCTCGTGAGCGTGATCCGGCCGCCCATGCGCTTGACGATGCGTTCGCTGATGGCAAGGCCGAGCCCGGTGCCGCCATAGGTGCGGGCAACGCGCTGGTCGGCCTGCTCGAACTCGCGGAAGATGCGCTGCTGGGCTTCGGCGGCGATGCCGATGCCGGTATCGCGGACCAGGAAGCTGATCTCGTTCGGCCAGATGCCGGGCTCGACGATCAGCGCAACGCCGCCGCCCGCGGTGAACTTGATGGCGTTGCCGGCGAGGTTGAGCAGCACCTGGCGCAGCCGCGCGGCGTCGCCGACGACCTCGAGCGGCAGACGCTCATCGACATAGGCGGCAATCTCGAGCGTCTTCGCCTGCGCGCGCGGCGCAAGCAGCTCGGTGATCTCCTCGACTAGGGTCGAGAGCGCGAAGGGACGTTGATCGAGGTCGAGCTTGCCGGCCTCGATCTTGGAATAGTCCAGCAATTCCTCGATCAGCGCCATCAAGGCTTCGCCCGAGGTCTTCACCGCCCTGGCATAGGTCGCCTGCTCCGGCGTCAGATTGGTGTCGAGCAGGAGGCCGCCCATGCCGATAATGCCGTTGAGCGGCGTGCGGATCTCGTGCGAGGCCATCGCGAGGAAGCGCGACTTGGCGCGGTTGGCGGCATCGGCCTGGTCGCGCGCGTCGGACAGCGCGCGTTCGGTCTCGGTACGGTCGGTGACGTCGCGACCCACGCTCTGCAGTTCGGCGGGCTGTCCGGCGTCGAGCCGGACATAGCCCTCGCGCCAGGCGATCCAGCGTGCGCCGAGCGGAGTTGCGATCTTCTGGTCGTGGATGCGCGTGCCGTTGCTCTCGCGGGCGCTGTCGCCCTGCTCCAGCACGTCGAAATCGAAGCGCGTGCCGACAAGTGCGCCGCGCGCTTGTCCTGCGAGCGCGCAATAGGCCTCGTTGGCAAAAGTGATGCGGCCCTCCGTGTCGCGCAGCACGATGAGGTCGCCCTGCTGCTCGAACAGGCTGCGGGCGCGTTCTTCCGCTTCCTTCAGCTCCCAATTGCGGTCGATCAAGGCCTCATTGTGGGCGGCGAGCGTGCGCAGCCGCCTGTTGACGAAGCGCAGACGCATGCTCAGCGTCGCAAGGCCGAGGCAGGCGAGCGCGAACAGGAAGCTCGCGCCGATCGCAAAGGCGTGGGGATCGTAGGCGGAATTCTCCGAGCGGCTGCCGGACACGAAACCATAGGCGCCGCCGAAGGTCGCCGAGAAGATCATGAAGGAGCGGATCGCGAAGGCAATGCGGGGGTGCTGCCGCTTGAAGCGGCGCATGCGCACCTTGATCCGGAACATCCGATCCATCGCCACCCGACCCGACTCTCTTGCTCGAAACCTGTGATCGCCGGCTGCCACGATGTCGCGCCGACCTTGCGAACAGTTTGCGGCCTGGGCCCCGCCTTCAGACAGGGTTGACGGGATGTTAACGGCTCAGAGCGAGGCGGCCTGGAGCTGGCGGTGGCCGCCGCGGGCGCCGACGATCAGCGCCGCAGCCTCGCGCTGCGAGAACGTCTTCGAGCGCACATAGATGCGGTAATCCGCCGGTCCTTCGCTGGAGAGATAGACCACCGGTCCGCCGTCGACGGGCTGCGCGGCAATCGAGATCAGCCGTGTCGAGGGGGTGAGCTCGCAGGAGTCCGGCTCGGAGCCGAGACCGTCGTCCACCACGGTGAAGTCCGCGGCGTCCGCGTCATCGGTGATCTGGACCCGCACCGTCGCCCGGGCGGGATCGTCGGTGAAGGCGACATGCACGTTGGCAGTCCAGAACAGGGAGGTGAGCTCGACCGTCGTGTCGCTGAGCGCGATGCAGGGATGCGAGACCGATCCGATCTCGGCACGGGCGAACACCGCAGCCGCCAGCAGGGGAACAACCGAGGCCAGGATCTTGAAACGCAACATGACACTCTACTCGCCGGGCCCTTCAGGAACTCACGACCGAAACGCGCGGGCCTTATGGTTTGCAGAGCGTAAAGGAAAATCGTTACCGCCGGGTTGATGCGCGATGCGATCACGCCATCTGCCGCACATCCTCCGCGAGTGCGCGGTAGGACAGCGCTTCGGCCAGATGCAGCCGGCCGATCTTGTCGGCGTTGTCGAGGTCGGCCAGCGTGCGCGCCACCCGCAGCACGCGGTGATAGCCGCGCGCCGACAGCCGCATGGTCTCGGCGGCATCGCGCAGCAGCTTGGCGCCTTGCGCATCCGGCTTTGCGATTTCCTCCAGCACCGAGGCGGGCGCCTCGGCATTGGTGCGGACATTTGGCAGGCCGGCATCCGCATAGCGCGCGAGCTGGATGTCGCGCGCCGCCGCCACGCGTGCGGCGACCTCGGCGGAGCCTTCCGCCGCCGGGGGCAGGATCAGGTCCGCCGCGGTCACGGCCGGCACCTCGATGCGCAGATCGATGCGGTCCATGAGGGGACCGGAGATGCGCGCCTGGTAGTCGCCGGTGCAGCGGTCGATGCGGCCGCGCTTGCAGGCATAGCCGGGCTCGAACGCATTGCCGCAGCGGCAGGGATTCATCGCTGCGACCAGCATGAAGCGGGCAGGGTAGGTGACGCGGTGATTGGCGCGCGACACCGCAACTTCGCCGTTCTCCAGGGGCTGGCGCAGCGAATCCAGCACGCGCGGATCGAATTCCGGCAGCTCGTCGAGGAACAGCACGCCCTGATGCGCCAGCGAGATCTCGCCGGGCTTGGCGCGCATGCCGCCGCCGGTGAGCGCGGCCATGCTGGCGGAATGATGCGGCGCGCGGAACGGGCGCCGCGCCGTCAGCGCGCCGCCTTCGATCTCGCCGGCGACGGAGGCGATCATCGAGACCTCGAGCAGCTCGCCCGGCGACAGTGGCGGCAGGATCGAGGGCAGGCGCGCGGCCAGCATCGATTTGCCGGCGCCGGGCGCGCCGATCATCAGCAGGTGATGCCCGCCGGCGGCCGCGATCTCCAGCGCGCGCTTGGCGCTTTCCTGGCCCTTGATGTCGCGCAGGTCGAGCGTGGAGGCGGGCGCCTCGTGCACTTTCGGCGAGGGCCGCGACAGCACCTGGGTGCCCTTGAAATGGTTGGCGATCTGGATCAGCGAACTCGCCGCGATGATCTGGATGTCCGGGCTCGCCCAGGCCGCCTCGGAGCCGCAGGCCGCCGGGCAGATCAAGCCTTCCTCGCGCGCATTGGCGCCGATCGCGGCTGGCAATACACCGGCCACCGGTGCGATCGAGCCGTCGAGGCCGAGCTCGCCGAGAACGGTGAAGCCGGTCAGCGCATCCGGCGGGATCGCGCCGATCGCCGCCATCAGCCCGAGCGCGATCGGCAGGTCGTAATGGCTGCCTTCCTTGGGAAGGTCGGCGGGTGCCAGATTGACGATGATCCGCCGCGCCGGCAGCGCCAGCCCCGAGGCGATCAGCGCCGAGCGCACCCGCTCGCGCGCCTCCGATACCGCCTTGTCCGGCAGGCCGACGATGGCGAAGGCCGGCAGGCCAGGGGCGACCTGCACCTGCACGTCGACCGCGCGGGCCTCGATCCCCTCGAAGGCGACGGTAGAAACCCGCTGAACCATGCTCGAACCAGCCTGCCCCTTTCGCGCAATTAGGGGTAGCAGAGCGCGGCCGCTTGCGCAAGAACAATACGGGAACATTCTCCGGAGCTTGGTGGCGGCTCGCTTGTGGAAAGCCGCTAATGTCTGGGTGAGCTGAGGTCAAATACAACCCGAGTTCAGATAATAACCGGAGATGCTGCTTACAGACATTGCGGTAATTAGAACAATCGAAGAGCGAGCACCTTGGGCGTCGCTTCAGCGGTTCCACAATGTGAGCACCGTCACCAATCAGCTCGTCAAGCTTCACGGACTGAGTAGGCAGCAAGAGCAGAATGCCCGAAAGCAGGCCCGCCAACTCCGATTTTGCTTGATGCAGGCCCGAGAGTACTTCCTCGCAAGCAAAGTGGTCTCGCTCGCTACCAAACCGACACTACTTTATTACTCGATCATGAGCTTGGCGTTGGCCGAGGTTCTTCTGAAGCAATCGGGAGACAGCAGTCTAGACAGGGCGAGAGAACATCACCGACACCACGGACTACTCTTTTCTGACACTCGCGCTGGAAATCTATCAGAGCGCCTTGAAGGCTCCGCTGGCGGGCTTTTAGCGCGACCTATGGTTCAAGGTGAGACGAAGGCGCGTATGGGCACCTTTGAGCTATGGCACCGAGGTGCGAGACCAATGCCTTACGTTGGTGAGCGGATACTGTCCCGCGCTTCTTCCCGTGAATTCCGAACGGGATCAGCCCATTCTCGATCGTTTCGATAGCTTCGACCGGAAGCGCAATTGAGAATTGTTCCGTTTTCCCAGCCATTTATCATTGAGACCCGCGGGCAGGATCGCCCGAAAAATTTCGAGCTGACGCACGTCCTTCGTACGAATGATACGGGACAATCCCGCAGGTCGCCAAATCCTAACCAGTCGTAAACGCGACGTGGAGACTACGTCTCGAATGCGGGCTTCTGTCCTCAGCACATTCCAACGAATGTCCATTACTCCTGAGGCTGCGGGATGGGCCGTGATCTAACAAGTGAAGTAGCAAGATGCTTGCAAATCGCCGGAGAAGCGAACGTCGGGTGTGCAGCCGGCTCGCCAAGATTCATTTTGGCGCGGGCTCGCTGCCGAGGGACTGCACGATCACGGATATTTCGGATGGGGGTGTGAAAGTGGTGGCGGAATTCCTGGAAGTGCCGCCGCAATTCACCATCATCTTCGCGCCCGACTATTCCCGCCAATGCCGCCTGCGCTGGCGCATCGGCTGCGAGTTCGGCGCCGAATTCGTGGACTAGGCCGCAGGGGCCGTCCTCCTTAACGGGACTTTAGCGTTAATGGGTCAGCATCTCTGATCAGTTGCCGAGTGATCAGAGTATGTCCAAGCGTTCGTCCCTCGCCCCTCCGGCGAGATTCCTGCTTCCCGCACTCCTGGTGCTCGGCCTGGGCGGCTGTCAGACGACGGGCCTCGAGGACGTCACCGGCGCGCTCGGCGGCAAATCGGAAACAGCCGGCAAGGCCGACGCCCGGTCGGACATGGACGCATTGCGCGAGCGCTATCGCGCCAGGCCCGGCGATCCCTCCGTTGCGCTCGCCTACGGCAAGGCGCTGCGCGAGACCGGCCAGCGCGCGCAGGCGGTCGCGGTGCTTGAGCAGGCCGTGCTCAGCCATCCCAGCAACAAGGCGCTGCTCGCCGGCTACGGCCGCGCGCTCGCCGATAGCGGCAATTTCCAGCAGGCCTTCGACGTTCTCAGCCGTGCGCATACGCCTGAGGATCCGGACTGGCGCATCTTGTCGGCGCAGGGCGCGGCGCTCGATCAGCTCGGCCGCAACGAGGAGGCGCAGCAATATTACGCCGCGGCGTTGAAGATCGTGCCGAACGAGCCGACCGTGCTGTCCAATCTCGGCCTGTCCTATGTGCTGCAAAACAATCTGCCGAAGGCCGAACAGGTGCTCGGCCGCGCCTATCAGCGCAATCAGAACGATCCGCGGGTTCGTGCCAATCTCGCGCTCGTGCTGGGATTACAGGGCCGAGAGGCCGAAGCCGAAATACTCGTGAAGGCCGATCTGCCGCCCGATCAGGCGGCGGCCAAGGTCGCGGCGCTGCGCCAGTTGCTGGCGAAGAAACAGCAAAGGGCGGACAAATAGTCCGCCCTCTTCCGATCTTTGCGATTCCCGATCTTTACGACGCCTTGCGATGCGGGGCCGACCCGCGCCCCGACCTGCCCTTCAGCTTCTTCAGGAGCGGCTCGAGCAGCGAGCGCTTCGGCTTCTTCACCTCGCCGCGGCCGGCAAGGCGGTTCGCCATGTTCTGGAACAGAAGGGTGGTGCGGTGGGTCTTGGCGACCTCCGCGATCATCTGGCCGTTATTGGCCGCGGTCGAGAACAGCTTCGAATCGAACGGGATCACCGCGATCGGCTGGCTCTCCATGGTCTTGGCGAACGCCTTGACCTCGATTTCCGCGCGCTTGTGCATGCCGACCTGGTTGATGCAGTACAACGGCGGGCGATCATTGGGGCGTGCCGCCTTCAGCACGGTCAGCATGTTCTTGGTGTTGCGCAGGTTCGCGAGATCGGGCTCGGCCACGATCACGATGTCGTCGGCGTTGACCAGCGCGCGCCGCGTCCAGCCGGACCATTGATGGGGAACGTCGAGCACGATGCAGGGCGTGGTCATGCGTAGCGTGTCGAACACCGCATCGAAGGCTTCGGTACCGAAATCATAGACGCGGTCGAGCGCAGCCGGTGCCGCCAGCAGGCTGAGGCGATCGGTGCATTTGGCGAGCAGGCGTTCCATCAGCGCCGTGTCCGGCCGGTCCTGCGACAGCACCGCATTGGCGATGCCCTGCACCGGATCCTGGTTGTAGTCGAGGCTCGCCGTGCCGAAGGCGAGGTCGAGATCGATCACGACGGAATCGAGCGCGAGGTCTCGGGCGATGGTCCAGGCCACATTGTGCGCGACGGTGGACGCACCGACGCCGCCCTTGGCGCCGACCACGGCGATGACGCGGCCGGTGATGATGGCCTCGGAAGCCGAGAACAGGCTGCAGATCGAGCGAACGACGTCGAGTGTCTCGACCGGGCCGACCACGTAGTCGTTGACGCCGCGGCGCACCAGCTCGCGATAGGGCGCGGTGTCGTTGGGATTGCCGATCACGACCACACGGGTGCCGGGATCGCAGACGCCGGCGAGGTCGTCCAGGCCCTCGAGGATGTCGCGCGTGCCGTCGGACTCGATGACGATCACGTTCGGCGTCGGCATCGATTCATAGACCTCGATCGCCGCGGCGAGGCCACCGTCCTTGGCGGTAAGGTGGGCCTTGGCGAGCCGGCGATCCTGGCCCGCCGCGGTCACCGCATTGAGCGTCTGCTCGGTCTCGCAAAAGGCTTGCACGGAAATGCGAGGAACCGGTGCAATGTGTTCCTCGGGGTGCCGCGGATCGTCCGCTTCTTCGTCGTCGAAGCTTGTCATCTGCCGGTGTCGCTGAGTTTGGCCTTGTCGGATTCGGGATAGGCGGTCGCGGTCGTCGCGCCCTTGCGATAGCGTTCGAACGCGATGTTGCGTCGTGCGGTATAGGCGGGTGTCTCGGCGCGCGGCTGCTCGAGATCGGCCGGGTTGTCGATCATGGCCGCGAGATTGCGCTGGGTGGCGCAGCCCAGATTGAAATAGGGCCGGTTCTCATTGTAGCCGGGGTCGAGGATGGAGGGGCCGACGTCTTCCGGCCACAGCCCGCAGGGGCCGGCGACGGCCGCGATCTTCGAATAGCTCAGGCGGATGGTGGGCAGCAGCCCGGGATCCTCGGGGCGGTAGGGATGCTGGACGATGGCACGCGACGGCACGCCGCCCGACGCCAGCACGGACCGGATTTCCTGGTAGGTCGCAGCAGCCGCGCGCGAATTGGCGCTGTCGACAGGCACGTCGACGACGACGGAGCCGGTGCCTTCGCGCACCCAGTCCCGCGCGATGCCCGCGACATCCGAATGCTGTGCGGCTGAGAGGCCGCCTCGCGCCTTGCCGACAAAAATCACAATCGACTTCTTGCCTTCCTGCACCGCGATCGGGTGGCGCTGGCGATAGTCGGTCGGCACCGTCTGGGTGACGATCTCGGTGGTGTTGCAGGCGCCGAGCATGACGGAGATCCCCGCCAGTGCCAGCACCACGCCCAGATTGCGACGTCGATCGGCTGTCGTCTTCGTCATCGCCTCATCCCCTCCTGCCCCAATTCCTGCCCCGGTCCCCACGCCGCGCGTTCGTCTCAGTCGATGATGAAGCCGAAATCACCCGGCGTGCCGCTGATCGGATCGACGCGGCGCGCGATGCCATAGAGGCGGTTCATGCGGCCGAGCAGCGCCGTCTGCGCGTCCGAGGCCGGCGCGAAGCCGTCGTCGGGCCGCGACAATTCCTTCTGGGCGACCGCGCGCACCACATAGGGCGTGACGATCACCATCAGCTCGGTCTCGTTGTTGACGAAGTCCTGGCTGCGGAACAGCGCGCCGATGATCGGCAGCTGGTCGACGCCGGGCAGGCCGTTGATCGCCTGCTTGGTCTGCTGCTGGATCAGGCCGGCCATCGCCATCGAGCCGCCCGAGGGAATTTCCAGCGTGGTCTCGGCGCGGCGGGTCTGGATCGACGGGATGGTGATCGAGCTGGTCTGGCCCGCGGACACCGCTTGCGTCACGGAGATGGCGTTCTGACTCGACAGCTCCGAGACTTCGGTCATCACGCGCAGGCTGATACGTCCCTCGCTGAGCACGACCGGCGTGAAGTTCAGGGAGATGCCGAACTTCTTGTAGGTGATCTGGGTGGTACAGACATGGGTGACCGGATCGCAGGAATAGCCCGCAGGGATCGGGAATTCGCCGCCGGCAATGAAGGTGGCGGACTCGCCGGAGATCGCCGTCAGGCTCGGCTCGGCCAGCGTCCGCATCACGCCGGCGCTTTCCATCGCGCGCATCGTGGCGTTGACCGTGGCCACGCCTTTTGCGAGCCCGGTGACACCGAGCCCGTTGCTGCTGACGAGCGGGCCGCCGGAGACCGAGAACGGGTTGGAGTTGTTGAAATTCACCACCGCGGTGCCGGCGTTCAGGCTGGCGCTGAGATCGACGCCCAGCTGCTTGACGATGTCGCGGCGGACTTCGCCGACGACGACCTTGAGCATCACCTGGTCGCGGCCGCGCACGACGATGTTGTTGACGACCTTCTCGGCGCCGCCGACGAGCTTTGCGGCGACGTCACCGGCTTGCTGGGCCTCGACCGGGCTCGACACCGAGCCGGTCAGCATCACGCTGTCGCCGACGCCTTCGACCTGTACGCCCGGCAAGGACTGGCGCAGCGCCGCGCGCATGCCGTTGAGATCGCGCTTCACGGCGATGTCGTAGGAGGCGACCTGCTGGCCGTCGGCGGTGAAGAACACGACGTTGGTCTGGCCGACCTGGCCGCCGATGATATAGGCGCGCTGCGCCGAGCGGATCACCGCGTTGGCGATCTTGGGGTCGGCCACGAGCACGTCCTTGACCTCGCGCGGCAGGTCGATGACGACGGACTTGCCGACGCCGAGCGACAGGAATCGCGTCCTCGCCGCTGCGACCGTCGAGACCGGCGACACGCCGAGGTCGGGCGCTTGCATCGGCGCCTGGTCGCCGACCGGCGCATCCGCGGCGCTGACGGCGTCGGAGGCTGCGAGCAGCCCCAGCATCAACATCGTCCCCGCCAGGAACGAGCGCGCGCGCTTCCCCCGAATGCGCAGGCTCGTTCGATCACCCCCGTAATTCATGCTATCCCCATCACTTCTGTGACGTCAGTTGTCGTGCCTGCACGCCGTAACGGATCACGTTCACGCCGCCCGGGCGCTTGACCGCCTGGTCCTCGGGCGTGCCCTCGAATGCGTTGGCATCGACGATGCTGCGCAGCGCGAGCGTCAGCGTGCCGCCCTGGCGTGCGGCCGAGAGCGTTGCGACCTGGTCGGGCCTGAGCTCGAGCGTGACGGTCTTGCCGAGCACGGCATTCTGGCCGTCCTTTTCCTTCGGCGCCTGGTCGATCGCGAGCACGCGGATGTTGGCGAGAATGACCTCGGACAGGATGAGGTCGTTGCCGCCGGTCGGGCCATCGCTGTTGCCGTCGGGATTCTTCAGGCGGCGGGTCAGGATGATGTCGACGCGGTCGTTCGGAAGGATGAAGCCGCCGGCGCCCGTTTCGGCTGAAATCTCGGTGGAGACGGCGCGCATCCCGGACGGCAGGATCGCGGCCATGAAACCGGAGCCTTCGGCCCTGACCAGCTTCTGCTCGCGGATCGGCTCGCCCTGCATCAATGGCACGCGTGCGATCGAGCCGGCGATCTGGGTCTGAGCGTCGGGCCTGCCGTCGCGGCGGATGAAGGCGCTGCTCGCCGTCGCGGCCGGCCAGGCCTGCCATTGCAGGTCGTCGGGCTTCACGGCCTGGCCGAGCTGGATATCGTTCTTCGCGACGAGCACCTCGACCGTCGGCAGCTTCTCGGCGACGGGAAGGGCAGGCGCGGGATTGTTGTCGAAGCCGCTCGCCAGATACGCAGCGACGCCGCCGGCGCCCAGTGCGATGACGAGAACGACAATGCGTGCGGTGTTCATGCGCCTCTACTCTTACGCGGGGCACTCGAACTGCACGTGGCGTGTTCCCCCGCGTCGATGAGTAGGGAGCAAAAGTATAAGGGGTGTTGCGAGGCCGAATGCGATGGCCGGCCGCGATGCTGGTTTTCGGCGGATGGTGAACGCGGCGTTATTCGATCGGCCAGCGGCTCCGTAGTTTCACGCAGACCGCGCACGCGATCGAATGCGGCGCGTGGGCGTCATGGTGAACGGGTGGTTAGTGACGGGAGAGGCGCGACGTCGGGCGCCATCGCCATGTGTGCCGCGACGCGCCGGCGCTCGTCCTGCCGTGCAGGACGAGCGGCTCAGGACGATGGTGATGGAATGACGCCGGCGTCGCCGGCGCTATTTCTTCCGCTTCTGCTCGATCACGTCCCAGATCCTCGCCGCAACGTCAGGGCCGCCGAGCCGTGCAATCGCGCGGATGCCGGTCGGCGAGGTGACGTTGATCTCGGTGAGGTTGCCGTTGATGACGTCGATGCCGACGAACAGGAGGCCGCGCTGGCGCAGCGCCGGGCCGACGGTGGCGCAGATCTCGCGCTCGCGCGGGGTGAGCTCGGTCTCCTGGGCCGCGCCGCCGCGCACCATGTTGGAGCGGAGGTCGTCGGCGGCCGGCACGCGGTTCACCGCGCCGGCGAACTCGCCGTCGACCAGGATGATGCGCTTGTCGCCGTGCTTCACCTCGGGGATGAACTGCTGGATCACCCAGGGCTCCCTGAACGTCACCGAGAACATGTCGAACAGCGAGCCGAAATTCATGTCCTGCGGCATCACGCGAAACACCGCCGCGCCGCCATGGCCGTGCAGCGGCTTCATGACGACGGCGCCGTGCTTGTCGCGAAACGCGTTGATCTCATCCAGGTCGCGCGAGATCAGCGTCGGCGGCATCAGCTGCGGAAAATTCATCACGAACAGCTTCTCCGGCGCGTTGCGCACGGAGGCGGGATCGTTGACGACCAGGGTCTTCGGATGGATGCGCTCCAGGAAATGTGTCGAGGTGATGTAGGCGAGGTCGAACGGCGGGTCCTGGCGGAGCAGCACCACGTCAAAGCCGTTCAGCGCTTCGCGCCTGGGCTCGCCCAGGGTGAAGTGGTCGCCGGGCTCGTCGCGCACGGTCAGGAGCTGAACCGGCGCGACCAGCTCTCCGCCGACCATCGAGAGCTTGTCGGGCGTGTAATAGGACAGGCCATGGCCGCGCTTCTGCGCTTCCAGAAGCAGCGCAAAGGTGGAATCGCCCTTGATGTTGATGCGGGCGATGGGATCCATCTGGACGGCGACATTGAGTTTCATGATCTGCCTTTCAGGTCGAGGCGTCGAATGCCGCCAACACATGGCGCGGAAGCGAGCGCGGCGCAATCAGCATCGCGTCGAATCGCAATTCGAATTCGGCATGCTCGGGATGCGCTACGAGCCAGCCTTGCGCGGCGTCGATGATGCGCTGCTGCTGGCGCGGCGTCACGGCGAAAGCGGCGTCATCGAGGCTCGCCCGCGCCTTGACCTCCACGAAAGCGATCAGGTTGCGGCGGCGCGCCACGATGTCGATCTCGCCATGCGGGGTGCGGTAGCGCTTGGCGAGGATGCGGTAGCCCTTGGCCATCAGATAGGCCGCGGCGCGGCTCTCCGCGGAAATGCCGGTGCGGAACGCGGCGACGCGCTCGGGCGAGGCGACCTTCGGTTCCCTGGGGATCTCAGTCTTCGCCATCGCCGCCCCGAAGATCCTTTGCGAGCGCGAGCGCGCGGGCATAGACCTCGCGGCGCGGCCGGCCCGACAATGCGACCGCATGCGCCACGGCATCCTTGACGCTGTTTGCGGCAAGCTGCTCGCGCAAGAGCCCGTCGAGCGCATCCGATGCCAGCACATCGGCGTCCGCTGCGGGCGGGCCGATCACCAGGACGAACTCACCGCGCGTCTCGGGCGCATCGGCTTGCCGCGCGAACTCGGCGAGCGGCGCACGCCTGACCTCCTCGTGCAACTTCGTCAGCTCGCGGCAGACCGCGGCCTCGCGTTCGCCCATGATCTCCGCGAGATCGTCCAAGGTGGCCTGCATCCGGTTGCCCGATTCGAACATCACCAGCGTCGCGTCGATGCGCGCAAGCTCGGCCAGCCTTGCGCGGCGCGCGGCGGATTTCGCCGGCAGGAAACCCTCGAAGAAGAAGCGGTCGGTCGGCAGCGCGGCGACCGACAGCGCAGCCAGCACCGAGGACGGGCCGGGCAGCGCGTGCACCGGATGGCCGGCGGCGCAGACCTCGCGCACCAGCTTGAAGCCGGGATCGGAGATCAGTGGCGTGCCGGCGTCCGACACCAGCGCGACCGAGCGGCCTTGCGCCAGCGCCTCCAGAATCTTCGGACGCGCCGCTTCCGCATTGTGCTCGTGATACTGCTTGAGCGTCGCTGCGATCGCATAGCGTTCGGTCAGGCGGCGCGTGATGCGGGTGTCCTCGCAGGCGATGACATCGACGCCGGCAAGCGTCTGAAGCGCCCGCAGGGTGATGTCGCCGAGATTGCCGATCGGTGTCGCGACCAGATAGAGACCCGGCGCGGCCTTCGGCGCCGCAAGCCGATGGGCATCGATGGAGAAACCGCGCGAGGCGGGGTCTTGAGCTTCAGGCGTATTTATCGGGGCCGGCTTTGCGCGCATAATGAAGCCAACTTAGGCACGATCCGCAGGGCTGGGAACCGGCTGGTCGAAAAAGATCGTGCCCAGGATCGTGCCCAGGTGAGGGGGCGAGGAACGGACGGGAATGTGATCGGCCAGGATCACCTCGAGAGGGAATGAGGGGCCTTCGCGCCATATTCACGACGGAAACGCCGCCTTGATGCTGGATGAGCGACGGCGAATGGCTGCCATGACAGGAAAGCGGTCGCGTTAAGCGGCTGTTATCCTTTTGTTTTGGTTAACTGTTTGCCGACAATATGCCTGAATCCGCGGCCTGTGTCGCGGAAGGAATGTCGTGACCGGCCGGCGACGGCGGGTCAGAAGAGAAGCTGCCATGGTGGGCCCGCGTCATCCAAAGTCTCTGCCTCCGGGGTCCCGAACGTCGGGGGCGACCCGCCGGAGTGCGCTCGGCCTGTTGCTAGGCGCGCCCGCGCTGTCGGCCTGCGCCGGCGTGCAGCAGAGTCTCAGTCAGTTCTCCAACCCGTTCTCGAGCTCCGCGCCGCCGGCCCAGCCGGCAGGGCCCCCGCAACAGGCGACGACCGCCGGCACCGGCGGCGTGAAGGTCGCCGTGATTCTGCCGCTCTCCGCCGCCGGCAATGCCGGCCTCGCCGCGCAATCCATGCGCAACGCCGCCGAGATGGCGCTGGCCGAGTTCCAGAACCCGAACATCCAGCTCCTGATCAAGGACGACAATGGCAGCCCGCAAGGCGCGCAAGCCGGCGCGCAGCAGGCGGTCGACGAAGGCGCCGAGATCATCCTCGGGCCGCTGTTCGCACAGTCGGTGCCGGCGGTGGCGCAGGTCGCGCGCACGCGCGGCATTTCCGTCATCGCGTTCTCGACCGATTCCAGCATCGCCGGCCGCGGCGTCTATCTGCTCTCGTTCCTGCCGGAGTCCGACGTCAACCGCATCGTCGAATATTCCGCCAGCATCGGAAAGCGCTCCGTTGCCGTGCTGGTGCCCGACAATGCCTATGGCAATGTCGTCGAAGCGGCGGTGAAGGCGGCGGTGCCGCGGCGGGGCGGGCGGATCGTCGCCTTCGAGAAATACGGTGCCGATCGCGCCACGCCGGCGCGCACCGTCGCGCAGCAGCTCGGCAGCGCCGATGCGCTGTTCATTGCCGACGACGGCGATGCCGTGGTGTCGGTGGCGGATGCGATGACGGCCGCAGGCGCGAATCTGCGCAACATCCAGCTGCTCGGCACCGGCCTGTGGGACAATCCGCGCGTCTATGCCAGCGCCGCGCTCCAGGGCGGCCTCTACGCCGCGCCCGACCCGGCCGGCTTCCGCGCCTTCTCGGGCCGCTATCGCACCAAATATGGCGGCGAGCCGGTGCGCACCGCGACATTGGCCTACGACGCCGTCGCCCTCGTCGCCGCACTGGCGCGCACGCAAGGTCCCACCCGCTTCTCGCCGGACGTGCTCACCAACCCTTCGGGCTTCGCCGGCATCGACGGCCTGTTCCGCTTCCGCGCAGACGGCACCAACGAACGCGGGCTCGCAGTGATGAAGGTGACGCAAGGCGGCGGCGTTGCGGTGGCGGGCTCACCGAAGAGCTTTGGGGCGTAGCTCCGGACGACGGTGCCGCAGGGTGGGCAAAGGCGCACTCGCGCCGTGCCCACCATCCCAGCTAATCGCGTGCAGTTGCGTGGGCACGCTCCGCTTTGCCCACCCTACGGCAGCTCGCTACGCCGCCAGATCCGCGACCACCGCATCCAACACCGGAAAACCGCTGCTGGTCACGCGCAGCCGGCCCGTCGGATCCACCGTGATCGCGCCTTCCTCGCGCAGCAGCGCGATGCGGCGGGGGTCGAGCGGGCGGCCGGAGAGGGCGGTGTAGCGCTCGGGGTCGATGCCCTCGGCAAGGCGCAGTCCCATCAGCAGGAATTCGTCGGCGCGCTCTTCGCTGTTGAGGCGCTCGTCGGTGACGACGCCATGGCCGTTGGTCTCGACGCGCAACAGCCAGGCCTCGGGACGCTTCTCCGTGGCAGTGGCGTGGCGCACGCCGTCGATGTCGAGGCGGCCGTGCGCGCCGGGGCCGATGCCGGCATATTCCTCGCCGCGCCAGTACACCAGATTGTGCCGGCACTCGGCGCCGCGCCGGGCGTGATTTGAGATCTCGTAGGCGGGCAGACCCAGCCTGTCGCAGGTCTCCTGTGTGACGTCATAGAGCGCGCGCGCGACCGCTTCATCCGGCGTCTTCAATTTGCCGGCCTGGTGCAGGCCGAAGAACGGCGTGCCTTCCTCGATCGTCAATTGATAGAGCGACAGATGCTCGGCCGCTTCATCGATTGCCAGACGCAACTCGTCGGCCCACATCTCCGGCGTCTGGTCGGGACGGGCGTAGATCAGGTCGAACGAATAGCGGTCGAACGAGCGGCGCGCGATGGCGACCGCATCGAGCGCCTCGCGCGCGCTGTGCATGCGGCCGAGCGCCTTCAGCGAGGCATCGTCGAGCGCCTGCACGCCGAGCGAGACGCGGTTGACGCCGGCGGTGCGATAGCCGGCAAAGCGCGTGGCCTCGACGCTGGTCGGGTTCGCTTCCAGCGTGACTTCGACGTCGCCTGCGACGGTCCAGTGCTTGCCGATCGCATCGAGCACGGCGCCGACCGTTGCGGGCTGCATCAGGGACGGCGTGCCGCCACCGAGGAAGATCGAGGTGACCTCGCGGCCCGGCGCACGCTCTGCGGTGGTTGCGATCTCGCGCGCGAAGGCGGAAGCGAAGCGCGCCTCGTCAATCGCGGCGTGGCGAACATGGCTGTTGAAGTCGCAGTAGGGGCACTTCGACAAGCAGAACGGCCAGTGCACGTAGACGCCAAAGGCTTTAGATTCTTGTTTTGACGCGGTTTCCTGGCGCGAACCGGTATCCACTTCGCTCGAAAACGCTCTAGCGCGGCTCAAGGCAGATCTCCGCCAGTTTCACGAAGGCGCGGGCGCGGTGCGACAGGCCGAGGCCAAGCGGCGGCAGGCCGTGCTTCTCGATGCTCTCCATCTCGCCGAAGGTGCGGTTGTGGCCGTCGGGCAGGAACATCGGATCGTAGCCGAAGCCGGCAGTCCCGCGCGGCGGCCAGACCAGCGTGCCGTCGACGCGCGCCTCGACCTGTTCGAGATGATCGTCGGGCCAGGCGACGCACAGCGCGGAGACGAAATGCGCCTTGCGCTTGTCCGGCGTGGTGGCGCCGCGCTCCTGCAACAGGCGCTCGATCTGCGCCATCGCCGCGTTGAAATCCTTGGAGGGGCCGGCCCAGCGCGCGCTGTAGATGCCGGGCGCGCCGTCGAGCGCGTCGACGACGATGCCGGAATCATCGGCGAAGGCGGGTAGCCTGGCTGCCTGCGCCGCCGCGATCGCCTTGATGGCGGCATTGCTGCGGAAATCGCTGCCTGTCTCGTCCGGCTCGGACAGGCTGAGCTCTCCCGCCGACACCGCCTCGATGCCGTACGGCGCAAGCAGCTCCCGCATCTCGGCGAGCTTGCCGGGATTGTGGGTGGCGATGACCAGCTTGTCCGTGATTCGGCGGTGCATGGCCTATTGACTACGCCACAGCCAGTTTCTGCAAGTCCACCAGACGCGCGACGCCCTTGCGGGCCAGCGCCATCAGCGCCAGCAGCTCGGCTTCGGTGAACGGCTCGCGTTCCGCGGTGCCCTGTACCTCGATGATGCGGCCATCGCCGGTCATGACGAAATTGGCGTCAGTCTCGGCCTCGGAATCCTCGGCGTAGTCGAGGTCGAGCACCGGCGTGCCGTTGTAGATGCCGCAGGAGATCGCGGCGACGTTGTCGCGCAGCACGTTGGCCTTGACCATGTTGCGCGCCTTCATCCAGTTGACGCAATCGGCGAGGGCGACCCAGGCGCCGGTGATCGAGGCCGTGCGCGTGCCGCCGTCGGCCTGAAGCACGTCGCAATCGACCGTGATCTGGCGCTCGCCGAGGGCTTCGAGATTGATGATGGTGCGGAGCGAGCGGCCGATCAGGCGCTGGATCTCGACGGTGCGGCCGCTCTGCTTGCCGGCGGAGGCCTCGCGGCGGGTCCGTTCCGAGGTCGCGCGCGGCAGCATGCCGTATTCGGCGGTGACCCAGCCGCGGCCCTGGCCCTTCAGCCATGGCGGCAGGCGGTCCTCCAGCGTGGCGGTGACCAGCACATGGGTGTCGCCGAATTTCACCAGGCACGAACCTTCCGCATATTTCACCACGCCGCGCTCCAGCGTCACGGGGCGCAATTCGTCGGGCGCACGGCGGCTTGGCCGCATGGGAAAACCTCCAAAACTCACGGGAAAGGGCTGCTCGCGGTGCTTGTAGGTGCGGCGGGGATGGGCGGCAAGGCTTTTTCACCCCCTGATTTCGCGGCCGCAAACGCCACGCTTGTCAGAAGCGCCCGGGATAGACAAATTACGAGTATCTGAGAGGAGTTACCGTCTGTGGCCCATCACGATCCGATCCATCTGATCGCGCCGCGCGCAGGCCTTGCCCAGCTCAACGAGCGTTCCCGCGACATCTTTCGTCAAATTGTCGAAAGCTATCTCGCCACCGGCGAGCCTGTCGGCTCGCGCAACATTTCCCGCCTGATCGCCATGCCGCTGTCGCCGGCCTCGGTCCGTAACGTCATGGCGGATCTGGAACAACTCGGCCTGATCTATGCCCCGCACACCTCCGCCGGGCGGTTGCCGACGGAACTCGGCCTGCGCTTCTTCGTCGATGCCCTGATGCAGGTCGGCGACCTCAACGAGGCCGAGCGGCAGTCGATCCAGAGCCAGCTCTCCTCGGTCGGCGAGGCGCAGTCGGTCGAGGCGGCGCTGGACCAGGCCTTGATGCGGCTCTCCGGCCTCACCCGGGCCGCCGCCGTCGTGTTGACGCCAAAATCCAATGCGCGGCTGAAGCACATCGAATTCGTCCGCCTGGAACCGGAGAAAGCGCTGGTGATCCTCGTCGGCGAGGACGGCCAGGTGGAAAACCGCGTGCTGACGCTGCCGCCAGGAGTTCCCTCCTCGGCGCTCACCGAGGCCGGCAATTTCCTCAATGCGCGCATCCGCGGCCGCACCCTGGCCGAGGCGCGGCTCGAGCTCGAGACGGCCCTTGCAGAGGCCCGTGCCGAGCTCGATCAGCTGACACAGAAGGTGATCTCGGCCGGCATCGCCAGCTGGTCCGGCGGCGAGAACGAGGACCGCCAGCTCATCGTTCGCGGCCATGCCAATCTGCTCGAAGATCTGCATGCGCTGGAGGATCTGGAGCGGGTGCGCCTGTTGTTCGACGACCTCGAGACCAAGCGCGGCGTAATCGACCTGCTCGGCCGCGCCGAGACCGCCGAGGGCGTGCGCATCTTCATCGGCAGTGAGAACAAGCTGTTCTCGTTGTCGGGGTCCTCCACGATCATCTCACCCTATCGGGATGCCGCCGGCCACATCGTCGGCGTTCTCGGCGTGATCGGCCCGACGCGGCTGAATTATGCCCGCGTGATCACGACCGTGGACTACGCCGCCCGCATCGTCAGCCGCCTTCTGGGGGGCTGACCGGCGTTTCCGCCGATCACGGGCGCTTGATTTTCGCAAGCTTAGGCACGATATCCGGGCCAACAATCCCTGAAACGAGTTCGAGATTAGAGCCGATGACCGAGCAAGACCGGCAACCTCAAGACACGGCTGCAGCGACCGGCGAGCCCGTGGTGTCAAAGCCCTACATCATGCCTGACGATCCCGAGCCCGGCTCGGTCGAGTCGTTGCAGAAGGAAGCCGCCGAGGCGCGCGACCGCATGCTGCGGACGCTGGCCGAGATGGAGAATCTGCGCAAGCGCACCACCAAGGAGGTCGCCGACGCGCGTCTCTACGGCATCACCGGCTTTGCCCGCGACGTGCTCGACATCGCCGACAATCTTCAGCGCGCGCTCGATGCCGTTCCGGCCGAAGCGCGTGCCGCGGCCGATCCTGGCCTTACGGCGCTGATCGAGGGTGTCGAGTTGACCGAGCGCTCGCTGCACAGCGCGCTCGAGAAGCATGGTGTGAAGAAGCTCGATCCGCAGGGTCAGAAGTTCGACCCGAACTTCCACCAGGCGATGTACGAAGTGCCTGACGCGTCGGTGCCCTCAGGCACCGTTGTGCAGGTCATGCAGGCCGGCTACACCATCGGCGAGCGCGTGCTGCGTCCGGCGCTGGTCGGTGTCGCCAAGGGCGGTGCGAAGGCAGCCCCCGCCGCCAACAACAACGAATCGAACGGCGCGCCGAACTGATTGAACCTCATGGTGCGCAAAGCGGCCGGGTGAGGCTCTCCTCTGGGAGAGTCTTTGCTGGTGAGACAACGCTCTGCCAGCCCCCCGTAAGCGAGGGAGGGAGCGCATCCCGCTTGCGGGATGCAGCTATCCCTTCGGCTGGATGCCGTCGCGGACCGCGCGGAAGCGGGTGAAGGCGGGCAGCCACTGGTCGCGTGGGGCGCTGGCGATGATGCGCAATGATGCGCCGCCAGTCGAGAAGCGGATCCACTGCACCACGGTCACGGGGATCTTGTCCTTGCCGCTGACGCCGTCGATCCGGGTCTCGAAACCCTGCTGGCCATTGATGCGAATCGGCTCGGACATGGTGATGCGCGACTCGCGCACGCCGGGAATCTGGAGCGCCGCCTCCTGGGCGAAGCGGGCACGGTCGTCGGCCTGCTGCGGGGTGGCGCCGATCACGCCGAGAATCATGAATGGCTTCGACTCGTAACCCGTGCTCTCATCGCCGTCGGCGAGGATGATGCTGCTGCCCGGCGCGAGGGTTCGGATGTCCTTGAAGTTGGCGAGATCGGTGATCTTGAACGGCATCAGCGCGATCTGCTCTTCAGCCGAGACCTGCCTGCGGGTGACGGTGCTCGCAAACATCTGCCGCACCGCTTCATCCGTGTAGATCTTGGTCGCATTCTCCGGGATCTGCACCGCGACATAGCCGGAGAAGCCGGCGCCGGGCACGATCATCGAATAGCGCTTCACCGGGGTATCGCCGGCCTTGCCGCTTTCGGTGGTGAAATAGGCGAGGCCTGCGGGGGTCTCGATCTTGTCCTGCGTGACGCCATTGGTCCCGGCGGGATTGGAATTGAAGGCGCTCACGACCTCGCCATAGGCCGCCGGCGGCAGCTCGGTGACCAGCACCTTGACGCTGCCATCCTCGCTCTCGAAGCCCGGAAAGGTCTTGGCGGTGCTGAGGCCGATCAGCGGCACCATGCCGAGGCGCAAGCCAGGTGGGAAAACGGCGTCGGCGGCAAGGGCCGGAAACACTGTTACGGCGAGGAGGGCCAGCGCGGCGAGGGGGCGGATCAGCTTCATGGGCACTCTGACTGGTTCACATTGAGGCCGTTCGATGGTCGGCCGCCGGGCCGCTTTGTCGCGCGAAGCAGCTGCGCCGGCTGTCCGGCCGGTTCGCCTTTTAGCGGGTTTGGCCCTGCCGCAACAGGGCAGGGCCTGTTGTGGGTGGCGGGGCTTGCCGAGGCCCGAACCTGTTAATAATTCCTCACTCGCAAGGGCGGCGGAGCCCGGACATCATCTTTCAAAACCCAATGTTTTCGCGGCAGAAACGTAGCTTCGGTCCTTGCGGGCCCCTCCCCCCCTCCTATATGAGCCTCAATCATCGCAATATCGCGGATGTTTGATCTTAGGGGGTTTCGGTTCGGGTGCCTTCTGGGCCCAGCCAACCTGCCGCAAAAAGAAGGATATCAGGACCATGGGAAAGGTCATTGGGATCGACCTCGGCACCACGAATTCGTGCGTCGCCGTGATGGATGGCAAGAACGCGAAAGTCATCGAGAATTCCGAAGGCATGCGCACGACGCCTTCGATCGTCGCCGTGACGGATGACGGTGAGCGCCTCGTCGGCCAGCCGGCCAAGCGCCAGGCCGTCACCAATCCCGAGCGTACCTTCTTCGCAGTGAAGCGCCTCATCGGCCGCCGCTACGACGACCCGATGGTCGAGAAGGACAAGAAGCTCGTCCCGTACAAGATCGTGAAAGCCTCCAACGGCGACGCCTGGGTCGAGGCCGACGGCCAGACCTACTCGCCCTCGCAGGTCTCGGCGTTCATCTTGCAGAAGATGAAGGAGACCGCGGAAGCCCATCTCGGCCAGAAGGTCGATCAGGCCGTCATCACCGTTCCCGCCTACTTCAACGACGCCCAGCGCCAGGCGACCAAGGACGCCGGCAAGATCGCGGGCCTCGAAGTGCTGCGCATCATCAACGAGCCGACCGCAGCCGCGCTCGCCTATGGTCTCGACAAGACCAAGGCCGGCACCATCGCCGTGTACGACCTCGGCGGCGGCACCTTCGATATCTCCATTCTCGAAATCGGCGACGGCGTGTTCGAGGTGAAGTCGACCAACGGCGACACCTTCCTCGGCGGCGAAGATTTCGACATGCGCCTCGTGGGCTATCTGGCCGACGAGTTCCAGAAGGAGCAGGGCATCAACCTGCGCAACGACAAGCTTGCGTTGCAGCGCCTGAAGGAAGCCGCTGAGAAGGCCAAGATCGAGCTGTCCTCGACGACGCAGACCGAGATCAACCTGCCGTTCATCACGGCGGACCAGACCGGCCCGAAGCATCTGACGATGAAGCTCACCCGCGCCAAGTTCGAGGCGCTGGTCGACGACCTCATCCAGAAGACGGTCGAGCCCTGCCGCAAGGCGCTGAAGGATGCCGGCGTCACCGCCGGTGAGATCGGCGAAGTCGTGCTGGTCGGCGGCATGTCGCGCATGCCGAAGGTCCAGGAAGTCGTGAAGCAGCTGTTCGGCAAGGAGCCGCACAAGGGCGTCAACCCGGACGAAGTCGTGGCGATCGGTGCCGCGATCCAGGCCGGCGTGCTCCAGGGCGACGTCAAGGACGTGCTGCTGCTCGACGTGACCCCGCTGTCGCTGGGCATCGAGACGCTGGGCGGCGTGTTCACCCGCATCATCGACCGCAACACCACGATCCCGACCAAGAAGAGCCAGGTGTTCTCGACGGCTGAAGACAATCAGAATGCCGTCACCATCCGGGTCTTCCAGGGCGAGCGTGAAATGGCGGCCGACAACAAGATGCTCGGCCAGTTCGACCTGATGGGCATCCCGCCGGCTCCGCGCGGCATGCCGCAGATCGAGGTGACCTTCGACATCGACGCGAACGGCATCGTCAACGTCTCGGCCAAGGACAAGGCCACGGGCAAGGAGCAGCAGATCCGCATCCAGGCCTCGGGTGGGCTGTCGGAAGCCGACATCGAGAAGATGGTCAAGGACGCCGAGGCCAATGCCGAGGCGGACAAGAAGCGCCGCGAGGCCGTGACCGCCAAGAACGAGGCCGACGGCCTGGTGCATTCGACCGAGAAGGCGCTGGCCGAGCACGGTTCGAAGGTCGCCGAGAGCGAGCGCCGCGCCATCGAGGATGCCGTCAGCGACCTCAAGGAAGCGCTGAAGGGCGACGATGCCGAGGCGATCAAGGCCAAGACGCAGACGCTGGCGCAGGCTTCGATGAAGCTCGGCGAGGCCATGTACAAGCAGCAGGCCGAGGCCGACGCCAAGAAGGATGCGGCCAAGGACGACGTCGTCGATGCGGAGTTCACCGAAGTCGACGACGACAAGAACAACAAGAAGTCCGCCTGAACCCCGAGAGGGTGATGATGCGGACGGCTTGGACCCCACACGCAATGCCGGCCTCCTCCCTCGCGGGGGAGGCCGTCGTGCCGGGGCGGGCGGGCAAGGCGCCCATTATGATCGATCAAGTCCCAGCCGTTATTCCCAGCGCTGCCATGCTGCCCTCTGCCGCAAGGTCGAAGGGCGCTTATATCGCTGCGTGGCAACGTTGTTTCGCCCCAACTTGAATCGCGATTGGATAGACCGAGCTCAGCATGTCCACGTCCACCAAGCGCTGCTATTACGAGACCCTCGAAGTCGAACGTGATGCCGACGAATCCAGGCTGAAATCGTCGTTCCGCAAGCTGGCGATGAAATTCCACCCCGACCGCAATCCCGGGGATGAGACCAGCGAAGTCAAGTTCAAGGAAATCAACGAGGCGTACGAGGTCCTGAAGGACAAGGACAAGCGCGCCGCCTATGACCGTTACGGCCACGCCGCCTTCGAGCAGGGCGGCGGCTTTGGCGGCGGCGCCGGCTTCGGCGCGGGCTTCGCCTCCTCCTTCTCGGACATTTTTGAAGACCTGTTCGGCATGGCCGGACAGCGCGGCCGCGGCGGCCGCGAGCGCGGTGCCGACCTGCGCTACAACATGGAAATCACCCTCGAGGAAGCTTTCGGCGGCAAGACCGCACAGATCGAGATCCCGGTCTCGGTCACCTGCGAGGCCTGTTCGGGCATTGGTGCCAAGGCCGGCACCAAGCCGAAGACCTGCTCGACCTGCGGCGGCGCCGGCCGCGTGCGGCAGTCGCAGGGCTTCTTTACGCTGGAGCGGACCTGTCCCGGCTGCCAGGGGCGCGGCCAGATGATCGAGGACGCCTGCCCGTCCTGCGCGGGCCAGGGCCGGGTTACCCGCGAGCGCACGCTGTCGGTCAACATTCCGCCGGGCGTCGAGGACGGCACACGGATCAGGCTCGCCGGCGAGGGCGAGGCCGGCGTCCGCGGCGGACCGCCCGGCGACCTCTACATCTTCCTGTCGCTGGCCCAGCACCAGTTCTTCCAACGCGACGGCGCCGATCTGCATTGCCGCGTGCCGATCTCGATGGTGACGGCCGCGCTCGGCGGCGAATTCGAGGTGCCGACGATCGAGAAGGCCAAGACCAAGGTGAAGGTGCCCGCCGGAACCCAGTCGGGCCGCCGATTCCGCATTGCATCAAAGGGTATGCCGGTGCTGCGCTCGCGCCAGATGGGCGACATGTATGTCCAGGTCGTGGTCGAGACCCCGCAGAATCTCACCAAGAAGCAGCAGGAATTGCTGGCCGAGTTCGACAAGCTCTCCTCCGGCAACACCCAGCCGGAATCCGAGGGTTTCTTCGCCAAGGTCAAGGACTTCTTCGGTAATCGGGCGAGTTGACTCGTCTTGACCGTACCGCCTTCGGCCTATACGTCTTTATGACCATTTTCTGACACGCCGCGGTCCCGCGGTCCCGTCCGGTCCCAACATGCCATTGCCATCGTCCGCGCGTGCGTTGAAGAAGCCTCGACTCGATGACGAGGTGCGCTTTCTCAGGTCGTGGATCGAAAAGCCACTGCACATGGGTGCGGTCATGCCGTCAGGCAAGCTGCTGGCGCGGACCATGGCTCATTACGTCGATGTCGATTCGGACGCACCGGTGGTCGAGCTCGGACCCGGCACCGGCGCCATCACCTCCGCGCTGATCGAGCGCGGTGTCGACCAGAAGCGTCTCGTCCTCGTCGAATACAATCCCGGCTTCTGCGCGCTGCTGCGCGACCGCTACCCACAAGCCAAGGTGGTGCAGGGCGATGCCTATCGCCTCCGCGACACGCTCTGGAATGTCTTGAGCGCGCCGGCTAGCGCGGTCGTCTCGGGCCTGCCGCTCGTCACAAAACCGATGCTGACGCGGCTGCGGCTCATCCGCGACGCCTTCACCGCGCTCGCGCCCGGCGCGCCCTTCATCCAGTTCACCTATGCGGTGGTGCCGCCGATCCCGAAATCGCTGCACGGCGTGTCCACAGAGGCTTCGGAACGGATCTGGATGAACCTTCCGCCGGCCCGCGTCTGGGTGTATCGCAAGGATTAATTCCGCCGGCTCCTCTTTTTGTGCGGCGGGCCCGTTTCGCCGAACGCATGGGATTGGATGTCCGCGCCCAAAATCCTGATCATTCCCGGCTCGCTGCGCACCGGCTCGCACAATGCGAAGCTGGCAGCGGTCGCCGCGTATGAATTCGCTCAGGCCGGCGTCGACGTCACCCGCATCTCGCTGGCCGATTTTCCGCTGCCGATCTACGACGGCGATCTCCAGGCCAAATCCGGCGTGCCCAAGCACGCCATCAATCTCAAGCGCATGATCGGCGCCCATCACGGCATCCTCATCGTCTCGCCCGAATACAACGCCTCGGTGCCGCCGCTGCTCAAGAACGCGATCGACTGGGTCAGCCGCGTGCACGAGCTGCACGAGGCGCGCGGCGAGGTGTTCCGCAACCGCGTCTTCGCGCTCGCCGGCGCTTCGCAGAGCCGGCTTGGTGCGGCCCGCGCGCTCCAGGCCTTGCGGCTGATCCTCTCCTCGTGCCACGCCAATGTGATTGCCAGCCAGCTCACGCTCGCCTTTGCCGACCAGGCCTATGACGATATGGACAGGCTGAAGAATGAGGGCGATATCGCCGCGTTGAAGGAGCTGGTAGCGCAGTTGATCGACGTTTCCCAACGCATGATGTGAGGTGACATGACGCCAGCCGAGATCGCCCCCAAGGACCGCCTGATCGTTCCGCTCGATGTGTCGAGCCCGGAGGCTGCGGAGGCGATGGTCGCAAGGCTCGGCGACAGCGTCACGTTCTACAAGATCGGCTATCAGCTCGCCTATGCCGGCGGCCTGCCGCTGATCGGCAAGCTCGCCGGCGAGGGCAAGAAAGTGTTTGCCGATCTCAAGATGCACGACATCGGCAACACCGTGATGCGCGGTGTCGAGAGTGTCGCCAGGCTGGGGGCGACCTTCCTTACCGTCCACGCCTATCCGCAGACCATGAAGGCGGCGGTCGAAGGGCGTGGCGGATCGAGCTTGAAGATTCTCGCGGTCACGGTGCTGACCTCATACAATGACGACGACCTGCACGCGGCCGGATATCGGCTCGGCGTCTCCGATCTGGTCGAAGCGCGCGCACAGCAGGCACAGGTGCTCGGCATCGATGGACTCGTCTGCTCGCCGGAAGAGGTGGGGGCCTTGCGCAAGATCGTCGGCCATCAGATGAGCCTCGTCACGCCCGGCATCCGTCCGGCGGGCGCACCGACCGGCGACCAGAAGCGCGTCATGACGCCGGGTCGTGCGATCGCGGCGGGCGCCGACTATCTCGTCGTCGGACGGCCGATCCTCGAGGCCTCCGATCCCAAGGCGGCCGCCGACGCAATCCAGGCCGAGATCGTGCAAGCGCTCGGCTGATCACCAAGGGAGAAGAGCAATGGCAAAGGGCTACTGGATCGGGCGCGTCGACGTGAGCAGTGACGAGGGCTACAAGCCCTACGCCGTCGCCAACGGTCCGATCTTCAGGAAATGGGGTGGCCGCTTCGTCGTCCGCGCCGGCAAGTTCACCACCGTCGAGGGTGCCAGCCGCACCCGCAACGTCGTGATCGAATTCCCGGACTACGAGACCGCGCTCGCCTGTTACAACTCGCCGGAATACCAGGCCAACATCAAGGTGCGCGAGCCGCACTCGGTCGCCGACCTCATCATCATCGAGGGCTATGACGGCCCGCAGCCGCAGGACGGCTGAGGCCCTCTCGGGCCTGCATGGTTCGAGACGCCCGCTCGCGCGGGCTCCTCACCATGAGGTTCTGACATCTCGCCGCGAAACGAGACCTCATCCTGAGGGCCCGCCGGAGGCGGGCGTCTCGAAGGATGGCCGCAGGCGACCTGCCTGCCCCCCTCGGTTGCCGGAACTGCATCCCCCCGCTACAACGGCGGCTCAGAGGATCACACCATGTCCGACATGCGCTTGATTGTTGCAGGAGCCGGCGGCCGGATGGGCCGGGCGCTGACGCGGGCGATTGCCGAGAGCAAGGGCGCCGTGCTGGCGGGCGCGCTGGAAGCGCCGGGCTCGGAGCTGCTCGGCAAGGATGCCGGCGTGCTCGCAGGCCTGCCGGCCAATGGCATCAAGCTGTCCGCCGATCTCTGGGCGATGTCGAGGGATGCCGACGGCATCCTCGATTTCACCGTCCCGGCGGCGACCATCGCCAATGTCGCGATCGCCGCCGAGCGCGGCATCGTCCACGTCATCGGCACGACCGGACTGTCCGGCTCCGACAACGCCGTGATCAAGAGCGTCACCAATCGCGCCGTCGTGGTGCAGTCGGGCAATATGAGCCTCGGCGTCAACCTGCTCGCCGCCGTGGTCAAGCGTGTCGCCAAGGCGCTCGACCAGAGCTTCGACATCGAGATCGTCGAAACCCATCATCGCATGAAGGTCGATGCGCCCTCGGGCACGGCGCTGATGCTGGGTCAGGCCGCAGCCGGCGGCCGCGGCGTCACCCTCGATGACCATTCCGAGCGCGGGCGCGACGGCATCACCGGCGCGCGCCGGCCGGGCAATATCGGTTTCGCCTCCTTGCGCGGCGGCACCGTGGCTGGCGATCACAGCGTCAGCTTCCTCGGCCCGTTCGAGCGCCTGACGCTGTCGCATCAGGCCGAGGACCGCATGCTGTTCGCCCATGGCGCGCTGAAGGCGGCGCTGTGGGCGCACGGCAAGAAGCCGGGGCATTACTCGATGGCCGACGTACTCGGCCTCGCCGATTTCTGATTGAGCAAACGGAAAGCAGTCAATGAGCGAACGTCTTCTCGTGCTCGTGCGTCACGGCCAGAGCGAATGGAATCTGAAGAACCTGTTCACGGGCTGGAAGGACCCCGATCTCACCGAGCTCGGTGTGAAGGAAGCCACGGAAGCCGGCCGCAAGCTGAAGGCACAGGGCCTCGTGTTCGACGTCGCCTTCACCTCGGTGCTGACGCGCGCGCAGCACACGCTCGACATCATCCTCGGCGAGCTCGGTCAGATCGGTCTGCCGACCTCGAAGAACCTCGCGTTGAACGAGCGCGATTACGGCGATCTCTCCGGCCTCAACAAGGACGATGCGCGCAAGAAATGGGGCGAGGAGCAGGTGCTGATCTGGCGCCGTTCCTACGACGTGCCGCCGCCCGGCGGCGAAAGCCTGAAGGACACGCTCGCGCGCGCGCTGCCCTATTACGTGCAGGAGATCCTGCCCGGCGTGCTCAACGGCAAGCGTACCCTGGTTGCCGCCCACGGCAATTCGCTGCGCGCGCTGATCATGGTGCTGGAGAAGCTCTCGCCCGAGGGTATCCTGAAGCGCGAGCTCGCCACCGGTGTGCCGATCATCTACCGGCTCAATGCCGATTCGACGGTGGCCTCGAAGCTGGATCTGGCGGGTTAATCCTTGATGCGTCATTCCGGGGCGCCCGAAGGGCGAACCCGGAATCTCGAGATTCCGGGTTCAGTGCTGACGCACTGCCCCGGAATGACGGTGATCGTTACTGCAGCCCCAGCTGCCCCGCTTCCCAGCCCAGCATCGCCTGCTTGCGGGTGATGCCCCAATGATAGCCGGTGAGCGTGCCGCTCTTGCCGAGCGCGCGGTGGCAGGGCACGACGAAGGAGACCGGGTTCTTGCCGACGGCGGCGCCGACGGCGCGAGAGGCCTTGGGGCTGTTGATGTTGCAGGCGATGTCGGAATAGGACACCGCGCGTCCCATCGGAATCTTCAGCAGCGTCTCCCACACCCGCACCTCGAAATCGGTGCCGATCAGGACCACGCGCAGCGGCTGATCCGGACGCCACAGCTTCGAGTCGAAGACACGCGCCGCGAGCGGCGCGGTGCCTTCGTGATCTTCCACATAGGTGGCGTTCGGCCAGCGCCGCGTCATGTCGGCGAGTGCGATCTTCTCCTCGCCGTGATCGGCGAAGGCAAGTCCTGACAGGCCGCGATCGGTGGCGATCACGATCGCGGTGCCGAACGGCGAGGAATGGAAGCCGTAGCGCAGGATGAGGCCGGCGCCGCCGTTCTTCCATTCGCCCGGCGACATCGCCTCGTGAGTGACGAAGAGATCGTGCAGCCGGCCGGGACCCGACAGGCCGGAGTCGAGCGCCGCGTCAAGGATGCTGGCGGAATCCCTGAGCAGGTTCTTGGCGTGGTCGAGGGTGAGCGCCTGCATGAAGGCCTTCGGTGTGATCGAAGCCCAGCGGCGGAACAGATGGTGCAGCTCGTCCGGCGTGACGCCGGCGGCATCCGCCATCGCCTCGATGGTCGGCTGCGCGCGCCAGTTCGCCGAGATGAAGGCGATCGCCCGGCGCACCGAATCATAGTCGCGCAACGCGGCGTTGTGGGGGCCCGGCTTGGCCAGGCGCTGGTCGTGGATCGCGAGGGTCATCATGGCCGGAATGTAGGAGAAGGGGTGGCTCGAAACCACCCGATTCCCGACTGTGCTCAAATCACCGGATTATAGGTCGGCCCACGCCGCGCGGCGTTGAGGGCTCCAACCAAGCCATTGTAAAAGCTTGCCTTTTCTGCCGGTCCGAGAAAACCGGCGATGAGCAGCCGGCGGCCGCGCGAGATCAGATAGAGGTGCTCGATGCCGTATTCCTCGTCGACCTCCTGGTCGAGCCGGACCCAGAGCGGATTGAAGGTCCATTCGGCAACCTGGCCACGATGGCTGACGCGCCGCACGCGCAGTTCCGACGGCGTCACCACGATCTCCTCGCTGGCCCGCGCCGCGCGGAAATTGACCTTGAAGGCCCACCAGATCACCAGCACGTCGAGACCGAAGAAGCCGAACACCGGCCAGGCGCCCATCATCAGGAAGGCGAGGCCGGTGACGAAGCTGACGACGCTCAGGAACAGCATCACGGCGAGAAAGCCTGTGCGGTTCAGCGAGCGGTGCGGCGTCAGCAGCGCGGAGAAGATCTGAGGCTCATCCTCGCTTTCAGATCGCGCGCGCTCAATTTCGTTGCCTGTGCTCATCGTCCATCAGTATATCCCGATCATGGCGAAAATCACCCGCAAGCCGGCCCCGCGTAAAGCGGCGGTGCCGAAGAAAAAGGCAAAACCGGTCGCGACCAAACCGAAAGCGTCCGCCAGGAAATCGCTCAGAGCCGCAAGACCCTGGACGCCGGCCGAGGTCCGCGAGGTCTTCAGCCGTTTCCGCAAGGCCAATCCGGAGCCGAAGGGCGAGCTCGAGCACGTCAATCCGTTCACGCTGCTGGTTGCCGTGGTGCTATCGGCGCAAGCGACCGACGCCGGCGTCAACAAGGCGACGCGCGCATTGTTCGAGGTCGCCGACACCCCGCAGAAGATGCTCGAGCTCGGCGAGGAGCGCCTGCGCGAGTACATCAAGACCATCGGCCTCTACCGCACCAAGGCGAAGAACGTGATCGCGCTGTCGGCGAAGCTGCTCAGCGAATTCGGCGGCCAAGTGCCGCGCACGCGTGCCGAGATCGAATCGCTGCCCGGCGCCGGGCGCAAGACCGCGAACGTCGTGCTCAACATGGCCTTCGGCGAGCACACCATGGCGGTCGACACGCATGTCTTCCGCGTCGGCAACCGCACCGGACTTGCGCCCGGCAAGACGCCTCTCGAGGTCGAGCTCGGTCTCGAAAAGGTCATCCCGGCAGAATTCATGCTGCATGCCCATCATTGGCTGATCCTGCACGGGCGCTATACTTGCCTCGCGCGCAAGCCGCGCTGCGAGGTGTGCCTGATCAACGATCTTTGCCGGTGGCCGGAGAAGACGGTGTGAGATCGCGGTGAGTTCGTTTGAGGTTAAGTCGTGAGTCAACAAGAGCAAGTTCCATCGTCGCCTCCCGCCGCAGCGCCTGCCCCACCACCGAAGCCGACGCAGCGGCCGGCCACGCCGCTCTGGAGCCGGCTCGCGATCCCGCTGTTTGCGGTCATCGTCGCGCTCGCCTTCGTCGCGCTGGCAACGCTGCGCTTCGACGAATGGGTTGGCAACGCCGTGGTCCAGACCACCAATGACGCCTATGTGCGCGCCGATCTGACGCGGCTTTCGAGCCGCGTCTCGGGCGAAGTCCTCAGCGTGGGGGTCACCGATTTCCAGCGCGTCAAGGCCGGCGACCTCCTGATCCAGATCGATCCCGCCGATTACGAGGCGCAAGTCGCGCAGGCCGAAGCTGCGGTCGCCGCGGCGCAAGCCGCGCTCGACAATCTCGCCAACCAGATCGAGCTGCAATATGCGACGATCGCGCAGGCGCAGGCCGCGCGGTTGTCTGCAGAGGCCATGGAGGTCGAGGCACGGCAGGAGCAGGAGCGTCAGCAATCGCTGTCGCAGAGCGAGTCCGGCACGCGCCAGCGCCTCGAGCAGGCGGTGGCCGCCTACGCCAAGGCCCAGGCCGACGTGCGCGCGAGCCGCGCCGTGATCGCGGCCCAGCAGCATCAGCTCGAGGTCCTGCAAGGTACCAGGAAGCAGCGCGCGGCCGATGTCGAGGCGGCCAAGGCGACGCTGGCGGGTACGAAGCTCAAGCTTGGTTACACGAGGATCACCGCGCCGTTCAACGGCGTTGTCGGCGAGCGCCAGGTGCAGCCCGGCGATTACGTCAATATCGGCACCAACCTCATCAACGTGGTGCCGCTGCCCAAGGTCTATGTGATCGCGAACTACAAGGAGACCCAGCTCACGCACGTGGCACCGGGCCAGCCGGTCGAGATCACCGTCGACAGTTTCCCGCGCGAGAAGCTGCGCGGCCGGGTCGAGCGCATTGCGCCGGCGACGGGGGCACAGGTGGCGCTGCTGCCGCCCGACAACGCAACAGGCAATTTCACAAAGGTGGTGCAGCGCATTCCCGTGCGCATTCAGTTCGATGACGACCAGCCGCTGCTGGCGCGGCTGGTGCCGGGCATGTCGGTGGTCACCAGCATCGATACGAAGGCCGCGAATGGCCGAAAATGACGATGCCAGCCGCGAACCGCTCTCGCGCGGCGGCGTCGCGCCGCAGCCCCTGTTCGCCGTCGCGGCGGTGCTGCTCGGCTCGTTCCTTGCCAATTTCGACAGCCGGCTGACCACGGTCGGCCTGCCGGACCTGCGCGGCGCATTCTCGCTCGGCTTTGACGAGGGCGCCTGGCTCTCGACCGCCGGCATCGGCTCGCAGATCTTCATCGCGCCTGCGGTGGCCTGGCTTGCCACGGTGTTCGGCCTGCGCCGCGTGCTCGGCATCCCCAGCCTCGTCTACGCCGCCGTCTCGTTCATCATTCCGTTCGTGCACGACTATCCGACATTGCTCGTCCTCAGCGTCGTGCATGGTCTCCTGCTCGGCACCTTCGTGCCGGCGACGCTGATGATCGTGTTCCGCAATCTGCCGATCCGCTGGTGGCTGCCGGCGATCTCGATCTATTCGATCCGCGTCGGCTTCGCGTTGGATACCTCGACCTCGCTGGTCGGCTTCTATGTCGACCATCTCGGCTGGCAATGGCTGTACTGGCAGGGCGTGGTGATCGCGCCCTTGATGGGCCTGATGGTCTATCTCGGCACGCCGAACGAGCCGGTGAACCGCGCGCTGCTGCGCGAGGCCGATTGGGGCGGCATGCTGCTGCTCGGCGCCTCGGTGTCGATGATCTATGCGGGACTTGACCAGGGCAACCGGCTGGACTGGCTCGGCTCCGGCACGGTGATGGCACTGCTCGCAGCGGGCGCGGTGCTGTTTCTGGCCTTCCTCCTCAACGAATCGCTGGTCAGGCAGCCCTGGGCGCATGTGAACGTGCTGTTCTCGCGCAACATCGGCTTCGGGCTGCTCCTGATCCTGCTCTACACGCTGACCAGCCTGTCCAATGCGTCGCTGGTGCCGAACTTCCTCGCCACCATCGCGCTGCTCAGGCCGGAGCAGAGTGGCCTCTTGCTGCTCACCTGTGGCGCGTTGCCGATGTTCGTGCTGGTGCCGGTCTCGATCTGGCTGCTGAGGCATTTCGATACGCGGACGGTGGTCGTCGTGGGCTTTGCCTGCTTCGCCGCGGCCAATCTCTGGGGCACGCAACTCACCCACGTCTGGGCGCGCGAGGACTTCGCCGGCATCGTGCTGCTCCAGGCGATCGGGCAGTCGCTGACCTTGCTGCCGTTGATCATCACGCTGCTCTCCAACTCCGATCCCAGCCGCGCCACCTCCTTTGCCGCCTATATCCAGATCATGCGGCTCGGCGGCGCCGAGATCGGCGTGGCGCTGATGGGCACCTGGCTGCGCGTGCGCGAGCAGGTCCATTCCTTCTATCTCGGCCAGAACCTTGCGGTCGGCGATGTCGATGTGGTGCAGAGGCTGAAGCAGCTCGCCGATCACTTCGCCGCCCATGGCACAGGATCGGCGCAGCCGCGCGCGGTCGGCACGCTCGCGGGCATCGTGCAGCGCGAGGCCAATGTGCTCGCCTATATCGACGGTTTCTGCCTGTGCTTCTGGCTCGCGGTGATCGCACTCGGCGTCGTCGCGCTGGTCACCCGCGCGCCGACGGGTCCCTTCACGCCGGCGCCGTTCGGCTTCGCCAGGATGCTGCTGCGAAAGTGTGGTGTGCGGGCCGCCTGAATGCGGTGATGGTTGGTTCGTTCGCTCGCGCCACGGGGGCGGTCATCTCTCCCGCAAGCTTGCGGGAGAAGGTGCGCACAATCACCGCACCTGCCGCGCCGGCTCGATCAGCTCGGGCCGCGGGCCTGACAGGCGCTTGTGCATGTGGACCATGAAGGCCATGGCGAAGATCGGCGTCGCCAGATTGACGATCGGGATCGAGACGAAGGCGGCGATGAAGAGCCCGGCGGTGAAGATGGTGGCGGCGTTGTCACGCCGCATCGCCTTGGCTTCCTCCGGCGGGCGGAAGCGCATCGCCGCGAGCTCGAAATATTCGCGGCCAAGCAGCCAGGCCGCGGCGAGGAAGAAGATCAGGAATCCGGCGCCGGCGAACAACACCAGCGGCAAGGCGGCGAGGTAGACCAGGATCGTCAAGAGGGCGGTCTTGATGCCCTCGAGGATCGCCTGGCTGAACGGCAGCGCCACGCCGGGCCGCTCGGCCGGATAATGCTCGCGCTCGACGATGTCGGCGACGTCGTCGACGAACAGGCTCGCCACCAGCGAGGTGATCGCGGGCATCAGGAAGATGCCGCCGAACACGACGCCCAGGCCCGCCGCGATCGAGACGATCCACGACAGGACTTCGATCGATGAATGCCAGCCCGGTCCGAGCAGGCTTTCCAGCCAGACCTCGCCATTGGCCGCAAACCAGCTGAGGAGCCGCTGCAGGCCGATCGCCAGCACGGTGATCAGCACCAGCGCCAAGCCGACCGATCGCCACAGGATCGAGCGCATCGGCGGCGAGATCATTTGCGACAGCGCCTTGATGGCGGCATCCAGCATGGGAGATCCTCTCAGGTCAACACTTCGCGAGAGGTAGACACCCGAGGCGGCTTCGGCAAGGGCGGCCGGCTGCCCAGGCACGACCCGTGTCCCGGTCGGGGGAACGCGAGCGCCCAGCTACCCATGCTTGTGCCCTTGCTTGCGCCCCTTCGCCTGCTTGCCTTCGCCGGTCGGAATCATCACCACGCGGCCGTAGCGCACGCCGCGTTCGGCGATGATGTGGTCGGCGAAGTGCCTGACCTCGGAGGCGTTGCCGCGCAGCGCCGTCATCTCCATGCAATTGTCGTCGTCGAGATGGACGTGCAGCGTCGCCAGCGCGAGGTCGTGATGGCCGTGGAATTCCTGCACCAAGCGCTTTGAGAGATCGCGCGCGGCGTGGTCGTAGACATAGACGAGACCAGCCACGCATTGGCCGGTCTGTGCCGTGCCCTCCGTGCTCTGTTGCAGGCCGGCGCGGGCGAGATCGCGAATGATCTCGGAGCGGTTCTGGTAGCCGCGCGCCTCCGCCGCTGCGTCGATCTCCGCCAGGAGATCGTCCTCGATCGTGATCGTTATCCGCTGCATCGGGTCCTCTCCATCGGGCTACGGGCCATTTGTAGCCTTTCCTCCGAAGGGAGGCGAGGGAGTGTGCCGGTAGCTCACAGTCGCGTCGTGCGCAGGCGCAGCGCATTGCCGACCACGCTCACCGAGGACAGCGCCATCGCCGCTGCGGCGATGATCGGCGAGAGCAGCACGCCAAAGGTGGGATAGAGCACCCCGGCGGCGATCGGAATGCCGGCGGCGTTGTAGATGAAGGCGAAAAACAGGTTCTGGCGGATGTTGCTCATCGTCGCCTGCGACAGTTTTCGTGCCCGCACGATGCCGACGAGATCGCCCTTGAGCAGCGTGACGCCGGCGCTCTCCATCGCCACGTCGGTGCCGGTGCCCATGGCGATGCCGACCTCGGCCGCCGCCAGCGCCGGCGCGTCGTTGACGCCGTCGCCGGCCATCGCGACGCTGCGGCCGGCCTTCTGCAGCTTGGTGACCACCGCGCTCTTCTGGTCCGGCAGCACCTCGGCCTCGACCTCGGCGATGCCGAGCCGGCGCGCGACGGCCTCGGCCGTGGTGCGGTTGTCGCCGGTCAGCATGATGACCCTGATGCCTTCCGCCGCGAGCGCCTTCAGCGCCTCCGGGGTCGAGGCCTTGACCGGATCGGCGATCGCGAACAGGCCGGCCAGCCGGCCGTCGACGGCCATGTTGATCACGGTCGCGCCGTCGCCACGCAGCCGTTCGGCTTCGGTGTCGAGCGTCTTGGTCTCGATGCCGATCGACGTCAGGTATTTTGCATTGCCGAGCACGATGGTCTTGCCGTCGATCTTGCCGGTCGCGCCCTTGCCAGTCGGCGAATCGAACTGCTCGACCTGGCCAAGGGCGAGCTGCTTCTCCCTGGCCGCGCGCACGATGGCGTCAGCCAGGGGATGTTCGCTGGCGCGCTCGACGCTGGCCGCGAGCCGAAGGATGTCGTCTTCGGCAAAGCCGGCCGCCGGCACGACCGCGACCACCTTGGGCTTGCCCTCGGTCAGCGTGCCGGTCTTGTCGACCACCAGCGTGTCGATCTTCTCCATGCGCTCCAGCGCCTCGGCGTTCTTGATCAGCACGCCTCCCTGCGCGCCGCGGCCGACGCCGACCATGATCGACATCGGGGTCGCGAGGCCGAGCGCACAGGGGCAGGCGATGATCAGCACGCTGACGGCTGCAACGAGGCCGAAGGCCAGCCGCGGCTCCGGTCCGAACCAGGCCCAGGCGCCGAAGGCAGCGAGCGCGACAACGATCACCATCGGCACGAACCAGCCGGAGACCTGATCGGCCAGGCGCTGGATCGGCGCGCGCGAGCGCTGCGCGTCCGCAACCATCTGAACGATCTGCGACAGCAGCGTCTCGCGCCCGACCTTGTCCGCACGCATCACGAAGCTGCCCGACTGGTTCAGCGTGCCGGCAATGACCTTCGCGCCGGTCTCCTTGGTGACCGGCATGGATTCGCCGGTGACCAGGGATTCGTCGAGCGAGGAGCGGCCCTCCAGGATGATGCCGTCCACCGGCACCTTCTCGCCGGGGCGAACGCGCAAGGACTCGCCGGCATGGAGCGCGTCGATCTCGACCTCATGCTCGCTGCCGTCGGCCTCGACGCGGCGTGCCGTCTTCGGTGCAAGCTGGAGCAGCGCCTTGATCGCACCAGAGGTCGCGTCGCGGGCGCGCAGCTCCAGCACCTGGCCGAGCAGCACCAGCACGGTGATGACGGCAGCCGCCTCGAAATAGACGGCGACAGCACCCTCATGACCGCGGAAGGTGGCAGGGAACAGCTGCGGTGCCACGGTGCCGAGGACGCTGTAGACATAGGCGACGCCGGTGCCCATCGCGATCAGCGTGAACATGTTGAGGTTGCGCGTCAGCAGCGACTGCCAGCCGCGGACGAAGAACGGCCAGCCCGCCCACAGCACCACGGGCGTCGCGAAGACGAACTGGATCCAGTTCGACAGCGTCGGATCGATCCAGTTGTGCGGGCCCGCGAGATGGCCGCCCATCTCCAGCACCACGGCCGGCAGCGCCAGCGCGCCGCCGATCCAGAACCGCCGCGTCATGTCGGCGAGCTCGGGGTTGGGTCCGGTCTCGAGGCTCGCCACCTCAGGCTCCAGCGCCATGCCGCAGATCGGGCAGGTGCCCGGTCCGACCTGGCGGATCTCCGGATGCATCGGGCAGGTGTAGATGGTGCCCGCGGGCATCTCGGGCTCGGGCGCCTTCTCCTTCGCAAGATACTTGGCGGGATCGGCGGCGAACTTGGTACGGCAGCCGGCCGAGCAGAAATGGAAGGTCTCGCCGTGATGTGTGAAGTGGTGCTTCGAGGTCGCGGGATCGACCGTCATGCCGCAGACGGGGTCCTTCACCTTGGCCGCGGAATCACCGTGGTCGTGGCCGTGATGATGAGCGTGGCTGGAATGATCGACGTGGCCGCCGCAGCACGAGGATGCCGCGGGCTTCGCCGCCGGCGGTGCAGCTTTCGTGGAACAGCCGCATCCGGAATGGGTTTCCGCGTCGTGACGATGCTCGCTGCTGTTCATGGCCATGCTCCGGTCCTGTCCTGGGCTTGCAACCTATACCCGGTAGGGGTATATAGACCCCATGCGCAAGGACATCAAGGCATCTGTCGGAAAACGTCTCGGCCGGATCGAGGGCCAGGTTCGCGGCCTGTCGAAAATGGTAGAGGAAGACCGCTACTGCATCGACATCGTGACGCAGATCTCGGCTGTGCGTGCCGCGCTGCGCCGGGTCGAGGAGGAGGTCCTGAAGGACCACGTCGCCCATTGCGTCGAGCACGCCATTGCGAGCGGCGACAAGGCCGACCAGCGCGAGAAGATCGCGGAGCTGATGGCGGTGATCGGGCGGGCGGAGCGTTAATTCAGGTCATTGCGAGCGCAGCGAGCAATCCAGGCTGCCTCCGCGAAGCGATTCTGGATTGCGTCGTCGCTACGCTTCTCGCAATGACGTTGGCGGGAGACTTACGCCGCCATCTCCCGCGTCCTCGCGCGGTACACCGCGAGTTCGCTCGGCAGCACGAGATGCTCGGAGAAAGCGGCGCTGGCCCCCGCGGCCTGCAAGGTCACTTCTTCAGCCGGAATCTCAGCCGGCGCCTCTTCGTCAATCGCCTCAGGAATGAGCGGCGGCGCCAGGACCGTTTCTGGAAACACACTGAATGAGCCCGCTACCTCCTCGAGCGGCTTCTGCTTGTCGGCCCAGTGCAGGGCGGTGTAGTCGAACCCGTGCACGATGGTGGGTTTGACGACCTCGAAATAGGGCGAGATGTCGAAGTCGCGGGGCATGTAGAGCGAGGAATCGCGGATGTGCAGGATCTCGCGGCGCGCGGCACGGCTGCCGGCCTTGGTGATCTTCGGCAGGATCGGATAGCGCACGGCGTCGAAGGCCTGCGCGATCAGCGCCGAGCAGATGATCTTGGTCGGGTCGCCCGAGCCGATCGCGATCATGCGCCGGCGCCAGCGCTGCGGTATCGGCATCGGGAACAGATAACGCATCAAGTCGACGATGTTCTTGGTGTCGTAGCCGAAGCCGATGCGGTTGATGGCGTAGCGGCAGACCGTGGTGCGGTCCTCATAGGACAGTCCGACCGGGCGGCAGAGGCGGGTGTGGTAGGGGAAATATTTCGACAGCGGCGCCGAGGTGACGCCCTCGCCGATATTGGCCTCGATCAGCACATGCGGCTCGCCATCCGCCTCCTCCGCACCTGCGACCGGTCCGACATAGAGCGCCGCATGCGACCAGGTCGACTGCGTCAGATATTTGATGATGCCGGAGATGCGGTTGTTGCCCTCGACCAGCAGCACGTCGCCGGGCTCGATGACGCCGCGCAGATGCTCCGGGTCGCTCGGCGTGAACGGCTCGTAGCCCGGCACCTCCTTCGAGAGGTACGCGGCAATCAGCTTGCCGACTGAATCCAGGACCGTCCCCATGTCAAACTCCCCCCACGGCCTTTTCCGGCCGTCTTTTTCCCTTCTCTATCATGGTCGAAACGTGTTGCAATTCGGTTCATCACTCTGTGAGATCAAGCACGATTGATTCACCATGATGGTTGCCGTGCAACATCAGATGCAGCAAGGTTCGCGGGCTGTTCCCATACGCCGCAAGTCCCCGGAAACCATCACATGACAATTACGCGCCGCGGTTTCCTTTCGGCGTCGGCGGCTCTTGCGGCGCTGCCGGTCCTGCGCGCATCCGCCGCGCCCCTGCCGCGCGAGGCCGACATCGTCGTGATCGGGGCCGGAACAGCCGGAATCGCCGCGGCGCGGCGCATCATGGCGGCGGGCCGCAAGGTCATCGTGGTGGAAGCGGCATCGCAAGCAGGCGGCCGCTGCATCACCGATAGCACGACCTTCGACACGCCGTTCGATCGCGGCGCGCGGTGGATGCACAATCCCGACACCAACCCGATGATCCGGCTGGCGCGCAGTGTCGGGCTGGATGCGCTGCCGGCGCCATCGGGCCAGAAGATGCGCATCGGCCGCCGCAACGCGCGCGCGGGCGAGACCGAGCAGTTCCTGGCCGCGCTGGTACGCGCCAACCGCGCCATCGACGAGGCCGCGCGCGGCAAGCTGGATACCTCCTGCGCGTCCGTGCTGCCGAAGGATCTCGGCGACTGGGCGGGCGCGGCCGAGTTCATGCTGGGCCCGGGCTTCGCCGGCAAGGACCTGAAGGAGCTGTCCGCGATCGACAAGGGACGCGCGCAGGACCGCAATGCGGCGATCGCCTGTCGTCAGGGCCTCGGCACTCTGATTGCCAAGCTCGGCGAGCAGGTGCCGGTGGCGCTGTCGACGCCGGCGAGCCGGATCGTCTGGAGCAACCGCGACGTCGGCGTGGAGACGCAAGCCGGCAAGATCGCCGCACGCGCCGCCATCGTCACGGTTTCGACCAATGTGCTGACGTCGGGCGCTATCAGGTTCGCGCCCGACATTCCCAAGCGCACGTTGGATGCGGCCTCAAAGCTCAGCCTCGGCAGCTACGATCGCATCGTGCTGCAACTGCCGGGCAATCCGCTCGGCCTGTCACGCGACGATATCCTCATCGAGCAGAGCAATTCGACGCGCACGGCGCTCATGTTCGCCAATATCGGCGGCTCCTCGTTGTGCTCGATCGATGTCGGCGGCTCCTTCGGCCGCGATCTCTCCGAGCAGGGCGAGAAGGCCATGGCCGCTTTCGCGAAGGAGTGGATCACGAAGCTGTTCGGCAGCGAGGCCGCTTCAGCCGTGCAGAAGACCAGCGCGACGCGCTGGAATGCCGCGCCCTACGTGTTGGGCGCAATGTCGGCATCCTCGCCCGGCGGCCAGCTTTCGCGAAGGACCCTGGGCGAGCCGATCGGCAACATGTTCCTCGCCGGCGAAGCCACGCACGAGACGCTCTGGGGCACCGTCGACGGCGCCTGGGAAAGCGGCGAGCGCGCCGCGGATGCCGCCTTGCGCAAGATTGGCGCGCTCAAGGCCGAGCCGGCCGACGTGCCGACGCAATCGACGAAGAAGCGGCGGGCAAGACCGCAATGAATTCGACGCGTCGTCCCGGCGAAGAGAGTTACCGCAACACCCTGTCCAGCACCGGCAGCCCGGCAATCACCGCCACCGCGATCAGCGCATAGCAGATCCCGCGAAACACTCTTTCACTCGCGCGTCCGAACAGCGAGGCGCCGAACGCGACGCCAGCCGCATAGACCGGGCCGACGATCAGCGAGAGCGCGAGCGATTCGCGGCTGATCAGGCCCGTGGTCGCGTAACTGATCATCGAGAACAAATCCGACGCGCCAAAGAACAGCACGATGTTGGCGCGTGCGACGATCGGTGCGATCGGGCGGCCGAGCCAATAGCCGACGATCGGTGGGCCGCCGGTCTGCGCGAGGCCGCTGCAGAAGCCCGAGAGACCGCCGATGCCGACCGAGAGCCAGGCGTGGTCCTTGCCGCGATAGCGCCAGCCCGACAGCAGCAGGAGCAGGAGGGCGGCGACGAAGCAGGAGATGATCCATCGCGTGGTGACGGGCTCCAGCACGCTCAGGAAATAGGTGCCGACGGGCACGCCGATCAGCGCGCCCAGCACGATCACGGCAGTGGCCCTGCGGTCGGCCTTCCGCCATGCGTCAGGCAGCAGCGGCGCGGCCGCGACGAAATCGATGACGAGCAGCAGGGCGGCAACGAGCCGCGGCGCTGCGATGCTGCTCGCCAGCGGCATGAAGATCAGCGCCGAACCGAAGCCGGAGAAGCCGCGCGCGGTGCCCGAAACGAAAGCGACGGCGCAGAGCGCCATCGCAATGGTGAGGCTGACATCCTTCGGGAGAAAGTCGGCGAGACTCATGCTTGTCGATTCTGGAGCATGATGTCGTCCGAAAACCGCTTCACACTTCTCGGCATCATGCTCTCAGAGTACCGCCGGTCTTCTTCGTGACTTCGGCCACGATCTTGGCACCGACGGCCTCGATCTCCTGGTCGGTCAGGGTCTTCTCGCGCGGCTGGATCGTCACCGCGATCGCGATCGACTTCTTGCCGTCATCGATGCCCTTGCCCTCGTAGACGTCGAAAACGTTCACGCCGGTGATCAGCTTCTTGTCGACGCCTTGCGCGGCGCGGACGATGTCGCCGGCCTTCACGGCGCGGTCGACGATGAAGGCGAAGTCGCGCGACACCGGCTGGAAGGCGGAGAGCTCGATCAGCGGCTTGGCGCGCGTCGGCTTCTTCTTCGCCTCAGGGATGCGGTCGAGAATGACCTCGAACACCATCAGGGGACCGTCGACGCCGAGCGCCTCGAGCGCGCGCGGATGCATCTCGCCGAAATGGCCGAGCACGTTCTGCGGGCCGATCTGGATCGTGGCGGAACGCCCCGGATGCAGCCAGCCAGGACCACCCGCCACGACCTGAAGCGCCTGCGTCGGCGCACCGGCCGCAGCGAGCACCGCCAGCGCGTCGGCTTTCGCGTCGAACACGTCAGCCTGCGCCGAGCCGGTCCAGTGCCGTCCGAGACCTTCGGAGGAAGCAAAGCCGCGCCGCACGCCGCTTGCCGCCATGAACTGGTCCTGCGGGCGATCGCCCTTGAAAATCTGGCCCACCTCGAACAGCGCGACATCGCCAAAGCCGCGATCAGTGTTGGCCTGCGCGGCCGCGATCAGGCCCGCAAGCAAGGTCGGGCGCATGTCCGACAAATCGGACGCGATCGGGTTGGCCACTTCGAGCTCGCGCTGGCCGCCGCCGAACAATTCCGCCGCGGGCTTGGCAATGAAGGACCATGTCACGGCTTCAACCATGCCGCGGCTCGCGAGCGCGCGCCGCGCCCGTCGGGTGCGCAGCTGGAGCGGGGTCAAAACGGACTTGCGTGCGTCCTCGCCGCGTTCGAACGGCGTCATCGGCACCTTGTCGACGCCGAAGATGCGGACGACCTCCTCGACGATGTCGGCCTTGCCGTGCACGTCCGTGCGCCAGGACGGCACCGCCACCTTCACGACCGGGCCGGGGCCCGCCATCATGAAGCCGAGATGGGTCAGGATGCGCTTCATCTCCGCTTGCGGCACCTCGATGCCCGAGAGTCGCTTGACCTCGGTGATCGGGAACTCGATCAAGCGGTCATCGCCAAAGGCCTTGCCGACCACGACAGTCTCGGACGGCGTGCCCCCGCACATCTCCATCACGAGCTTGGTCGCGAGCTCCAGTCCCGGCACCATGAAGGCCGGGTCGACGCCGCGCTCGAAGCGGTAGCGCGCATCCGAACTGATGCCGAGCTTGCGGCCGGTCTGGGCGATGTTGATCTCGTTCCACAGCGCCGATTCGATCAGCACGTCGGTGGTATCATCGTCGCAGCCCGAGGCCTCGCCGCCCATGATGCCGGCGAGCGATTCGACGCCGTGCTCGTCCGCGATGACGCAAATCGCGGGATCGAGATTGTAGGTGCGGCCGTCGAGCGCCAGCAGGCTCTCGCCGTCGCGGGCGCGGCGCACGACGAGATTGCCCTTGACCTTCTTGGCGTCGAACACGTGCAGCGGCCGCGCGCGATCGAAGGTCATGAAGTTGGTGATGTCGACCAGCGCGTTGATCGGGCGCAGTCCGATCGCGGTCAGCCGCTTCTGCAGCCATTCCGGCGACGGTCCGTTCTTGACGCCGCGCACGAGGCGGAGCGCGAAGCCGGGACACAGCGAGGAATCCTCGACCGTGACCTTCACCGGGCACGGGAATTCGCCCTTGATGGGCTTGATCGTGGGATCCCTGAACTTGCCCATGTCGGCGGCGGCGAGGTCGCGCGCGATGCCGTGCACGCCGGTGCAGTCCTGCCGGTTCGGCGTCAGATTGATCTCGACCACGGGATCGCCGAGCCCGGCCCATTCGGCGTAGGCCGCGCCAACAGGCGCATCCGCCGGCAATTCCATGATGCCGTCATGGTCGTTGGAGATCTGCAATTCGGCCGCCGAGCAGAGCATGCCGCGGCTCTCGACGCCGCGGATGGTGCCGATGCCGAGCGTGATGTCCTTGCCGGGAATGTAGGTGCCGGGCGGCGAGAACACGCTGACGAGGCCCGCACGCGCATTCGGCGCGCCGCACACCACCTGCACCGGCGCACCGCCGTCACCGGTGTCGACCATGCAGACGCGCAAGCGATCCGCATTCGGATGCTGCTCGGCCGAGATCACCTTCGCGATGGTGAACGGCTTCAGCGCCTTCGCCTTGTCCTCGATGTTCTCGACCTCGAGCCCGATCATGGTGAGCTTGTTGGCGAGCTTGTCGAGCGGCTCGTCGGTCTCGAGATGATCCTTCAGCCAGGAGAGGGTGAATTTCATGGCTGCTTCTTCTCCACGGAGACGGTCTGCTCCCTCTCCCGCTTGCGGGGGAGGGCTGGGGTGGGGGTTCTCTCCGCGATGGTGGTCGCGATTGTGTCGAGAACGCCGCCACGATTGGTCATGACATCGAGATTGCTGAAGCGGAGCACCTTGAAGCCCTTCGCTTCGATCGCCGCAGAGCGTCGCGCATCGGCGCGCTCGCCTTCATCGGAGAAATGCTGGCCGCCATCGAGCTCGATCACGAGCTTGGCGGCGTGGCAGATGAAATCGGCGATGTAGCGCTCGATTGGCACCTGGCGGCGGAAGCTCGCGCCGTTCAATCGGCCGGCGCGCAGCTCCGACCACAGGATGCGCTCTGCATCGGTCGAATTGCGCCTGAGTGCGCGCGCATTGGCACGCTGTTTGGCCGGCACTTTCCAGTCCGGATGCTTGGGATCGACCATCGGCAGCCCCGTTGCGGAGAAACCCTCTCCCCAGCCCTCCCCCGCAAGCGGGGGAGGGGGTTCGACCTGTCGCGCCGACAGAGAATACGTTTCCATGAGGCAAGCGCCACGCGTTCGCTCCATCCATTCCCTCCCCCGCTTGCGGGGGAGGGTCAGGGAGAGGGCTGTCTCCCCAACGGGAACGGAGAGAGTCTTCGCGGTCTCAGATTGGAGTGCCGCCCTCACGAACTCAGCCCTCCGGCAAGCGTCGGCACCTCCAGCGGCTTGAAGCCGTAATGGGACAGCCAGCGGACGTCGCTGTCGAACAGCTGGCGCAGGTCGGCGATGCCGTATTTCAGCATGGCGATGCGGTCGATGCCCATGCCCCAGGCGAAGCCCTGGTACTCGTCGGGATCGATGCCGCAGGCGCGCAGCACGTTCGGGTGCACCATGCCGCAGCCGAGAATCTCGAGCCAGTCCTCGCCCTCGCCGAAGCGGATCTCGCCCTTGTCGCGGCGGCACTGGATGTCGACTTCCAGCGACGGCTCGGTGAACGGGAAGAAGGAGGGGCGGAAGCGCATGTTGATGTGGTCGACCTCGAAGAACGCCTTGCAGAACTCGTGCAGGATCCATTTGAGGTGGCCGAGATGCGAGGTCTTGTCGATGACGAGGCCTTCGACCTGGTGGAATTGCGGCGTGTGGGTCGCGTCCGAATCGATGCGGTAGGTGCGGCCCGGGCAGATCACGCGGATCGGCGGCTTCTGGCTCAGCATCGTGCGCACCTGCACCGGCGAGGTATGGGTTCGCAGCAGCATGCGCGAGCCGTCCTCCTTCGGATGGAAGAAGAAGGTGTCGTGCATCTCGCGCGCGGGATGGCCTTCCGGGAAATTCAGCTTGGTGAAGTTGTAGTCGTCGGTCTCGATGTCGGGACCTTCGGCGACCGAGAAACCCATGTCGGCGAAGATCGTGGTCAGCTCGTCCCAGACCTGGCTCAGCGGATGGATGCGGCCGGCCTCGACCGGTGCGTCGCGCAGCGGCAGGGTGACGTCGATCGTCTCGGACACGAGCCGCGCATCGAGCGCCGCGGACTTCAGCACATCGCGCCTTGCTGCGAGCGCCTCGGTGACCTTGTCCTTGGCCTGGTTGATCGCCGCGCCTTGCGTCTTGCGCTCGTCGGGCGACATCTTGCCGAGCGTGGCGAGCAGCGCCGAGATCGAGCCCTTCTTGCCGAGGGCTGCGACGCGCACCGCTTCGAGCGCGGCTTCATCGCCGGCGGCGGCGATCTGGTCGAGGATGGATGTTTCGAGCGTTGCGAGGTCGGACACAGTCAAATCCCTGCTGCCAAATTCGGCTGGGTTGTCGCCGCCGGAAGGGCGTAACGTCAAGCGAAAAGCCGGTGTTTTCGGGCTCCCGCCCGGCCGGGGTGAACCTCGCGAGGGCGCGGGCCACCAAGGAAGGATACGAGGAGACCTTCGCGATGCCTTCGAAATGCTGTTGGGCCGTTCTGGCCGCTGTTCTGTCCATTGTAGGTACCCCGGCGCGCGCCATGGTCTGCATGGAGCAATCCATGACGCTGGACGAGGTCGCGGCCGCCATCAGCAGCCAGAAGAGCTGCGAAAGCGCGATGAAGGTCTTCAGGGATTGCCAGCTGACCGCGAGCGGCGATGTCGAGCTCGGCGCCGCCGTCGAGACGAAGTGCGAGGCGGACTTCAAGCCCGGCCTCAGCGCCGCGCAGGCGCAGGCCTACAAGCGCGAGATGCACGCGTGCGACGTCAAGTACCGGAACAAGTCCGGCACCATGTATCAGTCGTTTACGGCATTCTGCCGGGCGGAGGTCGCCCAGCGCTACTCGCAGCGCGCGTTGAAGGCTGCGGGCCAAAAGGCCCGCTAGCGCTGGCCTCAGGCCGCGAGCGCGGCCTTGGCCTTCTCGGCGATCGCCTGGAACGCGGCGGGCTCGCTGATCGCGAGATCCGACAGCACCTTGCGGTCCACGGTAATCCCGGACTTGGCCATGCCGTCGATAAATCGGCTGTAGGTCAGGCCGTACGGACGGACGGCCGCGTTGATGCGCTGGATCCAGAGCGCGCGGAACGTCCGCTTCTTGCGCTTGCGGTCGCGGAAGGCATATTGCATCGCCTTCTCCACGGCCGGCTTGGCAGCGCGGATGGTGTTCTTGCGGCGGCCATAGAAGCCCTTGGCGGCCTTGTAGACTTTCTTGTGCTTGGCGTGGGCGGTCACACCGCGTTTGACGCGAGACATGACGAATTCCTTCAGAGATGACTTGGTTTTCGGATCGCCGCGGGATGCGCGGCGCGGCTGGCATTGATCGTGGACGCGATCAGGCGTTCGGCAAGAAGTACTTCTTGACGTTGTCGCCGTCGGTCTTGAACAGCACGCGGGTGCCGCGGAGCTGACGGATCTGCTTCTTCGTCCGCTTGATCATGCCGTGACGCTTGCCGCGCTGGGCGTGCATCACTTTGCCGGTGGCAGTCACCTTGAAGCGCTTTTTAGCGCCCGATTTGGTCTTCAGCTTGGGCATTTGGCTCTCCTATGGCCACAACAGAAATCCGCCCGTGAAGGCGGCTGGCCGTCTAAATGCTCGTTAGAGCGTTGATTGTGCTCAGGTTTTTGCGAACGAGCGCGAAACCCGCACGAAACACCGCCACGGCAGCCCTTAATCAGCCGGGCGATGAAGGCTGGGCTTATGACAGAGCGGGAGCCAAATGGCAACGATGAACCGGCCGAACAGGCCCGGAGACTATCCGGTGTTGCCACCCTCATGTCCCCAGCCGTGTCGCCCGGAGCAGGACCAAAATGGCCCATTTTTCCCGATCGCCTTCGTCTTTGACTGGCTTCGTCCGTCCGCGTCATCTGGCGTTGCTTGCCCTGCTCGCGGCCGCCATGCTGCCGTCGACTGCCGATGCCCGCGTCGGCGGCTATGACGGCATCTGGAACGTCACCTTCGCCACCACGAGGGGCAGTTGCAGCTCAGGCTACAGCGTCCCCTTCACCGTGACGGGCAGCCGCGTCTCGTCCGCAGGCGGCGGCCGGGTCTCGGGCAAGGTCAACCGCTCCGGCGCTGTGGCTGTCCACGTCTCGGTCGGCGCCTCTCATGCCAGCGGCGGCGGCCGGCTTGCCGGCATGAACGGTGCCGGCTCGTGGAGAGGTATCATCTCCGGCGACCAGTGCAGCGGCACCTGGCAGGCGACGCGGACCTGATAGGGTAAACCATCGCCACGACGGCGGTGCGCTCCCTCCCCCGCCTGCGGGAGGGTCGGGGAGAGGGCTGCTTCCGCAAGCGAGGATCCTCAAGAGGCGAGAGCCCTCACCCGCCGCGCTTTGCGCGTCGACCTCTCCCGCAGGCGGGAGAGGTGCAGCGAGTTCGTGGCGAGAGATATCTCCAGCAACGCGCACACAACAAAACGGCCCGCCGGAGATCCGGACGGGCCGTTGAAAACTCAGTCCTGAACCAAAGCGCTTCGCGTCAGCGCGGCGCCAGCACCATGACGACCTGGCGACCTTCGAACCGCGCGTCCTGCTCGACCTTGGCGAGCTCGGCGACGTCGGTCTTGATCTTGTCCAGCAGCTTGGTGCCGATCTCCTGGTGCGCCATTTCGCGGCCACGATAGCGCAACGTGATCTTGACCTTGTCGCCCTCTTCGAAGAACCGCTGCATCGCGCGCATCTTCACGTCGTAATCATGGTCGTCGATCATCGGGCGGAGCTTGATCTCCTTGATCTCGACGGTCTTCTGCCGCTTGCGGGCTTCCGCGGCTTTCTTCTGAGCGGAATACTTGTACTTCCCGTAGTCCATGATCTTGCAGACGGGAGGGCTGGCATTCGGCGAAATCTCGACCAGATCCATGCCGGCTTCCTGAGCCATCCGGATAGCGACGACGGTCTCGACCGTGCCTTTGTTGTCACCGGTCTGGTCGATCAGCTGGATCTGCGCATTGCGGATATCATCATTGATGCGCGGCCCGTCTTTGCTGGCAGCGGGCGGAGCTTTATTAGGACGGCGAATGGGTGGTTCTCCAAAGTTGTGAAAGAAGCGGCTATCTTGAAGGAAGATGCGTTTGCCGGCAAGCAAGTCGCTCATGCGGCGCGAAAAACCCTCAAATGCGAGGCATTTTGGTCACGCCTGGGCACGCAGACGACATAGACACCTTGCTTCTGTTCCGCAAGCGTCCCAAAGGGCGGCCAATGCAGCCATCGGGTTGCATCGCGGGACGCGCCCGGACAGCTCAAACCGCACAGCCAGAGTAAATGTTCCATGACCGATATAATTCCTGATGCCATGCTCGACTTCATCGATGTGGGTGAGGGCCCGTCCGCACGCAGGATCGCGGTACGCAGTCGGAGCGGACAGGGGCCTGGACTGGTCTGGCTGGGCGGATTCAAGTCGGACATGCTGGGCAGCAAGGCCTTGGCGCTGGACGCCTTTGCCCGGGATCACAGCCGCGCAATGGTCCGGTTCGACTATTCCGGCCACGGCGAGTCCGGCGGCGAATTCACTGACGGAACCATCGGACGCTGGCTGGAGGAGAGCGTTGCGGTGTTCGAGCGGTTTTGCGACGGCCCGCAAGTCCTGATCGGCTCATCCATGGGCGGCTGGATCGCGCTGCTGCTCGCGCGCGAGATCAAGAAGCGTCCTGGCAAGGCGTCGCTGGCCGGCCTCGTCCTGATCGCGCCCGCGCCCGACTTCACCGAGGAGCTGATGTGGAAGAATTTCTCGCCCGCGGTGAAGAAGGAGATCGAAACCAAGGGTGTCTGGATGCGGCCGTCGGATTACGGCGACGGCTCACCCTATCCGATCACGCGGAACCTGATCGAGGAGGGCCGCAACCACCTCGTGCTCGGCAGCGCCATCGATCTCGGCTGCCCCGTCCGCATTCTGCAAGGCGCGAAAGATCCCGACGTGCCATGGCAGCACGCGTTCGCGCTGACCCACCGCCTGCCGGCCGACGACGTCGTGCTGACCATGATCCAGGACGGCGATCACCGCCTCTCCCGCCCGCAGGACATCGCGCGCCTTCTTGCCGCGGTCGCCGAGATCGGGTGAAACTGTTGCCCAGCATTCGATGTCATCGTCCGCGAAGGCGAACGATCCAGTATTCCAGAGGCCGTCGCGGTTGAACCGAGGCGCCGCGGCGTACTGGACGCCCCGCCTTCGCGGGGCACGACAGCAATGGGAAGGGAGGCAACAATGACCACCACCGCCATGCTGCGCGCCTTCTGCGACGCGGTCGAGCAGCGCAACGGCCGCGCCTTTGCCGAACTGTTCACCGAGGACGGCGTCTATCACGACGTGTTCTACGGCGCCTTCGAAGGTCGCGAAAAGATCGCGGCGATGATCGACGACTGGTTCTATCGCACGGCGACCGATTTCCGCTGGGACATGCACGATCCCGTCACCGATGGCACCACGCTCTATGCGCGCTACACCTTCAGCTATCGCTCGACTCTACCGGAAGCCAAAGGCGCGCGAGCGATGTTCGAGGGCGTGGCGATCATGACGCTGCGTGACGGCAGGATCGCGAGCTATCACGAGGTCGCCAACACCGCGCCGGCGTTCGTCGATCTGAAGTTCGCGCCGGAGCGCATCGCGAAGATCGTCGCCAGGCAGGGCGCCGAGCTGAAGGCGCGCCCGGAGATGCAGCGGCATATCACCTGATCGTCATTCCGGGGCGCGCGAAGCGCGAACCCGGAATCCATTTCGCCTTTTGGCCTGCGGTCCGATGGATTCCGGGTCTGCGCCTGACGGCGCATCCCGGAATGACGACCGGAGAGAGGCGCGCGCTCCTACCGCTTCGACGGATTCGCCATCGGCTTGCGCTGCGCCAGCGCGGCGACCGTGGCGGTGCCGATCGGGCCCTGCTCGTCATAGAGCCAGCATTCGCCGATCGCGACGCCGTCAGTGGCGTGGTGGTTCACGACTTCGAAGCCGATCCACTCGGTGACCGGCAGGCGGTGCAGATAGATCGTGACGTCGCTGTTGATGTAGCCGAGCCCCTTGTCGCCGGCATTGGCAAACGGGCTGGCGAAATCGGCGCCGGTTGCGACATGCACGAACGGCGTCATCGGCACGCCCGCAACGAGCTCGCGCACCTCGCTCATCCAGAGCCGGCGCGGCCCGAGCGAGCCCATCTGGCCGACGATCGGCCGCGTCGTCCATTTGCCGTTCATGCCGAGCCTGGGATCCGCGGGCTTGGGGATGTCGGCCGGCTTCGGCACATCCCAGTTCGGCGGCGACCAGACATTGCCATCAGGATTTTGCGTCTTCCGCAGCAGCTGGCACGAGGCGCGCGCCATGCTGACGCCGCCGGAGAAGAACTCCGCTTCCACCACGCGGATGCGCATTCCATCGCGCACCAGGCGCGTCGTCACTTCAATCGGCTTGTCGATGGTCGGCAGCCGAAACATGTCGACGGTGAGCCGCGCCGGCACGAACTCGGGCCCGGAATGGCGTTCCTCGATGGCGAAGCCGAACAGGCCGACGATGACGCGCCCGTGCAGCGAGTTCGGATCCCAGGGGCCATTGGCAACTTCCGTCGGGTGGAATGTCTCGCCGTCGCGGGTGAAGAAAGGCATGTTTGTCATGCCCGCGAGATTGAAGAAACGCGCGGGGAAATCAAGACGTTCAATCCTCATGGTGAGGAGGCGCGAAGCGCCGTCTCGAACCATGCAGGCCGCGCTGCGGCAGCTCGGCCTCTATCCTTCGAGACGCCGCTCGCGCGGCTCCTCAGGATGAGGGTCAGAGAGCGGCTTTCCACTCTTCGCGAATGCTCTCGTCGGGCTCGCGATCGAGAGCATGCAGCCTCATCGCCTCAAACTCTTCCCGAACCACCAGCTGCCCCAATGCCCACACCGCAGCGCCACGCACCAGCGGGCTCTCATCTTCCAGCAACCGCCGCGCCTCCTCCGCCAGGGCCGCCTCGCCAGAGTTGCCGATCGCAATCAGCACGTTCCGCAAGAAGCGGTCGCGGCCGATGCGCTTGACCGGCGACTTCGTGAACAGCGCGCGGAACGCCGCGTCGTCGAGCCGTGCCAATTCGGCAAGCCGAGGTGCACGCAGTTCGTCGCGCGCCGCGAGCCTGGATTCGCGGCCCGCCTGCGCGAACTTGTTCCAGGGGCAGGCTGCAAGGCAATCGTCGCAACCATAGATGCGATTGCCGATGGCTTTGCGAAATTCGCGCGGGATCGGTCCCTTGTTCTCGATGGTGAGGTACGAGATGCAGCGCCGCGCATCGAGCTTGTAGGGCGCGGGGAACGCTGCGGTCGGGCAGATGTCGAGACAGGCCCGGCACGAGCCGCAATGATCGATCTCGGCGGCATCGCGCGGCAGCTCCAGCGTGGTGTAGATCGCGCCGAGAAAAAGCCACGAGCCGAACTCGCGCGAGACGAGGTTGGTGTGCTTGCCCTGCCAGCCCAGTTGCGCCGCCTGCGCCAGCGGCTTCTCCATCACGGCCGCGGTGTCGACGAAGACTTTCACGTCCGACGGCGCGGTCGCGACCAGCCAGCGCGCCAGCGCCTTCAGACGCTTCTTGATGAGATCGTGATAGTCGTCGCCCTGCGCATAGACCGAGATCGCCGCGCGCGCGGGCTGCTCGAGGATCGCCAGCGGATCGGAGTCGGGACCGTAATTGACGCCGAGCATGATCACGCTGCGCACGTCGGGCCACAGCCCGCGCGGATCGACGCGGCGCTCAGGGCTTGCGGCGAGCCAGTCCATGTCGCCATGGCTGCCCGATGCGATGAATTCGAGGAAGTGTTTGCCGGCACTCTCGATCGTGCCCGGCGCGGTGATGCCGATGCAGTCGAAGCCAAGCGCGCGCGCCTGCTCCTCGAGTGCGGAACGCAGCCCATCCATGTCGGGGGTAGATTTGATCGCCGTCGGATCCACGCTCGTCATGGCCGGGCCTGTCCCGGCCATCCACGTCTTTGCGTCGCGCTCATGATAAGAGAAGGAACGTGGATGCCCGGGACGAGCCCGGGCATGACGATCCTCATCAGAAATCCAGGTCCACGTAGGTCCGCGACGCCGGCACGCCGGCCAGCCATTCGCTGAGCAGCGGACGGAACGACGGGCGGGATTTCACCCGCGCGTACCACGCCTTTGCTGCGTCGTCCTCGCTCCATGGCACGTCGCCCAGATAGTCGATCGCCGAGAGATGCGCCGCGGCGGCGAGATCCGCGTAGGTGAGCCGGTCGCCGGCGAGGAAATTGCGCGTCTGCGCCAGCCAGCCGATATAGGCCAGATGATAGCGCACATTGGCCTTCGCCGCGCGCATCACGTCGGCCGAAGGCGGGCCGCCGCCGTTCTCCTCGCTCATGAAGCGCTTGTAGATGCGCTCGGTGACGAGCGGGTGCGAGACTTCCTCGAAGAATTTTTCGTTGAACCAGGACATCAGCCGGCGCACCTCGACGCGTTCGCCGATCGTCTGCGGCATCAGGCGTTTCGGGCCCATCTCGGCACCATAGGCCTCGTCGACATATTCGGCGATGATGGCCGCGCCGGGAATGGGCGGCTGTTCCTCGTCCACCAACACCGGCGTGGTGCCGGCCGCATTGAGAAGCAGAAACGCCTCGCGCCGCTCCCAGCTGCGCTCTTCGATCAGCTTCAGATCGAGCCCGTATTCGCCCGCGATCAGGCGGATGAAGCGCGAATGCGGGCAGAAGGGATGATGAAACAGCGTAAACATGAAGCCTTTGACTATTTGATGGTGCTTAAGAATCCATCAATGTTTGTGCGGCGCCACACTAGTCCCTCAAAACCGCGAGGCAAGGTCGTGATCTCGCATTTTGCGATTGCGGCATGGGAACGAATAGGCGAGAAGAGCCCCGCTTTTCCAGCCGAAATGGACCGTAAATATGTCAGACGTAATACGGGCAGTGATCCTCGGCATCATCGAGGGTGTGACCGAGTTCCTTCCCGTATCCTCGACCGGTCACCTCCTGCTCGCGGAGCGCTTCTTCCATCTCGGCGAAGGCGCCTTCTGGGATTCGTTTACCGTTCTGATCCAGCTGGGCGCGATCCTCGCGATCGTCGGGCTGTATTTCAGGAAGCTGTGGGACGTTGTGATCGGCCTGTTCACGGGCGATGCTGATGCGCGGCGCTTCGTGATCGGCGTGCTGGTGGCGTTCCTGCCGGCCGTGATCGTCGGCCTCGTCGCCGGCAAGTACATCAAGAGCCTGCTGTTCAATCCCTGGGTCATCTGCTTCACGCTGATCGTCGGTGGCGCCATCCTGCTCTGGGTCGACAAGCTCGATCTCAAGCCGCGCGAGCATGACGCCACCAGATTTCCGTTGCTGATGTATCTCTATATCGGCATCGCACAGTGCGTGGCGATGATCCCCGGCGTGTCGCGCTCCGGCGCCAGCATCGTCGCGGCGATGCTGCTCGGAGCCGATAAGCGCGCGGCGGCGGAGTTCTCGTTCTTCCTCGCCATCCCCACCATGATCGGTGCGTTCGCCTACGACTTCTACAAGAGCCGCGCCGAGATGACGATGGACCACATGGGCATCGTTGCGATCGGTTTCGTGGTGTCGTTCATCACCGCCATCATCGTGGTGAAGACGTTCCTGACCTACGTCACCCGTCACGGCTTCGTGGTGTTCGCCTGGTGGCGCGTCATCGTCGGCACGCTCGGCCTGATCGCGCTGGCGCTCGGGCAGTAGGAACTCCGTTGGTGCGCTCCCTCGCCCGCTTGCGGGAGAGGGCTGGGGAGAGGGTGTCTCCGCAGAGAGACCTCCAGTGAGGCGAAAGTCCTCACCGTCGCGACATCATTGCCGAAGCGATGCGCCGGCGTTCTCGAGGACGGCTGCCAGAGGCGGCCTACGCCGTCCCGCAAGCAAGCGGGAGAAGCAAACCAGCCTCACACGCTCATGCGCTGGAACTGACCGGCGGCGCGGAAGCGCCAGAGATATTGCGGGGCGATCGCTTCCAGCGAATCGGGGGTGATGCCGAGGCCTTCCAGCGTCAGGCCGGCCGCCTTCGCCGCCTCCGAGACGACGTTGTCGCGCTCGAGCAGCGTGACCTGGTCCGGCGTCAGCTTGAACGCGCCCGGCGCGAATTGCAGGAAGGCGGCCTGGAAGCGGGCGAGGCCGAACGGCAGCGGGATCAGCATCCGCTTGCGGTCGGTGATCTCCAGGATGGTCTCGATGATCTCGCGCATGGTCAGCACTTCCGGCCCGCCGAGTTCGTAGGTGGCGCCCGCCTTGGCCTTGCCGTCGACGGCATCCGCGATCGCGGTGGCGACGTCGCCGACATAGACCGGCTGCATCTTGGTATCGCCGCCGATCAGCGGCAGCACCGGCGACATCCGGGCCAGCGCGGCAAAGCGGTTGGTGAACTGGTCCTCGGGACCGAACATCACGGAGGGGCGGAAGATCGTGGCGGAGGGAACCGCGGCGAGGACCGCGGCTTCGCCCGCCGCCTTGGCCCTGGCATAGCGCGAGGGCGATTCCGCGTCGGCGCCGATCGCCGAGACATGCACCAGGCTGGCATCGGCCGCGGCCGCGGCCTTGGCGACGGTTTCGGCGCCCCTGGCCTGGACGGCGTCAAAGGTCTGCGCGCCGCCCTCGGTGAGGACGCCGACGAGGTTGATCGCGACATGCGAATCACGCAGCGCCGCCTCGACCGAGGCCGGATAGCGCAGATTCGCCTGCACGGTGTGGACCTGTCCGACCCTGCCGGAGGGCTGCAGGTATCCGGCGAGTTCCGGCCGCCGCACCGCGACCCGGACCCGGTAATCGCGCTTGCACAGGGCCCGGACGACATTCCGGCCCAAAAACCCCGATCCGCCGAAAACCGTGACGAGCGTGTCCAGATTCGATGCCATGGGGGTGTCCGTTCCTGCGGAAAAGAGTGCGTCTTGTCAGGCTTTTATCGGGCCGGTTTGCGATGCGCAATCGGCATCCCGAACCGGGCCTCACGCATGAATTGACAACGGCGTCACCGAACCGTAGTAACCGCCTCCGTGCCCCAAACGGCATGCCCAGGTGGTGGAATTGGTAGACGCGCTGGCTTCAGGTGCCAGTGGCTTAACGGCCGTGAAGGTTCGAGTCCTTTCCTGGGCACCATCGCTCGGCGATGTTGTTGATTTCGCTGAAGTCCCTGTTATTCAAGGGTGATCGACCGTCTCAACTGGTACACAGAGACGGGACACATGCTTCTGCGAATGGCTTCTCCTATCCGCCGCGACGGCTCCTCCGTTCACTACCTCCGAAAGCGCGTTCCCGCTGACCTGACCGACAAGGCGGTGGGCGTGGTGCTGCGTGTGCCCGTGGGGATGAGACTGCGGAAGTGAACTCCCTGATGGTGTCGCAAACGTCGCCGTAGTTGCGTCCGAGGCGGTCGATCCAGCGAACGACGAGAACGTCCCCGCTGCGGAGAATGTCGAAGAGGCGCTTGCCCTCAGGGCGTTCTGCGAGGCGAGTGCTGATCCCCGAGACGCCATGATCCGCGACGACGCGGTCGATCTTGAAGTCTGCCGCCTCCGCTCTGATCAGTGTCTCCCTAATGGCGTCCTCGGCCTTTCACGGATTGAACGGCTAGAACCTCCCGAGTAGCCACGCCGGGAATGCCAGCCCGGCACTCGTTGCGGCCCGGTAGGCGATGCCTTCTATCCGAATGGGGACAATCAGAGAGCTAAGGTGACTGGCGTCACAGAGCCGGAACTTGCCTTGCGACAGTCTTTGGATACGCTGTACGGGTGTTATTCGGGGCGACGATGGGCACGTTTCGTTGGTTTTCATTGTTCTTTTTTATCTGGCTGACGTGCGGTTCGGCCCATGCCGAACGCCGTGTCGCGTTGGTGATGGGCAATTCCGCCTACAAGAGTGTGCCCCGGCTCGCCAACCCCGCCAATGATGCCGCCTTGGTCGGAGGCATGTTCAAGAAGGCCGGGTTCGATCTGATTGACGTCCGGACCGATCTCAATGGCGTGGAGATGCGTAAGGCCCTGCGTGAGTTTGGCAGCCGCGTACGTGATGCGGAGGTCGCAGTCATCTACTACGCCGGTCATGGCATTGAGCTGGACGGGACCAACTACCTGATCCCGACTGATGCGGCGCTTGAGACCGACAGCGACGTGCTCGATGAAACCGTGGCGCTGGACCGCGCTCTGTTCGCCGTGGAGCCTGCGAAGCAGCTTCGCCTCGTCATCCTCGATGCCTGCCGCGACAACCCGTTCGCCAAGACCATGAAGCGCACCGTGGCCTCCCGCGCTATCGGGCGCGGTCTGGCCAAGATTGAGCCGACAAGCCCCAACACCATGATCGCCTTTGCCGCCAAGGCGGGATCAACGGCCTCGGATGGCGATGCCAAGAATAGCCCATTCGCCGCAGCTCTTGTTGAGCGGCTGCCGACGCCCGGTCTCGATTTGCGCAAGGCGTTTGGCTTCGTCCGCGATGATGTCTTGAAGAACACCAGCTACAGGCAGGAACCCTATGTCTACGGTTCGCTCGGCGGCGATGACGTGCCGCTTGTGGCAGCGAAGCCGACAGCAACCGGCCCTCAGGCAAGCCCGGAAGACGCTATTCGCCGGAACTATGAGCTTGCCCTGCAGCTCGGCACTCGGGATGGCTGGACTGTTTTCCTCGTTCAGTATCCTGAGGGCTTCTACGCAGGCCTCGCAAAGGGTCAACTCAACAAGATCGCGGCGGAGGAAGCTCGCGCAGTGGCCGCAGAGAAGGCACGGCAGGCTGAAGAAGACAAGGCGCGGCTTGCCGCTGACCGTGCAAAGAAGGCCGAACACGACAAGGCGGCCGCTACGGCCAAGGCCGCCGAGAATGCACGGCTCGCCGCTGAGAAAACCAAGGAACTCGAAGAAGCGAAGGCGGCAGCAGCAGAGCAACGGCGGAAGGAGATAGAGGCGGCTGTCGCAAAGGCTCTGACCGACAAGCAGGCTGCGGAGAAGAAGGGCATCCCCGAAGCCGATCCGAGGATTGCTGCCCTGCCATCACCGACACCTTCCCCCGCCCCGGCGCAGTCGCCGCAACAACTCGCCTCGTCGGTGCAATCCGAACTTCGCCGGGTCGGCTGTCTTGCCAATGCGGAGAACGGTGAGTGGAGCGCCAAGTCACAGCGCTCCCTGACGTTGTTCAACAAGTATGCGGGAACGAAGCTCGACACGACGCTTGCGAGCTTCGATGCGCTCGATGCGATCAAGGCCAAGCCAGGGCGGGTCTGCCCGTTGGTCTGCGATCACGGTTTCAAGGCCGATGGCGATGCCTGCGTGAAGATCGCATGTCGGGCTGGTTATCGCGTCAACGACGATAATGAATGCGAGAAGGCCCAGGACAAGAAGCCGGTCGCCACGCGTGAGGATGTGACGAAGCGGGACGCGGAGCGTAAGAAGATCGAGGCTACGCCCGCGAAGCCACAGTCGAGCGGACAGATTGTTTGCAATAGCGCCGGCTGCCGGCCAGTGTCCAAAGGTTGTCGATTGGAATTTCGTAGGGGCGGTAATGCGAACACCCACACCGGCGAAAGTGTTGAAGTTTGTAACTAAGTTATGGCCGGCCCGCCCGCTTGTGAATACGAACGGTGACCTGGGGTCCTGCTCCCGCTGTAACGACGTATAGTTTCAGACAAGACCGAGCCATGTAGGTCGCGACTATAGATTGTGTCTGTAACTGTTGCCTGCGGTACACTCGACTGGTACACAGCAGTCACCTATCGGTCGAGGATCGCAAACAGATCCAGATAGATAAGCCCTTTCAGAGTGCTGCGTTGGCATTGGGCCATGAGCCGAGAAAGTGCAATGCGCTGTGTCTTGGGATCGTGCGTCTTCTTGTGCTTCTTGATCGGTCTGTGTGCTTCTGCGAACGCCGCCGCAAGAGGGCATCACAAGTTGCGACATGTCATCGTTCGGCCGGGCCAGGCCACGGCTCCAGTCTATGTCACTCCGAATGGCGTGCGCATCTATCGCGACGACTCCGTTCCCGGCGGTCTGCGGACCGACCACGATGATCCTCCCGCTTATGACGATCCATCCAAGTTCGGCGGCGGCTGATCTGGGAGCCGGGCTGCTGCTGCGGCAAGGTGCCCTCACACCACCTGCTTCCCCGCCCGCTCCGCCACCGCCTTCTGCACGAAATACATCATCACCAGCGTGATGATCGTCGTCGCGACGACGACGTAGCCGATCCGGTCGAAATGGATCAGCGAGCCGTCGGGCGCTTGCGCGATGATCGCGCCGGCGAGCACCGAGCCGAGCCCGCCGGAGAGCTGCTGGAGCGAGGCGCTGACCGCGCTGAAGGAGCCGCGCTGGCTCGCGTCGGGGATCGCCGACATCAGCGCCTGCGACGGGATCATCCGCGAGAAGATGCCGACGAACATCAGGACGTTGACGAGGATCGCGGTCGCCAGCGAGACGTGGCCGAGATGTGTGTAGATTAGCACCATGACCACGGTCATCGCGCAGCCGAACACGAAGGTCGGATATTTGCCGAACGCATCGCTGGCACGTCCGACCAGCGGTCCCGTGACGATGCTGAACAGGCCGGAGACGAGATAGATCGTCGGCAGATGCGTGATGTCGATGCCGAGATTGTGCACAGTGTAGGCGCTGGAGAACGGCATCAGCATGTAACCGCCCGTTGCCAGCAGCGTCGTGACGGCGAAGGCGAGCGTATAGCGCGGCTGACCGATCGTCGCGATCAGATGGTGGAACGGGTTCTTGTCCTGCTTCAGCTTCAAATGCGCATCGACCGGCTCCATGACCAGGGCGATGATGGCGATCGCTGCGATCGACACCACGACGATCGCAACGAAGCAGACATGCCAATTCCAGTGATTGGCGAGAAACAGTCCGGCCGGAATGCCGAGCACCTGGCTCGCGGCGAACGCCGTCTGGAGGAAGCCCATGACGCGGCCGCGCAGGTGCAGCGGAAACAAATCGGTGACGATGGCGAGCACGACCGCGCCGATCACGCCGCCGAACAATCCGGTCACGATCCGGCCGAGCAGCAGCACATGGTAGGTCTGCGCGGCCGCGCAGAGCGCAGTGCCGAGCGTGAAGCCGACATAGAAGAACAGCAGCAGGCGTTTGCGATCGAACCGATCGGCGAAGCCGGCGGCGAGGATTCCCGAAATGCCCGCACTGAATGCGTAGGCCGACACCGCGACGCCGAATTGCCCGGCCGTGATGCCGAGCGAGGGCATTAGGATGGCGCCGAGCGGCGACATGATGATGAAGTCGAGAATGATCGTGAACTGCGTGAACGCCAGCAGCGCGATGAGGAGCGCCTGGTAGCGCGAGAAGCCGCGCTGGCGTTTCCCGTGGTCGTCGATCGGCGCGGCGAGCGTCTGTTCGGTCATTGGCACTTCATTCGTGGTGAGCGGGCGAGGGCGGAGAGGCCGGCAACAGATAGGGTGCGCCGGGGCGAATTGCAGCGGGCCGGCCTGAAAACCTGCTCTGCCGGAAAGAGCAGCGGCCCATCATTTCGTGCGCCGTGGAGGGTGTGAGTCACCTTGATTGTGCCGCGGCTGATCAAGCGCTTCAGCGCCCAGCATGTGCGAGAGTGCAGGACCAGCCGATCCCTCCAATCCCGGCTAAGGCCTGATGGGATGAAGCTTGATTGCTGCAACGACGGAGGTGCACTCCCTCGCCCGCTTGCGGGAGAGGGCTGGGGAGAGGGTGTATCCCAAATGGGACAATCCCCAAGAGGAGAAAGCCCTCTCCCGCACGCGGGAGAGGTGAACGGCCCGCGGCGATCGATTCAACCTGAAGCCATTCCGCTTTAGGGGATCGCCGACCTGCACGCCATCGCCGCGATCTGACCGGGCCATCAGGTCATGGCGCCGCTTGCGTGACCTCTCGCCAGTGGCTACATCGCGGTCCATCCGTTTAGCCTATGATATCGACGCACCGATTCGACCCGAGGTTTTGACACGCCATGACCGTACGTCTGCACCGCGGCGACTTGCCCGATCTGTCCCGCTACACCGGAGCGGTGGCGATCGACACCGAGACCATGGGGCTGAACCCGCACCGCGACAGGCTCTGCGTGGTGCAGCTTTCGCCGGGCGACGGCAGCGCCGACGTGGTGCAGATCCCCCGGGGGCACACCGATGCGCCGAACCTGAAGGCGCTCCTGGCCAATCCGGCCGTCACGAAGATCTTCCACTTCGCGCGGTTCGACATCGCGGTGCTGTACCAGACCTTCGGCGTCATGACCGGGCCGATCTACTGCACCAAGATCGCCTCCCGCCTGACCCGCACCTATACCGACCGCCACGGCCTCAAGGACCTCGTGCGCGAGGTGCTCAATATCGACCTCTCCAAGCAGCAGCAATCCAGCGACTGGGGTTCCGACAGCCTGACCGAGCCGCAGCTCGCCTACGCCGCCTCCGACGTGCTGCATCTGCATGCCTTGCGCGAACGGCTCGATGCCATGCTGGTCCGGGAAGGCCGCAGCCAGCTGGCACAGGCCTGTTTCGACTTCCTGCCGACCCGCGCCTTGCTCGACCTCCAGGGCTGGGCGGAAGAGGACATTTTCGCGCATTCCTGAGGCCCCCTGCGGCGGTTACCCTGAGGTTGCCGCCCCGTTTCGGACACTTTCGTAACGGCCTGTCGCCGGCTGCATATTTGGGCGGCGCCGGATACAATGGGGACGCCCGTCGACCGGACGAGGCGAGCGATATTTCAGGAGCCCAGGACTTCAGGAGCCCAGGTGAATTCGGCCCAGAATCCCACCTACGACGCCGCGCTTGCGGCGAAGTTCGCCAGCGCGGCGCGCCACAGCCGCCTGGTGCGGATTCTGCGCATCGCGGTTCCGGGTGCGGTGCTGTTGTCCATGGCCGCCATCGTCGGCGTCTCGATCTTCAATCCGTTCCGCATGCTGATGCCGAAGCTGCCGCTCGATTCCGGAAACATGGTGGTGTCGGGCACCAAGATCACGATGGAATCGCCGCACCTCGCCGGCTTCACCCCGGACCAGCGGCCCTATGAGCTCTGGGCCAAGACCGCGACGCAGGACATCACCGACCCCGATCATGTCGATCTGTCGGACCTGCGCGCGAAGGTGCTGATGGAGGATCGATCGACGCTTTTCCTCGATGCCCGCACCGGCCGCTTCGACAACAAGCAGCAGCAGCTCGAGCTGCACAAGGACATCTTCCTGCGCACCTCGACCGGCTACGAGGCGCGGCTGAACTCGGCCTTCGTCGACATGGGCAAGGGCACGGTCTCCTCGGACGAGCGCGTCGACGTCACGCTGACCAATGGCACGCTGACGGCGGATCGCTTGCGAATTACCGAAGGTGGTGACGTCATCCGCTTCGAGGGCAATGTGGTGATGCACCTGGACAAGCTGGACGAGCAGCCCGCGCAGCCCGCCGCCCAGCCAGCGCCGCCCGAGCCGGCGCCGCCTGCGAAGACGCGTACGCCTCAGAACAAGTCTGCCAATTCAAGATGATTTTCATGATGAACTGTTTTCCGCGCGACGCTGTCGCCAGCAAGGCCGCGCTCGCCGTCGGTCTCGCACTGCTCGTCACGGGTGCGGCCTTTGCACAGAGCACGATGCAAGGCGTGCCCAACGCGATGCAGGGCTTTTCGCAGAACCGCGATCAGCCGATCCAGATCGAGGCCGCCTCCTTGGAGATGCGCGACAAGAAGAAGGAGGCGACCTTCGCCGGCAATGTGAAGGTCGTGCAGGGCGACACCACCATGACCTCGAAGACGCTGGTTGTGTTTTATGACTCGGGCGATAAGCCGGCCGCGCCGCAGCCTGCGCCGAAGGGCACGAAATCGGCGCCGATGCAGTCGGCGACGCCGGGTCCGGGCGGCAGCTCCTCGATCAAGCGGCTGGAGGCGCGCGGCAATGTCGTGGTCACCCAGAAGGACCAGGTGGTAACCGGCGAGACCGCCGTGTTCGACACCCGGACCAACCTCATCACCATGCTCGGCGGCTCGGGCGGCCAGGTGGTTCTGACCCAGTGCAAGAACGTGCTGCGCGGCGACCGCCTGATGGTCGACATGACGACCGGCGTGTCACGCGTCGAATCCGACAACGGCCGCGTGCAGGCGCTGCTGCCGCAGGGCGGCAGCAATGATTGCGGCCAAGGGGGACAAGGAGCCAAGCCCGGCGCGGCGCCGCCCCTGCAATTGCCCGGCGCAAGTAAACAAAAGTGAATTCAATCACTTGTCTCGAATCCTCGCGATCCGAGGTTGAAGCTTGCCCGGCGAGGCTGTATCTAGCGCGCAGGGCTTTCGAAGCGGGATCCGCCGCTTTTCGGGCGTGTTTCACTGGGCATGAGACATCCCTTCACTCATGCTGCCTCGGCGAACTGAAAGGCCGGTGCGGCAGATCACGCGAATTCGCGCAGGATCGTCGCGAAAAGGCTAGAAGGCGGGATGGTCGATCTCTTCAGCATGTTCCGTCGGCGCCCCGCCAAGCGCGGCCGGCCAGGATTTGCGCGTCAGGACATCACCTCGCTCGGTGACAGCGTCGGCGGCCTCGTGACCAGTCCCATCAGGGACGCGCAGCCGGTCGCCCGCGACCAGCCGATGCGCGCGGCGGACCAGTTCCGGGATGACTACCAGGCCGGCTATCAAGTCGAGCCGCCGCGTCCGCAGGCCGTTCACCCGGTCAGGGCCGCCGCGAGTTCCAACGGCGCGGGCGGCCCTCAGCTGCTGAAGCGGCCCGGCTTCCTGGCTGTGCATAGCGTGGAAAAGAGTTTCGGCAGCCGCCAGGTGGTGCGCGGCGTCAGCATCTATGTGCGCCGGGGCGAAGCGGTCGGCCTGCTCGGGCCGAACGGCGCCGGCAAGACCACCGTGTTCTACATGATTACGGGCCTGATCAAGGCCGACCGCGGCGCGATCGAGCTCGACGGCCACGACGTCACCAAGCTCCCGATGTATCAGCGCGCGCGGCTCGGCATCGGCTATCTGCCGCAGGAGGCCTCGATCTTCCGCGGCCTCACCGTCGAGCAGAACATCCGCGCCGTGCTCGAAGTGGTCGAGCCCTCGCACAAGAAGCGCGAGCAGCAGCTCGATTCGCTGCTCGACGAATTCAACATCACGCGCCTGCGCAAATCGCCGTCGATCGCGCTGTCCGGCGGCGAGCGCCGCCGCGTCGAGATCGCGCGCGCGCTGGCGACGCGGCCGAACTACATGCTGCTCGACGAGCCCTTCGCCGGCATCGACCCGATCGCGGTCGGCGACATCCAGGACCTCGTCCGCCATCTCACCAATCGCGGCATCGGCGTGCTCATCACCGACCACAATGTCCGCGAGACGCTCGGCCTCACCGATCGCGCCTATATCGTCTATGCCGGGGAAATCTTGACCGAGGGAACTCCGGATGAGATCGTTGCCGATCCGGACGTGCGCCGCCTTTACCTTGGCGAGGAATTCCGCCTCTAGCCCGTTTTTGCGTTTCGTCAAGACGTGTACATCGGGCTCGGACTAGGATAAGCAAAAATCGGACCAATTTTTGGGAACGGTTCTTGCTTCATGGCGCTCACGCAGAGACTAGAGTTCCGGCAGTCGCAGTCGCTGGTCATGACGCCGCAGCTGATGCAGGCGATCAAGCTGCTGCAATTGTCCAATCTCGATCTCACGACGTTCGTGGAAGAGGAGCTCGAGCGCAATCCGCTGCTGGAACGGGCCAGTGACGAGGGCCCGGCGGGGGAGGCTCCGGCCGAGGCCGGGAGTTACGGCGATTCCGACGGTCAAGGCGATGGTCAGGGCGAGGACGGCTTCGGCGGCGGCGCCGAGGGTTTCGAGCCGGGCCAGGAAGAATGGATGAGCAAGGATCTCGGCACCCGCGCCGAGATCGAGCAGACCCTGGATACGGGCCTGGACAACGTCTTCTCCGAGGAGCCCGCCGAGGCCGCGGCGCGCAACGCCCAGGACGCCGCGCCGACCACCTATACCGAATGGGGCGGCGGTGCCTCTGGGACCGAAGACTACAATCTCGAAGCTTTTGTCGCGGCCGAGACAACGTTGTCGGACCATCTCGCCGAGCAGCTCGCGGTCGCCTTCGCCGCCCCCGCCCAGCGCATGATCGGCCAGTACCTGATCGACCTCGTCGACGAGGCCGGCTATCTGCCGGCCGATCTCGGCCAGGCCGCCGAGCGCCTCGGCGCATCGCAAGCCGACGTCGAAGGCGTCCTCGCCGTGCTGCAGAAATTCGATCCGCCCGGCGTCTGCGCGCGCAATTTGAGCGAGTGCCTGGCGATCCAGCTCCGCGAGCTCGACCGCTACGATCCGGCGATGCAGGCCCTGGTCGAGCATCTCGATCTGCTTGCCAAGCGCGACATCGTTGCCTTGCGCAAGATCTGCGGCGTCGACGACGAGGACATCGCCGACATGATCGGCGAGATCCGCCGCCTCAATCCCAAGCCCGGCATGAAGTTCGGCTCGGCGCGCCTGCAGACCATGGTGCCCGATGTCTATGTCCGTCCGGGTCCCGACGGCGGCTGGCATGTCGAGCTCAACAGCGACACCTTGCCGCGTGTGCTGGTCAACCAGACCTATTATTCCGAGCTGTCGAAGAAGGTCGGCAAGGACGGCGACAAGTCCTATTTCACCGACGCGCTTCAGAACGCGACCTGGCTCGTGCGCGCGCTCGACCAGCGCGCCCGTACCATCCTGAAAGTTGCAACCGAGATCGTGCGCCAGCAGGACGGCTTCTTCACACATGGCGTGGCGCACCTGCGGCCGCTCAATCTGAAGGCCGTCGCCGATGCCATCCAGATGCATGAATCCACGGTGTCGCGCGTCACCGCCAACAAGTACATGGCGACCAATCGCGGCACGTTCGAGCTGAAATATTTCTTCACGGCCTCGATCGCCTCGGCCGACGGCGGCGAGGCGCATTCGGCCGAAGCCGTGCGTCACCACATCAAGCAGCTGATCGATTCGGAGGAGCCCTCCGCGATCCTGTCGGATGACACCATCGTGGAACGCTTGCGCGCTTCGGGCATTGATATTGCCCGCCGCACGGTCGCGAAGTACCGCGAAGCCATGCGCATACCCTCCTCGGTGCAACGCCGCCGCGACAAGCAGAGCGCACTTGGTAACGTTCTCTCCACCGCATTGTCCGATCGCTCCCGCAACCCCGAGCCGGCCTGATTGCGCTGGCGCGAAATCGCGCTACTCTCGTCTTCCCTGCGAGACCGATCCAGGCATGCGCATGATCCGGAAAGATGTGCAGCGGTTCTCCTCGCGACATACGCGGAGCGCGTTTGCGCGAAGATCGTGCGCAGGGAGCGACTTCAGCTGCGATGATTCGTCATCGCAACTGGGGCTACAAACCAAGCGAGGCATCCCATGACTCTCCGGATTTCGGGAAAGAGCATCAGCGTCGGCGAGGCCCTGCGCGGCCGCGTCGCCGACCGCACCGACGAGGTGCTGCGCAAATATTTCGACGGCAACTATTCCGGCCACATCACGCTGAGCAAGGACGGTTTCGGTTTCCGCACCGATTGCGCCCTGCATCTCGATTCGGGAATCACGCTGGAGGCCGATTCGAACGCACCGGACGCCTATGCCAGCGCCGACCAGGCGCTGCTGATGATCGAGAAGCGGCTGCGGCGCTACAAGAACCGGCTCAAGGATCGCTCCGCGCGCAAGGCCCATGTCGCCTCCGAAGCGATGGCTGCGCTCGACGCCACGGCTTACGTGCTGGAAGCGCCCGGAGAGGGCGAAGAGGAAGTCACCGGCTACAGCCCGGTCATTATCGCGGAGCAAACCACGTCGCTGAAGCGGCTCTCGGTCAGCGAAGCGGTCATGGAACTCGACCTCAGCGGGGCGCCCTGCATGGTATTCCAGCATGGTTCGTCAGGTCGGGTGAACATCATTTACCGCCGGGCGGACGGCAATGTGGGCTGGATTGACCCGCCGGGGGCGAAAGTGGACGGCCAGTCGCACGGCTAGGCCCGGGATTCGGGCACCGTACCATTCCGGCCCTTAACAATGACGGTGGCAAAGCCACACGCGGGAGTTGGCACCGGGATTGCGTTGGAGTAGAAGCCCCCCACATCTCGACCGGGGCTAAGTGCGCCTCCTGCTTCATGTTATTGACGCCGGCTCAGCTTGGTCTATCAAGTTGGCCAAATCGGAACCTGACGGTTTAATTCACCTCGGAAACCCTCCATGCCGATTACCGATCTGGTCGCACCCGAGGCGATTCTCCCGGCATTGAAGGTCAACAGCAAGAAGCAGGCCTTGCAGGAGCTCGCAGCCAAGGCCGCCGAGCTGACCGGGCAGAACGAGCGCTCGGTGTTCGAGGTGCTGCTGCAGCGGGAGAAGCTCGGCACCACCGCAGTCGGCTACGGCGTCGCCATTCCGCACGGCAAGCTGCCCAAGCTGGAAAAGATCTTCGGCCTGTTCGCGCGCCTCGACCGCCCGATCGATTTCGAGGCGATGGACGGCCAGCCGGTCGATCTCGTCTTCCTGCTGCTCGCCCCCGAAGGCGCCGGCGCCGATCACCTCAAGGCGCTCGCCCGCATCGCCCGCCTGCTCCGCGATCAGGACATCGCCAAGAAGCTCCGCGCCTCGCGCGATGCCGAGGCGATCTATTCGGTGCTGGCACTGCCGCCGGCGACCGCGGCCTGAGCATGATCCGGAAAGGTGCGCAGCGGCTTTCCGAAAAGATCATGCCTGAACAACACCCTGAAGCGCGGTGACGTTTCATCCTCATCGCACCGCGCTTTAAGCATCGTCCGGGGCCCTCCGGGCCCCGGCATCGGATGAATCTCGAGCCCTGGGAACGCCGCCCGCGCGAGGGCGGTCGCGATGGGCATTAAGCAAAATATTAACCGTGCTTCTGGAAGGTCAGCTCATGGCCAGCCTGCATACCGTGGCGGATTCCGGGGCATACGACAGCGCGATCTGGAAAGCGCGCGGGGTCGGCGTGGAAACGCTTGCCAGAAACGTGATCCGCATTTCGATCACCGTCAACGTGATCGCGTCGATGGGCGTCTTCAATCCCGCGCTGCTTCGCGCAGAGTGGAGCTATGTGCAACAGGCCGTAGCGCTCTTGATGTGGATCATCCTGATCTACGCCAGTGCCTTCGTACGCCCGCGCGTGCGCGTGCAGTGCAATCCCGATCTCATCGCGCTGGTCGCATTCTATGCTCTTGCCGTCGTTTCCGTTCTCTGGACCAGCCTCGCCGGCGCGGCGTTCATGAAGAGCGCGGCACTCGCGGTGACGACCTTCGGGGCGTACTGCCTCATCACGCGGATCGACATCGACGAGATCGTCGGGTCGACGGCGCTGGGGCTCTTCATTCTGGTCGCGGCCTCGGCCTTGTGCGCGGTGTTCGTGCCCGAGATCGGCGTCGACCAGAGCTGGATGCACAATGGCCAGTGGCAGGGAATCTACGAATCGAAGCAGACGCTCGGCTTCATCAGCGCCTATCTGATGTTCTTTGCCTGCTATCGGAAGATGACGGGGCAGGGATGGATCGCCTTCCTCTCGATGTTCCTGTTGGCATCGACGTGCGTCATCGCCTCGGAATCGCGTGGCGCCGGTGCCGTTGCCGTTGCCGCGGGAGCGCTGCTCTTTACCTCGATGTGGTCGATCCGCTGCATGAGAGTCTACGCGGTGCTGCCGTTCATCATGTGCATCCTGGCCGCCCTGCTGATCCTGTATTTCTACGTGACGGGGTACGATTCCATCCATCTCGGCGAAACGACCATCAATTTGACCGAGCGGACCTTCATCTGGCAGTACGCCATCAGCCATTTCAACGATGCGCCGCTGCTGGGCTTCGGCATCAACGGATTCTGGACGCGCCCTGCGATTTACGACTATTTCAACCAGAATCATGGCTGGGTGCTCGACAATTATCACAGCGGTTACATCGCGGTGGCGATCGAAACGGGATTCCTGGGATATCTGCTGTTCGCCGCCAGCGTCTATCTGTTCTCGGAGAAGGTCCAGTATTTGATCTCCACCCGGTCGATCGATCGCGGCCATTGCGCTCTCATCATCGGATTCGTTGTCCTGAGTTTCCAATCGAATTTCACGGAGACGATGTTCCTCCGCTCGACGATGTTCACGTCGGTGCTTCTGGTCGCATTCTTCTTTGCGGTATGCAGGCCGGTGCCGCAGCAATCCCTGTCGTGATGAGGAGGAACGGATGAAGGCGATCTGCGCTCGCTGGCCGCTGGCGTTCGGTCTGGCTCTGGCGATCGCCGTGCTCGCAATCGGATCCCGGGCCGACGCAGCCGGCCAGGGCACCGCGCCGTCCCCCTCGAAATTGGGACGCGGCATCAACATCCTCGGTTACGACGGCATCTGGGAGGGAGGCCGGAACGCGCCATTTCGGCTGGATAACCTCACGGCGATCAGACGCGCCGGGTTCTCGCACGTTCGTATCAATTTCTTCGGCTTCAAGTTCATGAATCCCGGGAATCTGCTGGACGAAACCGTCTTGAGGCGGCTTGATGCCGTCATCGAGGAGGTGCTCGCCCGAAAGCTCATCCCCATCCTGGACGAGCACGATACCCATGTCTGCCAGCGCGACGTCTCCGAGTGCACCGAGAAGCTGAAAGCGTTCTGGACGCAGATTGCCGCGCGCTACGCCGGAAAATATCCGAAGCTCGTCTTCGAGGTCCTCAATGAGCCGGGCGGGCAGATGGCGTCCGCTGCCTGGAACGCCCTTCTGAACGAGTGTCTCGGCATCATCCGCGCCACCAACCCCCGGCGGACGGTCATCGCCGCAGTTCTCAACGTCGATGACATGCCTGTCGACGAACTGGTCCTGCCGTCGGACGACCGAAACCTCATCGTCACGTTTCACTATTACGCGCCGATCCGTTTCACCCATCAGGGCGCACCGTGGTCGCCGACGTTCTCGCGAATCGGTCCGCTTGATTGGGGCACTGCGGAGGACGAAGGCAAGGCTCGCGCCGATTTCGAGAAGATCCTGTCCTGGTCCGAAAGGGAGAAGCGCCCGATCTATCTCGGCGAGTTCGGCGTGTACGAGGCCGCTCCAGCCGAAGCACGGACGAGATATCTGTCGTTCGTGGCGCGGAGCGCGGAGCGGCTCGGCTGGGCATGGGCCTACTGGCAGTTCGACCACGATTTCGCGGCCTTCGACAGCGAGCGCCAAACCTGGAAGCCGGACATCATCCGGGCGCTGATTCCGGCGGTGCGTTGAAGCGGGAAGGTTATGCGACCTGAACTCCACCGCCCCGGCGTGGAGGATTTGACGACGGACTAGACTAAGGCAGGACTTGCAGAAACTGGTGCTCAGGAAAGGATTGCGAGGATTGACCCCTTACATATTGATTTTACATCATTATTTTTAGCTGATCCAGAGGTTGTTACACAGCCTTGTTTCTCAAGGCTCGTATCATCTTGGGATAACCAAGTTCTTCGGTGCGAGGCCCGGCAAAGTGTCTTAGTCTCGAATCATCTAATTGGACCAACCTTTCGTCGTCCGGCTTAGGCGCGGCGGTCGCTTGATTGGATCCGAGTATCGCTATTTCCGCAGTGCACACTAATCGGACTCCTAATGAGGTCTCCTCGGCGCAAGCCAATCACGGCAATCGAACCGGGCCTCCCGCTGATTCCGCTCAAACTTGCTAAGGGCGTGGCTTTCTCGAATCTGGTGGAAGTTGTTGTTCCTCAGCGCACACCAGACCAGCTTGTCCTCTCGCCCCACAACATTCGAACCTTCTTGGGCCTGATGGAGGAGTTCCGCGGTGCGGACCTTTTGCGCAGGCACGGGTTAACGGTGCGGTCGAAACTGCTTTTTTGCGGTCCGCCGGGATGCGGCAAAACTCTCACGGCGGAGGTTTTCGCTCATGAACTAGGATTTTCCCGACGCATCTGCAAATCTGGTGAGGGCACTGCTGGCGCTGAGCGCCGAACATCCCGATGCCGTCGACCAGCGTTTAGGAGATGACGACGCAATCTTCAATCTTCTTGGGTATGGTCGGCCAGACGTGGCTAAGGCGCTCGACTCTGAAGATAACCGAGTTGTGCTCGTCGCAGAAGACGTTCTCTCGGCGGACAAATTCGCAGTCTACGAGGTGCCCATACCGGACGTATTCCAGATGAAAGGCGCGCGACAAATCAAGGTGGCGCTGAGTTTCGATCCACCTGTGAAGCACACGCGATTGGACTACGCAGGTCTCAAGATGGGCTTCCATTTGATACGAGGCGCAAGCGCAAACGATGTGTTCGATGCGTTTCGCAAATGGGAGGCCGATGAGGGGCGAGTGTTCCGCATAAAAGACAGCCTCAAATGCGATCTGAAACCCGGTGCCCAGCGCAGAGAGCGCGGCACGCTTCAGTGCGCGACGTTTTCGATGACTACTAATTCTCAGCGTTACGGCGACAGCTATTTCCTTGCCGTCCGCTGTGAAAGCGGCTGGTCATCAGAAGATCAGAGATTTGCCCTAGCTATCGAGTTGCGGGCGCAGGCGGAAGTTGCTCTCTATCAACGAATCCAAGAGCGTGTTCGTGTGCGAGTTTAGTTTGATGCGCCGGACAGAGCTACAGTGGCGTGAACGCCGGCGAAGCGGATAGAGAGTAGGGGTGGAGCAACTCTCCTGACGAGGCGGGACCGTTAAGCCCCTTGCCCCGATGGCCTAATGTTTCCAAAGCAAAACGGGCACGCCTTCGTGCGAAGGCATGCCCGCTTGAAACTCTATTCGTGTGACGCGCGTGCGCTCAGTGCACGCTCACCGCTTGCAGCTCGTTGCTCCAGGCGTTGGCGACGGCGGCTTCGCGGCTGTCGGTCAGCATGATCGGCGTGCCGTCGGCGGCGTGGAGCGCGAAGAGCTTGAGGCCTGGCGCGATTTTCGGCGCCTCGGGAAACAGGTCCGGCACGTCCTCGGAACGGATCTGCTTCACATAGGCGATATGGCCTTCGCCCAGGGTTGCCAGCGTCTCCGGAGAGACGTTCTTGGCTTCGTATTCGAACGCAACGTGACCTTCACTCATGGTCTCGACTCCTCTGGAACACTAAGCGGTCGAGTCCGCTACTCGTTCCATTATTCGTGCTCATTGATAGCGATTGTCTTAACGATCCTCTCCGGTTCTGGCCGGGCCAGATCGATCGACAACAGCCCGTTCTTCAGATCCGCACCCAGCACCAGCATCCCCTCCGCCAGCACGAAGGTGCGCTGGAAGTGGCGCGCGGCGATGCCGCGATGGATGTATTGCCGGGTCTTGTCGTCCTGCTGCCGCCCGCGGATCACGAGCTGGTTTTCCTCAATGGTTACATCGAGTTGGTCGCGCGTGAATCCGGCAACCGCCAGCGTGATGCGCAAACGCTCGGGCTGGCCGTCCGATCCGCCGCACCTCTCGATATTGTAGGGAGGGTAGCCGTCGGCGCCTTTGACGACGCGGTCGAGCACGCGCTCGATCTCGTCGAAGCCCAGCAGAAAGGGACTGGAGAGCGTTGGAACACGAGACATAGTTTACAAAGTCCTCGCAGAAGCGACTTTGGTGTTTCAGGGCCCGTCAAGGCACCCCTTGATCAGCAATATGGGCATGTTCCCGTGTGGGTTCAAGGACGTAGCGGAGGGCTGTGGATGGGGCATGGCCGTGCGTCGAAGGCTCCAGACAGCGCGCGGGATGCTCCAATGATCGTCATGGCCGGGCCTGTCCCGGCCCTCCACGAACCTTCCTCGCAGCAGAACGTGGATGGTCTGGGGCAAGCCCGGGCATGACGAAACTGCCGCTGAATTTCCCCAATGAAAACAACCCCCCTTCTACTGTGCATGGGGTTGTTTTCGCAGTTTTGATCGATCGGCCTGCCGAAGCCGGTCAGACCTCGATCCGCGTGCGCCCGTCGCTGCTGAAAAGGTGCAGCTTTTGGCGCACGGCAGCGACGCGGATTTTCGCGCCGATGGCGGGCGCCTCGGTCCCGGGAATCCGGACGATGATCTCGCCGGGCGGCAGCTCGCCGGGCGTGGCGGCGACGCGCTGCTCTTCCTGCTCGCGGGAGCCGTAGACGAAGGTTTCGGCGCCGACGCGCTCGATCGCTTCCACGGTGAGCGGCAGGGCGACGCCGCCGTCCGGGGTCTGGTCGGTGATGACGAAGTCTTCCGGGCGGATGCCGAGGATGCCGGCGTCGGCCGCGGCGCTGCCGGCGAGCTGCGACCGGATCTCCTCGGGCCGCGTCGACATCAAATTCATCGGCGGGGCGCCGATGAAGGAGGCGACGAAGGTCGTCGCCGGCTTCTCGTAGATCGCGAGGGGATTGCCGACCTGCTCGACCTGGCCGCCGTTCATCACGACGAGAATGTCGGCGAGCGTCATCGCCTCGAGCTGGTCGTGGGTGACGTAGATCGACGTGGTGTTGAGCCGGCGCTGCAATTTGCGGATCTCGACCCGCATCGCGATGCGCAGCTTGGCGTCGAGATTGGAGAGCGGCTCGTCGAACAGGAACACCTTGGGCTGGCGCACGATGGCGCGGCCCATCGCGACGCGCTGGCGCTGGCCGCCCGAGAGCTGGCGCGGCTTGCGCTCCAGCATCGATGCGAGCTCGAGGATGCGCGCGGCTTCGTCGACGCGGGTCCGGATCTCCGCCTCCGCCATGCCGCGGTTGCGCAGGCCGTAGGCCATGTTGTTGTAGACGCTCATATGCGGATAGAGCGCGTAGTTCTGGAACACCATCGCGATGTCGCGGTCGGCGGGCTCGATTCCGTTGACGATCCGGCCGCCGATGTCGATCTCGCCGCCGGTGACCGTTTCGAGTCCCGCGACCATGCGCAGCAGCGTGGACTTGCCGCAGCCGGAGGGGCCGACCAGCACGCAGAACTGTCCGTCGCCGACATCGACGTCGACGCCCTTGATGGCTTCGAAGCCGCCGGGATAGGTCTTGCGGACGTTGCGCAGGGTGACGTTAGCCATGGGATTTTCCGGCGAATAGCGAATAGGGAGTGGCGAATGGGGACTGGTTGGTACGCAAGGCGGACGCAGCGACCCCATTCGCTGCTCGCCACTCACTATTCGCCATCTTCACTTTTCCGTCTCGACCAGTCCGCGCACGAACAGCTTCTGCATGACGACGACGACGAACACCGGCGGCAGCATGGCCAGCACGGCGGTCGCCATCACGATCGGCCATTCGGTCAGCGCGTCGGTGGTGGTGATCATCTTGCGGATGCCGATCTGGATGGTCTGCATGTCGTCGCGCGTGGTGATCAGCAGCGGCCAGAGATATTGATTCCAGCCGAGGATGAACAGGATCACGAACAGCGCCGCCATGTTGGTGCGCGACAGCGGCAGCAGCGTATCCCAGAAGAAGCGGAAGGGACCTGCGCCGTCGATGCGTGAGGCCTCCAGCAATTCGTCCGGCACCGTCATGAAGAACTGGCGGAACAGCAGCGTCGCGGTCGCCGAGGCGATCAGCGGCAGCGACAGGCCGGCATAGCTGTCGAGCATGTGCAGATCGGCGACGATCTTGTAGGTCGGATAGATGCGGACCTCGACCGGCAGCATCAGGGTGATGAAGATCAGCCAGAAGATCGGCATCCGGAACGGAAAGCGGAAATAGACGATCGCATAGGCCGAGATGATCGAGATCGCGATCTTGCCGACGGCGATCAGCAGCGCCATCACCAGCGAGTTCAGCATCATGTTGCCGACCGGCTCGCGGGTCGAGCCGCTCGTGCCGACGAAGATCGTCTGGTAGTAGGTTTCGAGGAAATGGCCGCCCGGCAGCAGCGACATCTGGCCGTTGGCGATCACCGCGTTGTCCTGGGTGGAGGCGATGAAGGCGAGATAGACCGGGAAGGCGACGATCGCGATCCCGATCCACAGGATGATGTGGGCGACGTAGCGCCGGAAGCCCTCTTCCTCGACCATCAGTAGGTCACCTTGCGTTCGACGAAGCGGAACTGGATGCCCGTCAGCACGATGACCATGATCATCAGGATCACCGACTGTGCCGCCGAGCTGCCGAGATTTCCGCCGAGCAGGCCGTCTGTATAGACCTTGTAGACCAGCGTCTCGGTCGACTTGCCGGGGCCGCCGCGGGTCATGGTGTCGATGATGCCGAACGTGTCGAAGAAGGCGTAGACGATGTTGACGACCAGGAGGAAGAAGATGGTCGGCGACAGCAGCGGGAAGGTCACGGTCCAGAACCGCCGCATCGGCCGCGCGCCGTCGATCGCGGCGGCCTCGAGCACGCTTCTGGGGATGCTCTGCAGGCCGGCGAGGAAGAACAGGAAATTGTAGGAGATCTGCTTCCAGGCGGCGGCGAGGATGATCAGCGCCGCGGCCTGGTCGCCGTCGAGCAGCGGATTCCAGTCGATGCCGAGGGCCCGCAGATAGCGCGAGAGCACGCCCAGCGAGGGATGCAGCATGAAGATCCAGAGCACGCCGACGACCGGCGGCGCCACCGCATAGGGCCAGATCAGCAGCGTGCGGTAGAGCATCGAGCCGCGCAGCGGCTTGTCCGCCATCACGGCGAGCAGCAGCGCGAACGACAGCGACGACACCGCGATCGCGAACGAGAAGAAGAAGGTGCGCAGGATCGCCTCGAAATAGGCGGGCTCCTTGAACAGGTCGATATAGTTCTCGAACCAGACGAAGCTGGTCGAGAGGCCGAAGGCGTCCTGGAGCAGGAAGGACTGGATCACCGCCTGCAAGGCCGGCCAATAGAAGAAAATCAGGACGATCGCGAGCTGCGGCGCAACCAGCGCGTAGGGCAACAGCTTGGATTGGAAAATGGCTTGCTTTTGCATGATGCCCGCAGCAGCGGCAGGCCGGCTTCACCGGCCTGCCGCTTGTCGCCTTACTTCACGGCGGTCTTTTCGAACTGCCGCAGCATGGTGTTGCCGCGCTCGACGGCCGCGTCCAGCGCCTGCTTGGCGGTCTTCTTGCCGGCCAGCGCTTGCTCGATCTCTTCCGCCCAGACGTCGCGGAGCTGCACCATGTTGCCGAGGCGCAGGCCGCGGGAGTTCTCGGTCGGCTCCTTGTTGGTCAGTTCGAGCAGCGGGGTCTCGAGATAGGGCTGGTCCTTGTAGAAGCCTTCGGCCTTGGCCTTCTCATAGGCCGCCTTGGTGATCGGCAGATAGCCCGACGATTTGTGGATGTAGACCTGGCGATCCGTATCGGAGAGGAAGGTCAGGAATTTCGCGACGCCCTTGTATTCGTCGGCCGACTTGCCGCCCATGATCCAGAGCGAGGCGCCGCCGATGATCGAGTTCTGCGGCGCGCCCTTCACGTCGGGATAATAGGGCATCGGCACCGCGGTGAAGGCGAACTTTGCCTGCGCCTTGACGTTGCCGAAAAATGCCGACGAGGTCAGGTAGAGCGGGCATTCGCCCGAGGTGAAGCGGCCTTCGCCGGTGTTGGTGCGGCCGGCATAGTCGTAGGTCTTGTCCTTCTGGAGCTCGACCAGATTTTCGAGATGCTTGACCTGGAGCGGTCCGTTGAAGGAGAGCACGGTGTCGAAGCCGTCGAGGCCGTTGGCCTTGGTCGCCAGCGGCACGTTGTGCCAGGCGGAGAGCTGCTCGAGATTGACCCAGGTGACCCAGGAGTTCGAGAAGCCGCAGGTCGCGTGGCCGGCCGCCTTCAGTTTCTTGGCGGCATCGAACACTTCGGGCCAGGTCTTCGGGATCTCGACATTCGCCTTCTTCAGCTCGTCGAGATTGACCCACATCACGGTCGACGACGAGTTGAAGGGGAAGGACAGCATCTCGCCCTTCGAGGTCGAATAGTAGCCGGTGATCGCGGGCAGATAGGCCTTCGGATCGAACTTCTCGCCGGTCTCTGCCATCAGCTTGTAGACCGGCTTCACGGCGCCGGTCGCGGCCATCATGGTGGCGGTGCCGACCTCGAACACCTGCATGATGTGCGGCGCGTTGCCGGCGCGGAACGCCGCGATGCCGGCGTTCATCGTATCGGCGTAGTTGCCCTTGTAGGTCGGAATCACCTTGTAGTCGCTCTGCGCGGCGTTGAAGTCGTTGGCGAGCTTGACGATGACGTCGTTGTTGGCGCCGGTCATCGCGTGCCACCACTGGATTTCGGTCACAGCCAGGGCCGGCGAAGCCGACAAGCCGACCGTGAGTGCAAATGCGGCAGCCGCACCAAAATGTCGAAGAGCCATCAAGAAACCTCCCTTGCCCGTCACTGAAGAAGCGCTTGCGCTAGCAGCGCCATATGACGTTCACATGACTGTGTAAGCGGCCGAAACGAAAGCGGCAAGCGCTTGAAAAGGAAAGCTGTCAAATAGGCGAAGCCGTGCGCGCACTCCTCCGCCCACGCTGCACATGCGCAGTCCGCGCCGCAGTGCGGCATCGTTGTGTGACGCTGACGGTCAGGCCGCGGGGCTCCAAACCTCTCCCGCTTTGCGGGAGAGGTCGGCGCGCAGTGCCGGGTGAGGGCTTTATCCTCTGGGTGATTGTCCCGTCGCGGAGACACCCTCTTCCCAGCCCTCCCCCGCAAGCGGGGGAGGGAGCGCACCTCCGGCGACGTTCGCGATCTTATTTGATCGCGCCACTCAGCGCTTGCGCTCGGGGCCGCAGACCGTGCCGTTCTCGACCATCGCGTCGATCTCGGCCTTGGAGTAGCCGAACTCGCCGAGCACCTCCGCCGCGTGCTGGCTGAATTTCGGCGGCAGGCGGCGCAGGCTCGGCTTTGAGCGATCGAGCCGGATCGGCGAGGCGACGCCCTTGTACCAGTCCTTCTCGATAATATCGCCGCGCGCGATCGTGTGCGGATTCGTCAACGCCTGGTCGATCTTCTGCACGGGGCCGGCGGGCAGGCCTGCGGCGAGCAGGCGATTGCACAGCGGCTCGGCCTCGTGCTGGCTGAACACGGCGGCAAGCTCGGCACGCAGCGCCTCGCGATTGGCGATACGGTCCTTGTTGCGGGCAAAGCGCGGGTCGGTGCCGAGCTCGGGCTTGCCGATCTCCTTGGCGAGCTTGCGGAAGGTGCCGTCATTGCCGACGCCGATGAAGATGTTGTCGGTCTTGGTCGGGAAGATCGCGTAGGGCACGAGGTTCGGGTGCTCGTTGCCGGTGAGGCTCGGCGGCTTGCCATGCATGAAATAGTTCGCGGTGTGCGGATGCATGATGGCAAGGCCGGTCTCGTACAGCGTCGTCTCCAGGAACTGGCCCTTGCCGGAGCGCTGCCGCTCCGAAAGCGCCATCAGGATGCCGATCGCCGCATAGAGTCCGGTGGTGATGTCGACCAGCGGCACGCCGATCCGCATCGGCCCGCTCTCGGGCGAGCCGGTCGCTGCGATCATGCCGGTCATGGCCTGGATGATGGCGTCATAGCCGGGGTTGCCGCCGCGCGGGCCGTCGGCGCCGAAGCCGCAGATCCGGCAATGCACGAGGCGCGGGAATTTTTCGCGCAAGCTCTCGTTGCCGATGCCCCATTTCTCCAGCGTGCCCGGCTTGAAATTCTCGATCAGGACGTCGGCCGTCTCCAGCATCTTGAGTAGCACCGCGCGGCCGCCCTCTGAGCCGAGGTCGAGGCCGATCGAGCGCTTGTTGCGGTTGATGCCGACGAAATAGGCCGCGTCCTCCTCGTGGAAGGGAGGGCCCCATTCGCGCACCTCGTCGCCCGCGGGCGGCTCGACCTTGATCACGTCGGCGCCATGGTCGGCGAGGATCTGGGTGCAGTAGGGACCGCCGAGCACGCGCGTGAGATCGACGACGCGCAGTCCGCTCATGGCACCTAGGGCGGCTTCAGAACTCATGCCTTCGCTTCTCCTGTGTCGAGGTTTGATCACAGGCCTAGCGAGGTTCGTGCACGCCAGCAATGCCCCTCCGGGTAAGGGGCGTATGCGCCGCTGCGCGCAATCCCGCAGAATGGCAAATCAGGGGAAACGGCCGGCCCGAGGGGAATCCCGGGCCAGCCCATCCGCACTCCCGATCAGACGACCGTCAGGCGAACGTCGACATTGCCGCGCGTGGCATTGGAGTAGGGGCACACCTGATGCGCCTTTTCGACCAGCGCCTCGGCCTCGGCGCGGGCAAGGCCCGGCAGCGAGACGGCCAGGTCGATGTCGAGGCCGAAGCCGCCCTCGGAGCGCGGGCCGATGCCGACGGTCGAGGTGACGGAGGCGTCGGCCGGCACCTTCGGGCCGCCCTGCGAAGCCACGAACTTCATCGCGCCGATGAAGCAGGCGGCATAGCCGGCCGCGAACAGCTGCTCGGGATTGTTGCCGGCGCCGCCACCGCCGCCGAGCTCCTTCGGCGTGGTGAGCTTGACGTCGAGCGCGCCGTCGAGGGTCGCGGCATGGCCGTCGCGGCCGCCGGTGGCTTTTGCGCTGGTCTTGTAGAGGACGTTCACGGACATTGTGGTCTCCCTGATCTTGGGTGGGTGCGATCTTTATTGCAGGCAATTAGATTGTGCGCAATTGAAAATGCGACGTCTCACATTTAATTGTTCGCAATTGAATGTGGCGCCGACCGGCCCCACAATGCCGCCGAACCTCGTGAGATTCTGCAATGGCCCGGAAACCATCGGCAGCGGACGCGCCGCTGCGGCTCGACAACCAGATCTGCTTTGCGGTCTATTCCGCAGCGCATGCCTTCAACCGCGTCTACAAGCCGCTGCTCGACCGGCTCGGCCTGACCTATCCGCAATATCTGGTGATGCTGGTGCTGTGGGAGCGCGACGACGTGCCGGTCAAGGACATCGGCGAGAAGCTGTTCCTGGATTCGGGCACGCTGACGCCGCTGCTCAAGCGGCTCGAGGCCGCCCACCTCGTCAAGCGCACCCGCTCGCGCGAGGACGAGCGTCAGGTGCTGATCGCGCTGACGCCGCAGGGATACGCGCTCAAGGAAAAGGCCCGCGCCGTGCCGCAGTCGATCCTGGCGGCGTCGGATTGCTCGGTGTCGGAACTGGTCGCGATGAAGGACGAAATCGTCGCGCTGCGCGACAGGCTCAATGCGGTGATCGGGGAGTAGGGGGTTAGAGGCGCTTCTTGGCGAAGGCGCGGCCGGAGTGAGACTTCAGGTACTTCTCAAACGCCAGAGCTTTGTACTTGTCGGGAAAGGCGCAGTACCAGATCAACTTCCAAGGCTTGTACTTAGCGGTGTGGCTGGATTTGCCGGCATTGTGTTCCGGGATTCGCCGCTTCAGATCTTCCGTGGCGCCGATGTATTCCTGGTCAGGAAATTCAACGCTTCTGAGAATGTAGACGTACCACATTGCTGGCTGTCGCGTGGGTCGTCATTGGGCTGGTGTCTCACCTGTCCGTCTTCGCCCTTCGGGCTACGCCGGACACCACGCTTCACCCTTCGGGCTCTGCGCGGCTGCGCCACGCGTAGCCCGAAGGGCGAAGCGTGGTGGAGCCAGGCGGGATCGAACCGCCGACCTCTTGCATGCCATGCAAGCGCTCTCCCAGCTGAGCTATGGCCCCTTAATTCTTCACCGGGGTGAACCTGGTCGATCACCCCGGACCGGCGAGCCCTTTCGACTCGCGCGGTGCACCCTTTTTCACAGATCAGGGCTGATCTCAAGTCTCTTCATCACCTCCGACGTCACCAATGATGTCGGTCACGTCCTCATCGCCCTCTTCCTCGTCGGCAATGAAGGTCGAATCATCGTCATCGTCGTCGTCGATGGTCTCATCGACCTCGATATCATCCTCGGATTCCGGCACGACGGCCTTGACCTTGCCGGTATTTTCCTCGGCATCGGCCTCCTCGAGGGAAACCAATTCTTCGGCCTCCGCCGGCTCCGGCGCGGCATCCGCTGTCGCCGCGTGCCGGGCTTCGGCGCCGCGGGGGACGCGAGCGGGCGCCACCGGAGCGATCGGCACCACCTCGCCGGTATAGGGCGAGATCACCGGATTCTTGTTGAGGTCATAGAACTTCTTGCCCGTGGTCGGGCAAATACGTTTAGTTCCGAGTTCGGACTTGGCCACGGCAGGAATCCTGGGAATGTCTGAAAAGCGGTGCTTCACTTGGCTAGTTGGCGGCCCGCTGTCAATAGCGCATTACAGGAGAACGACATGCCCGTGACGAGGCGCGGACCATGTGATACCTGCGCCGCAGCCCGGTGAGGGCGCATCCAAGGACACAATCTTGACCCATTCCGACCAACCGAGGCCGCTCCAGGCCCGCGCCAGCGGTCCTCTGACCGGGAAAGTACGGGTGCCCGGGGACAAATCGATCTCTCACCGCGCCCTCATCCTGGGCGCGCTCGCGGTCGGCGAGACCGGGATTTCAGGCCTGCTGGAGGGCGAGGACGTCCTCAACACAGCCAAATCCATGCAGGCGCTCGGCGCCAGGGTCGAGCGTACCGGCGATTTCGCGTGGAAAGTGCAGGGCGTGGGCGTTGGGGGCTTCGCCCAGCCCAAGGCGCCGCTGGATTTCGGCAATTCCGGCACCGGCTGCCGGCTGGTCATGGGCGCCGTTGCCGGCTGCCCGATCTCGGCGGTGTTCGACGGCGACGCCTCGCTGCGCAGCCGCCCCATGCGCCGGATCCTCGATCCGCTGGAAAAGATGGGCGCCAGGGTCGTGTCCGGGAGCGAGGGCGGCCGTCTGCCGCTGACCCTCCAGGGCGCGCGCGATCCGCTGCCGATCACCTACAGGACCCCGGTCGCCTCGGCCCAGATCAAATCGGCCGTGCTGCTGGCGGGCCTGGCTGCGCCGGGCACTACGACCGTGATCGAGAGCGAGGCCAGCCGCGACCACACCGAGCTGATGCTGAAGCATTTTGGCGCCGACATCACCTCGGTCCAGGAAGGCCAGCACGGCCGCCGCATCACGCTGGTGGGCGAGCCCGAGCTGCATGGCGCCAATGTCGTCGTCCCCGCCGATCCCTCTTCGGCGGCCTTCCCGATTGTTGCGGCGCTGGTCGTCGAGGGCTCCGATATCGTGCTGTCCGACGTCATGACCAATCCGCTGCGCACCGGTCTGTTCACCACGCTGCGCGAAATGGGCGCCTCGATCGAGGAGAGCGAAGTGCGGGGCGATGCCGGCGAGCCGAGGGCGCGCTTGCGCGTGCGCGCCTCGAAGCTGCGCGGCGTCGAGGTGCCGCCGGAGCGCGCGCCCTCGATGATCGACGAATATCTGGTGCTGGCGGTCGCAGCCTCCTTCGCCGAAGGCACGACGATCATGCGCGGGCTGCAGGAGCTGCGCGTCAAGGAATCCGACCGGTTGGAGGCGACCGCCGCCATGCTTCGCGTCAACGGCGTCAAGGTCGAGGTCTCAGGCGATGATCTGATCGTCGAGGGCCGCGGCCATGTCCCCGGTGGCGGAATCGTCGCCACCCACATGGACCATCGCATCGCGATGTCGGCCCTGGTGATGGGCTGCGCCTCCGACCAGCCGGTGACGGTCGACGACACCGCTTTCATCGCCACCAGTTTCCCGGATTTCATTCCGATGATGCGTTCGCTAGGGGCCGAGTTTTCATGATCATCGCCATCGACGGGCCGGCGGCCTCGGGCAAGGGGACGCTCGGCAAGCGTCTCGCCCATCATTACGGCTATCGCCACTTGGATACCGGCGTGATCTACCGCGCGGTGGCCTATTCTCTCATGGAGTCCGGCCACGATCTTCGCGACGAGGCGGCGGCGGTGCAGGCCGCGCTGGAGCTCGACCCCGAAAAGTTCGGCAATCCCGCGCTGAAGACCCAGAAGGCCGGCGAGGGCGCCTCGATCGTCTCGGCGATCCCCAGGGTCCGCGAGGTCCTGGTCAACTTCCAGCGGCAATTCGCCGCCGATCCGCCCGGAGCGGTGCTGGACGGCCGGGACATTGGAACCGTGATCTGCCCCCATGCCGACGTGAAGATCTTCGTCGTCGCAGACCCCAAGGTTCGCGCGCGCCGCCGCACCATGGAGGCCAGGGCGAGGGGCGAGGAGGCAGACGAGGCCGCCGTGCTCGCCGACATCATCCAGCGCGACGAACGCGACAAGAACCGGCCGATTGCGCCTTTGAAACCGGCCCCGGATGCTTACTTGCTAGATAACTCCCAACTGGATATAGAAGGCGGCGTCCGGGCCGCCATCGACATTATCGAGGCCGTCCGAGCGGGCCGGTCGCGGGGTTAAGCCGCAGCCGTCATTGGAGGAAGCGCCCGCTCCCGCCTCTTTGATGTCGATACCTCGGTCCCTGTTTCGGGGCCGGCGCAATCCAGGCTCCGGACAAAGATTCCACGTATCGAACGCGCGGGCCTCTGCCGGCCCGCTTCCGCTGTTCCGGCGCCGAGCCGGGGCAGCGAGCGGTCGCTCGAAGGTTTTTGCGGACCTTCCGACACTGCGCGTGCGATGCGCCCATGAACCCAACGGCCGGCAAGAGATCCGCAACTGGAGAACAAATGGCTTCGACTTCTGCTGATACCTATAGCCCTTCGCGTGACGATTTCGCCGCGATGCTCGACGAGTCCTTCGCAGGCGGCAACCTGCAGGAAAGCTCCGTCATCAAGGGCAAGGTGGTTGCAATTGAAAAGGACATGGCCGTCATCGACGTCGGCCTGAAGACCGAGGGCCGCGTTGCGCTGCGCGAATTTTCCGGCCCCGGCCGTGAAAGCGATCTCAAGGTCGGCGACGAGGTGGAAGTGTTCCTCGATCGCATCGAAAACGCGCTCGGCGAAGCCGTGCTGTCCCGCGACAAGGCGCGCCGCGAAGAGAGCTGGGGCAAGCTCGAGAAGGCGTTCCAGAACAACGAGAAGGTCAACGGCGTCATCTTCAACCAGGTCAAGGGCGGCTTCACGGTCGACCTCGACGGTGCCGTGGCGTTCCTGCCGCGCTCGCAGGTCGACATCCGCCCGATCCGCGACGTTGCGCCGCTGATGAACAACTCGCAGCCGTTCCAGATCCTCAAGATGGACCGTCGCCGCGGCAACATCGTCGTCTCCCGCCGCACGGTGCTGGAAGAGACCCGCGCCGAGCAGCGTCAGGAGCTGGTGCAGAACCTCGAAGAGGGTCAGGTCATCGACGGCGTGGTCAAGAACATCACCGATTACGGTGCGTTCGTCGACCTCGGCGGCATCGACGGCCTGCTGCACGTCACCGATATCGCGTGGCGCCGCGTCAACCACCCGACCGAGGTGCTCTCGATCGGCCAGACCGTGAAGGTCAAGATCATCAAGATCAACCACGAGACGCACCGCATCTCGCTGGGCATGAAGCAGCTGCTGGACGATCCGTGGCAGGGCATCGAAGCCAAGTACCCGCTGGGTGCCCGCTTCACCGGCCGCGTCACCAACATCACCGACTACGGTGCGTTCGTCGAGCTCGAGCCGGGCATCGAAGGCCTGATCCACGTCTCCGAGATGTCGTGGACCAAGAAGAACATGCATCCCGGCAAGATCGTCTCGACCTCGCAGGAAGTCGACGTGCAGGTGCTGGAAGTCGATTCCGTCAAGCGCCGCATCTCGCTCGGCCTCAAGCAGACCATGCGCAACCCCTGGGAGGTCTTCGTCGAAGCTCACCCGACCGGTTCGGTGGTCGAGGGCGAGGTCAAGAACAAGACCGAGTTCGGTCTGTTCCTGGGTCTCGAGGGCGACGTCGACGGCATGGTCCACCTCTCCGACCTCGACTGGAAGCTTCCGGGCGAGCAGGTGATCGACAACTACAAGAAGGGCGACATGGTGAAGGCCGTGGTGCTCGATGTGGACGTCGAGAAGGAGCGTATCTCGCTCGGCATCAAGCAGCTCGAAGGCGACCCCTTCGCCGAGCCGGGCGATGTCAAGAAGGGCGCGGTCGTGACCTGCGAAGTGCTCGAAGTGAAGGAGAGCGGTATCGAGGTGAAGATCGCCGGTACCGACTTCACCACCTTCATCAAGCGCTCGGAACTCGCCCGTGACCGCAACGACCAGCGCGCCGAACGCTTCGCCGTCGGCGAGAAGGTCGATGCCCGCGTGATCCAGTTCGACAAGAAGGCCCGCAAGGTCCAGGTGTCGATCAAGGCGCTCGAAGTCGCCGAAGAGAAGGAGGCCATCGCGCAGTACGGCTCTTCCGATTCGGGCGCGACGCTCGGCGACATTCTGGGCACCGCGCTCAAGAACCGCGACAGCAAGTAAGCGAAACGTCCGTTTTGCTGACATCAAGGCCCCGGCGCGAGCCGGGGCTTTTTTGTTGCTGCGTACTCGATTGTCGTCCCGGGGCGCGCGAAGCGCGAGCCCGGGACCCATACCCACAGGGTGCCGTTTGACGACGACTCGGAGTGGGCGCCTCGCGTTACACGCCTCCCTGTGATTATGGGTCCCCGCCTTCGCGGGGACGACACCGAATATGTGGCGGCCTCCTGCCTACCCCGCCGCAGGCCTTCATTTCTTCAAATTGCGCCGCAATTGATGTATCCAGATAAGCCAATGGTCACGCTGTGACGGCACAACGCGCCCAGCCTTTCATTTGGAGATATTCCGATGTCGCTCGATTCGGACATCATCGTCGATCGCCGCAGGATCCGCCGCAAGCTGACGTTCTGGCGTGTGATGGCCGCGCTGATCGCGATCGCGGCGATCGCGAGCTTCGCGCTGATCGCGACACCGGGGGCGCGCGGCACCTTCGCATCCGCCGGCTCGATCGCGCGCGTTCATATCGATGGATTGATCCGCAGCGATTCCGAGCGCACCCAGGCGCTGGAGCGGCTGGAGAATTCGGCGGCCGCCGCCGTCATCGTTCACATCAACTCGCCGGGCGGCACCACTGCCGGCTCCGAGCAGCTCTACGACTCGCTCACCCGCCTGAAGGCGAAGAAGCCGCTGGTCGTCGTCGTCGAGGGTCTCGCCGCATCGGGCGGCTACATCACGGCGATCGCGAGTGACCACATCATCGCCCAGCAGAGCTCGCTGGTCGGCTCGATCGGCGTGCTGTTCCAGTACCCCAACGTCTCCGAGCTGCTGAAGACCATCGGCGTCAAGGTCGAGGAGGTGAAGTCCTCGCCGCTGAAGGCGGCACCCAACGGTTTTGAGCCGACCAGTCCCGAGGCGCGTGCCGCGCTCGATGCGCTGGTCAAGGATTCCTACGCCTGGTTCAAGGGAATGGTGAAGGAGCGGCGTGGCATGGATGACACGCAGCTCGAAAAAGTCGCCGATGGCCGTGTTTTTACCGGGCGCCAGGCGATCGATCTCAAGCTGATCGACCAGATCGGCGATGAGAAGGCGGCGGTGACCTGGCTGGTCGAGCACAAGGGCGTCAAGAAGGGGCTTCCGGTACGCGATTACAAGCTTCAGCCGCGCTTTGGCGATCTGACTTTCCTCAAGACGGCCGCTGCCGTGACGCTGGAAGCGCTCGGTTTGGGCTCGATTGCGCATCAGATCGGCCAAACCGGGGTCGCGCAGGCGGTCGACCGGCTCGGAATGGATGGCATGCTGGCCTTGTGGCAACCGGCCGCATCAAACTGACGGGAACAGGCGAGTTCCGCAAAGTTTTCTCGCCCTGCGAGTGCCGGCGCAGCACGCTTTTTCGGCATTTGTCACGTATTTTCGCGATGCCCAGCCTTGATTTAGCGTCTTGACAGATCACGGTATTTTCACGGAAATGGTCATCCGCACGCTTCCGGGTCCTATCTCTCGATGATCAAATCCGAACTTGTTCAGCGTATCGCCGAGCACAACCCGCATCTGTACCAGCGGGATGTCGAGAACATTGTGAATGCGATTCTCGAAGAGATCGTAGCGGCGCTTGCGCGCGGTGATCGCGTCGAGCTGCGCGGCTTCGGTGCCTTCTCGGTCAAGCACCGCCCTGCACGCGCAGGGCGCAATCCACGTACCGGCGCCCATGTGCCCGTCGACCAGAAGAGCGTTCCGTTCTTCAAGACCGGCAAGGAAATGCGCGAGCGGCTGAACCGCGACCATCCGGATCCCGGCGCGGCAGACTAAAGCGCGATGTGATCGCGCTTTAGGTTATTGTTTGAGCATGATCTTTTCGGAAAACCGCTGCACACTTTTCCGGAACGTGCTCCAAGGCCGGCCTCAGGGTTTTTCGCGGTCGCGCGCGATACGGCCGCAGGCTTGATTCAAGGCGAGCGAAGCGAGATGCGAAAGTTCCTGACCGCGCTGATCGTGATTCCCTTGGGCGTGATCCTGGTCGCGTTCGCCGTCGCCAACCGGCATTTCGTCACGGTCTCCTTCGATCCCTTCATTTCCGACGACCCGTCGCTGTCGCTGACGTTGCCGCTGTTCCTGCTCCTGATCCTGGTGGCTGCGCTGGGCGTCGTGGTCGGCGGCTCAGCCGTCTGGTTCGGCCAGCGGCGCTGGCGGCGCGCGGCGCGCCGGAATGACGCGGAGGCCCGGACCGCCAGGGCCGAACTGGCCGATCTTCGGGCCCAGACGGCCACAGCGAAGCCCGAGTCCCTGCGGCTTCCCTCTCCCTCCGGGGTGGGCCTGTACGGGCCCGTCGGGCGAGACAAGCAGCGCGCGACGTTGTAGAAGCGGCCCCGACCGAAAGCCCCGTTTTCCGGCCGCGGACCCCGCGGCCTCCATCTGCTTCGAGACCATGTCCCTGCTCGTCAAAATCTGCGGCCTGTCCACGCGGGAGACGCTTCAAACGGCGCTCGACGCCGGTGCCGACATGGTGGGATTCGTGTTCTTTCCGCCGTCCCCGCGACATCTCTCCCTGGAGGCCGGGCGCGAGCTGGGCCGCCAGGTGAAGCAGCGCGCGCTCAAGGTCGCGCTCACGGTCGATGCCGACGACGCCACGCTCGACAACATCATGGATGCGCTGTCGCCGGACATCTTCCAGCTCCATGGCAAGGAGAGCGTGGCGCGGCTGCGCGACATCAAGCAGCGGTTCGGCCGTCCGGTGATGAAGGCGGTCCCGGTCGCAACATCCGCCGATCTCGCCGTTCTGCCGGGCTACGCCGCAGTCGCCGACAGCATTTTGTTCGACGCGCGCGCGCCGAAGGATGCGACGCGGCCAGGCGGCCTGGGGGAGCCCTTCGACTGGCGCCTGCTGGAAAATCTCGATCTGAAACTGCCCTACATGGTCTCGGGCGGGCTTCACGCCGACAACGTCACTGAAGCCCTCCGCGTTACCCGCGCCGGTGGCGTCGACGTGTCCTCCGGTGTCGAGAGCGCCCCCGGCGTCAAGGATTCCGAGATGATCAAGGCCTTCATTCGCGCCGCGCGCGCCAGCCAAAATACAAGCCAAGAGTTGAGTGTTCGATGACCGTCGCCAAACCCAATTCCTACCGCAGCGGCCCCGACGAGCGCGGCCATTTCGGCATCTTCGGCGGCCGCTTCGTCGCCGAAACCCTGATGCCGCTGATCCTCGACCTGGAAAAGGCCTACACCGCCGCTAAGGACGATCCGGCCTTCCAGGCCGAGATGAACGGCTACCTCAAGAACTATGTCGGCCGGCCTTCGCCGCTCTATTTCGCCGAACGCCTGACCGAGCATCTCGGCGGCGCCAAGATTTACCTCAAGCGCGAAGAGCTCAATCACACCGGTTCGCACAAGGTGAACAACGTGCTCGGCCAGATCATGCTGGCGCGGCGCATGGGCAAGAAGCGCATCATCGCCGAGACCGGCGCCGGCCAGCACGGGGTCGCCACCGCCACGCTGTGCGCGCGCTTTGGCCTCGAATGCGTGGTCTATATGGGCGCCGTCGACGTCGAGCGGCAGCAGCCCAACGTCATCCGCATGGAGATGCTGGGCGCCAAGGTGATGCCGGTGCAGTCGGGCACGCGCACGCTCAAGGACGCCATGAACGAGGCGCTGCGCGACTGGGTCACCAACGTGCACAACACCTTCTATTGCATCGGCACGGTCGCAGGTCCGCATCCCTATCCGACGCTGGTGCGCGACTTCCAGTCGATCATCGGCAACGAGACCAAGGCGCAGATGCAGGAGGTCGAGGGACGCCTGCCGGATTCGCTGGTCGCCTGCATCGGTGGCGGCTCGAACGCGATGGGCCTGTTCCATCCATTCCTCGACGATCCCACGGTCGAGATATTCGGAGTCGAAGCCGCGGGCCATGGGCTCACGCAACTGCATGCGGCCTCGATCGCGGGCGGCCGTCCCGGCGTGCTGCACGGCAACCGCACTTATCTCTTGATGGATGCGGACGGCCAGATTCAGGACGCGCATTCGATCTCGGCCGGCCTCGACTATCCCGGCATCGGCCCCGAGCATTCCTGGCTGCACGAGGTCGGCCGCGTGAACTATCTCTCCGCGACGGACGACGAGGCGCTCGCCGCGTTCCAGCTGCTGTCGAAGCTCGAAGGCATCATTCCCGCGCTCGAACCCGCGCACGCCATCGCCAAGGTGATGGAACTCGCGCCGAAACGGCCCAGGGATCACCTGATGGTCGTCAATCTCTCCGGCCGCGGCGACAAGGATGTCCCGCAGGTCGGCGACATCCTGAGGGGCAAGAGCAAGTGAGGCGAGTGTCGCACTCTCTTCACCTCTCCCCGTCGGGGAGAGGTCGGCTGCGAAGCAGCCGGGTGAGGGGTCTCTCCGCTTACTCGAATCTCAGTGAAGATGCGATGAGCTCAAGCACGCCCTCGAGATTCTCGTACACATCCGTGTTCGAGACCCGAATGACGAGGAATCCGCAGGCCTCGAGAACTTCGGTCCTGACCTTGTCGCGTTGGACTTCCGCTGGGCTGAAATGCGTGACGCCATCAACTTCAACGATGAGCTTGCCGTCCAAAGTCACGAAGTCGACGATGTACCGATCAATCGGATGCTGTCGGCGAAACTTCCAGCGGGCGAGCTGCCTGTTGCGCAGCGCCTGCCAAAGCTTTGCTTCGGCACTCGTCTGTGACTCGCGGAGCCTTCGCGCTCTGGACTTGAACCTCTCCATCCCCCTCACCCGGCTGCTTCGCAGCCGACCTCTCCCCGGAGGGGAGAGGTATAGCACAGCGGCGGCCGGATCATGACCACGCGTATCGACACCCGTTTTGCCGAGCTTGCGAAGCAGGGCCGCTCGGCCTTCGTGACCTTCCTGATGGCCGGCGATCCTGATCCGGCGACCTCGCTCGAGATCATCAAGGCGCTGCCGAAGTCCGGCGCGGACGTGATCGAGATCGGCATGCCCTTCACCGATCCGATGGCCGACGGCCCGTCGATCCAGGCTGCGGGCCTGCGCGCGCTCAAGGCCGGCATGACGCTGAAGAAGACGCTCGAGCTGGTGCGCGGCTTCCGCAGGGACGACAACGCGACGCCGATCGTGCTGATGGGTTACTACAATCCGATCTACATCTATGGCGTCGACAAGTTTCTGGTCGACGCCAAGAGCGCGGGCGTCGATGGTCTCATCATCGTCGACCTGCCGCCGGAGGAAGACGACGAGCTCTGCCTGCCCGCGATGAAGGCCGGCCTCAATTTCATCCGCCTGGCGACCCCGACGACCGACGACAAGCGTCTGCCGGCCGTGCTCGCCAACACGTCGGGCTTCGTCTACTACGTCTCCATCACCGGCATCACCGGTGCGGCGGCGGCGGACTCCGCGGCCGTGAGCGAGGCAGTTGCCCGCATCAAGCGGCACACCAAGCTGCCGGTCTGCGTCGGCTTCGGTATCCGCACGCCGGAGACGGCGCGCGCCATTGCCTCGCATGCCAATGGTGCGGTCGTCGGTACCGCACTGGTCGATGCGCTCAGGAACAGCCTCGATGCGGAGGGGCGGGCGACCGGCAAAACCGTCAACGCCGTCGCCGAGCTGACGGCGGCCCTGGCCCAGGGCGTCAAGGGCGCGCCTCAGGCGGCGGAATAGGCCATAGTTCCGCTCTTGAGGAGCGCGCACGGCGGCTTGCCGGACGGGCGCCCGGCGGCCATATATCCTTCAGGCGATCCGCGAAGCGGGTTCGCACATCGGAGCAAACCATGAACTGGCTTACCAATGTGGTCCGGCCGAAGATCCGCAACATGCTGCGGCGGGAGACGCCGGAGAATCTGTGGATCAAATGTCCGGATTCCGGGCAGCTCGTGTTCTACAAGGACGTCGAGGCCAACCAGTTCGTCATTCCCGGCTCGAACTACCACATGCGCATGGGCGCGGTGGCGCGCCTGAAGTCGATCTTCGACAACGAGACCTGGTTCGACGTCGCGCTGCCCGAGGTCACACCCGACCCGCTCAAGTTCCGCGACGAGAAGAAATATGTCGACCGCATCAAGGATGCGCGGGCGCGGACCAATCTGAACGACGCGATCAAGGTCGGCTATGGCAAGCTCGAAGGCTCCGCCGTCGTCGTCGCCGTGCAGGATTTCGACTTCATGGGCGGCTCGCTCGGCATGGCCGCGGGCGAGGCCATCGTGCGCGGGATGGAGCTCGCGGTCGAGAAGAAGTCGCCGTTCATCGTGTTCGCCGCCTCGGGCGGCGCGCGCATGCAGGAGGGTATCCTGTCGCTGATGCAGATGCCGCGCACCACGGTCGCGGTGCAGATGCTGCGCGAGGCAAAACTGCCCTATATCGTCGTGCTGACCAATCCGACCACCGGTGGCGTTACCGCGTCCTATGCGATGCTGGGCGACGTGCAGATCGCCGAGCCCGGTGCGCTGATCGGCTTCGCCGGCGCGCGCGTGATCGAGCAGACCATCCGCGAGAAGCTGCCGGAAGGTTTCCAGCGTGCCGAGTACCTCAAGGAGCACGGCATGGTCGACATGGTCGTGCATCGCCACGAGTTGCGCCCGACGCTGGCGCGGCTCTGCCGACTGCTGACCAAGGCGCCGGCGCTGGAAGGCGCATCGAAATCTGTGCAGCCGGTGGCGAGCCCGGCGCAGATCGTATCGGCCGCCGAGACGGCGCCGGCTGCGCCCCACGCGTGAACGCCTCCTCTGACAGTGCAAAGACACCGCTCGGCGAGCTGATCGGGCGGTTGTCGGCCCTGCATCAGAAGCGCATCGATCTCGGGCTCGAGCGGATGCACCGCCTGCTCGAACGGCTCGGTCACCCCGAAAGCAAGCTGCCGCCGGTGATCCACATCGCCGGCACCAACGGCAAGGGTTCGACGCTGGCTTATCTGCGCGCGACGCTGGAAGCTGCGGGCTTGCGGGTCCACGCCTATACCTCGCCCTATCTCGTCCGCATCAACGAATGCTTCCGGCTCGGCCGCGTGGGCGGCGGCGTGCTCGTCGGTGACGACGAGTTGCGCGCCGCGCTGGAAGAGGTCGAGCGCGTCAATGCCGGCGAGGCCGCGACCGTGTTCGAGTTGAAGACGGCTGCCGCGTTTCACCTGTTCGCGCAGAACCCGGCCGACGTGGTGCTGCTCGAAGTCGGCCTCGGCGGCCGGCTCGATTCGACCAACGTGGTCGATGCGCCGGCGGCCTGCGTCATCACGCCCGTCAGCATGGACCACATGGATTTCCTCGGCGATACGCTGACGTCGATTGCCGGCGAGAAGGCCGCGATCATCAAGCGCGGCGTGCCCGTGATCTGCGCCGAGCAAATGCCGGAGGCAATGGCCGTGATCGAAGCGCAGGCCAAACGCATGCGTGCGCCGCTGCTTGCCGCCAACGAGAGCTGGCACGTCAATGTCGAACGCGGGCGTCTGGTCTATTCCGACGATCGCGGCCTGATGGATCTCCCGGCGCCGCGTCTGTTCGGCCGTCACCAATTCGCCAATGCCGGGCTCGCGATCGCGACGCTGCGGGCGCTTCCGGCCATCAAGGTCAGCCATGCCGCGTTCGAAGCCGGCATCGTCGGTGCCGAATGGCCGGCGCGGATGCAGCGCCTCACCTCGGGTGAACTGCTGTCCTGGGGTCCGCAGGGCTCCGAGATCTGGCTCGACGGCGGCCACAATGCGGAGGGCGGGCGTGTCGCAGCGGCGGCGCTCGGCGATCTCGAGGAGCGGGTGTCGCGGCCGCTGGTGGTGATCGCGGGCATGATGGCCAACAAGGACGCGCAGGGATTTCTCGCCAATTTCGCCGGCCTCACCCGTCATATCATCGCGGTGCCGATTCCCGACATCGAGAACGCAATGCCGGTCGATCGCCTCGCGGATGCCGCGCGCAGCCTCGGCATGCGCGTCGAGACCGTTTCCGGCGTCGAAGCCGCGCTGCGCGCCTTGGCCAAGCTCGCCTACGACGTGCCGCCGCGCATCCTGATATCAGGCTCGCTGTATCTCGCCGGCCACGTGCTGGCGATCAACGGCACGCCTCCTGCATGACGGTCTCGTGTCCCTGACGCGGCGCGGCATGAAATGACGCGGCGCAGAGCCGGGACCCAGGATGCTGCGATATGGGCCCCGGCTCCGCAGCGCATCACTGCGTGCTGCGCTGCGTCCGGGGCACGAGAGTTGGGACAACAACAATGCGTTTTGCCGCGATTGCCGATATCCACGGAAATTATCTCGCACTGGAGGCCGTGCTTGCCGACATCCGCGCGCACGGCATCGCCGACATCGTCAATCTCGGCGACATGCTGAGCGGCCCGCTCGATGCGCGCCGCACGATCGAGATCCTGATGCAGCTCGATGCCGTGCATGTGCTCGGCAATCACGACCGCTATCTGCTCGACCGTCCGCCGGAGAAGATGGGCTCCTGGGACCGGCCCGCCCACGCACAGCTCGATGCCGCGCAGCTCGACTGGCTGCGCGGGCATCCGATGACGAGTGTCTTCCGTGAGCAGGTGTTTCTTTGCCACGCGACGCCCGGCAACGATGAAGTCTATTGGCTCGACACCGCGCATCCCGACGGCACGGTCGCGTTGTCGCCGCTCGATCGCATCGAGCAATTTGCGCTTGGAATCACGCAGCCGCTGATCCTCTGCGCCCACACCCATCTCGCCCGTGCCGTGCGCTTGCGCGACGGCCGGCTGATCGTCAATCCCGGCAGCGTCGGCAGCCCTGGTTATCGCGACAAGCATCCATTCCCGCATGTCGTCGAGGCCGGCAGCCCGCACGCGCGATATGCGATCCTCGAACTCGCTGATGGCGGTTGCCAGGTGACGTTTCGAAACGTGGCCTATGATCACGAGGCCATGGCCGCGCTGGCGCGCCGCAACGGACAGCCCGAATTGGCGAACGCGTTGGCGACGGGGTGGATCAAGTAGGGCCGCGCGCGTCCGGCCATCACTTCAACAGCTTCATCGGATCGGCGACCTTCTGCTTCAACTGTTCGAAGCGGCATTGCCGCGGCGCCTTGTCCGGGCGCCAGCGCAGGATCGAGGTGCCATGGCGAAAGCGCTCGCCGCTGAAATGGTCGTAGCAGACTTCGATGACGAGCTTCGGCTTCAGTGGACACCATTTCGCCGAGCGTTCGGTCGACCAGCGGCTCGGCCCGCCCGGCGCGTTCCCGGTGAAGCCAGGCTCGCCGATCAGCGCCTCCAGCCGGTCGGTCAGGTCGGGCTTCTCATCCGCCTTGATGGCCGAGGTGAAGCCCACATGGTGCAGCAGGCCGTCATCGTCGTAGAGCCCGAGCAGCAGCGAGCCGACCACCTTGCGGCCGGCGATCTCGTTGGTGGCGTAGCGGAAGCCGCCGACCACGCAATCGGCGCTGCGGAATTTCTTGATCTTCTGCATGCCGTCGCGATTGCCCGCCTGATAAGGCAGGTCGACGCGCTTGGCGATGACGCCATCCGAGCCGCCGCCGGATTGCGCGAGCCATTTCCCGGCCGTGGCGTAACTCGTCGTCGCAGGCGAAAGCCGGAAGATGCTGCCCTTGAGATGGGACTTCGCAAAAGCTTCCAGTGCCGGCCGTCGCTCGCGAAGCGACGCCTTCGCAAGCTGCTTGTCTCCGGCCGTCGCGAGCAGATCGAAAACGAGGTAGAGCGCGGGCGTCTCCTGGGCGAGCTTCTTCACCCGGCTTGCGGCAGGATGAATTCGCTGCAGCAGCGCGTCGAACGAAAAGCCCTTGCCTTGCGGCACCACGATCTCACCGTCGAGCGTGAAGCGATCCGCCTTCAGCTTCAGCGCGGCGGTGACGATCTCGGGAAAATAGCGCGCAAGGTCCTCGCCGGATTTCGAGCGCAGATCGACGTTGCCGCCCTCGCGCGACAGCAGGCAGCGGAAGCCGTCCCACTTGGGTTCATATTGCCATTCCTTGCCGCGCGGGATCTCGTCGACCGAACGCGCCTCCATCGCGACGAGAGAGCTCGATCTTCGGGCGCGCTTCGCAGGTGGGGCTGGCAAGGGCGGGACTCGTCATACGCTGAACACGTCCCATCAACGCAAACGGCCGGCTTTCGCCGGCCGCTTCCGAAAATAATCTTCGAGGCGGATCAGACCGCGGAGGTGATCCACTGCTGCAGCTTCGCCTTGGGCGCCGCGCCGACCTGGCGGGAGGCCATCTCGCCGCCCTTGAAGATCATCAGGGTCGGGATCGACATCACGCCATATTTGGAGGCGGTCTTCGGGCTCTCGTCGACGTTGAGCTTCACGATCTTGACCTTGTCGCCCATCGCGCCGGCGATCTCGTCGAGGGCGGGCGCGATCATGCGGCAGGGGCCGCACCATTCGGCCCAGAAATCGACGACCACGGGGCCGTTCGCCTTGAGCACTTCGGTTTCGAAATCGGCGTCGGAAACCTTGCTAACGGCCATTGGGAGTACCTCACTCGGTTGAAAGAGAATCGGCGCGACCTGGAATCGCGCCTGGGATCATGCGGTCAACCTATGAACGGCTCCTTGCCGGGTCAAGGACGCTCACACCGAGATGAAGGGATGCCAGCGCCGCGTCCAGCGCGGGGGCCAAAATCTCCATGTATTCAAGGGCCTCCGTCCAGAGCAGGACGGCCCTGACAGGCTTCCGGGGATAAAGCCGCGACAGCACCGCCCGGTACAGCGCAAGCTGGCGGACATAGGCCGCCGGCGCCTCTGCGGCGCTTTTGGGGGCCGCCTGGTTGGTCTTGAAATCGACGATCAGGACTTCCTCAGGGCGAACGACCAGCCGGTCGATCTGCCCCGACACCAGCGCCGGAGTGCGGCCCGGCCGCTCCAGCCGGCCGGCGATGGCAACCTCCGCCCGGCTTCCGGCGGCAAAGACCGCGGCGAAACGCGGTTCAGTGATCAAGCTGAGCACCTTGTCGACCAGCGCAATGCGGTCGGCCTCCGGCCAGTCCGAGGCATTGCGTGCCATAAAGCCGAGCGCCGCCTCGCGCCGGCGCTCAACGGCGATGTCGGGCAGGGATTGCAGCAGACGGTGCACCAGCGTGCCGCGCTGCAGCGCCAGAGCGCGCGACTGGATTGACTCGCCGGTCCGCACGCTGCGGCCTTCCTCGGCAGACTGGCCCGAGGGGCGCACGGGATCGTCGTCGATGGGCTCGCTCGGCACCGGCGTCCGCAGCCAGTCCGGCAGCACGATCGATTGGTCCAGGGGCGCCGCCGGCGCCCCCAGCGCCGCGACATCTTCCGGTCGGGCGAATCGGGTGACCTTGCCGAGCGGCGTCTCGATGATCTGCTTGTTCAGGCCCGCGCCGGCGAGACCGGTGTCGACGAGGTCGTACCAGCTCAGCTTGCGGACGTCCTTCCTGTTGCCCGGCAGGCAGCCGCCGACGATCAGCCGGTCCGCCGCGCGCGTCATCGCGACGTAGAGCAAACGGCGATACTCGTCTTCTGTCTCCTCGATCATCGCATTGCGGGCCTCGGCGACCGGCTTCGGATCGTCGGCCTTGCGGCCGGCCCAGACCACGACCTCGCCGCCATTGTCGCGCGATACGTTGATCAGCTGAAGCCGCTGCGAGTCCGCGGGCGAGGAGGTGGTGTCGACCATGAACACGACGGAGGCCTCGAGGCCCTTGGCGCCGTGCACGGTCATCACCCGGACCTCGTCGCGCGAGATCTCCATGTCGCGCTTCACCTCGGTATCGGCCGAGCGCAGCCAGGCCATGAAGCCCTGCAGCGAGGCCGGTGCCTTACGCTCGTAGTTCAGCGCGAGCTCAAGAAATTCATCGAGGGCGTCGTTGGCCTCATGGCCGAGCCGGCGCAGGATGCGCGCACGCCCGTCGTCGCCGCCGAGCAGCCAGGCATAGAACGCGAACGGCGTCTCCTCGGTGGCGAGCATCTCGCAGGCTTCCAGGCGCCGCAACGCAGCGGCGAACTTTTCGCTTCCAGCTGCGTGCTCGCCGAGCGCGCGGCGCAGCGATCCCTTGCGGTCCCAGGCCAGCGTGAACAAATCGTCGTCATCGAGCCCGAACAGCGGGCTCTTCAGCGCCACCGCGAGCGCGAGATCGTCCTGCGGCAGCAGCAGCGCGTCGGCGAGGTTCATCAAATCGATGATGGCGATGTGCTCGGTGAGCTTGAGACGGTCGGCGCCGGCGACCGGGATATTGGCGTGCTTCAGCGCCTGGATCACGGCATCGAATGCGTTGCCGCGCCGGCGCACCAGGATCAGCATGTCGCCATAGCGTAGAGGACGACGCTCGCCCTCGTGCCCTGTCAGCGTGCCGCTCTCGACCAGCCGCTTGATCTCGGCCTGGATGCGTCGCGCGAGCTTGACCTCAGGGCTGGTGACTGCGACGCCGTCGAATGGCGCACGCCAGCCCTCGATGTTCTGCTTGTCGTCCGCGACTGCTAAGTCCCAAAGCTCGATTACGCTCGGGCCTGCATCGGCGAGCGCATTGTGTACAGGATAGGCTTTCTCCGCATGGATGCTGCGATAGATAGTCTCTTCGCGAAAGACATGATCGACCGCATGCAAGATCGCTGCGCCCGATCTGAAAGAGTAATTGAAAGAAACCGGATCGAACTTCAGCTTGGCAGCCTCAAACTTCCTTCTGAGATCATAACGGCGTCGATCGAACTCTCGAGGTTGTGCGCCCTGGAATGAGAAGATCGATTGCTTCTCGTCGCCAACCGCAAAGACGGTGCGGTTCAGCCCCTCGCGCGCGCCTTCGCCGGCGGTGAATTCGGAGATGATGTGCGCGACGATGTCCCATTGGCGCGGGCTGGTATCCTGCGCCTCGTCGATCAGCACGTGATCGACGCCGCGGTCGAGCTTGTAGTGCACCCAGCCCGAGGAAATGCGGTCGAGCATCGCCAGCGTCTTGTCGATGAGGTCGTCATAATCGAGCAGACCGCGCTCCTGCTTCTCGCGGCGGTAGTTTGCAGCAGCGGCGGTCGCAATTCGCAGCAGCGCCGCCGTGCGGTCGCGCACGGCTAACGCGCGGCGTTTCTCGATCAGTCTGTCGAGTCGCCGTGCCTCACTGTCGAAGAGATGAGCAACGGAAGGATGATCTTTGCAAAATTGCTTCGTCAACAACGTCTTGCGCGGTTGCTTCTTTTCATCGGTTAGGAACACGCTGAGATAGGCATCAACTTGCGCACTCCCCGACAACGCCTTCGCCAACCGTAAGCAATCGGCTTGATCCTTTTCAGTCTTGTTCCCATCGCCAAGCGCAAAGGCGATCTCGTCCCAGCGCGCGCGCGGCAGAAACGGGCCGTCCAGAATCTCCGTCTCGACATCCTCGATGCGATCGCTCGTGTCGACGCCCAGCACCGCAGCCATCTGCGCGGCAGCGGCTTCCGCGTTGCCGGCCTCGTCGGTCCAGGCCATGAAATGATCGCGGCTGAGGCACGCTTCGCGCACGACCTCCTTGAAGGTGACATCGGCGGCACTCGACATCGCGGTCAGGAGCGCGCGTCCTGTCACGCTCTCGGGGGCGCGCGCTGCCTCCAGCAGCACCTTCAGATTGGCGCGCTCCATCATGTCAGTCTGGTCGCGCTCGTCGATCACGGCGAAGCGCGCCGGCACGTTGGCCTCGAACGGAAACTGCTGGAGCAGGCGGGTGCACAGCGCGTGGATGGTCTGCACCTTCAGCCCGCCCGGGGTCTCCAGTGCGCAGGCGAACAGTTTTCGCGCGTCGCGCCGCAGCTTTGCGCTGGGATGCGGGATGCCGACGGCGCGGATCGCGGCATCGAGCCCGGCATCATCCAGCGTCACCCAATGCCCGAGCGTGGTGAACACACGCTCGGCCATGTTGGCCGCGGCGGCCTTGGTGAAGGTGATGCAGAGGATCTTTTCCGGCGGCACGCCCGACAGCAAGAGGCGGATCACGCGCTGCACCAGCACATGCGTCTTGCCCGAGCCGGCATTCGCCGAGACGAAGGCCGATGCAGTCGGATCGGATGCACGCGCCTGCCGCGCGCGCACCTCGTCAGGGATGGGCCGCGGCGCCTTCACCATTCCTCGATCCCCAATCCGCCGGCGGCGGACCATTCCTTGATCCGGGCGAGATCGTCATAGGTGCCGTAGCGGTTCGCCCACATCGGCAGATTCAGCGAGGTATAGGCTTGGTTCTCGTCCTCGAAGGCACGGATCAGCGCTTCCAGCTTGGCTCGCGCTTCGGCTGCCGCGGTATCGGGCGGCTGCGGCTCGTCGCCTTGCTTGAACTTGAGCTCCAGGATGCGTTCCTCGCCCGGCGGATTGTTGCCGCTGAGGCGGACATAGACGAGCTGGCTCACCGAGGAGCCGGCGTCGATATCAGGGAAGCCGCCCTCGCGCAAAATCGCGGCTTCCAGCGTGAGCTGCGGTGACAGGCCCATGCGGACCTGCTTGCCGGTCGGCGGCTGCCCGGTCTTGTAGTCGAGAATGGCGTAGCTGCCGCCCTGGCGGCGCTCGATGCGGTCGGCGCGCGCGGAAAGATAGAAAGTGCGCGCATTGTCGAGCGGGATCGAGATCTCGCCCCGGGTCTCGGCCGTGATGGCCTCGATCGCGTCGCGCCGCGCCGTCTCCCATTCGCCGAACCAGCGCGCGATACGCTGGAAGCGGGGCCACCACAGCGCCCGCGCCTCGGGACGCTCCATCAGCGGCGCAAAATGTTTCTCGCCGATCACACGCAGCACGCGCGCGGGATCGTCGGGCAGATGTGCGGCATAGGCCTCGGTGAACTCGCCGAGCGCATCGTGAATCGCCGAACCGCGGTCGGCAGCCGAGAGCGGCATGTCGACGGGATCGAGCGCATCGAGCCGCAGGATGCGTTTGGCGTAGATCGTATAGGGATCGCGCAGCCAGTCTTCGATTTCGGTGACGGACATCTTGAGCGGTCGCATGGCGCGCGGCGGCCGCGGCTCCGGCTGCTTGATCGGTCTGACCTCGTCGGGCTGGTCCAGTGCGGCGGCGAACTGCACATATTTCTCGCCGGCACGGACAGCCGCGTTCCAGAGAGCATCGCCCGCGACCGCCTCCAGACGGTGCAGGAAGCGCGAGGCGACCGCCGGTGCGCCGCCGGCCTTGGCGGAATGGGTGAGGATCACCTCGTCGCCGCCGAGCAGTTGCGCGAAGTCATGGGCGGAGAGGCCGATGCGGCGCTCCGGCAGGTCGAGCCCGAGCTCGTGCCGCATCGGCCGGCTGAGCCAGGGATCGATGCGCGGCGCCGGCGGCCAGACACCTTCGATCAGGCCGCCCACGATGATGCGGTCGGCCTGCATCAGCCGCGATTCCAGCGGGCCGTAGATCTGCAAGCGGGCGCCGGGTCTGTCGCGCCGCCGCACCGCGCGATCGCCGAACGCCGTCTGGAAGACGTCGGGATAGTCGGGCAGCGGCACCATCAGCCCGCTGGCCGTGCCGCTGCGCAGGAGATCGTCAAAGGCGCTGGCAAGCGCGAGACCATCGCGATCCTCGAAGGCGAGCGGGATGCCCTGCTCGTCGCGCGACAGCTCGATCAGGATCTCGCGATGCCGATGCGCGAGCTCGGCGAAGTCATATGGTCTCGCGGGCGGCAGGCTCTCGATTGGCGCCAATGCCTTTTGCAGGACATCGATCAGCGCCTGGATGCGATCGAGATCCTCCGCCTTGAGACGCGCCCGCGGCTCGGCGCGGTGCAGCGCGGAGACCTCGCGGCGCCAGAGCTTTGCGAGTTCCTCGCGGAAACGGTTGAATTCGCGCAACAGGCCTGCGGTGGCCGCCGGCGGGCGCGTGCCGCGCAGGACTGCGAGCTCGAGGCCTTCGATTGCCATCTTCCACGCGCCGGGCGCGCGGCCGAGCCGGCATAACGGATGCTTCAGCATCGCCAGCAATGTCGGCGGCTCCAGCCCCCTTGTCGCCGCCTCTGCCGCGAGACGCGCGAAAGTGCCGGCGGATGTTTCCATCAGCACATCGCCGCCGGAATCGTCGAAGGCGAGGTCCCATCGGGTCAGCGCCGCCATCACCCGCCGCGCCAGCGCGCGGTCAGGCGTCACCAGCGCCGCCGATTTGTCGAGATGCCGCGCCTCGCGCATCGCAATGGCAATCGCGAGCGCTTCCATTTCAGGGTTGGGGGCTTCGACGACAGCGAGGTTGTTCATGCCGCCGGCGATCTTCGCGGCGACGTCAGGCTGCTTCAGGCGGTCATGCCAGACTTCCGTCCTGGCAGACGGCCGCATCGATTCGGACGCGAGCAGATCGCGGCCGTCTTCCGCCGGGGGCTGAAGCAATTCGACATCGCCACGCTTGATACCGAAACGCTGCAGCAGCGCGTGCATGGCATATTGCGGATGGTTCGAGGCCGGATGCTCCACGAACTTGCCGAGCGCATCGCGCACGCCGCCGATGGTGCGCCAGGCGTCGTCGTCGAGATCGGTGTCGAGGCCGGGCAGCACCACCGCGCCATGCGGTAGCGATGCGACTGCGTGCAAGAACTTCGCGGTGGCCGGCATCGAGCCGGTCGACCCCGCCGCAATCACCGGCCCGCTCGGATGCGCGGTCAGCCGTTTGGCTTCCGCCGCGATCAGGAGATCGCGCCGCGCGGCCGGCTCGATCCGGTTGATCTCCGCGAGATGATTGGGCCAGGCGATGCGCGCGATGCGCAGGAATTCGAGCGAGTGCTGCCAGTACCGATCGAGCTGGTCCGGTACCAGTCCATCGAGCGCGCTCCAATCGACTCCGCGCGTGACCATGTCGTCGATCAGGCGCGCGAGATCGGATGCAAGCGCCAGCGTCGAGGCCGGCCCGCCGACCACCAGTGGCGACAGCACCGGGCCCCTGGCCCAGGCGGCGACGAGCTGCGCCAGTGTCAGCCGCCGTTCGAGCTCGCCCAGCCGCGGCGGAATGTCGAGCGGCGCTGCACCGGAAAACTGTTCGCTCTCGCCGGCGAAGGCGAGCTCGTCCTCGTCGATGTCGCCGAGCGCGACGATGCGCGGCAGCACGACCGCGTCCGCTTTCATTTCATCGAGGAAGATCTCACGCACGACGCGCATCGCACGCCTGGTCGGCAGGTACAGCGTGGCGTCGGCCAGCCGCGCCGGTTCCTTGCGGGCCTCGAACCCCTCGACCAGCCGGCCGTCGAGCAGGGCCATGACGACCGTGCGCAGAAACGGAACTGAGATGGGAACGCTGAAAACGCGCATGAGCCGCCTGATTCGAGAATCAGGGCAATATAGGGAGGCGGGGTCAAATGGTCATGCGTTGCGGCGGGGTCTTCCCCGCTGTTCGCCAGGCTGGACAGGTGTCATCATCCGCGAAGGCGGATGATCCAGTATTCCAGAGGCGATGGAGTTTGACCCGAGAGGCCGCGGCGTACTGGATGCTCCGCCTTCGCGGGGCATGACAGCATGGCCCTACGCCACGCTCTCCAGAAACGCCTCTTCCGCGGCGTGAACGGCATCAGGCGTGCCGACATGCATCCAGACACCGTCAAGCCGCAGGCCGAACAGCCGCTCCTGCTCGTTGGCGCGATCGAACATCCTGGTCAAAGAGAACTCGCCCTTCGGGGCGTCGGCGAAGATCGATGGCGACATGACCGCCGCGCCGGCATAGACGAACGGAACGACTTCTTTTTCCTTGCGCTTGCGCAGGGCACCGTCGGGCAGCATGCCGTAATCGCCGCGGCCGCCATAGCCGATGCTGGTTGCGGTCGGCGCCATCAGCAGCAGGATATCCATCCGCGCCGGGTCGAAATTTTCAGCGAGCCGCGTCAGGTTCGAGCGCACGCCATCGATCCACAGCGTGTCGGAATTGACGTGGAAGAACGGCGCGTCGCCGAGCAGCGGCAGCGCCTTGACCACGCCGCCGCCGGTGCCGAGCACCTGGTCGCGCTCGTCGGAGATGGTCACGCGCGGATGCTGGCGCGAAGCGACGTGATTGATGATCTGATCCGGCAGGTAGTGCACGTTGACCACCGCCTCGGTCACGCCGGCCTGGCCGAGCTTGTCGAGCACGTGGTCGAGCAGCGGCTGGCCCGCCACCGGCACCATCGGCTTCGGCATCGTGTCCGTCAACGGACGCATGCGCAGGCCAAATCCTGCGGCGAGCACCATGGCTTTGGTCGGTTTGACGGGCATCCTTCGCTTTCTCAGACCTTTCGCGTTCGCAGCAATCGTACCACGAGGCTCGATCAGCCGCATTGCATCTCGACCGCCTTAACCACCCGCCGTGACGGTTGTACGACGGGTGTTGCCGTCACGCCCCAATGGTCGCGGAACGCGCCTTTTTCTTTCTTTCACCGATCTTGAGGAAATTGACGCCGATCTGGTCGCCATTGACCCAGGCAAGCTCACAGCGCCGGTACGCCAGCCCGGTGGACGACAGCAGGAGAAAGAATTCCTTCAGATGGAGCCCTTCCACCGAGCCGTCGATGGTCAGCTTGGCGCCGCTCTCCGAGACGTCCTCCATGGTGCAGTCGCGCCGCCAGGTGCCGTCGATTCCCATGATCTGGGCCGGAATCCCGCGTTCGAAAACAACCCGGCCGTTGCCGCGCTGGTCCGTCTGTACCGCCATCTGTCCCGCTCCAGCCCCGTAATCATCCGGCTGCCTCGCCGCCAGAATACCGACGTCTTGGCTAACGGCCGGTAAATCGCGCCGCAAATCAGGCTTGAGGCGGTTCTTGGGACGGTTCTTGGGGCGGCGGGACGTTGGCGAGATACCACTCGCGCAAGGCGCCGAGCGCGGGATGCGCCAGCGAGCGCTGGAGGTAGGTCCAGATCCGCGGCTGGTGGCGCAGATAATGCGGCTTGCCGTCGCGGCGGTTGAGCCGGGCGAAGGTGCCGAGCAGGCGGGTGTTCCGCTGCGCCGACATGATGGCGTAGAGCTCGGCAAAGCCGGCCGCATCGAAGCTGGTGTCCTGCGCGCGCCGCGCCTTGATGTAGCGCGACAGCAGCGTCAGCTCGATGTTCTCGGGCACGTCGATGCGGGCGTCCTGGAGCAGCGACACCACGTCGTAGGATTGCGGCCCCAGCACGGTGTCCTGGAAATCGATCACGCCCACCCGCTCGATGCCGCTGCGCTCTCCGAGCCAGATCAAATTGGGTGAGTGATAGTCGCGGATGATCCATGTCTTCGGCGCCGCCAGCGGCGTCCTGAGCAGTTCGCGCCACATCGCGAAGAATTCCGCGCGCTTGTCGTCGCTCAACGGCGCGTTGCGATCGGGCAGGTACCATTCCGGCATCAATCCGATCTCGATCAGCATCGCCTCAACGTCGAAGACGGGGATCTCGTAGGTCTTCCCGTCCAGCGGCAGCGTCTCCGGCAGCGCCTTGCCGTGCAGCATCGCCAGCAGATCGGTCGCGGCTTCGTAGCGCTCGCCGATCGGGCGTGGCGGATCGCCTTCGATCACACCTTCGCTGCCGAAGTCCTCGGTAATCAGGAAGCCATGATCGAGGTTGGAATGATGAATCGCGGGCGCGGAGATTCCCTGCGCGCGCAGGCCTTCGGCGATCGCGACGAAGGGTTTGACGTTCTCCGCGAGATGCACCGCGGCGCTGTAGGACTTTCCGTTGTAGAGGGCCGCGCCGTCGGGCCGCTGCGGAAAGTTCATGAGGATGACGATGCTGTCGTCGCGCAGCAGCCGCGCATAGGAGCGCGTCGAGGCATCGCCGGCCATGCGCTTGCGCGTCGCCTCCATGTAACCGGATGCGTCGAGGAAGTCGCGCAGCGCCTTCAGCCGCGCGACTTGCGCGGCGCCCTTGCCATGGCCGGTGATGTCGGCGGCGCGTGCGCTCGATCCCAGCGCCGGCCGGTGCGTCAGGGCGATGTCGATGCGATCCTCGGGCATCGCCGACGGTGCGCGCTCGGGCCATTCGATCAGGACGAGGGTGGCATCCGGGAGCGGCGACAGGCCGATCTCCTCGAGCTCGCTCTCGTCCTCGACGCGGTAGAGATCGGCATGCATCACCGGAAAGGGCGGCAGCTCGTAGCCCTGCACCAGCGTGAAGGTCGGGCTCGGCACCTCCAGCGTCTCGTCGCTGGCGAGGTAGCGGATCAGGCTGCGTGCTGCCGCAGTCTTGCCGGCACCGAGATCGCCGGTGAGGGTGATGACGTCACCGGGGCCGACCAGCAGCGCGAGGTCGGCCATCAATTGCGCAGTGGCCGTCTCGTTGTGGAGCGCGACGGAGAATGTGGTCGGTTCCGTCATTCGGCGGCGTCGCGATGCGCCGCCTGGTCGGTCGGGAAATCGCAGATCACGACCGTGCCTCGGCCGACGATCGAATCCACCCGCACCTTGCCGCCATGCAGCTCGACGAAGGAGCGCACCAGCGACAGGCCGAGCCCGGCGCCGCGGTGACGCGAGCCCTGCGAGCGGCTTTCGAACCAGTTGAACACCTTGTCCTTCATGTCGGCAGGTATTCCAGGTCCCGAATCTGTCACGGTGAAGACCACGCTGCGTTCGGTGCGGCGCGCGCTGATGCCGACGGTGGAATCCTGTGGAGAAAACCCGACGGCGTTGGCGAGGAGGTTATAGAGCACCTGCACCACGCGCTTCTCGTCGCCGACGAAGCTGCCGACGTCGGGCGCGATCTCGACCTTAAGGCGGATGCGGTCGGTGGCGAGCCGGTCCTGGATGCCCTCCGCGGCGAGCTCGATGGCCTTGCTGACGTCGACTTGCCCGAGTTCCAGCTTCATCGCGCCGGCGTCGATGGTGGCGAGATCCAGGATGTTGTTGGTGAGCGCGAGCAGCGCATTGGTCGATTTGGTGACGTAGTCGAGATATTCGGCCTGCTTCGGCGTCAGCGGCCCGGTCGAGGGATCGCTGAGGAAATGCGCAAAGCCGATGATGGTGGTGAGCGGCGAGCGCAGCTCGTAGGAGACGTGGTGGACGAAATCCACCTTCATCTGGTCGGCGGCCTCCAGCGCCTCGTTGCGCTCGCGCAGTGCGCGCTCGACGTTCTCGGTGTCGGTGATGTCCTGGAACGTCAGCATGGTGGCGCCGTCGGGCAGCGGCCGGATCATGCCGTCGAGCACGCTGCCGTCCTTGCGCTCCAGCTTCAGCGGCACGTCGGCGCGGTTTTCGATCGAGGTGATGGCCTCGCGGATCTGGCGCCAGACGACGGGATCGTCGTAGAGCTGATGGCACCAGCCTTCCACCGTCTGGATGTGCGGCTCGTCGCGCATGGCATCGCTGGAGAGCTTCCACATCCGGACGAAGGCCGGATTGAACAGCTGCGCCTTGCCGTTGCTGCCGAACACCGCCACGCCCTCGGCGAGGCTGTCCAGCGTCTCGCGCTGAACGCGGATCAGGCCGTCGAAGCGGCGGGCGAGGTCGAGGCTTTCGGTGACGTCGTCGAACAGGTAAGTGACGCCGCCCTCGGGGTTCGGCGTGGTGACGACCGAGAGCGCGCGGCCGTCGGGCAGGAACCAGGTGTCCTTGGCGGTCTCGACCGCGCGATAGGCGTCGTGCAGCTTGGCCTTCCAGGCGCGGAAATCCGGCTGCTCCGGCAGCTTGCGCGCGGCGCGGAGCTGGTCGAGCACGCTGGAATCGTCAGGGTTGGCGTCGAGGAAGGTGCGGTCGAGGTCCCACAGCCGCCGATAGGAATCGTTGTAGAAGGCGAGGCGGCGCTGGCCGTCGAACACGGCGACGCCGGAGGAGAGCTGGTCGAGCGTGCGGCGGTGCGCCTCCGCCATCCGCACCAGCGCCGACCTCAGCGCATCCGCCTCGCTGGCATCGATTGCGACGCCGACGCTGCCGCCGCCCACGTTGATGGCGCGCACGTCATAGATACGCCGCTCGCCGCCGATCACGATCGGCAGCCGCGAGCTGAAATTGGCCGCGTCCTTCAGTCCCCGTTCCATCGCGGTGCGGTTGGCGCTGTCGAGCAGCTCGAGCTTGCGCTCCTGGGCATCGGTGACGCTGTTCGCTTCGGTGGCGCGCACATAGGCCGGATTGGCGTAGGTCAGCGCGCCGTTCTCACCCTTGGCCCAGATTGGCCAGGGCGCGGCTGCGGCAAGGCCGCGCAGCATCTCGGTCTCGTCGGAGAGCGCCTTGTAGCGCAGATGGGTCTCGGCCAGATCGCGGCGCAGTCCGGAGAGCTCGCGAATCCGGACAATGGCCTGGCCGCCGATGGCACGGCCGATCGCTTCCAGCGTATGGCCGTGCGCGGTGGTCAAGGTCAGCTGGAACCCGTCGCCGCGATCGCGCAGCGCGTCGACGGCATGGTCCATCTGGAGCGCTGGCTCCGGGGGCAGCCAGGTTCCGAACGCCAGCACGCGCTGTGGGGAGGAGTCGCGCGGCAGCACCATGGAGATGTCGCCGGAGATCTGAACGCGGTTGTCGCCGGCCGGCCAGGAGATCAGGATCTGCGGTTCGGCGAACAGCAGCGCGCCGAAGCGGTCGGCCTGGAGCTGAAGTTCCCCGATCCGGGCGCGCAGCCGCGCCTCGTTCTTGACCAGGCGCACCCGCGTGCGCATCAACAGGATCGCGGCCACCACCGAGAAGCCGAGCAGCGCCAGCGCGGTGGCGAGGACGGCGAGTTCCTGCCGGTTGAAATCCAGCATGGTGGAGAAGGTGTCGATGAGATCGGCGGCCCTGGCCTGCGCAGCCGGCAGCAGCGCCGCAAGAGCGCTCCCAATCAATGCGCTGCGCGCCAGCGACGTGCACGACAGCAGCGTCCGACGCATCGACACGATCACGCCTGACATAGTTGCCCCAAGACCGCACGAATTTGCGCGCGGCGACCCCCGTCGCGCGCGAATCAAAAGACAATACCCCCACCGTGACTCCGCCGGTAAGAGTCCAGATCGTGAACGTAAAGGAGGCCCCCCAAAAATGCCGCCGTGGTGTTCCCGCCCACATGGTTCTTGGGATTCCGCAGGTCGCGCGGATGGCGCGCCACGATCAGGGTGCGCGTTCCCGCTTCGCTCGCGGAAGAGGTCAGGAATTCAGCGGCCGGTCGAGCCGAAGCCGCCGGCGCCGCGATCGGTCGGCGACAACGCCGCGACGGGAACGAGGGCAGCCTGCACCACGGGTGCGATCACCATTTGGGCGATGCGCTCGCCGCGCTTGATCACGAAGGGCGCCGCGCCGTGGTTGATCAGGATCACCTTGATCTCGCCGCGGTAGTCCGCGTCGATCGTGCCCGGCGAGTTCAGCACGGTGACGCCGTGCTTGGCGGCAAGCCCCGAACGCGGCCGCACCTGCGCCTCGTGCCCCGGCGGCAGCGCGATCGCAAGGCCCGTCGGCACCAGCGCGTATTGGCCCGGGGCGAGCGTCATCGGCTCGCTGTCCGGAACGGCTGCCATCAGGTCGAGGCCGGCGGCCTCGCTGGTCTGATAGGCCGGCAACGGCAGACCTTCGGCATGGGCGAGGCGCTGCAGTTCGACCGTGACCTTCGTGCTCAAGATGCCGTCTCCAGGGATTTGTCGGTCACGCTTCTGGCGACATGCGCGACCAGTTCGATGGCGACCTGTTCCTTGGTCATCACCGGCCAGGAATCAACTGCAATCTCGCCGTCCTTCGCACCGTCCTTGCGGCTGAGGAGGTGGACGGTGTTGCGGTCGCCGCCCATCACGCCGGTCGCCGGCGACACGTCATTGGCGACGATCCAGTCGCAGCCCTTGCGCGCGAGCTTGGCCTTGGCGTTGTCGATGAGACGTTCGGTTTCGGCGGCAAAGCCGATTACCAGGGGCGGGCGCTTGTCGGTCAGCTTCGAGATCGTGGCGAGGATGTCGGGATTCTCGACCAGCTGAAGCGGCGGCATGCCGGCCGCGGTCTTCTTCAGCTTCTGCTCGCCCTCGTTGGCGACGCGCCAGTCGGCGACCGCCGCGGCGAAGATCGCGATATCGGCGGGAAGCGCGGCCTGCACCTGCTCCAGCATCTGCCGCGCCGATTCGACGTGCTTCACCGTCACTCCGGGTGGATCGTCGAGGTCGACCGGGCCGCTGACCAGGATCACCTCGGCGCCGGCGGCCTGCGCGGCGGCGGCAATGGCAAAGCCCTGCTTGCCGGAGGAGCGGTTGGCGATGTAGCGCACGGGGTCGATCGGCTCGTGCGTGGGACCCGCGGTGATCAGCACGCGCTTGCCGGCGAGCGGCCGCGGCACCGGCGGCCGCAGCAGCCGTTCGGCGGCATTGGCGATCTCGATCGCTTCCGACATGCGGCCGATTCCGGCCTCGCCGGCTTCGGCCATCTCGCCGGAATTCGGGCCGATCAGCACCACGCCGTCGCGCTGGAGCAAGCCGACGTTGCGGCGCGTCGCCGCGTTGCTCCACATCAGCGGGTTCATCGCCGGCGCCAGCAGCACCTTGCGGTTGGTCGCGAGCAGGATGGCGCTGGCGAGATCGTCGGCGTGGCCGTTCGCCATCTTCGCCATCAGGTCGGCGGTCGCCGGCGCCACCACGATCAGGTCGCAGTCGCGCGCGAGGCGAATATGGCCGGCGTCGAATTCGCTCTGGGGGTCGAACAGGTCGGTATAGACGCGCTCATGCGACAGCGCGCTCACCGCCAGCGGCGTGACGAATTGCTGGGCCGCCTTGGTCAGCACGCAGCGGACCTCGATACGGCGCTCCTTCAGCCGGCGGATCAGGTCGAGCGATTTGTACGCCGCGATTCCGCCGCCGATGATCAGGGTGACGCTGGCTTCGGGGAGGGCGCCAGTGCGCTGCGGCGCCGGTGCGGCGGACGGGGCAGGCGGCACCGCAAACGGCGTCAGCGGCTCCTCGCGGCCCTCGATCAGTTCCCGCAGGATGACCCGGACCTCTTCCTCGACCGACCTGCGGTTCTTGGCCGAGCGCAGCCGCAGATAGGTTTTGACGCCGTCGTCGAGCTTGCGGATGGTCAGGCTTGCCATGACGCCCCTCCAGCACGGAATGATAGCGATGCTATCACTCGTGTGATTGCAGTGCAATCACAGATTCCGGACGGCGATCAGGATTCCGATGAATGTCGCGGCGATGATCCACAGCGCCACGGTGCGCCAGCGGTTCTTGCGGCCTTCGCTGCGCCCCATGGCCGCGATGCTGTCCGGCGACAGCCTGATGCCCTCGCGCGTCATGGTCTCGAGCTGCTCAAGGACCTTCACCGACCGCTCGGCGATCTCCGGCAGGCGCATCAGCACGCGCGCGATGTCGCCGGTCCCGGCCAGCGCGCCCTGCACCCGGCCGATGGGCCCGAGATTGCGCTCGATCCATTCGCGTACCACGGGGTCGGCGATCTTCCAGATGTCGAGCTTGGGATCGAAGCCGCGGGCCACGCCCTCGACCACCACCATGGTCTTCTGCAGCAGGATCAGCTCGGGCCGCGTGGTCATGTCGAACAGGCCGGTGACCTCGAGCAGCAGCGTCAGCAGCCGCGCCATCGAGATCTCCTCGGCGGTGCGGTTGTGGATCGGCTCGCCGATGGCGCGGATGGCTTGCGCGAAATTCTCGACCGAATGGTGCGCGGGCACATAGCCCGCCTCGAAATGCACCTCGGCGACGCGGCGATAGTCGCGGGTGATGAAGCCGAGCAGGATCTCGGCGAGGAAGCGCCGCTCCTTCATGCCGAGCCGGCCCATGATGCCGAAATCGACCGCGACGAGCCGGCCGGCGTCATCCAGGAACAGATTGCCCGGATGCATATCGGCGTGGAAGAAGCCGTCGCGCAGCGCGTGCCGCAAGAAGCTCTGGATAATCTTGCGGCCGAGGTCGGGCAGGTCGACCTGCGACTCAGCAAGGCGCTTGTGGTCGTTCAGCGCGATGCCGTCGATCCACTCCATCGTCAGCACGTTGTGCGTGGTGCGATCCCAGTCGACAGTCGGCACGCGGAAATCAGGATCGTCGCGCGTGTTCTCTGCCATCTCCGACAGCGCGGCGGCTTCCAGCCGCAAATCCATTTCCATCGCGACCGAGCGCGACATGGTGTTGATGACCTCGATGAGGCGCAGCCGCCGCGCCTCGGCCGAATGGGCTTCGGCCTTGTGCGCGACGTAGAAGAAATCGGAGAGATCGCGGCGGAAGCGTGCGGCGACGTTGGGCCGCAGCACCTTCACGGCGACCGATTTGCGGATGCCGTCGCGCAGCACTTCGCCACGATGCACCTGCGCGATCGAGGCAGCCGCGACCGGCGGGCCGAAGCTTGCGAAAATGTCCTTCAGCGGTCGCTCCAGCGACGTCGCGATGGCGGCCTCGGCCTCGTCCTGCGGAAACGGCGGCAGGCGATCCTGCAGGCTCTCGAGGTCGCGCGCCATGATGACGCCGACCACGTCGGGACGCGTCGCCAGGAATTGTCCGAGCTTGAGATAGGCCGGGCCCATCCGCGTCAGCGCGCGCGCTATCCGCGGGCCGTGCTTGGTGCCGCGGCGTTCGATGAGGCGCGCCAGTTTCAGTGCGAGCTGTCCCGGCGGCGGCACCAGGCTCGGATCGACCGAGCCGAACACGCCCTCACGCGCGAACACGAACGCGGCGCGGATCAGGCGCGTCATGTGGGTGATGGCAGAGATCACAAACGCCAGCCCGAATGCAGTGCCACGATGCCGCCGGAGAGTGTCTGCCAGCTGACGCGGGAAAAGCCGGTCTCGCGGATCATGTCGGCGAAAGCGGCAGGCTTCGGAAACTTGCGGATCGATTCGACGAGATATTGGTAGGATTCGGCATCGCCAGTGACCATGCGGCCGAGCGGCGGGATCACCTTGAACGAGAACAGATCGTAGAGCTTGTCGAGCCCGGGCATCTCGACGGTGGAGAACTCGAGACAGAGGAAGCGGCTGCCGGGCCTCAGCACGCGATAGGCCTCGCGCAGCGCCAGGTCGATCTGCGGCACGTTGCGTATGCCGAAAGCGATCGTATATGCGTCGAAGCTGCGATCGGCGAAGGCGAGCGTTTCGGCATTGCCTTCGACGAAGTCGACCCGGGTGTCGAGATGCTGCTTGGCGGCGCGTTCGCGGCCCACGGCCAGCATATCGGTGTTGATGTCGCAGACGGTGGCATGGAAACCCGCACCCGCGGCCTTGGCGGCGCGGAACGCGATGTCGCCGGTGCCACCGGCAACGTCGAGCAGCGCGAACGGCCGGTCGCCCCGGGGCGGGTCGAGCGCCGTGATCATGATGTCCTTCCAGACCCGGTGCAGGCCGCCGGACATCAGGTCGTTCATCAAGTCATAGCGCGACGCCACGCTGTGAAACACATCGTTCACCAGCGTCTGCTTGTCGCCCAGGGGGACGTCCCTGAAGCCAAAATGCGTGGTTTCGCCCGGCCGATCCATTACCCTACTCCGCGAGGCGGACCATAGCGCGCCCGCCGCAATGGCGCTATCACACCGCCCTCATAAGGTGAATGCCTGACCATGCCTGAATTGCCAGAAGTCGAGACCGTCCGCCGCGGCCTTCAGCCGGTGATGGAGGGTGCGAAGATCCTCGTCGCGGAGGCCCGCCGGCCGGATTTGCGTTTTCCGTTCCAGCCGGACTTCGTGGCGCGGCTGAAGGGGCAGCTCGTCACCGGACTCGGCCGCCGTGCAAAATATCTCATGGCGGACCTTGCCTCCGGCGACGTGCTCTTGATGCATCTGGGCATGTCGGGCTCGTTCCGCGTCATCAAGCCGGACAACGAAACTCGGCCCGGCGAGTTTCACTATCCGCGGGCCAAGGATTCGACCCACGACCACGTGCTGTTCCGGATGTCCTCCGGCGCCGACATCGTGTTCAACGATCCACGCCGCTTCGGCTACATGAAGGTGATCGCGCGCAATGCGCTCGACGACGAGCCTCTGCTTCGCGGCCTCGGACCCGAGCCGCTCGGCAACGAATTCGACGCCGCGATGCTGGCGCGCTCCTGCGCCGGCAAGACCACCAGCCTGAAGGCCGCGCTGCTCGACCAGCGCGTCGTGGCAGGGCTTGGCAACATCTATGTCTGCGAGGCGCTGCACCGCTCGCATCTGTCGCCGCGCCGGATCGCCGCGACCTTGTCGACGAAGTCCGGACAACGCAAAGGCGTCGCCGGGGGCGAGCCAACGGACCACGCCAAGCGATTGGTCGGCGCGATTCACACCGTGTTGAACGATGCCATCAAGGCCGGCGGCTCGAGCCTGCGCGACCATCGCCAGACGTCAGGCGAACTCGGCTACTTCCAGCACTCATTCAAGGTCTACGACCGCGAAGGCGAGAAATGCACGACGCCGCGCTGCGGCGGCACGATCAAGCGGTTCACGCAGAACGGCCGGTCGACCTTCTGGTGTCCGAAATGTCAGAAGTGAAGCCGCAATCGTCATATCGAGGAGCTCCTGCGACGAAGCAATCCGGCCGGGGCTGGTCGCCGGATTGCTTCGTCGCCTGGGCTCTTTCTGCGGATGGCGAAGAAGCCCCGCCTGGCGGCTGAGCGAGCGCCCCGCTCAGGACGCCGATGTGGTGGTCTCGTCCGCGGCAAGGCCAGCGGCGGCGTGCAACATGCCGTCGGCGGCCGACATCACCTGCTCGATCAGGACATTGGTCGGGGCCTTGAGCTCCAGCCGGGTCTGGATCCAGCGCCAGAGGCCGCGGATCTCGTCCGCTGATTTGCCGTTCGGCGCGAATTCGCTCACGGCAAGGCCGCTGGCGAGCGAATCCTGGTGGTCGTTGCGCATCACGATCAGTGGACGCGCGAGCACGTCGGCGAGATCGAGCGAAGCTTCTTCAGCGAGGGTGTTGGCCGCGTTGTCGATCCGCTGGCCGCGGATCGGCGTCTGGTTCAGCACGAAGCCGAAGGGCCGCCTCCAGGCGCGCGCGACGCTCAGCGTCGAGGCGGTGGCCTCGATGTCGGCGACGCTCGGGCGGGCCGGGATCAGGCAGAGGTCGGAATGGCGGATTGCGGCGGTGGTCGCGGCGCTGAGACCGGCCGCGGTGTCGACGATCGCGAGCTGGAGGCCGCTGTCGGCGAGCATCTTCAGGCGCGGCTGGATATCGGCGGCGTGATAGATCGGCTCGACGATGAGATCGTCGGTGGTGCGGCGGCGTTGCCAGTTGGACAGGGTGCCCTGCGGGTCGGTCTCGATCAGGCGAACGGTGAAGCCGGACTGCCTAGCCGCCAGCGCGAGACCGACGGCGAGTGTGCTCTTGCCACTGCCGCCCTTTTGGGTGGCCAGTACGATCGTGTGCATTGAAGTTCAATCCTTTGGAGGGCTGGGTCAGGAATACGCCACGCGAACGTGCACCGCTTTGCGATGCTGAGCTCTTCTCGCTCAGGACGTGCCGGCCCGATCCAAAGGGGATCGCGGGGGTCCGAATCAACGGTAACGATGATGGCGGAATGGGGAATGCCAGCGAATCCGTACCATTACCGGACCCGTAATCGTACGTAAGGTGCTGCCGATCGGTCTCCTGCCCCGGACAAAGCGCAGTGCGAAAGCGATGCGCTGCCGAGCCGGGGCCCGGAAGCCGCAAGCGGAGCTGTCGACGCATGGGTCCCGGCGCAGCGGAGCGGCATTTCATGCCGCGCCGCGTCCGGGGCACGAGAGAGAGCGGTGATGTTGCCCGTCCTACTTGCGCACGCAGATCACGCGCACGACGGCGGCTTTCGCATCCGTCGACGTGCCGTTCGCAGCGACGCCGTTCGCCTTCAGGAAATCCCGTATCCTCTCGGCGGAGACCATCACGGCCTGTGACGCCGGCACCGACGTCGCAGGTCCTGCAACCATTGCCGGCTTCAGCAGCGCCATGCCGGCGAATTTGCCGTCGGCGTCGATGGCCGGGCTGCCGGAGAATCCGATCGCCGGCGGCGGGGACAGTGCGGAAGCGCTCTGCGTGGCCGCCGCCAGCGCAGCCTTGACGCTCGACACGCCGGCCGCGCCGCCCTGGCCCTGCGGATCGGCGATGCCGACGATGTCGACATTCGCCTTCGCTGCGCCGCCGGCGAGGCTGAGCGGCTTCAGGGCGCGGGCGCCGTAGATGTGCAGGAGCGCGAGATCATGCTCCTTGTCCTCGGCGAGGCGGTCGGCGTTGCCATGACCGGCGATCGTGATCGCGAGGCAGCCATCGGTGACGAGGCGGTCGGTGACGATCGCACCGTCGTCGCTGACGACGATGCCGGTGCCGTATTCGACGGTCTTGCGCGGCGGCGGCCCGGCTTGCGGTCCGGACGGAAATGCATTGAAGGCGCTCGACATCGCGATCACGACCGGCTCGACCGTGTTCTCGGTCGCCTGGTCGTAGACGATCGTCATGGTGCGGACCTCGTCACCCTTGAAGGTGCCGCGGACATAGAACTTCTTCAGGCCCTGCAAGCCCGACAGCACGAAGAAGTCGGGCTTCACCACGGTGTAGTCGACCTTGCGCCCGGATGGCTCCTTCTCCAGATCGGCGAGCTTTGCCGAGGTCGGGTTCACCTCCTTGCGGCGGCTGAGCAGCACCTGAACGGTGCCGGTCGGCGAGGTCCATTTCGAGCCGTTGGCGTCGCTTGCCTGCTGCGGCACCAGCTTGCCGGGGATGCCGAGCCGGGCGCCGCTGGTCGGCTCCGTCACGATCTTCCAGCCGACGCTCTCCTGCTTCTTTCGCGCCGCCTCGGCGAGCGCGGCGCGCTCCTGCGGATTGAGCACGCCGGTCGGCTTGCCGCCCCTGGTCTTCTGGTATTCCTTGATGGCGTTGACCATGCGCTCGCTGACGTCGCCGGTGATGGCGCCGTTATATTGGCCGACCCAGGCGAGGTTGGACTGGAGCGACAGCCGCTCCGCTTTTGCCATGGCATCGGCCGTCGCCGACGGCGTCTGCATCGCGGGAGGCTGGATCGGTACGGTCTGGACCGTTTTCGGCTTGGTGCCGGGGACCTGTGGCGGCGTCATCTGGGCGTTCGCGCCTGTGGCGGCCGCAAACATCAGTGTTGCCGCAAGCATCGATCTCATGACAAATCCAGCCAGCCCATTGAACGCAGTGTCATTGAAGCACATCTCGTTGGTCGCGAACAATGTTGGGGTGGTTCAGGCGCTTGGTGGCCACGAACTGAGCTCCTCATCCTGAGGAGCGGCCCGGAGGCCGCGTCTCGAAGGATGGCTGCAGGCGAGATCGGGGCCTTCATGGTTCGAGACGGCGCTTTGCGCCTCCTCACCATGAGGGGTGAGAGGAACGAAAGACGATGCTGAGCCCGGACGAACTCGAACGCTATGCCCGCCATATCGTGCTGCGCGACGTCGGCGGGCCGGGCCAGGCTGCGCTGAAGCGGGCCTCCGTGCTGGTGATCGGCGCCGGCGGGCTCGGCGCCCCCGCGCTGATGTATCTGGCTGCCGCCGGCATCGGCACGCTGGGCGTGGTCGACGACGACGTGGTCTCGCTGTCGAATCTGCAGCGCCAGGTCATCCACACCACGCCCGATATCGGCCGCCACAAGGTCGAGAGCGCCGCCGAGCGGATCTCGGCGCTCAATCCGCATGTCCGCTTCGTCGGCCACGCCACCTGGCTCAACGCGGACAACGCGCTCAGCCTGATCGGCGACTATGACCTCGTGCTCGACGGCTCCGACAATTTTTCGACGCGCTATCTCGTCTCCGACGCCTGCTTCTTCGCGAAGCGGCCGTTGATCACGGCGGCGCTCGGCACTTTCGACGGCTCGCTCACCACCATCCGCGCGCATGAGACGAACGAGCAGGGCGAATTCAATCCGACCTATCGCTGCCTGTTTCCGGAAGCACCCCCACCCGGAACCGTTCCGGCCTGTGCGGAGGCCGGAGTCATGGGGGCACTCGCGGGCGTGCTCGGCTCGATGATGGCGCTGGAAGCGATCCGCGAGATCGTCGGTTTCGGCGACGGCCTCGTCGGCCGTCTCCTGATGATCGATGCGCGCGCGATGCGCTTCGAGACGCTGCGCTACGGGCGCGATCCGGCCAATCCGCTCAACGGCGACGGGCCTGTGATCAGCGATCTCAGCGCCCATCGCACCTGATTGCCGCCGCTACCTCGTGGCCGGTTTCTCGCTGTCGAGATGCGCCATCTGCTCGGCCGCGTAACGCGTGCCCGAAGCGACGTCCGGCGGGAAGGCTTTCGCCAATGCTGCGAGATGAGCTTGCGTCAGCGTCACCTTGGTTGTGCCGAGCGCTTCAGCCAGACGGTTGCGGGTCCGGGCGCCGACCAGTGGCACGATCGCCGGGCCCTGCGCCGCCACCCAGGCGATCGCGACCTGCGCAGGCGTCGCGCCGACCTCATTCGCGATCGCGCGCAGAGAATCCACCAGCGCGAGATTGGCATCGAGGTTCGCGCCCTGGAAGCGCGGCGTCATCAGCCGATAGTCCTTGCCGGCCTTGCCCGAATCCTTCGACCAGTGACCGCTGATCAGGCCGCGCGCCAGGACGCCATAGGCGGTGATGCCGATGCCGAGCTCGCGGCAGGTCTTGAGAATGTCGCGTTCGATGCCGCGCTCGATCAGCGAATATTCGATCTGGAGATCGGCGATCGGATGCACCGCATGCGCGCGGCGGATGGTGTCGGCGCCGACCTCGGACAGGCCGATATGCCTGACGTAGCCGGCCTTCACGAGATCGGCGAGGGCGCCGACGGTCTCTTCGATGGGAACGTTTGGATCGAGCCGCGCCGGACGATAGATGTCGACATGGTCGGTGCCGAGCCGCTGGAGCGAATAGGCGAGGAAGTTCTTGGTTGCGGCCGGCCGGCAGTCCATGCCGATGAAGTCGCCGGCGGGGCCGCGTAGCGCGCCGAACTTGACGCTGATCCGCACCTTCTCGCGTGAAACGTCCTTGAGCGCCTCGCGGATCAGCATTTCATTGTGGCCCATGGCGTAGAAATCGCCGGTGTCGAGCAGCGTGATGCCCGCATCGAGCGCCGCATGGATGGTGGCGATGCTCTCGCCGCGATCGGAGGGACCATAGGCGTCGGACATGGCCATGCAGCCGAGACCGAGGCTCGAGACGGTGGGGCCGGTTGAACCGAGTTTTCGTTGTTCCATGATGGCTCTCCTCGAAGGGCGGCGGCTGAGCGCCGCGTGACGAGGCAGATATGCGCCCGACCGATTGAGCCGATAAGCTGGACAATCCGGAATGGCTTGTTCACATTAGCGAACAATGGCCGAGCCTGACCTGCGCGATCTCGATGTCTTCATGGCGGTCGCCCGCACCCGCAATTTCCGGCGTGCGGCGGTCGAAATTCGTGTGTCGGTGTCGAGTCTCAGCCAGCGGCTCCGGGACCTGGAGGAGCGCCTCGGCGTCCGCCTGATGAACCGCACCACGCGCAGCGTCGCGCTGACCGAGGCGGGCGAACTGCTGCTGTCGCGCGTCGCTCCGGCCTTGCGCGATGTTGGCGATGCCCTGGATCAGGTGCGCGGACTGCGCGAGGTCGCCTCGGGCCGCCTCCGCATCAACGCGCCCCCGCCGGCGGTCGATCTGGTGCTGGCGCCGATGGTCGGGCCGTTTCTGGCGGCGCATCCGCAGGTCGATCTCGACATCGTTTCCGAGAGCGGGTTCGTCGACATCGTCAGCGCCGGCTTTGATGCCGGCGTCCGTTACGGCGAGCACCTCGCGCAGGACATGGTGGCGGTCTCCCTGAGTGGTCCGCAGCGTTACGTCATCGTGGCCTCGCCTGCGTACCTTGCGCGCCGCGGCAAGCCGAAGCATCCGAAGGATATTCTCGATCATGACTGCATCCGCGCCCGCTATTCGAGCGGGGTCATGCATGATTGGGAGTTCGAGAAGAAGGGTCAGATCATGAAGGTCGATCCGCCGGCCAAGCTGATCTCGACCAATATGGGCCTCGCCATGCGCGCCGCGCTCGACGGTGTCGGCGTGTGGGCAACGCTCGATGGCTACGTGCATGATGCCGTGAAGTCCGGCGCGCTGGTCAGCCTGATGGAGGATTGGTGCGAGCCGTTTCCCGGACCGTTCCTGTACTATCCAAGCCGCCGCCAGACGCCGCCTGCGCTGCGGGCCTTCATCGATTTCGTCGCGGATTGGCGCAAGCGGGAAGGGCGCGGGACGTAAGCCTCAGAGCATGCTCGGCAGCACGCGATCCGGCGGCTTGTGGGCGTCGAGGAAGGTACGGATGTTGATGATCACCTTCTCGCCCATCTCGACGCGGCCTTCGATCGTGGCCGAGCCCATATGCGGCAGCAGCGTCACCTTGCCGGCCCTGGCGAGCCGCACCAGCTTCGGGTTGATTGCGGGCTCGTGCTCGTAGACGTCGAGGCCGGCGCCGGCAATCTCGCCGCCTTCGATCAACTTGATCAACGTGTCCTCGTCGGTCACCTCGCCGCGCGCGGTGTTGACGATGTAGGCGTCCTTGCGGATCAGCTTCAGCCGTCGCGCCGAGAGCAGGTGATAGGTCGCGGGCGTGTGCGGACAATTCACCGAGATGATGTCCATCCGCGCCAGCATCTGGTCGAGGCTTTCCCAATAGGTCGCGCCGAGCTCTTCGGCGATGACGGGAGCGACGGGACGGCGGTTGTGATAGTGGATCTGAAGGCCGAATGCGCGCGCGCGGCGCGCCACCGCCTGGCCGATGCGGCCCATGCCGATGATGCCGAGACGCTTGCCGCCGATGCGATGGCCCAGCATCCAGGTCGGCGACCAGCCCGCCCAGGGCTTTCCCTCGGTCAGGATTGAGGCGCCTTCGATCATCCGCCGCGGCACGGCGAGGATCAGCGCCATGGTCATATCAGCGGTGTCTTCGGTCAGAACCTTCGGCGTATTGGTGACGGTGATGCCACGGGCATGGGCGGCTGCAACGTCGATATTGTCGACGCCGTTGCCGAAATTGGCGATCAGGCGGAGCTTGCAGTCGGGCTGGTTCACGACATCGGCGCTGATGTGATCGGTCACGGTCGGAACCAGCACGTCGGCGGTGCGCGCGGCTTCCGCGATCTGGTCGGGTGACATCGGCGTGTCCTCGAGATTGATGCGCGCGTCGAACAGCTCGCGCATTCGCGTCTCGATCGAATCCGGCAGCTTGCGCGTCACGACGACGAGGGGCTTTTTCTTCACCGACATGTCCTGCTCTCATGAGGCGTCGCGGTCCGCCTCTGTCGCCAAAGGCCGGCCGTTGAGGCCTCATTAACCCGGTTGTTCGACACTGCCCTTGCCGTGTCCGTCCCCGGCGATTCCTCCAAGCTCTCCCGACATTTCCGGCCGGAAAATCGGGGCAAACTGGTTGTTCAAATGCCCGTCCTCTCTAGCAGAAGGCCGGGCCAAGACAAGAACCACGGGCCAAGGCTTGGAACCCGCGTGGGGCGGGAAAAGGGGCAGACGCGGCAGGGTTTTGGAATTTGGGGTGAGGATCCGGTTTTGCCGGGTCTTCGACAGGAGACGGGTTGATGGCGTTGGGGCGTTTTTGTTCGGTGATGGCGCTCGTTTGCACCTGGTTGAGCGCCTCGGTCGGCCCCTCGCATTCGGCGAAGGACAATACCCCGCAGACCGCCAGCGGCTTGCCGGTGCCGCGCTATGTCAGCCTCAAATCGGATCACGTGAACGTCCGCGCCGGCCCGACCAAGGACAATGACGTCGCCTGGGTCTACACCCGCGCCGGCCTGCCGGTCGAAATCACCGCCGAGTTCGAGAACTGGCGCCGGGTGCGCGATTCCGAGGGGGCCGAGGGCTGGGTCTATCACTCGCTGCTGTCGGGCCGCCGCACCGCGGTCGTCACCATGAAGCACAAGGACGACCTCGCCCCGATCTACGACCGGCCCGATCCCGACAGCGCGGTTGCAGCAAAGCTCCAGGCCGGCGTCGTCACGCAGGTGAAGAAGTGCGCTGCAAACTGGTGCCGCGTCATCGGCAACGGCTTTGACGGCTGGATCCAGCAGGAGCGCCTCTGGGGCGTCTATTCGGACGAGCAGGTGAATTGACGCCGCAGGCATGCCCGGGCTCGTCCCGGGCATCCACGTACTTTCACGCTTAGCCCAAGAACGTGGATGGCCGGGACAAGCCCGGCCATGACGATCAGATCAGCGATGTAGGACGACCTCAGCGCTTCTTGCGCAGGCGCACGACCATGTCGATGCGGGAGATCTCGTAGCCCTCGGGCACCTCCGGCATCTTCGACAGCGCCAGATGCGGGTCCTCGATGTCGACCAGCTCGTGGCTGTTCTCGAGGTAGTAGTGATGGTGGGTCGTGACGTTGGTGTCGAAATAGGTCTTGGTGCCGTCGACGCTGACCTGGCGGAGCAGGCCGGCATCGGTGAGCTGGTTCAACGTGTTGTACACGGTCGCCAGCGATACCGGAACCTTGGCCAGCGTCGCTTCCTCGTAGAGCATTTCAGCCGTGAGGTGACGTGCACCCTTGCCGAACAGCAGCCAGCCGAGCGCCATGCGTTGGCGCGTCGGACGGAGCCCCGCGGACTGGAGCATTTCGTTGACGTCGTGCCACGGGCAGCCGGTCAAAGCCGGCTGGCGGCCGGACAGGAGGGCCGCAGCATGGGCGTCGTCGTCGTAGTGGGACGCGGTATTCTCGGTCATTTCCAGATTTCGGGCACGCGTGAACAATATCTCTTTGTAGTATAAGAAGAGAAAGATGCAGATGCAAGTTTCTCGCAACTAGAGAGGTTCTAATCAGGCTTGGAACCGCGTGGTGAGCGCGTCATTTTACCTTCATGGATGCGCTTTGCCACCCGAAATGGCCTGTGTTAGAGAGCGCGCGGTTCCGCTTAGCCGATTTTGGCGCAGCCGAGCATGAAGGCTTGGTTCGCAGTCCATCCGGGGCTTGCGCGAGTCGCGGCCGACGGTGGCAATTGGCGTTGCTGTCCGATCGAGACGGGGCCATTTTCGCCAAAGAACGCCGCTCAATCGGGATTGAACAGAGGCTCGTGAATGCTGAACAGGCGCAACGGTTATGATTACGAAGATCTGCTGGCCTGTGCCCGCGGCGAGATGTTCGGTCCGGGCAATGCCCAGCTGCCGCTGCCGCCGATGCTGATGTTCGACCGCATCACGGAGATCACCGACAATGGCGGCGAATTCGGCAAGGGCCTGGTGCGCGCCGAACTCGACGTGAAGCCTGACCTCTGGTTTTTCGGCTGCCATTTCAAGAACGACCCGGTGATGCCGGGCTGCCTCGGCCTGGATGCGCTGTGGCAAATGGTCGGCTTTTACCTCGGCTGGGTCGGCGGCGAAGGCCGCGGCCGGGCGCTCGGCCTGAGCGAGCTGAAGTTCGGCGGCCAGGTGCTGACCGACGCCCGCAAGGTTGTGTACAACATCGACATCAAACGCGTGATGCGGGCAAAGCTGGTGCTCGGCATCGCCGACGGGTGGCTTTCGGTCGATGACCAGATTATTTATCGCGCCAAGGATCTGAAGGTCGGCCTGTTCAAGCAGGGCACCAACCTGGTCTGAGCGCATCACCAAGAAGACAACGATTGAGGCGAGGCTGTCATGAGGCGGGTTGTGGTCACCGGAATGGGCATCGTCTCGTCCATCGGAAACAACACCCAGGAAGTGCTTGCGAGCCTTCACGAGGCGAAGTCTGGCATTTCGCGGGCAGGGAAATATGCCGAGCTCGGCTTCCGTTCGCAGGTGCAAGGTGAGCCCACGCTCGATCCGTCGACGGTGGTCGACCGCCGCGCGATGCGTTTCCTCGGCCAGGGTGCGGCGTGGAATCACGTCGCGATGGAGCAGGCGATCCAGGACTCCGGCCTGTCGCCGGATGAAGTCTCCAACATCCGTACCGGCATCATCATGGGCTCCGGCGGTCCCTCGGCCCGCACCATCGTCGAAGCCGCCGACATCACCCGCTCCAAGGGACCCAAGCGCGTCGGCCCGTTTGCCGTGCCGAAGGCGATGTCTTCCACGGCCTCCGCGACGCTTGCAACCTGGTTCAAGATCAAGGGCGTGAACTATTCGATCTCCTCGGCCTGCGCGACGTCGAACCATTGCGTCGGCAACGCCTATGAGACGATCCAGATCGGCAAGCAGGACATCATCTTCGCCGGCGGCTGCGAGGAGCTGGACTGGTCGCTGTCGGTGCTGTTCGACGCCATGGGCGCGATGTCCTCGAAATACAACGACACGCCGGCCACGGCCTCGCGTCCCTACGACCTCAATCGCGATGGCTTCGTCATCGCCGGCGGCGCCGGCGTGCTGGTGCTGGAAGAGCTTGAGCATGCCAAGGCGCGCGGTGCGCGGATCTATGGCGAGATCGTCGGCTATGGCGCGACCTCGGACGGCCACGACATGGTGGCGCCTTCGGGCGAAGGCGCCGAGCGCTGCATGCGCATGGCGATGTCGACGGTGAAGACCAAGGTCGACTACATCAATCCGCACGCGACCTCGACACCCGCCGGCGATCCGCCGGAGATCGAGGCGATCCGGAAGGTGTTCGGCGTCGGCGAGAAGTGCCCGCCGATCTCGGCGACCAAGGCGCTGACCGGCCACTCGCTGGGCGCCACCGGCGTGCAGGAAGCGATCTATTCGCTGCTGATGATGAACAACGGCTTCATCTGCGAGAGCGCGCACATCCAGGAGCTCGATCCCGTGTTCGCCGACATGCCGATCGTGCGCAAGCGCATCGACAACGTCAAGATCGGCACCGTGCTGTCGAACTCCTTCGGCTTCGGTGGCACCAACGCCACGCTGGTGTTCAGCCGGCTGGATGCGTGACATCATTGTTGGTGCATTGTTGATTTCTTCGTCATGGCCGGGCTCGTCCCGGCCATCCACGTCTTGGCCTCAAGCATCGAAGCGATGGACCCGGCCACGGCGAAGCGGAAGGTGATGGTGAGATGGAAGGTCTGATGAAAGGCAAGCGCGGTCTGATCATGGGCATCGCCAATGATCACTCGATCGCCTGGGGCATGGCGCGGACGCTGCATGCCCATGGCGCAGAGCTTGCCTTCACCTTCCAGGGCGAGGCGCTCGGCAAGCGCGTGAAGCCGCTGGCGGAGCAGCTTGGCGTGGATCTGGTTCTGCCTTGCGACGTCGAGGACATCGCCAGTGTCGATGCCACCTTCGCTGCGCTCCGCGAGCAATGGGGCCGGCTCGACTTCGTGATCCACGCGATCGGCTTTGCCGACAAGAACGAGCTCAAGGGCCGCTACGCCGACACCAGCCGCGAGAATTTCTCGCGCACCATGGTGATCTCCTGCTTCTCGTTCACGGAGGTCGCAAAACGCGCCGCCGAGCTGATGACGGAAGGCGGCAGCATGATCACGCTGACCTTCGGCGCGTCGGAGCGCGCGATGCCGAATTACAACGTGATGGGCGTGGCGAAGGCGGCGCTGGAAGCTTCCGTGCGCTATCTCGCCGCCGATTTCGGACCGCACGGCATCCGCGTCAACGCGATCTCCGCGGGCCCCATCCGCACGCTCGCCGGCTCCGGCATCGGCGAGGCGCGGGCGATGTTCGCCTTCATGCAGAAGCACTCCCCGCTCCGTCGCGGCGTCACGCTCGACGACCTCGGCGGCTCGGCGCTGTATCTGCTGTCGGATCTCTCCGGCGGCGTGACCGGCGAGATCCACTACGTGGATTCCGGCTACAACGTCATCCTGATGCCGCGGCCGGACGATCTGAAGACGGAAGGCTGACCCGTAAGCATGATCTTTCGGAAAACCGCTGCACACTTTTCCGAATCATGCGCTAACCGGCCGCGATCTTCTCCGCGCGCTGGAACGCCGGCCGCGCCATGCAGCGCGCCAGATAGGCGTCGAAGGCCGGCCGCGACGGCACCATCTTGAACAGCCGTACCGCGAAATTCAGGCCGGAGCCGACCGTGATGTCGGCGGCGGAAAATTCTTCGCCGAGAATCCACGGTCCTTTTTCAAGTGCGGCTTCCAGCACGTCGAACACCTGCGTCGCGCTGCCCCACGCCGCGGTCGAGGTCGGGATCTCGATCTTGGTGAAGATCTGGATGATGGCGGGCTCGATGCAGCCCGGCGAGAAGAACAGCCATTGCAGATAGCGCGCGCGGCGCGGATCGGTCACGCCAGGCGCCAGCTTCGTCTCGGGATAGCGGTCGGCGATGTAGGCGCAGATGGCCGCGGCTTCCCCGAGCGCCGCGTCGCCGTCGGTCAGCGCCGGAACCTTGCCCATCGGATTGATCTTTAGAAAGTCCGGCGTCTTCTGCGCGCCGGTCGAAATATCGGTCAGCACGCGCTCGTAGGGCAGGCCGCTCTCTTCCATCAGCCAAAGCGTCGTGAACGAGCGCGAGCGGGGAGACCAGTAGAGCTTGATCATGGCGAGGAACCTCCTCAACGTGAAGCGCGACGAGGCTCATTCATCGCCTGTCCGTAGCGAATCCGCAACGTACAAGTCCCAATGCGTGGAGGTGATGCCTTGCGACATCTTCGTCGACGGGGCCGCGGCGGCGAGGCGCTTAATCTTCCTTGAGATAGCCGGGGAGAGTCCGGTCGAGCCTCGCCGCAACGAGCGCGCGGGTCCTTTCTCGCAACGTTGTATTGCCCGCCGCGGTGGCAGGAGGATCGGGAAACTGCGAATTGTCGAGCTTGGTGATCGGATCTTCCGTCAGCCTCATGCTCTCGGCGAGATTGGAGCCGAAATTCGCGAAGTGCCGATTGATCGGCTCATAGCTCCTGCCGTCAATCAGGTTGACCGCAACATTGGCGAACAAATGCGAATGTCTGGCGAAAGAGCCGAGGCCCCGGCTGTAGGCGCCGATGCCGTCCAGAACCAGGCTGGAGCCTTGCAATTCGGTCTTGTACCTCGTCACCACGAGATAGCGGTCGCAATTCGCATTGGCGGTGATGTTGCGAACGATGGCCGGTAAACGCTCGCTCGGATCCGGAAAGAGCCTGGATTTCGGATTGTAGAATGGCTCGAACGCTCCCTTGGGGTAGCTGATCTTCCTGATCGACGGATCAGCGCCGCTTGCGGCACGCACACGCGCCAGCGGGATGTCGTCAAGGCTCCAATCGTCGATCGGAATCTCGTTGAATTCGGTCTCGAACACCGTGAGGCCGAACTTCTCGACCGAGAACCGACCGCCGATCGCTGAAATGACGCCCAGGCGGCAAGGGCCGGTCTCGATCGCTGCCGGCTGCTTCGTGGCCGCATTGGCCTTCGCTGCATTTGGCTTGGCGGCGGGTTTCTTGACAGCCGGTTTGACCGGCGCGCCAGGAGCCGCCGATGTGGGGACCTCGGCCCATCCAGTGGCAGTCAGGCACGATGAAGCGAGGACGATGGCGACGATGAAACGACAGAACATGATCGGGGAATGAGCGGTCGAAAGTGTGAGAGCTGCAAAACTAGAGCGTGTAAGCCGCGCCTGCAAGCATGGCGCGCGGCTTCAAGCTGCCCTCTTCCACCGATAATATTTCATCATGAACCCATTCGACGGCTCGATCTCTTCCTTCTCGAATACAAAACCCTCGCGCTCGTACCAGCGCCAGGCCTTTTCGTTCTCGCGCACGCAACGCAGGTACATTTCATCGGGCATCTGCGTCCGCGCAAACGCGAGCAGTCGCCGCCCGAGCGAACGACCCTGATAGTCTGGCGCGATGAAGAGCATGTCGAGATAGAGCTTTGGCACATGCAGCGCCAGCATCGCAGCGACCGTGCCGTTGTCGTCGGCGACGAACAGGCTCCAGCCGTTCGCGATCTCGCGCCTGATGCGCGCACGCAAGTTGGCCAGGAGGAAGTCGCTCGTCTCGGCAAGCCCGGTCGAGGCCCAGCTCTCCATCCAGACGCGGCCGACCTCATCATACTCGTCTGCGCGGGCAGGGCGGATGACAGGGTGCGGCATCGGAGCTAGGCCCGCTGGCTGCGCACGCTCTGACGCGCGCGCACCTTGCCGGCCGACAGGCAGACCACCTCGGAGATTTGCAGCAGCTGCCGTGCGAGCGGGCTGGTCTTGCGCCACACCATACCGATGGTGCGCGACGGCTCGGGGTCGCGGAAGCGCGCCAGCGAGACCGAGGCCGATCGCGTCTCCACCGGCACCGCCATCTCCGGGATCAGCGTCACGCCGATGCCAGCGCTGACCATCTGGACCAGCGTCGAGAGCGAGTTGGCGTCCAGCATCTCGCGCGGCGGCGCCGACTGCATGTTGCAGAAGGAGAGCGCCTGGTCGCGGAAGCAGTGCCCCTCCTCCAGCAGCAGAAGCCGCATCTCGCGCATCATCTCGCGCGACGGCACCGGGGTCCCCTCGTCGGAGCCCGGCCGGACCAGCAAGAATTTCTCTTCGAACAGAGCGACCTCGGTGAGCGAGGGCTCCGACACCGGGAGTGCCACGATGGCGGTGTCGAGCCGGCCTTCCACCAGTTCCTGGATCAGCCGGGGAGTCATGGTCTCGCGCACGCGGATATCGAGCTCTGGATGCATGCGCGTGAGATTCTTGGTGATCTTGGGCAGCAGGTAAGGCGCGATCGTCGGGATCATGCCGATGCGCAGGCGGCCGGCGAAGCGGTCCTGCGAGGCCCGGGCGAAATCACCGAGTTCGTCGACCGAGCGCAGGATGTCACGGACGCGCTGGGCGAGCTCCTCGCCGAACCGGGTCAGCGCAACCTGCCGCGCGCTGCGCTCCAGCAGCAGCCCGCCGAGCGTCTCCTCCAGCTCCTTGATTTGCATCGACAGGGCCGGTTGCGAGATGGAACAGGACTCGGCCGCGCGGCCGAAATGGCCGTGGCGCGCCAGCGCATCGAAATACCGCAGCTGGCGCAGCGTCAGATTTATCATAAGAAAATCCTATCGCAGCGATCACTAAAGTCAACTTCCCCTGATGGGATGCGGCGCTTAGAGTGGTTCTACCTGGTCAAGGGCGCGAGTTCGACGCCGCCAGAGGAGGTATTCATGGACGACACTTCGAAGTGCCCGTTTTCGGGCGGAAAACCCGCGCGTGCCAACCGCGACTGGTGGCCAACTCAGCTCGACATCGAGGTCCTGCACAAGAACTCGGACAAGTCCGATCCGATGGACAAGGACTTCGACTACGCCAAGGAGTTCAAGTCGCTCGACCTGAATGCGGTCATCAAGGACCTGACCGCTCTGATGACGGATTCGCAGGAATGGTGGCCCGCCGACTTCGGTCACTATGGCGGCCTCATGATCCGCATGGCCTGGCACAGCGCGGGCACTTACCGCATCACCGACGGCCGCGGTGGCGCCGGAGCCGGTCAGCAGCGTTTCGCGCCGCTCAACAGCTGGCCCGACAACGCCAATCTCGACAAGGCGCGCCGTCTGCTCTGGCCGATCAAGCAGAAATACGGCCGCAAGATTTCCTGGGCCGATCTGATGGTGCTCGCCGGCAACGTCGCGCTGGAATCGATGGGCTTCAAGACCTTTGGTTTCGCCGGCGGTCGCGTCGACGTCTGGGAGCCGGAAGAGCTCTATTGGGGTCCGGAAGGCACCTGGCTCGGCGATGAGCGCTACAGCGGTGAGCGTCAGCTCGCCGAGCCGCTCGGCGCGGTGCAGATGGGCCTGATCTACGTCAATCCGGAGGGGCCGAACGGCAAGCCGGATCCGGTCGCTGCGGCCAAGGACATCCGCGAGACGTTCGCCCGCATGGCGATGAACGACGAAGAGACCGTCGCGCTGATCGCCGGTGGCCACAGCTTCGGCAAGACCCACGGCGCCGGCGATGCGTCGCTGGTCGGTCCGGAGCCGGAAGCGGGCGCGCTGGAAGATCAGGGGCTCGGCTGGAAGAGCAAGCATGGGACGGGCCTGGGTGCTGATTCCATCACCAGCGGCCTCGAGGTGACGTGGACGACGACCCCGACCAAGTGGAGCAACAACTTCTTCGAGAACCTGTTCAATTTCGAATGGGAGCTGACGAAGAGCCCGGCTGGTGCGCAGCAGTGGACGGCCAAGAACGCCGAGGCGATCATCCCCGATGCTTTCGACAAGTCGAAGAAGCATCGGCCGACGATGCTGACGACCGACCTCTCGCTGCGCTTCGATCCCGTGTACGAGAAGATCTCGCGTCGCTTCCTGGAGAACCCGGATCAGTTCGCTGACGCCTTCGCCCGCGCCTGGTTCAAGCTGACCCATCGCGATATGGGCCCGATCCAGCGCTATCTCGGCCCGCTGGTGCCGAAGGAGACGCTGATCTGGCAGGATCCCATTCCGGCCGTCAATCACGAGCTGGTCAGCGATCAGGACATCGCCGCCCTGAAGACCAAGATCCTTGGCTCCGGCCTCTCGGTGTCCGAGCTGGTCTCGACCGCCTGGGCGTCGGCCTCGACGTTCCGCGGCTCCGACAAGCGCGGCGGCGCCAATGGCGCGCGCATCCGCCTTGCCCCGCAGAAGGACTGGGAGGTGAACGAGCCGGCTCAGCTCGCCAAGGTGCTCGGCAAGCTCGAAGCGATCCAGAAGGACTTCAATGCGTCATCCGGCGCGAAGAAGGTCTCGCTGGCGGACCTGATCGTGCTCGGCGGCACCGCCGCGGTCGAGAAGGCCGCCAAAGACGCCGGTGTCGACGTCAAGGTCGGCTTCACGCCGGGCCGCATGGACGCCTCGCAGGAGCAGACGGATGCGGCCTCCTTCGCGCCGCTGGAGCCGCGGGCCGATGGCTTCCGCAACTATATCGGCAAGCGGCATCAGTTCATGCATCCTGAAGAGGCGCTGGTCGATCGCGCGCAGCTGCTGAGGCTGACTGGTCCCGAGATGACGGTGCTGGTCGGCGGCCTGCGGGTGCTCGGTGCGAATGCGAACGGTTCGAAGCACGGCGTCTTCACTTCGAAGCTGGGTACGCTGAGCAACGACTACTTCGTCAACCTGCTCGACATGAGCACGCAGTGGACGCCGTCGGCCGACGGCTCCTATGAGGGGCGCGACCGCAAGACCAACGCGGTGAAGTGGACCAGCACGCGTGTCGATCTCATCTTCGGCGCACACTCGCAGCTCCGCGCCTTCGCCGAGGTCTATGCCACCTCGGACTCCAAGGAGAAGTTCGTCAAGGACTTCGCCAAGGCATGGACCAAGGTGATGAACCTCGACCGGTACGACATCGTGGCGTGAGGTCAGGTTCACCTCTCCCGCTTGCGGGAGAGGTCGACGCGCGAAGCGCGGCGGGTGAGGGTTCTCTCCGCATTGGAAGTCTCTCTGAGGAGACACCCTCTCCCCAGCCCTCTCCCGCAAGCGGGAGAGGGAGCGCATATCGGCCGGAGCATGAATAACGGCACAAACAAAAAGGGCGGCCTCTCGGCCGCCCTTCGTGTTTCTGGCTGGGTGCGAGAGCTTACTCGCCCGCCGCTTCGCGCGGCGCCTTCTCGCCCTCGGCGGCCTTCTCCTTGGCCTCGAGGTCCTCGCCGGTGGTCTGGTCGACCACCTTCATCGACAGGCGGGTCTTGCCGCGGTCGTCGAAGCCGAGCAGCTTGACCTTGACCTTGTCGCCTTCCTTGACGACGTCGGAGGTCTTCTGCACGCGGCTGGAGGCGAGCTGGCTGATGTGGACGAGGCCGTCCTTGGAGCCGAAGAAGTTCACGAAGGCGCCGAACTCCATCACCTTGACGACGGTGCCGTCATAGATCTGGCCGACTTCGGGCTCGGAGGCGATCGACTTGATCCACTTGATCGCGGCCTTCATGGCTTCGCCGTCGCTGGAGGCGACCTTCACGGTGCCGTCGTCCTCGATGTTGACCTTGGCGCCGGTCTTCTCGACGATCTCGCGGATCACCTTGCCGCCGGTGCCGATCACTTCGCGGATCTTGTCGGTCGGGATCTTGAAGGTCTCGATGCGCGGCGCATATTCGCCGAGCTCGGCGCGGGCGTTGGTCAGCGCCTTGGCCATCTCGCCGAGGATGTGGATGCGGCCGTCCTTGGCCTGGCCAAGGGCGACGCGCATGATCTCTTCGGTGATGCCCTCGATCTTGATGTCCATCTGGAGCGAGGTGATGCCCTGCTCGGTACCGGCGACCTTGAAGTCCATGTCGCCGAGATGGTCCTCGTCACCGAGGATGTCGGAGAGAACCGCGAAGCGCTTGTCTTCGAGGATCAGGCCCATCGCGATGCCCGCGGTCGGCCGCTTCAACGGCACGCCCGCATCCATCAGCGCCAGCGAGGCGCCGCAGACCGACGCCATCGACGAGGAGCCGTTGGATTCGGTGATCTCCGACACCACGCGCACCGTGTAGGGGAACTCGTGGTGCGGCGGCAGCACCGGATGGATCGCGCGCCAGGCCAGCTTGCCGTGGCCGATTTCGCGGCGCTTGGTGCCGCCGAGGCGGCCGGTCTCGCCGACCGAGTAGGGCGGGAAGTTGTAGTGCAGCAGGAACGTTTCCTTGTACGTCCCGGACAGCGCGTCGATGTACTGCTCGTCCTCGCCGGTGCCGAGCGTGGTCACGACCATCGCCTGGGTCTCGCCGCGGGTGAACAGCGCCGAACCGTGGGCGCGGGGCAGCACGCCGACTTCGGCGATGATGTTGCGGACCGTCTTGCTGTCGCGGCCGTCGATGCGCTTGCCGGTGTCCAGGATGTTCCAGCGAACGATCTTGGCTTCCAATTCCTTGAACACGCCGGCGACACGGAGCTTGTCGTATTTCGGCTCCTGCCCTTCGGGGAAGTAATGGGCGATCACCTTTTCCTTGACCTTGCCGACCGCGGCGTAGCGATCCTGCTTGACGGGAATCGCGTAGGCGGCGCGCAGCTCCTGCTCGACGAGGCCGAGCATCTCCTTCTCGAGCGCGGCGTTGTCGATCACGGTGACTTCGCGCGGCTCCTTGGCGGCCTTCTCGGCGAGCTCGATGATCGCGTTGATCACCGGCTGGAAGTGGCGGTGACCGAACATCACGGCGCCGAGCATGATGTCTTCGTTCAGCTCCTTGGCTTCCGATTCCACCATCAGCACGGCGTCGGCGGTGCCGGCGACGACGAGGTCGAGCTGGGTGTCGACCATCTCGTCGAGCGTCGGGTTGAGGATGAACTCGTCATTGGCGAAGCCGACGCGCGCTGCGCCGATCGGGCCCTTGAACGGGGCGCCGGACAGGGTCAGCGCAGCCGACGACGCGACCAGCGCGACGATATCCGGGTCGTTCTCCATGTCGTGCGACAGCACGGTGACGATCACCTGGGTCTCATTGCGCCAGCCGTCGACGAACAGCGGGCGGATCGGACGGTCGATCAGGCGGGAGACCAGCGTCTCCTTCTCGGTCGGACGGCCCTCGCGCTTGAAATAGCCGCCGGGGATGCGGCCGGCCGCGTAGGTCTTCTCCTGGTAGTCGACGGTCAGCGGCAGGAAGTCGACGCCTTCGCGCGGCGCCTTCGCCGCGACGACGGTGGCGAGCACCACGGTCTCGCCATAGGTGGCGACGACGGCGCCGTCGGCCTGGCGGGCGATCTTGCCGGTTTCGAGCTTGAGTGGGCGTCCGCCCCAGTCGATCTCGACTGAATGCTTATTGAACATAGTGGTCTTCTTTCATGGGTTCTCGAAAGAAGGGCCGCGTCGAAAAACAAAAACCATGCGCAAGATTGCGGGACGCTGATCGGAGCGGATGATCAGCGTCCTGCGATCCTGCCATGGTTTTTGGATTTCGGATGGCGTCCATCCTTTCGGGTCATACGGGCGCCTTGCCCGTTGTGCCCAGCCGCCGGATTGCTGCTGGACTGTCAGTCGGCACGAACGCGAACACCGAACCGCGGTCTTCACTCTTCATGCCCGGATGCGAATCCTCAAAGACGCGCATCCGACGCGCACGCAGCCTCGATCAAAAACCTTTAAGGAAGCGCTTTCGTTCGAAACCACGCACGAAAACGCGCGCCAGTGGCGCGCGCACGAACACTTAACGACGAATATTGTGCTTCTCGAGCAGCGCCTTGTACCGCGCCTCGTCCTTCTTCTTGAGATAGTCGAGGAGCGAGCGGCGGGTCGAGACCAGCTTCAAGAGGCCGCGACGCGAATGGTTGTCCTTCACGTGGGTCTTGAAATGGTTGGTGAGGTTGTTGATGCGTTCCGACAGGATCGCGACCTGAACCTCGGGCGAGCCGGTGTCGCCGGCCTTGGTGGCATTCGTCTTGATGACTTCCGCTTTGCGTTCTGCGGCAATCGACATCGTCAATTTCTCTCGTTGCGACCGGAGCTGGCAGTCAGGCCGGTCAGGTTGAACACACGCTTGGGGATGATTTCGCCATTGCCGACTTCAGCAAGCGCGAGAAGCCGGCCTGCCACCGTGACATAGACTGTGCCGCTACAAGTGGGCGCATCCCGTCCGCGCAACAAAACGGCTTGGCCCCGATGGAGCCTTGCCGCATCAGCCCGAGTGACGGCCAGTGCCGGGATGTCGTCCAGCGCGGTCTCAACGGGCAAAAGCGCGTCGGCGAGGCTTCCCTCGCCGGACGCGGCTCTATCGCACAAAGCCTCCAACTGATCCAGCGGAATCATGTCGTTTTCGCCGAACGGGCCGACCAGGGTCCGCCTGAGGGCGCAGATATGGCCATAAGTGCCGAGAATCCGGCCCATATCGCGGGCCAGGGCGCGGACATAGGTGCCCTTGCCGCACTCGGCCTCGAATACGGCTCGGTCCTTATCCGGTTGATCTACAAGGGTTAAATGGTGAATCTCGACCGGCCGGGGGGCCAGTTCCACGACCTCGCCGTCGCGGGCGAGGTCATAGGCGCGCTCGCCCTGGATCTTGATCGCGGAGTAGCGCGGCGGGATCTGCTCGATCACCCCGGTGAAGCGGGGCAGAAGAGCCAGGATCGCCTCCCGGGTCGGGCGCTGGTCGGAGGTCGCGGTCACCCGGCCCTCGATGTCGTCGGTGTCGCGCTCCTCGCCCCAGCAGACCGTGAACTGGTAGCGCTTGCGGCCGTCCATCACGAAGGGAACGGTCTTGGTGGCTTCGCCGAGTGCGATCGGCAGCCCGCCGGAGGCGAGCGGATCGAGCGTACCGGCGTGGCCGGCGCGCTTGGCGTTGAACAGGCGCTTGAGCACCGCAACCGCCTGCGTCGAGGTCATGCCGATCGGCTTGTCGAGCACGACCCAGCCATGGACGTCGCGGCGGTCCCGGCGCGGCTGGTTGCCCTTCTGCTGCTTGGCGCGCGGATCGTTGTTGACGCGGCGCGGCTCCTGATGCGGCCGGGCATCGCCTCCCAGATCCGCGAAATTATTCTTCTGCACCTCGCGCTGATCGGCATCGTTGCCGCCGATGGTGCCGTGAGCCGGGTCCATGGTCATTGTTCTTCTTCCCGATCCGAAGCCGGATTCTGTTCCAGATCCTTGTCCAAGTCCTTCTGCACCGCAGGTGTTCGCAAAAGCTTCTCGATCCGTTCCGCTTCGTCGAATCGCTCGTCGACGCGGAAGCGAATGTCAGGTGCAAATTTCAGGTTAACGCGCCGCGCGACCTCGCCGCGCAGGAATTTCTTGTTGCGCTCGAGCGCCGCGATCACGATCTCGGTGTCGCGGCCACCGAGCGGCATCACGTAGACCGTCGCGAGCTTCAGGTCGGGCGACATCCGCACCTCCGGCACGGTGATGATGTGACCTTCGAGATCCGCATCATGCACGTTGCCTTGCGCCAGAATGTCGGCCATCGCGTGGCGAACCTGCTCGCCGACGCGCAACTGTCGCTGCGAGCCTCCGCCGGGCGCGGAACTTTTCTTCTGATGGTGGCGTGGCATTCTCGAAAATCACCTCGTCATGCCCGTGCTTGGGACACGGGCATTGTCGTTTTCCTGTTGAAACGAAGAGGGGTGGATGGCCGGAAAAATCCGGCCATCGCACTCCCGCAATTTCAGTTCAAAAAGATCCGAACGCTTCGGTAAGATTTGGACTTACAGGGAGCGCTGAATCGTCTCCACGCGATAGCACTCGATCACGTCACCGGCGCGCATGTCGTGATAGCTCTCGAAGGCCATGCCGCATTCCTGACCCGACTGGACTTCCTTCACTTCGTCCTTGAAGCGCTTCAGCGTCGACAGCTTGCCTTCGTGCACCACGACGTTGTCGCGGATCAGGCGCACATTGGCGCCGCGTTCCACGGTGCCGTCGGTGACGCGGCAGCCGGCGACCTTGCCGACCTTGGAGATGTTGAAGATCTCCAGGATCTCGGCATTGCCCAGCATGGTTTCGCGCAAGGTCGGCGCGAGCAGACCGCTCATCGCCTTCTTCACGTCGTCCACGAGGTCGTAGATGATGTTGTAGTAACGGATCTCGATGCCGTTGCGCTTGGCGGCCGCAGCGGCTTCCTTGTTGGCTCGGACCGAGAAGCCGATGATCGCGGCGTTGAAGCCTTCCGCGAGCGTCACGTCGGATTCAGAGATGCCGCCGACGCCGGCATGCAGGATGCGGGCTGCGACCTCGTCGGTGCCGAGCTTCTCCAGCGAGCCGAGGATCGCTTCCAGCGAGCCCTGCACGTCGGCCTTGACGATCAGCGGGAATTCCTTGCGGCCCGCCGTCTTCAATTGCGACATCATCTGCTCGAGCGAGCCGCGCATGCCGGAGATCGAAGCTGCCGCGTTCTCGCGCTTCTGGTGCGCACGGTAGCTGGTGACCTGACGGGCGCGGGCTTCGTTCTCGACCACCGCGAGACGATCGCCGGCCTCGGGCGGACCGTTGAAGCCGAGCACTTCGACCGGTACCGAGGGACCGGCCTCCTGCACCGTCTCGCCCTGATCCGAGATCAAGGCGCGGACACGGCCCATTTCGGCACCGGCGACGATGATGTCGCCGACGCGGAGCGTGCCGCGCTGCACCAGCACGGTCGCAACCGGACCACGGCCGCGATCGAGCTTGGCCTCGATCACGGTGCCCTCGGCCGGACGCTGCGAATTGGTCTTCAGGTCGAGGATTTCGGCCTGGAGCGCGATCATTTCGAGCAGCTTGTCGAGATTGGTCTTGTTCTTGGCGGACACCTCGACGTCGACGACCTCGCCGCCGAAGGATTCCACCTGCACCTCGTGCTGAAGCAGCTCGGTGCGCACGCGCTCGGGCTTGGCGTCGGGCTTGTCGATCTTGTTGATGGCAACGATGATCGGCACTCGCGCCGCCTTGGCGTGGTTGATGGCCTCGACCGTCTGCGGCATCACGCCGTCATCGGCCGCGACCACCAGCACGACGATGTCGGTGACCTTGGCGCCGCGGGCGCGCATCGCGGTGAACGCGGCGTGGCCGGGCGTATCGATGAAGGTGATCTTCTTGCCGCTTTCGGGCGACACCACCTGATAGGCGCCGATGTGCTGGGTGATGCCGCCGGCCTCGCCGGAGACGACGTTGGCGTGACGGAGTGCGTCGAGCAGCGAAGTCTTGCCGTGATCGACGTGACCCATCACGGTCACGACGGGCGAGCGCGTTTCGGTATCGGTGGAATCGTCGACGGTGTCGAACAGGCCTTCCTCGACGTCCGACGCGGCAACGCGTTTGACGGTGTGGCCCAGTTCTTCGGCGATCAGCTGCGCGGTGTCGGCGTCGATCACGTCGGTGATCTTGTGCATCGCGCCCTGCTTCATCAGCATGCGGATGACGTCGACCGCGCGCTCGGCCATGCGGTTGGCGAGCTCCTGGATGGTGATCGCTTCCGGAATGACCACCTCGCGGATGAGCTTTTCCTTCGGCTCGTTCGAGGCGTGGCCCTTCAGGCGCTGGGTGCGGCGGCGGAACGAGGCGATCGAGCGCTCGCGCACCTCGTCGGCGTTGAGCGCGGTGACCACGGTGAGGCGGCCGCGCTCCTTCTGCGGGCCGGGCTTGTGGGTGGTCTTCGGGGGAGGCGCGGGACGCGCGGCGCCGCCGGGACCGCGACGGATCTGGCGCGGAGCTTCGTCCTCATCAGGCTCGGCTGCAACTGCGGGGCCGCGACCTGCCGGTGCACCCGGGCGCTGCGCGGTCGTCGTTGCGGGACGCGCCGTCGTGGTTCCCGGGCGGGTCGTGGTGGTTCCGGGCCGGGCCGCGGGGGCGCCGGGCCGCGGCGCAGGCGCGGCCGGTGCGGCGGTTGCGGGGCGCGCGGCCGCTGCGGCCTGCTCGCCTTCGCCAAAACGCTTCTTGGCTTCGGTCTCGGCCTTCCGCTTGGCTTCGTCCTCGTGGCGATGGCGCTCGTCCTCGGCCTTGCGGCGGGCTTCGGCGGCTTCGCGCTCGGCGCGTTCGGCGGCCTCGCGGACGGCGCGGCGCTGGGCCTCTTCCTCGGCCTGGCGGCGTTCTTCGACTTCGCGCAGCTTGGCATCGGCCAGCGCGCTGGCGCGGGCCGAACGTTCGTCCTCGGTCAGGGTACGCAGCACCACGCCGGAACCGGCGTTGCGAGGCGGGGCGGGCGGAGCCGGGCGCGACGGCGCAGCGGGTGCCGCCGGCGCCGGCTTTGCGGCCACCTCAGGCGCGTGCGGCTCGGGGCCATCGCCAATGCGGCGCTTGCCGCGCTTCTCGACCACGACCTGCTTGCTGCGGCCATGGCTGAAGCTCTGGCGCACGGTCCCCGTTTCGACGCGCGGCTTGAGCGATAGCGTCTTGCTCGGAACGCTCAGCTTCTTGTCGCCAGGGGTCTTGGTATCAACCATTCAGCAGTCCTAATCCTGATTTATCAGTGTTGTGCGTTGCCGCACCGTCCAATTGGGTCGTCGTTGTCTCTCAGAAATCCTGGCCGTGCTTTTCGGCAGTCTTGTCATCGTCCGCCATCCGGTATCGGACCAGCATCTGGCTACGTGACAGGAATGACCTGCTCGCCGGGCCCGCGAGCAGCGCAGCATGTATCACATTTGACCGGGTGAGTGCCAAATCCAATTCTACCGATTTCAGTGCGGTGACGACGGGAATCTGCGGCTCAGCGCCGCGATTTCCGGCATTTTGACGTGCCAGCATGTCCAATTTGCGGATTCCGTCCGCGGCCCCGTCGCTGGCATGGATCAGGACCTCGACCGTGCCCTCCCGAAGGGCGCTCTCGACCTTGCCGAAGCCGGCCACGACCTGGCCCGCCTTGGCGGCGATCCCAAGGGCTTCCGTCACGCTCCGAACCAGGAGCGCCTCGATGTCGGTGGGAAGCGTCTGAGGGATGCGCAGATCGCGCTTGAAGGCCTTGCTAAATTGGTGACGCCGCACGGCTTCCGCAACCACCTTGCGTGAGGCGGTGATCCACATGCCGCGTCCGGGCAGCTTGCGCTTGAGATCGGGAACCACCTCGCCTTGCGGCGATACGACGAAGCGGATCAGCTCGTCGATCGGCCGGACCTCGCGACTGACCGCGCACATGCGCATGGTCGCGGACCTTTCGGTCCGCGGCCCATGGTCGAGTTCGCTGTCAATGCTGGCGAGCATCCGGATGACATCCTCCCTGGCCCTTACGCCGGCTGGTCTTCGGTCGCCGCAGCCTCTTCGGCAGGCTTGGCGATATCGGCTTCGGTGATCCAGCCGGCCTTGACGCGGGCCTGCATGATCATCGCTTCGGCATCGTCACGGGAAATGTCGATGCCATCGAGCGCACCGGCGTGCTTGGTCGGCTCGCTGCCTTCCTTGCGCTCGGTCCAGCCGACCAGATCGTCGGTGGCGCAGCCGGCGAGGTCGTCGACCGTCTTGATGTCGTTCTCGCCGAACTTCACCAGCATCTTCGAGGTCACGCCGGGCACGTCCTTGAGCGCGTCCTCGACACCGAGCTCCTTGCGCCTGGCCTCGAGCTCGGCTTCCTGCTGCTCCAGATATTCGCGGGCGCGGTTCTGGAGCTCTTGCGCGGTCTCCTCGTCAAAGCCTTCGATGCCGGCGAGTTCCTTGACGTCCACCATCGCGAGTTCCTCGACCGAGGTGAAGCCTTCGGACGCCAGCAGCTGGCCGACCACTTCGTCGACGTTGAGCGATTCCATGAAGACGCGAGTGGAGTTCTCGAAGTCGGCCTGGCGGCGCTCCGATTCCTCCTGCTCGGTCAGGATGTCGATGTCCCAGCCGGTGAGCTGCGAGGCCAGACGCACGTTCTGGCCGCGGCGGCCGATCGCCAGCGAGAGCTGGTTGTTGGTGTCGGGCACCACGACCTCGATGCGCTCGCGGTCCTCGTCGATGACGACCTTGGAGACTTCGGCCGGCGCCAGCGCGTTGACCACGAAGGTCGCGATGTCGGGCGACCAGGGGATGATGTCGATCTTCTCGCCCTGCAGTTCGTTCACCACGGCCTGCACGCGCGAGCCGCGCATGCCGACGCAGGCGCCGACCGGATCGACCGAGGAATCGCGGGAAATCACGCCGATTTTCGCGCGCGAGCCGGGATCGCGGGCCACCGCCTTGATCTCGACGATGCCGTCATAGATCTCAGGCACTTCCTGCGCGAACAGTTTCGCCATGAATTGCGGATGAGTGCGGGAGAGGAAGATCTGTGGGCCTCTCGTCTCGCGGCGGACGTCGAAGATGTAGGCGCGGACGCGGTCGCCGTTGCGGAACACTTCGCGCGGCAACATCTCGTCGCGGCGGATGATGGCCTCGCCACGGCCGAGATCGACGATCACGCTGCCATATTCGACGCGCTTGACGACGCCATTGACGATATCGCCGATGCGGTCCTTGAATTCCTGGTATTGCCGGTCGCGCTCGGCCTCGCGCACCTTCTGCACGATCACCTGCTTGGCCGATTGCGCGGCGATGCGGCCATATTCCAGCGGCGGCAGGGTGTCGGCGATGGTGTCGCCGACCTGGGCACCGGGATTGGCGCGCTGCGCGTCCACCAGCGAGATCTGGTTGGCATGGTTTTCGACCTTGTCGACCACCAGCATGTGGCGCGACAGCCGCAGCTCACCCTTTTTCGGGTCGATCTCGGCATGAACGTCAGTTTCGCTGCCGTAACGGGCCCGCGCCGCCTTGGCGATGGCGTCCTCCATCGCGGCGATGACGATGCCGCGGTCGATCGATTTCTCGCGTGCAACGGCGTCCGCGATTTGAAGCAATTCAAGTCGGTTGGCGCTGACTGCCATGGCTAGTCTCCTTGGTCAGGCTCGATCTCGCCCCGCCGCGCGCGTTCGGCGGCCAGGCGATGTTTCTTCGTATTGGTCGGAGCCGGCTTCTTCTTCGGCTTGGTGTTCTTGGTGATTCTTTCACTGATCTTCGCGTGCGGCGCCTGCGGCGGCTCGAGACCGAGATTGCGGCGCATCTCGCGCGCCTCGGCCTTGCCGCGGCGCATGGATTCGGCGATCAGTTCGTCGGTCAGCACCAGCCGGGCATCGCCGATATCCTCCATGGTCAGGAGAACGTCGACTTCGTCACCTGCCTTGACGTCGTCGCGATGCAGATGCACGCGATCGCCTTCGACAGCACCGAGCGTGCCGCGGAAGCGCTTGCGCCCCTCGTGCGCGACCGCCATCTCGATCTTCACCAGATGCCCGGAATAGCGCTCGAAATCGGAGCGGCGCACCAGCGGGCGGTCGATCCCCGGCGAGGAGATCTCCAGCCGGTAGGCGCGATCGATGGGATCGGCGACGTCGAGCACGGGCGACAATGCCCGCGAGATCGCCTCGCAATCCTCGATCTGCATCGAGCCGTCCGGTCGCTCGGCCATGATCTGAACGGTGCAGCCGGCTTCCCCGGAAATGCGGATCCGCACCAGGCGATAGCCCATGCCCTGGAGCACGGGAGCAGCCACCGCGGACACCCGTGCCGCGACGCCCGGCTCGACCACGAGCCGCGGCTCGGCCAGCAATTCGGCATCCGTGGAACCAGGGTTCGGCTCGGTCATGTCCAGGGTCAGGGCGCTCGATGGTTAAGGCTTGGTTACGACTTCAAAGCCCGCTTCGGAACTTTCCCGACAGCGCGTTGGGCCGCATCTTCCGCCAAGCCGCGTTCAGGTAATAAAAAAGAGCGGGTCCTTGCGGGCCCACTCTCACTACGCGGATCGTATGAGAAGATGAATTGGCGCTGATATAGCGCTTTCCGCCCTCCCGGACAAGGCCCATCGCAGCGGGAACGGGGCCTTTTTGCGCCGATCTGCGGACCCTGCGCAACGCTTCTTTCATCAAGCAGGCCTAACTTCCGCGATCGTGGGGCGGCTTGAACCAAGGGCGCACCCGCGGCGTGCCCCGTTCGAGTTGCGTTTTCATGACCGTTGCCACGTCGCTCATTCCTGGACTGGACGATATCGTCAAACGCGGCGATCCGCGGCGACGCGGCGAGATCGCGCGGGCCATCGCCCAGTTGTTCTTCCAGGATGCGGAGAAGCTCCGCCCCGAGTTGATCGATCTCTTCGACAATCTGCTGATCGATCTCGTCCCACATGCCGAGCTGTCCTCGCGGGTCGATCTGGCCGAGCGCTTCTCGCGCCTGAACAACGCGCCGCCGCACCTGGTCAATCAGCTCGCGCGCGAAAACGAGATCATGGTGGCCGGTCCCGTGCTGCGCCGCTCGCCCGTGCTCGACGACGCGGCTCTTGCCGAGATCGCGCGCCTGAAAGGCCAGGGCCATCTCCTGGCGATGACGGAGCGCCCAGCCTTGTCTCCCGTCGTCACCGACGTGCTGGTCGAGCGCGGCGATCGCGACGTGGTGCGCCGCGCCGCAGGCAATGCCGGCGCGGTGTTCTCACCAGGCAGCTATTCCGAGATGATCAGGCGCGCGGCCCAGGACGGCGTGCTGACGCTCAGGATCGGCCAGCGCAACGACCTTTCCGGCGAGCACCTGAAACAGCTGCTCGACGGGACGCTCGACGTCATCCGCCGCCGCCTCTCCAGCGTGGTCAATCCCGCGCGCAAGGCCGAGATCAAGCGCGCGATGGCGGCGATCGAGGAGGCGGCGCGCCCGCCGGGGCCGCGCCGCGATTTTTCGGACGCGCAGCGCACGGTGCTCGCCTTGCATCGAGAGGGCCATCTCGGCGAAAGCGCGCTGCTCGGCTTCGCCAAGGCGCACAAATACGAGGAATCGATCGCCTCGCTCTCGGCGATGTCCGGCATTCGCCTCTCGACCCTCGACCGCCTGATCGCTGGCGACCGCTACGATCCGCTTCTGATCCTGGGCCGCGTGCTCAATCTCGGCTGGCCCACGGTGCGTGCGCTCATCCTGCTCTGGTACGGTCCGCAACGCACGCCTGCCGATGCCGACCTCGAGGCCGCGCGCGTGAACTTCACGCGCCTGATGCCGACGACCGCCGAACGCGTCGTGAATTTCTGGCGCAACCGGCGGACGATCTAAAGAACAGGCGTTGTCGTCATAGCCGGGCTTGTCCCGGCCATCCACGTTCTTCGTGCCGTCGAAAGAAAGTACGTGGATGCCCGGGACGAGCCCGGGCATGACGACTGCGGATGTATCGCGTGAAAAAATTCACACCCGCCTGAACCGCAAGTAAGCCGCCTTGCGTCCTTCCCGCGCGGCCTTCCGGCCGTAGCGTGTCATGGTGTAGCCCGGCCATGGCTGGCGGAAATCATCGGCGCGCTCGGCCAGCCAGATGAAGTCCTGCGAGCGCGCAAGATGCGAGAGCGTCCAGGCGCAGTAATCGTCGATGTCGCAGACGAAACGGAACTCGCCGCCGCTTCGGAGCACGCGCGCCATTGCGGCGATCGTCCGGTCCTGGACGAAACGCCGCTTCCAGTGTCGCCGCTTCGGCCAGGGATCGGGGTGGATCAGGTCGATCCGCGACAGCGAATCCTTCGGCAACCAGGCCAGGAGCTCGGCGGCATCGCCCGCGAACAGGCGGATGTTGCCGATGTTGGCGGCCTCGATCTGCGCGAGGATTTTCGCCATGCCGTTGACGTAGGGTTCGCAGCCGATGAAGCCCGTAGCGGGAAAGTTCTGGGCCTCGGCCGCGAGATGCTCGCCGCCGCCGAAGCCGATCTCGAGCCTGACGTCTTCGGCTGCGGGAGCGAAGATCGCGCGGGCATCCGCCGGCGCCTCACCGTCGATGTCGAGGGCAAGATGCGGCAGCAGCTGCTCGATCAGCCCGGCCTGGTGTTGCCTGAGCTTGTGGCCCTTGCGGCGCCCGAAGAAGGCGCGGTCGCTGTCGTCGCGATCGGGGCCTGATTTGCGTTCGCTCATCGCAGCGTCTGATACAGGCGATGGAGCAGTCGCGCGCGCGGCGCGAGCGACGAGACATAGAGCTGCTCATAATGGGTGTGCGCGCCCTTGCCGTCGACGCCGAGCCCGTCGAGCGTCGCGGTGTAGGCAGCGGTGAAATTGCCGTCCGAGCCGCCGCCTGTATGCGTGTCGATCAGCTCGAAGCCGATCTCCGCGGCGAGCGTCCTCGCATGCTCGTACAGCGAGGCGCCCGCATTGCTCTTCTCGTAAGGCGGACGATTGAGCTCGCCGGTGACCGTGACGGTGACGCCGTCCGTCTTCGACGTCAGCCCGAGGATCTTGCCCACGAACTCGTCTGCGTCCTTCAGGCCCGGCACGCGCAGATCGACTTCGGCATAGGCCTCTTCCGGTGTCACGTTGGGGCGCGTGCCTCCGCGCACCACTCCGACATTGACGGTGACGCCGCGCGTCAGATCGTTCATTCCTTCCAGCGCCAGGATGATATTGCCGAGCTCGCGGACGGCGCTGCGGCCGTCTTCGGGCCTGGAGCCGGCATGCGCGGGCACACCCTTGATGAATACCTGGAAGCGCCCGACGCCCTTGCGTCCGGTGACGATCTTGCCGCCGTCGCGCGCCGGCTCGGTCACCAGCACATATTTGGCCTTGCGCCCTTCCTTCTCAATCAGCGCACGCGACGTCGGGCTGCCGATCTCCTCGTCGGAGGTGAACAGGTGCGTGATGCCGAGCGGCGAGCGATCGGCCGTCGCGCAAAGCGCGCGAAAGGCGTGATGGGCGATGTAGGCACCGCCCTTCATGTCGTAGATGCCGGGGCCGAACGCGACGTCGCCTTCAACCTTGAACGGCAGGCGCTCGATGAATCCGATGGGATGAACGGTATCGAGGTGGCTCAGCACCAGAATGCCCGGTCGATCCTGACCCCAATTGGTGCGCGCCACGAGATGATCGCCGCAGCCATCCACGCCGGCGACGCGCTCGAGCGTGACCGGCAGGTCGCGGTACTGCTCCGCGACCAGAGACACCAGCTTGTTGACCTGTTCAGGCGCTTCGGTCGGCGTCTCGATTTCCACCCAGCGGCGGATGCCATCGAGGATGGTTTGGGAATCGAACCAATTGGAGCCGGTCATGAGCGCATCTGTGCCTTTGAATCGCATCATCGAAGCGGGCGCGCAGCAAAGCGCGGTCCTAAATGACGACATAGGCCAGATTTGACGCAGTCTCAAATCGCCATCGAGATGGCGCTTCAGCGCTTGTCGGGGCCTTCGCGGGCCGCAATCTGCTCGACGAGATCGACGATGGAGCGGCGCATCTTCGAATCGGTGATTCGCGTGAACGCCTTGGTCAAGGCGAGCCCTTCGGAGGTCGCGAGAAAGTCCGAGACATAAGAGGGCGAGGCGCCTTCGCTGAAGCCATCCGGACCCGGCACGCCGCTCGGGCCGCCTTCGAACAGGAATGACACCGGCACCTGGAGAATCTCGGCGATCTGCTGGATGCGGCTCGCGCCGACCCGGTTGGTGCCCTTCTCGTATTTCTGGACCTGCTGGAAAGTCAGGCCCAAAGCTTCACCGAGCTTCTCCTGGCTCATGCCCAACATGATGCGGCGCATGCGCACGCGACTGCCGACATATTTGTCAACAGGGTTGGGCGCTTTCGACATTTCCTCAGCCCTCCAAACATCACCTTCGGCGCAATCATCAAGCATGCCTCGGGTGCAGCATCGTCAAAACCAAACCCTGTTATTGGGAAACATTGCGGAGAAATTTAGCAACGCACCTCTGTCTTTCGCAGCTGGTGCAGAATGGGGAGCCCGCGTGCAGTCTGTCAACCGTGGGACTACGGTTGTCAAAGGATTCCGGCCGCCTCGGCGGCGGCGTCATCAGGGCTGACGCTTGGCGACACGCCGGCGGAGCGCCAGGAGCACGGCCACTGCGACGAGCATCGCCGCGGGCGCATCACCCACCCGTGCATAGACGGTCGGCGGGATCGCGGCCGGAAGGTTTGCATCCAAAATGCCTTCGATGCCGAGGCCGAGGCTCGCGACCGTGCGTCCGACCGGATCAATCACTGCGGAGATGCCGGTATTGGCGGAGCGGACCAGCGGCAATCCGAGCTCGATCGCGCGCATCCGCGACTGCTCCAGATGCTGATAGGGGCCGGTCGAGATGCCGAACCAGCCGTCGTTGGTGAGGTTCACGATCCAGCCTGGACGTTCGTTGCGTCCAGCCACTTCACCGGGAAATATGGCTTCGTAGCAGATCAGCGGCAGCGCCGGTTGTGCGCCGGGGACCGGCAGCACATGCCGCACGCTGCCGGCGATGAAGCCGCCGCGCACACGCGTCAGCTGCTCGAAACCTAGCTTCTCCATCAACGCCTGGTAGGGGAGAAATTCTCCGAACGGGACCAAATGCACCTTGTCGTACACAGCGAGCACGCTGCCGTCGTGATCGATCACGTAAATCGAGTTATAGGCGCGCGTGATCGGCGTGCCCCGCGGCAGGTCGGGCGCGCGGACCGAGCCCGTGATCAGCACGGTACCCTTGGGCAGGAGGTCGGCGATTTGCGCCATCGCGTCGGCTTCGCGGGTCAGGAAGAACGGAAAGGCGGATTCCGGCCAGATCAGGATGGTGGCATCGCGTACGCCGGTCGATTGCGGCCCGGAGGCGCGGTCCGACAGCGCAAGGTATTTCTTCATTACCTCCGTCTTCGCGGCGTAGTTGAATTTTGCGTCCTGCTGGAGGTTCGGCTGCATCAGGCGCAGCTTGGCGCCTGACACCATTGTGGTTGGATGCAGCGACAGGCGGATTGCGCCGAAGACGCTCATGACGACCAGAAGCGCGACGGCGGCCGCCGGCACGCGCCACGGCAGGCGGCGATCGGGCGTGCGGTCGATCAGCGTCGCCGGGCTTGCGAAGATCGCAACCGTCAGGAACGTCATGCCCCACAGGCCGATCAGCGACGCCGTCTGGGCCAGCGGCAGCGGCTCGGATAGCGCGTAGCCGAACGCGTTCCAGGGAAAGCCTGTCAGTGCGTGACCGCGCAGCCATTCGCTCATGGTGAGGCTCGCTGCGAGCGCCAGCACGCGCGTGGCGTTCTTGGTCCAGAGCAGGCGCGCCAGCGCAAAGCCCATCGCGGTGAAGATCGACAGATAGGCCGGCAGGCCGAGGACGGCGAACGGCGTCAGCCAGGCGAACACGTCGGCGTCGACAAAGAAGGCGTAGCCGATCCAGTAGAGGCCGGGCACGAAATAGCCGAGCCCGAACCAGTAGCCGGTCAGCGCAGCGGCGGGGACGCCGCCATAGCGGCCGGCGCCGGCGCCGTCGATCAGCCAGACCAGCACCGGGAAGGTTACGAACAGCACCGGGAAGAGGTTGAACGGCGCCAGTGCCAGCACCGACAGCGCCCCGGCCGCCATGGCGATGACGGCGCGCTTCCATCCCCAGGTGAGAATGATGGCAAGCGCAATCTGCCGGAGTCGCTGTGATGGACTCACTGCGGGCCGGTCCCGTCGCTCGGTGGCGGCGTGGGCGTGTCGCTGGCCGATGGCTGTCCGCTCTCCGGCGTGGCCTCGCGGCGCCGGCTCTCGCGCTGGGTGCGCGGCGCGGGGCGCTCCTTCCGTGTCGAGATGCGCAGCCGCTTGACCCGGCGCGGATCGGCGTCGAGCACCTCGACCTCGTAGGTGCCCGGACCCGAGATCACCTCGCCGCGCACCGGCAGGCGTCCGACGAAGCTGACGAGATAGCCGCCCAGCGTCTCCACCTCCTCGCCGGCTTCGCCGGTGACGAAATCCTCGCCGATCACCGAGCGGACGTCGTCGAGGCTGGCGCGGGCGTCGGCGATGAAGGCGTTGTCGGGCAGGCGCACGATCGAGGGTGGCTCGTCGCTGTCGTGCTCGTCGTCGATTTCGCCGACGATCTGCTCGACGATGTCCTCGATCGAGACCAGGCCGTCGCTGCCGCCATATTCGTCGACCACCAGAGCTAGATGGATGCGCGTGGCCTGCATCTGCGCGAGCAGGTCGATCGCCCGCATCGACGGCGGCACGTAGAGCAGCTTGCGGATGATGTGCGCATCATGAAGCGGCAGCGCGAGATCGACGGCGCGCAGGTCGAGCCCGGCCGGCAACGGCTTCTTGCGCTTGGTCTTGGTGGCTTCCGATACGCGGGCGCGGGCGGTCATGAAGGCGAGCAGGTCGCGGATATGGACGATGCCGACGGGATCGTCGAGCGTCTCGTTGAAGACCACGAGGCGGGAATGACCGGCACTCTCGAACCGGTCCATCAATTCGCCGAGCGGGATGTCGCGCTTCACTGCGATGATGTCGGCGCGATGCACCATGACGTCGGCGATACGGCGCTCGTGCAGGCCGAGAATGTTGCGCAGCATGGTGCGCTCGACCGCGGAGAAGCCGGTGTCGTCGGGCGTCGATGCATCGAGCACGACCTGGAGGTCGTGGCGGACCGACCCCGCCTTCCAGCCGAACAGCGTCCGGATGGCGCGCAGGAGCCAGCCTTCGGCGGCCGGGCGCAGCACCTCGCCATGGGCCACAACGGCGGGCAGATTGCGCGTGTTGCGCGGGTTGTCCTGGATTGGATCGGAATCCGGCATCTCAGTGCGCCCCGGCGCGGTCGGCATAGGGATCGGGGATGCCGAGATGCGCCAGGATCTGCGTCTCCAGCGCTTCCATCTCCTCGGCGTCGCCGTCGTCCTCGTGATCGTAGCCGATCAGATGCAGGAAGCCGTGCACGGCGAGGTGGCTCAAATGGTGCTCGAACGGCTTGTGTTCCTCGTCCGCCTCGCGCCGCATTGTCTCGTAGGCGATCGCGATGTCGCCGAGCATGCGCGGCGCATCGCCCGGCTTCCACCCGCCCTCCGGCTGGAGCGCGGGGAACGACAGCACGTTGGTCGGCTTGTCGATGCCGCGCCAGTTGCTGTTGAGCGTGCGGATGCCGGCGTCATCGGTCAGCATCACAGCCACTTCCGCGTCGGCAACGTCTTCGTCGACGCTCTCGGCGGCGGCCGCCACGGCGCGCTGGATCACGGCTTCGGAATCAGGCTCGCGCTGCCAGCAATCGGCGACGACGAGGACCTCGGTCATGGGAAGGTTGGAATGGGACATTGTGTTGTCTGGGACGAAAGGCGCGGTGTTCGCACCTTCTCCGTCCGGTGTTGCCTCGTCAGGATTGACCGGTGGCCGGCCGCTGCGGCGGCCCTTCGTAGGCGGCGACGATCCGCGCCACGAGTTCGTGGCGGATCACGTCCTCGGCCTTGAAATGAACCTGGGCAATTCCCTCGACGCCGCCCAGGAGGCGGGTCGCCTCGGCCAGGCCCGAGGTCTGGCCGTTCGGCAAGTCGATCTGCGAGGGATCGCCCGTCACGATCATGCGGCTGTTCTCGCCGAGACGCGTCAGGAACATCTTCATCTGCATCGACGTGGTGTTCTGGGCCTCGTCCAGGATGATGGCGGCGTTGGTGAGCGTGCGGCCGCGCATGAAGGCGAGCGGCGCGATCTCGATCTCGCCGGTCTGGAGGGCACGCTCGACGATGCGCGCATCCATGAGGTCGTAGAGTGCATCGTAGATCGGCCGCAGATAAGGATCGACCTTCTCGCGGAGATCGCCGGGCAGGAAGCCGAGTCGCTCGCCGGCTTCCACCGCCGGGCGCGACAGGATGATGCGATCGACCTCCTTGCGCTCGAACAGCTGGGCGGCATGGGCGACGGCGAGCCAGGTCTTGCCGGTGCCGGCGGGGCCGACGCCGAACACCAGCTCGTGCCGCTTCAGCGCGCGGATGTAGGAGTCCTGCGCGGCCGTGCGCGCGCGCACCGGGCGCTTGCGCAAGTTGATGCTGTCGAAGGTCGATTTGGCCGATTTGGCGTCGAACTCGAACAGCGAGCCCTGCGCGATCACGGCGCGGATCGCGCCTTCGACCTCACCCTGGTCGAGATCCTGTCCCTTCACGGCCTGCGTGTAGAGCATCTCCAGCACGCGCCGCGCGGCGTCGCAGCCGTCGCGGCTGCCGCCGATGGTGATGTGGTTGCCCTTGGAATCGACGACGACGCCGAGCCGCCGCTCGATCTGCGCCAGGTGCTGGCCGTAGGGGCCGACCAGCGCGGAAGCGGCGCGGTTGTCGTCGAAGTCGATGACGACCTGGGTCTCGGGCGGAACTTGCATGTCGCGGTCAAATTTGCGGCTGGGAGCGAACGAAGACGAATCCGATGCGCTTTTGGGCAAGGGTTCAGGCTCCAGTGGCTTGCGATAAAGCGGGCTCGCGCGCGCCATGCGGCGTCACGAGTTCGCCGAGAAAGCTGTAGCGTTCGAGGCTGTCGATGCGGATCGGCAGGATTTGTCCGATGATGTCGGGCGAGGCCATCACATGGGCGGGTTGGAGGTACGCGGTGCGGCCGACGATCTGGCCCTCCTTGCGCGCCGGACGCTCGAACAGCACATCGACCGTTGAGCCAATCGCAGCCTTGTTGAAGGCCGATTGCTGGCTGTCGATCAGTTCCTGGAGCCGCTCCAATCGTTGGTCCATCTCGGCGGGGGACACCGTCTCCTGCATGTCCGCGGCCGGCGTTCCCGGCCGGGCGGAGTATTTGAACGAATAAGCCGCAGCGTAACCGATTTGCGTGACAAGCGCGAGGGTGGCGAGAAAATCTTGCTCGCTTTCGCCCGGGAAGCCGACGATGAAATCTGATGAAAAAGCAATGTCTTGGCGGGCGGCGCGGAAACGGTCGATGACCCCAAGGTAATCATCGGCGGTATGTTTCCGGTTCATGGCGGCCAGAATCCGGTCCGAGCCCGATTGCACCGGCAGGTGCACGAACGGCATCAGGGCACCGAGATCGCGATGGGCTGCAATCAGGCTGTCGTCGACATCGCGCGGATGACTGGTCGAATAGCGCAGCCGCGCGATGCCGGGAATCTTCGCCAGATGCTCGAGCAGCCGGCCGAGCGGCCAGCTCGTCCCGTCCGGCCCATCGCCGTGATAGGCATTGACGTTCTGCCCGATCAGCGTGAGCTCGCGCACGCCGTTGTCGGCGAGCCGCTTCACGTCATCGACGATCTTCGCTACCGGCCGCGAGACTTCGGCGCCGCGCGTGTACGGCACGACGCAGAAAGTGCAGAACTTGTCACAGCCTTCCTGCACCGTGACGAAGGCGGAAATGCCGCGCGCGCGGATCGCATCGGGCTTCGGGTGCGCCAGGAAGCCGAACTTGTCGGCCGCGGGAAACTCGGTCTCGATCGCGCGGCCTTCGTCGCCGGCGCGTTTCAAGAGCTCCGGCAGATGATGATAGCTCTGCGGGCCGACGACGACGTCGACCACAGGTGCCCGGCGCACGATCTCCTCGCCCTCGGCCTGTGCCACGCAGCCCGCGACCGCGATCTGCATCGCGCGGCCCCCACGCGCGGCCTCGTCCTTGGCGACGCGCAGCCGGCCGAGCTCTGAATAGACCTTTTCCGAGGCCTTCTCGCGGATGTGGCAGGTGTTGAGGATGACGAGGTCGGCGTCCTCAGCGCTGGCCGTCTCCACGAATCCTTCCGGAGCCAGCGTATCCACCATGCGCTGGGCATCGTAGACGTTCATCTGGCAGCCATATGATTTGATGTGCAGCTTGCGCGGCGGCGTCATGGAACCCGAAAATGGCGGTGGAGGACGGCCCTCAGATATAGGCTGGAGGAGCGAAAATCCAGCGAATGGGGGCCGAGACGGTCATTCCGGGGCGCTCGCAGCGCGAGCGAACCCGGAATCTAGAGGTTTTGGCCGTGATTCCGGGTTCGATGCTGCGCATCGCCCCGGAATGACGGCGATAATCAGCCGGCCAGGGCCTTCGCCTCGACCCGCCGGAGCAACTCCGGGAGCTGGTGCATATCGGCAAAGGTTAGATCGGCGCCAGCCTGCCGCAGGGTCTCGGCATGGCCGTCCCCGCAATGGCTGCCTCCGTAAAAGCCGAACACGGTCATTCCCGCCGCCCGCGCGCCGGCAATGCCGGCCAGGCTGTCCTCGATCACGACACAGCGCTCGGGTGGCACGCCCATTTCGCTTGCCGCGAACAGGAACAGGTCCGGTGCCGGCTTGCCGTTCTTCACCTGCGAGGCCGAGAAGATGTTCGGTGCCAGGCGCTCGTAGAGCCCGGTGCTTCCCAAGCTCACGCGCATGCGCTGATGCGAGCCGCTCGAGGCGACGCAGACGCGCTGAGTGACGACATCGAGCACGTCGTGGATGCCGCGGATCGCTTCCAGGTCGGCCTCGAACGACCGGAACAGCTCATCCTGCAGGTCGCCATGATAGGCCTCGGGGAGCTTGCGGCCGAGTTCGGCCTCGATCTCGAGATTGGCCTGCCGGGTCGAGCGGCCGAGGAAGCGCTCGAACACCTGCTCCGACGTGATCGGATATCCGTGCCGCGTCAGCACGTCCGCATGCGCGCGGCAGGAGATCACCTCGCTGTCCACGAGCACGCCATCGCAATCGAAGATGATGAGGTCGATGGGCATTCAGTGTGTAACTTGGTTATGGCATTCTGGCGCAGGGCGCGCGGTGCCACCTCTCCCCGACGCGGAGAGGTGAAGAGGGGCCGTCGCAAAATTTGTTCATCAATTCGTCGGCTTGTCGTCGTCGAGCGGGACGCAATAGAGCTCGAGTCGATGATCGACCAGACGGTAGCCGAGCTTGCGGGCGATCTCCGCCTGGAGCTTCTCGATCTCCTCGGAGGTGAACTCGATCACCTTGCCGTCGCGCAGATTGATGAGATGGTCGTGATGGCTGTCGCGCATCTGCTCGTAGCGCGCGCGGCCCTCGCGGAAATCGTGGCGTTCGATGATGCCGGCATCCTCGAACAGTTTCACGGTGCGATAGACCGTCGAGATCGAGATCTTGTCGTCGACCGCAACGCAGCGCCGGTAGAGTTCCTCGACATCGGGATGATCGATCGCTTCCGCGAGCACGCGGGCGATGACGCGGCGCTGCTCGGTCATGCGCATGCCCGTGGCGGCACAGCGCGCCTCGATGTCGGACGCCTTGGATGCAGAGGAAGGTTTCAATGTGGTCATAGCGTTGTCTGCCTGGCGGGCGCTTTCTGCCACCGATGTTACGACAAGTCGCGTCGCATCAGAAGGGCGTTCAATTGTTCCCCGTTGGGCTGCTTATAGTAGCGATCGCGGCGCCCGACCACCACGAATCCGCACCCGTCGTAGAGCCGCCGCGCCGGCTGGTTATTTTCCTCCACCTCGAGAAATATTGTGCGCACGCCGCGCCCGGCGAGGTGGCCGAGATGGGTCATCAGCAGCGTGCGGGAGAGGCCGCGGCCGCGATAAGCCCCGTCCACCGCAATCGAGAGAATTTCCGCCTCGTCCGCGCCGATCCGCGACACCGCAAAGCCGATCGTCTTGCGGCCGAGACGCAGGCGATGCACCAGCGTGTTGCGCTCGCTGATCATGCTCTCGAATTCGCCTTCGCCCCAGCCGTGCGCGAAGGAGGCGACGTGCAGTTGCGCGAGCCGCGCGGCATCGCGCAAGGTCGCGGGCTCGACGACGGCACTGCCGCCGTGCCACCACTCCGACAGCCATCCCATCATGAGGTTGCGGCTTGCGCTGCGAGCGGCCTCTGTGCCGCCGGCTTTGCATCGGGCGCCTTCAGATAGAACGGCCGCGCCGGCGTGGTGTCGGGATTGGCCGCCGCACCGAGCCAGGCGATCCAGCTGATATCGGGCGCGGGCTGCGCGTCGACCGCAACAGGTTGCGGTCCATCCTTCGGCCAGCGATCGGCGAGGATCTCTGCGGCGTTGCCGACCAGATGCGGCGCGCCGAATTGCGAGGCCGCGATCGCCTCGTCGATGCTGGCGACCTTAGGTCGCACCAGCTGGCTGCCGTCGCCGGCGACGATCTGGAAATAGACGTGATCGTGCCGCGCGTCGACTGCGGAGAGCACGGGCGCCGTTCCGCTCTGGCCCACGACGGTGGCGGCATAGGCCGACAGGGTGGTGAGGCCGACGGCCGGCCGCCCGGCCGCGAGCGCAAGGCCGCGCGCCGCCGAAATGCCGACGCGCAGGCCCGTGAAGCTTCCGGGACCGACGGTGACCGCAATGCGGTCGAGCGCGGTGAAGGCGAGATTGGCCGACTGCATCACCCGCGCGATCAGCGGCATCAGGGCTTCGGCGTGGCCGCGCTTCATCAGCAGCGATTCCTGCGCGCGCAGTTCGGCCGCTTCGGTGTCGAGCACGGCGGCCGCGCAGGCGTCGAGCGCAGTATCGATGGCGAGGATCAGCATGAAAAAGCGAATGGCGAGTGACGAATGGCGAACAGTCTAACGGACCACACGCCCATCCGCCATTCGTCATTCACTATTGTAGCCTCTGAGAGCACTGCATTTCGTAGAGTGGGCAAAGGCGCTCTTGCGCCGTGCCCACCACTTTCTCGCCGAGAGAGTAGGTGGGCACGCTTCGCTTTGCCCACCCTACGGCAGCTCGCCTACATCGGCCGGACTTCGACCACGTCGGGCACGAAGTGCTTGAGCAGGTTCTGGATGCCGTGCTGAAGCGTCGCCGTCGACGACGGGCAGCCGGAGCAGGCGCCCTTCATGTTGAGATAGACGATGCCGTCCTTGAAGCCGCGGAAGGTGATGTCGCCGCCGTCGTTGGCGACGGCCGGCCGCACCCGGGTCTCGATCAGATCCTTGATCATGTCGACCGTCTCGGCGTCGGCCTCGTCGAAGAACTCGTCCTCGTCGTCGAGATCGGCATCGCCCTGCGCTGCGCCGTCGGCAAGCAGCGGCGCGCCCGACATGTAGTGCTCCATGATGGCACCCAGGATCGCGGGCTTGAGCTGCTGCCATTCACCGTTCGCCTTGGTCACGGTGATGAAGTCCGATCCGTAGAACACGCCGGTCACGCCGGGCACGTCGAACAGCTTTTCGGCGAGCGGCGAACGGCCTGCGGCTTCGCGGCTCGAAAACTCCACGGGGCTGCCGTCGACCACGACGCGGCCCGGAATGAACTTCAGCGTGGCGGGATTGGGGGTGGCTTCGGTTTGAATGAACATGGTTTTCTCCAGACGTCGCCGGTTCAAGGCCGGCGCGTGCCTATCCACTAGCAGATGGCGACGGGGAACGCACGATCAAGGGGAGAGGGAACTGTTTCGTTGTCATATCAGTAGGTTAGGGTGCCGAAATCGCCAATCGTCGTGGCCGGGCTTGACCCGGCCATCCACTGACGAGCAAACGACAGGCCGCCTCCGAGTCCAGGGACCTACGACAGCGAATCCACGCTTTCGTCGCTCAGCGCGCCCGAGATGATGGTCACCGGCACCGGGAATGTGCCCAACTCGTGCGCGAGCAATGAGACCAGCGGCCCCGGCCCTTCCGCACCGGGATTGGCAGCGAGCACCAGCATGGCGATGTCGGGGTCCTCATCGACCACCGCGAGCAGCTGTTCCATGGCGGCGCCTTCCCGGATCACCCGTTCCGGCGTGATCGCGGCGATGCCGTTGGCGCGGCCGGCGGCGCGGTCGAGCGCGGCTTCCGCCGCTTCCTGGGCCTCGGCGCGCATGATGTCGGCGACGCCAAGCCATTCCTGGCTCTGCTGCTCGGGCTCGATGATGCGCAGCATCACCACGCCGCCGCCGGCGCGGATCGCCCAGCGGCTGGCATAATAGACCGCGCGATCCCATTCCGCGGTGTCGTCGACGACGACGAGGCATTTGGGCTTGTGACCCGGCTCGAAGCAAAGTCGCTTGCTGGTCATGCATGTCCCGGCGAGTGCATGGCGCGCATGCTGCCACACTCCCTCCCGCTTGGGGAGAGGAGACGCGACCGGCGCCTCGCGCCGAGCGCCTCTAGCGTCGGCGGATGAAGCCGACGATGTCCTTGGAGAGCTTCATGGTCTCGTCGGCGAGCGCGCGCGCCCGGTCGGCCCCCTCGTTCAGGATCGCGTCGATATGGCCGGGGTCGGCGACGAGGCGCTTCATCTCGCCTGCGATCGGCGCGAGCTTGGTGACGCACAGCTCCGCCAGCGCGTTCTTGAAGCTGGAGAACTGGCCGCCGCCGAACTCGCGGAGCACCTCGGCCTTGGAGCGGCCGGAGAGCGCGGCGAAGATGCCGACGAGATTGTCGGCCTCGGGACGGGCTTCCAGGCCCTTTTCCTCCGTCGGCAGCGGCTCCGGATCGGTCTTCGCCTTGCGGATCTTCTGCGCGATGGTGTCGGCATCGTCGGTGAGATTGATGCGCGAATTGTCGGAGGCATCCGACTTCGACATCTTCTTGGTGCCGTCGCGCAGGCTCATCACGCGCGTCGCCGGGCCCGTGATCAGGGGTTCCGGCAGCGGGAAGAACAGGCCGTCATTGGCGCCCTGTGCCCGGATCGAGTCGCCGAAATCGTTGTTGAACTTCTGCGCGATGTCGCGGGAGAGCTCCAGATGCTGCTTCTGGTCCTCGCCGACCGGAACGTGGGTGGCGCGGTAGAGCAGAATGTCGGCCGCCATCAGCACGGGGTAGTCGAACAGCCCGACCGATGCGTTCTCGCGGTCCTTGCCCGCCTTCTCCTTGAACTGGGTCATGCGGCCGAGCCAGCCCATGCGCGCGACGCAGTTGAAGATCCAGGCGAGCTCGGCATGGCCCGAGACCTGGCTCTGGTTGAACACGATGTGTTTCTTCGGATCGATGCCGGCCGCGATGAAGGCCGCGGTCACCTCCCGGGTGTTGCGCGTGAGCTCGGCCGGGCCGCCCCAGACGTCGACGCCCTGCGTGATCGCGTGCATGTCGACGACGCAATAGATGCAGTTGTGAGTTTCCTGCATCTTCACGAAGTTGACGATCGCGCCGAGATAGTTGCCGAGGTGCAGATTGCCCGTCGGCTGGACGCCCGAAAAGACCCGTTCAACGAATGCCATGGTCAGCCTTCTCATAGGTAATTGGCCGTCGTTTCCAACAGCGGCGCTGCCCCGTCAAGGGCAATTCCACCTCTCCCATCGGGAGAGGTCGCGCCGAAGGCGCGGATGAGGGGTTGGGCTCCATCGAGGGACCTGGTCCCCTCACCCGATTTGCTGCGCAAATCGACCTCTCCCGATGGGAGAGGTGAAGAGCCGTCGGCGCGCACTCTAATGAGCGGGCCGTTTCAACGCGTGAACCGCTTCGCGCCAGGACGCCGCTCCGAGGAGCTGCAGCAGCAGGCCGTAGACGGCGATTCCGGCCGCGATCTGCGCGCCGAGCACGATGAAATCGATGAAGCCATGGGTCCCGGCCGGCACGAGGCCTGCAGTCAGCCATAGCAGAGTGCCCATGGCCGCGGCGGCGAGCACGATCCGCGGCAGCCGCTTGCGGGCGATCGCGTCGACCGAGAAGCCGAACTCGCGCGTGCCCTTGCGGAGCAGCGAGAGCGCGCTGCTCCAGGCGCCGGCCGCGATGCTTGCGGCGATCCCGCTCGTACCGAAGAGATGGCCGAGCAGGACGGCCAGCACGACTGCGACCACAAAGCCTTTGGCCGTGGCGCGTAGCGGCGTCATCGTGTCGCTGCGGGCATAAAAGGCCGGCGACAACGCCTTGATCAGCACATGCGCCGGCAGGCCCAGCGCCAGCCACATCAACGCATGTGCGGTGGCCGCGCTGTCGCCCGCGCCAAACGCGCCACGCTCGAACAGCAGCCGTACGATCGGCTCGGCCAGAACGGCGAGGCCGAGCGTCGCCGGCAGCGCCAGCCCGGCTGCAAGCTCCAGCGCGCGCGATTCGGCATGCGCCACGGCGTCGCGATCGCCGCTGCTCACTGCGCGCGTCAGCTCCGGCACCAGCACCGTGCCCATGGCGACGCCGACGATGCCGAGCGGCAGCTCGATCAGGCGGTTGGCGAAATAAAGCCAGGATACCGCCGATGGTGTCGCCGAGGCGATGATCGCGCCCGCGACCATCAGCCATTGCGGGCCCGAGCTTGCGAGCATGCCGGGGATCGCCTTGGCGAAGAAGCCGCGCATCTCCTTGTCGAAACTGGCGCGCAGCGGCGTCGCAAGATGCGCGCTTCGCTGCGACAGCAGCATCAGGAGTTGCAGCAGGCCGGCGATGCCGACGGTGGCCGCCAACACCCACGCAGCGAAACTGGCGTCAGCCTGCCAGACGAGCAGCACCGCGATCGCGGCGATCAGCGCGATGTTGAACAACAGGGGCGAGAACGCCGTCAGCGCGAAGCGGCCCTGCGCATTGAGCAATCCCATCAGTACGGTGACCGGGCCGGCAAAGGCGAGATAAGGCAGCATCAGCCGCGCACTCTCGACCGCGCGATCGAGCGTGCCGCTGCCAAGGAAGCCCGGCGCAATGACCGCGATGACCAGCGGCATCAGCAATGCGAGCAGGATGGACATCGCGATCAGGGCCGCGCTGACCGTGCCGAGCACGCGCCCGGCGAACGCCGCTGCGGCTGCCGCCCCGTCGCGATCCCTGATGCGCAGCCAGGCCGGGATCAGCGCCGCGTTCAGCGCGCCCTCGCTGAGCAGCCGGCGCGCCACGTTGACGAGCTGAAACGCCGCGAGAAACGCATCCGCCACGGCGCCGGTGCCGAGCAGCGCCGCAATCATGGAATCGCGGGCAAAACCCAGCAGCCGCGAGGCCAGCGTTCCCGTCGAGACGGTGAGGAAGGAGCGGATCATCGGCCCTTTATCATACCGTTGCTTGCCCGCGCCGGCCCGGTCATGATAGGCCGCGAGCTTGGATTTCAGGCCGACAGGAAGCGGATTTCCGCAGGGATCGCAATCCGGCAAACAGGATCAAGGTGAATGGCTGACGTGAAATATGACGTTCTCGGCATCGGTAACGCGCTGTTCGACGTGCTGGTCAGGACCGACGAGGCCTTTCTGGCCAAGCATGGCATGGCCAAGGGCAGCATGTCGCTGATCGACGAGGCTCGCGCTGCCGCCATCTACAAGGACATGGGTCCGGCCACGGAAGTCTCGGGCGGCTCGGCCGCCAACACCATCGTCGGCATCGGCAGCTTAGGGGCACGCGCCGCCTATGTCGGCAAGGTCAAGGACGACCAGATCGGCAAGCTCTATGTCCATGACATCCGTGCCGCCGGCGTCGCCTTCAACACGCCTGCCGCCACGGACGGCCCCGCCACCGGCTGCTCCTACATCCTGGTCACCGGCGACGGCGAGCGCACCATGAACACCTATCTCGGCGCGGCGCAGGACCTGTCGCCCGCCGATATCGACCCGGCCGAGGTCGCTGCTGCCGGCATCGTCTATCTCGAGGGCTATCTCTGGGACCCCAAGAACGCCAAGGACGCCTTCGTCAAGGCAGCCCAGATCGCCCATGACGCCAGGCGCAAGGTGGCGCTGACGCTGTCGGATTCCTTCTGCGTCGACCGCTATCGCGACGAGTTTCTCTCGTTGATGCGCAACGGCACCGTCGACATCGTCTTCGCCAACGAGTCCGAGCTGCATTCGCTCTACATGACCTCGGACTTCGACACCGCGCTGAAGCAGCTGCGCAACGACGTCAATCTCGGCGTCGTCACCCGCAGCGAGAAGGGCTGCATGGTGGTCTCGGTGGAAGACGCCGTTGCCGCGCCGGCACTCCCGGTCGACAAGGTGGTCGACACCACCGGCGCCGGCGATCTCTTCGCTGCCGGCTTCCTGTATGGCCTCGCCCGCAACTTCGGCTACAAGCAGTGTGGCGAGCTCGGCGCACTCGCCGCCGCCGAAGTGATTCAGCACATTGGCGCCCGCCCGCAGGTGTCGCTCAAGGAATTGGCCCAGCAGCGCGGGCTGACGGCATAAGGCTCGTCTCTCTCCCCGTCATTGCGAGGAGCCCTTGCGACGAAGCAATCCAGTCCGTCTCCGCGGAACGTTTCTGGACTACTTCGCTACGCTCGCAATCACGGTGTGGAGGCAGGTGCGCGCCTACCCCGGCCTCACGCCGTCTTCGCAGCCTTCAGTCCCAGCCGCTGCTCGACTTCCTCGCGCATCAAGAACTTCTGGATCTTGCCCGTCACCGTCATCGGGAATTCGTCGACGAACTCGACGTAGCGAGGGATCTTGTTGTGGGCGATCTGGCCTTCGCAGAACGCCCGCACCTCGTCCGCCGTCATCTGTTCGCCCGATCTGACGCGGACCCAGGCGCAGAGCTCCTCACCATAGCGGCTATCCGCCACGCCGAAGATCTGCACGTCCTGGATCTTGGGGTGACGATAGAGAAACTCCTCGATCTCGCGCGGATAGAGGTTTTCGCCGCCGCGGATCACCATGTCCTTGATGCGGCCGACGATGTTGCAATAGCCCTCGTCGTCGATGGTGGCGAGGTCGCCGGTGTGCATCCAGCCGTTCGCATCGAGCACGTCGGCGGTCTTCTCGCTCTCCTCCCAATAGCCCAGCATGACGCTGTAGCCGCGGGTGCACAGCTCGCCCCGCTCGCCGCGCTTGACGATCTTGCCTTCGAGATCGACGACCTTGACCTCGACATGCGGATGGATCCGTCCGACCGTGGAGACGCGGCGCTCCAGCGGATCGTCCACCGCGCTCTGGAAGCTCACCGGGCTGGTCTCGGTCATGCCGTAGGCGATCGTGACCTCGCGCATGTTCATCTCGGTGTTGACGCGCTTCATCACCTCGATCGGGCAGGGGGCGCCGGCCATGATGCCGGTGCGCAGCGACTTCAGGTTGAAGCGGGCGAATTCGGGGTGATCGAGCTCGGCGATGAACATGGTCGGCACGCCGTAGAGCGCTGAGCATTTCTCCTGTTCAATCGTACGCAGCGTCGTGAGTGCGTCAAACCCCTCGCCGGGATAGACCATCGCGGCGCCGAGCGTGACGGAGGCGAGGTTGCCCATCACCATGCCGAAGCAATGATAGAGCGGCACCGGAATGCAGATGCGGTCCTGCTCGGTGAGGCGCATGGCCCGGCCGGTGAAATAGCCGTTGTTGAGGATGTTGTGATGGGTCAGCGTCACCCCCTTGGGCGATCCCGTCGTGCCACTGGTGAACTGGATGTTGACGGGATCGTCGAATTGCAGCTCATGGCCGAGCGCAACAAGCTGCCTGCGGTGCCGGTCGCCGCCCATGCGCGCGACCTCGTCGAAAGGAATCGTGCCGGCAGCGGAGGGGCCGCCGATCTGGATGACATTGCGCAGGGCCGGCAGCCGTGCCGCCTGCAACTGCCCAGGCTCGGCGGCCGACAGCTCCGGCAACAGCGTGTTGAGCATCTCCATGTAGTTGCTGGTCTTGAACGCGGTCGCGGTGACGATCGCGGTGCAGCCGACCTTCTTCAGCGCGAATTCCAGCTCACTGAGCCGGTAGGCCGGATTGATCGTCACCAGGATCAGGCCGGCTTTGGCGGCGGCGAACTGGGTCAGCGTCCATTCCGGCCGGTTCAGCGACCAGATGCCGATCCGCTCCCCGCGTTCGAGCCCGAGCGCGAGAAAGCCCGCGGCGAGCGCATCGACCCGCTCGGCGAATTCTCTCCAGGTCCATCTGACGCCGTGGCTGGGCGAAACCAGCGCCTCGCGATCGCCCCAACGCTGCACAGCCCGGTCGAGGCTGCGGCCGATGGTGTCGCCGAGCAGCGGCGCGTCGGAGATGCCGCAAACGTAACTGTCCGCTTTATCGGCCAAATTGTCAGCCAAGTCGAAATCCTCTCGTCAAAATACCCAGCATAGTCTCTCAGTCGTCATGCCCGGGCTTGACCCGGGCATCCACGTCTTTGTGCCCTGCGGCTGCACGTGGATGGCCGGGACGAGCCCGGCCATGACGGGTTGGTGAGAGCCGCGCCCTTCAGGCCGCCTTCTGCCCGCTTCCAGCCGCATCCAGCCCGGCATAAACCCCGCGCTCGAAACCTGCGAAGGCCTCCAGGCATTTCGCATCCGCGAACGGCAACAGCTGCATCAGGATCACGCCGGTGACGTCGCGGGCCGGGTCGATCCAGTAATAGGTGTTGGCGAGGCCCGCCCAGGCGAGGCTGCCGGCGCTGCGCCCCTCGGCGGTCTTGGCGGTGTTGATCATGAAGCTGAGGCCCCACTTCTTCACCTGCTCCGGATAGAGATCGACGTCGTTGGTGTACATCGGCGCCGCCGTCGTCATCTTGCCCATGGCGAGATCGCCGATGTGATTCTGGCCCATGGTCGCGACGGTCTCGGCCTTCAGCACCTGGTTGCCGTTGCCGCGGCCCTTGTTGAGGATCATCTGGGTGAACTTGATGTAGTCGGCCGCGGTCGAGTAGAGGCCGCCGCCACCCATGTGGAATTCCGGCTCCTGCTCGAGCTCGAACGGGATGGCAGCCAGCTGGCCGTCCTCACCGCGCGCGTGCATGCCGACCAGGCGCTTGCGCATGTCGTCGGTGATCTTGAAGGCCGTGTCGTTCATGCCAAGCGGGTTGAACAGATTGTCGCGCAAGTAGGCATCCAGCCGCTTGCCGCTGGCGGCTTCCACGGCCTTGCCGACGAAATCGATATTGGTGCCGTATTCCCAGCGCGTGCCGGGGTCGCTCATGATCGGGGTCTTCAGTGCCGCATTCTGGCAGGTGGTGATGGCGGGGATGCCGTTCTTGTCCAGATAGACCGCGAGATCGCCGTTCCACATATTGTAGCAGAAACCGGCGGTGTGGGTCATGAGCTGGCGCAGCGTGATAGGTCGCTTCGCCGGGCGCAGCTTCGCCTCGCCGTTGGCATCGAAGCCTTCCAGCACCTGCGGATTGGCGAGATCGGGCAGGACATCGCCGATCGGCGTATCCAGCGACAGCTTGCCCTGTTCGACCAGCTGCATTGCGCCCGCTGACGTCACCGCCTTCGTCATCGATGCGATCCAGAACACGCTGTCATCGGTCATCGCGTCGGGCTTGGACAGGTCGCGTTTGCCGAACGCGCCCTGATACAGCACGTCGTTACCGCTCGCGGCGATCGCGACGACGCCCGGAATCTCCTTGGCCTCGCTCTTCTGACGCAGAATCTCATCGATCTGTGCTTTGCTTTGCATGGCGTTTCCTCGGGTTTGATTATTGTTAGAAGTGATCGATTGTCGTCCCACATGCCCGGCGCGGCAAGCGCATCGACGCGCATGCGCCGGTCGCGATGTCGTGACTTGACGGTCTTGGTCCCACGCAGGACGACAACGGGGCTGGACGGCGACGCTCCTTTGCAATCTGCGGTAGATGCCCGCGCGTCGCCCTCACCCTGGATGGGGCTCCAGGCGATAGGTTTCACGCGTTTTCGGACGCCTGAAACATTTCGTGAGCTGCCGCGTTCAGCACCCGGTCCGATCCATGGGCCGGTTAAGACTTGATGCAAATGTTGCCGTCCGAGGCTGGGTGGCGAGGGGGACCTCAGATGATTTCGACCTGGAGCGACTGGAAGCGCTATCCCCGTCAGGGACGCGGCGAGAACCTGGAGGCGCCGATTTCGCCCGGCATTTACGAGGTCCGCATCGCCGGCACCGGCGCACTCTATTCCTTCGGCGCCGTCGACAATCTGGCGCAGGCGCTGGCGCTGCTGCCGGTCGGCTCGAGGTCATGGTTCGGCCGCCGCGACACCTCTCATGTCCCCGATCTCGAATACCGGACGTGCGCGACGTCCACGAAGGCGGATGCCAAGGCCGCGGCCGAGCGCATGATCGGCCGGCGCGAGACCTATATGAGCGGCGCGGCGTAAGGCCGCTGCCAGTCTAGCTGGCATCTGACGTGCGTTGCAGGGCGGTGCATTGCGCATCGTCTGTCCCTATATTGCGGCCGATCCGATCGCCCCCAGGGAGTAACGCCATGACCCCGACTGCCGCCGCACGCGCCCCGCAAGCCACGTCCAATTTGCGCGACCGGTTGAAGGATCCGTCGCTGCTCAAGGAAGCCTGCTACATCGACGGCGCCTGGGTCGGCACGCCGGTCTTTGCCGTCAACAATCCCGCGACCGGCGTCGAGCTTGCCAAGGTTCCGCAGCTTGGTGCCGAGGAGACGACCAGGGCGGTCGAAGCCGCCGAGCGCGCCTTTCCGGCCTGGGCCAAGCACACCGCCAAGCAGCGCTCCAACATCCTGCGCAAATGGTTCGAGCTGATCGTCGCCAATCGCGAGGACCTCGCGCTCATCCTCACCTCCGAGCAGGGCAAGCCGCTCACCGAGGCGCTCGGCGAGGTCGATATCGGCGGCGCCTATGTCGAGTTCTTCGCCGAGGAGGCGAGGCGCGTCTATGGCGAGACCATCCCGACGCAGCGCCCCGATGCGCGGCTGCTCGCGATCAAGCAGCCGATCGGCGTCTGCGGTGCCATCACGCCGTGGAATTTCCCGAACTCGATGATCACGCGCAAGGTGTCCCCGGCGCTCGCCGCCGGCTGCACCGTGGTGCTGAAGCCCGCCAACGAGACGCCGCTGTCGGCGCTCGCGCTTGCCGCGCTTGCCGAGAAGGCCGGCGTGCCCAAGGGCGTCTTCAACATCGTCACCGGCGATGCTCCGCCGATCGGCAAGGTGTTGTGCGAGCATCCGGCCGTGCGCTTCGTCGGCTTCACCGGCTCGACCGCGGTCGGCAAGATCCTGTATCAGCAGGCTTCGGTCGGCGTGAAGCGGCTCGGCCTCGAGCTGGGCGGCAATGCGCCGTTCGTGGTGTTCGACGACGCCGACATTGACGCCGCGGTCGAAGGTGCCATCGTCTCGAAATACCGCAACATGGGCCAGACCTGCGTCTGCGCCAACCGCCTCTACGCCCAGGACAAGATCTACGACGAGTTCGTGCAGAAGCTCTCGAAGAAGGTCGCGGCGATGAAGATCGGCGACGGCACCGAGAGCGGCGTCACCCAGGGGCCGCTGATCAACATGAAGGCCGTCGACAAGGTCGAGCGCCACATCGCCGATGCCGTGAAGCGCGGCGCCAAGGTCGTCACCGGTGGCAAGCGCAGCGAGCTCGGACGCTCCTTCTTCGAGCCGACGGTGCTGGCCGACGTCAAGCCGGACTCCCTGGTGGCGCAGGAGGAAACCTTCGGTCCGCTCGCACCTGTCATCCGCTTCAAGGACGAAGCCGATGTGATTGCGATGTGCAACGCCTCGCCGTTCGGCTTGGCCTCCTACTTCTATTCCCGCGATCTCGGCCGCGTCTGGCGCGTTGCCGAGGCGCTGGAGTCGGGCATGGTCGGCGTCAACACCGGCCTCATCACGACGGAGGTCGCGCCCTTCGGCGGCGTCAAGGAGAGCGGCCTCGGGCGCGAAGGCTCGCATCACGGCATGGAAGAATATGTCGAGATCAAATACGTGATGATGGCGGGGGTGTAGCCCCCGGCCTCTGTGCCGCTACCTTCGCCTTTCACGACCCGCATTTTTTCGCCGGCCGGCACACGCGCGGCCGTCGAAGGGGGGATCAGCTAGGGCTTCACGCCAATCACGCCTTCGCAGCAACGTACCCGTAAAAATTCATAAGAAAGTCCTTGGTGGCGAGGGGCTTTATGGTGCCGGTTTTATTCGGGTGCGGGATCTCGTAATCTCCATTGCCCCATGAGAAAACCTTCGCCTTCACGTACCCGTTCGCGACCTGTATCTTCTCGCGCAGCACGACCCAGTGCATCGTGAACGCGGAGCCTTTATCGGACTGATCATCATAGTCCGTCATATTGGCGCTTATGAAGAGGCATACGCGATACCCCTTGTCGAGCAGGGTGTTGGCTTCGTTTACATCGGCGATGCCTTTGTTGAATCGCGAAATGTTGGTATTCTCGCGCACGTCCCGGTATCCGGCCTTGCGGAACCATTGCTCCATCTCGCTCGGCAGGGTGACGCCGGCAAGATCGCTGATTCTGCCCGTGTCGTCGAAATCGAGGAACCAATTCTCTGAATCGCGTATGGAGGCGCACGTCAGCCAATCGACGTGGTCCAGCGACCAGGGCGGCGTGTAGTTCCTCACATCCTTTCCCGGCTTGATTAGCAGGCGGCCAAGAGGCGCCTGTCCCTTCTGATACAGGTCGATCGCGAACCGCGCGTAGTGCCCTGGCTTATCGGATGCGTAGCTGAACATCAGCGCGGAGGGCCCGCACAGACTTCCCTGATCCTGATCGATGAGGCTCGGCTTCGCGATGCGCCTGAGAATACCTATGCCGACGCGGTGCGGGTCGAGCTTCGGAAAGAACGTGGTCCTCGTGTTCTTGAGGAAATCGCAGACCATTTCTGCGGCGAGTTTCTTGTGATCCGAATTGAGGTCGTACGGTCCGATCCCAAGCCACTTCTTCTGTTCGTCGCCGACGAAGAGGTTGATGAGCTTTTTCGAAGTAGCGGAGAGCGTTCTGGAGGTGTTCGCAATGGTGAGCAGGTCGTCCAGCTCGAATGCGGTGACCATGCCGTCCGTGACGGTGGCCCGGATGATATCGACCACCTCCGCGTAATCCAGCTTCAAATCGTCGGCGATGCCTTTGCTAAGTGCAGCATTGACGGAAGGAGTAGCGACGGCATCCCACTGGCCCTTTTGCGGGGCGGGCTTGGCAGCCGCCTTTGTCGACAGTTCAACGAGCCGCTTGAATGTCGGACCTGTAGGCCGAATGTAACCGTCAGGCGTGCCGGGAAAGTTCTTCTTTTGGAAATACAGAATCGAGGTGTAGAGGCTCTCGCTGGCGTGACCGGTCACGACCAGCTGCGGTTTGAGCATGTTCTCAGCACCACCGTCGGAAATGGAGATCTTGTTGAGCAGCGAAATGACCAACTCCTGGTCCTTTTTCCAGTTCTGGCAGCTTCGACCCGTCGCCGCGAACCGTCCGACTTTATCTTTCAGCTGCATATGGCGTCTCCTGGGATACCAAAATGCTGCCTCGAACCTGCTGACATGCGGCCGGCTGAGGCAGGCGCTGTGCCAACTCTTCCGCTGTAGAATGTTGGTCGCACCTGCCGGCCTTTGTGTTCACTCGCAAGGGCAGCGGCTGTCCTGCTGTAACTTTCACTAGTGCGTGATGGCTGCCATTCTCTCTCATGCTGCTTGGCCCGGTGAGCCGAACCGATAAGGCCGGCATCTTCGTCGGCAATGCCGCAGACGAGCATCGCGCCACGCGCCAGCCAAGTTCGTCTCTCCTGCTGATCCGGCAGCCGCTGAACGGGAGCCCATGGTGGGCAGGCGTGATTGCGATCTGGCGAATCTACTGCTGGCAATGAATGCGGATGACGCTGGTCACTTATACGGGTCTTCTGGTGACGCCGGTGGTCGGTCTCCTGCTTTGCCACCCCAAATACCTTGGCGGCATGATGACGCTGGGCGAAGTGGTTCAGGCTTCAGCGGCATTCGTCGTGGTCCAGACCGTTCAACTGGTTCACGGACAATTATGCCAAGCTCGCGGAATGGACCGCATCCGCCAACCGTGTTGCCGAACTCCTGCTGGCTCTGGATGCGGATCACGCGGCCGGGCGATGAAGCGCGTCATCGGTCGATCCCTGCCAAACGCATCGTACCGTCGGACGCCTGAGACGAGCGCGTCGCGCCGGGACGACAAAGATGCGCGCTAGATCTTCAGCTCTGTCCCCGTCACCCGCCGATACGCTTCCAGATATCGTTTGCTGGTCGCATCGACGACGCTGGCCGGCAGCGGCGGTGGCGGGGCGTCGCCGTTCCAGCGGCCGGCGCGGCGTTCTGCGTCGAGATAGTCGCGGAGCGGCTGCTTGTCGAAGCTCGCCTGCGGCTGGCCGGGCTTGTAGGCGTCCACCGCCCAGAAGCGCGAGGAATCCGGCGTCATCACCTCGTCGATCAGGATGATGCGGCCGTCCTTGTCGCGGCCGAACTCGAACTTGGTGTCGGCGATGATGATGCCCTGCTCCCGCGCCAGCTCCTCGCCGAGCGTGTAGATCGCGCGCGTCATGCTCTCCAGCGTGTAGGCGACCTCGTCGCCGACCACTTCGCGCATCTTCGCGATGGTGATATTCTCGTCATGGCCGCTCTCGGCCTTGGTCGCAGGGCTGAAGATCGCGGGCTCCAGCTTCTCGCTCTCGACGAGACCGGCCTTCAATTTTTCGCCTGCCAGCGTGCCGCTCGCGGCATATTCCTTCCAGGCGGAGCCCGAGAGATAGCCGCGGATCACGCATTCGATCGGGAATACGGTGGTTCGCTTGCACAGCATGGCGCGGCCGAGGATCTCGGCGCGGTGCGGTTTCAGCGTCGGCACGGCCGCGACGATCTCGTCGGTGTCCGCGCTGATCATGTGATGCGGCACCACGCCTTCGAGCTCGTTGAACCAGAACGCGCTGATCTGCGTCAGCACGGCGCCCTTCATCGGGATGGTCTCGGCCATCACCACGTCGAAGGCGCTGATGCGGTCGGTGGTGACGAGCAGCAGACGATCATCGTCGACGGCGTAGATATCGCGCACCTTGCCGCGTCCGATCTTGGGCAGGGGCAGGTCGCTGGAGAGCATGGTGGACATCGGTATGGCTTTCGCAGGCAGGGCCTTCAGGCAATGAACCGGCCGCGCCGGATGGCGCAGCCGGAAACCCGATTAGCCTATTCCGGCAGCGGAATGAACTCGTGTTCCTGCGGAACTGCGGCGAAGCGGCCGGTTTTCCAGTCCTGCTTGGCCTGCTCGATCCGCTCCTTGCTGGAGGAGACGAAATTCCACCAGATGTGGCGCGGGCCTTCCAGCGCATCGCCGCCGAGAAACATCATCCGCGTCGCCTTGAGCGCCTTCACGGTGATGCGGTCGCCGGGCCGGAAGATCAGGAGCCGCGGCCCCTCGTAACGTTCGTTCGCGATCTCGACCTCGCCCTCCACCACGTAAATCGCGCGCTCCTCATGATCAGGATCGAGCGGCACGGTCGCGCCCGCGACTGCCGTGACCTCGGTGTAGAACCAGGGCGACACCATCGTGACGGGCGAGGCGATGCCGAAGGAGGAGCCAGCGATCACGCGTGCGGTAAAATCACGCTCGGAGATCATCGGCAGTTCGCCCGCGGCGTAGTGCTGGAACGACGGCGCGATCTCTTCCGATCCGGCCGGCAGCGCGATCCAGCTCTGCAATCCCAGCATCTTCTGGCCCGAGGCGCGCTGCGCATCCGGCGTGCGTTCGGAGTGCGCGATGCCGCGGCCGGCCGTCATCAGATTCATCGCCCCCGGCGCGATCTCCTGGACGTTGCCCTCGCTGTCGCGATGCATGATCGCGCCGTCGAACAGATAGGTGACGGTGGCAAGCCCGATATGCGGATGCGGCCGCACGTCCATGCCCTTGCCCGAGACGAACTGCACCGGGCCGAAATGGTCGAAGAAGATGAAGGGCCCGACCATCTGCCGCTTGCCGTGCGGCAGCGCCCGTCGCACCGCGAATCCGTCGCCGAGATCGCGTGTCCGCGGCACGATGACGAGATCGAGCGCATCGCAGGACATGGGATCGCCGAGCACGGGATCGTTCGAGGGTTGCCAGCTCATGGGTGGACTCCTTTTTGTATCTCAGTGAGTCTGATCGTAGCAGGATTTCGCAGCATCGTCGCGGCAAAGACCGGACAAGACGTCGTGTCGCAATGAGGCCTCATACTCCGCTGTCATCGCCCGCGAAGGCGGGCGATCCAGTACGCCGCAGCCTCTCGATTCATCACTGCTGTCTCGGATTGCTGGATCGCCCGGTCAAGCCGGGCGATGACAGCGGTGGAGGTGGCTCTAGGCGTGGCCTGCGGATGGTCCTTGAAAAACCTGGCGCAACCAACGATGTTTGGCGGCCTTCAACTGCGACCGATCGCACCACCCGATGACCCTTGCCGCAACCGAGCTCGCCTTTCGCGCCGCCAGCGTCGCGCTGTTGCTGGTGCTGGCGGCGTCATTGCTCTCCGACTTCCGCAAGGTGCTGGCAGCCCGCCTCGGCGCGGCCTTCGCGCTCGGCTCGGCCGCGCATGCGGCGAGCTATTCGATCGGCGTATCGTCGCTGGTCCCGGCGTGGCATGCACCGCTGATTGCGCTCTCGACTGGCAACATCGTGGTGTTCTGGTTGTTCACGCGCGCGCTGTTCGATGACGAATTTCGCCTGCAATCATGGCACGGGTTGATCTGGGCGGCAGTGACTGCCTTCAGCCTTGTCGGGTGTCTCTGGATCGCACCCGGCGGGAACACGCGCTTCTCCGTGATCGCAGTCGATTTGATCGTGCTCGGTTTCATCGCGCTCGCGGTGGCGCAGACGATCGCCTCGTGGTCGGTTGACCTGGTCGAGCGCCGCCGCAATGTTCGTGTCTTCATCGTCTGTGCCGCCGCGCTCTATGGCGGGTTGAATGCGCTGCTTCAGATCCTCGTTGCCGGCAGCGCAGGCGATGTCGCCAACACGATCAATGCCGGTGTGCTCGCCTGCATCGTTGCGGCCATTGCCTATGCGATGATGCGCGTCGACGGCGCCGATCTGTTTCCGGTGTCAACGTCCGCGCCGGCGATTCTGGCCCAACCCGGGAGGGCCGATGAATCCGCCGACCGGAAGCTCATCGATGCCCTGATGCGCCTGATGGCGGACGAGCGCATCTATCGCCAGGAGAACATCACCATCGGCGTGCTGGCGGGCCGGCTCAAGATTCCCGAGTACCGCCTGCGCCGGCTGATCAACCAGAAGCTCGGCTATCGCAACTTCAATGTGTTCCTGAACAATCACCGGATCGAGGAGGCCAAGGCCGCGCTCGCCGACCCCGCCCAGGCCGCGGTCCCCGTCATCACCATCGCCATCGACGCCGGCTTCCAGTCGCTCGGACCGTTCAACCGCGCCTTCAAGGCCGTGACCGGCGTGACACCGACGGAATATCGGCGGCTGAAGGTAAATGCGGTCTGATTCATAGGTTATTGTAATATCGAGGCAATTTCAGAATCGGCGAGCCGCGATACAGTTTCCGGCAGGCCATTTTCCAAATCCGGCGAGCGCGCCTCAGCCGGCTCCGGCTTCCTTCCTGCATGCCCCCAAGCCGGAGAGAAAAGCTGTGACCCGCCGCCGCAAGATCGTCCTCCTCACCGCCACCATCGCCGCTGCCGGTATCGCGCTCGGCGCCGCCCGTGCCCGCGACGTCCCGAAGGTGGCCACCGGCTTCGTTGCGGACATTCTCTGCGCGGAGACGTTCGTCTCCGGACTCGATCCGGAGCGCAACTTTGCCGAGACCAACGATGCCATGCCCGGGACCGGCCTGATCACCTGGGCGATGGACTACCGGGTCGACCGCGTCCGCAAGGATGTCACGGTGACGTTGTTCGGCCTCGGCCGCAGCCACGCCGTCTATCGCGAGGGCCTGGGCTGCACGCTCGAGCACGGCGCAGGCGTTACCGTCGTCGAGCCGCCTGCAGACGACGGGCGGCCGGCATTGTTGCCCGAGATCGCCGGCCCCGCGATCGTGCCGCCGCAAAGTCCCGAGATTGCCGCCGCGCTCGACCGTGCCTTCACCGAGCCTGCGCAGCCGCCCCACCGCCGCACCCGCGCCATCGTCGTGATGAAGGCCGGTCGCATCATCGCCGAGCGCTACGCCGACGGCATTGGACCTGAGACGCCGCTGCTCGGCTTCTCCATGACGAAGTCGGTGATCTCGGCCTTGATCGGCGTGCTGGTGCGCCAGGGCGAGCTGAAGCTCGACGGGCCCGCTCCGGTCGCGGCCTGGAAAGATCCCGATGATCCGCGTCACGCCATCTCGGTCGATCAGCTGCTTCGCCACACCGCTGGCCTTGCGCTCGGCAGTTCGCTGCAAGCCTCGCTCGGCTCGGCGTTCGAGCCGGTCAACCGGATGAAGTTCGTGGAGACCGACATGGCCGCCTATGCCGAGACCGTCCCGCTCGAGACCGCGCCGGGCACGGCGTGGAACTATCACGACGGCAACATCCTCATCCTCTCGCATCTGATCCGCGTCGCCACCGGCGGCAACCCCGCTGACGCGCTCCGCTTCGCGCGCCACGAATTGTTCGCGCCGCTCGGCATGCGCCATGTCGTGCTCCAGCTCGATGGCTCGGGCACGATCGAAGGATCGAGCGAGATGCTGGCCTCCGCACGCGACTGGGCGCGCTTCGGCCAGCTCTATCTCAATGACGGCGTCGCCGGCGGCAAGCGCATCCTCCCTGAGGGGTGGGTGAGCTACACGGCCACGCCCACGCCGAACGCGTGGGTCGGCATCGGCGCCGGCTTCTGGACCAACCAGGGCGACAGTTTTGGCGCGAAGTTTCGCGTGGAGCACGGCTGGCCGCGCGATGCCTTCTTCGCCAAGGGCACGATCGGGCAATACACCATCGTGATCCCGTCGGAGAAGCTGGTGATCGTGCGCATGGGACGCTCGCCGAACGCCCCGCCGGAAGCGGACGGCGTGTTCGATCTCGTGCGCGACGTGGTGGCGGCAACGCGCCCCGTCCCTTCTCCCTCGCCCCGCTTGCGGGGAGAGGGTTGGGGTGAGGGGGAGTTTCCGCAAGGGAGGTGACAATTGGACTCGCGGAGAATCCCCCTCACCCGGAATCCAAGCGCAGCTTGGATTCCGGCCTCTCCCCGCAAGCGGGGAGAGGCGAAGAGATCCACTACCTCCCCAGCTCCGTCGCCTTGGCGACGCGATCGAACCGCTCCAGCGTCATGATCGCGTCCGCGAATTTCTCCGCCCGCGCGTTCAGCACCGGGCGGGCCAGCGTCAGGAATTTCTGCTGCATGGCCTGCGTGTCCGGGAACGAATTTGGCTCGCCGGAGGGATCGGCATAGAGCCGCTCATGCACGCCATCGTCCGTGGTGATGCTGACGCGGGCGCCGAACGGGTGGGTGCGGCCGATCTCGAGGCGGTCGTCCTGCACCACGTCGAACTTGTCGGCGAGCGCGTCGATCGCGGCATCGCCCAGGCGGTTGTAATCGTCCCAGCCGAAAGAGCCCTGGTCGAGCGCGAGCGCGCCGGTGAAGAACATCGAGAACTGGCCGCCGACGATCGAGCGCGGCTGGCGCTTGGTCGCTGCATCCCCGGTCAGCGTGATGCCGTTGCGGTGCAGGCCGATCTCGACGCGCTTGACCTGATCCGGCGTCAGATTGTGCTCGCGCCGCATCGCGATCAGCGCGTCGATCGCGGCATGGGTGTAGCGGCAGCTCGGATACGGCTTCACGCCGATCTTCATGGTCTCGTAGGTCTTGCCGAGCTCGGCGACCGCCTTGTCCGGATGCGCGTCGTCGGTGTAGGCGGCGAGCAGGCCGTGCTTGCCCTCGACCGATTCCGTCGCGCCGACGAAATCGTTGCGCGCCAGCGTCGCGGCGATCACGCCGTTCATCGCGGCGGCGCCGACCTGGTAGCGCTTGTTCCAGGCGCCGTTGACCAGAAATTGCAGCGAGCCCGCGGCCTGGCTGCCGGAGACTCCGAACGCGGCGATGAGCTGCTTCTCGCTGAGGCCGAACAGCTTGCCGGCCGCCGCGGCCGCGCCATAGGTGCCGGCCGTCGCGGTCGGGTGGAATCCGCGCGCATAATGCGAGGTCGGGTCGAGCGCGTTGCCGAGCCGGCAGCAGACCTCATAACCCGCAACGATCGCGGTCAGCACGTCACGGCCGGACGCGCCGACCATCTCGCCGACGGCGAAGGCGGCAGGAACCACCGGCGCGCTCGGATGCAGCGAGGAATCGGCGTGGGTGTCGTCGAAGTCGAGGGAATGGCCGAGCGCGCCGTTGAGCAGCGCCGCGACCGCCGGCGTCCAGGTCTTGCTGTCGCCGAATACGGTCGATTCGCCCTTGGTGTCGAGCGCCAGCGCCTCCAGCATTTTCAGCATCGACGGGGTCGATTCGGCCTCGCGTCGCGCCCGGATCGCGCTGCCGAGGAAGTCCAGCGTCAGCACTTTTGCGCGATCCAGCACTTCCGCCGGAATATCCTGGTATTTCAGGTTGAAGACATAGGCGGCGAGCGTTGCGGTTTCGTGGGCCATCGTGTTTCCTCGTTTTGGCGCGCAAGTTAGGCGGGCTGATTTGGCCTTTCAAGCGGCCTTGGGGCTGCGGGCATCAGCCATGCTTTTGCTTGGCTTCCAGGATCGGACCGGGACTTCGATGGCACTCAAAAATGAGCTGTTCGACCATATCAGGTCGCGGCGGACGCAATTGGGGCTGGCGATCCGGGTCACGGTGGCCGCGGCCGCGGCCTATGCGATCGCGACCGCGCTGCATCTGTTGCTGCCACTCTGGGCGGTGCTGACCTCCCTGATCGTGACCCAGATGAGTGTCGGCCGCTCGCTGAAGGCAACGCGCGACTACATGCTCGGCACCATCGGCGGCGCCGTCTATGGCGGCGCCATTGCGATCCTGATCCCTTATTCCAGCGAAGCCGGTCTGCTGGGGCTTCTGGTTCTCTCCGTCGCCCCGCTCGCCTTCATCGCCGCGATCAATCCGAGCCTCAGCGCGGCCACGGTCACCGCGGTGATCGTGCTCCTGGTCCCGACCATGCACCACTCCGATCCCATGACCTCGGCGATCGATCGGGTCAGCGAGGTCGCGGTCGGCGCCGTTACGGGGCTGCTCGTTTCGTTCCTGGTGCTGCCCTCGCGCGCAGTGCGGCAGATCCGCGCCTCCGCGGCGACGCTGCTCGAATTGATCGCGGATGCTTTCACCGAGCTGCTCGCGGGCCTCACGCGCGGCCGCGACAACGACGCGCTGCACCGGATCCAGGACGGCATCGGCACCGCCATGGTCAGCCTCAACGCGATCGGCTCCGAGGCCGAACGCGAGCGCGCCGCGCGCCTGTCGAGCGGCCCGGACACGGGTCCCTTGCTGCGAACCATCCTGCGGCTGCGCCATGACGTCGTGATGATCGGCCGGGCCACCGTGGTGCCGCTGCCCGCCGACGTGCAGACGCGGCTCGCAGGCCCGCTGGCGGAAGTCTCGACCGTGATCGCGCGTTTCCTGCGTTCGGCCGCGGCGGCCTTGCGCGAAGGCGCGGGCGCGCCGCCGATCCATCCCGTCCACGTCGCGCTCCAGCATTACGCCGAGGCGGTCGCGTCTGTACGCCATGACGGCCTGATTCGCGGCCAGCCCGGCGACACCGCCGAGCGCTTCTTCGCACTCGGTTTCTCGCTGGAGCAGATGCACCAGAATCTGTGCGATCTCGATCGCGTCGTCGGGGAGTGGTCGGAGGCGGCCGCGGGCAAGTCTGCGCGGGTAGCAGGGTGAGCTACCGCTTCGCCAACCCCTTGCCCTGCATGCGCCAGACCAGGAGATCGATGCGGTCCTGGCCGAAGAACGGCTCGTTCTCGAACACGAAGGTCGGCACGCCCCAATGGCCTGAGGCCGCGTGGTCCTTCTCGTTCTCCGCAATCACCCGCTCGTAGCGGTCCGGATCGGCGGTGATCGCGGCATCCATGGCGGCGAGATCGAAGCCGGCCGCCGCGGCGGCGCGTGCGAGGTGGTCGCCTTCGTTCCATCCTGCCACTGAGCCGTCCCATAGTACGCGCGCGATCGCGGAGGTGAACACGAGCGAGCGGCCTTCGAGCTGCGCCATGGCGCCCAGCCGGGTCAGGCGATGGATGTAGGGCTGCTCGGCCGCGACCTCCAGCGTCGTCATGTTCTGCACGATCGGGTCGGGCCGGGGAAAGCGGAACGGAATGCCCTCGTATTCCGCCACGCGGGTGGAATCGCGGACAACGTAGCGTGCGAACTGCGGGTTGGCTTTCTTGAAGAAGCCGGGCACGCGCACCGCGAGCGGATAGACGGGACGCAGGTTCACCGCGAGATCATAGTCTTCGACGAGCTTCAGCGTCTTGGGCAGCGCCAGATAGCTGTAGGGGCTGCGGAAGGAGAAGAAGAGATCGACTGACAAGGTCATCGCGCCGGCTCCACGATCCGTCCCATCATGCTGCGGACCACCAGCTTGTGAAAAGGCATGATGAGGATGAGATAGGTCCGTCCGAGCAGGTTATGTGTCCGCACCAGCGTCGTCGAGGTCACCCGACGGCTCGCGGCATTGCCCTCCACGTCGACCACGATGCGGAAGTCGAGGTGAGAATCGTCGAAGCCCGCGACCAGCCGCTCGGGCGTTTCACCCAGCACCGGAAACAGACCGATCATGCCGCCGGGCGCCGGCGCGCCCTCGCCCGATGTCTTCAGCCCGAACGGCCTCACCAGAATGTTGCGCAGGCGCAGCAGCGCGTCGATCCAGCGTGGCCCGTCCAGCACCATCCTGGTGCAGGCCTCGCGGGCGTTCACAGCCGCCGCGCCGACTTCCACGCGAAACGCGTCGATGAACTGGGCGCCGGCCAGCACTGCACTGGCGTCGACCTCCGGCGTGACTTCGCGGACCATCCCGATCATCCCGCCAATCTGCGCGTCAGCATCCGGAAGCGCAAGATCAGCAGGCCGGCATAGACGAACGTGCCGATCGAGAATCCGATCCAGACTCCGACCGCGCCGAGCCCGGCATTGAACGCCAGCACCCAGGCGATGGGAAAGGCGATGCCCCAATAGCCGATCGCCGCGAACAGCAGCGTCATCCTGGTGTCGTTGATGCCGCGCAGCGCGCCGCCCATGATGGTCTGGAGGCCGTCGGCGATGAAGAAGGTGGCGCCGACCACCAGCAGTGTCGCGGTCAGTTCGACGGTGGCCGCGCTTTCGCTGCCGGCGCCGAAGAACAGCCGGCCGAGCTGGTAGCGCCCGATGATGATGGCGATCGTCAGCGCGGACACCAGCGCGACGCCGAGCACGGCTGCAGCGAGCCCTGCACGCTTCACGGCCGCGGCATCACCGCGGCCGAAGGCATGGCCGACCCGCACCGTCGCCGCCATGCCGATGCCGAGCGGCACCATGAACAGCACGGCCGTGACCTGGAGCGCGATCTGGTGCGCGGCAATCGCGGCGGTCGAGATCAGTCCCATCAGCAGTGCCGCCGATGAGAACAGGCCATATTCCAGCAACAGCGAAAACGAGATCGGCGCGCCGATCGCAATGAGCTGGCGCATCAAGGGCCAGTCGATCCGCCACAGACGGGCGAGCGGACGGTAGTCCGCAAACGGCTTGCGCAGCCCGGCGATGGCGAGTGCCGCGATGAAGGTGCCGAGATTGACCAGCGTGGTCGCGAGCCCCGCGCCGAACAGGCCGAGCTCCGGCAGGCCGAACAGGCCGTGGATCAGGGCATAGACCAGCGCGGCATTGACGGGAATCGCCGCGACCGTGATCCACAATGGCGCCTGCGGCCGGTTCACCGCGCTCATCATGCCACGCAGGGCGATGAAGCCGAGCGCCGGTGCAATGCCCCAGGCAAGTCCATTCAGGTAGTGTTGGGCGAGGCTGGCCGAATGCGGCGCCTGTCCGAGCGCGAGCAGGATCTGCTCGCCATAGAGCGGCGAAGCCATCATCGGCAGCGAGATCAGCAGCGCGACCCAAAGCCCGACGCGCAAGGAGCGGCGGATCAGCCTGACGTCGCCGGCGCCGAACGCCTGTGCCACCAGCGGCGACACGGCGGACGTCAATCCGAGCCCGAAGGTGAAGCTGACGAAATAGACCGTATGGGCCAGCGCCGCCGCGGCCACCGCATCCTCGCCGAGCCGCCCGATCATCGCGAGATCGGTGGTGATCATCGCGATCTGCCCGAGCTGCGTCAGCATCAACGGCACGGCGAGGCGCAGCGTCTCGACGAATTCTTGCGCGAGATGGTTTGGCGGCGCATCCGAGCGTGCCCGGTACGGCTGTTTGGTATCCACAAGATCAGTCATGGCAGGGGGCATAGCAGCCCCGATTGGCGAAGTAACGGCAAAGGAACGAGGTGGGTGGGGTCCCGCCGGAAAAAAAGCGCGCGCTGAGCGAAGGAAAGTGTGGCTTGCGCCGTATTCGTCATGTGCGGCGAACTTCCGCCGGTCTCAGATTGGGAATTTGAGCATGACAGCGCGATTTGGACTGACGCTCGCCGCGGTGATCATCGGTTCTGTCGTGGGTGCTGGCCAAGTCGCGGCGGCCGATCTGCGGCTGCCTGTCTCACCCCCACCGCAAGCCCAGGCCGCGTCAGCGGCTCTCTTGAGCTGGGCCGGGCCCTATTTCGGCGTCCAGGCCGGCTATCTGTCGGGCCGCTCCGAGGTCTCGTTTCCGGCCACCGGTGAATTTCACTTCATGGATCCGAAGGGAGCCACGGTAGGCGCCACGGCCGGCTTCTCCGCGCAATGGGGCCGGATCGTCGCCGGCATCGAGGGCGATGTGAACTTCGTCGATGCGCGCGCGACCATCGATATCGGCTTTGCGCCGACCCCCGCCGTCACGCAGCTACAATCCGCCGTCAACTGGAATAGCCATCTGCGTGGGCGCATCGGCTACGCTTTCGACCGGACGCTGCTGTTCGCCAGCGGCGGCCTTGCAATCGCAGGCGTCGAGAGCAAGGCGTTCGACAATGCGAGCGGCACGGTTGCGAACTGGAGCGACACCCGAATCGGCTGGTCGATCGGAGCGGGCGCGGAATTCCGCTTCGCCCGGCCGGCGTCGCTCCGGCTCGAATATCTCTATGACAATTACGGATCAAAGACGCTCGGAGCACAGACGGTCGGGGCGACCGCTTTCGGTGAGCGCGAATCCACGCTCGATACGCATACCGTTCGAGCCGGCGTGTATTGGCGCTTTTGACCGGGGCGATCGCGGCTTGTTGCCGCAGGTGCCTCAATTGAAGCGGCGGTGCGTCCCGGCAATGCGGCATATCTCTCCCGGCCGGGACCGGCGCGCACTCCGCAGCAACGATGGCCGCAGGCCAGGGCAACAGATCGAGATGATGGAAGAGCCATCGGACGAGGCCTTGATGGTGGAGGTTTCGGCGCGGCGGCAGCATGCGTTTCGTATCCTCATGCGGCGTCACATGCCGCGGGCGCTGCGGGTCGCGGAGCGGATCGTCCGCGATCCGGTCGAGGCCGATGACATCGGCCAGGAGGCGTTCATGCGCGTCTGGACTCACGCGGCTTCGTTCGATCCGCAGGTTGCGAAATTCACGACCTGGCTCTACCGCATCGTCCTCAACCTGACGTTCGACCGCACGAGGCGCCGTACGTTCCAGCCGCTCGATGCGGCTGGTGATGTGCCCGATACGGGGCCGCACGCGGTCGAGCGGCTGATCGCCGATGAGGAATTCCGCCTTCTCAACCGCGCAATGCTCGGACTGTCGGACCGTCAGCGCGGCGCGATCGCGCTCTTCCACATGGAGGGATTGAGCGGCGAGGAGGCGGCGAAGGCGATGAACCTCAGCGCCAAGGCGTTCGAATCGCTGCTGGGCCGCGCCCGCACGGCGCTCAAGGCAAATGTTCAGAAAATACAGGACACGGGGAGCTACGCATGACGCCCGATCAGTTCAGACGATTGGCCGAGACGTGGGGAGGCGATGTCGAGCGCTGGCCCGCGGCAACGCGTGAGGCCGCGCGGCGACTTGCGGCGAGTGCGGAAGGGGCTGCCGTCCTGGATCGGCAGGCGCACCTCGACCGCCTCCTTGCGGTCGCCCCGGAGATCGAGACGGAAAGGGCGGATCGTTCAAGCTTGCTTGTGCTGCAAAGACTGGCCGCGATGCCGCAGCAGCATCGGCCGCCATGGCATCGCCGCCTGCTGCGCTGGCCGGCTCTCGTTCCCGCCGCAAGTCTCGCCTGCTCCGTGATGGTGGGCGTGTGGCTGGCGGGCGCGATTCCCTATGTTCATCCGTCGTCGGACCCCTTGTCCGTCGTGAGCGGCGTCTTCGACGTCTACGCAATCGGTTTTGGATCGGTGCAATGAAGTTCTGGCGAGAATCGTCCACTCCTTTGCGAGCGCTCGTGCTGCTGTCGCTCTGCCTCAACGTCATCCTGCTCACCTATGTCTCGGTGCAATGGCTGCAGCCCGGCGGCCTCGTGCCGGGCGCGGGCCTGCCGCTCCGGATGATCGAGCGTGTGGCCGAGAGATTGCCGAAGGAAGACGCAGAGATCCTGTGGAGCATCTATCAGGGCAAGGAGGCCGAACTGCTGCCTCTCCAGACCGAGTACCGGCATGCGCTGATGAAGGCCATGAAGACCGCGGCACAGACGAATCTAGACAGGGCCGAGCTGGAAGCGGCCGTGAAGGACGCCCGCGACAAGCGGCTGAAGATAGGTGACCTCGTCGTCGCAACCTTCGTCGAGATGCTGGAGCGAATTTCACCGAAAGGACGCCGCCAACTCGTCGGCGGCTATTTTCGCTGAGTCTGGCAGGGTGAACGAGGGATTCGGTCCGTCCAGGCGTATCACCTACATCGATGTCTGCGAATTGGTGGAGATGACATGGTGCAACGATTTGGCAGGGCGGCAAGCGGACCGGCGGTGAGTTTCTCGCAGCGGGCTCCCGTCTATGTGCGTGCGGCTCTTGCGGCCGCGAGCTTGATCGCACTTCTGGTGCTGTTTCTTTCGCAAGCTTCCGCGCAGGACGCGCGGAGCGAGGCAAAGCAGGCCTGCAAGGCGGACTATTCGCGCCTCTGCGCGGGAACGATGCCGGGCGGCGGCCGCATTCGCAAATGCCTCGGGGACAATTACGCGAGCTTGTCCGCGGCCTGCAAACAGGCGTTCGACGCGAACCCGCCAAAATAGGATGGTGGGCTGAGCACGATCCGGAAGAGCGCGCAGCGGTCGTCCGAAAGAACCATGCTCGAACGACCACCCACAGCGCGATGACGATCCGTCCTCGATCGCATCGCGCTTCAGCTACGCGCCGGCACGCGCGTGATCCTCGCCCCAAGCGCGTTCAGCCGTTCCTCGATGCGCTCATAGCCGCGCTCGATCTGATCGGCGTTGTTGATGGTGGAGGTGCCCTCGGCGCACACCGCGGCGAGCAGCATCGCCATGCCGGCGCGAATGTCCGGCGACGTCATCGTCGCGCCGTGCAGGCGGCTGGGGCCGGCGATGATAGCGCGGTGCGGGTCGCACAATACGATGCGGGCGCCCATCGCGATCAGCTTGTCGACGAAGAACATTCGCGATTCGAACATCTTCTCGAACATCAGGATCACGCCCTCGCATTGCGTGGCGGTGACGATCGCGATCGACATCAGGTCGGCCGGGAACGCCGGCCAGGGCTGGTCCTCCAGCTTGGGCACATGGCCGCCGAAATCGTCCTGGATCTTTAGCGTCTGGTTCGAGGGCACGATGAGATCGTCGCCCTCGACGCGGCAGACGATGCCGAGCCGCTCGAAACCCATGCGGATCGAGCGCAGATGCTCGATGCCGGCGCGCGTGATGCGCAGCGGCGAGCGCGTCACCGCGGCAAGGCCGATCAGCGAGCCGACCTCGATGTGGTCGGGCTGGATCCGGTAAGTCGTTTCCCCCAGCGTCGTCGCCGGCCCGTGCACGATCATGGTGTTGGTGCCGATGCCTTCGATCCTGGCGCCGAGCGCGACCAGGAAATTGGCGAGGTCCTGCACATGCGGCTCGGAGGCCGCGTTGCGCAAATAGGTGACGCCGTCGGCGGCGACCGCCGCGACCAGCGCATTCTCTGTCGCGGTGACGCTGGGCTCGTCCAGGAACACGTCCGCCCCGGTCAGCTTCGGTGCACGGAATTCCAGCCGGTCGGTCGCGGTGACCTTTGCCCCCAGCTGCTCCAGCGCCAGCACATGGGTGTCGAGCCGGCGCCGGCCGATGACGTCGCCACCGGGCGGCGGCAGCATCAGCTCGCCGCAGCGCGCGAGCAGGGGCCCCGCGAGCAGGATCGAGGCGCGAATGCGCACGCAGAGCTCGGGGTCGAGATCGGCGGCGCGGATGCTCTTGGCGTGAATCACCAGCGTATTGCGGGCGGTCCATTCCGCGGATGCGCCGACCGAGCGGATCAGCTCGACCAGCGTCTCAGTGTCGCGGATCCGCGGCACGTTGTGGAGCGTCACCGGATGCTCGGTGAGCAGCGCGGCGGCGATGATGGGCAGCGCCGAGTTCTTGTTGCCGGACGGCTCGATCGAGCCCGAGAGCCGGTGACCGCCCTCGACGATGTATTGGATGGGCGCCACTTGGTCTCTCGCTGTCCTGTCGTGGTGGGTGGGCTGCTTCGGAGGCGGAAACTACCGAGAATTGAGCAGGGTAGCAATTCTGCACTTGTCACGGCCGTGGCTCGCTGCTGGGCCGAAGAGGCCCGCTGCACCGGCGTTTAGAACAAGCCGATGATATTCGCCACCACATAAAGGATCACGATCAGCATCAAGACGCCCATCGCCAGGAAGGAGATCTCGACGGCGATGGCGCCGGCCCCCAGTGTGGCTGCCACGCCGGCCAGCAGCCTCTCTTCGCGAAACACCAGGGCGAGAACCGACAGCAGGATGGCGAGCAGGCCGAGCGAGATCGCGCCGATGGAGGATGCCTCCCTCAACTGGTTTCCCGTCGATTTCTCGCGCGGCGGCGCCTGATATTCGACGCCTTTGACACGCGCGATCAGGCGGTCCTTCAGGCGGTGACCGGTGTCGACAATCACCTTGTCAGCCGGCGGCGGGGGATAGAGCACCGGCACGACCCAGTGCGGCAGGACGGCTGCGATCAGTGCCAGCACCCCGACGATGCTGCCGATCACGCCGAGACGGCGGGAGGGCGGGGTGGAGCTGGTCGCTGCGGAGATGGTCATGACGTGGCGCTTCCCGGCCGGAACTGGCGCTGCGGGTTCATGCCACTTCGTCGCCGTGGCGGGAGGTGAGGTTCAGCCGGGGTGCACCCACATCGTCATGGCCGGGCTTGTCCCGGCCATCCACGCCTTGCCGCGCGGATTGAAGAACATGGATGCCCGGGACAAGCCCGGGCATGACGACCATCCAATTCCAAAGGCCTCAGATATCGATCGTCGCGCTGAGCGAATGCTCCTGGATGAAGTCGCGGCGCGGCTCGACCACGTCGCCCATCAGCTTGGTGAAGATGTCGTCGGCCTCGTCGACCTCCTTGACCTTCACCTGGAGCAGCGAACGCGCGTCGGTGTTGAGCGTGGTCTCCCAGAGCTGCTCCGGGTTCATCTCGCCGAGACCTTTGTAGCGCTGCAGCGTGACGCCCTTGCGGCCGGCGTCGGTGACGGCCTCGAACAGATCGACCGGACCGTAGACCATGTGCTCGACGTCCTTCCGCCGCAGCTTGCCGGGGCGGGCATAGACGTCCTGAAGCTTCACTGTGTACTCGTCGAGCTTGCGCGCCTCCGCGGACCCCAGGAAGGCGGCGTCGATGACAGCGGCTTCCTTGACGCCGCGCACGGTGCGCTCGAACTGGAAGCCCTGGCCTTCCACATATTGCCCGACCCAGCCGCGCTCGACCTCCTCCGCCTGGTTGTCCAGCCGGCTCGCGATGTATTGCGCGGCCGCCGCAGCCTTCTCCGGATCGCCGTAGATCGCCTTGTTCAGCACGCCGGTGATGGCGGCCTGCTCGATCACCTTGCGGTTGTAGCGGCTGTGCAGATTGCGCAAGACGCCGCGGACGGAGCGGGCATCGTCGACCAGCGAACGCAGATCGCGGCCGGTGCGATCGCCGCCGGTGCCGGGAACGAAGACGCAGTCGTCAAGTCCGGTGTCGATCAGATAGTCTTCCAGTGCCCGTTCGTCCTTCAGGTACTGCTCGGACTTGCCTCTGCTGACCTTGTAGAGCGGCGGCTGGGCGATATAGAGATAGCCGCCGTCGATGATTTCGCGCATCTGGCGATAGAAGAAGGTGAGCAGCAGCGTGCGGATGTGGGCGCCGTCGACGTCGGCGTCCGTCATCACGATGATCTTGTGATAGCGCAGCTTCTCGATCGAGAATTCGTCGCTGATGCCGGTGCCGAGCGCGGTGATCAACGTGCCGATCTGCTCCGACGAGAGCATCTTGTCGGGACGGACGCGTTCGACGTTGAGGATCTTGCCGCGCAGCGGCAGCACCGCCTGGAATTCGCGGTTGCGGCCCTGCTTGGCGCTGCCGCCTGCCGAGTCGCCCTCGACGATGAAGAGTTCGGACTTGGCCGGATCCTTTTCCTGGCAGTCGGCGAGCTTGCCGGGCAGCGAGGAGACGGAAAGCGGGCTCTTGCGGGTCAGCTCGCGCGCTTTTCGCGCGGCTTCGCGGGCCGCGGCTGCCTGGATCACCTTGCCGACGATCATCCTGGCTTCGGAGGGGTGCTCCTCGAACCAGGCCTGAAGCGCCTCGTTGAGGACGTTCTCGACCACGGGACGCACTTCCGAGGACACCAGCTTGTCCTTGGTCTGCGACGAGAATTTCGGATCGGGCACCTTCACCGACAGAACGGCGGTGAGACCTTCGCGGCAGTCATCGCCGGTCAGCGCGATCTTTTCCTTCTTGGCGTTGGCCTCGGCATAGCCGTTGACCTGGCGCGTCAGCGCGCCGCGGAAGCCGGCGAGATGGGTGCCGCCGTCCCGCTGCGGGATGTTGTTGGTGAAGCACAGCACGTTCTCGTGGTAGCTGTCGTTCCACCACAGCGCGGCCTCGACGCCGATGCCGTTGGCTTCCGAGCGCACCATGATCGGCGCCGGCACGATCGCCTTCTTGTTGCGGTCGAGATATTTGACGAATTCCTCGACGCCGCCGGAATAGTGCATCTCCTCGCGCTTCTCGACCGCATGACGCATGTCGGAGAGGACGATGTTGACGCCGGAATTGAGGAAGGCGAGCTCGCGCAGGCGGTGCTCGAGCGTGGCAAAATCGTATTCGATGTTCTTGAACGTCTCGGTCGAGGCCAGGAACGTCACCTCGGTGCCGCGCCTGCCCGGCGCGTCGCCGACCACCTTCAGCGGTGCGACGGCATCGCCATGGGCGAACTCGATATAGTGCTCCTTGTTGTCGCGCCAGATGCGCAGGCCGAGCTTGCTCGACAGCGCGTTGACGACGGAGACGCCGACGCCGTGCAGACCGCCGGAGACCTTGTAGGAGTTCTGGTCGAACTTACCGCCGGCGTGCAGCTGGGTCATGATGACCTCGGCCGCCGAGATGCCTTCGCCCTTGTGGATGTCGACGGGAATGCCGCGGCCGTCATCGCGCACGGTGACGGAATTGTCGGAATTGAGGATCACTTCGACTCGCGTGGCATGGCCCGCGAGCGCTTCGTCGATCGCGTTGTCGACGACCTCGTAGACCATGTGGTGCAGGCCCGAGCCGTCATCGGTGTCGCCGATATACATGCCCGGGCGCTTGCGGACGGCGTCCAGACCCTTGAGCACGCGGATCGATTCCGCCCCGTATTCGCTCGCGGTGGAGGGCTCGTTTTCGGCAGCGGGCTGCCGAGCAGGTTCTGTCATGAGAGGCCTTCGAGATGTCGCCCGAATCAGCGGCGCAAAAGGCGCTGATTTGCGGGGCTATTTGTGCCACGAAAGAACGCTTGCGCCTAGCGCAAAGTATCTCCCGGCAACCCTTTGAACAGATGGGGTTTTTAGGCCGATTTTCAAGGCTTTTGAAGGGCGATTTCCGGCACTGCAAAAAGCGCGATTCGAGGGCTCGTGTCGGGTCTTGCAGGACGTGGATTTTGCGGGTCGGGAACGGTGGTTCCGGGGTCTTGGTGAAGTTGGTCGGGCCACCGGCTCGGTGCTTCCTCTCCCGCCTGCCGGTGGGAGAGGGAGCGCACCGGCTTGGTGCAGCCTCAGTACATCTGAAGCGGCAGCGCGTCCCCGCTTGGCCCCACCAGGAGGCCCCAGGTCTCGCCGGCGGCAATGGTCAGCGCTTCGGTGCGGGCCGGGCGTCCAGGCAGGCGCAGCGCGTATTGGTACTTGCCGGGCGGCAGGTCGAGCATCGGGCCTTTCGGCGATTGCGGGCCGCCGGCGCCGGCCGCGATCTTCACCGTCTGCTTGTTGATCGTCAGCGAGGCTTCGCTGGATCCCATGTTTCCGAGCATAAGCCGCGCCTGGCCTGCCTTCGGCATGATGTCGGCCTTGGCCGCGGCATCCGAATTCTTCTGCGCCAGATTGACCGTGGTCTCGCCCTTGGCGCGGCCGAGCTTGAGCACAGCCGGGCCTTGTGGCGAGGTGAAGTCGATCTGCGCGCGTTCTGCGGACACAGTCGCGCCGTCGGTCTTCTCCTGCCAGCCGAGCCTGGACAGCTCCGCACGGTAGAAGGCGAGGACGTCGCCGAGCGGTGCCGGGATGCTGGCCGTCAGCTCGCGGCGGAACGGCGCCTCGTTGCCCGGCATCTTTGTGGTGGCGAACGATTTCGACGAACGCTGTGTCGGCACGGGCAGTTGGGAGTCGGGATCGGGCTTGAGCGGCTCGGACGATTTGGCCTGCACCTCCACCTCTGCGCCGGGCGCAGGCTTGGCCGCTTCCGTCACCAGGCCCGATCCATTGGCGCGGACATTCACCTTCGGACCCATCTGCATCACGGTCATCGAGATCGACTTGCCGCCCCTGGAGAACGTCATCACCGCCATGTTGGGCTGGTTGATGACGGAGGGCTGCTCCTTCCAGCCCGAGCTCTTCAGCGTCGTGCGGTAGAACGTGCTGAGCGCCTTCACGGTCGACGTGGACGAGAATTCGAGCCGGCCGTCGCCGCCCTCGAACGTCACGCCCTCGGCGGTCTCGGGCAGCGGCACCGGCATCCTGCTGTCGGCGCGCGCATTGAGCGGCGCATCGGACAGGGAGGTCGCGTGCGCCTTGCGCCGGGCCTCATCAGCGGCAATGAGCTGCTGGGCCGCGCCCAACGCATCGCCAAGGAATTTTTCGTCGGCCTCCTTCTTCGCCTTGGCGCGGGCGGCAAGCGCGGAGTCCTTCACCTGCGCGGTCAGGCTGATCATGGTGAAATCGTATTTGCGGCCGAGCCGCAGCACGGCGGTTTCCTCTGCCGAGGAAATCCTGATCGCGACCTCGTCGCCGGGTGCGAGGGGCGCGCTGCCATCCTCCTGCCAACCACGTGCGGCGAGCTCGCGACGATAGAAGGCGAGCACGGCAGGCAGCTCGGCCATCGCGGCCGCCGACATCTCGCGCTTGTTGGAGCTCGCGCTGCCGAGACTCCTTGCCGATTTGGTCGGCTTGGGCCGCGGCAGCCCGGCCATGTCGTCGTCGGCCTCGAGCTCTGGGGGCAGCGCGAACGGCGCCACCCTGATCTCGACATGGGTGCGGCCGTCGTCGCGGCGCATCAAGGTCAGCATCACCGGCTTCTGGTAGAGGTGCGTCGCGTCGCGATCGGGGTGGTCGTAGAACGTGCGCACGCCGTTCGGCACCGTCTCGCCGAGATTGGCGTTCGGCCAGCGCGCCGCCGTCTCGGGCGTGAGCTTGCGCCAGCCGATCGCCGCCATTTCCTTCGCGAAGAACTCCGACGTCGCATCGAGCGCGCCGGGCGCGATGCAGCCGAGATAGGGCCGGGTCTCGTCGAACACGAGGTCCGTCGCGCCGTCCGGAAAGGGTACGTTCGCATAGATCCGGTTCGGCGTGTAGAACACCGCGGATTGATCGGGGCGCCCGCGCGCCTGCGTGAAGGAGACGCGCACCCCCTGCCGTCCCTTCTTGAAGGTCAACGCGGCGCTCTTCTCATCCAGCGGATACACATAGGGCACCCAGCCGTCCGCGCTCAGCAGCTTCTTCGTCGCTTCCGACGCGGCGGCAACCCCGGTCGGCACGGTGTACGTCACACGGTAGGTGTCCGGGCGCGAGGTATCCTCCACCGCGCCGTCCAGCCGCGGCAGGGTATGGACGTCGACGATGCCTTCGTCGGCTGCGCTCGCGGGATGTGGGGCGCTCGCCATCGCGAGAATGCCGCAGGCAAGCAGCAGCCATCTTGCCGGGGCTTGCGCCCCGCGCCGGATCATCGGCATCGTCAAAGCTCCGGATTTGGGCGCGGCTTCATGTCCGCGCAATTGCAGGCGGCGACACCATCGGCGCGGCCTCGGACAAGAAGTCGCTGCAGGAACCGGCCAGGTTCAACGGGCGGCGCAGGAGCTGCGCGGTGTGCGCAGGCAGGTCTCAATACAGCTGGAGCGGCGGCCACGCCTCTCCGTCGCGTCCGACCGTGAGCTCCCAGGTATCGCCAGCCGTGACGGTGAGCATGTTCGTGGTGGCCGGACGGCCCGGCACGCTCAGTGCGTAGGGATATTTGCCGGGCACGAGGTCCAGCGCGACGGCGTTGGCGCCGGCGGGGCGCGGGATGGTCCGCTCGCTGATCTCGAGCACGGCTTCGTTCTCGCCGATGTTGCTGAACACCAGCTTCGCCTGGCCGGGTTCGGGCAGGACGTTTGCCCGGGTCGCGACATCGGAATTCTTCTGCACGAGATGCACCGCGGTGCTGCCGCCATTGCGATCGAGCTCCAGCGTTGCCGGCCCGATCGGGGAGACGAAGGCGAGGCGCGCGCGATCGGCGGTGACCATCGCGTCTTCCTGCCGTTCCTGCCAACCGAGCTTTCGAAGCTCGGTTCGATAGAAGGCGAGGACGTCGCCGAGCGCTGCGGGCACGCGGGCTTCGAGCCTGGTCCGGAGCGGCTCTTCAATGCCGGGCATCACGGTGGTGTGGATCCCGCGATAGCTGTAGCGGGTCGGCGCAGGCAGCCTGGCAGCGGGATCGAGCGTGAGCGCGGCCGAGAACAGCGGCGGCAGATTCGACACGAAGGCGCCGGCGCTGGCCGCGAGCAGGCAGCTCGCGAAGAGAGCGAGGCCGCACGCAACAAGCTGCCATTGTGCCGGAGCTTGCGCCCCACGCCCCACCGTCGCCATGCTCATGCTCCAAGGATATCGCGCGCGTCTGAAATCCTGCGCGATGGCCGCCTCTGGCAGCCACATGCAGCTAGTCGCGGCCTGAAACGGGCGGGTTCAATGTGGCGGCCTACCTTCGCGCCGAGACTCGTCCGCTCTCGACGTCAAAGACTTCGCCGCCCGCGCCGATCTCGGCGAACGCGGCAGGATCCGCACCGGTCAGCCACACCTGCGCGCCGAGCTTCTTCAGCTCCTCGAACAGCGCCGCACGGCGGCTCGGATCGAGATGCGCGACCACCTCGTCGAGCAGCAGCAGCGGCACGATGCCGGTCATCTCGGCGACCAGCGTCGCATGTGCCAGCACGAGGCCGATCAGGAGCGCCTTCTGCTCGCCGGTGGAGGCATCGCGCGCCGGCATGCTCTTGGGCGCATAGACGACCTGCAGGTCGGTGAGATGCGGGCCGTCGGTGGTGCGGCCGGCGATGGCATCGCGCGGGCGGTTGTCGCGCAGGATCTGGCGGTAGCGATCCTCGACCGAGGTCGCGGTCTCCGTCAGCAGTGCGTTCTCCATCCAGCCGTCGAGCGCGATCTGCGCCGAGGGAAAGGCGGATTCCTGCGCGCGCGCGTTGAGCATGCCGGTGAGCCTTGCCGCGGTCTGGCCGCGCGTTGCCGCCACCGCGACGGCGAGCTCCGCGGTCTCGCGCTCGATCGCGTCACACCAATGGTCGTCGTAATTGCGCGTCTCCAGCAGACGGTTGCGCGAGCGCAGCGAGCGCTCGAGCGCGTTGATGCGGCTGGAATGCTCGCTGTCGATCGCGAGCACGAGGCGGTCGAAGAAGCGCCGCCGTTCGGAGGCTGCGCCCATGAACAGCCCGTCCATCGACGGCGTCAGCCACACCATGCGGATGTGGTCGCCGAAGGCGCTGGCAGAACCCACCGGCTCGCGGTCGATGCGGCAGCGCCGGCTCACCGAGCTGTCAGCGCGCGGCGCGTCGATGCCGGTGCCGAGCGTCGCAAGCCCCAGCGCGCCCTCGACCTGCGCCGACACCGCCCATGAGCCGTCGCCCTGGTTGTCGGCGACGTCTTCCAGCGTCGCGCGGCGCAGGCCCCGCCCCGGCGACAGGAACGAGATCGCCTCGATGCAATTGGTCTTGCCTGCCCCGTTCGGCCCGACCAGCGCCACCATGTCAGCCGCCGTCTCGAGCCCCGCCGCCCGATAATTGCGAAAATGCGTCAGCGTCAGGCGATGAATGCGGGAGGGGGTCATGGTCTCTTCGTCATGGACGCGATTCTTCCCCTCCCCCCTTGTGGGAGAGGGTGGCGCCTCACGCAGTGAGGCGACGGGTGAGGGGTATCTTACCGCGCGCCGAGCTTTGCAAGGATATCCTCCAACACGGAAGTGGACTGCTGAAGCACGTCATTGTTCCAATAGCGGGCGATGGCAAAGCCTTCAGTGGACAGAGCCGCGTCACGAGCCACATCGCCTCGTGATTCTGCATGCTGGCTTCCGTCAATTTCGATCACGAGACGCTTGTCGAAGCAGACGAAGTCGAGGATGTAGTTTCCGAACGGGACCTGCCGGCGAAACTTGTACGCCGACATGCGGCGGTCTCTGAGCAGGCGCCACATCGCCGCTTCCGCATCGGTCGGCGCGTGCCGCATGTTCTTCGCAAACTGGCGGAGATGTTTGGGGACCGGTCGATGGGACGGGTCTTGCAGCACTAACCCCTCACCCGACCGAGTCTGTATCCTCCAGCGGAGCTGCCCTCTCCCACAAGGGGAGAGGGCGCAGCGATGCGGATCGCGCTCGGGTCTACGGACGGTGTGCCCCGGCGAGGGAGCACGCCCTCACACCCGCATCGGCATCAGCACGTACAGCGCGCTCTTGTCGTCGCGGTCCTGAACCAGGGTGGGCGAGCCGGGGTCGGCGAGCCTCAAGGTTGCGACGTCGCCTTCGATCTGGGCGGCGATGTCGAGGAGGTAGCGGGAGTTGAAGCCGATATCGAGGGCGTCGGAGGCGTATTCGACCTCGAGCTCCTCGGTCGCGCTGCCGGAATCCGGGTTGGTCACCGACAGCACCAGCTTGCCCGGCGACAGCGACAGTTTCACCGCCCGCCCGCGCTCGCTGGAGATCGTGGAGACGCGGTCGACCGCGTTCTCGAAATCCTTCTTGTCGACGACGAGCTCCTTGTCGTTGTTCTGCGGGATGACGCGGCCGTAATCGGGGAAGGTGCCGTCGATCAGCTTCGAGGTCAGCACGACGTTACCGATGGTGAAGCGGATCTTGGCCTGCGACAACTCGATCGTCATCTCGGCGTCGGTGTCCTCGATCAGGCGCTGCACCTCGCCGACGGTCTTGCGCGGCACGATCACGCCGGGCATGCCCTCGGCGCCCTTGGGCTGCACCAGATCGAGCTGGGCGAGGCGGTGGCCGTCGGTGGCGACGCCGCGCAGGGTGGCGGCCTTCGGCGTGCCGGCGGCGTGCAGATAGATGCCGTTGAGGTAGTAGCGTGTCTCCTCGGTGGAGATCGCGAACTGGGTGCGGTCGATCAGCCGCTTGACGTCCTTGGCGGCGAGCGAGAAGGAGTGCGACATGTCGCCTGCGGCCAGATCCGGGAAATCGTTCTCCGGCAGCGTCTGCAGCGTGAAGCGCGAGCGGCCGGCGCGGATCGCCAGCACGGCGCGGTCGCCGTCGGCTTCCAGCACGATCTGCGAGCCATCGGGCAGCTTGCGCACGATGTCGTAGAACATGTGGGCCGGCACGGTGGTGGAACCGGCGGTCGCGGTTTCCGCCGGCAGCGTCTCCGTCACCTCGAGGTCGAGGTCGGTCGCCTTCAGCGACAATTTCGCGTTCTCGGCGCGAACCAGCACGTTGCCGAGGATGGGAATCGTGTTGCGGCGCTCGACCACGCGGTGGACATGGCCCAGCGACTTCAGGAGTTGCGCGCGTTCGACCGTAACCTTCATTGCACTACTCGCCCGATCCCCAAGGAAAACACAGCGTTGAGACGGCCGGGCGGCGGGACGCGCGCCACGGCACCGAAGACCCCGAGAAGCCGGATCCAGCCGATATGACCAAAGCCTTCAGGGTCGCGCAAGGTGGCTCGGATGGCCCCCGGATTCAAGGGATCGGAGGCAGTTCCCCACGATTTACAGGCAGTTTCGGCTGTCTCAAGCCGTCATGCCCGGGCTTGTCCCGGGCATCCACGTTCTTGGTGCCGCAGGGAAGGGCGTGGATGGCCGGGACAAGCCCGGCCATGACGCTGGGGCCGCCGGTGTGCGCGAGCCTCCTCGACGATTGACCCGCCGCAGGCGGAGAGAGGCCAAAGAAGTAGGCCCTTACTCCTGGAGCTGGCGCTTCAGCGACTCGACCTCTTCCGACAGCGCGGTGTCCTTGGAGACCAGTGCCTCGATCTTGCGCACCGCGTGCAGCACGGTGGTGTGGTCGCGTCCGCCGAAGCGGCGGCCGATCTCGGGCAGCGAGCGCAAGGTCAGCGTCTTGGCGAGATACATCGCCACCTGGCGCGGGCGGACCACGTTGGCGGTGCGGCGCGAGGACAACAGGTCGGAGCGGCTGACATTGTACTGCCGCGCCACCACGCGCTGGATGTCCTCGATCTTGATCCGCTTCGGCTCCTGCGGCCGGACCAGATCGCGCACCTCGTGCTCCGCCATCTCCAGCGTCACCGGCCGGTTGTTGAGCTTGGAATGCGCGAGCAGACGGTTGATCGCCCCTTCGAGGTCGCGGCCGTTATGAGTGATGGTGCGCGCAAGATAGTGCAGCACCTCCTCGGGCACTTCGAACGTCGCATGATGGGCGCGGGCAGCTGCGACGCGCGACTTGAGGATGCCGTGGCGCAGCTCCTCGCCGAGCGAGCCCATCTCGACCACGAGCCCGCCTGCGAGACGCGAGCGCACGCGGTCATCGAGGCTTTCGAGGTCGGACGGCGGACGGTCGGCAGCGATCACGACCTGGCGGCCGGCGTCGATCAGCGCGTTCAGCGTGTGGCAGAATTCGGCCTGCGTCGACTTGCCCTGCAGGAACTGCAGATCGTCGATCACGAGCACGTCGATGCCGCGCAGCGCTTCCTTGAAGGCCAGCGCCGTCTGCGTCTTCAGCGCGGCGACGAAGCCGTACATGAATTTTTCAGCGGTGAGATAAAGCACCTTGCGCTCGTTGCCGGAATTGCCGGCCCAGGTTACCGCCTGGAGCAGGTGCGTCTTGCCGAGGCCGACGCCGGCATGGATGTAGAGCGGGTTGAACATCACGGGGTCGCCGCGGCGACCTTCGGCGACCTGGCGCGCGGCCGCATGCGCCAGCGTGTTGGAGCGGCCGACGACGAAGCTCGCAAAGGTCAGGCGCGGATCGAGCGGCGAGCCGCCGAGCGCGTCGTGATTGGCCGAGACCGGCGCGGTCGCGGTCGAGCGCAGCTCCGGCGTCGGCGCGCGGCGCGCCTCGACCGGCGCGGGCACTTCCTTCGTTTGCACCACCGGGCGCACGGCGGAGCGAACGGTGAGATCGATGCGATGCACCTCCGGCATCTCGGCCTGCCAGCACGACAGCACGCGCTCGGCATAGTGGGCCTGGATCCAGCTCTTCAGGAAACGCGTCGGCACCGAGAGCCGCACGCTCTCCTCCTGCACGCCCTCCAGATCCATGCGTGCAAACCAGCTCGTGTAAACGTCCTCGCCAACGCTCGAGCGCAGCCGACCCTTCACGCGTGACCAGCGATCCTGTTCCATTGTCATCGTCAGAAAACTTTTCTCGAGAGATATAGTTGCGTTGTGAGCGCCATGCAGGGTTCCTGCCACGGTCCCTGAAGTGGCGCGACCTCAAGCGAGTCCATCGTCAGGCACAGCTCGACCGTTCGGCGCGGACGCCGCAAGTCAGATCAGCGATGTCTGGGGATGGAGGGGTCGCGAGGTCAGCGCGTACTCGGCGCTTCGTCACACGCGGGAGGCTGGAGATCCGACGGAGCTGGAACGGCATCGTTGGAATAGAAAACGTGCTTCAATACCGCGTTGAGTCCGTAAGACATGATACCTCCCCGTCCTGCCGTGATCACTCACGACAAGGTCCTGCGTGTCCTTAAGACAACCGCGCCGTACTCCTGTCGCGGATGCCTGCCCAATGTTCTGGTCGTCCGCTCGACTTCGCCCCCTTGCGTGCCGGGGTAGCATTGCGATGTCTCTCATATTGTGCGCCGGGCGCGAGCGAGAAGATCCCGCTTGGAGACATTCAGACAAACAACTACCATTCCCATACTGCTATGGGTTTTGAACCGACATCGCTTGTTGAAGCGTCGCCTACGTGCACACCGCCGCCGATTTGCACGTTCGCCCCGTTTCCTAAACCGCACTGGTCTGAAGATCGTGGGCGCCGCTGACGGCTTAAGGAATACACTAAGCGGAAAGACTCGCAACGAAATTGATTCACACTTGAGGCGTCAAAAAACTTGACCTCGGTTAACGCCGCGCGAGAGTTGTTCACAGGCTCCGAAGCAAGTTTTTGAATCCGTGCACAGAATCGAGAATGTCGCGCATCGTGTGACAATTTTCGGCCACCGCCAAAATTTTTTTACAAATTCGTCACGCGCCCGACGTGCGAGCGAATTTTCCAAATGCTTGTCGCTGCTATGTTGATAAGTGATTATTGGTGCATCGCTTTTCGAGACTGGTTTTGCAGGGTAACTCCAAGGCACACGCGGCCCAGTGAATCTACGGTGTGCAGAACTCTCGTTCGCGCCAATTCAATTCGAGCCCGCGGCGCAGGGGTTTTTTGCAACGCGGTGAAGCTTCCGCCGTTGCAACTCGTCGGCAAGATAACGCAGACGATGCGTCCACGGTCGAACTTCGCATGACCGCTTGCGTGAATATGACAGTCAACAAAAAAGCCCGGCGTGATGCCGGGCTGTTTGACGCGCTGACCGGATCGACCGATCAGATGATGTCGCGAGATTACTTCGCGAGCTTGGCGATCTGCGCGGTGAGGCGCGAGACTTTGCGGCTGGCGTTGTTCTTGTGAATGATGTTGCGCTGGGCGGCACGCATCAGAGCGGGCTCGGCAGACGCGAGTGCCTTCACGGCAGCGGCGCGGTCGCCGGTCTTGATGGCTTCCTCGACGGTGCGCACGGCGCCGCGCATCTGGGTGCGGCGCGACTTGTTGACGGCGGTGCGGCGGGCGATCTTGCGCGTCGCTTTCTTGGCGGAAGTGGTATTGGCCATGGTCTCAATGTCCTTTGCGGGTACCGGTCGCGTCTTGGTCGGGTAGCGCCGGCTTGCTTGACCGCGTAATCGACGCTCGGATTTAGGGTGTTCGGTTGCTGGGCCGTTCCCGGAACATGAGCGACGGCCTTGCGGCTGTCTCTGAGGCTCCAAAGAGTCTTCAAGCTGGAAAGCTCAAGGTGCCTGCAACTGCTCAAAGAACAGCGGCGGCAGGATTGCGCCCACCGCCAATTGGCGCCCTTATAGAGAGGGTCTTTGGCACCGTCAACGCTTTCGGGAGCTGGAAATCCGGCCTTTGGCGGCCTGGACGGAGCCGTAACGCCCTGAAGAGGTTGAATTTCTGCCGTCGTCCGGCTATTGGCTGGCAACGTTCCAGGAGGTCGTCCGATCGGACGACCATCGTAGGTGAGGCATGATCCGCGGCTTTTTCCGACTGATTGGGCTGTTGCTGCTCGCCGGCGGGTTCATCTTCATGGTCTATGACGGCGCCCGCTGGGTGGCCGACCAGACCCTCAGGTTCACCCGGTTCGGCCAGTTCTGGAACGACATCAATCAGGCCAGCCAGGCGGCGTTCCGCACCTGGGTCGAGGCCAAGGCGCCCTGGCTCTGGACCTCGGTGATCCGCCTCGTGCTGGATCAGCCGGTCTTCGCCGTGCTCGGCATTCTGGGCATTCTCCTGATGATCCTGTTCCGCCCGCGCAAGCCGCTGATCGGCTATTCCCGGGATTGATCTTCAATTCCCGTGGCGCAGGATTTCAGGTGCGTCGCTATCGCGAAGCCTCGGAATGATAGCGCGGCGGCCCTGCAACCAAAGCCCCCGCTCAACGCTTTATTAACCATAACCGGTGCATCACTGGGGCCGTCTCGTTTCGAGGGATAGGTCCGGTGCCGGTTGCACGCGCGTTTCGATGGTCGATCTTGGCAGCGTCCCTGGCCGCGTCCGCCGCGCTTGCCCTTGGCGGCTGCATGCAGACCGCCGGTCCCGTCGCGGTGATGCAGCCGCGCGCCGATCTCGACTCCATGGCCTATGGCCAGCCCTACAGCGCGCCGCAGCCGGTCGTCGTCGCCGACGGCGGCGGCGGCGCCATCGACGCACTGCGCAACTCCTTTGCCTCGACGCCCGCACCCATGCCGGTCGGCTACGCCGCGCCGATGACGGTGCGCAATGGCACTTCCTACCATCTCGACGCCGGCGACAAGCTTCGCGTCGTGGTCTACGGCCAGGAAGGCCTCACCAACAGCTATGCGATCGACGCCGGCGGCTCCATCACCATGCCGCTGATCGGCGCCGTGCCGGCGCGCGGCCGCACCACGGCAGGACTGGCCGGCGAGATCGCCGCGCGCCTGCGCAACGGCTACATCCGCGAGCCGTCCGTGGCGGTCGAGATCGAGGCCTATCGCCCGTTCTTCATTCTCGGCGAGGTCCTCGCGCCCGGCCAATATCCTTACGTGCCGAACATGACGGTCGAGAGCGCCGTCGCCATCGCCGGCGGTTTCTCGCCGCGCGCCAAGCGCGACCTGGTCACCATCACGCACACCGAGAACGGCGGCGCCATGCGCGCCGTGGTGCCGCTCGGCACCCCCCTCAGCCCCGGCGATACCGTGTTCGTCGGCGAGCGCTGGTTCTAGCTCTCTCCCTCACTCCCGTCATTCCGGGGCGCGCCTCTTGGCGCGAGCCCGGAATCCATCGCGCCACCAACTCCGTCGCCGGATGGATTCCGGGCCTGCACCGCTTCGCGGCGCATCCCGGAATGACGCCCGAGACAGTCGCGCGATCTATCCCAAATGCTTCGCGAAGAACGCCATGCTGCGCGGCCATGCGATGTCGGCGCTGGCCTTGTCGTAGCTGGCGCGCTCGTCGCAATGGAAGCCGTGCTGGGCGCCCGGATAGATCAAGACCTCGACGTCCGGCCGCTTCGCCTTGATCGTCTCGACATCGGTGAGCGGAATGCCGGCATCCTTCTCGCCGAAATGCAGCTGCGTCGGCACCTTCGGCGTCTCGTCGGCAAAGCGCACGACGGCGCCGCCGTAATAGCCCACCGCGGCCTTCAGCCCCGACAGCCGCGTCGCCGCGACGAAGGCGACGCTGCCGCCGAGACAGAAGCCGATGATGCCGACGGGGCCGACGCTCTTCACGGCATCGATCGCGGCTTGCGTGTCGCGCAGCATCGCGGCCCAATCCGGATTGGCGACGAACTTGCGCGCTTCCGCGATCTCGTCGGGCGAATAGCCCGACTGGAAGTTCGGCGACGTCCGGTCGAAGATCGACGGCGCGATCGCGACATAGCCTTCTTTGGCGAGGCGGTCGCAGACCGAGCGGATGTGGTGATTGACCCCGAAGATCTCCTGGATCACCACCACCGCGCCCTTCGGCGTGCCGGAGGGGTCAGCCCGATAGGCGCCGAGCTGGAAATTGTCGGAGGCGGTCAGTCTGATGTCCTGTCCCACGCGAATTGTCCTTCTTGATTGGTCGTTAGTTGGGAATTCTACTCGCGCCACAATCTCGTCATGCCCGGGCTTGTCCCGGGCATCCACGTTCTTGGCGCCGCACGAAAGATCGTGGATGGCCGGGACAAGCCCGGCCATGACGATGTGGCAACTTCAATGCGCGACAGCGCGGATACGATTTCTCTGTGTCATGAAGGGCCGCCATCACTCCCACATCCAGTTCTCGCCATAGTCCTCCTTCCATCCCGCCAGCCGTCCGTGACGGAATTGCAGGAACAGGCGGTGACGGTAGGGGATCAGGCCGCTGCCGCCGATGTTGCGAAGCGCGAGATAGATCTCGTTGCCCGGACGTCCCCGGACATATTGCAGCGGCTGGCCGAGGGCGCGCGCGGTCTGCTCGGCATCCATGCCGAAGGCGAGCGGCGTGTTGTTCGACAGGGTCGCGACGAAAGGCTGGCGCGGCGGAACCACGCCGAACGGCTCGGCCTGCGCAGATATCGACAGCAACATCGCGCCCGCAGCCAGCATCATCAGCTTCATCGCCTACGTCCTTGCCTGATCGACCTGTGCCGGCAAGTTCTTCAGGAAAGGCTCGACCGCGTCAACAAAAGCCTTGGGCTGATCGATATTGACGGCGTGTCCGGCCGCCGGGATCACGACCTTTTGTGCGCCGGGGATCTTTGCCGCCATGTAGTCGGATGCTCACCTATCAGAAGGTGAAGGCCGGCAAGAACGACGGCGGCGCGCAGCGGCTGCGCAACACCTGCTCGCCGCGATGATGTCCGAGAAGGCGACGTTGAAGGACGGTGGCATCGAGCAGACCAATTTCGATGGCTACACGCCCTTGTGCATGAGCCAGATGCCCGAGATTTCGGTTGCCGTGATTGCCAATGGCGCGAAGGCCGCCGGCTTCGGCGAGTCCGCGGTCACGGTCGTGGCGCCCGCCAATGCCATCTTCAATGCCAGTGGTGCCCGTGTCCGGGCGCTGCCGAGCACGGCCGAGGCCGTCAGGGTTGAATGATCTCGAGGCTCACGGCCCTCGCGATCAGCTGCGGAAGGTTCGCGCATTCCAGCTTCTTGCGAGCGCCCTGCAGATAGAGGCGGACGGCGGTCGATGACAGGTGCAGGTCGGCGGCAATCTGTTTCGGGCTGAAGCCGCGCGCGGCGAGCTGAAGTGTCTCGCGCTCGCGCGCCGAGAGCAATCGTTCGAGCCCTTGCGTGCGCAGGCCTGCGAGCCGCACGGCCTGATCATGAATGAAATGGGCGATGATCAGGAAATCCCGCATGTAGCTCATCCGCCGGCTGGCCCATACGTCGGCGGTGGCGCTTGAGGCGACCGACAGGCGTGCATGTTCGCCGCCTGGTCCTCGAATCGGAATCGTCATGCCGCGGTAATCGTCCTCGCGAGGAAACGGGCGTGCATCCGCGGCGGCCTGGTCCCAGTCGAACGGCAGGAAGCCGCTTCGGCCGCATTGAAAGGCGGAGGCCATCCGTAGGCCGCCGCGTTCGAGGGATTGTTTCGCCAGGTCATCGTCGGATGACAGCAGCATGGGCGGGGCGAGCGCATTGGTCTCGGGTCTGTGCGCAGCTTGGTAGGTTACGAGCGTGAGGCCGTAGTCTGCCGAAATCCAGGCCAGCACGAGTTTCAGTTCATCGAGAGTCGTCGCGCTCGAGATGCTTGCGAGGATTTCTTCGATCGGCGGAAACATTTGCGTTCCCAGTCTCAACCAGTCGTGAGTTCGCCCCGGGACCATGAGCATTCCCGTTTGGGTTGTGATAGTGTCGGGAGCTGGTGCGAAGCCGTCGGTGCCGCGCTGGGTGCCGATCGCTCAGCGTGGGGACGAACTCCGATTGATTCGATCCCCGACACGAATGTTCCCGGCATGCTGGCTCGCAGCGTGCGTGGAATCCCAATCGTGCGTGATCTGGGCGGGCTGACAGGGTGATCCTGGAGTCGGCACCGCCGTTTAACAGTTGCTTCACCACCGAGGGCTGACTTGCATTTTCGCAGATTGCGCGGGCTTGACCGGAACCGTTAGCCTGCGAGCACTGATTCGGCTTCGCGCCTTGAGGTTGATCAGCCGCGGGTGTGATGAAACGCGACCGAGGCCTGTCGACGGCGACATGGCATCCTTTCGATGCATCCGCTTCGGCTGGTTAATACTGATTAACGTGCGGCTGTTATCGTGACGACTGGCATGAGGCCAGCCCCCTGCTTGTGACCCGGCAATGATTGACGGACGTCCAGGTGACACAGACCAGGAGGCCACATGGTTGCCATCAATTCCGTCGGCGCGACCGCGCTCACCGTCCTGAAAGCCGCCAACGCTCAGACGGCTGCCGAGCCCGAAGCAAGTCCCGTCAGCGTCGTCCCTCATGTCAACGCTCTGTCGTCTCGCTTGGCGCCGGGCGTATCTGACGCGCTGCTGAAGATCGACGCGCTCATCAACGGAAAGGACGTGCTCGTTAACGCAAAGACGGCCGCGGCGAATGCAGGGAAGTCTGCTGGCGGGGTTATCGCTCGCGAAGGTTTTGTCGCTTCGCCCATGATGAAGCTCTCCGAGCTTCCGAAGGATCAGGCCGAATATCTGAAGAGGTTCGGCGCGGATGCAGCGGTGCGCATTGAGGGCGTCGAATTGAGCGATGCAGATTTTGAGCGAACGGTCCTCCAGTTCGGCATGGAGAGCTGGAAGGATCTGCCGGGCTTCAACGACGCGCTTGCCAACGGAACGTTGAAGATCCAGCGGGCAAGCGACGTGCCCGAACTCTACGAGTCGTTTCAGTACGATCTCTATAGCGGCGGAAACTATTTCGGCGGCGTAGGCTGGAGCGGCATCCGCGACAAAAAGCTTTACCTTGAGATCCAGGCGCAAGGCATTCGACAGGCCCTCGGGTCGATCCGCGGTCAGGAGTTCTACGTGACCTGGCCGGACGCGAGCTTGGCGAAACCTTCGTAAAAACTGATCAGCCCCGCGGCGTCGGCCCGAGATCAGCGCCGATCTATTGCAGTGCCGGAGAGCACCGGCGAAAACCGCCGGTGCTCTCCGGCAACGCGAAAGGGAGCTGCGCGGCGGTTCTCGTTGTTATCGTGACGACTGGCATGAGGCCAGCCCCCTGCTTGTGACCCGGCAATGATTGACGGACGTCCAGGTGACACAGACCAGGAGGCCACATGGTTGCCATCAATTCCGTCGGCGCGACCGCGCTCACCATCCTCAAAGCCGCCAATGCTCAGACGGTTGCCGAGCCCGAAGCAAGTCCCGTCAGCGTCATCCCGCACATCAACGCTGCATCTTCTCGGCTGGCGCCGGGTGTAGCCGACGCGCTCCTGAAGATCGACGCTCTCGTCAAGGGAAAGGCGGCTGCTGCGAACGCGCCAGAGTCCGCGAGTGCTGCTTCCGTTTCCCAAGGCTATACCGCATCAGGCATGATGAAGCTCTCCGAACTGCCGGCGTATCAGGCCCAATACCTGGAGAAGTTTGGCGCCGATGCGGTCGTACGCTTTGATCCCGTCGAAGTGAGCGATGCGGACTTTCAGCAAATGGTCCTCCAGTACGGACAGGAGAACTGGACCGACCTGCCGGGCTTCAATGAGGCGCTCGCCAATGGAACGTTGAAGATACAGCGGGCGAGCGACGTGCCCGAACTTGGCATCGAAACGGTTCAGTACGCAATCTACAGCGGTGGAAACTCGCTCGGCGGCGTGATGTTCGGGGCTTCCCCGTTCAACTCGAAGCTCTACTACGAGATCCAGGCGCAAGGCATTCGACAGGCCTACGGGGCTATCAATGACCAGCAGTTTTACGTGACCTGGCCGGACGCGAGCCTGGCTAAATCTTCGGAGAACTGATCAACCCTGCGGCGTCGGCCCGTACCGGAGGGAGCGGGGACCCGCGCTGAAGCAGATCGGCGGGTCGTTGGACATGCCGATCTATTGCGGAGCCAGCTACGCACCGGCGGCGACCGCCGGTGCTCTCCGGCAACGCGAGATGGAGCCGCCGGGGCGGTTGAGGGCTCGGTGTTATCGTGACGACTGGCATGAGGCCAGCCCCTGCTTGCGACCCGGCAATGATTGGCGGACGTTCAGGTGACACAGACCAGGAGGCCACATGGTTGCCATCAATTCCGTCGGCGCGACCGCGCTCACCATCCTCAAAGCCGCCGATGCTCAGACGGTTGCCGAGCCCGAAGCAAGTCCCGTCAGCGTCATCCCGCACATCAACGCTGCATCTTCTCGGCTGGCGCCGGGTGTAGCCGACGCGCTCCTGAAGATCGACGCCCTCGTCAACGGAAAGACGGCTGCAGCAACTGGAGGCCGCGCTGCTGGCGGCGCTATCGCTCGCGAAGGCTATGTCGAATCGCGCATGATGAAGGTCTCCGAACTGCCGGCGGATCAGGCCCAATATCTGAAGGGGTTCGGGGCGGATGCGGTGGTGCGCGTTGAAGGCGTCAAACTGAGCGACGCAGAGTTCAAGCAAACGGTCCTCCAGTTCGGCATGGAGGACTGGACCGATGAGCCTGGTTTCAACGACGCGCTCGCCAACGGAACGCTGAAAATACAGCGGGCAAGCGACGTGCCCGAACTCGGCTACGAGTCAAATTTCTTCGATCTGTATAGCGACGGGAACCTCCTCGGCAGCGTAAGCTTCGGCAGCGGCACCTTCAACAAGAAGCTCTACCTCGAGATCCAGGCGCAAGGCATTCGTCAGGCGACCGGGTCGATCAATGGTCAAGACTTCTACGTGACCTGGCCGGACGCGAGCCTGGCGAAACCCTCGTAGAGGATCCGAGCCTGCGCAGTCGCGGAATGTTGGCGAGTGCCCGCTTCGGCCAAGCGACATGAGAGGATGGGGAAACAGGGGGCGCTTTCAGGTGCCATTGCGCAACGGAAGCCCTAAAGAGCGCGATGAAGGCGCAAGCCGAGGCATAATTGCCGGGTCAGATGATCCGCCGGAGGCCAACCTTCGGCGGATTTTTCGTTCGAAAAAACCCTGCTTTTACAACGGCCGCTCTACTGTGCATGGGGTTGTTTCACCGTTTTCTGTTCCCGTCGCGGAACCAAGATCCGTAAAGTTGTACGCAATTCCGCAGGGTTCCATTGAGCACGCCTCTTAAGGGCCAGAGAACCTGATCCGGCTTAGGCTGACGCCAAATTCCGTCCCGTGCCTTGGGGAAGTCATGAACGCCTCAGCGAAACCCGCCGCCAAACGTCGGCTTCTGCTCGCCTCCGATCGCAGCGACGAGAGCAGCGAGCTCGCCAGCATTCTGAAAGCGGTCGGCGACGTCTCGACAGTGACGACGGAGGCCATCCCCGCCCAGCCCGCGCGCGATCTCTCCGGCCTCGTGGTCGACATCAACCTGCGCTCGCCCGAGAGCGTGCAGCGGGTCCGCAACAAGCTGCGCGGCGATGCCTACCGTTCGATGCCGCGGCTGTTCGTGCTCGCGGATGCCCTGCATCACGGCACCATGCAGGCCTGGGCGTTGGGGGCCACCGACACCATCTCGCGGCCGCTTCAGCCCGAGGCCATCCTTCAGCGCATCCGCGCCGCCTTCCCGGACACTGCCGCCTATGACGCGACCGATCGCGGCAAGACGCTCAATCGCGGCGTCGAGGCGGCGCACGCGGTGCTGGCCAAGATGTTCGAGAAGATGCCGCTCGGCGTGGCCCTGACCTTCGACGACGTCATTGCGGCCGAGAGCAAGATTCTGAAGGCGATCAAGCATTCCTCGCTGCGCGAATGGCTGACCACGGTCGGCTGCCACCATGTCGGCAGCTATCGCCATTGCCTGTTCGTCACCGGCTTCGCCGTCGCCTTCGCCCAGCATCTCGGCATGCGCGAGGACGACCAGCGCCGCCTGACCCGCGCCGCGCTGCTGCACGACGTCGGCAAGGCCTTCGTTCCCGCCGCGCTACTCGACAAGCCCGGCAAGCTCACCGACGAGGAGATGGAAGAGGTGCGCCAGCATCCGCGTCGCGGCTATGAAGCGCTCGCCGCGCAAGGCGGCTTCCCGCCGGAGATGCTGGACGTGGTGCTGCATCATCACGAATTCCTCGACGGCTCCGGCTATCCGAACGGCCTGTCGTCGAACCAGATCAGCGACATCGTGCGGCTGACGACGATCGTCGACATCTACGCCGCCCTGGTGGAGAAGCGCGCCTACCGGATGCCCTTCACCCACTCCCGCGCGTTCACGATGATGGAAGGCATGGGCGGCAAGCTCGACCAGCAGCTGCTGCAGGCATTCAGGCCGGTGGCGCTGGGATCGTTCTAGGACGCCGATCTCTCCGATCTCGTCATTGCGAGGAGCTCGCGACAAAATTGCGTAGCAATTTTGCGCTGTAGCGACGAAGCAATCCAGACTGCTTCCGCGGAGAAAAATTGGATTGCTTCGCTTCGCTCGCAATGACGGGTCGAACAGTGTTTGCGCCTACCCCACCATCTTCCTCAACTCCGCCTTCGCCACCTTTTCCAGCGTCGAGCGCGGCATGTCGTCGACGAGCCTGATCTCGCGCGGCACCTTGAAGTCGGCGAGGCCCTTGCGGCAGGCGGCCATCACCCTGTCATGCAGATCGGGCGCGGCGCCCGCGAGGCCGCCCTGCGGGATGATGAAGACGACCGGCACCTCGTCCAGCATCGGATGCGTCTTCGCCACCACCGCCGCCTCGCGCACGCCGGGGACCAGCGCGATCACCTGCTCGATCTCGGAGGCCGCGACGTTCTCGCCGCCGACCTTCAGCATGTCCTTGGCGCGATCGCCGAACTTGATGTAGCCGTTCGCAAGCCGCTCGACGCGGTCGCCGGTGAGAAAGAAGCCGTGCTCGTCGAAACCCTCGCGCGTCGCCTTCTCGTTGTGCAGATACTCGGCGAACAACGACAGGCCGGGAATGCCCTTGATCGCGAGATTGCCGGTGCCGCCGACTTCCGTCGGCCGTCCGTCGTCATCGGTGATGCGGATCTGGTATTCGGGCGCGGCGCGGCCGATCGACATCGGGATGTTGGGCTGATCGACCTCGCCGACGATGCCGTGGGTGATGGTCTCGGTCATGCCCCACCAGCCGATGACCTTGACCCCGAACGCGGAGAAGGCCGGCGGCTCGTTGATCGCCGTACCCCACAGGCGGAATTTGTGGTCCTTCGGGATCTCCTGCTCGAGCAGGGCCTTCATGCAGAACGGAATGGTCGAGGTCCAGGTCGCGCCGTGCTCGCGCGCGACGCTCCAGAACCGGCTAGCGGAGAAGCGCGGCTGGATCACGCAGGAGCCGCCGACCCACAGCGTCGCCAGCATGGAGTAGGCCAGCGCATTGGTGTGGAACAGCGGCAGATAGGTCTGGTGCACGTCGCTTGCATGCAGATCCTCATGCGCGGCGTTGATCTTGGCGCCCCACAGCGCATTGGCATGGGTCCACAGCACCGCTTTCGGCCGCGACGTGGTGCCGGAGGTGTACTGCACGCTGCAAGGCGCCAGCGGATCGGCTGTCCGCTGCGGGCGGTCGGCGCTGTCGGCGAACACCGCCTCGAAACTGTCGCCGCGCGAGACGGCCTGCGCAGGCGCCGTGCCGGCGTCATGCGACGTCACCGCCATCCAGCGAATGTTGCGGCAGTTCTGCGCGACGACCTCCGCATAGGCCGGCTGCGTGATCGCGGCGACTGCGCCGCAATGATCGGCGAAATACTCGATCTCCGCCGGCGCCGAGCGGGTGTTGGTGGTGACCGCGATGGCGCCGAGCTCGACACAGGCAAACCAGGCCAGCATCGCCTCGATGCAATTGTCCAGATGAATGAGCACATATTCGCCGGGCTTGACGCCACGCTTGGCCAGCCCTGCCGCGAGCGCACCGACTCGCTCGTGAAATTCGCCATAGCTCCAGTGCCGCGCCGGCTCCTCGAACGGCGCCCAGATCAGGAACGGATGGGAGCTGCGCACCTCGGCGCGCATCCTCAAGAGCCAGGGCACGTCGAGCCCGTCGAAGGGGCTCACGATTCCGGCGGCGGTTTTCTGGATAGCCATGGGTCCTCCCGTGCAGCCTGCATCTTGCTGGCGGCTGCTTTTTGATGATTGCGTCTTCCTGCCACCGGATGACGCCGGGAGCAAATCTGGGGGCGTATGTCGTCCGCGCTCCCTCGGCCGTCATTGCTTCGTCGCAAGCGCTCCTCGCAATGACGGTGTTTGGGGCGGGCGGTGCGGTCCTGTCGGCCTCAATCCTCGTATGACGAGATCTCGATCAAGCTGCCATCCGGGTCCCTGCAATAGACCGAGCGCAGCGTGCCGCGCGCGCCTTGCCTCGGGCCTGGGCCAGCTTCGATCGCGACGCCATGTGCCTGCAAATGCGCCACCACCTCGTCCGGTGTGGCCGAGGTGAGAAAGCACAGATCCTCGCTGCCGGCGGTCGGGTGGCCGGCGGTGAACCACTCCACTTTATCTGCGTCGCGTTGCCGGACGTTGATCTTCTGGTTACCGAATTCAAGCAAAGTGCGGGGCGGCTTGCCGCCGCCAGGATCGAACAGCTTGACTTCCATGCCGAGAATCTTGCGATACCACTCCGCGGTCACCGCGACATCGCTGACATTGATCACGAGATGATCCAGGGCGTGAACCTTGACCGGCATGTCTCATCCTTTCGTCGTGATGCGCGCTGCGCACTTTCCGCCTGTGGCAAGCTTTGTTACAACCGACGCGACTTTCAAGCTATCCGACTTTCAAGAACAACACTGGGAGAACCCTTGAGATGATCACTCGCCGTACCGCGCTGGGCCTGCTCGCCGCCAGTCCGCTTGCAGCCACCCCGCTGTCGAAGGCCCTTGCCGCCGATTACCCGGCCCGCCCGGTGAAATGGGTAGTCGGCTATCCGCCGGGCGGGGCTACCGACATCCTGGCGCGGCTGCTCGGCCAGCGGCTCTCGGAAAAGCTCGGCCAGCAATTCGTGGTCGAGAACAAGCCGGGCGCCGGGAACAATATCGCCACCGAATCGGTCGTCAATGCCGAGCCCGACGGCTACACGCTGCAGCTGGTCAATCCGGCCAACTACATCAATGCCTCGCTCTACAAGAATCTCAAGTTCAACTTCGTGAACGACATCGCACCGGTCGCCTCGTTCCAGCGCGTGCCGAACGTGATGACCGTCAACAAGGACGTGCCGGCCAAGAACGTCGCCGAGTTCATCGAATATGTGAAGGCCAATCCCGGCAAGGTCAACATGGCCTCGTCCGGTAACGGCACCTCGGTGCATCTGTCCGGCGAGATGTTCATGGCCATGACCGGCTGCAAGATGCAGCACGTGCCCTATCGCGGCGCGGCGCCCGCGATCACCGACATGCTCGGCGGCCAGGTGCAGGTGATCTTCGACAACATGCCCTCGATCATCCAGCACATCCGCTCCGGCTCGCTTCGTGCGATCGGCGTCACCACGGCGGAGCGCTCGCCGCAATTGCCCGACGTGCAGACAGTCGCCGAGACCGTCAAGGGCTACGAGGCCAGCGCGCTGTTCGGGATGGGCGCGCCGAAGAACACGCCAAAGGAGATCATCGCCAAGCTCAACGCCGAGGTCAACGCGCTGATGAAGGAGCCCGACATGGCCAAGCGTCTGGTCGAGCTCGGCGGCGAGCCGAGGGTGCAGACGCCCGAGGCGTTCGGCGAGGAGATCAAGGCCGAGACCGAGAAGTGGAAGAAGGTCGTCGAGTTCGCCGGCCTGAAGGTCGAGTAGCGATCTTGTGATGATCGAGATGGAGCCCTGCCGTTCGGCAGGGCTTTTTTCTTGCGCGCTCAATGCCAGTTGATCTGGAATAAAAGGCTGCAACGAAACCTGATGATATGTGGGGCCGTATCTCGTGTCACAGAGAGAGGAATTGGTATCATGCGCATGATGCAATTGGCGCTGCCGGCGCTGGCCACCATGGCTCTCGCCGGTTTCGCCGCCAGCACCCCCGCCACCGCGCACGATTATCCCTGGTGCGCGCAGGGCGGCGAGTACGATTATCCCGGCGAATGCGCCTACAGCACCTATGAGCAGTGCCAGGCCAGCGTCTCCGGCCGCCTGCTGTTCTGCGATCGCAATCCTCGCTTTGCCTACGGCCAGCAACAGGTCCCTCAACCGCGGCCGCACCGGCGCGCGCGGCCTGTCACTCCGTACTGATCGCGCGTCGCACGCTCGCCCGATCACGCAGTTGTGCGGACCCGTCCGAACGGGTTCCTGCTTGACGCCTTTCCGCCCGCGTCTATACTAAACCACATGGTTAAGTATAAGGACGAGACGCTGGACCGGACCTTTGCGGCATTGGCCGACCCGACACGGCGTGCGCTGCTCGCACGCCTCGGCGAGCAGGGCGGCCTGACGGTGAGCGAGCTGGCGGCCCCGTTTCCGGTCTCGCTGCCGGCGATCATGAAGCATCTCGACGTGCTCACGGATGCCGGCCTGATCATGCGGGAGAAGACCGGACGCACGGTCGCCTGCCGGCTCACCGCGCAGCCGATGGAGCAGGCGATGAACTGGCTCAATCGCTATGCGCAGTTCTGGTCCCACAATTTCGATCGTCTCGCCGCCTTCGTGGAGGATGAGAAATGGCCAATGCAGCCGCCAACGCCGCCGAACGCCCGGCAGAACGTCCAAGCCTCACGCTCACGCGCCGGCTCCGCGCGCCGCCCGAAAAGGTCTACGCCGCCTGGACGCAAGCCGCGCAGCTAGCGCAATGGTTCGGGCCGCCGAACATGAAGCCGGCGACGCTTCAGGCCGAGCTCGACGTCCGCGTCGGCGGCCGCTACCGCATCAGCTTCATTCGCGACGACGGCGAATATTTCGAAGCCGGCGGCCTCTATCGCGAGGTGGTGCCGAACGAGCTGCTCGTCTTTACCTGGGCGTGGCACTCGACGCCGGAGCGTGAATCGCTGGTGACGATCTCGCTGAAGCCGGACGGTGCCGGCACCTTGATGGTCTTCCATCACGCCCAGTTCTTCGACGAGACCGCACGCGACAACCACCAGCGCGGCTGGAACTCGTTCCTCGACAAGCTCGACGCCTTCGTCACCTGACGCCAGGGAGAACGCCATGCAGCACCATCAGATCGTCTCGCGCGAGCAATGGATCATCGCGCGCAGGGCCCATCTGGCGCGCGAGAAGGAGCTCACGGCGGCCCGCGAACGCCTCGCCGAGGAGCGCCGCGCCTTGCCCTGGGTCAAGGTCGACAAGGCCTATCAATTCGACGGGCCGAACGGCGTCGTGTCGCTCGGCGACCTGTTCAAAGGCCGTCCGCAGCTCGTCGTGCAGCATGTGATGTTCGCACCCGACTGGGACGCGGCCTGCAAGAGCTGCTCGTTCTGGGCCGACGGTTTCGAGCGCATGGTGCCGCATCTTGCCGCGCGCGACACGTCCATGGCTGCGGTCTCCTTGGCACCCAGCGCAAAGCTCGAGGCGTTCAGGAAGCGGATGGGCTGGACCTTTGATTGGGTCTCCTCAGGCGGCACCGACTTCAACCGCGATTACGGCGTGACGTTCTCGCAGGAGGAGATTGCGAGCGGCGAACCCATGTACAATTTCGGCACGACCGCGATCTACGGTCCGGAGCTGCCAGGCATCAGCGTGTTCTACCGCGACGAGGCCGGCGAGATCTTCCATACCTATTCATGCTTCGCCCGCGGCCTCGACATGATGAACGCCGCCTATCAGTATCTCGACCTCACGCCGCTCGGTCGTCACGAGGAGGGGCTGCCCTATCCGATGGACTGGGTTCGCCTGCGCGACCAGTACGAGCCGCAGGCGAAGGCGGCGTGCTGTCAGGGCTGAGGGAGCACGCTGGAGCCCCATCAGAAAGTGCCATCGCCCGGCTTGACCGATCCAGTACTCCAAGACGGGCGTCGTTGAATCGCGAAGCCGCGGCGCACTGGATTCCCCGCCTTCGCGGGGAATGACGGCGGTGATTGAAGCGCAGCTCACGCTACCGCTTCGCGTCCGCCTGCTCTGTCCCGTTGCATGAGATCAGCATCGTATAGGGCCGGGCGTTGGCGGCGATGTCGGTGGTCTTGAGCTCGCCCTTTGGTTCGGCGGTCTGATAGGGCACCACGGAATTGTCGAGGAAGTCGCGCAATACGCCGGTCTTGATGGCGAAGTTGATGTTCTCGGGAATGTTGCCGGTCGCCGCGGCAATACGCAATGCGGGGATCTTTCCGGTGACCACGCCCACGACATGGCCGGTGCTATCGAACAGCGGCCCGCCGCTATTCCCGGGCTGTACGGGTGCACTGATTTGCAGGAAGCGCGAGTCGTTGCGCATGCCGCTGAGCGAGCTCACGATGCCGGTCGTCACGGTGAAGTCCGAGGTCAGCAGTCCGTGGTAGGGAAAACCGATCGCGACCACGGAATCGCCGGAGCGGATCGAGCGGTCACGAATTCGGGCGAAGTCCTTGAATGTCGTCGCCGACGGTGCCTGCAACAGGGCGAGATCGTTGTTGGAGTCGCTCGACACGACGCGCAGCACCATTGCGGCCTCGCCGGTGAGATTGCCCTTGATGTCGCCGGCGCAGCCGTCGACCACATGGTGGTTGGTGACGATGTGCCCGCTCGCGCTCACCACGAAGCCGGTGCCGCTCTTGGACCGCGCAGGTTTGCCGCCAGCTGGCGGTGACGCCTGTCTCTCCGACGTCGCTGCCGGCTTGGCCGCACCTTTGGTGAAGTCGCCGGCCTTGTCGAGCCCGTCGGCTTTCACCTTGCTCACACAATTGGCCAATGCCGAGATGACCGGCCCGGTCGATGTCAGATCGAAATTCAGAACGGCGCGGCCGGCTGTTGCCACCATAAGGCTCGCCTTCTGAAACGTACGCACGACCTTGAGCGGCATGATGGCCGTGAGCATGTTGGACTGATACGCTGTAGCGTACAGCCTGGCTTGCTCCTGCCCGTCAAAGGTCACGTCGATCGCGGCGCTCTCGCCCTTGTTGAAGCGGTAGCTGGGACTCGCAAAGGCGAGCGACCAGGTGCCGGCGGCATTTTGGCTCACGACGAGGATGACACCGTTCGCATAGGGCGTTGTCGCGGCGCAATGGGAGAAGGCGCCCGTCTGATCATTGCTGAAGGCGCCACCGATCCAGTTGCCAACATTGACGCTACCGAACGGTCCCGCCGCATTCGCGCCGACAACACTCACATGCAATACAAACGCAACGACAAACGACCTCAGCCACATACCAGCCCCCTGGAACGCTTCCGGGGTCCATCTTATCCGCCAGGGTATGTGGCGCGCAACCGCCAGTTGTCCGCTCGCGTCCGGTCGGGCCGCCGCGACATTCGGGCTTGCCTTTGCTTTGCGGCGCCATATACTTTGCAATACAAAGTAACGGGACATCACGTCCCGAAACGCCCCGGGTGGAACGAGGATTTACGTTGCCGATGCGCGATCTCGACAAGGCGCTGGCCGACATCGTGGCGATCCGCAGTCAGATCGCGGCGGGCACCGCCTTCCGCGGCTACGGCCCGGCGACGATGGTGGCGACCGGCGCTGTCGCGCTCATCACCGCGGTTCTGCAGTTCTGGCTGCTGGATGACCCCACCGGCGAGCCGCTCGGGTTCTTCATCGGCTGGCTCAGTGCCGCCGTGCTGTCGGGGCTGATGATCGGCATCGAGATGCGGGCGCGTTCGCGCCGTCACCATTCGGGCCTGGCGGATGCCATGATCCACCAGGCCGTCGAGCAGTTCCTGCCGGCAGGCGTTGCCGGCGTGCTGCTCGCGGTGGTGATGTGGAAGTTCGCGAGCGAGACGCTGTGGCTGCTGCCGGGCCTGTGGCAGATCCTGGTGTCGCTCGGCATCTTTGCCTCGGTCCGCTCACTGCCGCGCACCGTCGCACTCGCCGGCGCCTGGTATTTCGTGTCCGGCTTTGCGGTGGTGGTGCTGGCAAGCCGAACCCATACGCTGTCGCCATGGACCATGGGGCTGCCCTTCGTGATCGGGCAATCGGTGATGGCGGCCATTCTGCATTTCGCGTCTGGAGACAATGATGTCGAAGACTGACAGCGCGCCCTTCTCCTATGAAGGACTCGACCGCGTGATCCACGAGAAGGCGAGGCTCGGGCTTCTGACCTCGCTGATGGCGCATCCCAAGGGGCTGGCATTCGGCGATCTCAAGCAGCTCTGCGGCCTCACCGACGGCAATCTCAGCCGGCACCTCGCCGTGCTCCAGGACGCGGGCCTCGTCGAGATGACCAAGGGCTACGAGGGCAACCGCCCGCACACGACCTGTCGCCTGACCAAGGCCGGCCGCCGCCGTTTCCTCGACTATCTCGCCGTGCTCGAGCGGCTGGTGCGCGACGCGGCGAAAGCCGCCGGCCGCGAGGCGCCGCCGCTCGGCCGCCTCGGTATCGCCTCGACCTGATTCTCCCCTTTTATTGACCGGAGACTTTGCAATGCAAAGCGAATCCACGTCGCGCAACGAGAAGCTTCATGTCGGCATCATCATGGACGGCAACGGCAGATGGGCGACGCGGCGCGGCCTGTCCCGCGTGCGCGGCCACGAGGCCGGCGTCGAGAGCATCCGCCGGATCGTCGAGGCCGCGCCCAAGCAGGGCATCGGCACGCTGACGCTTTACGCCTTCTCGGCCGACAATTGGCGGAGGCCGAGGGCGGAGGTCGCGGCGCTGATGACCTTGCTGCGCTTCTATCTCGCCAACGAGGTGCAGAGCCTGGTCAGGAACGGCGTGCGTCTCACCGTGATCGGCCGCCGCGACCGGCTGCCTGACGGCATCGCCACCGCGATCACGCGCGCCGAAGAGGCGACCGCCCGCGGAAGCGCGCTGCATTTGCGCATCGCCGTGGATTACTCGGCTCGCGATGCGATCCTCAACGCGGCGGCCAAAGCGGCCGCGCTCACCAGCCTCACCCGCGAAGCGTTCTCGCAGCTCGTCACCGGCGAGGCTGGCCTTCGCGACGTAGATCTCATCATCCGCACCTCGGGCGAGAAGCGGCTGTCGGACTTCCTGCTCTGGGAGGGCGCCTATGCCGAGCTGCATTTCACCGAGCGGATGTGGCCCGAATTCGATGCCGCCGATCTCACCGAGGCGCTCGCCGCCTTCCACGGCCGCGAGCGCCGCTTCGGCGGGCTTCGGGCGATCGTGCCGGAGGAGGTACCCTCGCTCTCCCGGGTGTGACGCACGGCACGCGAGAACGCGCTGTTCGTTTTCAGCCGCAAGGTTGGTAGCATAGACGATGCGGCCGGTGCGCGGCCTCGGACATGCGAGGCCTGGCGACGGAGGCGGGTTTTGGGGATACCGGCCCTGGAGACTGGCGGTTGGTCCACCTCGCCAAGTGCCGCCGCGCCCGTCATAGGCGCGTTGATTTGTCGTGTGGCACGGATCATGCTCTGGTCTGGGGCGATGGGGTCCGCAGCGACGGGAGCTTCTGCGATGCGCGCAGTCCTGGATTATTGCACCGGCGGAACGGAGCGGCAGGTCGCCGCCGGCGCGCTGATTGTCAGCGAGGGTGGCACCAGCGGCCACCTCTATGTGCTGATGCAAGGCAAGCTCGAGGTGCTCAAGGGTGAGATGGTGGTGGCTACCGTCACCGAACCCGGCGCCGTGCTCGGCGAGATGTCCGTGCTGCTGGGCCAGCCGCACACCGCCACCGTGCGGGCCTGCACCGACGCGATCGTCTATGAGTTCGAGGACGCCGCCTCGTTCCTCGAGAAGGAGCCGGGTGTGGCCCTGCTGATCGCAAAGATGCTGGCGCAGCGGCTCAATGTCGCCAACACCTATCTCGCCGATCTCAAGCGGCAATATGCCGGCCATGGCACGCATCTGGCCATGGTCGGCGAGGTGCTCCAGAGCATGATCAACCTGCCGCCGCTTGAGGTCTCGCCAGGCTCGGATCGGAAATCCGATCCAAGAATGTGAGCCAGTCGGGCGGCGCCTCGATGGGGGCGGCGGGGCGCGTCAGCGGCGCATTCAGGTCGATCCACTGGGCTTCGCCGGCCGCGAGCCAGAACGCCTTGTCCGCGTCGAGGTCGAGGACGATGCAGGTCGGCGGCCGGCCCGGCTGCAGGCCGGTGTTGAAGACCCAGGTCTGGCCCAGCCGGTCGAACCACGAGCCGCCGGTGATGAACGGCGACTGGTGCACATGGCCCGAGATCACCATCGACGGCTGGTATTGCATGATCCATTGCACCAGCTCGACGTCGCCGAAGAAGCGCTTGCCGCCCCAGCTCGTCGGTGAATCGGCCGGCGGCGCGTGATGCGCCCAGATCCAGCGCCGCAGCCGGCCGGTGGCGGCATCGTGCAACTGTTCGACGATGCGCTGCTTCACCAGGGGCCCATCCCACCACGGGCACACCGTGAACAGAGTGTCGCCGATGACGAGGCTGTCGCCGTCGCAGGCGATGCCCAGCTCGCGCACCTCCGAAATCCAGCGTGCGACCTTCTCGCCTTCGGCGTTGCGCTCGTCCAGGTCGTGATTGCCGGAGCAGAGGATCACGCGGGTCTGCGCGGCCAGCAGCGCGAGGTACTTCTTCACCACCACGATCTGGGCGCGGAAGTCCACGATCGAGCCGATGTCGAGCGCATCGCCGGCGAAGATCACGAGGTCGAATTGCGGCGCCGCGCTGACCAGCCAGTCGAGCTGGGGCAGCGAATAGTGCAGGTCGGCCACGACCAGGCAACGCATCGAAAATCCGTCGGCGAGAGCTCGAAAATGTCTGGGAATTCCAGGCGTCGTGAAGCAAGAAGCGGACCACCGTGGCCGCCCTGCGCGTCATCGTCGCGGGGCTGGACCGGTTGATCGAATTCTGGTGTCGTGGGCACCGTAACGCGGATGCCCGTATGACCCCCTTCAAGACCATTCGCGCGCGGGCCGAGAAGCGCAAGGGTGGGCCCAAGGCGTTGGAGAAACTGATGCCGGCCAAGCCGGACCTCGAGCGGCTGGCCGGGCTCGGCGATGACCGGATTCTCGCCGAGATGACCAGGCGGGTGTTCTGCGCCGGCTTCGCCTGGAGCGTGATCGATTCGAAATGGGACGGCTTTGAAGATGCCTTCCTGCATTTCCAGCCCGCCAAGCTCACCTTCCAGCCCGAGGACTATTGGGAGGGCCTGCTGCGCGACGCGCGCATCGTGCGCAACGGCGCCAAGATCATGTCGGTGCGCGAAAATGCCGCCTTCGTTCAGGAGGTCGCGAAGCAGCACGGCAGCTTCGGGAGGTTTCTGGCGAAGTGGCCGTCGTCCGACGAGATCGGCCTGCTCGATCTGCTCAACAAGCGCGGCAGCCGGTTAGGGGGCAACACCGGCCAGATGCTGCTGCGCTTCGTCGGCTGGGACGGTTTCGTGACGTCCAAGGACGTGGTGGTCTGCCTGCGCGATGCAGGTCTCGACATCGCCGAAGAGGTCAAGTCGAAGGGCGACCTCGCCAAGGTGCAGGCGCAGTTCAATGCCTGGGCCGGGGAGACCGGCCTGCCCTACACTTATCTGTCACGCATCTGCGCTTTGTCGGTCGGCGAGAACCGCGTCGAGTAGCAATTCGCCCCGAACGTCAGGAGAAGCGATGGCCAAAGCCTACTGGGTTGCAACCTACCGAGCGATCAGGAATCCCGATGCCATGGCGGCCTACGCCAAGCTGTCGCGTCCGGCGATCGAAGCGTCCGGCGGCCGTGTGCTCGCACGCGGGATGCCGGCTGCGGCTTTCGAGCTCGGCCAGATGGAACGCGTCGTTCTCATCGAGTTCGACAGTGTGGAGCGCGCCAGGGCGGCGTATGCGAGCCCGGCCTATCAGGCCGCCCACGATCTGCTTGGCGACGGTGCCGACCGCGACATCCGGATCGTCGAAGCCGCCGACTAAAGCGGACAGATCGTGTGCATCCTGTGGCGAACTCGTGCCGCGAGCGCGGCAGATGCCGCGCGCGATCACGAAATACATTTTGCGGGAACATTTGTCCGCAGCGCCTGTTCGGGACTTTGAGCCAGGCGGACAAGGGCAGGGAACGCATGCTCCCGCCTGGGTCAATGAAACCGCAGACAAAAACGGAGCAGCTCATGAAGCTCACATCCGAACAGGTGAAGCAGACCGTCAACCAACTCGGCGCTCAGGTGCTGCCCGACGAACATCCCGCGATGCCGCAGCTCAACAGCATGTTCGGCGAGCACACCTTCTTCGTCGACGAGACGGGCCTCAAGGTCCTCGAGCCCACGCCGTCTCCCGGCGCCGATCGCCAGAGCGGCGAAGTCGTCAGTCTCGCCGATTGGGGGGATTCCGACCTGACGCGCCTGATGGCGCATGAGCCCGAACCGACCGGCGTGATCGTGGTGTTCGAGCACGTGAGGCATTGAGCGGCCCGAGCAGATCGACTTTCATCGGTGGCGGGCCTGAAAATCCGTCACCGACAGTCGCACTCGCCGGGCGCTCTGTTTTCGCCTTTCGAGGCGGCTCCAACATGGCTGCCGGAGTCATGTCTGGAGCGGAATCTCGATGGCGATCTGAGTCCCCGGACCCGTCCTGCTGTCGAGCCGAAGGCGCCCGTTCAGCGATGAGGCCACCAGATTAAAGGCGATGTGGAGCCCCAGGCCGGCATGGCCGCTCTCACGACGGGTCGTGACGAACGGATCGAAGATCTGCGCCTTTAGCTCTTCGGGAATTCCGACGCCCTCATCAGCGCAGACGAGGCGGACGGATGTCGGGTCCGGCTGGCTGACCGTGATGACGAACCGGCCGCCTCTCTTGTCAGGATAGGCATGGCCCGCGCTATTGAGAGCGAGATTGCTGATCACCTGAGCAAGCGCTCCGGGATAGCTGTTGAGCTTGATCCCCGCCGGGCATCGGACCTCGACCGTCAGGCCATGATGCGACAGCAAGGGCCCGAGCTTGGACATCAACTCCGACAGCCAGTCCTTGAGCTCGAAGGTCCGCCGGTCCTCGTCGGCCTGATGGACGGCGACCTGCCTGAAGCTGTGCACCATCTCGGATGCGCGGTGCAGATTGTCGAAGGTCAGATCGAGCCCCTGCTTGAGCCTGTCGATGCCCTTGGTCAGGTCGGAACGCCGGACCGAGGCTCCGCCCAATGCGTCAGCCATCGTCTGCACATCGGTCTGCATGGCGGTCGAGGTCGTCAAGGCGAGGCCGAGCGGGGTGCTGACCTCGTGCGCGACACCGGCCACCAATTGGCCGAGCGAGGCGAGCTTTTCCGCCTGCACGAGCTGCTCCTGGGTCGCGCGCAGATCGCGCAGCGATTTTTCCGAGCGTTCCTTTTCCCGTTGCAGCGCCTCTGACGTCCGGAATTGTCTTCGCGCCCGGTACTCGCGCGCAGCCACGGCGTAGAGCGACAATGCGTAGGCGTTGCCGACGAGAGAATGGTTGATGAAGCTCAGCCCGGTCGGCATCGTCGTCGCGAACGACTCGGCGACCAGCAGCGCCACCCACGAGAGCAAACAGAAAATCGCGAGCGAGCCGATCCGCAACGGCAGCATGGTCGAGACGAACAGGATGATCATCATCATGCCCGGCGCGGCAAAGGTGAAGCCCGACGGCAGCACGTGATAAATGCTGGGCAGGATGCAGCCGGGAATGACGCAATAGACGAGGAAGATCGTCTCTGCCCGCGGCTTCATCCATCGTCGCGACAGCAGCGCCGTCAACGGCAGCAGGATAAAGACGGCCGTGCCGCCGCGGATTGCGAGCGTGATCGGAACCACTTCGGGGTACAGCACCCAATCCCAGAGCGTGTAGCCGGCATAGGTGGCGGCGCCGAGCAGCATTGCGATCTGCGTCCATCCGAGGCTGCCCCGGACATATTGGTCGACAAATCGCCGCTCCTCGATGCGGTCTTCGAAGCGCAGTCCGAGGCGTATCAATAAGGCAAGCATTCCAACATCAATCGCGAAAAGTCCTGTTTGACGTCTCTACGACAGGTTTTGCGGCGCGTCGCCGAAAAAGATGCCGCGTTCGCCGAAGCGGCCCCCAGGCAGCATTCAGATCCCGAGCGTCAACTGCGGCTCCGAATCGCCGCCGACCTGGAGCGAGGACAGCGACACCCCGAGCAGCCTGACGCGCTTGGGCAGCGGCATCTCGGCTTCGAGCAGGCCGCAGGCCAGCCGCTCCAGTTCGTCCCGTCCCGCAACGGCCGCAGCGACGGACCTGCTGCGCGTGATGATCTCGAAGTCGGCGAACTTGACCTTCAGGGTGACGGTGCGGCCGCGATTGCCGGTCGCCTCGCAATGGCGCCAGACCTTGTCGACGAGAGGCCTGAGTTCGGCGGCCAGCGCATCGAACGCGTCGAGGTCGATCGAGAACGTGTTCTCCGCGCCGATCGACTTGCGGATCCGGTTGGCCCGCACCGGCCGCTCGTCGACGCCGCGCGAGATCCAATAGTAATAGGCGCCGGACTTGCCGAAATTCGCGTTCATGAACTCAAGCGTCTGGTTGCGGATATCGCGGCCGGTGAACAGGCCGAGCGCATTCATCTTCGCAGCTGTCGCCGGGCCGATGCCGTGAAACTTGCCGACCGGCAGCGTCTCCACGAAAGAGGGCCCCATCTCCGGCGAGATCACGAACTGACCGTTGGGCTTGCGATGATCCGAGGCGAGCTTGGCCAGGAACTTGTTGTAGGAGATGCCCGCCGAAGCGTTGAGCCCCGTCTCGGCCTTGATCTTCTCGCGGATCTTCAGCGCGATGTCCCGCGCCAGCGGAATGCCTTGCAGGTTCTCCGTCACGTCGAGATAGGCTTCATCCAGCGACAACGGCTCGACGATGGCCGTGTGCTCGGCGAAGATCTCGCGGATCTGCCTTGAGATCGCCTTGTAGACCTCGAAGCGCGGCTTGACGAATACCAGCTCGGGACATTGCCGCTTCGCCGTCACCGACGGCATGGCGGAGCGAACGCCGAACTTGCGGGCCTCGTAGCTGGCAGCCGCGACGACGCCACGCTCCGCGGAGCCTCCGACCGCGACCGGCTTTCGGCGCAGCTGCGGATTGTCGCGTTGCTCCACCGACGCATAGAAGGCATCCATGTCGATATGGATGATCTTGCGCACCGGCGAGGCTGCGCCGGTCACGGTGTCGGATTCGCTCATGGAAAGATGATACAATCGGGCCAGGGGAAGCGCGAGGTGATGGATGCTTCAGTTGTTGGTCTTCGTCGTCGCCGTGGTCGGCACCGGCTGGCTGATCGGCGCGACCAATCTGCCCGGAGCGTGGTATGCGGGCCTGGCCAAGCCGGATTTCGTGCCGCCGAACTGGGCGTTTCCGGTGGCCTGGACCATCCTTTACATCATGATCGCCGTCGCGGGCTGGCGGACCTTTCGTCGTGCTCCGTCGGGAAAGGCGATGCTGGCCTGGGCCGCGCAACTCGCGCTCAATTTCGCCTGGTCGCCGGTCATGTTCACGATGCACCAGATCGGCGCCGCGCTCGTCATCCTCATCTGCCTGTTCGCCGCGATCGTGACCTACATCGGCCTCGAGATGTCACGAGACAGACTGGCGGCCGCATTGTTCGTGCCCTATGCCGTCTGGGTCGCGTTTGCCGGCGTGCTCAATGCGGCGATCTGGCGTTTGAATTGAGACGATGATTCTCAATCAATCTCAAACAGCAGTCCCGGGCTTGTGAGTGGCAGGCATGAGCCCGCGATCTAATATGAGTCCGCGGAGGACATCCAATGCAATACAGCTCCGAGCTCATTCAGACGATGCGTCAGGCCCTGGAAACTGTGATGGCGAGCGTGCCGGCCCATCAATCGGTCTTCGGTCTCAAGGCGGCCGTCGCCGAATGCATCCTGAATGCCGCCGCACACGGCCAAACGTCCTATGACGGACTGGTGACGTCCGCCTCCGATCAGGTCCAGGCGATCGTCGCGATGCTGACGTGAGGTCCGGCCGGAAAAACGGCTGGCAGCGCTGGCGCACCCGACACGATTCGAACGTGTGACCTTTGCCTTCGGAGGGCAACGCTCTATCCAGCTGAGCTACGGGTGCAGTGGGATTTCATTTAGCCGATTGGCGAGGGGCGGGCAACCGCTTCTCGCCGCATGCGCTCAAGCCGATTTGCGCCGGACAGGAGCCGGAACCGTCGCCGCTTCCCGGCCGAGGGCGGCGAATTCGGCCAGCACCCGTTCGGCGCACATGACGCGGTTGCGGCCGAGGCGTTTGGCCACATAGAGCGCCTCGTCGGCCGCGCCCAGCAGCCGGTCGGGGCCGCCGTCGGCACCGCCGGGGATGTGGCTGGCGACACCGACGCTGAGAGTGACGTGGTCGCCGGCGCCCGCGGCGCCGTGGGCGATCTGCAAGGCCGTGACCGCGCAGCGGATCTCCTCGGCCACTTTGCAGGCGGTGTCGCAATCCATGTCCGGCAGGATCAGCGCGAACTCCTCGCCGCCATAGCGGCCGGCGAGGTCGAGCGGGCGCACCGCGTGCCGGCTGACGACGGCGGCAACCGCGCGCAGGCACTCGTCGCCGCTCTGGTGGCCGTGGCGGTCGTTGAACAGCTTGAAATGGTCGACATCGACGAACAGCAGCGCCAGCGGCTTCTGCGTGCGCTGGGCGCGCGCCCATTCGTCCGACAGCATCTGGTCGAAGGAGCGGCGGTTCGCCAGCCCGGTCAGCCCGTCCTTGGTGGCGAGCTCCTTCAGCGCCATCTCGGCGCGCTTCTGGTCGGTGAGGTCGCGCAGCGTCTCCACCACCGCGATCAGCCGGCCGGCCTCGTCGTGGATCGGACCGGCGTCGATGGCGAGATAGAGCTGGCTGCCGAGCTTCGGCATCACGCACCAGTTCTCCGCGGAAAAGCCGAGCCCGTTATGGCCGCGCGCGGCATATTCCGAATAGTATTCCGGCAGCTGCTCCGGCCGGTCGAGCGCGACGAGGTCGGCAAGGCAAGGGCGCCTGGTCTCGTAAAAGGCCTGCCAGTGCTTGCCGGTGCCGATCACCTCGGAGGCGGCGACGCCGGTCAATCGCTCGCAGGCCCTGTTCCAGATCACCACACGGCGCTTGGGGTCGATCACGAAGGTGGGCACCACCAGGTGCTGCATCAGCCGCACGGCGTAGGAATCCGCAACGTCGACGGCTGTGGCCGGAAGTGTCCTCGACTTCGCCATCAGGCCACCGCAGCCACGGGCGCGGAGTCGCCGGGGCCGAACAGCTTTCGCACCTCGCTGGCCGGCTTCGGGGCGCTGAACAGATAGCCCTGCATCTGGGTGCAGCCGAGCGCGCGCAGCATGTCGCGCTGTGCCTCGGTCTCGACGCCCTCGGCGACCGTGGTCATGCTGCTGGCGGCCGCAATGTTCACCACCGCCTGCACGATCACGGGCGAGCCGCTCGCCTCTGCGATGTCGACGACGAAGCAGCGGTCGATCTTGATCTTGTCGAACGGGAAGCGCTTCAGATAGCTCAGCGAGGAGTAGCCGGTGCCGAAATCGTCGAGCGCGATGCGCACGCCGATCGAGCGGAGCTGATGCAGGATCGAGAGCGCCGCCTCGTCGTCGCGGATCAGCACGGCCTCGGTGATCTCGAGCTCGAGCCGACGCGGGTTCAGGCCGGAAGCGGCGAGGGCGCCCGCAATCCGCAGCGCCAGCGTGTCGCATTTGAGCTGCACCGGCGAGACGTTGACCGCGACACGCACATGCGCCGGCCAGGTCGCGGCCTCGTTGCAGGCCATCCGCAACACCCAGTCGCCGATCTCGTTGATCATGCCGGTGTCCTCGGCGACCGGAATGAATTCCGCGGGCGACACCATGCCGCGCTCGGGATGCCGCCAGCGCAGCAGCGCCTCGCAGCCGGAGACTTCGTTGGTGCGCAGGTCGACCAGCGGCTGATAATGAATCTCGAAGCCGCCATTCACGAGGGCCTGCCGCAAATCCAGCTCCATGCTCAGGCGTGCCTTGGCGCTCGCATCCATCTCCGGCTCGAAGAAGCGGTGGGTGCGGCGTCCATTGGCCTTGGCGCCGTACATCGCAAGGTCTGCGTTCTTGATCAGCTGATCGAGATCGGCGCCGTCCTGCGGTGCCAGCGCAATCCCGATGCTGGCATCGGTGGAGAGCTGATGGCCGAGACAATGATAGGGCTGCCGGATCGCCTGGTAGATCCGCGCCAGGAAGGACAGCACGTCGGCGGAGGATCCGATCCCGGTCTGGATCACCGCGAACTCGTCGCCGCCGAGCCGCGCGATCAGGTCGCCCGGCCTGAGGCAGCCGCGGAGACGGTCCGCGATCGCCTTCAACAGCTCGTCGCCGACATGGTGGCCGAGCGAGTCGTTGATGCCCTTGAATTCGTCGACGTCGATGTAGAGCAGCGCGAACTGCTTGCCGTCGGCGACCTTCGCCAGCTCGCATTCGATCTGCTCGCGGAACAGGGTTCGGTTCGGCAGGTCGGTCAGCGCATCGTAATGCGCCAGATGCGCGATCTGCTCGTCGGCGCGGCGGCGCTCGGTGACGTCCTCGATGACATGGATGAGATAGCGCGGTTCGCCGGCTTCATCGCGAATACCGATCCGGCTCGACGTGATGTAGCGAGGCCCCGTGCCCGGCATTTGCCAGGCGTGCTCGTCCTTGAACAATCCCCTGGCCGATTCCAGCGCGCTGCTGTCGTCTTGGGTGATACGGGCGGCGAGCGCCTCGGGGAAGATGTCGAACGCCGTCTTGCCCACGACATCCTGACGAGACTTGCCGAACAGCTGTTCGGCGACACCGTTGAGCAGCAGATATTGCCGCGTGCGCGCATCCTTCACGGTGATCTGCGAGGGGATATGGTCGATGATCTCGCGCAGGAAGGTGTAGTTGCGGTCGCGCTCCTGTTCCAGGTTGCGGCGCTCGGTGATGTCTTCGATCGTGGCGACCCATCCGCCCTGTGCGAGCGGCGTGTTGATGACCTGAAAGGCGCGGCCGTTGGCCAACTGATGAATTCTCGTCGAGACCGTGCCTTCGGCGACGATCCTCATCACGTCGGCGCAGAATGTCTCCACATCGCCGTCGAACGCGTTGCGCTCCTTGCGATGATACATCGCCTCGCGGATGTGGCAGCCCGGCTTGATGACGTCGTGGGAGAGGCCGAACATGTCGGCGTAGCGGCGGTTGCAGGTGACGATGGTGCCGCTCGCGTCGTACAGGATCAGCCCTTGCGACATGTTGTTGAGGGCGGTGTCGAGCTGAAGCCGCTTCGCTTCGATCCGCTCCTGCGCCTCACGGTTCTGCCGGTTGATCTGGCGGATGATCAGATACAGGATCAGCGCGATGACGGCGGCTGAAAGCGCGGCGGTCGTGACCATGAAGCCGGTCTGCTGCCGCCAGTCCGCAAGGGCCGCCGCCGTGGTGTTGGTGCCGACGATGACCAGCGGGAAATGCGTCAGCGACGCCGCCGAGCCGAGCCGCTCCTCGTCGTCGATGAGGCCCCTGACGCGGAGAGTCTGCTGGCCGCCGTTGGTGAGCACCTTCCGCATCAGTGGCGCATCCCTGAAGTCGCGCCCGATCAGCTCTTCGACATGCGGATGGCGTGCCAGCATCTTGCCTTGGCGGTCGAACAGCGAGATGGCCGTGCCCTCAGCGAGTGCGACAGACGCGAAATACTGCCGGTAGCTGTCCGGGTCGATCCGGCGCACCATCGCGCCGAGGAAGGTGCCGTCGGCGCCGGTCAACCGGCGTGCGACGATCGTGGTCCATTTGTTGATGATGAAGCTGCGGACGGATTCCAGCAGCACCGATTCGGACTGCGGATTCGTCTTGAACGTCTGAAAGTAGGCCCGAGACGAAACATTGATCTTGGGCAGCGGGTGGGCCCGCGACCAGTTGATCAGCTCGCCGTCGGCATCATAGATCGCGATATCGCCCAGGTGGGACACGGAGCTGATCTTGCTGCGCAGCATCTGGTTCGTGGCGGGGCCGGACATGCGCTCGCGGAACATTGCCGGGGAGCTGATGTCGGCCAGGTTCATCTGCCCGATCAGATCGGCGGCGACGACATCGGAATCGTCGAATTGCTGATCGAAATGCCGCGCGATCAGCTGCACCGTGTTTTCCAGCTCGCGTTCGCGGTTGGTGAGGGTCCGCTCGCGGAATTCGCCGACGGCCATGGCCGTGACGGCGAAGATTCCGGCGACCAGCAGCACGCCGCAGAGCGTCAACCACAGGACGGGACTACGTCGCGCCAATCCCTCCCAGCCGTTCCTTGCGGCTAGAGACATTCCGGCTGCCACGTTGGAAAAGACCTGGCGCATTCCCCCTCCTCGTGGGAACAGGATTACACCACACAAATGGCGCAAACCTTAGGAAAGCCAGTTACCTAAGCATTAATCCGGTTGCGTGATTGCGTCCGTATGTGCTGCTGCGGGAATCGCGTGCCGGTTGTGCGGTGCGCGTAGCAAACGCCGCGCTGCATCATTACTAACGGCTTAATGCGAGCTGCCGGCGCTCTTGTCGCCGCCGGCCTTGCGCAGCCGCCCGACCACGCCGGTCGGGAAGAAGTAGACGCTGGCGATGAACAGCAGCCCGAGCCACAGCAGCCAGCGATCGGGATGCAGCAGCCCCGGCAGCAGCGGCAGGCCGGCTTCGCCCGCCGCGTTGGAGGCAACGCCCATCAGCGATTGCAGATAATTCTGGGCGAGGATGAAGATGGTGGCGCCGATGAGCGCGCCGTAGATCGTGCCCATGCCGCCGATCACGACCATCAGCAGGATGTCCAGCATGATCGAGAAGCTCAGCGAGGTATCGGGGCCGGCATAGCGCAGCCACAGCGCGTTCAGGATGCCGGCGCTGGCGGCCACGAGCGCCGCGAGGCAGTTGGCGTAGGTCAGGTGGAATACGGTGCGGAAGCCGAGTGCCTCGGCGCGAAACCGGTTCTCGCGGATCGCCTGGAGCACGCGGCCGAACGGCGAGTTCACGACGCGGAGCAAAGCGAGGATCATCAGCGCCGAAACGGCGAACACTAGATAGAAGGTCAGGATCCGGCCGTTGATCTCGAAGCCGAACAGGCTCTTGGAGATCAGCACGGTGCCGGGGCGCAGCAGCTCCGGCAGCTGGAAGCTGCGTCCGTCCTCGCCTCCTGTCAGCCAGGACAGCTGCGAGGCCAGCACCTGGAAGGCGGACGCCACGGCCAGCGTGATCATGGCGAAGAAGATCGCCGCGACGCGCAGTGAGAAGAGCCCGATGGCCAGCGCGAGCAGGGCTGCGAGCGGCAGGCCGGTCACGATTCCGGTTGCGACCGCGGCCCAGTTCGGACCCATCCCGTACAGCGCGATCGCGATGGCGTAGCTGCCGATGCCGTAGAACATGGTGTGGGCGAACGAGACCGAGCCGGTATAGCCGAGCAGGAGGTCGTAGGAGGCGACCAACGCGGCGAAGACGCAGATCTTGGCCGCGACGTTCAGCGCCTTGGCACCCGGAAACAGGAACGGCGTCGCCGCGAGCGCCAGGATGATGACGACGAGAAGGAGCGTGAGCACGCGGCTCTTCGGCGGATCGCCTGAGAGGATCATCATCGGCTGGTCACCGCATAGAGGCCGCGCGGCCGCCACATCAGAATGGCGACCATCAGCAGGATGTTGGACACGAGGGCGAGCTTTGGCACCAGGAAGCCGCCGTAATTGGCGACCATGGCGACCAGGATCGCGCCGATGAAGCAGCCGCCGATCGACCCCAGGCCGCCGATGATGACCACGATGAAAATCAGCACCGTGAGGTCGTCGCTCATGGAGGCGTGCACCTGTTCGCGATAGAGCGCCCACATCACGCCGCCGAGGCCGGCCAGCGCCGATCCCGTCATGAACACGCCGAGGAACAGGCGGCGGATGCGATAGCCGAGCGCCTCCACCATCTCGCGGTTTTCGACTCCGGCACGGATCAGGAGCCCGACCTTGCTGCGGTTGAGCACGAGCTGGATCGCGATGAAGATGGCGAGGCCGATCAGCATCGCCAGCACGCGGTACTTGGCGATCGCGACGTCGCCGAGGATGAATGAGCCGCGCAGCGACGTCGGAAGCGGCATCGGGATGATCTGCGGCCCCCACAGCGCATAGAGCGTCTGCTCGGCGACGATCAGGCCGCCGGTCGTCATCAGGATCTGCTTCAGATGCTGGCCGTAGACGGGCAGGATCAGCACGCGCTCGACCATCAGGCCGAGCGCGCCGGAGACCGCCATCGACAGCAGCGCGGCCGGCGCCAGCACCGCGAGGTTCATCCAGAGCGAATCCGCCTGAATGGACGCCGCGAACGGCGCCAGCACCAGGGTGGCGACATAGGCGCCGACGGCGATGAAGGCGCCGTGGCCGAAATTGAGCACGTCCATCAGGCCGAACACCAGCGTCAGCCCGGAGGCCATGATGAAGATCATCATGCCCATGGCGAGGCTCGCGGCGGTCAAGGTCAGCCAGGAAGAGGTCGAGCCGATCAGCGGGATCATCAGAAGGGCGAGCGCGACCGGCAGCAGGATCGGCGCGAGATCGCGCTTCGGCTTCGGCAGCGGATCGGTTGCGGCAATGTCACTCACTGATGCGCCTCCAGACTCAGGCCGAGCAGCCGCTCCTGCAGCGACACGTCGGCGGCGAGCGCCGCCATCTCGCCGCGATGGACGATGGCGCCGTTGTCCATGACCAGCACGTTGTCGCCGAGCTCGCGGGCGGCGAAGAAATTCTGCTCGACCAGCAGGATGGTGGCGCCCTTGCGCTTGATCTCCTTCAGGCACTCGATCAGCGCCATCACGATCGCGGGCGCGAGCCCCTTGGTCGGCTCGTCGACCAGCAGCAGCTTGCGCGGCTCGATGATGGCGCGCGCGATCGACAGCATCTGCTTCTGCCCGCCCGAGAGGCTTCCCGCGCGCGACAGCCAGAAGCGGCGCAGCGCCGGAAAGAAGCCGAAGATCCAGTCGAGCTGGGTATCGTCGAGCGGCCCGTCGCGGGCCGCGAGCACGAGGTTCTCCTTCACCGTGAGATCGGAGAACACCGCCATGCTCTCCGGCACGTAACCGACGCCGCGCCGCGCGATGTCGGGCGTGGCAAGGCTCTCGATGCGCTCGCCGTCGAGGGTGATCTCGCCCTTCGAGGCCTGCCACAGGCCCATGATGGTGCGCAGCGTCGTGGTCTTGCCGGCGCCGTTGCGGCCGAGCAGCATCGTGACCTGTCCTTGCGGGACTGCGAGATCGATGCCCTGGAGGATGTGATAGCGGCCGATGTGAGTGTGCACGCCGGAGAGCTTCAGGAGATCGGTCATGCTGCGCTCTCTGCAGCGTTCTTGGGCGCGACGCCGAGATAGGCTTCCTGCACGATCGGCGAGGCGATCACTTCCGCGGGCGGGCCGTCGGCGACGAGCTGGCCGTTATGCAGCACGATGATGCGGTCGGCGAGCGAACGCACCACGTCCATCTTGTGCTCGACGAGAAGGATGATCTTGCTCCTGTCCTGCTTGAGCTGCGCGATCAGGTTGAGGACGACGGGCACCTCGTCGATGCTCATGCCGGCGGTCGGCTCGTCGAACATGAACACTTTCGGCTCCAGCGCGATCATCAGTGCGACTTCGAGCTTGCGCTGGTCGCCATGGGACAGCGCGGTCGCGGCGACGCCGCGGCGGCTGCCGAGCGCGACCTGGTCGAGGATGGCGTCGGCGCGCGCGATCAAATCGCGGCGCACCATCCAGGGCCGCAGCATGTCGTAATGGGTGCCGCTGGCGGCCTGCACTGCGAGGCGGACGTTCTCTTCCACCGACAGGTTCGGGAACAGATTGGTGAGCTGGAAGGCGCGGCCGAGGCCCGCGCGGGTGCGCATCGGCGCGGACTGCCCCGTGATGTCGGTGCCGTCGAACAGGATGCTGCCGTGTGAAGCGCGGAGCTGGCCCGAGATCAGGTTGAAATAGGTGGTCTTGCCGGCGCCGTTCGGCCCGACGATGGCGGTGAGCTCGCCCGGGCGAAACGTGCAGGAGACGTTGTTGACCGCAACGTGGCCGCCGAAGCGAATGGTGAGGTCGCGGGTTTCGAGGGTGAGCGGCATTGGGTATCTGGCAATCGATGAAACGAGATGTATCCGCGGCTACGCTACGCCCCCTCCCCCGCTTGCGGGGGAGGGCCGGGGAGAGGGTGTTTCCGCAAGCGAGAACCCCTGAGAGGATAGAGCCCTCTCCCGGCCTCTCCCGCATCCGCCTTCGCCAAGGCTTCGGCGGACAAGAGCGGGAGAGGTGAAGCAAGAAAACCTCAGCGCTTGTTGCGGATGGGAACGTCCATGTCCTCGATCTTCAGCTCGCGCACCGGCTCGAGCACGGCCCAGGCGACGTTCGGATCGACCTTGACCTTGAAGTGATACATGCTCTGCAGCGCCTGATGATCTTCCTTGCGGAACACCATCTTGCCCTTGGGCGTGTCGAACTCCAGGCCTTCCATCGCCGTGATCAGCTTCTCGGTGTCGGTCGACTTCGCCTTGGTGACGGCAGCGACGACGGACATCGCAGCGGCGAAGCCGCCCGCGGTGAAGAAATCCGGCGGCGCGTTGAAGCGCTTCTGGTGCTCGGCGACCAGCCAGTCGTTCACCGGGTTCTTCGGAATGTCATAGAAGTAGTAGGTCGCGCCTTCCATGCCGGGCAGGCCCTTATAGGCGGCGAGCGCCGGCAGGATGTTGCCGCCGGTGGAGAGCTCGATGCCGTAGCGCTTCGGATCCATGTCCTGGAGCTTCGCCAGCGGATTGCCGGCACCGGCCCAGATCACCCAGATCACCTTGCGGCCGGGCTTGTCCTTCAGCGCGTCGAACAGGCGCTGGCCGACCGCGGTGAAGTCGGTGGTCGAGGTCGGGGCGTACTCTTCGGCGGCGAGCGTGGCGCCGGTCTTGGCGAGCGCCTCCTTGAAGGCGGCGACGCCGTCACGGCCGAACGCATAGTCCTGCGCCAGTGTCGCCACGGTGACACCCTGCTTGCCGATCGCGACCGCGTTGGAGATCGCGTCCTGCGAGGAGTTGCGCCCGGTGCGGAAGATGTAGCGATTCCACTTCTCGCCGGTAATCTGGTCCGCGACCGCGGGCTCGACGATCAGGATCTTCTTGTTCTCCTCGGCGACCGGGAGAATCGCGAGCGCCGCCGCCGACGAGGTCGTGCCGATCGCGATGTCGGCCTTGTCGTCCTGATAGGCCTCCGCGAGCGCGGCCTTGGCCAGATCCGGCTTGCCCTGGTCGTCCTTGGTGATGACGACGATCTTGCGGCCGTCGAGCGTCATGGTGCCCTTGGTGGCGTATTCAAAGCCCATCTTCAGGCCGGTCTCGGTCTGCTTGGCGTAGGCCTCGAGCGGACCGGTCTTGCCGTAGATCAGCGCGATCTTGAGATCGTCGGCCTGGGCGGAGGCGCCCGCGGCGAGCGCGACAATGGTTGTTGTTATGATGAGTGATCGACGCACGATGGTCCCTCCTGATTTGAAGTTTCTCGGTAACAGCGATTTGCACAAGCTTGCGAACATTGCAATTGAACCTTCCGATGGAGCGGGCTGGCCTTTGCTTGGGCATGCATCATTTTTGGGCCTGCCTCGCTGCGCCGGCCTCGACCTGGCGCCAGTCCGACTGCGCCTCCTCCGCGCTTTCGAAGATGTGCGGCGCGACCCCGCGTTTCTCCAGGGCTTCACCCAGCTTGATGCGCAGGAAGCCCGACGTGGTGTAGCGCGACACGCCGGAATAGAAGCGGTCGACGAGGCTGCGCACCATGGCTGAATAATCGTCCATCAGCTCCGGCAGGATGGAAAAATTGTCATAATTGACGATGGCGTAGACCCGGCGGCCGAGCGGCGCCAGGCGGGCCTCGACGAGGGACGCGATGGTGTCGATCTCGGCCTTGCTGCGCAGCGGGTAGCGCTCCAGATTGACGAAGAACAGGTTCTGCTGCTCGTCCAGCGTGAAGCGCTGGTCGAGCGGGATGGTGAGCAGGCGCTCGCGCAGATCCATCAGACCCTCGCCGAAGATGCGCGCGTCCATCAGCGCCGGGTCGCGCGGGATCAGCGGCTTGAAATCCATCAGGCGCAGGATGTCGCGCTCGATGTCGATGCCGGGCGCGACCTCGGTGAGCTCGAGCCCCTCGTCCCTGAGCTCGAACACGCAGCGCTCGGTGACGTACAGCGTGCGTTGCCGCCGCGCGGCCGCAAACGGGCCGCTGAAGGTGACGTGCTCGACGCGATCCACGAACTTGCGCGACTTGGCTTCGTCAAGGATGACGAGTTTCCCGTCGCGCACGGCGACGCGCTGCTTGCCCGCACCGAACGTGCCGACGAAGACGACTTCCTTGGCATTCTGGCTGATGTTGATGAAGCCGCCGGCGCCGGCAAGCTTCGGCCCGAACTTGCTGACATTGAGGTTGCCGGCGCGGTCGACCTGGGCAAGCCCGAGGAAAGCGGCATCGAGACCGCCGCCATCGTAGAAGTCGAACTGGTACGGCTGGTCGATCACGGCCTGGGTGTTGATCGCGGCGCCGAAATCGATGCCGCTCGCCGGGATGCCGCCGATCACGCCCGGCTCCGCCGTCAGCGTGATCAGATCGATGATCCGCTCCTCATTGGCGACCGAGGCGATTCCCTCGGGCATGCCGATGCCGAGATTGACGACGCTGTTGGCTTTCAGCTCCAGCGCGGCGCGCCGGGCGATGATCTTGCGCTCGCTGATCGGCATCACCGGCAGAGAGGCGGCGCGGACCCGGATCTCGCTCGAGAAGGCCGGATTGTATTGGGTGCCGAAAGTCTGCCAGTGGTTCTCCGGCCTTGCCACGACGACGCAGTCGACGAGGATGCCGGGAATCTTGACCTGGCGCGGATTGAGGCTGCCGGCCTCGGCGACGCGCTCGACCTGGGCGATGACGATGCCGCCGGAATTATGCGCCGCCATGGCGATTGCGAGCGCCTCGAGCGTCAGCGCCTCCTTCTCCATGGTGAGGTTGCCGTCGGGATCGCCGGTGGTGGCGCGGATGATCCCGACCTGAATCGGAAACGTTCTGTAGAGCAGGCAGTCCTCGCCGCGCAGCGTGATCAGCTCCACCATGTCCTCGGTGGTGCGCGCGTTCAGCTTGCCGCCGCCGTGCCTGGGGTCGACGAAGGTGCTCAATCCGACGCGGGTGATGTGACCGGGCCGGTGCGCGGCGATGTCGCGGAACAGATGCGTGATCACGCCCTGCGGCAGGTTATAGGCCTCGATCCGGTTCGCGATCGCAAGCTGCTGCAGTTTCGGCGCAAGGCCCCAGTGCCCGCCGATCACGCGCCGGACCAGCCCTTCATGCGCGAAATGATTGAGACCGCGCTGCTTGCCGTCGCCTTGTCCGGCCGCATAGACCAGCGTCAGATTGCGCGGCTTGCCCTGCGTGTAGGGCGCATCGCCCTCATGCGACAGGTAGAGCTGCTCCAGCGCGATCGCGATCTCCTCGGCAAAGCCGATGCCGACGAAGCCGCCGGTCGCCACGGTGTCGCCGTCGCGGATCAGCATGACGGCCTCAGTCGCCGAGACGACCTTGCCCTTCTCGGAATTGCGCAAGTAGGGCAGAGCTGGGTGCTGGCTCACGGCGTTCCTCCCGATCCCTTCGACCGCATGCCGTTATTGTTTTGCGTTGATCTTATCGCGGGGATCGGCCCTGGAACAGCTTGCTCCCCACGAGAGAAGGCAGAGGAGAGCAAGGTCCGCGCCAGAGGCCGTCAATTCGCTGAAAGTGGCCAAAGCTGCGGCATTTTCCGCATGTCTGCAGCCGAAGAGTAGCCGGGCACCGTGTCCGGAATCCGAGACTCCGGACACGGAAAGTCTCGAAACTCAGACGGCAGCCGGTCCCGTGGCGAGGCCGAACTTGGCGAGCTTCTTGTAGAAGGTTGCGCGCGAGATCCGCAGCATCCTGGCGGCCTCGGTGATCTGGCCGTTGCTGGCCGCGAGTGCCTGTTCGAGCGTGTTCTTCTCGAACTCCGCCTCGGCTTCGGCATAGGGCACCACGGCTCCGGCCGGGCGCGCGGGCGGCGCAAGCCTGACCTCGGTGTCGACCGGGAGGATGCGCGCGACGTCCTCGCCGGTCAGCCGCCCGGAATCGCTGAGGATCAGCGCGCGCTCCAGGATGTTGCGGAGCTCGCGGACATTGCCCGGCCAGTCATAGCGCGACAGCGCGGCGAGCGCGCTCGGCGTGATCTTCGCCTTGACGTAGTCGCCCGATCCGCTGATGTCGTCGAGCAGCCGGGCACAGATGTCCGGGAGATCGTCGAGGCAATGGCGCAGCGGCGGCAGCTCGATCGAGAGCACGTTGAGCCGGTAATAAAGGTCGGGCCGGAACGCGCCGTCGCTGACGCGCTTGCGCAAGTCCACATTGGTGGCGGCGATCACGCGCACGTCCACCTTCGAGATCTTGTCCGAGCCGAGCGGCTCGATCTCGCGCTCCTGGAGCACGCGCAACAGCTTGGCCTGCAATTGCAGCGGCATCTCGCCGATCTCGTCGAGGAACAGCGTGCCGCCGTCGGCAATGCGGAATTTGCCCTCGCGCCCCCTGCGGTCGGCGCCGGTATAGGCGCCCGGCGCAGTGCCGAAGAACTCCGACTCGATCAACGTTTCCGGGATCGCGGCGACGTTGACGCTGACGAACGGCTTCTCCGCACGCGCGGAGGCGTTGTGAATCGCCTGCGCCAGCATCTCCTTTCCCGTTCCGGTCTCGCCGGTGAGCAGCACGGTGACGCTCTGCCGCGCGGCACGGCCTGCAAGCTCCTTGACCTGCGCGATTCCCGGCGTGTTGCCGACGAAATCGGCGAAGGTGAAGCGCGCGGCGCGGGCGTTGGACAATTGCCGCCGCGCCAGCCGCAGATCGCTCTCGAGCTGGGTGACGCGGGCGAGCAGCGGTTTCAAGCTTTCGAGATGATCATAGAGGACGAATCCGATCGCGCCGATCACCGTCCCGTTCTCGTCCTCGATCGGCATGCGGGTGACGACGAGCTGCTCGCCGCCGAGCTCCATGATGTCGAGCAGGATCGGCTCGCCGGTGTCGGCCACCTTCCGCATCAGGCTGTTCGGGATGACCTCCTCGATCGGCCGGCCGATCGCCTCGCTCGTGTGCTTGAGACCGAGCGAGGCGAGATATTTTTCGTTGACGTAGACGACGTGCCCGCCGCGGTCGATCGCGATGGCGCCCTCGCAAAGCTTTTCCAGCCGTTCGAACAGCGTCTCCATCGCGCGTGCGCGGAGATAGGCAGGGTCGCGGATCGAGGCGGAAGCGGACATGACATATCCCAGCGGAAGTCCGCCTGTGTATTAGCAAAAGGCCAGCAATTTCAAAGGGGGAAATGGCGGGGCGAATCTATGTCACCCCTGAGGTGGCCGCTTCTTCAGCGGCCCTCGAAGGGCGACGGCCCGGCTGCATCTCGGCCGTGCATCCTTCGAGGCTCCCGGCGCGATGCGTTGCATCGCGCCGCTCGCATCTCAGGATGACGGAATAGGGAATTCGTTGGGCGCGAGGAATGCAGCCCTACCGCCGATACCCGCTCGCGCGCGAATAGCCCTGGCGGTTCTGCTGCATCGGGCGACTCGCCACGCTGACCCGCGCCTCGCTGGAGGCGGGTGTTGCGAGCTTCAGCTCTTCCAGGAAGATCGGCCGCGAGAAGTAGTAGCCCTGCGCGTAGCGGATCTTCGTTGCCGCCTGGAGATAGGCGAGTTCCTCGTAGGATTCGAGGCCTTCGGCGACCACCGTCATGCCGAGCGCTTCGCTCAAGGATTCGATCGCGCGCAGGATGCCCTGGCTGCGCGGGCGCTTATGGATGTCGGTGATGAAGGAGCGGTCGATCTTGATCTCGTCCGCGGTGATGTCGGCCAGCGCCGAGAGCGAGGAATAGCCGGTGCCGAAATCGTCGATGGAGATGCCGACGCCGAGCTTGCGGAACATCGGCAGGATCTCGGCCTGGAAATGATTCTTGGCGACGAAGGCGTCTTCCGTCACCTCCATCATGAAGCGCTGGGGAAAGCCGGTGTCGTCCAGCGCCCGCGCGAAGCTGCGCATGAATTCGGGATTGCCGGCCTGCTTGGCGGCAACGTTGATGCTGATGGTCCCATCCGCGCCGAACGTGTCGTTGATCAGGTCGATCGACTTGACGATCTCGGCGAGCACGAGATGGGTCAGCTCATCGATCAGCCCGAGCTCGCCGGCAAGATTGATGAACGAGCCGGGGGCCTGGATCACGCCTTCGTCGTCGCGCAGGCGGACCAGGGCCTCGATGCCCTTCACCGCCTGTGTGCGGATGTCGACCTTGGACTGGAAGGCGCAGCAGAAGCGCTTTTCCAGGATGGCCAGCCGCAGCGACTGCTCGACCTTCATCCGCGCCTGCGCCTCGCGCTCCATGCTGGTGTCGAAGAAGGTCGCCAATCCCTTGCCGTTGTTCTTGATGCGGTACATCGCGATGTCGGCGTTCTGCCGCAGCGTCTCGAAGCTGCTTCCGTGGTCGGGATAGAGACTGATGCCGACCGAGGTCGAGGCGAAGACTTCCGAATTGTCGATGAAGAACGGTGCAGTCAGCCGCTCCAGCGTCGATTGCATGAACTCGGCGACTTCCTCCTGGCTCTGGATCGGGGAGAGCAGCAGCAGGAATTCGTCGCCGGAGATGCGCGACAGTATGTCGGAATCGCGCAGGTCGCGCCCGAGCCGCTTCGACAGCTCGACCAGCAGCGCGTCTCCCACGGAGTGGCCGTAATAGTCGTTGATGTGCTTGAAATTGTCGACGTCGAGAAAGGCCAGCGCGAAACGCTCGCCGCCATGACCCGCCGCGAGCAGACTGTTGGCGCGGTGCTCGATCACGCGCCGCGAGGGCAATCCGGTCAGCTCGTCGAAATAGGCCGAGCGGAACAGCTGGTCCTCGAAATTCTTCTGTTCGGTGATGTCGGAGGATGCCGAGATCAGGAGCTCGCGCCCGGCGAGGCGAACGGGACGATGCGTGGTGAGCAGCACCTGGCGCGCGGCTCCGACGTGAAGCGCCTCCTCGGTCACGACCGCCTGGCCGGCGCTCAGCGCCTGCCGGCAGGCTTCCTGTCGCGGGGCCAGATCGGGTGAGGGACGGCTGCCGTCCATGCCAAGCTGGGCGGCGGCGGTATCGTTGATCAGCAGAAGCTCGCCATGCGCGTCCTGCACGGTGAGGCCGGCAGGTAGCATTCTAACGATTTCCTTGAGAAAACTGAGCTCGGCTTCAGTCGCGCCGGAATATGTATTGTCGTTCATACAAGTCATGAATCTTGTTGTTTCGGCGCGCCTTTGCAATGGGCGCGATCTTGCGCAGTTCCCTCTTAAGTTTGGTTAAGGGGCCAGGAGAAATACGGGGGTGTTTTGGAGAAAACTTGCGACGATGCGACGCGCGCTGACGATCGTCATTAACAGAGGGTCAACGCGCAAAGTGAAACTGCGAGAAGGGCGTGGCTGCGCTTTCGCTTCTATCGAGTCCGGCTGCGTTTAGGCCTTGGTTGAACGGTGCGAACTGCAGTCGACACTTTTCTTTGCCCCGGAGAAGTGATGCGCGAGCGGAGCTGGTTCATCATTCTCTATTCGCTTCGCGGGATTCGGCACTGCATGATGCAATGCAGCCCGGTCTTCAGATACGAGATCTCGGTCCTGCCATCGAAGGACGACAATGCCGATTTCAGCAGCTTGGTGCCGAAGCCGGGCTCGGACACCTTGTCCACGCTCGGCCCTTCGGTTTCGTCCCAGGTGATGGTCAGGCGGTCGTCGCTGATGGTCCAGGACACCTGCAACAGGCCGCGCGGTGAGGAGAATGCGCCATACTTGCCCGCATTGGTGGCAAGCTCGTGAAACATCAATGACAGCGTGACCGCGAGCTTCGGCGGCAGGAACAATCGGTCGCCATTGAGGGTGAAGCGGACATGGCCATAGGGGCCGAGCTCCGAGATCAGGAGGTCGCGGATATCGCAGCCGCCCTTGTCGATCCGCGAGATCAAATCGTCCGTTGCGGCCAGCGAGCGCAGCCGGGGATCGACCCGGGCCCAGACCTGCGGGTGATCGTGCAGCACCTGATGCAGCACGGCATGCACCGTCGACAGCTTGTTCTTCAGCCGGTGCTGGAGCTCCTCGACCAGCAGCTTGCGATACTCTTCCTCCTCGATCAGGCGTTTGGAGATCCGGCGCTGCTCTGCCAGCATGGTGCGATAGTGCTCGACACCCCAGATGGTTATCGCGCAGACGGCCCAGTAAAGGGCCAGCAGGGCAAAGCGCGCGCGGTCGGCAAAGGCATCGCCGAAGTTCAGGACGACTCCAAGCACGCCGCCGATCAGCGCCGTGACCACGCCGATCCGGAATCCTCCCAGGGCAGCTGCAAAGAACACGGCCGGAAAGTACGGCGTGAAGTAGATGTCGGGGCGAACCTGAGCGAGCCCCCAGCGGACCAGGGTCGCGGCCAACAGGCAGACTATCGCGAACGAGATGCTCAGACCGAGCGAGGGCGGCGCCGCGCCCTGCCAGCCCTTGCGGAACTCGTCGATCAGCTTCCCCATGCGCAGCCCAGTTGCGATATGCGTTCGAACATCGAGCGGCCCGTGAAAATGTTACGCATGCCGCCCGCCCAAGCATAGCTTGCCTTGTCGGATGCGGGCAGGGATAGTGGCCGCTCCGGCGACGGCGGCGGCCGACATTCGCCATTTGGCATCAAATCACTCGAAAACAGGAACATTCCATGGGCAGGCTGGACGGCAAGGTTGCGGTGATTACGGGAGCAACGAGCGGGATCGGATTGCGCACTGCGGAAGTCTTCGTTGCGGAAGGTGCCAAAATTGTGATCGCGGGGCGACGCGTAGCGGAAGGCGAGGCGCTGGCAAAGCAACTCGGGGCCAACTGCATCTTCCGCCAGACCGACGTCACGGTCGAAGCGCAGATGCAGGCGCTGATCGCGCTCGCGGTCGAGAAATTCGGCAGGATCGATTGCCTATTCAACAATGCCGGCGGGCCGGCACAGACCGGCGGCATCGAGGGCCTCGAGGCCGAGCGGTTCGATGCGGCGATGGCGACGCTGGTGCGCAGCGTCATGCTCGGCATGAAACACGCCGCGCCACATATGAAGAAGCAGGGGGCGGGCAGCATCATCAACAACGGCAGCATCGCCGGCCGCCTCGCCGGATTCTCGTCGTCGATGGTCTATAGCGCGGCCAAGGCGGCGGTGATCCATCTCACCAAATGCGTGGCGATGGAGCTCGGCGAATCCAACGTCCGCGTCAACTCGATCTCGCCCGGCGCGATCGCAACGGGCATCTTCGGCAAGGCGCTGGGGCTCTCGACCGACGCAGCGGAGAAGACGCCGGCGGTGATGCGCGAGGTCTACAAGACCGCGCAGCCGATCCCGCGTGCCGGCCTTCCCGACGACATCGCCCATGCCGCGGTGTTCCTGGCCAGCGACGAATCCAGCTTCGTCAACGGTCACGACCTCGTCGTCGACGGCGCCATCACCGGCGGCCGCAACTGGAGCCAGCAGCAGCAGGGCTACGTGGCTCTGCGCAAGGCGTTCGATCAGGCGTAGCGGATTGGTCTCGTGCCCGGACGCGGTGCGGCGCGAAGTGCCGCTCCGCAGAGCCGGGGCCCATCTCTCCTGGTTGAATGTGACTCTCGATTCTGGGTCCCGGCTCGCGCTGCGCGCGTCCGGGACACGAGAGGCTAAACCGCCTTCACCGTCACCCGCAGCCCGTCCCGCGGCTTCGGGATCGGCCACATCTGCCAGTCCGGCTTGTAGCCGGGCGCCAGCGTCACCTCGATGTTCTGCAAAAAGTGCCTCGCGAAACATTTCGCCTGCATGTAGGCGAAGTGCAGACCGAGGCACATATGCGCGCCGCCGCCGAACGGCACGAAGGCGAAGCGGTGGCGGTTGCGCTGCGCTTCCTCGGTGAAGCGCAGCGGATCGAAGCGGTCCGGCTCCGGCCAGATGTCCTTCATGTGGTGCGTATAGAGCGGATTGATGCCGACCGCCGTGCCGGCGGGGATCGCAAAGCCCTTGAAGCTGAAATCGCGCATCGCGCGGCGCGGCATCGACGGCACGGGCGGCCTGATCCGCAGCGCTTCCTTGAACGCCATCTCCGACAGTGGCATCTTTTCGAGATCGTCGAAGCTGCTCGGCGCCCCCGGGGCAAGCCCGAGCGCGAGCACCTCCGCGCGCAGCCTGTCCTGCCAGCCCGGATTGGCGGCGAGCTCGCCGATGAAGGACGTCAGCGACGAGGTCAGCGTGTCGTGCGCCGCCATCATCAGGAAGCTCATGTGGTCGATGATGTCCTGCTCCGAGAGCAACGCGCCGTTCTCATGGGTGGCGCGGCAGAGCTGCGAGAACAGATCGTCGCCGCCATGATTGCCGCGGCGGAGCGGAATCTGCTCCCGGAAATAGGCGACGATGCGCTTGCGTCCCTTCACCCCTCGCGCCATCTGGGTGCCGGGCAGGGGGCGGCGGACCGGCGAGACGGAGGCGGCGACCATATCGACGAAGGCGCGGTTGATCTCGTCGACCTCAGGCCCGATATCGGCGCCGAGGAACGAGGCCGCAGCAAGATCGAGCGTGAGCTGCTTCATCGCCGGATAGAGCTGCATCTCGCCGGGTTTTGCCTTCCATTGCGCGACGCGCGCAGAAATGCCGCGGTCGAGATCGCCGAGATAGGACTTCATCGGCCCTGACTTGAACGCGACCGACAGCGCCTTGCGATGCAGGCGATGCTCGTCGAAATCGAGCAGCATCAATCCGCGCGGAAACAGCAGGCCCAGAACCTTGTTCCAGCCATGTGTCGAGGAGAACAGCTTTTGCTGGTCGAACAGCACGAGCTCGTTGGCCTCGGGCCCGAGCAGCACGACATTGGTCTCGCCGAAAAAATGCGTACGGTAGACCAGGCCGTATTTGGCGCCGTTGGCTTCGATATGGCCCTTGGGATCGGCGAGCACCTGAAACGTCTTGCCGATGATTGGCCAGCCTTCGTCGCCGGGGATGTGGGTCAGCTCATTGCGTCTGGGCGGGGTGAACTGAAACGCGGGGGCGGCCACATTCTGCATCGACATGACGATTGCTCCGGTTGGCTGACCGACAGAATCTGCGCGACCGACGGCAATATTGCGGCCCGCGCCAGGCTGATGCGATCAGCTTAGCACGGGCCGATATCACCTGCTTGAGATCGTGGCCGCAGGTACAGCGCAACGCGCCCCTACCGCTTCGCGGCTTCCTTCTGCAGATCCGGGGCGTTGACGGCGGGAATGGCGACGCGGCCGGGGCCGGTGACCTTCAGCGCCTCGGCGGCCTTTTCGTTCTCCATGATCTTGGCCATCACGGCCTGTCCCGCGCGCTCGAAGATCGCGCGGTTCTCGATCACGAATTTTTGCGATTTGCGCAGGCCGTCGATGTAGCCGTTGATCTCGGGCACGACGTAGCGCGCCACCATGTCCCAGCTCCGCCGCGTGTTTTCCGGATTGGCCCAGTCGTGCACGAAGCCGATGATGGCGCCGACGCCGCCGGAGACCTGCATCACGTTCTTGATGGTTTTGACGAGATCGTCGGGCGTGCCGATGGTGGACGCGGCTCCCTCGACGAAGGCGGTCTTGTCGACCGCCTCGTCGGGTGAGGAGAACGCGGTGAGGCCCGGCCGCTGCAACGTGCCGACGTTATATTCGTTGTGCCAGCGCATCAGCCCGGCGCCGGCTTCGCGGCGCGCCTGCTCACGGGTCTCGGCGATGTGGAAGGTCAGCAGCACGCGCCAGTCGGCACGGTTCACCTTGGTACCGTGCTTCTTGGCGGCATCCTCGGCGAACTGCCATTGCTGCTGCAGCGACATCAGTCCCTGCGTCGTCATCGAGCCCAGCGAGATGATGCCGATGCCGTATTTGCCGGCGAGCGTCATGCCGGAGGGCGAGATCTGCGAGGCCACCACGAACGGCATCTCCTCCTGCAACGGCAGGATCTGCAGCGCGGCGTCGTTCATCGTGAACCAGTCGCTCTTGGCGGTGACGCGCTCGCCGTTGAAGAGGCGGCGGATGACGCCGATCGCCTCGTCCTGGCGGTCGCGCTGCGTCATCGGGTCGATGCCGAGCGTGTGCGCGTCCGAGGCGAGCGCGCCCGGGCCGGAGCCGAAGATGGCGCGGCCGCCGGTCATGTGGTCGAGCTGCACCATGCGCTGGGCGACATTGAAGGGATGGTGATAGGGCAGCGACACCACGCCGGTGCCGAGCTTGATCCGCTTGGTGCGCTCGCCGGCCGCGGCCAGGAACATCTCGGGCGAGGCGATCATCTCCCAGCCCGAAGAATGATGCTCGCCGCACCAGAACTCGTCATAGCCGAGTGCATCCAGCTGCTCGACGAGATCCAGATCGCGCCGGAACTGCAGCATCGGATGCTCCCCGATCGGGTGATGCGGGGCAAGGAAGGCTCCGAACTTCAGGCGCGCCATGGCGGTCTCTCCGGCTTTGATTTTCTGCTTGTTGAGGCGGCAAGGCTACGTGCCTGATGGCGCGAACGCAATCGCGCGATGTCCCGCGCAGCGGAATGCAGGCATGCGAGGTGAGGCGAGGTGGGCATCGCGGCGCCGTGTTGCTGATCGAGCGCTGCGCGATCGAAGGCCTTGCTGCGCTCGCGCTCGTCACGTTCCATGTCGATGTGCCGACGTCGCTCGCGCCTGCGCTCATCATGATCATCTTCGATGAGGGGCGGGACTCCTCGCGGCGCGGTGTTGTCCACCGCCCAAGCCGTGCAATCAGCGCGCGCAGGATCTGTCGTCTCGCTCAGGCCGTTTGTGACATCATCATGATTTGCGCCGCATTTCCGGCGTGCATGCCCGCGCATCTGCACGATGTTGAGGCATTGCGGTTAATACGTGGGGATTCCTGCAGGAATCCGGGGCCTTTTCGCGAGATTGACAGCGCACGGTCTTTTTATTTTGCAATGCAGCAACTATCTGGTTGGACTGGACGTTGAACGTCGCCCACCAGGAAGTTGCCGTGTCGCTAGCCAAAAATATCGATCTGTTGAGACGTCTGCCGAGGCTGGACGGACTGCGCTTTGCCGAGCTCGGCCGCAGCGCTGATTCATCCAGCCCCTTGGAGGAGGTCCTTGGTTTCGGCGACAATCCCGGAGCCTTGCGCATGTTCGCGTTCGTGCCGGCGCAATTGCAGAAACCGCGCGCGCTTGTCGTCGTGCTGCATGGCTGCGGCCAGACGGCAGCCGCTTACGATCTCGGCGCGGGTTGGTCGACACTGGCACGGCACTATGGCTTCGCGCTGTTGATGCCCGAGCAGCAGCGCGTCAACAACGGCAACACCTGTTTCAACTGGTTCAGTCCGGAAGACACCGTGCGCGGCAGCGGCGAGGCGCATTCGATCCGCGAGATGATCGCGCACATGGTCGACACGCACCGCATCGATTCCAGGCGCATCTTCATCACCGGCCTGTCGGCCGGCGGCGGCATGACGTCGGTGATGCTCGCGACCTATCCGGAAGTCTTCGCGGCCGGCGCGGTCATTGCCGGACTGCCCTATGGCATCGCCTCGAATCTGCGAGAGGCGCTCGAGGGCATGTTTCATTCTCCGGCGCGTCCCGCGCGCGAGCTCGGCGATCTCGTGCGCAGCGCCTCGGATCATCGCGGGCCCTGGCCGAAGGTCTCGGTGTGGCACGGCAGCGCCGACCGCACCGTCAATCCCGGCAATGCCAACGAGATCGTCAAGCAATGGCTCGACCTGCACGACCTTCCTGACGCGCCGATGGCGGAGACGGTCGTCGACGGCCATCCGCGCCAGGCCTGGTGGAACAAGGACGGCGAGACGCTGGTCGAATCCTACGCCATCACCGACATGGCGCATGGCACGCCGCTCGGGCTGGCCGACAACGATCAGCGCTACGGCATCGAAGGCGCATTCCTGATCGAGGCCGGCATTTCCTCGTCCTACCACATCGCAAAGTTCTTCGGCCTCACCGGCTGGATTCCGGACGCCGCGACGAGGAAGGCGGAAGCCAAGCCTGCCATGAAGCCTGCAACGAAGCCGGCGCTCTCGCCCGCGCCGCATCTCGCGCGCTCGATCCGTGCAGCAATTGCCGAAGAGCAGGCCGAGCCGCAGCCCGAGAAGGCTCGCGGCTTAGATCTCGGCCAGATCATCACGCGCGCGCTCACGGCCGCGGGGTTGATGAAGTAGCCGGGCTCGCAGAATGCGCTGGCCGGAAGGCCGCAGAATAAACCAGCTACATCTCGCCGGTGATGAATGGATTGGTCATGCGCTCCTGGCCGATGCTCGAGCCGGCGCCATGGCCGCAGATGAAGCCGACATCATCGCCGAGCGGCAGCAGCTTTGTCTTGATCGAACTGATCAGCGTGGCGTGACTGCCGCCGGGCAGATCGGTGCGGCCGACCGAGCCCGCGAACAGGACGTCGCCGACATGGGCAAAACGTAACGCCTTGTTGAAGAACACCACGCTGCCGGGCGAATGGCCCGGGCAGTGCAGGATGTCGAACTTGAGATCGCCGATCGACACGGTGTCGCCCTCGTTGAGCCAGCGGTCGGGCGCGAAGTTGCGTACGCCGGTCATGCCGAAGCGCGCGCCGCTTTCGACCACGTTGTCGAGCAGGAATTTGTCCGCTTCATGCGGGCCCTCGATCGGCACCTTCAGCGCATCACGCAAATCGGCCGCGCCGCCGACATGGTCGATATGGCCGTGGGTCAGCCAGATCTTCTCCACGGTGACGCCGGTCTGCTTGATCGCGTCCAGAATCTTCGGCACGTCCCCGCCGGGATCGATCACCACCGCTTTCTTGGCGGGCTCGTCCCAGATGATGGTGCAGTTCTGCTCGAACAGCGTCACGGGAACGATGATCGCGCCCGCCTTGGGTGGCGAGGAGTTCTGGGTGTCGGTTTGCTCGGTCATGGCGCCACAATGCCGATTTTTGTCAGTCCGCCAAGCAAAAGATTCGGGCGAGAGCTTCGGGAACAGGAGCGGCCCTCGTCACACGGCCGTCCCAATTGGTCTGCCAATTTGAACCGGGGCGATGCTGTCGCGTTCTCCCGCGCGAGGCGCAGATTTGGGTGGTCTTCGGCATGGCTCGAGACAACGAGAATTGGTGGCGCGACGGCATCTTCTATCAGATCTATCCGCGCTCGTTTCAGGACTCCGATGGCGACGGCGTCGGCGATCTCGCCGGCATCCTCAGGCGGCTGCCTTACGTGAAATCGCTCGGCGTCGACGCGATCTGGCTGTCGCCGATCTTTCCCTCGCCGATGGCGGATTTCGGCTACGACATCTCGGATTATGTCGGCATCGAGCCGCTGTTCGGCACGATGGCCGAATTCGACGCGTTGCTCGCGGCCGCCCATGACAATGGCCTGAAGCTGATCCTCGATCTCGTGCCGAACCACACCTCGGACCAGCATCCCTGGTTCATCGAGAGCCGGTCGTCGCGCGACAATCCCAAGCGCGACTGGTACATCTGGCGCGATCCGGCCCCCGATGGCGGCGCGCCCAACAACTGGCTGTCCGAGTTCGGCGGCAGCGCGTGGCAATTCGACGAGACCACGGGTCAATATTACTACCACGCCTTCCTCGCCCGGCAGCCGGACCTGAACTGGCGCAATCCGGATGTCCGGGCCGCCATCTATGATGTGATGCGGTTCTGGCTCGACAAGGGTGTCGATGGCTTTCGTGTCGACGTGATCTGGCACCTGATCAAGGACGCCGAATTCCGCGACAACCCGCCCAACCCGCATTATGTCGAGGGCCGGCCGCCGAACGAGAAGATCCTGACGCAGTACTCGACCGATCAGCCGGAGGTGCACGATGTCATCGCCGAGATGCGGCGCGTCACCGATTCCTACGGCGCCCGCGTCCTGATCGGCGAGATCTACCTGCCGCTGCATCGTCTCATGGCCTATTACGGCAACGATCTCACCGGCGCGCAGATGCCGTTCAATTTCGCCCTGCTCTCGACCTTCTGGAGCGCGCGCTCGATCGAGAAGATCGTCGAGGATTACGAGAAGGCGCTGCCGAAGGGCGCCTGGCCGAACTGGGTGCTCGGCAATCATGATCGGCCGCGCGTGGCGAGCCGCGTCGGTCCCGAGCAGGCCCGCGTCGCGGCCATGCTGCTGCTGACGCTGCGCGGCACGCCGACGCTATATTACGGCGACGAGATCGGCATGCACCAGCTCGCGATCGCGCCGGAGGACGTGCGCGATCCGTTCGAGAAGAACGTGCCCGGCATCGGCGTCGGCCGCGACGGCTGCCGCACGCCGATGCAGTGGGATTCCTCGAACTTCGCCGGCTTCTCGGAGGCGAGGCCGTGGCTTCCGCTGCCGGAGGATCATATCCGCGAGAATGTCGCCAATCTCGAAGCCGATCCGCGCTCGATCCTCAATCTCTACAAGGGCCTGATCGCCCTGCGGAAGAGCTGTCTCCCGTTGGTCGCCGGTGACTACCACCCGATCTCGGCGCAGGGCGATCTCCTGATCTACCGCCGCGACGCCGGTGGCAGGGCGGTGATCGTGGCGCTCAATCTCGGCCCCGAGCCGGTCGCCGTGACCACCAGCGCCATCCGGTTCGGCAGCGAGATATTGCTGTCGACGTTCCTCGATCGCGAGGGCGAGCGGCTGGAAGGCGTGCTGGATTTGCGCGGCAATGAGGGCGTGGTGGTGGCGCCGCCGGCCTGACTGTCGTCCCCGCAAACGCGGCAGGGCAGTGGAAAATGCGGCCACGACTGACCTCAACGGGCCGTGTGCACACGACCGGAATCGGCTAAGCTCGGGCCATGGACAACACCGCCCGCAACATCGCCCTCGTGCCGCCGCCGGACCGTCGCCAGTCGGAGACCGCGCTCGCCATCGCGCGCGGCACGGCGCGGCTGTTACGCTCGCTCGGCTTCTCCTGCATCAGCGAATTGCCGCTGCCCTCGGGCCGCCGTGCCGATCTGGTGGCGCTCAATGAGCGCGGCGAGATCTGGATCGTCGAGATCAAATCGTCGGTGGAGGATCTGCGCGCCGACCAGAAATGGCACGAATACCGCGGCCATTGCGACCGGCTGTTCTTCGCCTTCACGCAGGATCTGCCGTGCGAGATCTTCCCCGATGACACCGGCCTGATCATCGCCGACGCCTATGGCGCGCACATGCATTGCGAGGCGCCCGAGCACAAATTGCCGGCACCGACGCGCAAGCAGATGACGGTGCGCTTTGCAATGGCGGCAGCCTTGCGGATCAACCGGCTGGTCGACCCGCAGGGTCACGCGGATTTCTGGGAATAGGCGGCCCGGGCGAAGCGCGACGTGATCCGGTCTCCTCGTGATGCGAGGTCGCCGGTTTTCCTTCCGTCCCGACTACTTTTTGGCGTGCGCCGCCCGGATCGGACCGAAAGGTCCGTACATGTGCTGCTGCTGATCGAAGCCATCGGCGTACGGTCCGTAAGGCGCATCGACCGGCTTGGTCGAAAGGTCTGGATAGTCCTTGTCGAGACCGGCCTTTTTCGGACGCGGTTGAGAGATCATATAGGCCGCCACGTCCCATGCCTGCTCGACCGTGAGCTGCGGATTCAGGTAGTCCGTCCCGTGCGGCATGTTGAAGTGCACGAAGTTCGCCGCGGTAATCAACCGCGCCATGCCGGCGCCATCATTGAAACTATCCGGGCCCCAGAGCGGCGGCACCATGTAGCCGAGATCGACGCTCGGAACGCTGCGGCGTATTCCGGAGCCGTCCTCATTGTGACAGGAAAGACAGGCCTTCGCGTAGATCGCCTTGCCGCGAACCGGGTCAGCTGCCCGATCGAGCTCAGGCATCGATCCGGTGCCGAGTCCTGACAATGCCTTGCCGGCCGGCACGCCGGACGACAGAAACCTGATGTAAGCCACGAGGGCTTGCATTTCCGGACTCTCGAGTGGCAGCGCGCGGCCATTCATGCTGCGCGTCATGCACGAGTTCACACGGTCCTCGATCGTGATCTCGGCGCCGAGCCGGGCGCTGTATTGCGGGAAGAGCTCGACCAATCCGAAGATCGGCAAGCCGAACTTCTTCGTGCCGGCTTCGAGATGGCAGTTGCTGCAGGCGAGATTGTTGCCGGCATAACGCTTGGCTGAATCCCGCACCTCCGGCCCGATATGGGCGTAGGTCGCAGTGACGAGGTCGCGCCCGCGCCGCACGAGCCGGCCATGAGCGTCATCAGGCAGCGCGCCGACTTCCGGCACCGTCCAGACCGGAGAGGATATCTGCTGAGCTCGCACCGCGGCCGGCGCGGCGACGGCGATGACACCGACGGCCACCGCGCGCATCGTCCAGAGGCCAAGCAATGCAAGAAGCGGCGTAGGGTAAACCATCGATCTCTCGACATCAGGTGGATACTGGTCGCGCCAGGTGGGCTCGATGATGCGCCGTCTGAGGTTAACGTCGGGTTCAACGAACTCGCGAGGACAACACTTGGGCTTACCGACACGACGCCGGGACGTCAGGCCAGGGCACGTTCAGGGCCGACCGACCTTGGGCATGTTGAGCTATGGGAGCGCGCCCGTCGAGTTGTGAAATCCGCAGCTGACCCGGCTTTCGCTGTCGCCGTTCCCTCCGCGGAAACGGCGATCCCGGGTCAACGTCAACGCTTCGACCACGCCAAGCATCTCCGCCTCAAAGGCCGAAGATCTGCGTGCTCATGAGTGAACGCCGAGAGACTACCGCGGCGCGCGCTTGGCCAGAATGCGCTGCAGCGTGCGGCGGTGCATGTTGAGTCGGCGCGCCGTTTCCGAGACGTTGCGGTTGCACATCTCGTAGATGCGCTGGATGTGCTCCCAGCGCACGCGGTCGGCCGACATCGGGTTGATCGGCAGCTCGGATTTCTCCGCGCTGGTCGACAGCAGTGCCGCGACGACGTCGTCGGCATCCGCGGGCTTGGAGAGATAATCGATCGCGCCCATCTTCACCGCGGTGACGGCGGTTGCGATGTTGCCATAGCCGGTCAGCACGATCGCGCGTGCATCGGGGCGCTTCTTCTTCAGCGCCGAGACCACGTCGAGGCCGTTGCCGTCGCCGAGCCGCAGATCCACCACGGCGAATGCCGGTGCCGACTTGCCGATCTGCGCAAGTCCGTCCGAGACGGTGTCGCACGATGTCACCGAGAAGCCCCGCGTCTCCATGGCGCGCGACAGCCGCTCCAGAAACGGCTTGTCGTCTTCCACGATGAGAAGCGAGCGGTCGCTCTGTTCGTTCAGTTCGGCAATGGCGTTCAAGGTTTTGTCCTCTCTCCAGCGCACCGACATATGGCCTCGCAATCACGCGGTGCCAAGGCCGCCGATCGTCGATCGGCCCTGTTGTGCGACGCAAGGTCGCGGCTATCCTATTGTTTCTTCGTGCGTCTCGATAGCCTCAAAACGCTGCCTGGGCCATGTGATCTGGACCACCGCGCCGTGTTCCGGAAAGGTCCGATTGGTAAACGAGACCTTGGCGCCGGTGCGTTCCAGCAAGGTACGCGCGATGAACACGCCGAGGCCGAGGCCGCGTCGTCCGCCGCCGCCATCGTCCTGGGTACGGCGCCGCGACAGATAGGGCTCGCCGATCCGGTTGAGGATGTCGGGCGGAATGCCCGGTCCGTCGTCGGAGATCACGAGTTCGATAGTGTCCTTGTTCCACCATGCGTTCACCTCGACGGTGGTGCGGGCGAAATCGACCGCGTTCTCGACGATGTTACCGATGCCGTAAAGGATCGCCGGATTGCGCGAGCCGACCGGCTCGGCCGCCGCGGCCACCGCGATCCGCACCTTGATCTCGACGCCGAAATCGCGGTGCGGCGCCACCACCTCCTCGATCAGCTCCGACATCTTCATGCGGTCGAACGGCGCGCCGGTGGAGGAGAGCTGGGTGATCTTGCTCAGGATGTCGCGGCAGCGCTGGGTCTGCTCGCGCAAGGTCTTCAGGTCGGCGGCAAAGCTTGGGTCCTTCACCGTCTTTTCCAGTTCGCGCGAGATCAGGAAAATCGTCGCGAGCGGCGTGCCGAGCTCGTGCGCGGCGGCGGCGGCGAGTCCGTCGAGCTGGGTCAGATGCTGCTCGCGCGTCAGCACCAGCTCGGTCGCGGCCAGTGCGTCCGCAAGCTTGCGCGCCTCCTCGGTGACCTGGAACGAGTAGAGGCTGGTGACGCCGATCGCGAGCGCGATCGAGAGCCAGACGCCGACGAGATAGACCGGCGGCAGCACCAGCGGATCGTCGGAATCCCACGGCAGCGGAAAATGGAAGAAGAACAGGAGCGAAGCGCAGGCAACCGCGAGCAGGCCGAGGCCGAAGGTGAAACGGGCCGGCAGCGCGGTGGCCGAGATCAGCACGGGCGCGAGGAACAGGAACGAGAACGGGTTCTGCAGGCCGCCGGTGAAGAACAACAGGCCGGCCAGCTCCACGATGTTCAGCGCGAGCAGCCCGGCCGCCTGCATCGGCTCCAGCCGCTGCATCGGATTGGCCGCGGTCTGGAGCGCCAGATTGAGTGCGGCCGACAAAGCGATGATGCTGACACAGGGGATGATCTCGACGTTGAACTCCAGCCCCTGTGCCACGATGAAGATCGCGGCGAGCTGGCCCAGCACGGCAAGCCAGCGCAGCCGCAGGATCGTGTCCAGCCGGATGTGCCGCTGCGCGTGGCGGAAGTCGGAAGCGGCAATTTCGGTCATATCGGACAATGTGGCGGTGCTTTCTCGATCACAACGCTGGGCTCGCGGAACCACGCAGGCATTACAAGCCTTGCGCTCTTCGCTGCAATAGCAGAAGAACGGCCAGCATGACGGAGAATGACAAGGCTTCAAGTCGGCCGACTGTCGCGGATCGCAGCTCGTCCGCGGCAATCGCGGTCGAGCACCTCGTCAAGGTCTACAAGCAGACCCGCGCCGTCGACGATATCTCCTTCACGCTTCCGCGCGGCAGCATCACCGGCCTTCTGGGCGGCAACGGCGCCGGCAAGACCACGACCATCGCGATGATCATGGGCCTGGTGCTGCCGACCTCCGGCCGCGTGCAGGTGCTGGGGCATCGCATGCCCGAGGAGAGCGCGGCCGTGCTGGGCCGGATGAATTTCGAGAGCCCCTATGTCGACATGCCGATGCGGCTCACGGTGCGGCAGAACCTCACCGTGTTCGGCAAGCTCTATGCGGTGAAGAATCTCTCGGACCGCATCGCGAAGCTCGCCGAGGATCTCGACCTCACCGAATTCATCGACCGCGCCAACGGCAAGCTATCGGCCGGTCAGAAGACCCGCGTGGCGCTGGCGAAGGCGCTGATCAACCAGCCCGAGCTGCTGCTCCTCGACGAGCCGACCGCCTCGCTCGACCCGGATACCGCCGACTGGGTGCGCGCGCATCTGGAACGCTACCGCCGGGACAACAGCGCCACCATTCTCCTGGCCTCGCACAACATGCTCGAGGTCGAACGGCTCTGCGACCGCGTCATCATCATGAAGCGCGGCCGCATCGAGGACGACGACGCGCCGGCAGCGATCATGGCCCGCTACAACCGCACCACCCTGGAAGAGGTGTTTCTGGACGTCGCGCGCGGCCGGGCGAATGGCGCGAAGGAGGCTGCAAGATGAGAGACGCGGCCTTGTGTGACTGTCGTAGCCCGGGTGAGCGGAGCGATACCCGGGACCGCCGCAAGCAAAGTCCCGGGTGTCGCTTCGCTTATCCAGGCTACACGAGGGCGCGATGACCGAGCTCTCCCTCCATCGCGGCATCTCCGTTCATCGCATCGGCGCGATGATCCTGCGCTACTGGTATCTCTTGCTGTCGTCCTGGCCGCGGCTGCTCGAGCTGCTGTACTGGCCGGCGCTGCAGGTCATCACCTGGGGCTTCCTCCAGCTTTACATCGCCGAGAACGCCAGTTTCTTCGCGCGCGCAGGGGGCACGCTGATCGGCGCCGTCATCCTCTGGGACATCCTGTTCCGCGGACAGCTCGGCTTCTCCATCTCGTTCCTGGAAGAGATGTGGGCGCGCAACCTCGGCAACCTCATGATGAGCCCGCTCAAGCCGATCGAGTTTCTGCTGTCGCTGATGGTCATGAGCCTGATCCGGCTCGCGATCGGCGTCATCCCGATGACGCTGCTCGCGCTGTTTCTGTTTCACTTCAACGTCTATGCCCTCGGCCTGCCGCTGATCGCCTTCTTCTGCAATCTGATCTTCACGAGCTGGTCGGTCGGCATCTTCGTCTCGGGTCTGGTGCTGCGAAACGGCCTTGGCGCCGAAAGCATCGTCTGGACCCTGATGTTCGCGATCCTGCCGCTCGCCTGCGTCTACTATCCCGTCAGCGTGTTGCCGGTCTGGCTGCAATACGTCGCCTGGGCATTGCCGCCGACCTACGCCTTCGAGGGCATGCGCGCGCTCCTGATCGAGCACACCTTCAGGACCGATCTGATGCTGCAGGCATTGGCCATCAACGCCCTGCTTCTGGCTGCATCTTTTTGGGCATTCCTTGCCCTTTTGCGCAGCGCCCGGGAGCATGGCTCACTGCTGTCAGGTGGCGAATAGGGTCACTTTCCCGTGGATTCATGGTGATTTGGCCGCTTCGGCTACGTAGATGTACGGAACCATGCATTGACGCAATATTACGCATTCGGCAGTATGCTGCGATGCGAAGAGGAATATAGCAATGCCCATTGGTGAGTTTGGCGGCGCGCCGCCGCTGGCGGCAGAAGGCAGTCCGGTCCTGACGACGCCGATGTACTGGATGTACGAGATGGCTCATGCCTCTCTCAATCCGGCACGTGCGGTCACCGACGCGACCAAGCTGCTGTTTCAGAATCCCCTCAACCCCTGGGCGCGCACCGAGGTCGGCAAGTCGGTCGCCGCGGCCTGCGAATTGTTTGAGCGCACCACGCGCCGCTACGGCAAGCCGGAATGGGGTCTCAACGACACCGAGGTCAACGGCATCCGCGTTCCCGTCGAGGTCCGCTCGGTCTGGGAAAAGCCGTTCTGCAATCTGCTCTATTTCGATCGCAAGTTCGCCCGCCCGCTGCGCAGTCCGCAGCCGCGCGTGCTGATCGTGGCGCCGATGTCCGGCCATTATGCGACGCTGCTGCGCGGCACGGTCGAGGCTTTCCTGCCGGCGCATGAGGTCTACATCACCGATTGGGCCGATGCCCGCATGGTCCCCTTGAGCGAAGGCCGTTTCGATCTCGACGACTACATCGACTATGTCATCGAGATGCTGCACGTCCTCGGCAGCAACACCCATGTCATGGCGGTGTGCCAGCCCTCCGTGCCCGTGGTCGCAGCCGTCTCGATCATGGAAGCGCGGCGCGATCCGTTCGTGCCGACCTCGATGACGCTGATGGGCGGCCCGATCGACACCCGCCGCAATCCGACCGCGGTGAATAACCTCGCCCAGGAGCGCGGTATCGACTGGTTCCGCAACCACGTCATCACCAAGGTGCCGTTCCCGCATCCGGGCATGATGCGCGACGTCTATCCCGGATTCCTGCAGCTGAACGGCTTCATCAGCATGAATCTCGATCGGCACATGGATGCGCACAAGCAGCTGTTTGCCAATCTGGTGAAGGGCGACGGCGATCTCGTCGACAAGCATCGCGACTTCTATGACGAATATCTCGCGGTGATGGATCTCTCGGCCGAGTATTACCTGCAGACCGTCGACACCGTGTTCGTGAAGCACTCGCTGCCGAAGGGCGAGATGACTCATCGTGGAACCCGCGTCGAACCGTCCAAGGTCAAGCGCGTCGCGTTGATGACGGTCGAAGGCGAGAACGACGACATCTCCGGCCTCGGTCAGACCGAAGCAACACACGGTTTGTGCAGCTCGATCCCCGATCATCGTCGCGTTCACTACGTCCAGAAGGGCGTCGGACATTACGGCGTGTTCAACGGATCGCGTTTCAAGTCGGAGATCGTGCCGCGGATTCACGACTTCATGGTCTCGGCCGCGAATCCGAGCTCGTTGCAGGCTCTCGCGGCTGAATAGAGCGTTTTCGAGCGACGTGGTGGCCGGTTCGCGTAAAGAAAACGCGTCAGAATAGGATCTGGAGCCGTTCCGATTTTCATCGGAAGGGCTCCAGCCGCGAATTTCGGCTTTCCCGTCGAAATTCCGGCGCCTGTCGGGGCCTCCGACGGGGGCAAGTTCCTACCGGATTCGCGGTATTTAGGTAGCTTTATAGGAGTGAGTCTCTCCTCACCCCTTGGGGGTGTCGCATGCATCCAGCGGGGGCGAAAAAAACGGGTTCCAACCCCAGTCTATAGGGTCTCCCGGGCGCCTGACCGCTGTATATTGGGCAAATGATTTGTTTTTGCGCCGAGCGCTTTCCCTGGCGGCGGTTATGGCAGAATCCGGGCGAACTCCTGCTCCCCGGACTGACAGACATGGCCACTCGCGCACTCCTTTATCGTCGGCCCCACGAACCGAAGACCCTCGTCATCACCCACGGATCGCAATTTTTTGCCATCCGATTGCGTCGGCATCGCCGTGCGCGCCGCTACACGCTCAGAATTCATCCGAGCGACCGCGAAGCCATCCTCACCATGCCGCCGCGGGGCACGCTCGCCGAAGCGAAGGACTTCGCGCAGCGTCACGGTGCGTGGATCGCCGCGCGTCTCGGTCGCTTGCCGAAGGCCGCGCCGTTCCAGCCTGGCACGGTGATACCGCTCCGCGGCACGCCGCATCGCATCGTTCATCGCGCCGGCACGCGCGGCACGGTGTGGACCGAGATGCGCGATAGCGGTGAACGCATCCTCTGCGTCGCCGGTGGGCTCGAACATGTCGACCGCCGCGTCGGCGACTTCCTCAAGCGCGAGGCGCGCCGCGATCTTCAGCGCTCGGCGGAAGCCTATGCGGCCGAACTCGGTGTCAGGGTCAAGCGGCTCTCGATCCGCGATCAGTCCAGCCGCTGGGGCTCCTGCACCTCGGCCGGCTCGCTGTCGTTCTCCTGGCGCCTGATCCTCGCACCGCCGTTCGTGCTCGACTATCTCGCCGCCCACGAAGTCGCTCATCTCGTCGAGATGAACCACTCGGCGCGGTTCTGGCGCGTGTGCGGCAAGGTCTGCCCGTCGATGGAGCGCGCCAAGAAGTGGCTCGACACCTACGGCAACGATCTGCATCGCTACGGGGTCGAGGAGTAGGCTCTCACTACCCGCTGAACACTCGCTGTCGTCGTCCGGCTTGACCGGACGACCCAGTATTTAAAGAGACCGTTGTTGTTGAGTCGGGGCGTGCTGTACTAGATGTCTCGCTTTCGCGGTAAGTGACAGCAGAGAGCGGCGCGGCTTCAAACCACCCTCATGCACTGAAATCCGCACTCGTTCCCGTCTGCGCGCGTGAGGCCAGATAGGCTGATTGCTGCTGCGCGCCAGCCGTCTGACCCTCCGCCACCATCGCCTGGAACGCCGCGTCGAGTTGCTCGCGACTATATGTCGTGGGCCTGCTCTCGCGCGGCGTCCATTGCGATTGCGTGATGGCCGTGGAGGCCTTCTCGACGGTGCCGCCAAGCAGCTCGGCGTATCTGTCGGCCCGCCATTGCGCCAGGTCCGGCCCGCTCAAGCCGGGAGGATCCTCGAGCTTGCCGACCTTCGCCGCGGCCTGGTTGGTCATCACCGAGGACCCGCCATTGTACAACGTGGCCACCACCTTGCCGTCAACCTTGACCTGAGCGTAGGTGTTCTCCGGTGCGTTGTCTGCGGCGACCGGTTGCGTCACCCTCGCGTCGTGAGTCCTCAGCCAGTTCGTTGCCAGGAGGTCGCGCAGGTGGGGATTGTCCGCCGCCGATATCACCTTCGCACCTGACAGCGGCTTGACTTGCGAGACGTCAATCCGGAAGCTGCTGGTCGCAGCGTCAGTCGCGTCCGGTACCACCGGTTGGAGACCCGATGCCGCATTCGACGCGGGAGTTGATGCGGGCCGCAGATGAGGCAACGCCGCACCGGATACATTTGAAATCATCGAACGCTCCCAGGTCCCTGCTCGACCTATGAGAGCAAATCCCGGGCCGAAGACGGGTGCTTGAAGAGATTGGTGTTTTTCCCATCAGCCATGCGTGGGTCGCGGTCGATCTTGCCGCGCTGGGCAGGAATTGCCGAAGTGATGAAGCGCGCGCTTCAGGCTCTGCGCTGCCTGCGCAAGCCGTTGATTTCATTATCCTCGGCTACTGTGCATGGGGTTGTTTTCGCAGTTCTTGTTTCGAGGTCATCGAAACCTCGGGCAGAACCTATCGATTCCCGCCAAACAGCCGCTCCATCAGCCAGCCATCGAGTCCTGCCGCCGCTTCCGGCCGCACATTGGCGCGCGTGGGAGGCGGCGGGCGATAGCCGCCGGCGTTCGCCGGTGCGGGTCCGGGTGCTGCCGCTGTCGGCGGCGACACCTGCGAGGCCGCCTGCGCGAGGTTCGACAGGCCCCAGGTGGCTTGCGAGTTCGGCAAGTTCGCCACCGGCACGCCCTCGTGCGCCGCGCGCATGAAGCGCGTCCAGACTTCCACCGGCAGGCCGCCACCGGTCGCCTTCTTGGTCGGCGAGTTGTCGTCATTGCCGAGCCAGACGCCGGTGACGAGGTTGGCGGTGTAGCCGATGAACCAGGCGTCGCGATAATCCTGGCTGGTGCCGGTCTTGCCGGCGGCCGGCCATCCGGGAATCTCGGCCTTCTTGGCGGTGCCTGATATCAGCGTCTCCCGCATCATCGCGTTCATCATGCCGACATAGCGGGGCTCGATGACCTGGTTGCGCTCCTCCGGCTGGCGCATGTAGAGCAGCTTGCCGCTGAGCGTCCTGATCCGCGTCACGACATGCGGCGCCACCGCGAGGCCGCCGTTGGCGAAGGGCGCATAGGCGCCGACCAGCTCGACCACGGAGACCTCGGAGGTGCCGAGCGCGATCGAGGCATTGGGTTCGAGCTTGGAGGAGATGCCGAGCCGGTGCGCGGTGCGCACCACGTTCTTCGGCCCGACCTCGAGGCCGAGGCGGATCGCGACCGTGTTGAGCGACATCGCCAGCGCCTGCGTCAGCGTCACCGCGCCGAAATATTCGTGGGTGTAGTTCTCGGGTCTCCAGCCCTTGACCTCGATCGGCGCGTCCTGGCGCATCGTGTCGGGCGTCAGCCCCTGCTCGAGCGCGGTGAGGTACACGAACGGCTTGAACGAGGAGCCCGGCTGGCGCTTGGCGGTCACCGCCCGGTTGTACTGGCTGTCGGAATAGTTCCGCCCGCCGACCATGGCGCGCACCGCGCCGTCTGGCGTCATCGCCACCAGCGCGCCCTGGCTGACATTGAACTTGACGCTCTTGGCCGCGAGCTCGTCGATGATCGCGGCTTCCGCCACGCTCTGCAGTTTCGGATCGATCGTGGTCTCGACCTTGATGCTCTCGTCGATCTGGCCGACCAGGTCGTCCAGCACCTCGCCGATCCAGTCCGCGACGTAATTGACCGTGCCGGCGCCGGCCGGCTTCACGTTGTAGGAGGGATGGCCGATTGAGGCCTTGGCCTGCGCGTCGGTGATGAATTTCGCGTCCGCCATCGCCGCGAGCACGATCTGCGCGCGCGCCTCGGCGCCTTCCGGATTGCGGTTCGGCGCAAGGCGGGACGGCGACTTGACGAGGCCGGCCAGCATCGCGGCTTCGGCGATCGTGACGTTCTTCGCCGACTTGCCGAAATATCTCTGCGCGGCGGCTTCGACGCCGTAGGCGCCGGAGCCGAAATAGACGCGATTGAGATAGAGCTCCAGGATCTCGTCCTTGGAGTGCTTGCGCTCCAGCCAGATCGCGAGCTCTGCCTCCTGCAGCTTGCGCTGTATGGTGCGCTCCTGGGTCAGGAACAGGTTTTTCGCGAGCTGCTGCGTCAGCGTCGAACCGCCCTGCGACACGCCGCGATGGAGCACGTTGGTGACGAGGGCCCGCAGGATGCCGACGGGATCGATGCCGAAATGCGAATAGAAGCGGCGGTCCTCGATGGCGATGAACGCCTTGGGCAGATAGGGCGGCAAGTCCTTCAGCGCGATATTGGCGCCGGCCATCTCGCCGCGCTGCGCCAGCATGCTGCCGTCGATGCCGACGATCTGGATCGTCGGCGGCCGCTTGGGAATCTCCAGCGACTGGATCGGAGGCAGATGGGCGCCGACATAGACCACGACGGCGATCACGGCGATGGCGCCCCACAGGCTCAGCACCGCGCCCCAATAGACGAGGCGGCCGAGGCTGAAGCCGCCGCGCGACCTCGAGCGGCGCTTGGCGCCGCTGCGGCTGGCAGGTGCCTTCCGTTCGCGGGGCGGCTCGTCGCCGGCATCCTCGCTCTTGCGCTTGGCGGATGTCTTCGCAGATTTCTTCGGCTTGTCGTCGCCGCCGGGAACGCGGTCCGCAGCGGTCAGGCGCAGATCGGCGAGCGCCGCGGGCAAGCCGAACAGCGGCTCCTTCCGCGCACCCTTTTTCTTTCCCCACGCCATACGCAATACGCCCGGTCAGTCCGCCCCGCCGCACGCTAGCGGTCGCTGTTTAAGGCCCGGTTACCCTGACGTTAACGCGCGATTAGGAGGTGGGGCATTCGCCCGCCGCGGTTCCGCTTCCCTGGCGCCGGGGCTAGGATCGCCCGCATAAATAAAGAGGGAACTCGCATGGGCCACATCGATCCGACCAAGGAGATCTTCGCGCAATTCCGGGAGAACGACCGCCCGGGCCCGATCCACATGCTCAATCTGGTGCGCCTGCGGAAAGAGGCGGCCTATCCGGACGGCCGCAAGGCGAGTGGCGCGGAGGCCTATGCGGCCTATGGCCGCGAGAGCGGCCCGGTGTTCGAACGTCTCGGGGGCCGCATCGTCTGGCAGGGCAGGTTCGAGCTGATGCTGATCGGCCCGCAGGAGGAACGTTGGGACCATTGCTTCATCGCCGAATATCCCAGCGTCGCGGCCTTCGTCGAGATGATCCGCGATCCCGTCTATCGCGAGGCGGTGAAGCACCGCCAGGCCGCGGTGGAGGATTCGCGGCTGATCCGGCATGCCGTGCTGCCGGTGGGAAAGAATTTCGGGGAGGTCCCGACCTGAACGCCAAGTAGGAGGCTCTCTCGATCGTCATGGCCGGGCTTGACCCGGCCATCCACGGCTTCCTTGACGCCCCAAGAACGTGGATGCCGGGGACAAGCCCGGGCATGACGTCGCAGAGGCAGATGCGTTCTAACCCGAGGGGCCCGTGTCCTCGATGATCGGTCCGAACAGCTCCCAGCGTTCGCCGTTGAACTTCATCATCTGCATCTGCTTGTTGACGCGGTAGTCATTGGGCCCAGTGGTGATCTTGATCCCGGGCAGCGCCAGGCTCGGCGTGTAGCCCTTGATGTTGGCGACCTGCTTCATGACGTTCTCACGCGTCAGGTCGTTGCCGCATTGCTTCAAGACTTGCACCAGCAACTCGGCCACCGAATAGGCATAGGTGTTGATGGTGTTGAGCTTGTCGCCCTCCGGGAAATACTTGTCCATGAAGGCGAAGAAGGCCTTCACGCCCGGATCGTCCTTCCACTGGGGATCGCCCGGGTCCTTGCCGTAATTGGTCGAGATGATGCCCTTGGAGATGTCGAGGCCGGCCGGCTTCAGCGTTGCCGACACCGGGCTCGCATTGATGTCGAGGATGTGCACCGGGGTCCAGCCGAGATCGGCAAGCTTCTTGATCGCCTGCGCCGCGAATTTCGGCGTCGAGGCGTCGAAGAACAGATCAACCCCCATCGACTTCAGCTTGACCACCTGCGAATCGACGGTGGGGTCGGTGACCTCGTAGGAGACCTCGCCGACGATCATGCTGGCGGCCTTGTCGCCGAGGCCGCTCTTGAGCCCCGCCAGATAGTCGCGGCCCATGTCGTCGTTCTGGTAGAGCACGCCGATCTTGGCGTTGGGATGCTCCTTGAGAATGTACTTGGCGTAGATCCGCCCCTCGGACACGTAGTTGGGATTGTAGGCGATGGTCCAGGGATAGTTCTGCGGATCGTTGAAGCGCGCGGCGCCGGTCGAGGCGAGGAGTTGCGGGACCTTCTTGCCGTTGAGGTACTTCTGCACGGCGGCATTCGCGGCGGTGCCGATCAGCTGGAAGGTGAACAGCACTTCGTCGCCCTCGACGAGCTTGCGCACCTGCTCGACGGTTTTCGGTGGCGAATAGGCGTCGTCATACTGGATCAGGTTGATCTTGCGGCCGTTGATGCCGCCCTGATCGTTGATCATCTTGAAGTAGGCGGCCTGGGTCTTGCCGATATTGGCGTAGACGGAATAGGCGCCGGAGAACGGCACGGTCTGGCCGATCTTGATCTCGGTGTCGCTTGCGCCGGTGTCGTATTTCTTCTGGGCGAGGGCCTGGCTGGCGGAGACCGCGAAGGCGATCGCCGCCGTGGCAGCTATGAAGGCTCTGCGATTGTTCATCTTGGGTTGTTCCTCCTGACGGAATTTTCGGCCGACGGTCTTTCTCCGTTGATTGCAACGGTCGCCATCGCTGCCGAAGATTGTGGAGGAAGGTTCGCCGCGGCGCAAGGATCGCCGCGCTGCGCCGTAGCGTCTCAGGCCAGAAACTAAGCCAAGAACAACGCAACCAGCGCGACCGCCGCCGGCAGCGCCTGCACCATCAGAATCCGCGTGCTGACGGTCGCTGCGCCATAGACGCCGGCTACGATCACGCAAAGCAGGAAGAACGCCTTGATCTGGAGCGCGAAGGCGGGGTTACCGTGCACGAGGCCCCAGAGCAGGCCGGCAGCGAGGAAGCCGTTATAGAGGCCCTGATTGGCGGCCAGCGCTTTCGTGATCTCGGCCTTCTCCGGCGAATTCCGAAACACTTTGAGGCCCAGCGGCCTGTCCCAGAGAAACATCTCCAGGATCAGGAAGAAAACGTGCAGTGCCGCGACCAGCGCCACCAGCACATTGGCGATCAGGATCAAGGTCAGCTCCCCCAAAAGCGTCAGCTTTCGGGTGGACGCTAGCATGGCCGGCATGGCAAGTGCGATGGGTGTGTTTCGATTGCCTGGTACCGCGATGCCCGCTCGATCAATCAAGACGCCTGAACGCTTCGGCCTCGACCGCCTGACGACGCCGATCGGGATCGCGCTGCTCGTCACCGATGCTGATGGTGACTTGCGCGCGCTCGACTGGGAGGATTACGAGCACCGCATGCGCGGGCTGTTGCGCCTGCATTACGGTGCCGTGGATCTCAGCAACCAGCCCGCGCCCGCGGATATGCGGACGGCGTTGTCCGGCTATTTCGAAGGCGAGCTCGGCCAGCTCTCGGCCATCGCGTGGCGCATCGCCGGCACGCCGTTCCAGCAGAAGGTCTGGAGCGCGCTTGCGCAAATCCCGGCGGGTACCACGCTGAGCTACGGCGCGCTCGCCGCAAGGATCGGCATGCCCAAGGCCGTTCGTGCGGTTGGCCATGCCAACGGCTCCAACCCGATCAGCGTGGTGCTGCCCTGTCACCGCCTGATCGGCGCGGATGGCTCGCTGGTGAAGTACGGCGGCGGACTGGAGCGCAAGCGCTGGCTGCTGCGTCATGAGGGGGTGGAGGTGTAGTCCCTGCGATCACGCCGCCGGCTGCACCGCCTTGTCGCCGGCCATCACATGGGTCAGCGCACTCTTGATCGCGGCCTGCCGCGTCGGCGCGTTGATCTGCGCGCCCAGGAGGTCGGTGACGTAGAACACGTCGCGCGCGCGCTCGCCGAAGGTCGCGACATGGGCCGAGGCGATGTTGAGATTGAGCTTGGAGATGGCCGTGGTCAGCTCGTAGAGCAGGCCGGGCCGGTCGAGGCCGGAGACCTCGATCACGGTGTAACGGTCGGACCACTGGTTGTTGATGGTCACTTCCGGCTCGATCACGAACGGCTTCGCCTTGCTGCGTACGGTGCGCCGCGCCACGGCTTCGGGCAGGCGCAGCTTGCCCTCCAGCACGTCTTCGATCATCTCGCCGATGCGCGTGGCGCGCCGACCCTCGTCCTCGTCGCGGTCGTATTCCCGGGAGATCGAGATCGTGTCGAGCGCGCGGCCGTCGGTCGTGGTGTAGATCTGGGCATCGACGATGTTGGCGCCGGCCGAGGCACAGGCGCCCGCGATGATCGACAGCAGCCAGGGATGGTCGGCGGCAAAGATCGTCAGCTCGGTGACGCCGCGCACCTCGTCGAAGCCGACATTGATCGCCAGCTTGTGGCCGGCCTGCTCGCTGGAGCGGACGAAGCGGGCGTGGCGGATCTTGCGCGGCAGCTCGACCTTGAGCCAGTAGGCGGGATAGTGCCGGGCGATATAGGCGTCGAGCTCGTCCTTCGGCCATTCGGCGAAGGCCATGCGGAATTCGGCGTGGGCGGCCGCAAGGCGTTTTCCCCGGTCGACCTCCGAGAACCCGCCTGTGAGCACCGGTTCCGTCTCATAGTACAGGGAGCGCAAGAGCTGCGCCTTCCAGCCGTTCCACACGCCCGGGCCGACGCCGCGGATGTCGGCCGTGGTCAGGATGGTCAGGAGCTTCATCTGCTCGACCGACTGCACCACGGCGGCGAAATTCTCGATGGTCTTGCGATCCGAGAGGTCGCGCGACTGCGCGACCGTGGACATCGTCAGATGTTCCTCGATCAGCCACGCCACGAGCTCGGTGTCGGCAGGGCTGAAGCCGAGCCGCGGGCACAGCCGCCGGGCGACCTTCGCCCCGGCGATCGAGTGATCCTCGGGCCTGCCCTTGGCGACGTCGTGCAGCAATGTCGCGATGTAGATCACCGCGCGGTGCTCGGGCCGGGACTTGCGCATGAGGTCGCTGGCGAGCGCGAACTCCTCGATGCCGCCGCGCTCGATGTCCTGGAGGAAGCCGATGCAGCGGATCAGGTGCTCGTCGACGGTGTAGTGATGATACATGTTGAACTGCATCATCGAGACGATCTTGCCGAAAGCGCGGATGAAGTGGCCGAGCACGCCGGTCTCGTTCATCCGCCGCAGCACGATCTCCGCGTTGTCGGAGGTCAGGATCTCCATGAACAGCCGGTTGGCCTCGGGATTTTCGCGCAAGCCCGCGTTGATCAGGCCGAGCGAGCGCGTCACGTCGCGCATCGCATCCGGGTGGAAGGCGAGGTTGTTCTTCTGCGCGAGGCGGAAGATGCGGATCAGGTTGACCGGATCGTGCTTGAACACGTCCGGCGCGGCGACGTTGATGCGGTTGTTGTCGACGATGAAGTCGTCGCTGTCAGGGACGCGCCGCTTCGCCGCGGTCGGTCGCAAGCGCGCCATCATCCGGCTCAGCACCGGGGCGGGCTTGGCCTGCTGGTCCTCGAGCTTGGCGCAGAGGATGGCGGTGAGGTTGCCGACTTCCTTGGCGACCAGGAAGTAGTGCTTCATGAAGCGCTCGACGTCCTGCATGCCGGGATGCGAGGTATAGCCGAGCCGGATCGCGATCTCGCGCTGGAGGTCGAAGGAGAGGCGCTCTTCGGCGCGGTTGCAATAGAAATGCAGATTGCAGCGGACCGACCAGAGGAAATCGGCGCAGCGGCGGAAGCTGCGATATTCCTGTGCGTCGAACACGCCGCGCGCGACCAGCTCGTGGGTATCGCGCACCCGGTAGACGTATTTGGCGATCCAGAACAGCGTGTGCAGGTCGCGCAAGGCTCCCTTGCCGTCCTTGACGTTGGGCTCGACCAGATAGCGCGACTGGCCGCCGCGGCGGTGCCGCTCCTCGCGCTCGGCGAGCTTTGCGGTGACGAATTCCGACGCGGTGCCCTGCACGACTTCCTTGTCGAAGCGCTCGACCAGCTCCTCATAGAGCGGCTTGTCGCCGGTGAGGAAGCGCGTCTCCAGGATCGCAGTGCGGATCGTCATGTCGCCGCGCGCCTGCCGGATCGATTCGTCGACCGAGCGGGTGGCGTGACCGACCTTCAGCCCCATGTCCCAGAGGCAATAGAGGATCGCCTCGGCGACCTGCTCGCCCCAGGCGGTCTGCTTGTAGGGCAGGATGAAGAGCAGATCGATGTCCGATTCCGGCGCCATCAGGCCGCGGCCATAGCCGCCGGTGGCCACGACCGCCATGCGCTCGGCGCCGCTCGGGATCGGCGAGCGGTAGAGATGGCGCGTCGCCGCCGAATACAGGATGCGGATGATCTCGTCCTGCACGTGGCACAGCCGCTCGGCGCAGCGCCGGCCGTGGCGGTCCTTCAAGAGGATCGCCTGCGCGGCGGCGCGCGCCGCGATAAGTTCCGCCTTGAGCAATTGCGCCATCGCCGTACGGAACGCGTCCTCGCGTCCCTGATACTGTTCGGCAAGCGCATCGACCGCGGCGGTGATCCGCGCGGTGTCGAAACGATCGTCCACCCCGGCCTTCTGCTCAGTTGCGATGCTGTCCATGTCTCTCCGGATATAAGAGGTGACAGGCGCTGTCACGAGACATTCGCAAGCCAGCGACCGATGAACTCGGTCATGCAGATCGGACAGTCTGTGGCGCTGCTCGTGATTTGAGCGTAACATCATGAAAATACGTTTGTTTTTGGCTCGATTCCGGTCGCTCATGGCAGATCCCATCAATCATGAGCTGACACGAAACCGGCCGCCTTCTATACCGCTCGTGAGGAACGACATGCCGGGAGAGAACAAGATGGACGCTGTCCAACTGCGCCAGATGCAGGCCCCGATCAAGGAGCGCTACAGGAACGATCCCAAGGCCGCGCTGATCACGCTGAAGGCCAAGGGCTCCACCGACAGCGAAGGCATCGCCTGCAAGGTCGAGACGGGCCGCGCCATCGCAATGGCCGGTCTGCATCCGGGCACCGGCGGCTCCGGCCTCGAGCTCTGCTCCGGCGACATGCTTCTTGAAGCGCTGGTCGCCTGTGCCGGCGTCACGCTGAAGTCGGTCGCGACCGCGATCGAGGTGCCGCTCAAGACCGGCAACGTCTACGCCGAGGGCGATCTCGACTTCCGCGGCACGCTCGGCATCGACAAGGAGACTCCGGTCGGTTTCGCCGAGATCCGCCTGCGCTTCGAGGTCGACACCGACGCGCCGCAGGACAAGCTCGACCTGCTGCTCAAGCTCACCGAGCGTTATTGCGTGGTCTATCAGACCATCAAGAACGGCCCCAAGGTGTCGGTGTCGATGCAGCGGATGTAAGGCGAAGGTCGCTACTCCACAATCGGTGTCGTCCCGGCGAACGCCGGGACCCAGAATCCCTAGCGCCGATTGTATCGCCGAACTGACCACTAAAACTGCTTAACACAGCGAAGCCTGTGAGTATGGGTCCCGGATCTGCGCTTGTCCGGGACGACAAAACAAAAATGTCCCTCGACCTCCACTTCATCCTCTTCCTCTTCCTGCGCATGGCGATCGCGGCGGCGTTCGTGGTGTCGGCGTCGATCATCACCGAACGCGCGGGGCCCGTGATCGGCGCGCTGGTTGCGACCCTGCCGGTATCGGCCGGTCCATCCTACGTCTTCCTCGCGATCGATCATGACGCCGCCTTCATCGCGCAGGGTGCGCTGGCGAGCCTGCCGGTCAATGCGGCGACGATTTTCATGTGTCTCACCTATGTCGTGCTGTCGCAGCGGCACAATCTCGTGGTGAGCTGTGGAAGCGCAGTCGCGGTCTGGATCGTGCTTGCATCGATCATCCGCCAGTTCGACTGGTCGCTCGCCGCGGGGCTTGCCGCCAACCTGATCGCGTTCGGCATCTGCATCCCACTGCTGGCGCGGTATCGCCACGTGAAGATGCCGTTGGTGACGCGCCGCTGGTACGACGTGCCGATGCGGGCGGCGCTGGTCGCAACCCTCGTCGCCATCGTGGTCTCGACGTCAGGATGGGTCGGCCCGCGGATCAGCGGTATCATCGCGCTGTTTCCGGTCGTGTTCACCAGCATGATGGTGATCCTGCACCCGCGAATCGGCGGCCCGCCGACGGCCGCGGTGCTTGCCAACTCCGCCTGGGGATTGCTCGGCTTCGGCATGGCGATCGCCATCATGCACATTGCGGTGGCGCAATTCGGATCGGCGACAGGTCTTTCTCTTGCCCTTGCAACCTGCGTGCTGTGGAACTTGACGCTGTGGCAGCGTGGACGCGTCATGCGGAAGGCGCGGTCTCCGTGAGACTACGGAACGGAGCGTCATCGCGTCGCGCAAACGCCGGCCCAGAAATGTCCAGTACAGCGCGGCGTACGCACAAGCCATTGATCGAGATGCGTCATTTCAAATCGCAGCCGCGATTGCCGTTGATCTTCGATGCGTAGAGCATCGCTCCGATTTCCCGCCGGTTTCCGACAGATCTATTAGAACTTTCTTCGCGCTTTTCATCTACGAATAAACCAGCGTACCCGCGTCCGCTGCCGTTAGCGCGAACTCGTCCGGGCTGCATCAAAGTGCAGGGACGCGCGGGAATTGTCGATTTGAATACGGCTGTGCCGCTGCAACTGTTACTTCCCCTACGAGCCGTCCACGCTATTTCGAGATGGAGATTCCTTGATGTTCGGTCGCAAGTCCCACAGTGATGCACAGGCACGGCTCGACGCCATCGGCCGTTCGCAGGCCATGATCGAATTCAATCTCGATGGCTCGATCATCACGGCGAACAAGAACTTTCTCGACGCCCTCGGCTATCGGCTCGACGAGATTCAGGGCAAGCATCACTCCATGTTCGTGCCGGCCGACCAGCGCGACACCGCCGAGTACAAGGCGTTCTGGGCTGCATTGAACCGTGGCGAGTATCAGGCGCGCGAGTTCAAGCGGATCGCGAAGGACGGCCGCGAGGTCTGGATCGAAGCCTCCTACAATCCGGTGCTCGACGGCAACGGCAAGGCGGTGATGGTCGCCAAGATTGCGACCGACATCACTGCGAAGAAGATCCGGAGCATGACGGATGCGTCGAAGATCGCCGCCATCAGCCGCGCTCAGGCCGTCATCGAATTCAAGCTCGACGGCACCGTCGTCACGGCCAACGAGAATTTCTGCAAGACGCTCGGCTACTCGCTGGCGGAGATCGAGGGCAAGCATCACAGCCTGTTCGTGGCGGAGGCCGAACGCAACAGCTCGGCCTATCGCGAATTCTGGGCCGCGCTCAACCGCGGCGACTATCAGGCCGGCGAGTTCAAGCGGATCGCCAAGGGTGGCCGCGAGGTCTGGATTCTCGCCTCCTACAATCCGCTGCTCGACGAAAACGGCAGGCCGTACGGGGTCGTCAAGTTCGCAACCGACGTGACCGCGGAGAAGCTGAAGAATGCCGATCTCGCCGGTCAGATCGCCGCCATCGACAAGGCCCAGGCCGTGATCGAGTTCAACATGGACGGCACGATCGTCACCGCCAATGCCAACTTCCTCGGCGCGCTCGGCTATTCGCTGGCCGAGATCAAGGGCCAGCATCACAGCATGTTCGTCGATCCCAGCGAGCGCGATGGCGCCGGCTATCGCGAGTTCTGGGCCGCGCTCAATCGCGGCGAATACCAGGCGGCCGAATACAAGCGCATCGGCAAGGGCGGCAAGGAAGTCTACATCCAGGCCTCCTACAATCCGATCCTCGATCTCAACGGCAGGCCGTTCAAGGTGGTGAAATACGCCACCGACACCACGCGGCAGGTGCTGGTCCGCATGGGCAACGAGCGCGTCCGCGGCATGATGGAATCGGTCGCCGCCGGCTCGGAGGAGCTCAACGCCTCGGTGCGGGAGATCTCCGAGGCGATGACCAAATCCCGCGAAACCGCGATGAGCGCGGTTGAACAGGTCTCCTCCGCCGACGCGCAGGCCCAACGCCTCACCGAGGCTGCGCAGGCGATGAGCGGCATCGTCGAGATGATCAACAACATCACCGGGCAGATCAACCTGCTCGCGCTCAACGCCACGATCGAGTCGGCCCGCGCCGGCGAGGCTGGCCGCGGCTTCGCGGTGGTCGCCTCCGAGGTCAAGAGCCTCGCCAACCAGGCCAAGCAGGCCACCGACAAGATCGGCGAGGAGATCGGCAGCCTCAACAGCATTTCCGGCGACGTCGTCAGCGCGCTCGGTTCGATCAAGCAGGCGATCAACAATGTCAGCGAGTACGTCACCTCGACCGCCGCAGCGATCGAGGAGCAGAGCACGGTGACGAACGAGATGTCGACCAGCATGCAGCGCGCGGCCGCCGAGGCCGCGGCGATCGCGTCGAGGGCGTAGGGTATCCAGCCTGCATTTGTAGCCCGCATGAGCGCAGCGATATGCGGGACATACGTCCCCGGATGTCGCTTCGCTCATCCGGGCTACGATACCACTATTGCTTCGGCAGCCTGGCCTTCAACGCATAGAGCGCATCCAGCGCTTCGCGCGGCGACATCTCGTCAGGGTGCAGCGCTTTGACCGCCTCCATCAGCAACTCGGCCTCGCTCGGCGGCGCGGCTTCCGCGGCGGCGCGCGAGGGCACGGCGAACAGCGGCAGGTCGTCCACCAAGGCTCGCGCGGTCTGGCCGCGGTCCTGCGCCTCCAGCTTGGAGAGCACGGATTTGGCGCGTGTGATCACCGCCGGCGGCAGGCCGGCGAGTTTCGCCACCTGGATGCCGTAGGAGCGGTCGGCCGAGCCCGGCAGCACCTCGTGCAGGAACACGACGTTGCCCTGCCATTCCTTGACCCGCACCGTCGCATTGAACATCCGCGGCAGCTTGGCCGCGAGCGCGGTCAGCTCGTGATAATGCGTCGCGAACAGCGTCCGGCAGCGATTGCTCTCGTGCAGATGCTCGATCGCGGCCCAGGCGATCGAGAGGCCGTCGAAGGTCGCGGTGCCACGGCCGATTTCGTCCAGAATCACCAGCGCGCGCTCGCCGGCCTGGTTCAGGATCGCCGCGGTCTCGACCATCTCGACCATGAAGGTGGAGCGGCCGCGGGCGAGATCGTCGGCGGCGCCGACGCGCGAGAATAGGCGGTCGACGATGCCGATCCGCGCGCGCGTGGCCGGCACGAAGCTGCCCATCTGCGCCATCAGCGCGATCAGCGCATTCTGGCGCAGGAAGGTCGACTTACCCGCCATGTTCGGGCCGGTCAGCAGCCAGAGCTGACCGGACTTCTGCGCTGGCGCAGGCGACAGATCGCAGGCATTGGCGATGAACGGCTCGCCGTTGCGCTTCAAGGCCTGCTCCACCACGGGATGGCGGCCAGCCTCGATGGCGAAGCTGAGCGAGCCGTCAACCTCGGGCCGCACATAGTTCTCGTCGACGGCTAGCTTGGCGAGCGAGGTCGCGACGTCGAGCAGTGCAAAACCTTGCGCCGCAGCACGCAGATCGTCGCTGATCTCGAGCGCTTTCGCACAGAGCCGCTCGAAGATCTCGAGCTCGAGGCCCAGCGCGCGGTCACCGGCATTGGCGATCTTGGCTTCGATCTCGCCGAGCTCGGAGGTGGTGAAGCGCACCTGCCCGGCCAGCGTCTGGCGATGGATGAAGGTCGCGTTCAGCGGCGGCGACATCAGCTTGTCGCCGTGCTGGGCCGTGACCTCGACGAAATAGCCGAGCACGTTGTTGTGCCGGATCTTCAGAGCCTTGACGCCGGTGTCGTCGGCGTAGCGCGCCTGCATCGAGGCCACCACGAGGCGTGAGGCGTCGCGCAGGTTCCGCGCCTCGTCGAGGGCTGGCTCATAGCCCGGGCGAACGAAGCCGCCGTCGCGCTTGATCAGGGGCAGCTGCTCGTCGAGCGCACGGGCAAATTCGGATGCGAGCTCGCGCGACGGCCTTTGCAGCGCCGCCATCACCGCCGTGATCTCCTGCGGCGGCGCATCCAGTTCGGAGAGCCGCGTCAGCACCTGGTCGGCGGCGATGATGCCGTCGCGGATGCCGGCGAGGTCGCGCGGTCCGCCGCGGCCGACCGAGAGCCGAGCCAATGCGCGCGACATGTCGGGTGCGCCGCGTAATATGCTGCGAATGTCCTCGCGCGCCGCGGAATCGGCAACGAAGGCGCTGACCGCGTCGAGCCGGCGGGCGATCGCCGGGGCATCCGTCAGCGGCGCCGCCAGACGCTGTGCGAGCAGGCGCGAACCCGCCGAGGTCACCGTGCAGTCGATGGCGTCGAGCAGCGAGCCGCGGCGCTCGCCGGCCAGCGTCCGCGTCAGCTCGAGATTGGCGCGGGTGGCCGGATCGATCGCCATGGTCGCGCCGGAAGCCTCGCGCGCGGGCGGCGACAGCGGCGGATGCTTGCCGACCTGGGTGCGGTCGACATAGGTGACGGCGGCGGCCGCGGCGGTGGCCTCCAGGCGCGTGAGCTGGGAGAGCCCGTCCATGGTCGCGACGGCGAAGTAGTCGCACAGCCGCTTCTCGGCGGTCGCGCCGTCGAACACGTCGCGGGTCAGAGGCGTCACCGCCGGCAGCTCGCGCAGGGTCTGTCCGAGCTCGCTGTCGTTGTAGAGCGCGTCGGTGACGATCGCCTCGTTCGGGTTGATGCGTGCCAGCGTCGCGGGGAGCTCGCCGCTTGAGCATTCCGTCACCATGAACTCGGCGGTCGAGATGTCGATCCAGGCGAGGCCGAAGCGGTCGCCGCCAGCGGAGGAGCGGGCGCGCGCGATCGCCAGCAGGTAATTGTTGGCGCGCGCGTCGAGCAGCGTGTCCTCGGTCAGCGTGCCCGGCGTCACCAGCCGCACCACGCCGCGGCGCACCACGCTCTTGTTGCCGCGCGCCTTGGCCGCAGCGGGGTCCTCGGTCTGCTCGCAAACCGCGACGCGGTGGCCGGCCGAGATCAGACGATGCAGATAGTCCTCGGAGCGCTCGACCGGCACGCCGCACATCGGGATATCCGCGCCCTGGTGCTTGCCGCGCTTGGTCAAGACGATGCCGAGCGTCCTGGAAGCGATCTCGGCGTCCTCGAAGAACAGCTCGTAGAAGTCGCCCATCCGGTAGAACAGCAGGAGGCCCTGATGCGCCGCCTTGATCTCGAGGTACTGTTCCATCATCGGCGTGACGCGCGCGGCGGCTTCGGCCTGCGGCGCGGGCGTGTCCTCGGGGGGCGGGACAGGTATCGGCTGTTGCATCGTCATGGGCGGCGCAACCTACAAAATTTCGGCACCTGCTCCTATCGCTTTGGCCGGAGCGGCGAGGTTTTCCACGTTGTCCGCACGGTGGCATGCGCTTGCGGCGTGCGGCCCCCTCGGAACACGCGCGCATCAGTCAATTGACCTGCCGCGGGCGCCCTCCTAAAACTCCGCCGACATTGAAGAATTTGGCCGGACTGCGGCATTCAGGGAGAACAACGATGCGTGACGTCTTTATCTGCGATGCCGTGCGGACCCCGATCGGCCGTTTCGGCGGCTCGCTCGCCAAGGTTCGCGCCGACGATCTGGCCGCCGCCCCCATCAAGGCGCTGATGGCAAAACATCCCAATCTCGACTGGGCGCAGGTGGACGAAGTGTTCTTCGGCTGCGCCAACCAGGCCGGCGAGGACAACCGCAACGTCGCGCGCATGGCGCTGCTGCTGGCGGGCCTGCCGGATTCGGTTCCCGGCCAGACCCTGAACCGGCTCTGCGCCTCGGGCCTTGATGCAGTCGGCGCCGCGGGCCGCGCCATCCGCGCCGGCGAGGTCGAGCTCGCCATCGCAGGCGGCGTCGAGTCGATGACGCGCGCACCCTTCGTGATGGGCAAGGCGCAGGAAGCCTTCTCGCGCTCCGCCGAAATCTTCGACACCACCATTGGCTGGCGCTTCATCAATCCGCTGCTGAAGGCGCAGTACGGCGTCGATGCCATGCCGGAGACCGGCGAGAACGTCGCCGAGGAATTCCAGGTTTCGCGCGCCGATCAGGACGCCTTCGCCATCCGCTCGCAGCAGCGTGCGGGTGCGGCGATCGCGGCAGGCTATTTCGCCGAGGAGATCACGCCGATCACCATTCCCGGCGGCAAGGCTGGCCCCATCACGGTCGACAAGGACGAGCATCCGCGTCCCGAGACCACGCTGGAAGGTCTCGCCAAGCTGAAGCCGATCGTGCGCAATCCCGGCACGGTGACGGCCGGCAACGCCTCCGGCGTCAATGACGGCGCCGCCGCCATGATCCTGGCCTCGGAAGCCGCGGTGAAGAAGCACGGCCTGACGCCGCGGGCCCGCATCCTCGGGCTCGCCTCGGCCGGCGTGCCGCCGCGCATCATGGGCATCGGACCGGTGCCGGCCACACGCAAGCTGATGGAGCGGCTCGGCAAGAAGATCAGCGATTTCGACCTGATCGAGCTGAACGAAGCCTTCGCCTCGCAGGGCATAGCCTGCCTGCGCCAGCTCGGCGTCAAGGACGATGCCGATTTCGTCAATCCGCATGGCGGCGCCATCGCGCTCGGCCATCCGCTCGGCATGAGCGGCGCCCGCCTCGCGCTCACCGCGGTGCACGGCATGGAAAAGCGCGGCGGCAAGCTTGCGCTCGCCACCATGTGCGTCGGCGTCGGTCAGGGCGTCGCGGTTGCGATCGAGAAGCTGAACTGACGGGCACTTGCACCGACCCGGGATCTCGAGATTCCGGGTTCAGCCCTGCGGGCTGCCCCGGAATGACAGCTTCGGGAAGCCGCGAAACCGGCTTCCCCAAATTAGTTATATCCTATAATGATCGGCGAAGCGTTGACCGGCCAGACCACAATGGCCGGGGAGGAGTTCGCCATGGCATTCATCTATCCCACTGATAGCAACAAGGCGCATCCGCTGCCGCTGTCGCCCGACTACAAGAGCTCGATCAAGCGCGCGCCGAGCAAGCCCTTGATCCCGATGCGCCACACGCTGTCGGAACTGACCGGCCCCGTCTACGGCCATGAGACCGTGCGTGAGGGCGATAATGATCTCACCACCCAGCACAGCGGCGAGCCGCTCGGCGAGCGCATCATCGTGCACGGCCATGTGCGCGACGAGGACGGCCGTGGCGTGCCGAATTCATTGATCGAGATCTGGCAGGCCAATTCCTGCGGCCGCTACGTGCATGTCCGCGACCAGCACCCGGCGCCGCTGGATCCGAATTTCACCGGCGCGGGCCGCACCGTGAGCGATGCTTCCGGTTATTATCGCTTCGTCACCATCAAGCCCGGCGCCTACCCCTGGGGCAATCACCACAACGCCTGGCGCCCCGCGCACATCCACCTTTCGGTCTTCGGCTATTCCTTCGTCACCCGCCTCGTGACGCAGATGTACTTCCCGAACGATCCCTTGTTCCCGTTCGACCCGATCTTCAACTCGGTGCCGGACGAGAAGGCGCGCGCGCGGATGGTCTCGTCGTTCGATCTCGAGAACACAAAGCCCGAATGGGCGCTGTGCTACCGCTTCGACATCGTGCTGCGCGGCAAGAACGCCACACCCATGGAGAGCCATTAAGTGCAAGAGTCTGTGAAATCCAACGGGATCACCCCCTCGCAGACGGTCGGTCCGTTCTTCAAATACGGCCTGACGCCGAACGGCGAATACGCCTGGAACGACGCGTTCACCAACTCGACCCTGACCCCCGACGTGTCGGGCGACCGCATCCGCATCGAGGGTCGCGTGTTCGATGGCGACGGCGTTGCCGTGCCGGATTGCATGCTGGAGATCTGGCAGCCGGATGCGCAGGGACGCTTCGCCGACCCGCAGGACAAGCGTGCGCTGCCGAATGCGAGCTTCCGCGGCTTTGCCCGCTGCGGCACCGACAAGGACGGCAACTACGCCTTCGACACCATCAAGCCGGGCGTGGTGCCGGATCCCGACGGCAAGCCGCAGGCGCCGCACATCCTGCTTGCGGTGTTCGGCCGCGGCATGCTGCGGCATCTCTACACCCGCATCTATTTCAGCGACGAGGCCGGCAACGCGGCCGATCCCGTGCTGGCGCTGGTGCCGGCTGACCGCCGCGCCACGCTGACCGCGGTGCGCGAGGCCGGCAAGGCGGTTTACCGGCTCGACCTGCGGCTCCAGGGCGACGACGAGACAGTGTTCTTCGAGGTCTGAGCGAATCGAATACGTGCCGACGTCGCCAGGTCGTCGGCATCACGCTTCTTATCCAGCGCAACCGCGGTCGGCGTTGCCCTGCATCCGGCCTGACCGTCCCCATGCTCGCCGTGCGTCAGTCCCGCTGACCCAAATCCGATTGATCGACGCTCAATTCCCGTAGCGTTTCGGAGCCTTTCTTTCGAGACTTTCCCGCGAGGCAATCCCGCATTTACCATATTGATCTAGGCTCCTCGCGGTTTCAGCGCGCGCCCTGGATTATTTCATGAAGATTCGTCTGTCATTGTCGGCCGCGATCGTCGCTTTCGGGATCGTCCTTGCCATCGGCTTTACTGCGGTTGTTTCCACCAGCCTCTATGCGCTGCGCGAGCTCAAGGTCGGCGGCCCGCTCTATTCCGACATCAAGCTCGGCAACGACCTGATCGCCGACATCCTGCCGCCGCCGGAATATGTCATCGAGGCCTATCTCGAGGCGACGCTGGCCATGCGCGAGCCGGACCAGCTGTCCGCCCATGGCGAGCGCCTGGTCCAGCTCCGCAAGGACTACGACGAGCGCAAGGCGTTCTGGGTCTCCTCCAGCCTCTCGGCCGACCTCAAGACCGCGCTGGTGTCGAAGTCCGATGCGGAGGTGCAGAAATTCTGGAAGGCGTCCGACCAGCTCCTGCCGGCCCTCAAGGCCAGGGACGCAGCTGCGTCCGAGCGCGCCTATGCGCAGCTTAAGGATGCCTATACCGCGCATCGCGCCGTCATCGACAGCATCGTCGAGAACGCCAACAAGCAGAATGCCGCCATGGAGAAGCTGGCCGCGGACCGCGACAGCTCCATCCTCTATATCCTCCTTGGCGTCTCCGCCGCCGTTCTCGCCTTCATCGCTGCGGGCCTGCTCGGTGTTGCCCTCGGGGTGGTCCGTCCGATCGTGCGCATGACGGACACGATGCAGAAGCTCGCGACCGGCGATCTCGCCGCCGACATTCCGTTTGCGCACCGCCAGGACGAGGTCGGCTCGATGGCGGGTGCGCTTCTGGTGTTCAAGCAGGCGGCGGTCGAGAATTCCCGTCTGCGCGAGGAACAGTTGCGGCAGGAGCAGGAGGCGGCGCTTGCCAAGCGCTCCGCCCTGCACCAGATGGCCGAAACCGTCGAGCGCGAGACCGGCCGCTCGGTCGACACCGCGACCGCGGCGACGCAAGGCGTCGAGCGGGCCGCCTCCGGCCTGTCGGAGATCGCGAAATCGCTCTCTGCGCAGTCGCAGGCGGTCGCGGCGGCCTCCACGCAGGCCCTCGGCAGCTCGCAGGCCGTCTCGGCCGCAGCCGAAGAATTGAGCACCTCGATCCGCGAGATCGCAAGCCAGGTCGCACGCACCAGCACCGTCACCAAATCGGCGGTCGCCGGCCGCGAGCAGGCGCGTTCGACCATCCAGGCGCTGGCCGGGTCGGTGAAGAAGATCGCCGAGGTCTCCGATCTCATCGGCGGCATCGCGGGCCAGACCAACCTCCTCGCGCTCAACGCGACGATCGAGGCGGCGCGCGCCGGCGAAGCCGGCCGCGGCTTCGCGGTGGTCGCCGCCGAGGTGAAATCCCTGTCCGACCAGACCGCCAAATCCACCGAGGAGATCGGGCGGCTGATTGCGGAGATCCAGGCCTCGACGCAGGCCGCGGTCGATTCCGTCGAGGCCATGGGGGGCCACATCATCGAGATCGACGGCGTGGCGACCTCGGTCGCCGCCGCGATGGAAGAGCAGGACGCCGCGACGCGGGAGATCACGCGGTCGATTTCCGAATCCGCCTCCGCGGCGAAGGAGGTCTCGGCCAAGATCGGCGATGTCAGCCGCGACGCCGCCTCCGTCAACCAGCGCGCCGCGGACGTCAGGCAGGCGATCGCCGGGATGGCGGCCAATCTCGAACAGCTGCGGTCGGTCGTGGTGCGCACCGTGCGCGACTCGACGGCGGCGGCTTGAGCCCGGCATCAGCTCCGCCGCTGGTGCCCGGCAGTGTGATCGTGCAGTATGGCGCGGGACAGGGGCATCGTGGTTCATGACACCTCCACAATTGCCGGCGGTCGTTGAGCCCGCCCGACTGACGGCCGCGCTGCGCCGGGGCGGCGTGCTGGACGCCGGCGCGGTGCGCGAAGTGAAGGTGCTGCATCAGCGCGACACCGTCGTGTCGCATATCATCCGTCTCGGCCTGCGTTATGTCGGCGAATCCGCCGGCGCCCCGCAGTCGCTGATCCTCAAGATGCCCAATTCCGCCTTCGCCGAGCGCCTCGCCAATGGCGGCCGGCGCGAGGTGGACTACTACATGCAGCTCGCACCGAGAATGCCGCCGGGACTCGTGCCACGATGCTTCGACGGACATTTCGACGAGCAGAGCCTTGCCTGGCATCTTCTGCTCGAAGATCTCACCGACAGCCATGCGACCGCGACCCAATGGCCGCTGCCGCCGTCGCGCGGTCAGGCGGTCGCGATCGTCACGACGCTCGCGCGTTGGCATGCGGCATGGTGGGACCATCCCGATCTTGGTGACACCGTCGGCACGCTGGCGAGCGCCGAGGACAGCGCGCAGCGTATGGAGACCTTTGCCGGCCATTACGATCGTTTCGCCGATCTGCTCGGTGATCGGCTCAGCGAACAACGGCGCATTCTCTACCGCCGTCTCATCGATCAGTCGGAACCGCTATCCCAGCGCTACCATTCGCGCCGTCATCTCAGCATCACCCATGACGACGCTCATATCTGGAATTTCCTGCTGCCGCGCGCGGGCGTTGCCGATACCGTGCGCATCTTCGATTTCGATCTTTGGAGCATCAACGTTCCGACTCACGACCTCGCCTATATGATGGCCATGCATTGGTATCCGGAACGCCGGCAGGCACTCGAACGCCCGCTGCTCAATGTCTACCACGATACGTTGATCGAAAGCGGCATCACCGGCTATACGCGCGGCGCGCTCGATCGCGACTATCGCTGGGCGGTGCTCTGGCAGATCACGAGGCCGGTCTGGCAGTGGAGCATCGACATCCCGCGGGTAATCTGGTGGAACAATCTGGAGCGGGTGTTTGCGGCGGTGGACGATTTGGGCTGCGAGGAGCTGTTGGGGTGATCTCTCGTGCCCCGGACGCGGCGCATCGCTATGCGCTGCACCGCGCCCGGGACACGGGATCGCGCGAAGTCGACTCTACTCCATCACCGCATGCTCCGGCCCGGCCGCCTGCTTGCGCAGCGTGGCCTTGGTCGAGCCGATCAGGAAAGCGAGCGGGATGGTGCAGAGGATGAAGACCATCACCAGCTGGTAGTCGTGCGCGAAGGCAATGATCTGCGCCTGCACGCTGACCATCCTGTCGGCCATGGCGCGGCCGACGTCGGTGGACAGATTGATCATGCCGCTGACGCTGGGCATCTGCAGCGCGTGGTTGAACGGATTGACGTGCTCGGAGAGGATCGCATAGGTCCGCCGCGTGCCCTGCGTCAGCTCGGCGATGACGACGGAAATGCCGACCGAGCTCGCGACGTTGCGCAAGAGGGTCAGCATCGCAGTGCCGTCGGTGCGCAGCTCGTTCGACAGCGTCAGGAACGCCACGGTCGAGAGCGGCACGAAGACGAGGCCGAAGCCGAAGCCCTGGATGACGCTGACGGTGACGATCTCCGGCACCTGGGTCAGGTCGGTCCAGCCGGTCATCTGGAACAGCGAGCCCGCGGTCAGCGTCAGGCCGGAGATGATCAGCGTGCGCGCCTCGAAATAACGCATCATGCGGCCGACCAGCATCATCGCGAAGAAGGTGCCGATGCCGCGGCTCGCCAGCAGCAGGCCGGCGGTGATGATGGGATAGCCGATCACGTTCTGCATGTAGGGCGAGGCCAGCGCCATGGTCGAGAACAGCACGAGTCCCATCACGATCATGAACACGCAGCCGGTGACGAAGTTGCGATCCCGAAACAGCGCGAAGCGGATGAACGGGGTCGAAGTCGTGAACGAGTGCGCGAGGAAGAAATAGAAGGCGACGGCCGAGACGATGAACTCCGCCAGGATCTCGCCCGATTCGAGCCAGCCCAGTTGCTCGCCGCGGTCGAGCGCGAGCTGCAGCGAGCCGATCGCGATCGCCAGCGCGGCGAAACCGAACCAGTCGAATTTGAGGCTGAGGTCCTTCCTGGTCTCGTCCATGAAGAGGATCAGCCCGAGCACGGTGATCGCGCCGAACGGCAGATTGACGAAGAACACCCAATGCCAGGAATAGGTCTCGGTGAGCCAGGCGCCCAGGGACGGCCCCATGATCGGGCCCATCATCACGCCCATGCCCCAGATCGACATCGCCTTGGCGCGCTCCTGGAGCGTGTAATAATCGAGCATGACCGATTGTGACAGCGGCACCAGGGCCGCGCCGAACACGCCTTGCAGCAGGCGGAACAGCACCATCTGGTTGATGTCCTGCGCGAGGCCGCACAGCACCGAGGCCATGGTGAAGCCGGCCGAGCAGATGATGAAGATGCGCTTGCGGCCGAAACGGTTGGCGATCCAGCCCACCGGCGCCGTCATGATTGCGGCGGCGACGATGTAGGAGGTCAGCACCCAGTTGATCTGGTCCTGCGATGCCGACAGCGTGCCCTGCATGTATGGCAGGGCGACGTTGGCGATGGTGGTGTCCAGCGCCTGCATGACGGTCGCGGTCATCGCGCAGATCGTCACCATGTTCCGGCGCAGGCCGGGGACCATCAGGCTGGCATTGGCGTCGGACATCGGATCAGGCCTTGTCGCAGTCTCTTAGTCTTGGTCGTTGTCGTGGTCTTTGTCCTGGCCCGCGGTCGCCGACAGGCCGAACAGGCTGGCCAGCGAGCGCTTGTGGCCGGTGTCGATGGTGGCATAGACGCTCATGCCGGCTTTCAGCTTCCGCACATATTTGTCGGTTTCGTCGAAATAGATCCGGATCGGCACGCGCTGCACCACCTTGACGAAGTTGCCGGTGGCGTTCTGCGGCGGCAGGATCGCGAATTGCGCGCCGGTGCCCGGCGAGAGCGAGCCGATCTTGCCCTTGAAGACGTGGTTCGGGAACGCGTCGACCTCGAGCGTCACGGGTTGTCCTTCGGTGACGTAGGTGAGGTCGCTCTCCTTCGGGTTGGCGTCGACCCAGGGATGGGCGACGTCGATGATGGTGAATACCGGCGTGCCGGCGGCGACGTAGCGGCCGAGCTGGATCTGCTCGACCTGCGTCGCCACGCCACCCATCGAGGCGCGCACCACGGCGTGGTCGAGATTGCGTTCGGCATTGTCGAGCTTGGCCTTGGCCTCCGCATAGGCCGGGAATTTTTCCAGCGGCAGGTCGGGATCGCCGAGTAGCTGGGTCTTCGCCGTCGAGAGCTGCTGCCTGACATATTGCGCGATGGACCCGGACGTGACCAGCGCGTTCGCTGCGTTGTCGAGGTCGAGCTGCGAGCCGTAATTGTTCTTCACCAGCGCCTGCTTGCGCTCGACGTCGCGCTGCTTCAGGTCGACGCCCTGCTGGGCGAGGTTGAGCATGTCGCCGTAGATCTTGATGTTGGCGCGGAGATTGTCATAAGTCGTCTGCGCCTGCGTCAGCTGTGCTCTGGCCTCGTCCACCGCGAGGCGGAACGGCACGGGGTCGATCTCGAACAGCACGTCGCCCTGCTTGACGAGCTGGCCCTCCTTCACGACCACCTTCTGGATCTTGCCGGAGATGTCCGGCGTCACCAGCACCTTCTGCGCGCCGACATAGGCGTCGTCAGTGCCGACATAGCGTCCGCCATTGAGATAGAGCGTGAGGCCGCCGATGGCGACGACGACCGGCAGCACGACCAGCAGCAGGAAACGGCGATAGCGGCGCAGGCCCGCCACCAGGCGGCGGCGCGGATCGGCGCCGGCCTTCTTCGTCGGCTTGCCGTCCTCGCTCTTCTGCTCGGGCTGGAACTTGAGAACCTGATCAGCCATAGCGCTGCTCCTTACGCGCTTGTTCCGCGCCGCTGGCCTGGATCGCGGTCCGCACGTTTTCCTTGATGGCTTCGAGCTGGGTGAGGAGACGGTGGGCCTCCGCCGGATTGATGCCGTCGAGCGCGTTGGCGGTGATCTCGGACCTGAGCCCGGTCATCCGGCCGAGCAGCTGCCGGCCGGCCTTCTTCAAATAGAGGCGCTTGACGCGGCGGTCCGAGGCGTCATTGCGCCGTTCGAGCCAGTCGTTGTCGCAGAGCTTGTCGATCATGCGCGTCAGCGTGATCGGCTGCACCTCGAGCAGTTCGGCGAGCTCCGACTGCTTCATGCCCTCGCTGCGTTCCACCTTCGCCAGCACGGCCCATTGCGCGCGGGTGATGCCGAACCGCGAGGCCTCCTTGTCGGCATAGACGCGCAGCAGGCGGTAGAGCTCTGCGAGCGTGAACAGGAAGTTCTGGTCGACAGACCCACGGGTCATGAGCTTGGTCTCCAATAAGCAGGACATATCATAAGCAAGCTTATGATTATTTCATGGCGGATTAGCGGGTGGCTGTCCCGCAGCGCGGGCATGGCTGGCAGCCGTTTGCAGTGTCGTGCTTTGGGTTCCCGGGCCGAAATGCTAAAAGGTCGGCCGCATGACCCTCGCAAACCCGGTATTTCCCGCGCCCGATCACGATCACCGCCGCTGCACCGCGGATGCGCTCGCGCATGCCGAGGCGGTGTGCGAGCAGCGCGCGCAGAAATTCACGCCAATTCGCCGTCAGGTGCTGGGCGCGCTGCTCTCCAGCCATCGCCCGCTCGGCGCCTATGAGGTGATCGACGAGCTCGCCAAGTCGATGGCGCGGCCGGCCCCGATCACGGTCTATCGCGCCCTCGATTTCCTGATGGCCAACGGCCTCGTGCATCGCATCGAGAGCCGCAATGCCTATCTCGCCTGCGCCGCCCATGATCACGATGCGACATCGGCTGTGGCGTTCCTGATCTGCGAGCGCTGTGGCCTCGTCGGCGAGATCCCGTCGGCGTCCTTTGCCGGGGATCTCAACGCGGCCGCGCGCGCCTCGGGCTTCGCTCCCAAATTGTCCGTGGTGGAGATCACGGGCGTCTGCACCCATTGTCAGAAGACTGCATAGACCAACAACGGCGCAAAGCCGGTATTCGGGAAGAAATGTCCTCAGCTCAAATCGTGCCCTCCGCCGCACGCCCCCTCAGTGCCGGCGCCATTGCCCTGATGCTCATGCTGTGCCTGACCTGGGGGTTCAACCAGATCGCGGTGAAGCTGGTGCTGCCGGACATTCCGCCGATGCTCCAGGCCACCATCCGCTCGATGGGCGCGCTGCCGGTGCTGTTCATCATCGGCACCCTGCGTGGCGTCAATTTCTTCGAACGCGACCGCACCTGGAAACCCGGCCTGATCGCAGGGCTGATGTTCGGCATCGAGTTCGTGCTGATCTTCCAGGGCTTGCGCTTCACGTCTGCTTCGCGTGCCGTGGTGTTCCTCTACACAGCGCCGTTCTTCGTCGCGCTCGGCTCCTATCAAGTGCTTGGCGAGCGTCTTGGCGGCTCGCAATGGCTGGGATTGGCCATCAGCTTTGCCGGCGTCGCCCTCGCGATCGGCGTGCCGCAGCCCAATGTCGATTCGCATGTCCTGCTCGGCGATCTCATGATCGTCGGTGGCGCCGCGCTGTGGGCCGCGACGACGCTGGTCGCCAAGGGCACGCGGCTGCGCTTCGCCGCGCCCGAGAAGGCGCTGGGCTATCAGGTCGCCACCTCGATCCCGATCCTGGGGATGGCGGCCTGGCTGTTTGGCGAATCGATCACGCACATGCCGGCGCCGCTATCGCTCGGCTTGATGGCGTTCCAGGCCATCTGGGTGGTGGGAACCACGTTCACGCTTTGGTTCGCGCTGGTGAAGGCCTATTCGGCCAGCAAATTGTCGGCTTTTACCTTCATCACCCCTTTGTTTGGCGTGGTCGGTAGCTATTTCATCATGCACGACACCTTGAGCCTGACGTTCGGGGCCGCCGCGGTCCTTGTAATTGCTGGGCTTTTTCTGGTTAACCGTCCGAGCCAAGCGGCTGCGGCGCCGCGTGATGCATTGCTGAACGTCACCAAAACCTGATATTTGGACCCCATGAACAAGCTCGAAAATCCCCTCGATTCCGACGTCGCGGGCCCGGCGCCCCGGCACCGGACCACCCAGGTCAAGGTCGGCAACGTCGCCGTTGGCGGCGGTGCGCCGATCGTCGTGCAGTCGATGACCAACACCGACACCGCCGACATCGACGGTACCATCGCCCAGGTCGCAGCGCTCGCGCGCGCCGGCTCCGAAATGGTCCGCATCACCGTGGACCGTGAGGAGGCCGCTGCCGCCGTTCCGCACATCCGTGACGGCCTCGCCAAGCGCGGCATCACGACGCCCCTGATCGGCGACTTCCATTATATCGGCCACAAGCTGCTCGCGGCCTATCCGGCCTGCGCCGAGGCGCTGGCGAAATACCGCATCAATCCCGGCAATGTCGGTTTCAAGGATAAGCGCGACACCCAGTTCGCCGACATCATCGAGATCGCGAACAAGAACAACAAGCCGGTCCGCATCGGTGCCAATTGGGGCTCGCTCGACCAGGAGCTTTTGACCAAGCTGATGGACGAGAATGCCGCGTCGGCCAATCCGCGCGACGTGCGCGCGGTGACGCGCGAGGCCATGGTGCAGTCCGCACTGCTCTCGGCCGCGCGCGCCGAAGAGCTTGGCATGCCCAAGGACCGCATCATCCTCTCCGCCAAGGTCTCGGCGGTGCAGGATCTCATCGCGGTCTACCAGGATCTCGCCTCGCGCTCCGACTACGCCATCCATCTCGGCCTGACCGAGGCCGGCATGGGCTCGAAGGGCATCGTGGCGTCCTCGGCCGCGCTCGGCATTCTGCTGCAGCAGGGCATCGGCGACACCATCCGCATCTCGCTGACGCCGGAGCCCGGCGGCGACCGTACCCGCGAGGTGCAGGTCGGCCAGGAGCTCTTGCAGACCATGGGCTTCCGCACCTTCGTGCCGCTGGTTGCGGCCTGCCCCGGCTGCGGCCGCACCACCTCGACCACATTCCAGGAACTGGCGCGCTCGATCCAGGATTTCATCCGCGACGAGATGCCGACCTGGAAGACGAAGTACCCTGGTGTCGAGGAGCTCAACGTCGCGGTGATGGGCTGCATCGTCAACGGCCCCGGCGAGTCCAAGCATGCCAATATCGGCATCTCCTTGCCGGGCACCGGCGAAGCCCCGGCCGCGCCTGTCTTCGTCGACGGCAAGAAGTTCCGCACGCTGCGCGGGCCGACCATCTCTGCCGACTTCAAGGCGCTGGTGATCGACTACATCGACCAGCGCTACGGCCAGGGCACCAAGGTGCCGGCGCCCGCGGCGGAGTGATTTCGCTCCGCTAGCGCCCCATGCTCCGCTGTCGTTCCGCCTTCGCCGGAACGACGGTTGTGTTTGCAGTGCAGATTGCACATCCATCACTGCACGCTACCATGCTCCCAATCAACAACGATCGGGAGACACGCCATGAGCTCACTCGCCGGCAAGCAGGGTCCGCGCTATCGCCACACGGCTGAAGACGGCGCACCATACGAGACGCTTCAGGTCGAAAAGCTCACCCCCATCATCGGCGCGGAAATCTCGGGCGTCGATATCGGCGCGCTCGTCGAGGGCGACACCCGCTCCAACCGGCAGATGGACGAGATTCACCGCGCGCTTGCCGAAAACCTCGTCATCTTCTTCCGCGACCAGCACATCACGCCTCAGCAGCATCTCGCCTTCGGACGCAAGTTCGGCGAGCTGCATTTTCATCCCGCCGCGCCGCACGAGGATGAAGACCCCGCCTTGATGAAAATCTACGCCGACAAGAATTCGTCGCGCGCCAATGGCGAGGGTTGGCATTCCGACGTGTCCTGCGATCTCGAGCCGCCGATGGGCTCGATCCTTTACATCAGGCAATGCCCGCCACGCGGCGGCGACACGCTGTTCGCCAACATGTACGCGGTCTACGAGGCGCTGTCGGACCGCATGAAGGCCTATCTCGACGGGCTCACCGCGCTGCACGACGGCGAGCCCATCTATCGCGGGCTCTACGCCAATTACGGTGTCGCCGATCGTCCGTCCTATCCGCATGCCGAGCATCCTGTGGTGCGCACGCATCCGGTCACGGGCAGGAAGGCGCTCTACGTCAACCGCGGCTTCACCCGCCACATCAACGGCATCCCGCGCGACGAGAGCGATGCGATGCTGGCTTATCTCTACCAGCTCGCCGAGAACCCGCTGTTCCAGTGCCGCTTCCGCTGGACCGAGAACGCCATCGCCTTCTGGGACAACCGCTGCACCCAGCACCGCGCGATGTGGGACTACTGGCCGCACACGCGCTCGGGCACGCGCGTGACGGTGAAGGGAGAGCGGCCGGTTTGATCCGCTGCGTCCGGGACACGAGATCATCCTCGCGTTGACGTTCTCCCGCTCTCGCGCCAATCTTCCCGAAAACAAATCAGGGGGATTTCCATGCTCCGCGCAGAGGACAATAAATTCCTGACCGAGTCCGGCCCAGGGGGCCGGCATGGGTGAATTGTTGCGCCGCTTCTGGATGCCTGTCCTGCTCTCGAAAGAGCTCCCCGAGCAGGGCAAGCCGCCGCCGCAAGCTGCGCATCAGGACCGCTATGCGCGTGCTCCGGTGCCTGCATGAAGGACTTGCCAGCCGTGATGTTGGAACGCTTCGGCGACGTTGCCGGCTTCGCCGGCCATTCCAGGATCTTAGCAACGGAGTAGCGCTTGAGGCGGTCGCGGAGCATCATCGTCGGGCTGGTCGCGTCGATCTTGCTGTCGCCGCTGGCGACTGTTGCGAGCAGCGAGGCCGTCGCCGCGCGAAGGACTGCAAGCCCCAAGGCCAAGTCGAAGTTGTCGGCAAGGTGCGAGATGCCGAACTTTCGGATCGTCGTAGACGTCGGGCACACCCCGGACTCCTACGGCGCGTTGAGCGCGCGCAATGATCCAGAGTTCGGCTTCAACTTCCGCCTCGCCAGGCTGATCACGGCGAAGCTCAGGTCTGAAGGCTTCGCCGAAACCCGCCTGCTCGTCACGGACGGCAAGGCGCGGCCGAGCCTGTTCAAGCGCGTCGGCGCTGCGAACGAAGGCCGGGCCGATCTGTTCCTGTCGGTCCATCACGATTCGGTGCCGGACAAGCTGCTCGAGACCTGGGAGTTCGACGGCGCAAAAAGCTATTTCAGCGACCGTTTTTCGGGGCACTCGCTGTTCGTGTCGCAGCAGAATCCGTACTTCGCCACCAGCCTGATGCTGGCCCGGATGATCGGCAGGCAGTTGAAGGAGCAGGGCCTGCGCTATGCCAGCCAGTACACCCTGCCGGTGATGGGCCGCTACCGGCGCCAGCTGCTCGACAGGGACGTCGGCGTCTATCGCTATGACGGGCTCATCGTGCTGTCGCGGACGAGGAGCGCCGCCGTGCTGCTCGAGGCCGGCTCGATCATCAATCGCGACGAAGAAATGGAGCTGAACTCGGCGGAGCGGCACGAAGCGGTCGCGGGCGCCGTGGCGGTTGCAATGAGGGAGTTTTGCGAGAGGCGGTAGCGAGTTCGGCTATTTCGCGTTGGCCATTGCGAGCGCAGCCAAGCAATCCAGGCTCTTCGCGGAAGGACTCTCGATTGCTTCGCTGCGCTCGTAATGACGAAAAGCTACAGCGGCATTCTCCGATACTCCCGGTTTGCCAGACTTGCCTCCTCCAGATCCAAATCACGTTCGATTCGCCGCCGCGTTTCGTCGGTGATCTGGCCCTCGCGCAGGAGGTTGTGGATGAATTTTCTTTCGGCGGCGATCAGCTCGCGGGTAAGCGCGGTACCGGCGGCGGAGACGTCGTGGTGGTTGGGATCGAGCGAGTCCGGGAGCTGGTTGACGCGGATATCGTGTCGTGCGCGCATCAGCCGCATCACTTCTTCGGATACTTCCTTCTGCGCGGTCAGTACGTCGAGCGATTTCAGCGCGGCATCGAGCGCCTGGCGCCGGGCAGCGATCTCGGCCTCGTGCTCGGCGGCATGCTCGTGGCGGCCGGCCTCGGCGACGCCGAGCCAGCGCACGACCGGCGGCAGCGTGAGGCCGACCCCGATCAGCGTGACGAAGATGACACCGAAGGCGACGAACAGGATCAGGTCGCGATACGGAAACGCCTCGCCATCAGGCAGCGTGAACGGCAGCGCCAGCGCGGCCGCCAGCGACACGGCGCCACGCACGCCGGTGAAGGCGAGCACGAACGGCCATTGCCATGGCGGCGACGGGTCGCGCTTGCGCAGCGACTTGCTGAGCATCCGCGGCAGGTAGGTCGCGGGGTAGAGCCAGGCGAAGCGCGCGATCACGACGATGACCAGGACCACTGCCGTCGCGATGAGAATGTCGTCGAGCGGGAAGGACTTCGACTTCTCGTAGAGCGCGCGCATCTGGAAGCCGGTGAGCAGGAACAGCATGCCCTCGATCAGATAGATCACCAGATCCCAGAAGAAGATGCCTTGCAGGCGCGTTGCCGACGAGATCAGCAGCGGCCCGTTCCAGCTCACGTAGAGGCCGCAGGCGACGGTCGCGATCACGCCGGAGCCGCCGACATGTTCGGGCAGCCAGTAGGAGACGTAGGGTGTGATCAGCGACAATGTCAGCTCGACCTGCGGGTCCCCCGACCATTTGCGGAAGCGTAGGGAGAGCCAGCCGACGCCGATGCCGAAGGCGATCTCGCTGGCGACGATCAGGAGGAACTCGCCGGCCGCGAGCGGCAGCGAGAAATGTCCGACCATGATCGCGGCGAGCGCAAAGCGGTAGAGGATCAGCGCAGTGGCGTCATTGGCCAGCCCTTCACCCTCGAGGATGACCAGGAGCCGGCGCGGCATGTTGAGCCGGCGCGCGATCGCGAGCGGCGCCACCACGTCGGGCGGCGCAACGATGGCTCCCAGCAGGAAGGCGACGGTCCAGGGCAGGCCGATCATGTAGTGCGTGGCCGCCGCCACCATCGCCGCGGTGAAGATCACCGCGCCGACCGCGAGCAGCACGATCGGGCGTAAATTGTTCCTGAACTCGCGCCAGCTCATGGCGACGCTCGCCGAGTAGATCAGCGGCGGCAGGACCATCAAGAGAACCAGTTCCGGCGGCAGCTCGACCGGCGGCATGCCTGGCACGAAGGCCAGGCCGACGCCGGCCAGCATCAGCAGAATGGCCGGGGCGACGTTGAAGCGGCGCGCGGCCAGCGCCACGCCCGCCAGCACGGCAAGCAGGATGAGAAAAGTCTGAAATTTCGCTTCCATGATGGCCTGTCTTGACCCGGAAGCGCGCGCGAGGTCAATGCGGCAATGCTCACGTCAGCTGGCCGGCGACCATCCGTCCAATCTGCGCAAATAAAGTCGCGATCTGCGCCGCATTCGGCGTGCCGCCCTGGGTATAGGCCGCGATCAGGATCGGCGCATCTGGCTTCGGCCAGACGACCGCGATATCGCCCGACGCATCCTTGCCGTTATTGCCTGTCTTGTCGCCGATCTTCCAGCTTGCCGGCAGGCCACCACGCAGCCGGTTCGCACCGGTCTTGCAATTCACCATCCAGTCGGTGAGCTGGAGGCGCGATTGCGCCGACAAGGCCTCGCCCAGCACCAGCCGCCGCAGATTGCCCGCCATCGCCGCGGGTGTCGTGGTGTCGCGGGGATCGCCGGGCCGTGAGCGGTTGAGCTCTGGCTCGTTGTGGTCGAGCCGCGAGGTGGTATCTCCGAGCGATCGCCAGAATGCAGTCAGCGCGGCGGGCCCGCCGATCCGCGCCAGCAGCAGATTGGCGCAGGTGTTGTCGCTGAGCTCGACGATCGCCTTGCACATCTCGCCGACCGACATCTTGCCGGCCGCGAGATTTTGCCTGGCGACCGGTGCGTAATCAAGCAGGTCGGCCTTGCCGTAAGGGATCATGGCCGCAAGCTGCTCCTCGCCGCGATCGACCCGCGCCAGCACGCAGGCCGCAAGCGAGGCCTTGAATGTCGAGCACATGACGAAGCGCTCGTCGGCGCGCCAGGCGAGTGTCTTGCCGGTCGCAAGATTCTCCGCATAGAGCCCGATGCGCCCGCCACTGCCGCGCTCATAGGCTTCGAGTTCGGCCGGCGCCTCCGCGGCGAGCGCGGGAGAAGCGGCGATCCAGCACAGGGAGGCGAGCAGGGAGCGGCGATCGATAAGCATGAAAGACCTTTGGCGTGGGTCAGACGGGTAGGGATGTAGCGGACGCTTTATCCGCACAGTCATTGCGAGCGGAGCGAAGCAATCCAGTCGGCCTCCCCGGCGAGATTCTGGATTGCTTCGCTTCGCTCGCAATGACGAATGGAGAACGAGTGCGACAGATTTCGGGCAGCGGAAGATCGGGAGGGCTCACTCCCTCAGGTCGTACCTGTACGATTTCGACACGATCTGCCAGCCGTCGGCGAGCTTCATCGCCACCAGATAGTCGGTGAAATAGCGCGGTGGCAGCTGGCAGCGCACCTTGATGAAGGCGGTCTTGTCGTCGGACCGGTCGATGGTGACGACGAAATCCTCGCGCGGCTTGCCCTCGGCTTTGGCCGAGGCGCGCTTGCGGACGCGATCGAGCCAGTCGGGTACGGTCAGAACCTGGAGTTCGCCCTTCTCGACCCAGCGCAGATCGGCGGAGGGATGGAAGATGGCGCCGAGCTTTTCGGCGTCGCCCTCATAGAGCCCGTCAAAATAGGATTGCACGACGGCTTCGACGCTCGACCGGTCCTGGTTCATTGGTCATTCCTCTGCATGATGGCGCGGGGCGAACTTAGTCGTATAAGTCAAAATGCGCTATGGGTCTGTGAGCCGTTTGCGCGAAGGCAATCGTCATGACCGGATCAGACAATTCGAACGCTCGTATCCTCGCCGGCGAATGCTATTGCCGCGCTGTGCGCTTTGAAGTGGCGGATGCGTTCTCCTATGCGATGAACTGCCACTGCTCGAACTGCCGTCGCACCACCGGAGCCGCCTTCAAGCCGTTCGCCGGCATCGCGCAAGACAAGCTCCGCATCGTCCGGGGAGAGGACCAGCGGATGATTTTCGGCGACGATACCACCCATGATGCGCATTGTGCCCGCTGCGGCTCGCTGCTCTATTCCAGGGTGCGTGAAGGACAATGGGTTCATGTCGCCATGGGCACCCTGGTCGACGCGCCCTCGATCCGGCCCAGCGCCCATATTTTCGTCGGCTCGAAGGCGCCCTGGCACGAGATTACGGACAATCTGCCGCAATATCGGGGGCACATCGGGGTTGTCTGAGGGAGCCCGGACCGCGCCTCCGTCGGCGAACCGCGCCCGCGAAGCGCGACGACGAGCGTCCCGCACGGCAGCGTCGTCAGTCTGGCGGGGCGGCGGGCGGCTATGGTGCCGCTGCCGGCATTGCTGCTGCTGGCGACGGCCGCGCGACGAGTGGCGGGCAGGTCTACTGCAACAACACCGGTTGTCGTCCGGTCCATCGCGGTTGCCGTCTCGAATATCGCGGCGGCGGCGGCCCCGGCAACGACCCCAACGCCGAGGTGTGTTACTGACCGCTACTTTCTGGATCGTCCCGGCGAGGGCCGGGACGACGGACTATTTCGAGATTGCGCTCGCCGCGATGTTCACCGTCAGCGCCAGCAACGCCGTGTTGTAGATAAAGGACACGATGCCGTGCGCCGTCGCGGTGCGGCGAATGGTCTTGTCGGTGATGCCGACGTCGGAGACCTGCGCAGTCATGCCGATCACGAAGGAGAAATAGACGAAATCCCAATAGTCGGCATGGTCTTCCTTGTCGCCGCTCGGAAACTGAAGGCCACCTGCCGTACCGTCGCGATAATAATCATGCGCGTAGTGCAGCGCGAAGGTCGTGTGCACCGCAGCCCATGACAGCACGATGGTGATGATCGCGATCGTCAGATCCAGGCCGCCGCGCTGCGGCGTGCCCAGCTCGGAGACGATTGCCGCGATGCTGGCGAAGGCACCGGTGGCGGTGACGAGCAGGATCACGAACCGGCCGTCGTCCTGCATCGCAGCGGCGCGACGGATGTGCTGGTGGTCGTTGCAGAGCATCATCGCATAGACCAGCACGAGATAGACCGCGATCAGCGCGTCCCATCCGAACAGGAGCCGCGTCACCAGCCGGGGCGTGCCCGGCACAAGCAGGCAGACGAGGATGCCGACAACGAGCGCAATGAACGTCCGCGGCCGTGCATAGAGCAGCCGCATCGGCCGCGACATCTGGCGGAAGCGGACAAGAGCGGGATCCTCTTTGCCGCGGGCCGCCATCGGCGCGCGTCAGTTCTTCCGCTCGGCGACGAATCGCGCGGCGGCCTGCAGCACGACGGCGCGGTCGCCGAAGATCGACACTGCGTTGTCCGCGCGCGCGAGCAAGTCGCGTACGCGCTGCTTGGCGCCTTCGATGCCGAGCTGGGTGACGAAGGTGGTCTTGCCGAGCGCTGCGTCCTGGCCGGAAGGCTTGCCGAGCGCGGCCGCATCGCCTTCGACATCGAGCAGATCGTCGGCGATCTGGAAGGCTTCGCCGAGCGCGCGTCCGTAATCGTCGAGCGCCTGATATTCCTTTTGCGAGGCCTGGCCGAGGATCGCGCCGGCGATGCAGCCGTAGCGCAGCAGCGCGCCGGTCTTCATCTGCTGAATGCGGGCGACATCGATCGGCTCGTTGCCGCCGAAGCGGCCTTCGCCGGCGAGATCGAGGATCTGGCCGCCGACCATGCCGCCGATGCCGGCGCAGCGCGCCAAAGCGCGCGTCAGCAGCAGCCGCACATTGGCGTCGCGATGGATCTCGTCGCGGGTGATGATGTCGAAGGCGAGCGTCAGCAGGCCGTCGCCGGCCAGGATCGCGGTCGCGTCATCGGTCTTCTTGTGCAGGGTGGGGCGGCCGCGGCGCAGGTCCGAATTGTCCATCGCCGGCAGGTCGTCATGGATGAGCGAATAGCAGTGGATGCATTCGAGCGCCGCGCCGGCGAGCAGGGCCGCCTCGCGCGGGACGCCGAACACGGCGGCGCTTTCGACCACCAGGAACGGCCGCAGACGCTTGCCGCCATTCAGGCTCGAATAGCGCATTGCGTCCATCAGTCGCTTGGGCCGGGCGATCTCGTCGTGCAGGATGTCGTCCGACAATAGCCGCTCGAGCAGGGCCTCGGTGTCATCAGCGGTCTTGTCCAGACGTTTGGCGAAATCGGACGGGGACGTGCCGGTCATCAAGAAGGGCTCCAGAACTAAAATTCGGCCGGACAATCCTTTATGCGCCCGCGCCAGTCAATCGTTTGGAAGGGCTAAAAAGTGCTGGAAAAGGCCCGAATTATCACAGACTTAATGGCTCAGCCGTGGGCCTCGTTTCATTTTGCGCCGGAAAGGTCGACTTGCGCATCGTCAAAATCCTTCTCCTGGCGCTCGTGGTCGCGGCTCTCGCGCCCTATGTGATCGCGCCGTTCTACCGCACCGGCCATCCGGTTTCGACGCTGATGGCCTGGCGTTCGCTCCGGGGCGCGCCGATGCAGCGGACGTGGATCGATCTGGCTGACATGTCGCCCTATCTGCCGCGCGCCGTGGTGGCGGCCGAGGATGCCCATTTCTGCAAGCATCACGGCATCGATTGGGGCGCGTTGCGCGAGGCGATCGACGACGCGCAGGAGGATGGCACGCCGTTCCGGGGCGCCTCCACGATCACCCAGCAGGTGGCGAAAAACCTGTTCCTCTGGCAGGGACGGGATTTCGTTCGCAAAGCGCTGGAATTCCCGCTGGCACTCTGGATCGATCTCGTCCTGCCCAAGCCGCGGATCCTGGAGATTTACCTCAACATCGCCGAGTTTGGTCCGCAGGGCCAGTTTGGCGTCGAGGCGGGCAGCGCCTATGCCTTTGGCAAATCGGCCGCCAGCCTCTCCCCGCGGGAGGCAGCCCTTCTGGCCTCGATCCTGCCGAATCCGGTCAAACGCAGCGCCAGGACCCCCGGGCCCGGCGTCCGGCGGCTGGCGGCAACCTATATGGCGCGGGGGCAGGCGAGCTCGCTTGCGACCTGCTGGCGCGAAAATCGCTGATTTTTGGCCCATTCCGGGCGCATTTTCCGGCCCAAGAGCCTAGCTTTACGGCCAGCCTTCCTCTATAAGCGCGGCCTTGATCGGCATTCAGCTCGCCTCGTATTGCGGGTGCTGAGCCGTCCCTCCGCGGACGATGCCCTGATGACACCAATCCCTAGAGGATATTGAAATGGCCGTTCCGAGAAGAAAAACCTCGCCGTCGCGCCGTGGCATGCGCCGCTCGGCTGACGCCATCAAGAAGCCGACCTATGTGGAAGACAAGGATTCCGGCGAGCTCCGTCGTCCGCACCATCTCGACCTCAAGACCGGCATGTACAAGGGCCGTCAGGTCCTGAAGAAGAAAGAGTCCTGAAGGCAGGACCTTTCCTCAGGCGGGATGATTGAACCCGCGTGATTTCGGCCACCCCATGAGCTAGACGGTGACGGCGGCGGAGCAAATGCTTCGCCGCTGCATTGTTCTGTCCGGATATCTTGATCGAGAAGGCATCTCGCCGATGGTCGGTTTCCCGCTGCTTCTGATTCCGCTCGCGGTCTACAACATCATCGCCTTCCTGATGCCCAGCGTGTCCTTCTCGGACGTGCTGTTCAATGTGCCGATGATCACGGGCGAGAGCTGGCCGGTCACGCTCGCCGATCTGCTGCTCGCGCTCGGCGTGGTGCTGCTGCTGCTCGAGGTGGTCAAGGGCGCGCGGCCGGGCTCGAAATTCCTGATGGATCATTTGCTGTCGCTGATCGTCTTCGGGGCGGCCGCAGCCGAATTCGTGATGTGGCCCAAATTTGGCAATTCCACCTTTTTCCTGCTGGTGCTGCTGGCGATGGCCGACTTCCTTGCCGGCATTGCCCAGCGCACGCGTCGCCGCGTCACCTATGTCGCCGAGACGACGGTGCCGGCGCCACGCAAGGCCAAGCGCAGGGGTGAAGCGCCGGCGGATGACGCGGAGGCCGCCTCCAGGTTCGAGCCGGTGATTGCGCCACAGCCGGCGCCGGTGGCGCCGCCCGCACCCTCGGCGCAATCCGTCGCCGAATCCGTGCTGATGGATCATCCTGCGCCAAAGCCGGTGCAGGGCTCACCCTCGCCGGAAATTTCCTCGCCCCATCTTCAGCCGGGCAACGGCTCGCCGTCGTCCCCTGACGCGCCGCCACGCTGACCGAGCGCGTCGACCTCTTCCGCAGACGGGGAGAGGCGCAGCGCAGGTGAGGCGAAAATTGCCCCATCAGCCGGCTTACGCCACCTGCCGCGTCCGCGCGCTGACGCTTCCCAATGGACGCTTGCTGCCATAGGCCGTCCTCGCGTCTTCGGAAGAGGCCCGTCGGAGCCGGCTGGTCTGGGACAGATGTTCGGCGTTGGCGATGAGCTGGGTGACGAAGCTCGGATCGGGGCGGGGCAGCGGTGCCTTGTGGACCCACTGCAACGTCGGCATCAGCGGCACCAGGGCTGTGCCTGCGCCGTTCTCAGCCGCGTCCGATCGATCGGTACTCAACATCGCAATCACCGTTGATCCGGCGAGATTGTCGCGTTTCGGGACGCAGGCGCCGGTGCGAGTCCTGTACTCGCAAGGCCTATGCCGCCCGGGCCGGTTTGGTTCCCCACGTCCCGGAAACGTGGTTTCCAAATTGTTTATCAACTTTGCCTAGGGTCGGGGGCGAATCTGGCTCTATCCTGTGCCGGATCAGGACTTCTCCACTGTCCCAGAACGAGGCGATTTTGACTCCCGCATTGCCGCAAGCCTCCGACATCCTCGCCGCGCTCGGCCAGGCCGTGTTCGCCTGGGACATCGCCAGCGATGCCATCGTCTGGGGTGAGCAGGTCGCCAGCATCTTTCCCGGCATCCCGGCCGAGCAGCTCGCGACTGGCGCCGAATTCGCCAAGCTGATCGAGCCCGCGCAAACGCTGCGGACCGCAGCCCTGGCGCAGACCTCCGCCGTGCACGGCGCCGGCGGTACGCCTTACCGGGCCGAGTACGGCGTGCGCATGAGCGCCTCCGATCCGGTGATCTGGGTCGAGGAGACCGGCCGCTGGTTCGCGGGCCCCGATGGTCGCCCCACACGTGCGATCGGCTCCGTCCGCATCAACAATGAGCGCCACGCCCGCGACGAGGAACTGGCCAAGCTGGCCCGGCTCGATCCCCTGACCGGCGAGCTCAACCGTTCCCATCTGCTGGCGGCACTGGCCGAGGCGATCGAGGAGACGGCCCGCTTTCGCTCGACCGCGGCCTTCATGCTGGTCGGCATCGATCATCTCGCCCGCGTCAACGACGCCTTCGGCTTCGACGTCGCCGACGCCGTGATCCTGGATGTCGCCAGGCGCATTCGTTCGCGCCTGCGCGGCGGCGACGTGCTCGGGCGCTTCTCCGGCAACAAGTTCGGCCTGATCCTGAAGAACTGTACCGTCGACGACATGAACGTCGCCGCCGAGCGCTTCCTCACCGGCATCCGCGACGAGGTGGTGCCGACGAAATCCGGCCCGGTCTCGGTCACCGCCTCGATCGGCGCGGTCAGCCTGCCGCGCTACGCCCGCAACACCGATGAAGCGGTCAACCGCGCCCATGAAACGCTGGATGCCGCCAAGCGCCGCCGCGCCGGCTCGTTCGCCGCGTGGCGCCCGGATGCCGCGCGCGACGCGCAGCGCCGGGTCAACATCCGCGTCACCGACGAGATCGTCACCGCGCTGAACGAACGCCGTATCAAGCTTGCCTATGAGCCGGTGGTCTCGGCCAGCTCGCGCGAACGCGCCTTCCACGAGTGCCTGGTGCGGATGGACCAGGGTGATGGCCAGGTGCTGCTCGCGCCCGATATCGTGCCGGTCGCCGAGCGGCTCGGCCTGATCCGCCTGGTGGACCACCGCGTGCTCGAGCTCGTGGTCGCCGAGCTCGCCGCTGCGCCCAACATCTGCCTCAGCCTCAACATCTCGCCTGATACGACGATGGATCCGGACTGGTGGGCCGGGATCGAGTCGCTGATGCTGGCGCATCCCGGTGTTGCCGAGCGCCTGATCGTCGAGATCACGGAGACGGTCGCGATCCAGGACATCGACGACGTCCGCGGCTTCGTCACGCGGCTGAAGAATTTCGGCAGCCGCATCGCCATCGACGATTTCGGCGCCGGCTACACCTCGTTCCGAAACCTGCGCAAGCTCGGCGTCGACATCGTGAAGATCGACGGCGCCTTCGTGCAGAACGTCACCCGCTCGGCCGACGACCGCGCCTTCGTGCAGACCCTGATCGACCTCGCCCGCCGCCTCGACATCAAGACGGTCGCCGAATGGGTGCAGGACGAGGAAGCCGCAGGTATGCTGCGTGAGTGGGGCTGCGACTACATCCAGGGCCGCCTGATCGGGCTCGCCTCAGCCGAGCGTCCCTGGGGTACGCCCCCGGACAGCGCACTGCCTGCTGCGAGCTGAGCCGCCGTAGGGTGGGCAAAGGCGCACTTGCGCCGTGCCCACCATCTCTTGAAGCGTCGACGACAGACGTGGGCACGCTTCCGCCTTCGCTCTTCGAGCTACGGCGGACAAGTCGCTTTGGTTTGCCCACCCTAGGAAGCCAAGGCTTCCTCACGCCCCCTCATCCAGCGCCACCAGCTCGCGCTTCTTGCGCAGAGACGGCAGCAGCGGCGCGATCAGCAGCACGAGCGCCAGCGTCAGGCACACCCCCGAGATCGGCCGCTGCACGAAGGTCCAGAGATCGCCCTGCGACAGGATCAGCGACTTGCGCAAGTTGTTCTCCATCATCGGCCCCAGCACGAAGGCGAGCACCAGCGGCGCCGGCTCATAGCCGAGTTTGCGCATGAAATAGCCGATGATCCCGAACGCGATCATCACATGGACGTCGAACACGTTGTTGCTCGAGCAATAGACGCCGAGGATCGTGAACAGGATGATCAGGGGAAACAGGATATTGTAGGGCAGCTTGAGCAGCTGCACCCACATGCCGATCATCGGCAGGTTCAGGATCAGCAGCATGACGTTGCCGATATACATGCTGGCGACGATGCCCCAGAACAGGCCTGGATTCTGCGTGATCAGCAGTGGCCCCGGCTGCAGGCCGTGAATGACGAAGGCGCCGAGCAGCAGCGCCATCACGACATTCGGCGGGATGCCGAGCGTCATCAGCGGAATGAAGGCCCCGCCCGCCGCGGCATTGTTCGCCGATTCCGGTCCCGCGACGCCTTCGATCGCGCCATGCCCGAAACGCTCGGGCGTCTTCGACAGCCGCTTCTCCAGCGCGTAGGAGGCGAATGACGCCACCACCGCGCCGCCGCCCGGCAGGATGCCGAGGAAGAAGCCGAGGATCGTGCCGCGGCCGACCGGACCTGCGCTCGCCTTCCAGTCCTCTTTGCTGGGCAGGAGATGAGTGATCTTGGTGTTGATGATGTCGCGCTTGATGGCCTGCTCAGTGTTGAGCAGCACCTCGGCGACGCCGAACAGGCCCATCACGACGGGCACGAGGCCGATGCCGTCGATCAATTCCATGCGGCCGAAGGTCAGCCGCGGCTGCGCGGTGATGCTGTCGAGCCCGACCAGCCCGAGCACGACACCGATGCACGCCATCAGCAATGCCTTCGGCATCGATCCCTGGGTGAGGAAAGTGAGCACGACGAGGCCGAGCACCATCAGGCTGAAATACTCGGCCGGGCCGAAGGCGATGGCAATGCTGGCAAGCTTCGGCGCCACCAGCATCAGGGCGATCAGCGCAAACGTGCCCGCGGCGAAGGAGCCGAAAGCGGAGATGCCGAGGGCAGGGCCCGCACGGCCCTGCTTCGCCATCTGGTGGCCGTCGATGCAGGTGACGACGGAGGCTGCCTCGCCGGGGATGTTGACCAGGATCGAGGTGGTCGAGCCGCCATACATCGAGCCGTAATAGATGCCGGCCATCATGATGATGCCGGATTCCGGGGTCCCCGACAGCGTCACAGGCAGCAGCAGCGACATGGCCGAGATCGGCCCGATGCCCGGCAGCACGCCGACCAGCGTGCCGATGAAGACGCCGATGAAGCAGTAGAGCAGGTTGATCGGCAGCAGCGCGACGCCGAATCCATGGGCCACATTGACAAGCGTATCCATGCGATCAACCGATCCCGAACAGGCCTGAGGGCAACTGGATCAACAGCAGCCGCTTGAGCACCCACCACATGCCTGATGGCACCAGCACGGCGATCGGGACCGCCAACGTCCAGCGCACCGGATCGATCAGCCGCAACAGCAGCAGCATCAGCGGGATCGACGACAACAGGAATCCGAGCGGCTCCAGCGCGAACGAGAATGCGGTGAGGCAGGCGATGACGAGAAGCGGCTTGCTCCAGCGCACATTCTCCCAGCGCGAGGCCAGCGTCGGACCGCCCTCGGTGACCGCCGAGACGATGATGGCGCCTGCGAACACGCACATCAGGATGCCCGTATAGAACAGCACGTAGCCGGAGCCGGGATCGTTGATGGTGCCGAGCCTGAGCTTCAAGCCCGACCAGATCACGAAGCCGCCAAGCGCAAGCCCGATCACCCCGCCCCAGAGCTCGGAATTGCTGAGGCGGAGCTTGACGTTGGTTTGGTCGTTCATCGCTTCCCTATCGTGCCCCGGACGCAGCGTAGCGCCATGAGTGCGTTCATGCACGTCTTCGACGCGCTATGGCGGTGCGCTGCAGAGCCGGGGCCCATGAGTGTGGATGAAAGGTAGGTCCCGGCTCTGCCGTGCATCGCTGAAGAAGCGCTGCACCGCGTCCGGGACATGAAAGCGGCTCAGTCTACTTCTTCGCAAGCCCGAGCGTCTCGATCACCTTGCGCTCGGACTCCGTGACCTCGACGACGAACTTCTTGTAGTCCTCGGTGTTCTTGTAGTTCGGAACCATGTCGTATTTGGCAAGCGTCGCCACGACTGCCGGGTCTTCGACCGCCTTCTTGAAGGCATCGTGCAGCTTGGCGACGATCTTGGGATCCATGCCCTTCGGGCCGGCGATGCCGAACGGGGAATCATAGACCATGGGGTAGCCGAGCTCCTTCAGCGTCGGCACATCCGGGTAGTTCGGCGAGCGCGCGCCGGTCCAGACCATCAACAGTCGAAGCTTGCCCGCATCGACCAGCGGCCGCCATCCCGTGGAATCAGCCTGGAGCATGGTGTGCTGTCCCAGCACGGCTGCGTTGGTCTCTGCGCCGCCCTTGAAAGGGACCTGCGTCAGCTTGATGCCGGACATCGCGGCGATCTGCTCCATGCCGATATGCAGCGAGGTGCCGGCGCCCGGCGTGGCGTAGGTCACCTTGCCCGGGTTCGCCTTTGCGAACTCCACCACGTCCTTCCAGCTCTTGAACTGCGACTCCGCACTGGTCGTGACGCCGAAAGTATAGCCGGTGAGATGGACGATGTAGCTGAAGTCCTTCGCCGGATCCCACGATACCTCCTGCATCAGAGGCAGGCGGAACACCGTGATCGGGATCTGCGAGATGGTATAGCCATCAGGCTTCGCGGCCGCCGCCATGGTCGCCGGTCCCACCGTGCCGCCGCCGCCGGCCTTGTTGTCGATCACGATCGGCTGACCCAGGATCTTCGAGGCGCAGTCGGCGATCGCTCGCATCGAGATATCGGTCGATCCGCCGGCCGGCCACGGCACGATCAACGTGATCGGCTTGCTCGGATAGTCCTGCGCACCGGCGGCAGTGGGGAACAATGCGCCCATGACAGCGTACGCCGCGGCAAATGCGATCGTCTTCAGCCCGTATCCCGACATCGAAACGCCTCCCTCGCAGCGGCCCCTTTGGGCCGTCGCCTCTTGTTCTTGTGAGACGATTGTTCCTGAAATCGCGGGAGAAGAAAAGCGCATTGCGCGGACCGCACGCGGCGATCGGTTGGGCCATGCCGGCAGAGCCGGCACATGCGACAATTCGTCGTTCGGCTGCGTGCCGAGAGGCGGAATTTGAGGGGGGGGGGGAAGAAGCCGTTAGGCCACGCGCCGGACCATGTTCAGCCTCTCGATGGTGCGGCCGACCTCCGATGCGAGACACGGCTTGCCGAAATAATAGCCCTGCACGGCAGTGCAGCCGCATTCGCGAACGAAATCGAGCTGCTCCTCGGTCTCCACCCCCTCCGCCGTGGTCTCGACGCCGAGCACGGAGCCGAGGCTTGCGATCGTTCGGACGATGGCAACGCTCTCCGGGCTTTCGCCGAGCGTGCCGACGAAGGAGCGGTCGATCTTGATGCGGTCGAAGGGAAACTTGCGCAAATAGCTCAGCGAGGAATAGCCGACGCCGAAATCGTCGAGGCTGACGCGCACCCCTAACGTGCGGAGCTGGTGCAGGATCTCGATCGTCGCCTCGCTGTCATCGAGCAGCGCCGTCTCCGTGACCTCGAGCTCGAGCCGCTGCGGCGGCAGGCCTGCCTCTGCAAGTGCGCTCGTGACCATCGCCACCAGCCCGCGCGCGCGGAACTGCACCGGCGACAGGTTCACCGCGACGGTGACATCGGGCCAGGACGCGGCGGCCGCGCAGGCCGTGCGCAGCACCCATTCGCCGATCGGTACGATCAGCCCGTTCTCCTCTGCAATCGGAATGAACTCGGCCGGAGAGACCAAGCCGCGCGAGGGATGTTTCCAGCGCAGAAGTGCCTCGAAGCCGGTGAGCTCGCAGGAATCGAGCCGCATCTGCGGCTGGAACACCAGGTGGAATTCACGTCCTTCCAGCGCGCCAACCAGATCCTGCTCCAGCGCGTGCCGGCTGCGCGCCTCTTCCTCCATCTCGGGCTCGAACAGCTGATAGGCTCCGCGCCCCCTGGCCTTGGCCTGGTACAGCGCGAGATCGGCGCATTTCATCAGCTCGTCGGCATCGAGCCCATGGTCGGGTGCGATCGCGATGCCGACGGAGACGCCGACATGGATCGACTGGCTCTCCAGCGGCGGCGGATGACCGATGATGTCGACGAGGCGGCGGGCGAGCTCCTCGGCCGATTGCGGCTGCGGTCCGCGCTGGAGGATGGCGAACTCGTCGCCGCCGAGGCGGGCGACGGTATCGTGCTCGCCGACGTTCTCCTTCAGGCGTGCTGCGACCCAGCGCAGCAGGCGGTCGCCTGCGGCATGGCCGAGACGATCGTTGACGGTCTTGAAGTTGTCGAGGTCGAAGCACAGCACGGCCATGGCGCCGCCGGCGATCGCGACCTGGTTCAGTCCTTCGCCCATCTTCTCGCGAAACAGCGTGCGGTTGGGCAGGTCGGTGAGCGAATCGTGCTGCGCCATATGCGCCACCCGGGCCTGGGCCTTGTGACGCTCGGTGACGTCCTCGTAGGTGACGACCCAGCCGCCGTGCTCCATCCGCTTGTGATTGAGCTTGATGATGCGGCCGTCGCTCAAGTGCCGGTGCAACGTGTGCTCGCCCTCGCGCAACCTCTCGACATAGTCGGCATAGAGCTTGGCGCCGGTCATGTTCGGATGGATGCCGAGCTCGCAGCCGTACTCCATGATCTCTCGCATCGAGACGCCGGGCTTCACGATCTCCGGCGACAGCCCGTACATCTCGAGATAACGGCGGTTGCAGACGATCACGCGCAGGCTCGAATCGAGCATGCACAGGCCCTGGCTCATGTTGTTCAGTGCAGCGTCGAAGCGCCGATATTGCTCGCCCAGCTGCTCGACCGCGTGCTCGCGCTCAGTGATGTCCTCATAGGTGGCGACGAAGCCGCCCTCGGCGAGTGCGCAGTAGCGCACCGACACCACGGTGTCGTTCGCCATGCGCCGGCGCATTGGCGAGGAATCGCGCTTCGCAATGCTCGTGCAGGCGGCTTCGAGGAGCTGTTGCGGACTGTATTCGGATGAGAATGCGCCCTTCGCCATCGAACGCTCGATCAGCTCGGCGAGATGCGTGCCGGGCCTGGTCTCCTCCGGCGACAGCCGGTAGATCTTGCGGTAGGTGGTGTTGCAGACCCGCAGGCGCATGTCGCTGTCGTAGAAGGCGAGCCCGTGCGCCATGTTCTCCAGCGCCGCATCGAGGATGAAGTTCTGCTGCCTCAGCGTTTCCTCGTATTGCAGCCGCTCCGTGACGTCCTCGTGCACCGTCACCCAGCCGCCGTCGGGCAGGAAGCGGGAGACCGCCTGGACCATCCGTCCGTCGTAACGCATCACCAGCAGGGTTTTCGCCTTCCTGCGGCGCACATCTTCCAGCCGGCTTTCGTAAAATTCGTCGTTCGACATGCCCGGCAGGTTGCCGCGCGACATCCAGTGCTCGATCACCGCACAATGCGGGACGCCCGGCTTCACGATCTCGGGATCGAGATCGTAGAGCTTCAGGAACCGTTCGTTGCAGAGGACAACGCGGCTGTCGACGTCGTACATGATGAGGCCATGCGACATGTTCGCGAGCGCGTGCTGGCTCCGCTCGGTCTGCAGGCGCAATTCCGCTTCGAGCCGGGCGAGGCGGCTGACATCGTCGCAGATCGTCATCCAGCCGCCGCCGGGGAGCGGCTTCAGCTCGAGCGACATGACGAGGCCGTTTGCAAGCCGCTGCTCGGTCAGGAACGGCTTGCCCGCGGCGATCTGCGCGATCCGCGCCGAATACAACGCGTCGAGCTCGTCTTGCGGAAAGTTGCCGCGTCTCGCGCTGTGCTCGAGCACCTCACGGTAGCTCGTGCCGACCCGCACGATGTCGGCCGACATGTCGAACAGCGTGAGGTAGCGCTGGTTCACCAGCACGATCCGGTTGTCGGCGTCGTAGACGCAGACGCCCTGCTCCATGTGGTCGAGCGCAAGCTGGCTCAGGACGACCAGGGCGTCCGGGCCCTGCTCGCGGCGTGCACCAGGCTCGTTGTCGCGGGTCGACATCATGGGCTCGGCGGGACCTCGGCAGGCAATAGACTTGAAGCAACCTAATTCAGCGGCCGAGGGTAGCGAAGAGGCCGGAAAATTCCCTTAAGCGCGTTAGTTTACGGAGGGTGACCGGCGATGGTGAAGATGTATGTGCCGCGATCTGCACGGTGGAGCCCTACCTCAGGCACCGAACTTTCACCGTCATCCTGAGGTGCCGGAGCGAAAGCGGAGGCCTCGAAGGACGACGGCCCGGCTGCGTCCCGGCCGTTCACCCTTCGAGGCTCACCATGCTGCGCGCGGTGAGCACCTCAGGATGACGGTGCTGGACTGTTGGCTCTAGGTCTAACTACGGCCCGTACAGCACGAGCTCCGTGTCCGTGAGGTCGCCAAGCTGCGGCCGGTGCGGGCCCTTGAAGTATTTGCGGCCGCGCCGCTCGGTGTAGATGCCGACGAGGCCGGCAACCGGACCGTTGGCATCGATGGCCACAGAGACCTTGCCGAGCCGCAGCAGCAACCGGCCGATGCGGCCGGCGCATTCGGCATATTCCTCGGCACTTCGGCAATAGATCAGCTTCATCGCGGGCGGTGCGATAAAACCGCGGCGGATGCGAACCGGTTGCAGGATGAAGGGGAACGTTCCCTTCGGCGTGCGGCAGACGAGGCTGAGGCAATTGTAGCGCGCATGCCGCGTCAGGAGCTCGGTCTCGGTGTCGGAAAGCCCCTCGATCTCCTTGGCGTGCGGCGCGATGACCTCGATCTCGCTCCAGCGCGGAGCGCGCGCCAGCAGAGGGACCGAGAAGAATATGCCGCGGCAATAGGCGCGAAAGCCCTGCGTCTCGATGATCGGCCAGGTCCACGGCGCCGGGCTGATGTTGAAATAAGTGACGTCCTTGTGCCGCTGGGCGATCTTGGTCAGCAGCGGGGCGTAGTTGCGGTAGGCCGGATCGACATACCAGCTCGACAGGTTGCACCGGATGGCGGTCTCTTCGCCATCCTTACGCGCCGTGTAGATCAAGAGCAGCACGCCGACCGGTGTGCCGCCGTCGTCGAGCATGTAGCCGAAGCGCGGATAGCCCTCCGGCACGGGCCGGAAGGCCTGCCGCCGCAGGCCCTCAACCCAGTATTCGCGCGAACGTCCCGCGAAGCCGCGCGTCAGCAAGTCCGCGACCTTGTCGACGTCGGACTCGGTGATCTCGCGGCATCGGACCTTGGTATGGATCACGCTCGTCTAGCCCGTGGAAATGGTCGACCTCTTACCTTAGCGCCAGCCTTCGCCATGAGCCTCGGCCGCGACCTGCGGCTGCAAGCCCAGGATGTCCCGCACCTTCGCCGGCCAGGCGGAAAGGTCGGTGCCGTGGGTGTGGAACATGGCGACGGCCAAGCGGTCCATGCCGAAGGCAACGCAGCCGGTATGGGCCGGCTCGCCATTGGCGTCCTGGATTCCCCAGGTCGTGCCGAAATGCTCGCGGTGATAGTTGAAGCTCATGCAGGCGGTCGGCTGCTCTTCCGAGCGCAGCGGGATAAGGAGCTCGAACTTGAGCTGCTGCTGCTTCTGGCTCACCGCCTTCATCTGGCCGACGCGGCCGAAGAAAGGATCGCTGGCATAGTCGACGCGGAAGGTGAGGCCGAGATCGCGGGCGATCGCCTGCGCGCGCACCATCCAGCGCTCGCGGAAGTCGGCGACGTCCTCGGGGCTGCCGATGCAGACATATTCGCGCATCCGGAACGATTGCAGCCGGTCGAGATGCTTCGACGGCTCGCGGCGGAAGCAATCCGCCGCGACGTCGAAGCGCAGGCCGCCCTTCGGCAATTGGCCACGGCTCGCCGCGATCGGGTAGACCGGATAGCAGGCGGCCGGTGACAGCACGAGATCGGCGGGGGACAGCGAACTCGTCCAGTCGCCGCCGGCATCGAAGCGGCTCACCGCGGCATTGATCTCGCGCTCGGTGCCGTGCAGGCCGCAGACGCAGCCGAGCAGGTTCGGAAAGCTCTTGAGGTAGCCGGATTTTTCCAGCTGGGCGCGGCTCATGACCGGCGGGAAGCGCATCACCTCGGTGCCGGTCTCGCGATGGCTGGTGATCAACGCGGCGAGCTTCTCGACGATCCCCTCATAGAGTGCGGTGCGGGCGTAGACGCCGTCGGCCCCCATGCGGTGGAACAGCTTGTCGGCGAGATGATCGAGCGGATCGATCATCTGCGGGGCGGTGGCGGGCGAGTCGGGGAGGACGGCAATATTCATGGTTCGATGTCCTGCTATCTCAAAATTGTTCTTGTTGATTCAGTCGCCGATGCATTTCAGTCGCGAAGGCTCGTCGGCACCCCGCTCATCAGCGTCGACGTCGCGGCGTTGGCCAGGATGCGGTCGTTGTTGATCATGATCGGCGACGACAGCACGTCGCGCAGGTGGCGACCCATGGTGAACTCGCCGTCGTTGCGGTAGCCGGAAAGACCCGCGGTGCGCATCGCATGCATCACGGTCTCGACCGCAAGCTCGGAGGCCTGCACTTTCAGCAGCGTGATCGAGGACTGGAAGTCGAGCGAGCTCAGCGCACGCTCGTCATGCTCGGCCCGCGCGAAAGCGTCGATGTTGGCCGCGATCAGCGCGCGCAGCTTGGCCAGCGACATCTTGGCTGCGGTGAAGTGCGCCGCGGCCGGGGGCATCTGGCCGCCGGAGGAACGCGCCGCCTTGCGGATGAAGGCCTGCGCGCGGGTCACTGCCGCAGCGGCGATGCCGGCCCAGACCGACGACCAGCACAGATGCGCGAACGGCGTCATGGTCTGGGCGTGGATCTTGTCATAGGCTTCCGGGAACACCCGGTCGGCGGGGCAGTCGACCTTCAGCTCGAACCCGGTCGAGCAGGTGCCGCGCATGCCGAGCGTTTCCCAGCCCAGCGTCCGCTTCAGCGAATAATCGTCCCTGGCGAGCGCCAGCAGCACCTGGTCGGAGGCCGCCGCATCGGTGGCGCGGCGGGCGATGGTGACGAGACCGTCGGCCTCGGCGCCGTAGGAGATCACGGTGGCGTCGCGCACCAGCGAGACGGTGTCGCCGGCATGATCGACCGCAGCGGCGCTGGCGCGGATGTTGCCGCCATTCTGGCCCTCGGTGGTGGAGGAGGCGAGCAGCCACTGGTCGCGGGCGACCCGGCGCATCATGGTCTCCATCCAGGGAATGCCATGGCCGTGCCTGATGATGCAGGCGACCTTGGTCTGGTGCATCGCGTAGATCATCGCGGTGGACGCGCAGGCGCGTCCGAGCGTGTAGCAGATGTCGGTGACATCATGGATCGAAGCGCCGAAGCCACCGAACTCGACCGGAACCATCACGCCGAGCAGCTTCTGCTCACGTGCGACCTCGAACGCCTTGTGCGGGAAACGGGCGTCGCGATCGACTCCGTCTGCGTCGGCCGCTGCAGCGGCGGCGGTCCGGGCGGCGCGCTCGATCAGGGAGGGACCCTGCTCGAGGAAGCTCGTCTGCATCTCGTCGACAGTAAGGACCGCTTCACGCACGTTCATGCTCGTCCGCCTCCGTTTTGCCGTTCGAGATCGCCGGCATCATTCGCGATGCCGCCGGTGATCCTCCGGCCATCTTTGCTTGTGAGACGAGGCTACGGATTTAATTCAAATTCGTCGATGAAATAGAGGGTAAACAAAGCCCAATTCCGGACGAACAGTTAAGGGCCGGTTGTTTGCATCACCGGATTCTCCGGCATCGCGTTAGGACTCTGGAAGAAGCCTGAATTTCGGACAATCTGAGTCATCGTTTACTAAGAAACGCGAAGTATTGGTGACGCCCATTGCAGGACCGGCAAGCCGTGCCCATCGTAGCCGGCAGTCCGGTCCGACCTCGTTAGACAGATGGGAATTTGCCGATGCAGGCCTTCAATACCGACGTGCGCAATCGCATCATCAAGCTGGTGAAGGGCATCCTCGAACAGAATTCACTCACCGCAGACGTCACGTCTTCCGCCAAGCTCGTTGATGTCGGCCTGACGTCGATGGACATGGTCAATCTGATGCTCGGCGTCGAAGCCGAGTTCGATTTCACCATCCCGCAATCCGAGATCACGCCGGAGAATTTCCAGTCCGTCGAGACGCTGGAGCGGATGATCGCGACCCAGCTGCAGCCGGCGACCGCGGCGTAGGTTAGGCGCCACTGCCTTCTTCGCCGTCGTCCCTCCGAACGCAGGGACGACGCTGAGCGCGAGATCTCGTCATCGCTCCTTCACAGTACCTCTGCTCCAACACCCCGTTCCAAAACCGCCGCAAAGCTGGCATAGCTTAACCATGTCACACATGGCGGACAGGTTGGAGCAGGCATGACGCAGGCGGTATTGGGTATCATCGGCGGCTCGGGCATCTATGACCTCCCGGGCCTCGAGGGTGCGCGTGAAGAGGTGATCAAGAGCCCCTGGGGCGAGCCGTCTGCGCCCTTGCGGCGTGGCTCCATCGCCGGCCTGCCCATCGTGTTCCTGCCGCGGCATGACAAGGGCCACCGGCTGTCCCCCTCCGACATCAATTATCGCGCCAATATCGACGTGCTGAAGCGGGCCGGCGTCACCGACCTGATCTCGCTCTCGGCCTGCGGCTCCTTCAGGGAGGAACTGCCGCCCGGGACTTTCGTTCTCGTCGACCAGTTCGTCGACCGTACCTACAAGCGAGAGAGCTCGTTCTTCGGCCGCGGCTGCGTCGCGCATGTGTCGATGGCGCATCCGGTCTCGCCGCGGCTGCGCATCCATCTCGCGGCGGCGGCCGAAGCCGAGGGCATCGCGGTCGCGCGCGGCGGCACTTATGTCTGCATGGAAGGGCCGCAATTCTCCACGTATGCGGAAAGCACGACCTACAAGACATCAGGCTATTCCGTGATCGGCATGACCAACATGCCGGAGGCGAAGCTCGCGCGCGAGGCGGAGATCTGCTACGCCACGGTCGCGATGGTGACTGATTTCGACTGCTGGCATCCCGATCACGATGCCGTCACCGTTCAGGACATCATCCGCGTGCTGACCTCGAATGCCGACAAGGCGAAGGCGCTGGTGGCGCGGCTGGCAAAGGATTTTCCGCGCGAGCACGAGCCGTGCCCGATTGGTTCGGACCGTGCGCTCGACACCGCGCTGATCACGGCGCCGGAGGCGCGCGACCCGGAGCTTCTGAAGAAGCTCGATGCGGTGGCCGGGCGCATCCTGCGGGCGTGATGTGAAAGGCAGAATGCCATGAAGGTCGACGGCAAGCATTTCCGCAGCATCTGGCGCGAGCGTGACGGCTGGTCGGTCGGCGCGATCGACCAGCGCAGGTTGCCGCACGAGTTCGTCATCGCGCGCCTCACCTCCTGCGAGGACGCGGCCGTCGCGATCCGCGACATGCTGGTGCGCGGCGCGCCGCTGATCGGTGCCACCGCGGCCTATGGAATGGCGCACGCGATGCGCGAGGATGCCTCGGATGCGGGCCTGAAACGCGCCTATGACACGCTCGTCGTGGCGCGGCCGACCGCGATCAATCTGAAATGGGCCCTGGACGAGATGCGCGCGACGCTCGCGCCGATCGACCCGCTTGAAAGGGCCGAAGCGGCCTATGCGCGCGCCGACGAGATCGTCGAGCAGGACGTCGAGATCAATCGCGGCATTGCCAGCAACGGTTTGAAGCTGATCGAGGCAATCGCGGCGAGGAAGCCGGGGCAGGCGGTCAACGTGCTGACCCATTGCAACGCCGGCTGGCTCGCCACCGTCGATTGGGGCACGGCGACGGCGCCAATCTATCTCGCGCATGAGCGCGGCCTCAAGATCCATGTCTGGGTCGACGAGACCCGTCCGCGCAACCAGGGCGCCTCGCTGACGGCCTGGGAGCTCGGCCATCACGGCGTGCCGCACACCGTGATCCCGGACAATACCGGCGGACACCTGATGCAGCACGGCATGGTCGATCTCGCCATCGTCGGCACCGACCGCGTCGCCGCCAATGGCGACGTCTGCAACAAGATCGGCACCTATCTGAAGGCGCTTGCTGCGCATGACAATGGCGTGCCGTTCTACGTCGCGCTCCCGTCGCCGACGATCGACTTCGCCGTCCATGACGGCATTCGCGACATCCCGATCGAGCAGCGCAGCGGCACAGAGGTCACCGACATGACCGGCCGTACCGCCGACGGAAGGCTGGAGACGGTTCGTATCGTGCCGGAGAACTCGCCGGTCGCGAACTACGCGTTCGACGTGACGCCGGCGCGGCTCGTCACCGGCCTCATCACCGAACGCGGCGTGCTGAAGGCGGATCGCGACTCGCTGGCGGCGGCGTTTCCCGAGCGCATCGCCGCTGCGGCGGAGTAGGCTCCCGTATGGTGGGCAAAGGCGCGAAGCGCCGTGCCCACCATATGCTGGTGGTGGGCACGCTGCGCTTTGCCCACCCTACGGTTGCGGAATGAGTTGCGCTAGTTGAGCTTCAGCCCAGTCGCCGCTTCCAGCTCGGCGATCGCCTGTGCGCCGTTCGTCACCTTGATGGTGGTCATGCCCATCTCGCGCGCGGGCTTGAGGTTGACGCCGAGATCGTCGAGATAGACGCAGTCCTTCGGATCGACCTTCAGTGTGTCTACCATCAGCGCGTAGATGCGCGGGTCAGGCTTGCGCAGTCCGATCTTGGCGGATTCGATCACGTGATCGAACAGCACCATCACTTCGGCGATGTAGAGGGAGCGTCCCGTCATGCTGCCGATGGCGTTCGCCGGCAAATTGTTGGTGATGCAGCCGGTCTTGAACTGCGCCTTGATGCGCTTCAGAGCCTCGACCATCTCCGGGCGCAGATCGCCCTGCAGCAGCGGCAGCACGTCACGGCCGCGCACTTCCGCGCCAAGCGCGAGCGATTCGGCGGCGAACAATTCGTCGAAGGTGTCGATGTCCACCTCGGCCCGCTCGAACTTGGCCCAGGCGTTCTCCAGATGGTTGGCGGCGTTGGTGCGCCGGATGATGTCGATGGGCAGGCCGCGCTCGGTCTCGAACCGCGTGAACGCCTCGAATGGTGAGCTCGTCAGCACGCCGCCAAAATCAAAGATCACAGCCTCGATCGTCAATGTCCTGCCCTCGTCAATTCCTTTCCAAGAGGGCTAGCATGCGCTATCGGCAAGAGCCAGTCCGAAGCCCCCTCCTTCACCGATGCTGACGCCAAAGCGTGTTCCCATGAAGAAGCTTGCCATGTCCGTCGCAGCAGCGCTGCTGCTCGCCACGCCTGCCCACGCCATCGTCGGCGGCGGCACGCCGCAGGCCGATGGTGTCGCGCGTGCGGTCGTCACCATCGTCGGATCGCGGGGCAATTTCTGCACCGGCAGCCTGATCACCTCGAAGGTGGTGTTGACAGTCGCTCATTGCGTGCAGCCCGGCGCCGACTACAAGATCGTAGAACGCGGCGCGGACGGCCAGCCGCAATTGCTGAACGTCCGCGCCGTCGCGATCCATCCGAATTTCAACATGCAGGCGATGCAGGCGCACCGCGCCACCGCCGACGTGGCGCTGCTGCAGCTGGAAATTCCATTCAAGGGAAAATCCACGGTGACGGTCGGCACGCCGACGATTCCAATTCAGGTCGGCAGCCGCTTCGTCATTGCCGGCATCGGCGTCACCGTGCGCGGTGAAGGCAAGAGCGGCGGCACGACGCGCGTTGCCGGCCTCGTTGCCACAGGGCAGCCCGGCACGCTCCAGATTCGCCTGGTTGATCCCGTAACCAACGGTGTTCGCGACGGAATTGGCGCCTGCACCGGCGATTCCGGCGGCCCCGTGTTCGAGGACAGGCCGAATGGTCCCGTGCTCGTCGGGCTCATCAGCTGGTCGACAGGGCCGAACGGCGCCGCCGGTTGCGGCGGATTGACCGGCGTCACGCCGCTCACGCTCTATCGCGACTGGATCTTGCAGACCGCGCGGAGCTGGGGTGCGGCGCTGTGATTTGACCGCGACTTGATCTATGTCATTTTGTAGCGGAAGCGCGGCGGGCGAAACTGCCCGGCGCGGAGGAAACGCGCCGTCCGGTCAAGGACGGCCACAAAAACAAGCAAGGCATAGAAACAACAATGAATGTCGCTGTTCGCAGTCACGCCACGGCCAAACAGGCTTCTGAACATTTCGACGTGCTGATCGTCGGCGCCGGCATCTCCGGCATCGGTAGCGCCTATCACATCCAGAAGCAGCTTCCGGGCACGAGCTACGTCATCCTGGAGACGCAGGAGACATTCGGCGGCACCTGGAGCACACATCGCTATCCCGGCATTCGTTCCGACAGCGATCTCCATACCTTCGGTTACAGCTTCAAGCCGTGGGTCGGTCCGCCGATTGCGACCGCCGAGGAAATCCTCTCCTATATGAAAGAGGTGATCGACGACAACGATATCGCGCGGCACATCCGCTACAAGCACAAGATCAATTCGGCGAGCTGGTCGAGCGAGCGCAATCTCTGGACCATCGAAGCGGTAACGACCGACACCGGCGAGTCCAGAACATTCACCGCCAACTTCCTCTGGATGTGCCAGGGCTATTATCGCCACTCAGAAGGCTACACGCCGCAATGGAAGGGCATGGACCGCTTCAAGGGCCGCATCGTCCATCCGCAGACATGGCCCGACGACATTGATCTCGCGAACAAGAAGGTCGTCGTGATTGGCTCGGGTGCGACGGCGGCAACGCTGGTGCCGAACATCGCGGACAAATGCGCGCATGTCACCATGCTCCAGCGCTCGCCGACCTATTTCCGCCTTGGCCGCAACGCCATCGAGATCGCGGAAGAGCTGCGCCGGCTTCAGGTTGACGAGACCTGGATCCACGAGATCGTGCGGCGGAAGATCCTGTTCGAACAGGATGCGTTCACAAAACTCTGCGTGTCCAAGCCCGAGCAGGTCAAGAAGGAGCTGATCGGCCAGATCAGCGTCGTCCTGGGTCCCGATTACGACGTCGAGACGCACTTCACGCCGAAATACCGGCCGTGGCGGCAGCGCATCGCCTTCGTGCCGGATGCGGATCTGTTCAAGGGGATCGCCAGCGGCAAGGCCTCCGTCGTGACCGACGAGATCGAATGCTTCGTCGAGAACGGTATCCAGCTCAAATCCGGCAAGCTGCTGGAGGCGGATGTCATCGTCACCGCGACCGGCTTCAATCTTGCAGCGCTCGGCGATATCGAATTCGAGATCGACGGCAGGCCGCTCGCTTTTGGCGACACCGTCACCTATCGCGGCATGATGTTCACGGGCGTGCCCAACATGGTCTGGGTGTTCGGCTACTTCCGCGCCAGCTGGACGCTGCGCGTCGACCTCGTCGCCGATTTCGTCTGCAGGCTGCTCGGACACATGAAGGCAAAGGGCGCCAAGAAGGTCGAGGTCAAGCTGCGTCCCGAAGACCACAACATGCCGATCCTGCCGTGGATCGATCCGGAAAACTTCAACCCCGGCTACATGATGCGCAACATGGACCTCTTGCCCAAGCGCGGCGACAAGCCGGAATGGCAGCACAGCCAGGATTACTGGATCGAGAAGGACGAGATCCCGAAGACGGACCTGGACGACAAGGCTTTTGTCTATGGGTGAAAGCTGTTCGCGTAAGGGGCGGTAGCGACCGCCACACGCTCCACTGTCGTCCCGGGGCGCGAAGCGAACCCGGGACGACGCCGTTTGCTGGGTGAACGGCGTGCCAATTCACCTGCCGAGCGGCTCACGAATTCCGCCTCGTCGCATTCGCCGCGATGGCCGCCGCGGCCGTCCGGTTCTCCACGCCGAGCTTGGCGTAGATCTGCTCGAGATGCTTGTCGACCGTGCGCGGGCTGAGACCCAGAATCTGCGCGATGTCGCGGTTGGTCTTGCCCTTGCTGAGCCAGGCCAGAACCTCTCCCTCGCGGGTGGTGAGGCCGAGCTCGCTGGTGAATTCGGGTGGCAGCGCGGTGCCGGACTCCCTGGAGAGTCGCAGCAGGAATTCGTTCGGCGCGGTCTCACCCATGTAGAAGAGCCGAAGTTGCGGATTGTCGGGCAAGGAAGCGCCCTGCGACTTCGAGCTGCCCTTGGCCTTGGCCTGTTCCAGCCATTGCAGCAGCGCTGGGGGTAGGACGAAATCGTCGGCCTGCGCGCCGTGATGGTCGGACAGCAATTTCTGCGCCTGCGGCGTCGCCCACAGCACGTTGCCCTGGCGGTTGACCGCGAACAAGAACCGGCCGGAGACGTCGAGCGCGGTCCGGGCGCTCTGGGTCAGCCGGGCATTGCCGAGATGGACGCGGATACGCGCCAGCATTTCCTCGATCACGATCGGTTTGGTCACGTAGTCGACGCCGCCAGCTTCAAGCCCGCGCACGATGTGCTCGGTCTCGGCAAGGCCCGTCATGAAGATCACGGGGACGTTGGCGAGACCGGCATCGCGCTTGAGCCGGCGGCATGTCTCGAAGCCGTCGATGCCGGGCATCACGGCATCGAGCAGAATGATGTCGGGCGTGATCTGGTCGATGATGCGCATCGCCGCGGCGCCGTCGAGCGCCACCATGACCGTCATGCCGGCGCCGTCGAGCGCGTCGGTGAGCAGCCGCAGCGTCTCCGGAGAGTCATCGACAACGAGCGCGACGTCGCGCTTCTTCGACTCAATGTTCATACGCGTGCAACGTCTTCAATGTGGCCATGTACTGGTCGAGATCGAAGCGATCGACCAGCGACCGCATCTGCGCGACGAAGTCGGCATGCTCAGGATGTTCGCTGCCGATCTCGTCCAGCTTCAACTGGATACCCTTGACGTAGCCGATCTGGCCGAGCCCGATCAGCGCCTCGATGTGCCGCACCGGCGGCTTTGATCCGGTCTCGGGACGCCAGAACGGCACCGCGATCTCGTCCGAACCGTATTGCCATTCGATCTTGAGCAGGTGGCGGATCGTCTCCAGGAGCCGCGGGATGTCGATCGGCTTCATCAGATAGCCGTCGTGGAAAGGTTGCGCCAGCGGAGCGCCGTGGGCCTCCAACGCGCTTGCCGACACCATGAGGATGCGCGCCTGGTGATGGCCGCTCGCGCGCAAGGCCTCGGCCACGGTCCAGCCGTCCATGGCAGGCATCGAGATGTCGAGCAGGAACAGATCGGGCCGGCAATGCTGTGCCAGCGCGAGGCAGCCAGCGCCGTCCGGCGCGCTGAGCAGGATGAAACCGAGCGGCGTCAGCACCTCGCGCAGGAGATCGCGATGCACGGGGTCATCGTCGGTAACGAGGATGGTCTTGCGCGCGCCGTGATAGCCGGAGACCGGGGCCTCGACCGGCGCGATGCGCCGGGGATTGGTGACCTCCGAGAGCAGGATCTTGACCTTGAACGTTGAGCCGGTGCCGACCGTGCTCGTGACCTTGATATCGCCGCCCATCACGCCGGCGAGCAGGCGGCTGATGGTCAGGCCGAGCCCGGTCCCGGTCTGCGGCTGCGAGACGCCGAGCGCACCGCGCTCGAAGGGTGCGAAGATGCGTTCGAGATCGTCGCCCCGGATGCCGGGGCCGGTGTCGATCACCTCGAACTCGGCAACGGGGCTGCGATAGTGCACCACGAACTGCACACTGCCCGCCTGGGTGAACTTGATGGCGTTCGAGAGCAGGTTGATCAGCACCTGACGCAGACGCTTCTCGTCGGCATAGACCACGCGCGGCAACGACGCCGGCCGCCTGAACATGAAATCGACGCCCCTGGCTGCGGCCTGAAGGCGGAACATGCCGACGAGCTGATCGAGGAATTCGCCGAGGTGCACCTCGTCGCGCGACAGATACAGCCGCCCGGCCTCGATCTTGGAGATGTCCAGGATGCCGTCGATCAGGCCGGACAGGTGGTCGGCGCTGCGGCGGACGACGCGGACCTGGTCGCGCGGCTTCGGGCCCAGCGTCGTATCCTGCTCGAGCAGCTGGGCATAGCCGCTGATCGCGTTCAGCGGCGAGCGCAGCTCATGGCTCAGGCCCACCACGTAGCGGCTCTTGGCCAAATTGGCGGATTCGGCGACCTCCTTGGCACGTTGGAGCTCGGCGTCGGTGCGCTTGTGCGCGTCGATCTCCTGAATCAGCAGCGTGGTCTGCCGCCGCGTCTCGGCCTCGGCGGCGCGGCGGCTCTGCTGTGCCAGCACGAACAGCCAGGCAACCACGCCGATGATGATGCTGAGCGAGAAGAACACCTTCCACAGCACGTCGGACACGAGCTCGTTCTCGCCATGGACGTTCGCCGACGTCTGCAGATAGATCAGTCCCAGCACCAGGGCGACCAGGCCGGCGGAGACCACGAACACGCCGATATAGTGGCCGAGCTGCGAGTTGATCCGGGCGTAGATCGGTTGCGGCATCAGCTTGCCCAGCGTCTCCGAGACCTGCGCCTGAATTCGAGCGTGCGGCTTGCAGAGATCGTGGCAGCGTGCGTCCAGCGAACAGCACAGCGAGCAGATCGGACCGGCGTAAGCGGGGCAGGAGGCCATGTCCTCCGGCTCGAACGCGTGCTCGCAGATACAGCACTGGATCGCCTCGAGGTTCTGCCAGCTCCGCTTCGGCTTGCGTGCGATGTAGTACTTGCCGTTCGTGGCCCAGGCAATCAACGGCGCGGCGAGGAAGGCTACTGCGAGCGCTATGAAGGCCGACAGCGCCTTCGCGGTAGGTCCGAACAGGCCGTAAAAGGCGCTGATGGAGACGATGGTTGCGATCGTCATCGCGCCCACGCCGACCGGATTGACGTCGTAGAGATGCGCGCGCTTGAATTCGATCTGCTGCGGCCGCAATCCAAGCGGCTTGTTGACGACGAGATCGGCGACCAGCGCGCCGACCCAGGCGATCGCGACGTTCGAGTAGAGCGCCAGCGTCTGCTCCAGGGCCTTGTAGACGCCGATCTCCATCAACAGCAGTGCCACGATGACGTTGAAGACCAGCCAGACCACGCGCCCGGGATGGCTGTGGGTCAAACGCGAGAAGAAGTTCGACCAGGCGATCGAGCCGGCATAGGCGTTGGTGACGTTGATCTTGACCTGCGACAGGATCACGAAGGTGCCGGTCAACGCCAGTGCGAGCTCGGGCTGCGAGAGCACGTAGCGGAACGCTTCGAGATACATATGCGCCGGCTCGGCGGCCTCCTCGGGCGGCACGCCGTGGCTGAGCGCGAAGAAGGCGAGAAACGAGCCGGCCAGGAGCTTCAGCGCGCCGAGCACGATCCAGCCCGGTCCTGCGCTCATCAGCGCCATCCACCAGGAAACCCTCGAGGCGCGGCGGTCGCGGGGGAGAAAGCGCAGGAAGTCGACCTGCTCGCCGATCTGCGCCACCAGGGAAAACACCACCGAGGCCGCAACGCCGAACAGCAACAGATCGAAATGTCCGTTGAGATCGCCGTGCTCGCCCGAGAACTTGCGCCATTCCGTAAAGGAGTGCGGGTTGTGCCAGGCGATCGCCGCGAACGGAATGATGTGAAGGATCACCCATAGCGGTTGCGTCCACAATTGGAAGCGGCTGATCAGCGTGATGCCGTAGGCCACCAGCGGGATAATGACGACGGCGCTGATGAGATAGCCGACCGGCCGCGGGATCCCGAAGCACATTTCGAGCGCGGACGCGAGGATCACGGCTTCGATCGCAAAGAAGATGAAGGTGAAGGACGCGTAGATCAGTGAGGTGACCGTCGAGCCGATGTAACCGAAGCCGGCTCCCCGCGTCAGCAGGTCGATGTCGATGCCGCACTTGGCGGCATAATACGCGATGGGCATGCCGCAGCAGAAGATGATGACCGAGACCACGAGGATCGCGGCGGTGGCATTGGTGACGCCGTAATTGAGGGTGATGGTTCCGCCGATCGCCTCCATTGCCAGGAACGAGATCGCGCCTAGGGCAGTGTTGGCGACGCGGGCGGCGGACCAGCGGCGCGCGCTCTTCGCGGTGAAGCGAAGGGCATAGTCTTCCAGCGTCTGGTTGGCGACCCATTGATTGTACTGGCGCCTGACGCGGTCTATTCGCTGCCGCCCTGCCACTTGACCCCACTCCCGATACGGCCCGAGCCCTCGCAAGTTCCGTACCAAAAGCCTACGTCGGCATTTTGCGGTGCAGTATACGCGATCTTGCGTATGCTTTGGCTGCACAAATCCGAGCCATCCTCACGGCACCAATCGCGTGTCTCGAACAAAAGTGGGGTGCTCATGTCAGACGAAGCAAACAAGGGCCTGTTGTCGCCGCTGCGGCGCAAATTATTGATGGGGATGGCGGCCGTGCCGGCCATTACCATGCTGCCGCGGACGTCCTTTGCGCAGGCTCCGGCGACCTCGGCGGTCAACACCACGGGTCTTGCGGTCACCGACACCGAGGTCACGGTCGGCATCCTGCACTCGGCGACCGGCACCATGGCGATCTCCGAGACCGGCTCGATCGAGGCCGAAAAGCTCGCGATTGAGCAGATCAACGCGGCGGGCGGCGTCCTGGGGCGCAAGATCAAGTTCATCCAGGAGGACGGCGCCTCCGATTGGCCGACCTTCGCCGAAAAGGCCAAGAAGCTGCTGGTCAACGACAAGGTCGCGGCCATCATGGGCTGCTGGACCTCGGCCTCGCGCAAGGCGGTGCTGCCGGTCGTCGAGCAGTATAACGGCATGCTCTATTACCCGACCTTCTACGAAGGCCTCGAGCAGTCCAAGAACGTGATCTACACCGGCCAGGAAGCGACCCAGCAGATTCTCGCCGGCCTGAACTGGATCGCCAAGGAGAAGGGCGCGAAGACCTTCTTCTTCATCGGCTCCGACTACATCTGGCCGCGCACCTCGAACAAGATCGCGCGCAAGCACGTCGAGAACGTCCTGAAGGGCAAGGTCGTCGGCGAGGAGTATTATGCGCTCGGCAGCACTCAGTTCAACTCGGTCATCAACAAGATCAAGCTGACCAAGCCCGACGTGATCTTCACCGACGTCGTCGGTGGCTCCAACGTCGCCTTCTACAAGCAGCTCAAGGCCGCCGGCATCGACCTCGCCAAGCAGCCGCTGCTGACGATCTCGGTGACCGAGGACGAAATCGACGGCATCGGTGGCGAGAACATTGCGGGCGCGTACGCCTGCATGAAGTACTTCCAGTCGCTCGACAACCCCAACAACAAGGCCTTCGTGCCCGCCTTCAAGAAGATGTGGGGCGAGAAGACCGTGATCGGAGACGTCACCCAGGCTGCCTATCTCGGACCGTGGCTGTGGAAGCTGACGGTCGAGAAGGCTGGCTCCTTCGACGTCGACAAGATCGCGGCGGCGTCGCCCGGTGTCGAGTTCAAGGGGGCCCCGGAAGGTTACGTCCGCATCCACGAGAACCATCATCTCTGGTCGAAGACCCGGGTCGGTCGCGCCAAGCTCGATGGCCAGTTCGAGCTGATCTACGAGACCGCCGATCTCGTCGAGCCCGATCCGTTCCCGAAGGGTTACCAGTAAGCGGCATCCGTCGCGCTTTCTCCCCGATACCAAGCCGCTCCCTGGCGTGGATCGCAAGTCCATGCCTCAAGCCCCCGCGTCGCGAACCTGCTCGCGACGCGGGACCCCATCTCGACGGAGGACATCGATGTTCGGCGACTATTCGATTGGCGACCTTGGTTCGATCTTCGTCATGCAGGGTTTTGCCGGACTGATCCTGTTCTCCGTCTATGTCCTCATGGCCCTCGGGCTTGCCATCATCTTCGGCCAGATGGGCGTCATCAACATGGCCCATGGCGAGTTCATGATCCTCGGGGCCTACGTCACCTGGATGACCTCAAATCTCTTCCAGGCCTACATGCCGAGCCTGTTCGGCGGCTACTTCTTCCTCGCGATGATCCTGGCCTTCATCGCATCCGGCGCACTGGGCATGCTGGTGGAGTGGGTGCTGATACGGCACCTCTACAAGCGCCCGCTCGACACGCTGCTCGCCACCTGGGGTCTCAGCCTGATGCTTCAGCAGGCTTATCGCTCCGTGTTCGGCGCGCGTGAGGTCGGCGTCGAGCTGCCGCAGTGGATGCTCGGCTCGCTGCACGTGACCGAGAGCATTGAAGTGCCGATCAACGGCGTCTTCGTGATGGGCCTCACCGTGCTGATCACCGTCTCCGTCGCCTATGTTCTCTACCTGTCGCGCTGGGGTCGCCAGGTCCGCGCGGTGGTGCAGAACCGCATCATGGCCGGCGCGGTCGGCATCAACACCGAGAAGGTCGATCGCTATACGTTCGGACTCGGCTGCGGCATTGCGGGTGTCGCCGGCAGCGCCTTCACCATGATCGGCTCCACCGGGCCGACCTCCGGTCAGCTCTATATCGTCGACACGTTCCTGGTCGTCGTGTTCGGCGGCGCCGCGAGCCTGCTCGGCACCATCGCCTCGGCCTTCTCGATCTCGCAGACGCAATCGACCCTCGAGTTCTTCATGTCGGGCTCGATGGCCAAGGTGCTCACGCTGCTCGCTGTCGTCGGCATCCTGATGCTGCGGCCGCAGGGTCTCTTCGCCCTCAAAGTCCGCAAATAACGAGAAGCAGGCAAGTCATGATCATCAACTCACGCTTCTTCAATCGCTCCGAACTCACGGGCTTCATCGTCCTGGCCGCCGTGTTGTTCGTGATCCTGCCGCTGTCGCTGGACGTGTTCCGCCTCAACCTCGTCGCGAAATACCTGACCTACGCCTTCGTCGCGCTCGGCCTCGTGCTGTGCTGGGGCTATGGTGGAATTCTCAGCCTGGGGCAGGGCGTGTTCTTCGGCCTCGGCGGCTACTGCATGGCGATGTTCCTCAAGCTCGAGGCTTCGAGCGTCGAGAACACCAAGATCCAGTCGACGCCCGGCATTCCCGACTTCATGGACTGGAATCAGATCACGTCGCTGCCGTTGTTCTGGCAACCGTTTCACAGCCTGACCTTCACCATCCTTGCCATCATTCTGGTTCCCGGTCTCTTCGCCCTGATCATCGGCACTGCGATGTTCAAGCGTCGCGTCGGCGGCACCTACTTCGCGATCATCACCCAGGCGGTCGCCGCCATCCTGACCATCTTGATCGTCGGGCAGCAGGGCTACACCGGCGGCATCAACGGCATGACCGACCTCCGCACGCTCAAGGGGTGGGACATCCGGCCCGACCACGCCAAGGTCATCCTGTACTTCGTCGAGGTGGTGCTGTTGTTCGCCTGCATCGGCATCGCGCAGTTCATCCGCTTGACCAAGCTCGGCCGCATCCTGGTGGCGATGCGCGAGCAGGAGGACCGCGTCCGCTTCTCCGGCTACAGCGTCGCCAATTTCAAGATCTTCGCCTTCTGCATGGCCGCGATCTTCGCCGCGATCGGCGGCGCCATGTTCGCGCTCAACGTCGGTTTCATGTCGCCGTCCTTTGTCGGCATCGTGCCGTCGATCGAGATGGTGATCTACACCGCCGTCGGCGGACGGACGTCGATCTTCGGCGCGGTTTGGGGAGCCATCCTGGTGAACTTCGCCAAGACCAGCCTGTCGGAATCCTTCCCGCAGCTCTGGCTGTTCGGCCTCGGCGCGCTGTTCATCGCGGTCGTGCTTGCCTTCCCGAACGGCCTGTCCGGGCTCTGGGCCGACTACGTGCAGCCGCGCATCGACCGGCTGTTCGCCTCGCGCAAGACGAAGGCGGGCTGGAACGACAATTCGGTCGCCGACGGCGCACCGGCAGAGTGAGGAGGTAATCATGCTCGTCGGTCATCACGATGCCGATGCCACTCTGGCAGTGAGGAGGTAATCATGCTCGTCGGTCATCAGCCGAAGGAATTCCTGCTCGCGGTCTCCGGACTGACCGTCTCGTTCGATGGGTTCAAGGCAGTCAACGATCTCTCCTTCTATGTCGAGGAGAACGAGATCCGCGTCATCATCGGTCCCAACGGCGCGGGCAAGACCACGGTGCTCGACCTGATCTGCGGCAAGACCAAGGCGACCTCGGGCTCGATTCAGTTTCGTGGCAAGGAGCTCACGAAGATGAAGGAGAACGAGATCGTGCAGACCGGCGTCGGGCGCAAGTTCCAGACGCCGTCGGTCTTCGAGGACCTCACGGTCTTCGAGAACCTCGAGATCTCGTTTCCGCGCGGTCGCACCGTGTTCGGCTCGCTGACCTTTCAGCGCGACCAGCCGGTGAAGGACCGGGTGGAGGAGGTCGCGGAGATGATCTTTCTCAAGGACAAGCTCAACACCTATGCCGACGAGCTAAGCCACGGCCAGAAGCAGTGGCTTGAGATCGGCATGCTGCTGATCCAGGACCCGGACCTGTTGATGTTGGACGAGCCCGTCGCCGGCATGAGCGTGTCGGAGCGCGCCAAGACCGCCGAGCTGCTCAACCGCATCATCCAGAACCGTTCCGTGCTGGTGATCGAGCACGACATGAAGTTCGTCGAGGACATCGCGCACAAGGTCACCGTGCTGCACCAGGGCCAGATCCTCTCGGAAGGCACCATGGAGAAGGTGAAGAACGATCCCAAGGTCATCGAAGTCTATCTGGGTCACTGAGACATGACGAAGGTGAGTGAAACAGTTGCGGCTCGGGCGGTGCACCTCTCCCCTTGTGGGAGAGGTCGGATCGCATCGCCAGATGCGATCCGGGTGAGGGGTGTCTCTCCGCGTCTCAAACTGCCTAGTGCATCCGCGGATGCAAACCCCTCATCCGTCGCGGACTGCGTCCGCGCCACCTTCTCCCCCAAGGGGAGAAGGAAGGCGTTCGTGCCTCACCATTCACTCTGAACCAGGAACACGCTGATGCTGGCAATCTCCGATCTCCACGTCGCCTATGGGCAGAGCGAGGTGCTGCACGGCCTCAACGTCAAGGTAGCGCCCAACGAGATCGTTGCGATCATGGGTCGCAACGGCATGGGCAAGACCACGCTGATGAAGTCGCTGATGGGAATCCTGCCGGCCAAAAGCGGCTCGGTGTCCATGGACGGCACCGAGCTCGGCAGCCTCAAGAGCTACGAGCGCGTCGCCAAGGGCCTCGCCTATGTGCCGCAGGGCCGCATGATCTTCTCGACCATGACGGTGGAGGAGAACATCGAGACCGGGCTCGTCGTCTCCGGCGGCTCCGAGGTGCCCGGCGACATCTACGAATTGTTTCCGGTCCTGCTCGAGATGAAGGGCCGCCGCGGCGGCAATCTCTCCGGTGGACAGCAGCAGCAGCTCGCGATCGCGCGCGCGCTCGCGACCAAGCCGAAAGTGCTGCTGCTGGACGAGCCGACCGAAGGGATCCAGCCGTCGATCATCAAGGAGATGGCGCGAACCCTGAAGCGCATCCGCGACGAGAAAGGCCTCTCGATCGTCGTATCCGAGCAGGTCCTGAGCTTTGCGCTCGACATCGCCGACCGCGTCCTGGTGATCGAGAACGGCGAGATCGTCCGTGACGATCGGCGCGATGCCGTCGATGCCGCGCAGGTCTCGAAATATCTGTCCGTCTAACCAACCGTAGTAAAGGGGAGCATCTCGATGCCAGAGACACTGATCAAGGTCGATCTCACCAAGTCGGCCTATGATAATGACATGGTGCACAACCGCTGGCACCCCGATATCCCGATCGTGGCCTGGGTCAATCCCGGCGATGACTTCATCATCGAGACCTATGACTGGACCGGCGGCTTCATCAAGAACAACGATTCCGCCGACGACGTGCGCGACATCGATCTGTCGATCGTGCACTTCCTGTCCGGCCCGATCGGCGTCAAGGGCGCCGAGCCCGGCGATCTCCTCGTCGTCGATCTGCTGGACGTGGGGCCGCTCAAGGAGAGCCTGTGGGGCTTCAACGGCTTTTTCTCCAAGCAGAATGGCGGCGGCTTCCTCACCGATCACTTCCCGCTGGCGCAGAAGTCGATCTGGGACATCAAGGGCCTCTACACCTCGTCCCGCCACGTGCCCGGCGTCAACTTCGCCGGCCTGATCCATCCCGGCCTGATCGGCTGTCTGCCTGATCCGAAGATGCTGGAGATGTGGAACAAGCGCGAGGCCGAGCTGATCTCGACCAATCCGACCCGCGTGCCCGGCCTTGCCAATCCGCCCTTCGCACCGACCGCCCATGGCGGCCGCGCCAAGGGCGATGTGAAAGCCAAGATCGGCGCGGAGGGCGCGCGCACCGTGCCGCCGCGCGAGCATGGCGGCAATTGCGACATCAAGGATCTTTCGCGTGGCTCGAAGATCTACTTCCCGGTCTACGTGCCCGGTGCGGGTCTCTCGATGGGCGACCTGCATTTCAGCCAGGGCGACGGCGAGATCACCTTCTGCGGTGCCATCGAGATGGCCGGCTGGCTGCACCTGAAGGTCGAGGTGATCAAGGACGGCATGTCGAAGTACGGCATCAAGAACCCGATCTTCAAGCCGTCGCCGATCACGCCGAACTACAAGGACTATCTGATCTTCGAAGGCATCTCGGTGGATGAAGCCGGCAAGCAGCACTATCTCGACGTCCACATCGCCTACCGCCAGGCCTGCCTCAACGCCATCGAGTATCTGAAGAAGTTCGGCTATTCCGGCGCCCAGGCCTATTCGATCCTCGGTACTGCACCGTGCCAGGGCCATATCTCCGGCGTGGTCGACGTGCCCAACGCCTGCGCCACGCTGTGGCTGCCGACCGAGATCTTCGACTTCGACGTGATGCCATCGGCGGCCGGTCCCATCAAGCACATCACCGGCGATATCCAGATGCCGATCTCGCCTGACAAGTGACGCTTGCGCTCCCTTTCCCCGTTCTTGCGGGGAGAGGGTTGGGGTGAGGGGCTGTCTCCGCATGAACGATGACAGTGAGTTTGCGGAACTCCCCCTCACCCGGACGCTCCGCCATGACCGAACGTGAAGGGGTACAAGATGCCGGTCTACGAATATCTTTGTGACGACTGCGGTCCATTCAAGGACCTTCGCCCGATGGCGGAGTGCGATGATCCGCAAAGCTGTCCGCACTGCGAGACGCTGGCGCCCCGCGTCATCCTGACCGCGCCGAACTTCTTCTGCATGCCGGCCGACAAGCGCAAGGCGCACGCCGTCAACGAGCGCAGCACGCACGCGCCGCAGACGCTCGCACAGTACAAGGCCTCGCACGGCCCCGGCTGCGGCTGCTGCTCCTCGGGCAAGACCGTGAAGGACAAGGGCGCGACGGACAGGAAGAAACCGGCGCGTCTGATGACCAAGACCGGGAGCGGCGCCAAGGGTTTTCCGACGGCGCGGCCCTGGATGATCAGCCACTAACCCACGCGGCTGCCTGATCGGCGGCGACCCAGAACAACGAGTCAAGTACAGGAGCGGTCAACATGCTTCACGGCGATATTTCCAGCAGCAACGACACGGTCGGCGTTGCAGTGGTCAATTACAAGATGCCCCGGCTGCATACCAAGGCCGAGGTGCTCGATAATGCCCGCAAGATCGCCGACATGATCGTTGGCATGAAGCTCGGCCTGCCCGGCATGGACCTCGTGATCTTCCCGGAATATTCCACGCAGGGCATCATGTACGACTCCAAGGAGATGTACGAAACGGCATCCATGGTGCCGGGCGAGGAAACCGCGATCTTTGCCGAGGCCTGCCGCAAGGCCAAGGTGTGGGGCGTGTTCTCGCTGACCGGCGAGCGCCACGAGGAGCATCCGCACAAGGCGCCCTACAACACCTTGATCCTGATGAACGACAAGGGCGAGATCGTGCAGAAGTACCGCAAGATCATGCCCTGGGTGCCGATCGAGGGCTGGTATCCCGGCAATTGCACCTATGTGTCCGAGGGGCCGAAAGGGCTCAAGGTCAGCCTGATCATTTGTGACGACGGCAATTATCCCGAGATCTGGCGCGACTGCGCCATGAAGGGCGCCGAGCTGATCGTGCGTTGCCAGGGCTACATGTATCCGGCCAAGGAGCAGCAGGTCATGATCTCCAAGGCCATGGCGTGGGCCAACAATGTCTATGTCGCCGTCGCCAATGCCGCCGGCTTCGACGGCGTCTATTCCTATTTTGGTCATTCCGCGATCATCGGCTTCGACGGCCGCACCCTCGGCGAGTGCGGCGAGGAGGATTACGGCATCCAGTACGCCCAGCTCTCGAAACATCTGATCCGCGATGCGCGCCGCAACGGCCAGTCGCAGAACCATCTCTACAAGCTGGTCCACCGCGGCTACACCGGCATGATCAATTCCGGCGACAGCCCGCGCGGCGTCGCGGCGTGTCCGTATGATTTCTACAAGAACTGGATCAAGGACCCCGAAGGCACGCGCGACATGGTGGAAGCGATGACCCGCTCGACCCCGGGCACGGACGAATGCCCGATCGATGGCATCCCGAATGGAGCGTCTCCGAGCAATTACTGAGGTATTGCCGGCGCACGTCACCCGCTCATGCGCCGGCAACGACGTCGCGCGTCACGTAGCGGGTCCTACCGCTTCTGCTGCTCCGTGGGCCTGCGCGGTGGACGCGGCGGCGCTGGCGTCCCGCTCATCTTGTTGGCGGTCTCGCTGACGTCGAGCAGCGAGCGGCGAATGTCTTCGAGGTAGGTCGCCGACTTCTTCTTCATGGTGTCGGCAAGCTCGTGCAATCCCTTGATCTTCTCCAGGAGCTCGTCGGCCTTGCCGTCGACGAAGCCCGGCACCACGCCCTCGATCTTCGCGACCGCCTTGTCGAATCCGGCAAAGGCGCTGTCGACCTTGGCCATGACCGAATCGATTTCCGCACCCTTGCTTCGGAGGTCGGCAGTGTGGCCCTCGAACGTGCGCAGGCCCTCCTTGATCGCCGGCGCGTTGTTCACGATCGTGCGGTCGACGCTGTGCAGCGTTTCGACGATGGATTCGGCGTCGCTGAGATCGGCCGTCAGCACGGGAATGCCGTCCGTGTCCAGCGGCACCGGCGGCGCAGAGGGCGCGCCGCCGATCAGCGAGATCGCGGCAACGCCGGTGAGGCCCTGGAACTCGATGCCTGCCACGGTGTCCTTGCGGATCGGTGCGGTGTTGTCGAGCATCACCAGCGCCACGATCCTGCGGGGGTTGTCGAGCTTGATCGACAGGATCTGGCCGGCGGGCACGCCGTCGAAATTGACCGGCCCCCCGCGGCGCAGGCCGCTGGCGGAACCCCCCTCGAATACCACGCGCAACTGGCTGCGGCTCTGGATGGTGCGCCATTTCTGCACGCCGAGCAGGCCGCCGAACGCCACGGCGATCGCCGCCAGCGTTGCCGTTCCGATCACAAGATTGCTCGCGCGCGCCATGCAGGGACGATTCTACGGCCAAAGCGGAGAAGTTGGAAGGAGCCTGGATGGAGCTTTGGCCGTCATATTAGAGCGGGCGGGTTAACGACTTGTCCGCCGCAGCTCGAAGAGCGAAGGCGGAAGCGCAACCTCCCAGCGCCTCGCGTGTGGATGGGCCGATTTGGTGGATCACGCTGCGCTGATCTACCCTGCGGTACTTCAATGTCCAGCCGCGCGTCTTGCCGCAGCATTGTTCAGCACGATCAGGGCATCGACGGCCACGCCCGTCCTGGTGTTGATCAGGAACGGGTTGATATCGATCGAGGCGATCCGGTCACCGGCATCCGCGATCAGGTTGGAGAGGCCGACCAGCGCCTTCACCGCCGAGGCCTCGTGCAAGGCCGGCCTGCCGCGATAGCCTCGCAGCTTGATGCCGGCCTTGGTGCGGCCGATCAGAAGCCGCGCCTCGGCCTCGTCCAGCGGCGCGCCGGCGAGGGCGACGTCCTTCATCAGCTCGATGTCGATGCCGCCGGTGCCGAACAGCACGACAGGCCCCATCTCGGCATCGAGGGAGGCGCCGACCACGAGCTCGAGCTCGGCCTTGACCTGCTGTGCGATCAGGATGCCATCGAGCTTCGGCTTGCCCTTCAGCTTCCTGACCCGCGCCGTGATGTCGGCGAACGCCTTCTTCACCTCGGCTGCGCTGTTGAGGTTCAGCACCACGCCGCCGATGTCGGACTTGTGCAGGATCTCGGCGCTGACGACCTTTGCCACGACCGGGAATCCGATCTGCCTGGCGATCCCTGCGGCTTCCGCTGCGGTCTGTGCGATCGCCTCTTTCGAGATCGGGATGCCGTAAGCCTTGAGGAGCCTCTTCGAGGCGACTTCATCGAGCGCGGCGCCGGTCGCCGATTTCAACGTCTTCTCCAGCACGGCGCGCGCGGCGGGCTTCGAGCTCGAGACGATGTCCGGCACCTCCTTGCGCAGTTTCGCGTAGTCGAGCAGCGACTTGATCGCGGTCACCGCACGATCCATGCCCTGCATGACCGCAAGATGCGGCAGCGACTTGCGCAAGCCCTTGGTGAACTCGGTGAAGCCGATCGACATCGCGCTGATATAGATCACCGGCTTGCCGGCCTGCCCCGCCATTTCGTTGACGATGCGCAAGTTGCGCTCGCGCAGCTCGTGCGGGGCTTTCGGCAGTTCGGCATCGACGATGACGATGTCGATATCGGTGTCGTCGATCATCAGCTTGATCGACTTCATATAGACGGAGGGATCGACGACCGCGGCAAAGCCGGCGTCGAGCGGATTGCCGACGATCGAGCCGGGGCCGAGCATCTTGGCCAGCTCCGAGCAGACATGCGGGCTCAGCGGCGCGAAATTCAGGCCCGCGGCGTAGAAGGCATCGATCAGCATGCCGCGCTTGCCGCCGGAGAGCGTGACGGCGGCAAGCCGGTCGCCTTTGGGCACGGCAGCGTGCACGAAGCATTCGGTGGTCTCGATCAGCTCGTCGAGCCCGCCGACCCGGATGACGCCTTCACGCGTTGCGATGGCATCGAACGTCTCGATCGAGCCCGCAAGTGCGCCGGTATGCGCCATCGCCGCGGCGCGTCCTCCCTCGGATGCGCCGAGCTTGAGCGCGATCACGGGCTTGCTCGCGGCGCGCGCCGCCTTGCAGGCGTCGCGGAACGCCTTGGTGTTGCGCACCCCTTCGAGGTAGACGACGATCACCTTGATGCTCGGATCCTCGGCGAAATAGCGCATCAGGTCGGGCGTCTCGAGCCCGGCCTCGTTGCCTGTCGTCACCATGTAGCCGACCCCGACGCCGCGATCCTCCAGCGCCTGGCGGATCGCCATGACGATCGCGCCCGATTGCCCGGCGATCGCCACCGCGCCCTGTTCCATGGTGATGATTCGATCGTCGATGTTGGTGAAGAGCCTTTCGCCGGCGCTCAGATTGCCGAGGCAGTTCGGGCCGGTGACGGCAAGGCCCGTCTCGCGCACGGCCGCCTGCAATTCGGCGGCAAGCTTCTGGCTTTCGTCATCCTGCAACTCGCTGAAGCCCGAGGTGACGATGGTGGCCGATCGCGCCCCGGCCGCGGCGGCGTCGCGGATCACCTGCACGGCAAAGCGTGCCGGCACCAGCACCAGGACGTGATCGGGCTTCTCGGGAAGGCTCGCAAAATTCTTGTAGCAGGGGACGCCCCAGATGGCGTCGCGCTTGGCGTTGACCGGATAGAGGCCGCCCTCGAAACCGTATTTGACCAGATTGTTCCAGATGCGCTCGGCATAATTGCCTGGCTTGTCGGTTGCACCCACCAGCACGATGTTGCGCGGGTGCAGCATGGCGTGGATGCCCTTGACGATGTCGCTGGCATCGGACGCTGGAGACCATGGATGGAACGCGGACGCAGCAGACACCTGGGCTTCCATGCCGTGACCTCACCTGTTGTTCTTCTTGGTCGAGTGCCACTCCGTTCTATGGCGAGTCCTTCGGAGTGGCAACCTTGGGGGTGGTATGCCGTATGGTGGAATGAGCGACGCTGGCGCGTGTCGTCGGCTCGGTGAGCGATCTAGCTGTCGGCCCCGACCAATGTTGCATGCAGGATGTAGCGCTCGGGGCCGGAGGTGACGGCGTCGAATGGCCAGCAGGTCGCGAGAACAAGCTCGAAGCCCTGTGTCGTGGCGTCGATGCCCGATGCGTCGAAACGGACCACGGCCGAGGAATCCGCGCGATAGCTGAAATGCCGACCGTCGCGACGTGTGACATCGATGATGTCACCAATGGCGACATTGCGCAGGAAGCGGAAATGAGTGTCGCGATGGGCGGCATAGACCGCAATCCCGCGTTCACCCGCATGAGCCGATTGGTGGATATGGCCGGGGCCAAAAGCGAGCGCCTGTCCGCTCGCGCCTTCCAGCACGATGGCGCTGGCACCGATCCGCCTCACCTCGATCCGCGCGACCGGCCAGGTGTCGACCCAGGACCACGGCTTCACCGCCTGTCCCGTCGCAATGCTTCGGTCGAACGCCCGCTCCAGCAGCATTTGGGCGAGCCATGCCTTGGCGTGGATGTAGGCGCCGTCGCCGAACAGGAAGAGGCCGACAAGCGTGAGAGCCAGAGGAGAGATGAGGCGGGGCATCTGTATCTCTTTGTTGGTCATTTCGGAGCGGCTCGTAGAGCCGAACCCGGAATCTCGAGATTCCGGACTCGATGCTTCGCATCGCCCCGGAATGACTTCCCCAAAAAAGGCGCGCGCGGCCGTTGTAGGGGACGGGCAGCCGCGCGCGCTGACAGAGGAGTTCGGGGCGCTCCTCTCTCAAGCGGCGTCGGTGAGCAAGCGCCGACGCCGGTTGAACACGAACAGGGTCAGGGCGAGCACGATCAGGATCAGGCCTGCGATCATTTTGAGCTCGGCCGAGGTTGCAGTCTTTGGCAGGCGGATCGTGTCGGGTGCCGCGGGCTTCGGTTGCCTCGCTGACGGCTGGTTGCGCGCGTCGGCATGGCGTTCGCGCAGCTGTGTCGGCGTCAGGTGCGGCCGCTCGCCGAACACTTTCTCGAAATCCCAGCCGGCCGGCAGATTGATCGGGAGGTCGCTGAGCTTGAGCGGCTCGCCTTCGGGCCGGCTCGGCGTCCTGTCGACCGCAACAAGGCTGGTGAGCCGCGTGACGATCTGATGATCGAGCGCCAGCGCCAGGATCGCCTTGTCGGATTCTTCGGGCGTCATCTCGCGCATGGCGCGCGCCACTTCGGCATCGCCGATCTTGCGCTTGGCCCAGAGCTTCGACAGGCCCTTGCCTTCAGCGGCGCTCTGCAGCGGCAGCGTCACCGACCACGGGCGATCGCCGATGCGTCCCTTGATCTCGAGGGAGCCCGCGAGTTGGTCGAGCCTGGCCGCCAGCACCAGCGGCTCGTCGCGGTAGACGTCCGGAATGATCGTCGGGGTGATGTCGGCCTTGGCGTCGGAGAATCTTGCGGTGAGGCCGGTCACCACCGGATTCTCCAGCTTGGCGAACAGGCCGCGCATGCGCTCCTCGACCTGCTCAACCGAGCCGATGTGGGTGAACGCGCCGCGGCCGAGCTCGGCGGCGCGCGTCATCAGGTGGGTGTTGGGCGCCGAGCCGATGCCGACCATGAACACGGCGAACGGCCGCGCATGGCCGTGATCGTCTCGAACAATTGCTGCTCGTTGCCGATCGCGCCGTCGGTCAGGAACACGACCTGGCGGACCATGCTGCTGTCACTGATCTTGTCGGCGAGCGCAGCGCGCATCGCCGGTACCATCTCGGTGCCGCCGCGCGCCTGCAAGGCGCTGACGAACGAGGTCGCCTCGCCGACATGCGCGACGTCCGCCGGCACGGACGCCGGAAACAGCACGTCCATGGTGTCATCGAAGCGGATCACGTTGAAGCGGTCATTCGGCTGGAGCCGGCCGAGGGCATAGAGCAGGCTCGCCTTGGCCTGAACGATGGAGGTGCCGCCCATCGATCCGGAATTGTCGATCACGAACACGACCTCGCGGGGCAGCGGCTTCTGCGTTGCCTGCTCGACGCCGGGCGGAGTGACGAAGGCGAGCAGGTAATCGGAATCGTCAACATGCTCGCGGAACAGGCCAACGGACGGCGCCATCCCGGCGGCCGGCTTCCAGGTCAGCTCGAAATCGCGATCGGCGGGGACGGCGCCATCAGCGAGCGTGACGATACGCGTCGTGTCGTCCGGACTCTCGACCTTGACGTCATGGTGGTGACTCCTGACCTCGCCGAGCGCAAAGCCGGCCTTCAGGCGCACCGTGATGCTGGTCGGGTTGACCGGCGCATTTCTGGCGGGATCCAGCACCTGCGGCGAGATGCGGTCGCGATCCGGAACCGGATCAGACGTCGCTGCGCCCCACCCCGAGCCGTCGTTGCGGAAGTCGACGCTCTGCACGATCGGCGCCGGATTGTAGCGCGGCGCGACCACCAGCGGCACGCGGAGCGAATATTCGCCGCCGGCCTGATGCACCGGCTCCTGATACTCGATCTGCACCAGCACGGTCTCGCCGGGACCGATATTGGCGACCGAGTTGGTAAAGACGTTGGGCCGCTCCTGCTCGGTGAGCGCGGCCTTCTGGCCGGCGCTTCGTGCCTGCTCGTAGATCACGCGGGCTTGCTGCCGCTCCTTGATGTCACCGACGATGACGTGGTCGCCGACCACCATCTTCAGCGTGTCGACGGCACCATTGGTCGCGAGCGGATAGACATAGGTGGCCGCGACCCAGTCCTTGGTCGGATTGCGGAACAGTTGCGTGACGCGGACGCGCAGCGTCGGGCCCGATACGGTGATGTCGATGTCGGTGCCGAGACGGATCGCCTCGGTATAGGCGCCGTCTTCCTTCAGGAGCAGGCTGCCCGACCGTGCCTCGCCAGGTTGGAGGAGGCTGGCCTGCTCCGCCGTTGCCGACCAGGCCGTCCCGAAGCTTACCAGCAGGGCCACGAAGGCCACCAGCATCACCGCGACGCCCTGCGCGAGAAGGAATAGTCCGAGCTTGATCAGCCGGCCCAGCACGGGGTGTTCGCCGCTGTCGGCTGTGTCGTAGGTATCCATTTGGCCTGCTCCCGTTGGCTGTTTGCTGGCCCTCAGGATCGACCTGGAGAGGCTGATTTCGCGAGCAGAATGATCGGCAATGTTCCGCCGCGGCCGGCGCGAGCAGGCTGCCGTCGGGCGGCCATGTGCGGTTTTGTGCTGGTTTGTCCGCCCTGCTAGAATGGCACTCCCAGGGCAGGGTTGATGATGCAAATGCAGGCCGACAAGCAGCTTTCGGACGAGCAGAGCCGCGAGATCGCGGAGACCATTCGCGAAGAGCTGGCCAGACGCCGGATCTCCCGGCAGGCCCTGGCCGAGCAGGCCAAGCTCAGCCTGTCGACGCTGGAGAAGGTGCTCGGCGGCCGCCGGCCGTTCACGCTGGCGACGACGGTCCGGCTCGAGCAGGCGCTAGGCGTCTCCCTGCGCAAAGGCGCCATCGTGGTGACGCCTCCGGCCGCAAGCGACGTCGCGCCCGACAGCCTCGGCTCCTATGCTCATCGCGCCGTGACCTGGCTCGAGGACGTCTACATCACCCTGCGGCCGTCCTTCGGCGACAAGGACGCGATCTTTGCCTATCGCACCGAGATCGTCTGGGAGCCGAAGGTCTCCGCACTGGTCTTTCGCGAGGGCGAGCGGACCGACACCGCCTATGAGCACACCGGCGAGGTTGCCGTTCCCCATCAGTCCGGCTTCATCTACCTCGTCATCATCAAGCACGGTCAGCATCGCGTGATCACGGTGTCGCGGCCGACGGTTGCCGGCGAGATGTACGGCATCATCTCGACGCTCCGCGCCGGCCCCGGCTCGCAGCTCACGCCGATCGCCGCGCCCATCGCCTATGTGCCGCTCAGGAATATTCCAAAGCCGTCCCTGGGGCGGGTTGCGCCCGACGACGGCAACTACGTCTTGTACCGAAAGCACCTGCGCCGCACGGTGGAAGAGCCCTTTGCGCTCTTCCTGCCGGCATAGCCTTGCTTCGAGCTCGCTCACATAGGAAGATAGCGGCCCTTTCGGCCGCTATCTGGGTTGGGGGCATGTTTCAGCTGATGCGAGCTAGCCTCCCGTCTCGGCGCTGATGATGTCGCCGAACAGCTCCCACTGACCGGCCTTGAAGCGGATCATCTTGAGCTGCTCGATCGGCGCGAAGTCGTTGGCGCCGGTGTTGATCTTGATGCCGGGGATCAGCGTGTCGGGGGCAAAATCCTTCAGGCTCGCGGCCTGCTTCATCACGTTCTCGCGCGTCAGGTTGTCTCCGCACTGCTTCAAGGTCTGAACCAGGGTCTGCGCGGCGGCATAGCCGTAGACGATGTTGGTGTCGGAGACGTTGGCGCCCGGCATGTACTTGTCGATGAAGGCGAGAAACTTCTTCATGCCTTCGTCGTCCTTCCATTGCGGGTCCGATGCATCCTTCAGATAGCTCGCCGACAGCACGCCTTCCGACGCATCGAGCCCGGCCGGCTTCATCACCGCGCCGATCGAGATCGACACGTCGGTCATCACATGCATCGGCCTCCATTCGAGCTCGGCGATCTTCTTGATCGCCTGTGCCGCGAATTTCGGTGTCGAGATGTTGACGAAAACGTTGGCGCCGGTGCCCTTCAGCTTGACGATGTGGGAGTCGATCGAAGGCTCGGTGGTCTCGTAGCTCTCTTCCGCGACGATCAGCGAGGAGGCCTTGTCGCCGAAGATCTCCTTGATGCCGGCGACGTAGTCCTTGCCGAAATCGTCATTGGCATAGAAGATCGCGACCTTCGCATCGGGCTTGGCCTGCAAAATGTACTTGGCGAAGATCCGCGCCTCGACCCGGTAGCTCGGCTGGAAGCCCATGGTCCACGGAAAGCCCTTGGGGTCGTTCCATTTGCTGGCGCCGGTTGCGAGGAAGAGCTGTGGGACCTTCTTGGCGTTGTGATACTTCTGCACGGCGGTCTGGGTCGGCGTGCCCAGCGCGTTGAAGACCAGGAACACCTCGTCGCTTTCGATCAGCTTGCGGACCTGCTCCACGGTCTTGGGCGGCGAATAGCCGTCGTCATAGGAGATCCAGTTGATCTTCCGGCCGTTGATGCCACCCTGGTCGTTGATCATCTTGAAATAGGCTTCCTCGGTCTTGCCGATGATGCCGTAGGCGGAAGCGGGACCCGAATAGGCCTCGACATTGCCGATCTTGATCTCGGTGTCGCTGGCGCCGGTGTCGTATTTCTTTTGTGCGAAGGCGCCTTGAACTGAAAGCAAGGTCAGGGCCGTTGCCGCGGCGAGCAGGGCGAGTTTCTTGTTCTTCATGGAAATTCCTTGAGGTTTCTTGTGGTTTGGATAGGCACTTCAAAACGAAAAAGCGCCCGCGAGGGGCGCTTTGGTCAGGCATTGGCGACCTTCTTGTCGATTTCGGAAGCCACCGAGAACTCCTTGCGCAAGGTCGGCTTGTGGATCTTGCCGGTGGCGTTGCGCGGCAGCGCATCGACGAAGCGGATCTGACGCGGGCATTTGAAACGCGCCAGATTGGCCGCGCAATGCACGAAGACCTCGGTCTCCGTCAGCTTTTGTCCCGGCTTGACCGCGACGATAGCGAGCCCCACCTCGCCCCATTGCGGATCGGCAATGCCGATCACGGCAGCTTCGGCGATGGCCGTGAGCTGGTGCAGGACGTTCTCGACCTCAGCCGGGTAGACGTTCTCGCCGCCGGAGATGTACATGTCCTTCCAGCGATCGACGATGTAGTAGAAGCCTTCCTCGTCGACGCGGGTCGCATCACCGGTGTGCAGCCAGCCGTCGGTGAAGGACGTCTTGTTCGCTTCGGGCCTGTTCCAGTAGCCCGGCGTGATGTTGGGGCCCCTGACCCAGAGCTCGCCGAGTTCGCCGACATCGGCATCGCTGCCGTCGGGACGCACGATGCGCACCTCGGTGTGCAGCACCGGCTTGCCGGCGGAGCCGGCCTTGCGCGCAGCATCCTCGCGATCGAGCACCAAGACGGCCGGCGAGGTCTCGGTCATGCCGTAGCCCTGCTGAAGCGCGACGCCGCGCGCCTCCCAGACCTTGAGCAACGGCACCGGCATCGGAGCGCCGCCGACACCGCCGACGATCAGCCGGCTGAGGTCGGTGGTCGCGAAGGCCGGGTGCTGCGCCATGAACTGGTAGATCGCGGGCACGCCGAAGAACACGTTGATGCCCTGCGCGGGATCGTTGATCAGGCCGAGCGCCGTGCCAGGATCGAAGGCGCGCATGATCATCACGGTGCCGCCGGCGTGCAGCACCGGATTGGTGTAGCAATTGAGACCGCCGGTGTGAAACAGCGGCAGCACGGTGAGCAGCACCGAGGCCGGCCCGATGCAGGCGGGGCCGCCGAGATTGACGCAGTTCCAGAAGGTCATACCATGCGTGATGGTCGCGCCCTTCGGATGGCCCGTCGTGCCCGAGGTGTACATGACGGTCGAGACATCATCGAGCGTGACTTCTTCGGCGCAGTCGAGCGGCTTCGCGGCGGCGATGCCGGCTTCGTAGGTGCCGCCCGGGCCGAGCAGCAGGCTGGCCGCAACGTTGCAGAGCTTTGCGACGGCGAGCGCCGTCTCGGCCAGATCTGTGTCGTGGATCATCACCTTCGGCGCACAATCGGCGGTGATGAACTGGAGCTCGGGAACGGTGAGGCGCGTGTTCATCGGGACGAAGATGGCCCCTAACCGGCCGCAGGCGAACTGCACCTCCAGCGTATCGGTCGTGTTCAGCGCCAGCACCGCGACACGGTCGCCGCGCGAGACCTTCAGCGTGTGACGCAGCAACGAGGCAAGGCGCGAGACGCGGGCGTCGAGCTGCGCGTAGCTGAAGCGGCGCTCGCTTGCGAGATCGATCACCGCAACCTTGTTCGGCGTGCGGCGGCCATGATGGGCGATCCAATCGTAGTAGCGAACGGCCAAGAATTCCTCCCTTGGCGGTCTGTGCCGCCCTCCTCCTTGCTGCCCGTGCGCGATGCCCGGCGTGGCGTTGGCGCCAGCCGGAGTCTGTGCAGCAACGTTTTTTTGAGCCAGAGTTAGCCTGTGCGGGATGAAAATCGTCTTGCGTGGAGTTGCTAGGCCAGAGGCTGCGGTGGAGCGGCTCCCATGGTCAGCCACTCCGCGCAAGTGAATGGCAAATGTTCCAGCCATGGTGGACGAGCGAATCCGCCAGCAGGGCGAGACAAATGAAGAGCCCGTTCTATACCGCCGAGCACGACGCCTTTCGCGACGTCATGCGCCGTTTCGTCGAGAAGGAGATCACCCCGTTCGCCCATGAGTGGGACGAGGCCGGGGAATTCCCGCGCGTGCTCTATCGCAAGGCGGCCGAGATCGGTCTCCTGGGGCTCGGTTTCCCCGAGGAATATGGCGGGATCACCGCCGACCAGTTCATGAAGATCGTCGCCAGCCAGGAGCTGGCGCGCGCCGGCGCCGGCGGTGTCAGTGCCAGCCTGATGAGCCACACCATCGGCTCGCCGCCGATCGCGCGCGCGGCTCGGCCGGAGGTGAAGGCGCGCGTGCTGCCGCAAGTGCTCTCGGGCGAGAAGATCTCTGCGCTCGCGATCACGGAACCTGGCGGCGGCTCCGATGTCGCGAATCTCAGCACCCGGGCCCGGCGCGACGGCGATCACTACGTCGTGAGCGGCGAGAAGACCTTCATCACCTCAGGCGTCCGTGCGGACTATCTGACTGTTGCGGTGCGCACCGGTGGCGAGGGCGCCGGCGGTGTCAGCCTGCTCCTGATCGAAGGCGACACGCCCGGCCTGTCGCGGACGAAGCTCAAGAAGATGGGCTGGTGGGCCTCCGACACCGCGACGCTGCATTTCGACCAATGCCGCGTGCCGGCAGAGAACCTGATCGGCGAGGAGGGCCAGGGGTTCAAGATCATCATGCAGAATTTCAACAGCGAGCGCATGGGCATGGCGGCAAGCTGCACCGCCTTCGCCCGGGTCTGCCTCGACGAGGCGGTTGCCTACGCGAAAGAGCGCAAGACCTTCGGCAAGCCGCTCGCCCAGCACCAGGTGATCCGCCACAAGATCGTCGACATGGCGCAGAAGGTCGCGGCCTCCCAGGCGATGCTGGAGATGCTGGCCTGGCGGCTCGAGCAGGGCGAAAGCCCGGTCGCGGAAATCTGCATGATGAAGAACCAGGCGACGCAGACCATGGCCTTCTGCGCCTCGGAAGCCGTGCAGATCTTCGGTGGCGCCGGCTTCATGCGCGGCATCAAGGCCGAGCGCATCTACCGCGAGGTCAAGGTCAACGCCATCGGCGGCGGCACCGAGGAGATCATGAAGGATCTGGCGTCCAGGCAGATGGGGCTGTGAAAACCGTCGTCCCGAGGGCGCGCGCAGCGCGAACCCGGGACCAAGAGCTGAGTCCCAATCATATCGAGATTCCGGGTTCGACGCTTCGCGCCGCCCCGGAATGACAGGAGCAAGATGCTATTCACCACCGACCACGACGACATCCGCCGCTCGCTGCAAAAGTTCATCGCAAACGAGATCAATCCCCATGTCGATGAATGGGAGAAGGCCGACATCTTCCCGGCGCACGAGCTGTTCAAGAAGATGGGCAATCTCGGCTTCCTCGGCCTGAACAAGCCGGTCGAGTTCGGCGGCTCTGGTCTCGATTACTCCTATGCGCTGATGATGGCGGAGGAACTCGGTGCCATCACCTGCGGCGGCGTGCCGATGGCGATCGGGGTGCAGACCGACATGGCGACGCCCGCGCTGGCACGATTCGGCTCGGACGAGGTCCGTCGCGAATTTCTGGCCCCCTCGATTGCCGGAGATTACGTCGCCTGCATCGGCGTCTCCGAGCCCGGCGCGGGCTCCGATGTCGCCTCGATCAAGACCCAGGCGCGCTCCGACGGCGACGATTACGTCGTCAACGGCGGCAAGATGTGGATCACCAACGGCACGCAGGCCGACTGGATCTGCCTGCTCGCCAACACCGGCGACGGCCCCGTTCATCGCAACAAGTCGCTGATCTGCGTGCCCATGAAGAGCAAGGGCGTCACCGTCGCCCGCAAGCTCGACAAGATGGGCATGCGTTCCTCCGACACCGCGCAGATCTTCTTCGACAACGTCCGCGTGCCCAAGCGCAACCGGATCGGCGAGGAGGGCAAGGGCTTCACCTACCAGATGATCCAGTTCCAGGAGGAGCGGCTGTGGGGCGCGGCCGCCTGCCTCAAGTCGCACGAATACATCATCAACGAGACCATCGAATATACTCGCAATCGCAAGGCCTTTGGCCAGAGCATCCTCGACAACCAGGTCGTGCACTTCAAGCTCGCGGAGATGCAGACCGAGGTCGAGCTGCTGCGCGCGCTGATCTATCGTGCCGCCGAGCAGCTGGTGGCGGGCGAAGACGTGACGAGGCTTGCGACCATGGCCAAGCTGAAGGCCGGCCGCCTCGGCCGCGAGCTCACCGACGCCTGCTTGCAATATTGGGGCGGAATGGGCTTTACCAACGAGACGCCGGTCAGCCGCGCCTATCGCGACAGCCGCCTGACCTCGATCGGCGGCGGCGCCGACGAGGTCATGCTGATGGTCCTGTGCAAGATGATGGGTACGCTGCCCGGCAGCAAAGGGAGTGCTTGATGATCACGCTCTATCACTGCGACGCCGCGCGCTCGTTTCGCCCGCTCTGGATGCTGGAGGAGATGAGGCTGCCCTATGAGCTGAAGATGCTGCCGTTCCCGCCGCGCGTCTTCGCCAAGGAATATCTTGCGCTCAATCCGCTGGGCACGATTCCCTTCATGGTGGACGGCGAAACGAAGATGACCGAGTCCTCCGGCATCTGCCACTATCTCGGCATCAAATACGGCCCGACGCCGTTGATGGTCGGACCGGAGGATCCCGCCTATGGCGCCTTCCTGAACTGGATGTATTTCAGCGACGCCACGTTAACCTTCCCACAGACGCTGGTGCTCCGATACACCCAACTCGAGCCGGAGGAGCGCCGCAACCCGCAAGTCGCCACCGACTACGCAAAATGGTTCCTGGGGAGACTGCGCGCCGTCGAGGCAGCCACGGCGAATGCCGAAACATTGTGCGCGGGCCGCTTCACCGCCGCTGACATCGTCATCGGATACGCGCTCCGCCTGGCGAGCAACATCGGGCTCGCCAAGGATTTTGGGCCAAATGTCGCAGCCTATTGGGCTCGCCTGCAGCAGCGCGACGGTTTCAAGCGCGCAGTTGCTGCGGAACAGAAGGCTGGCGCCGAGCAGAATGTTGCAGCGAGGGTGAGGGCGTAAGGGAGGCTGTCATTCCGGGGCGATGCGAAGCATCGAGCCCGGAATCTCGAGGTTCCCGGGCTCGGTCCTGCGGACCGCCTCGGAACGACGATGCATGTTTCATGACAGCGCTATCCTGTCGTGACAGCGCCCAAATTTCCGCTAAGGTGACCTCCGTGCGCAGCGGCCAGAGAGCCGCGCGAGGAGGACCCCAATGGAAGATAAAGGTCGCGAATCCGACCATCTGATGCTGATCACGCCGGAGCGGGTATTCTATGCCGGGCTGCTCGGCCGGCCCCGCAAGCGCACCCCCGGTTGCTGCCATGTCTATGTGGCGGTGAAGGGCAGCCTGCACCTGACGATCGACGACGTCCAGACATCGGACGAGTTGGTCGTGACCCTGCCGAACCAGCGGCACACCATCGCCAGCGACTACCGCACCGTGATCAGCGTGACGCTGGAGCCGGAAAGCATGCCGGATGGCGTGATCGAGGCTTTGGCCGAGCGGCTCCGGGGGCCGGACAAGGCCGCCTATGCGCGCAAGATCCTGGCCGCCTATACGCTGCTGCGCCAGCGGCGCTACGGCGACATCACCACCGCCGAGTTCGACGAGATGTGCTTTGGCGAGGCGCTGCCACGTCGCGTGCTCGACCCGCGCGTGATGCGCGCGGTCGCCCGCATCGGGCGTTTCTCCGGCGAGCCGGTGACGGCGGATACGTGTGCGGCAGAGGCGGGCCTCTCGGCATCGCGCTTCCTGCATCTGTTCAAGGAGGAGACCGGCATCTCCTTCCGCTCCTTCCGTGCCTGGAAGCGCGCGCGGCATCTGCTGCACTTTGCCAACCAGGACCTCAACCTCGCTCACCTCGCGCAGGACATCGGCTATCCCGACTCGACGCATTTCAGTCACTCGATCCGCCGCTTCTACGGATTGAAACCGCGTGCGATCTTCGTCGGCTCGCGCGACCTTGCGATCTATCGCAGCACCGAGACGGTGCGGCTGGCGGAGGCTTCGTAGATTCGTAGGGTGGGCAAAGGCGCACTTGCGCCGTGCCCACCACCTCCCGGCAACTGGCAAAGAGCGTGGGCACGCTTCGCTTTGCCCACCCTACGAAAGCCTGCCGTTTCTCAGCTTCTCCGCGCAAGAAGCCGCATGTCGCGCGTCACATGATCGCAAGCGTTGAATTCTCAACGTGCGAGACATTAGTGGCATGAGCGACAAGGCCGTCATCACCTGCGCGCTGAACGGCGTGCTCACCGACCCGAAGCAGCACAACGTGCCCGTGACGCCCGAGCAGATGGCGCGCGAGGCCAAGGCTGCGTTCGATGCCGGCGCGTCCATCATGCACATCCATCTGCGCCAGCAGGCGCCGAACAAGGGGCACCTGCCGTCCTGGGAGGTCGCTGTCAGCAAGGAGATCCAGCAGGCGATCCGCGAGGCGTGCCCGGGCGTGATCATCAACCATACTTCGGGGGTCTCCGGCCCGAACTACAGTGGCGCGCTCGATTGCATCCGCGAGACCAGGCCGGAGATCGCCGCCTGCAATGCCGGCTCGCTGAACTACCTGAAAGTGAAGGCCGACAACACCTGGGCCTGGCCGCCGATGATGTTCGACAATGCGGTCGAGAAGGTGAAGGACTATCTCGACGTCATGAACGCGGTCGGCACCATCCCCGAGTTCGAGTGCTTCGATGTCGGCATCGTCCGCTGCGTCGGCATGTATCGCCAGGTCGGAATGTACAACGGCCCGCTCGAGTACAATTTCGTGATGGGTGTTGCCTCCGGCATGCCTGCTGATCCCGAACTGCTGCCGATCCTGATCAAGCTGAAGCGCCCCGAGGCGAACTGGCAGGTCACCGCGATCGGTCGCGAGGAGATCTGGCCGCTGCACCAGCGCTGCGCCGAACTCGGCGGCCATCTCCGCACGGGGCTGGAGGATACCTTCTACCTCGCCGACGGCACGAAGGTGACCTCGAACGGCCAGCTGATCGAAGCGGTCGCCGCCTGCGCGCGGCGTGCCGGCCGCGAGATCGCGAGCCCGGCCGAGGCGCGGAAGATCTTTGGGACGAACAGGTAAGGTATCGCCTCACCCGTCATTGCGAGCGAAGCGAAGCAATCCAGAATCTCTCCTCGGATGCAGTCTGGATTGCTTCGTCGCTTCGCTCCTCGCAATGAGGAGCAGGATCAAGTCCATGTCCATTCTCGAAAGCACCGTTTCCCCCGGCAGCGCCGCCTACCATGCCAACCGTGACGGCATGCTCGCCTTGATCGACCGCATGCGCGCGCTGGAAGAGCGCACGCGGGCGGCGTCGGCCGCGGCCAAGGATCGCTTCCACAAGCGCGGACAATTGCTGCCGCGCGAACGCGTCGCCCTGGTGCTCGATCCCGGTGCGCCCTTCGTCGAGCTGTCGACGCTCGCGGGCTACATGTTCGACGTGCCCGATCCGAACAAGAGCGTGCCCGGCGGCGGCGTCATCGCCGGCATCGGCTTCGTCTCGGGCATCCGCTGCATGGTCAGCGCCAACGACGCCGGCATCGATGCCGGCGCGCTGCAGCCTTACGGTCTCGACAAGACGCTGCGGGTGCAGGAACTCGCACTGGAGAACAAGCTGCCCTACGTGCAGCTCGTCGAAAGCGCCGGCGCAAATCTGTTGCGCTACCGCGTCGAGGATTTCGTCCGCGGCGGCAACATCTTTCGCAATCTGGCGCGCCTTTCCGCGGCCGGCCTGCCGGTCGTCACCGTCACGCATGGCTCGTCCACCGCGGGCGGCGCCTATCAGACCGGTCTTTCCGACTACATCGTCATGGTCCGTGGCCGCACCCGTGCTTTCCTTGCGGGTCCGCCGTTGTTGAAGGCCGCGACCGGCGAGGTTGCGACCGAGGAAGAGCTCGGCGGCGCCGAGATGCACACACAGGTTTCCGGTCTCGGCGACTATCTCGCCGAGGACGACCGCGATGCCCTGCGCATCGCGCGCGAGATCATGGCGGCGTTGAAGTGGGAGCGGCCGGACAGGGCGACGCCAGAATTCAAGCCGCCGCGCTACGACCAGGACGAACTGCTAGGCATCATGCCGATGGACCACAAGCGCCCCGTGGACATGAAGCAGGTGATCGCGCGCATCATCGACGATTCCGATTTCACCGAGATGGCGCCGAATTACGGGCCTGCCACGGTCTGCGGGCATGCCCGCATCGAAGGGCAGGCCATCGGCATCATCACCAACAATGGTCCACTCGATCCCGCCGGCGCCAACAAGGCGACGCATTTCATCCAGGCCTGCTGCCAGACCCGGACGCCGCTGCTCTATCTGAACAACACCACCGGCTACATGGTCGGCAAGGCCTATGAAGAAGCCGGCATGATCAAGCACGGCTCCAAGATGATCCAGGCGGTCACCTCGGCGACGGTGCCGCAGATCACCATCTATTGCGGCGCCTCGTTCGGAGCCGGCAATTACGGCATGTGCGGGCGCGGCTTCCATCCGCGCTTCTGCTTCTCCTGGCCGAATGCCAAGACCGCCGTGATGGGCGGCGAGCAGGCGGCCGAGACCATGGCGATCGTGACCGAGGCCGCCGCAGCGCGCCGCGGCAAGCCGATCGAGAGGGACAAGCTGGATGCCATGAAGGCGCAGATCGTCGGTGTGTTCGACGGCCAGATGGACGTGTTCTCCACCAGCGCACGCGTGCTCGACGACGGAGTGATCGATCCGCGCGACACGCGCGCGGTGCTGTCGGAAGCGCTCGCGATCTGCCGCGAGGGCGATGCGCGCACACCCCAGCGGATGCAGTTTTCGGTGGCCCGGCCATGAGGAACGGATCAGTGCAGCACCGGCCGTTCTTCAAGGTCCTGATCGCCAATCGCGGCGAGATTGCATTGCGCGTCATGCGTAGCGCACGCCGGCTCGGTCTCGGCGTCGTCGCCGTCTACTCGGATGCCGACCGCGATGCGCTCCACGTGAAGCACGCCGATCAGGCCGTGCGCATCGGCGAAGCGCTTCCGGCGCAATCCTATCTCAGCATTCCCGCGATCATCGGGGCCGCAAAGGCGAGCGGCGCGGATGCCGTCCATCCCGGCTACGGCTTTCTCGCCGAGAACGAGGAGTTCGCCCGCGCCTGCAAGGAGGCCGGTCTCGTCTTCATCGGCCCGTCGCCGCAGGCGATCGCGGCGATGGGCAACAAGGCCGGCGCCAAGGAGATCATGAAGAAGGCCGGCGTGCCCATCGTGCCCGGCTATCAAGGGGTCGAGCAGGGTGACGAGGTCATGCTGGCGGAAGCCAGAAAGATCGACTTTCCCGTGATGATCAAGGCGGTCGCCGGCGGCGGCGGACGCGGCATGCGGCTCGTGGCCGACGCGGCCTCGTTTCCCGATGCGCTGCGCAGTGCGCGTTCCGAGGCGAAGGCCGCGTTCGGCGACCCCGCCGTGATCCTGGAACGTGCGATCCAGAACCCGCGCCATATCGAGATCCAGGTGTTCGGCGACAGCCACGGCAACGCCATCCATCTCGGCGAGCGCGACTGCTCGGTGCAGCGGCGGCACCAGAAGCTGATCGAGGAGGCGCCGTCGCCCGCAGTCACGCCCGAGTTGCGCGCGAGGATGGGAGAGGTCGCGGTCGCCGCGGTCAAGGCGCTGCGCTACGAAGGGGCGGGGACGCTGGAGTTCCTGCTCGACGAGCGTGGCGAGTTCTACTTCATGGAGATGAACACGCGTCTCCAGGTGGAGCATCCCGTGACCGAGGCGGTCACCGGGCTCGATCTCGTCGAGTTGCAGCTGCGTGTCGCGCGTGGCGAGCCGCTGCCGGTGAAGCAGCAGGACATCCGCTTCGAAGGCCATGCCATCGAGGTGCGGCTCTGCTCGGAGGATGCCGCGCAGGATTTCATGCCGCAGTCCGGCCGCATGGCGCGCTGGCAGGTGCCCGACGGCATCCGCGTCGAGCACGCGCTGCAGTCGGGCTCCGAAATCCCGCCGTTCTACGATTCCATGATCGCCAAGATCATCAGCCATGGTGCGAGTCGCGAAGAGGCGAGGGGACGGCTGATCGTCGGCCTGGAGCAGCTCACGGCGTTTGGCGTGACCACGAACCAGGCGTTCCTGATCTCCTGCCTGCGTCACTCCGGCTTTGCCAAGGGCGAGGCGACGACAGCCTTCATCGGTGCGTATCGCGACGAGCTGCTGGCGCCGCGCAGGGGCGCTGCATTCGATACGGTGTTGGCGGGCTTGCTGCTCTACGTCACAAATCCGCGCGCGCCTGCCTGGCAGAGTGGTCGGAGTCTGTCCGCAACGTTCCCGCTTCCAGCGAAACTCGAGATCGCTGGCCACGTCCACGAGCTCGAAGTCACGCGCGAGCGCGATGGCAGCTACACCGTCGCCACCGATGGCCGTCGGGACAGGTTCGAGATCGAGCAGCTCGATGCCGATGCGATCCGTTTTCGCCATGACGGCGTGATGGACAGCGCCAAATTCCTGCGCGATGCCGACCGGCTCTACCTCCAGCATCGCGGCATCCCGCTTGCGGCGATCGATCTCACGCTGGCGGCGCCGAAGGCTGCAGCAAGCAATGGCGGTGACGGCAAGGTCCGTGCCGCCATGAATGGCCGCGTCGTCGCTGTCCTGGTCAAGCCGGGCGACCGCGTCACCGCGGGCCAGCCGGTGCTGACGCTGGAAGCGATGAAGATGGAGCACGTCCACAAGGCCGGCCTCGACGGCGTCGTCGCGGCAATCGACGTCGCCGAAGGCGAGCAGGTGACGACGGGCAGGATCGTGGCGGAGATCGGGGCGGGGTAGCGCCGCGAATGCAGTATCGGCTGGGCAACGGCGTATAGCGCCGTTAACGCCGTGCCCATCGCCTGTTGATCGTGAAATACCAAGAGTTTCAATACGATAGGTCGCGAATCGTGCCCTGCGCAATTCGGATTGAACGGTGTTCATTTTCGTGCGACAAATATGAACATTGTTCAATTCGCATGGAGGCTCGCATGTCGCGCGCAACTGATCCCGCTCGAGAGACGGACGCCGCCCTCCCCTCAGTGTCCAGCCGGCTGCCGTTCGCCGTATCAACGGTCCGCGAAAAATGCCTGGCCGGCATGCTGTTCGTCCTTGCGCTGGTGGTGCTGCTCGCTCCTGCGCTGCCTGCCGCCGCCTGGCACATCCCGCATTTCGTTGACACCCGCCCCTGGCTGGGTGTGCCCAATGCCGGCGACGTGCTGAGCAATCTCGCCTTCCTCGCGATGGGCGTCTGGGGCACAGAGCGGCTGCGCGCCCGCAATGATGCGCCCGTGGGTGCAGGCTGGTTCTTCATCGGACTGATCCTCACCTGCTTGGGCTCAGGCTTCTATCATCTGGACCCCGACATGCCGCAGCGGCTCGTGGCCGATCGCGTCGGCATGGCGGTGGCGTTCGCGGGCTTTCTTGGCATCGCGGCCAGCGAGCGCATCAGCGTGCGCGCAGGCGAAGCGGTGCTGGTGCTGATGATGGTTGCGGGCCTGCTCGCGGCCTGGGTGGCACACGAGAATCTCACTCCATGGGCGGTCGTGCAGTTCGGCGGCATGGCTCTCGCCGTGGGACTGGCGTTCGCACGGCCGCTGCCGGGTGCGCTCGGCGTGCCGCTCGGCGGCGTGATTTTCTTCTATGTGCTGGCGAAATTCTTCGAACTCGGTGACGCGACGGTGTTCGAAGCGACGGGGCACATCGTCTCGGGCCACACGCTCAAGCATCTGGCCGCGGCGTTGGCGGCCTGGCCGGTGATCCGGGCGTTGCGGCCTACTGGCCGCGCCCCGTCCCCTCATTGAGCAAGCACGCCACCTGGTGCCCGTCGCCGGCGTCCACCAACGCCGGCCGCTCCGTCTTGCAGCGTTCCATCGCGAACCGGCAGCGCGTGTGAAACGCACAGCCCGAAGGCGGGTTGACCGGGCTCGGCACGTCGCCGTCGACCAGCGGAGTCAGCTTCTTCGCGAGCGGGTTGGCGACGGGCACCGAGGCGAGCAGGGCCTGCGTGTAGGGATGTCGGGGGTTGCGGAACAGCTCGTCCTTGTCCGCGATCTCGACGATGCGGCCGAGATACATCACGGCGACGCGGTGGCTGATATGGGCGACCACGGCGAGGTCGTGGGCGATGAAGAGGTAGGAGAAGCCGTGCTGGCGCTGCAGGTCGATCAGGAGGTTGATCACCTGCGCCTGGATCGAGACGTCGAGCGCGGACACCGGCTCGTCGCAGACGATCAGGCGCGGCCCCAGCGCCAGGGCCCGCGCAATGCAGATGCGCTGGCGCTGGCCGCCGGAGAACTGATGCGGGAAGTTGCGCATCTGGTCGGGCCGCAGGCCCACCTGTTCGAACAGCTGTGCGACGCGCGCCGCCAGCGCCTTGCCGCTTGCAAGGCCATGCACGGCGATGGGTTCGCCGACGATGTCGCCCGCAGTCATGCGCGGATTGAGTGAGGCAAACGGGTCCTGGAACACGATCTGCATCGAACGCCGGTGCGGGCGCAGTGCCGTCTTCGACAGATGGGTGATGTCCTCGCCGTCGAGCCGGATCTGGCCCGAGGTCGGCTCGACTAGCCGCAGCACGCTCCGCGCCACCGTGGACTTGCCGCAGCCGGATTCGCCGACGAGGCCGAGCGTCTCGCCGGTCCCGAGCGCGAACGAGACGCCGTCGACCGCATGCACGGTGCCGACTTGCCGGCGCAACACGCCGGCGCGCACCGGGTAGTGCTTCTTGAGGTCGGTGATTTCGAGCAGCGCTTCGGTCATGCCACCTCCGCGACGTCTTCCGCGCGCCAGCAGGCAGCGAGATGGCCGCCGCCCCAGTCGGCCAGCGGCGGATACTCGGCCTCGCAGCGCTTGATGGCGAGCTTGCAGCGCGGCGCGAAGGCGCAGCCCTTCGGCAGCCCCACCAGCGAGGGCACCGTGCCGGGGATCTCGTTCAGCCGCGCCTGCGCCGGGACACCGGATGCCGGGACGGCCGGGATCGAGGCCATCAACCCGCGCGTATAGGGATGCATCGGTGAGGCGAACAGCGCCTCGACGCTGGCCTCCTCGACCTTTCGCCCCGCATACATCACGATCACGCGCTGCGCCGTCTGCGCGACGACGCCGAGATCGTGCGTGATCAGCACGAGGCCGGTGCCGAGCTCCTTCTGAAGGTCGAGGATCAGCGCCAGGATCTGCGCCTGGATGGTGACGTCGAGCGCGGTGGTCGGCTCGTCCGCGATCAGCAGCGCCGGCCGACAGGCCAGCGCCATCGCGATCATCGCGCGCTGGCGCATGCCGCCGGACAGCTGATGCGGATATTCCCGCGCGCGTCGCGCCGGCTCGGGAATGCGCACGAGGCGCAGCATCTCGATCGCGATGGCATGGGCCTCTTTCGCCGTGATGCTCCGGTGCAGCCGCACCGCCTCGACGATCTGGTCGCCGATCCGCATCACCGGATTGAGCGAGGTCATCGGCTCCTGGAAGATCATGGAGATGCGGTTGCCCCTGACCGCGCGCATCTGCGCTTCATCCAGCGACAGCAGCTCGGTGCCTTCGAGCGTGACGGAGCCGCCGACGATGCGACCGGGCGGATCGGGCACGAGCCGCATCAAGGACAGCGCGGTGACGCTCTTGCCGCAGCCGGATTCGCCGACGATCGCCAGCGTCTCGCCGCGTCTGACATTGAACGAGAGATCGTCGACGGCCTTGAACAGGCCGGAATTGGTGAAGAACACCGTCTTCAGGTTCCTGACGTCGAGCACGAGATCGGATTTGTCCGCCATCAGCCGCGCTGCCTCGGATCCAGGATGTCGCGCAGGGCGTCGCCGAACAGGTTGGCGCCGAATACGGCGAGGCTGATCGCGATGCCCGGGAAGATCACGAGCCACGGCGCGGTGCGGACATATTCGGCGGCGGATTCCGACAGCATGCGCCCCCATGACGGATAAGGCTCGGGAATGCCGAGGCCGAGGAAGGACAACGAGGCTTCGGTGAGGATGGTCGAGCCGAGCTGCGCGGTCGCCAGCACGATCAGCGGCGCCAGCGTGTTCGGCAGCACGTGGCGCAGCGCGATCCGCATCTCGCTCATGCCGATCGACTTGGCGGCTTCCACGAAGGGCTGCTCGCGCAGCGCCAGCGTATTGGCGCGGATGACGCGCGCGACCGTCGGGATCAGCGGGATGGCGATGGCGATGATCACATTGGGCAGCGAAGGGCCGAGCGCCGCCGTCATCACCAGGGCCAGCACCAGAAGCGGCAGCGCCTGGAGAACGTCGGAGACGCGCTGGAAGACGAGATCGACCCAGCCCGAGAGATAGCCGCAGGTGAGGCCGACGATGACGCCGATCGTGCCGCCGAGCGCGGTCGAACCGAGCCCGACCGCGAGCGAGATCCGCGCGCCGTGGATGATGCGGCTGAACACGTCGCGGCCGAAGGAATCGGTGCCCATCCAGTGCGCCAGGCTCGGGCGGGCCAGCGCGCGGGCGGAATCGACCGTCAGCGGATCGTAGCGCGCGATGAAGTCGGCGAAGATCGCGGTCAGCACGAACACCGCTATGATGACGAGGCCGGCCGCGCCCAGCACATGCCGCTGCGCCATGAACAGCACGCGCCGCCAGCCGCCGGTCGCATATGCGCCGGCGCGCCGTAGTTCGAGATCATAGTCGATTGCGGCCATGTAAGCTCTATCTTCCCCCTCTCCCCGCTTGCGGCAGGGCTATCGCATATGAGACGTGGCTATGGGTACCGACTGTTTCCACAGCGTCATGGCCGGGCTTGTCCCGGCC